>CAVWEF010000008.1:0-546122 GCA_963753925.1 uncultured Alphaproteobacteria bacterium
GTGAACTGCTCCCCATCCTTGGACCGGTCTGCTGGCCTTTTTCCAGGGCATTTGGTCAGGGCGGGCCGTGTGCCACTGACCGATTGATGAGCTCGATCGGGGGTTTGTTGCCGATCGCGCTGTGAGGTCTTTCCTCATTGTAGTCTCTACGCCAAGCCTCGCATTTTCGCTGCGCATCGTCGAGGCTCATGAACCAATGCGTGTTCAGACATTCCGCCCGGAACTTGCCATTAAACGATTCAATGAAGGCGTTATCGGTCGGCTTGCCGGGTCGTGAGAAGTCGAGCGTGACATCGCGCTGGTATGCCCACAGATCCAAATCGCGTGAAACAAACTCTGTCCCCTGATCGACTCGGATCGTCGCCGGGAATCCCACTTCTCGGCCGACTCTTTCCAGCACCTCCACCACATCGGCGGCACGGAAGTTGAAGCGCGGCTCCACGGCCGGCGAATATCGCGAGAACGTATCAACGATTGTGAGCACGCGCAGCTTGCGGCCGGTCGCCAGTTGATCGTGCACGAAGTCCATCGCCCAGGTCTCGTTCGATCGTGTCGCTGGACGGCGATCGTCCCGCAGCTTGGCCTTCACTCGGCGTTTGGGCGTTTTGTTGCGCAATTGCAGGCCATTTTCTCGGTACAGGCGGTAGACGCGCTTGGCATTCACCGCCCAGCCTTCACGGCGTAGCAGCACATGAATGCGCCGATAGCCATAGCGCACGCGGCTTGCGGCAATCTCCTTGATCCGTTCGGTCAGCCGAGCCTGCCCGGCTCGACGGGAGCGATAGTGGTAGGTTGATCGATCGACCGGTAGTGCGCGGCAAGCACGTCGAATGCTCACCCGCCAGGTCGAGCGCGCATGATCCACCATTTGGCGCTTCCGGGCAGGCTTCAAAGTTTTCGGCGGATCACGTCCTGCAGCATCGCCTTGTCCAGAGACAGATCCGCTACGATCTTCTTCAGCTTGCCGTTCTCTTCCTCGAGTTGGCGCAATCGCTTCATCTCCGAGGGCATCAGGCCAGCGTACTTGTTGCGCCAGTTATAAAAGGTCGCCTCGCTAATTCCGGCCTTACGGCACACCTCGCCGACTGCCGTCCCTTCCTCAGCCTGCCGCAAAACGAAAGCGATCTGCGCTTCCGTGAACTTCGATCTCTTCATGGTCCTTCCTCATCCAACGGCGCCAATGGGACATGCCGCTAAACTGGAATTTTCCAGCAAAGATCGGTCCAAATACAAGGTGGCAGGTCATAAATTATATTCGTTTGGCTCAATGGCCATCGGCGCCCTGTTGGCGATTGTTGTTCGAGCAAAAAACATTGAAATCAACCCAGCGAATAAAAAATACCCATTGGTCGGGTGATGCTGATCCCGTCAGCGTTATAATCACAATAGCTACCGCGCAGGTCGTATAGGGAAAATGCTGGATTGCCTTTATTGAATATACGGCATAGCGCTTTGGCATTTTCGACAAACGCCACCTGCATATCCGGGTGATTTAGGTCATCCCAAAGCATGATAAAGCGACTGCGGTCTATCAAGTCATGTCTTATAAGAAAATTAAGCTCGGTCCGCAATGCGTCAGGGGTGTGAACGCCATCGGAAAAGACGAGATTGAAGTGATGACCCTCGAGCGTAGCCCAAGTATCATCATTAAATTGATCTGCGCTAAGATATTCAAGGGTGTTTTTTGTAGACCGCGATGTCAGCCGATGACATGTCGGTATTTTATTGACAAGTCCTTTGGATAGTGTTTCGACCACATAGCCCGAATTCGGCACGCCAACTCTCCTCAATTGTATCAAAATGTTCAACAATTACATGGTTTATTTGTTCGATATCGATGCCCACAAAAGTCGCTTCTGAGAGTTGATGGTGCATTTGAAGTAGAGTTTTTCCGACCGACACACCAACCTCGAGGTATGTGAGTTTTGGAAGACAGAGTCTGGCGATGAAGGCGAGCAAATCGGGCGACGTGATTTCGTACTCGATTTCAGTCAGCGGAATTCGGTTGCTCGACCCAATAATCGGAGAAGTCAACTCGACTGGTACGCCATAGCGCCACAGTGAATGATTCAGTACGTCGTCAGTAACCCAATTGGGTATCGCCTTTAATGTATTGCGATTTTGGGTGTAGACGGCAGAAAAAAGAGATAAATCGCGTATGAGCCATTCCTGCCAATAGCTCTTTGCGTAAGACCGTTCAATCTCGGTACGGCGCCCAACGGTGTACCCGCGGCGAATAAGAAAGTTCTTAATTGCTGGACCGATAGGGCCGTATACCATTGGCGGGGTAAATTCCTGGGCCAGAAAGTACGATAAGCCTCGCAGCGCACTCGAACGAGTCGATTCTAATTTCTGAACACCATTAGATTTTTTGGCATCCACTCCGGTATCCAAACGCCGTCGTGCCGAAGATCGCTGCGCTGCATTATTGGAGGGACATCCTTAAGACGTCGGCCTTCAAGGACAAATTCGGAAACCATGTCTTTCAGAGATTGATCATATTTGTAGCCGCGTTCTTTGAGTCGATCAATCCAATATGCATGAGGTTGTTCGTTGACATGAAAATGCCCGCCTTGGCCAGGAGGCGCGCCGGTCATGAATATTATACGAGGGTTGTACCGGACCATATTAGCTAAGAATATGTCGACATATTTTTCTTCAATGTGCTCGGCGACCTCGATGCTGAGCAGGAAATCAACCTTGCGAGCTGGCTCCGCGAGAGGCTGCCGCAAATCCGCGAAAATGACGCGATCAGCCGGGCAAACAAGGTAGCGTGCAGCGGCGGAAGCGCCCTCGATTCCTCGGGCGTCTACCCCACAGCGCAAAAAAGCTGCCACCCAGTGACCGGTAGCGCATCCAAGATCGACGACGCTATTGATGCTCAAAGCTTTGGCAAGTCTTGGAGCTAGCCACTCAGCTTGTGGGCGACTGTCCGCAAGATTAAACAAGAAAAAATTCTCATCATAGGCATCATCCAAAGCATATTTGCCAAAAATAAACTGCTTTGCTCGCCTGATAGTCCGCTCCGCGACGCCGCGGAGCCGCTTGCCCTGGCGCACATCCTTCAATGATAGCTCCTTTTGTCTGCTGTTCGAGCTTATTCGAATATCGGTTGTAAAGAGAAAGTCAATACAAAGCCGGAGGGTAGTAATAACCGATCGATAGTTGGCCTTCGAATGATCAATCGGCGGGAGACCCCTTCAATTAATGTCTTCGAAGACTGGTTCGAATGACGCGTCGACGAAACCGGACATTTAGCAGAATAAAGTCCGTTTGAGAACGTATTTGCTTACGCGCAACCCCTGAACCGGCAGCGAATGATAATTCGCCGGTTGGTCTAATCAGCACTGCCTAGTTGTGGCCCCGCCAGCTGCTTGATCAAAGTTATCTTGTACCTCATTGCCGCATCACGGTCGAGATTGCAGCCGGATGCAGCGGCGGCGCATATCAAGGCAGCGAGTTTGTACCGGTTATTGTGCAAGTGTCCGATATTTTCCGCGAGCTTACCCCAATCGCCAAGCCCAACAAAAACGGCTCCACCATGCTGCTTGACAAGTTCGTGTGGGTACGCGCTGCCATATCCGACAAGTGCGCAGCCGCAGGCCAGAGCTTCGCCGAGGAACTCGTGCCAATTCCAGGGTCTTATGACAAAAGAGAAAAATATCGAACGTTTTCATTGCGTCTAAAACGACTTCATGATCCACAAAACCGGGAAAACGAACATTGCTTGAAATGCCGCGTTCTTCCGCAGTTTTGCGTAGTGCAGCCAACAATGGACCATCGCCGAACCATGTAGCTTGCAACGGAACGCCGCATTTAAGTAAATCGTGCACCGCATTGAGCCAATCCATCGGGCCTTTCATTTCGATAGCGCGGCCAGCATAAACGAGGCGAAGTGGTCGTTCGTAAATTTTGCTTAGTTTGCGATCCAAATCGTCTCTGGTGATGTGACTGCCAGCATAGACGGGGATATGGTAATTGAGATTGTGGGGGTTGGCGCAAAAGCGGGCATAGGCATCGTAAACGTCGCCACCCTGAAAAAAGCAAACGCTGGAGTGACGCAGGGCATAGCGATAGGACAAGCGAAAAAGCGGCAGTAGGACGTATTGTTTGATAATGCATTTCCACTTGGGGCTTTCCTTAATTTCAAGCATTGCCAGAGTTTCGTAAACGACGTCAGCTTCGAGATAGTATTTTTTTCGCTGGCGCAGGACTTCATGCAGCGCGACGGTCGGCCAATCTCCGATCAAAGTATGAGGCGAGACCAATATATAATCGGCGCTTGCGATTTCTCTTTTGAGCGTCTTTTTGGTGGCAGAAATAGTTCTGACGAAATCCGCAATCGCATATGATTGCGGGAGCGGTAAGAATTTCAACCTATCTTCGCTCCAAGGCAGCGTCGCAATTGGACGACAGTTGACGACGCCAGAAGATTTGGACGGCGCTGATATTGGACAAGCCACGACTATTGAATCGAAATGCTCTAAGTAGACCCGCTGCGCTTCGATGAAATCGGTGTCGACTTCCAGAGCGCCATCTTCGCCTCGACGTATAACGCTGGGCAAGACCTGCAACAGTCGCATAGATTGATCTTAGCTTTTACTAGCGGGTTCGTGAATACGATAATTATTAGGATCGTTAACCGGCCGCCGTGAGCAACGAGGAAATGGACCAAAATCAACCGGGCAAATAACGTGCACGGGGATCTGGTACGGCATTGGCCAATGCAACCCCGATGGAGACGTACATACCGCCGCGGTATCAGTTGGATATTCTTAACGACCATCGCGCTTTCTGGAATGTTGGACTTCGGTTCTATAGTCTAGATGTCGCTGAGTTCAATTGTCGCGATGCGAGCATTATGCGTTATGGCTACAATATAAGCGTAATTATTAGATAACGTGCTAGCACTACTTTGGCAGATTTGAGCGAGCGAAGGATTCCCAAATCACTTTTTCTGTGACTCATGGGTGGTCGGCTTTTGGAGGGGCCGACCATGAGCGGCAGGACACTGCATTGGCAAGACGAGCTTGGACATTGGCTCAAGCCGTTTCTGGATCGATTGGGGCACAAGGCGCGGCGCCGGATGTGTCCGTTCTACGTGTCAGGGCTGACCGGTCCTGGCGATCGCAAGAGCATTCAGCCGATGGCGAGGCGACTTGCGCTCGGCGAAAGTGATCAGTTGCATCACTTTATCGCCGCCGGGGTCTGGGATGCGGTTCCGGTGGAAACCGAGCTGCTCGTCCAAGCGGATAAGCTTGTCGGGGGCCGTGATGCCGTTCTGGTGATTGACGATACCGCGATCCCCAAGAAGGGCATGCATTCGGTGGGTGTGGCTGCGCAATATGCCTCTGCGCTCGGCAAAACGGCCAATTGTCAGACTCTGGTATCGCTGACACTGGCGCGCGGCGAAGTACCGGTCACGTTGGCATTGCGGCTGTTCCTGCCCGAGAGTTGGACGAGCAATCGAGCTCGGTTGCAGCGAGCGGGTATTCCAGCCGAACACCGAATCTCACGGACGAAGCCGGAGCTGGCTCTGGCAGAGCTGGATCGTGTCGTCGCGGCCGGTGTACGTTTTGGCTGCGTCTTGGCGGATGCTGGTTATGGGCTGAGCGCGCCGTTCCGCCAGGGGCTCACGGCCCGCAAATTGCCCTGGGCGGTGGGCATTCCGCGTCATCTCAAGGTTTACCCTGCCGATGTGCGGATGATCTGGCCGGTTGCCAAGCGCGGCCGTCCCCGCAAGCGGTACATTCCCGATGTTCTATCGAAACCGGCCGAAGATATGCTGGCAGCTGCCAGATGGCAGACTATCAGCTGGCGCACCGGCACAAAAGGCAAGCTCAAGGCTCGTTTTGCCGCAGTCCGCGTGCGGGTCGCCGACGGACCACCGCAGCGGATCAGGGACAAAGGTCAGCAGCATCTGCCCGGAGAAGAGGCCTGGCTCATCGGCGAGCACAGGATGTCGGGGGAGAAGAAATACTACCTCGCCAACTTGCCGGCCAAGGCTGATCTGCGCACATTGGCGGCTACGATCAAGGCGCGATGGGTTTGCGAGCAGGCTCACCAGCAGCTGAAAGAGGAACTCGGCCTCGATCACTTCGAAGGACGATCCTGGCAAGGCCTGCATCGTCATGCATTGATGACGATGATCGCTTACGCCTTCCTCCAGTATCGCCGCCTCGCAGCGGCAAGGCGGAAAAAAAAGAATCAGCGGGCCCCCGCCTCAGCCAACCTTGCCAGCCGTTCGCCACGCCATCCTCGAACTCGTCGCGCGACCACCACCGCAGCGGTGCCCGCACTGCCGAAAATGGATGTGCGACGCGTTGCGGCGTGAGTAATCTGCCAAAGTAGTGCTAGGCCGCGTGGACAAATTTGATCCAGTAACGTGCTGAGGCGATGAATAGCATGCCGAGGAAGCTCTCGGCGAGCTGGTCGTATCGCGTGGCGATGGCGCGGTTGATCTTGAGGTGGCCGAGCACCCGTTCTATGCAATTGCGCTGACGAGCCTCCCGCCTCGGCACAATATATTCGCTAAGGACTTCACCCGGCAGCTCGTGCCGGTCATTACCGGACATACGGTCCAAACAGCGCAAAGCCCGCTTTATCGACAGCATATGTTCTTGGCATAATATTCGATCTTGCAAAAACGATAGGATAGTGTGCATTAGGCCCAGGTAGCGGCTGGAGAATCATAGCGGCCATCTCACTTTCTGGAATGCTAGACTACAATTCTATTATCTCGTTGTCGCTAGGAACGGTTGTTACAGTGCGAGCATTTTTTGCAATGCCTGCAATATCAGCACGATCGTTAGGAGGTGCTCCGCTACGCTTCGGCGGCTTACTTTTGACAAAGGCGAGATAAGCCGTATAGCGCGATTTTTATCGGACGAATTCCAGGAAGGAGTTAACGGAAATATAATTCAGTTGACTGACCGAGCACGGGGCTCCGGTAGATACAATCAGATCTCTACTGTTTGCTAACGAAGGATTTTTGCATCCGTAGCATTTGATTTTCCCGACGATACTCCAGGTGCAAACGGGCTACTCATAGGTCGAACGGCGCCAAGACGCTTGACTGACCAATAGCCAAGCTGCTGCGCATTACCAGCCACTAATCCCATTGCAATGGCGAGCAAATATTCAGCGGAGAATGTAGCGAAACTCCATTCCACCCAAGAGTGCAAATATACAGTCAATAGCGCGACACCCAAGCCAAGCAATAAATTGCCCCTGTAGTCGCCCAAATTACGCCAACCACATCGAAATGCGACGATCAGCGGACGAGCCAGAAAAAGAAGCAGTGCAGCCAGTCCCATGTATCCGGTCTCGGCGGCGGTCAAATAGTAAAAATTATGAACGTTGCCGGCCAACGCCAAAGCGTACGGTTGCACGCCCGCCCTTTCATAATACCGTTCGACATTGCCGATCACCGCGAAATGATTTGCACCGATCCCAAACGGGTGGTCTGACAGCATCAACTCAGCTGCTTTTATGTAAGCAGTCCGATCATCGTACTTACCATTACCCAGTGGGACTTCAGCAAACCGTTCTTGAAAAGTCGAAATAACTGTCGGCACTAGCAGTAAAAGCAACAGCGTGCTCATCAAGAGGACTCGCCCTTTCCAAGACGCCCACTTTCCTATGACAGAAAGCACTAAGATCGTTGTCAGTCCGAATGTCTCTGCGCCGATAGTGCCGCGTGAGGCGGTTGAGATTGCGATGAACATGCCAGCGAGCACTACTGTGAGTGAAAGTCGTTTGTGGTAGCCCGCCACCAGCAATGAAAAAAAGGGCAAGATCACGAAGTGTGACATTACGCCGAGAAGATTTTGGTGTTCCTCGGTTCCGGTAGATTGGATTATTCCAAGTCCATATCTCTGCCAAACTACGAACCCTGCCTCCATTATTATGGCCGCCGCCAAACCATTCATAATCGCCGGAGTTACTCTTGGATCCGAAGAGCCCCTAACAACCGTCACATACACTAAAAACATTCGCGCCAATTGCCAGGGATAGAATAACGATTCCTTAGGAATCCAGGCCTGAAACGCGGAGAGCACAACTAATATGAAGTAGAGCGCCATTACCAGGCGAAATGGGAGCGGCTGCCTTGGCTTAGCGGTGGTAAAGTAAAGCGCGAGTGCAACGAAGTCCACGATCGAGATTTCGGCGCCCTTTACATAACCGCCCCACAAACGGGTGGAAATCGATGGCCATATATAAATGAAAATGCTGTATAAAAAACGGCAAAAACCCGAGCAACATCCAAGCGATTTGCCGTACACGCGGATCTTGGCGTAGGAAAACCGCCGCCGGCATTACCAATATCAAACATGCAGCGAGGGCGATCCACTTCACGGTTTTCGCTCGCACAATTTATTATTCGGCAAATCGCTTATTGTGGAAAGTCTCAACTCCGAAGTGGAAGTGTATGTGCCCATTTCACGGTCTGGGTTGTGTTGTGAACGTTCGATATAAGATGGGTTGGCTGGATAGACCCTTGAGGACATAGTCGTGCCGAATAGTCGATTGGCAATCCTTCGCGACTGCCTTCGTCCCGGCTGCTCAACAAGGGTGAAAGTCAAATATGCTGCACCGACCGTCAGCAAAATTAGAACACCATAGGCGATATCACCCTGCCACATATCCAAACCGAAATACCCATGTCGGCGAAGCAAGACATTTAACTCCCGCTCAGCCAATTCGCAGACATACGCCATTGCAATGAGTACGAGTGTATAAATCATATATATAGAATAGGAGAGTTTGCCCAAAAACATGAACGGGCGTGCCCTCAAAATATTGCTCACGGCGCCACTTTCAAACGAAAAAATAATAACGGCCTGCCCGAAAACCAGTGGCGCCCCCAGGCTCCAGGCCCCTTCGCCGAAAAAGCACACAAACAAAAGGACGAGGCCGATAGCGCAGATTTCAATTAGAGACTTCCCCGCTGAAACAATATCGCTCACATGTCCATTTTTCTTCATGAGTAGATACAAGTCGTAACAACCAACTCCGATGAAAAAACCGAAAAGGCAGCGCAAAAATCCAAAATCATAGTCGGTATCGATATTCCCAACAAACTTGAATAGAAGTATGGGGCTGACTAAAACCACAACTGCAATAAAAATGTAGCTTCGACTTGTGAGAAATAATAACATAATTGCAAAAACAGCGTAGGTGTAAAATTCGACGCTGATACTCCAACTGGGCAAGTTCCATGTCAGCATTTTGTGAATGCCCAAGCTTTGAATAAGAAAGATATTCGTAAAGATTGCCTCGATCGAATGAGATTGTGAAAATTTGCTAACTTCGGCTCCGCCGAGTAAGCCATTAAATCGATATCGCAATACTTCAATTCCAATGAATGTGACCAAAATCACGAAATGTAGTGGATAGAGGCGGCCCAATCTAAGGAACATAAATTGCCAAACCGAAAAGCCCGCTAAGAGTTTTTCTCGATAACTAGCGGTAATGACAAATCCGCTCAGCACGAAGAAAAAATCGACAAAAAGAAAACTATGCCTGATTAGCGCAGAATTGTATAAATGACTGTAAGCTTGCAAATGGAACGTCGCGACAAGAACAGCACACAAGCCCCGCCAAGCGTCGAGTGCTTCAAATCTTGATTTCGGGATAGCCGTCTCAAGATTTGTCATTGTAGTTGAAGCTCTGGTAGCAGGTAAAATTGGCCCGTCATCTATGCATCGTAAGCAAATCTTCATAAGCCATTGTTTGAGGGTAAACGACAGCTACGACCCCCCCTATTTTGCAAAGATTATCATATCTGGGCGGAAAAATGACGAAGCGTACATTCAGGGTAAAGTCTTAGCGCAAAGTCGATAAACAGCAAGAACTAACCCTTTTTTCGGCGTGCCCCAAATGCCGATTCCCTGACAATTTCTGTCACTGACCGCGCGAAACCATAAGCCGCCGACATTAACTACGATGCGATGCGAGATGTCATCTCATTGGCAATTGCGTTAAGTATGGAACTGACCGGAGACCGGGTTACAAACAATTCACTGGCTATTCCATGGCCATCGGGCGCACGAGAGCCTTTGATGATTTTCATTGGGCCCGGCCAGAGCTCAAATCCGGAAATAAAGAGGACGTGGTCTTTTCTAGCCAAATGCTCGCTCTTAATCTGTGAGTTTGAAACGCGCGCACCGATCGCGGCCCCACCCACTAAAAGGGCCTTTAACCCTTCGGAAGCCATGATGGCCCGCTTTAGAATTGCAAGTTGACGGCATTTGACAAGGCTTCAAACGCTAGTTGGACCAACAATCGAGATTCCAGGTTTATGAAGATCTCATTTCGAGTCCTCTTGAAGGGTGGAATCTGGTCGTTTGGTACGTTTGGCCTTGTTCAGGTAATTCGCCTAGGCACAAATATTATTTTGGCGCGTCTCTTGTCTCCTGAACTTTTTGGAATAATGCTGATCGTCAATAGCGTGAGGATCGGCATCGAATTCATCTCCGATCTAGGGGTAAGCCAGAACATCATATTCAATAAAAACGCGAACGATCCTGAATATTATAATACGGCTTGGACCATTCAGGCGATTAGAGGCGTTGGTATCTGGCTTGTCGCCTTAGCCCTAGCAATTCCCATCTCACGATTTTATCAATCACCGATCCTTGCATATCTAACGCCGGTCGTCGCGCTCTGTAGCGTGTTCGTTGGCTTTACCTCCATCAGTGTGCCCTTGCTTCAAAAGAGACTTCAATACGCCAGAGTGAATGCGTTCGATGCGGTTTCAGCATTTGGCGGGATGGCTGCGATTGTAGTGTTCGCTTACATAAGTCGATCAATATGGGCGCTAGCGTTTGGCGGAATTTTTGGCTGCGCAATTTCGACGATCGGAAGTTATTTTATTCTGCCTGACATCAAGCACCAATTTCGAATATCCAAAAGATATGTTTGGGAGATGTTACATTTTGGAAAATGGGTTTTTGTCTCATCGATTGCGTATTTCCTTTCGACGAATTTTGATAGGCTCTTTTTGGCAAAAGTCATCAGCCTCGAAATGCTGGGCGTATATGGTATCGCACGCTCACTTGCGGATGCACTCGGCGCGATGGTCTTGCGCTTTGGAACCCATGTACTATTTCCATTTATTGCCTCGCATTCTCAATTGCCGCGTGCTGAGCTGCATCAACAGCTTGGCCGAATTCGGAAGAGATCTTTGCTATTAGCGGCAATCGGCTTCTCGGCAATCGCGGCCATGGCGGACCTGCCCATCAAACTTCTCTATGATGAGCGCTACCAAGCCGCGAATTGGATGTTGCCGCTACTGATCATTGGATCGTGGTTCTCGCTACTCGCATACTTAAATGAATCGACGCTTCTCGGGCTAGGCAAGCCATCTTACATTGCGATATCAAATATCGCGAAATTTGTATTTCTTCTTGTCGCACTACCGCTTGGCGTTACTTATTTTGCGCTGCCCGGCGGTATTGTAGTCGTTGTGCTGTCTGATCTATTTCGATATTTTCCAATCCTTCTTGGTTTGAGGCGGGAGCGCTTCTCATTCGCGGCGCAGGACCTATTCCTGACGTTGGTGACGTTTATGTTGATTGGGCTGTGGGAATGGCTTCGTCACGTTTTTGGTTTCGGGAACTCGTTTGAAACTATGCCGACTACTATCAGCGCTTATTTTAACATCGGTTGGTGAGACTCGATAATTCAAATGGATAGTGTATAAGCAGGATATAAGCCACGAATGATACCGGATGACCTTGGCGTTGTAGCGATCGGCCGCAACGAAGGCGAGCGACTAGTTCGCTGCCTTGCATCGGTGAAATCTGAATTAGGAAAAATCGTGTACGTCAACTCGGGTTCGATTGACGATAGTGTTGTTGCCGCGGAAAAAATGGGGGCTCACGTCGTCAAGTTGGATATATCAAGACCGTTCACTGCGGCACGGGCTCGGAATGAGGGCTTTACGGCTCTAAGGGATATCAATCCGAATATTCGCTATGTCCAATTCATTGATGGCGACTGCACTTTGGTTCCTGGATGGCTAGAAAAAGCGCGCGCTTTTATCAGCAATCGAGGCGACGTAGCGATCGTGTGCGGGCGACGACGCGAACTAAATCCGACCGCATCAATATACAACCAGCTCTGTGATTTGGAGTGGGACAGTCCGATCGGGGACGCCGTGAGCTGTGGAGGAGACTCGATGATTCGGGTTGCAGCGTTCCAGGCGGTTCGCGGTTTTCGGGAGCAGTTAATCGCCGGTGAGGAGCCCGAACTCTGCGTCCGCATACGAGCGCTTGGATGGAAAATCTGGCGTCTCGATGCCGATATGACCTCCCATGACGCGGCGATGATGCGAATTAGCCAGTTCTGGGCACGCACTGTCAGAGGTGGTTACGCGTATGCCGAGGTATCGCACTTGCATAGCGGCTCTCCTTACGGAATCTGGAAGCGAGAAACACTACGCGCCGTCTTTTGGGGTGGACTTCTACCATTAATCATTTGCCTTAGCGCCTCGGTATATCCGATCGCATTTGCTGGTGCACTTGCCTACGGTCTTCAGATCTGCCGGATAGCGTCAGCGCGCGGACCTCGTTCATCCCAGTCTTGGCTCTACGCCTTCTTTATAACCCTAGCTAAATTTGGCGAATTTCAAGGAATCTTGAAATACTATTGGCACAAGTTGATTCGACGGAATGTCGCAATCATCGAATACAAATAACGACCTATAGGCCAAATTTGGCGCTGAAGTCGCTTATATGGATCCCCAATCGTGCGCATAGGATATTTAATAAACCAATATCCAGCCGTCAGTCACACCTTCATTCGCCGAGAGATTAAAGCAATCGAGGCGTTGGGGGAAATCGTAGTTCGTTATGCTCTGCGACGTGGTGCCGATTTGGTGGATGCAGAAGATATGGAAGAAGAAAAGCGGTCGCGCTATATCCTCAGTAGCGGCGTTGAATTCATTCGCTGCTCTTTGGCGATGGTCGTGGCGCGTCCATTGGCGATTGGCCGCGCTTTGCTACAAACTCTTAGACTGGGATGGCATTCTGATCGCGGAATTCTGCTTTATCTTGGCTATTTGTGCGAAGCGTCAGTTCTGGCCTGCTGGTGTCGCCGGGATGGCGTCGACCACATCCACGCACATTTCGGGACCAATTCAGCCACAATCGCCATGCTCGCCTCACGCCTTTCTGGCCTGCCATACAGCTTTACAGTCCACGGCCCGGAAGAGTTTGACAGAGCGCCCTTAATCGGGCTGACGGAAAAGATACGTAACTGCGCATTTGTAGTCGCAATTAGCTCGTACTGTCGAAGTCAGCTTTATCGGTGCGCAGATCGAGAGGATTGGACGAAAATCAAGGTCGTCCACTGCGGAATTGAACCGAATGCTATCGGGGCAGCTAAAGCTGTAGCGATGAACGTGCGGCGCTTGGTTTGCGTAGGTAGGTTGAGTGAGCAAAAAGGCCATTTGATTTTGATCGAAGCTGCGCAAAAGCTCGCAATTAATGGCGAGGATTTTGAAATCGTGCTCTGTGGCGACGGTGAGATGCGAGCCGAAATCGAAGCGGCAATCAGGCGCAATGGCCTGGGAACCAAGATACGCATTTTAGGCTGGGTCGATGGTTTGAGGGTGCAAAGTGAAATCTCGAACTCGCGTGCACTCGTGTTGCCTAGTTTTGCTGAGGGGCTTCCAGTCGTCATCATGGAGGCGATGGCATTGAGGCGACCGGTAATAAGCACCTTTGTCGGTGGCATCCCCGAATTGGTAATCACAGGCGAAAACGGATGGCTAGTTCCCGCCGGCGATAGCGAGGCCCTCGCGGAGGCGATGCAAGCTTGCCTCGATGCAAATACTGAGACACTTGTTCGCCTGGGGGCGGCTGCCCAACAACGCGTTCTCTCGTATCATAATATCAATAATGAAGCTGCAAAGCTTGCTAATCTATTCGAAGCGACCCGTCATGGACATCAATTCATTGATGCCTGAATCGCTATTTCTTGCGCATCTACTGCCCCGCCACGTTAATCTGTGTTTGCAATTTGGCCCGTGTCCGTTTGCATTGATGGAGCGCATATGCTTCGCGAGCACCGCCGATAAGAACGGGTGAGTTGCAGTGACTGCGCTGGTCAGTTTTTGTTGGGATCGAACGCTTGCCGGCCACCTCAATTACTTCCTTGACGGAGTGGTTGCAAGCATTGGCGAGGTTCGAGGCGCAGCATTCCGCTGGTTCTCGGGCCGAGCCACAGGAGTGTGTGTATGTCATATCCGGTGCTGCCGGTTACAAAGACGTTCAAAGGGGTGTTTTGTTTGGTTCTAGAAATTTGACTAAATCGAATCCTGGTAACGGTGGCTTGTCAATTGAGTTATCGGTGACGCACGCCTAGAAGCGCGCAGGCATGCCTAAGATTTATAGTTTATCCGCTTGTACAATATTTTTCGCCATTAGTCCGCTGCATATATATCCTTCGTGTCAGAAATTTCTGTGCTGTGACATGGTGAGCAAATCAGACGCATTGCGCATTTACCTTACGGCGACTTTATAAGTGACCCTAGCCAAGCTCATCCATAGCATCGCGGCCATTATCAGTCCGGACCAATAATCGGATACGCAGATGGTCGACAATGACGTCTCCCTTCGCTCTAGAAATAGTGAGGCAATTTTTTTCGCAGCATCTCCCTCGATATTGACGTTGGAGAAACCTAATGTCGAAGAGGTCGCAAAGGCCATTTGGCAACGTCAACACTACGGATTGCCATTAGAGAATCTCTCTTATAACGTCCATTGGCGCGACCGGTCTATACCGGACAGATTTTGGGAAGAGTTTCTTCTAGACGCGCAGGCGGTTCTATCTTTACTTTTCAAGAAACACATCGAATATAAGAGCACACGCTTGTAATCCCGAAAACACTGGCTTTACTAATCCCATGAATGACGCCCTTCACCCGCTCAACGAGAATCACAGCCAACCGAAGATGGGCTCCGAGCGCAACTTTGGTCTCGTCTTTGCTGCTGTGTTTGTGATTCTCGCTCTGTTGCCACTTCTACACTCAAATAAGGTGCATTGGTGGCTACTCCCGATCGCGTTCGTATTTCTTGCTCTCGCTGTCGTGGCGCCGCGCATGCTGGCGCCGCTTAACCGGCTTTGGTTCCTCATCGGCATATTGCTCGGTAAGGTCGTAACGCCTTTGGTAATGAGCATTCTCTGGTTCGTCGTGGTAACCCCCGTCGGCTTTCTCATGCGTCTATTCGGCAATGACCCGTTACGACTAAAGCGCGAATTCACAGACAAAAGCTATTGGATCACGCGCTCGCCGCCTGGCCCGGTTGCGGGATTCTTTCAAGAATCAATTTTAGGAGTCAGGTTCGAAATGTCTTTTTTTAAAGAGTTTTTGCAATTTATCGGCGCGCGAAAAAAATATTGGCTCTTGCCAGTTCTGTTGATGATGGTTGTGTTCGGCGGCCTTGTCATTCTGACGCAGGGGTCAGCGATCGCACCGTTTATCTACACGTTGTTCTGACGACAATGCGTATTCTGGGTATTTCGGCCTTCTATCATGACAGCGCCGCGGCCCTTGTCATCGATGGCGAAATTGTAGCAGCGGCGCAAGAAGAGCGCTTCACCCGGAAAAAACACGATTCTGGCTTTCCCCGCCATTCGATCGATTATTGCCTTGCGGAAGCGAAGTGCTCGCTTTCCGAAATCGACTTCGTAGTCTTTTATGAGAAGCCGTTTTTAAAGTTTGAGCGGTTATTAGAAACCTATCTCGCCTTCGCGCCGCAAGGTCTTCGTTCATTTCGCATCGCGATGCCACTCTGGCTCAAGGAAAAATTATTCCAAAAGGACCTGCTCCGCCGCGCACTCGCGGAAATTGATCCAAAATTTCAATGGAAAGCAAAATTGCAATTTTCCGAGCATCATTTCAGCCACGCTGCGAGTGCTTTTTATCCTTCTCCGTTCGAGGAAGCGGTAGTTTTGACATTAGACGGCGTGGGTGAATGGGCAACGACTACAGTTGGCATAGGGCGCGGCAATAATCTGCAAATCCGGAAAGAAATCAACTTCCCGCATTCGATTGGGCTTCTTTATTCTGCATTCACCTACTATGCCGGCTTCAAGGTTAATTCCGGCGAATACAAAGTTATGGGACTCGCGCCGTACGGCGAACCGCGCTTCAAAGATCTGATCCTCTCAAAGATTGTCGACCTCAAAGAGGACGGCACATTCCACCTCGATCAATCCTATTTCAATTATTGCACTGGACTTACTATGACCAACGATCGGTTCGCCGAACTGTTCGGTCAGCCAGTACGCCGGCCCGAAAAAGACCTTCTCACGTCCTTTCACATGGACGTCGCAGCTTCAATCCAAGCGGTAACCGATGAGATCATCCTGCGCCTCACGCGTGGGCTAGCGCGAGAATATGGCATCCGGAATCTCTGTCTTGCTGGCGGCGTGGCCCTGAATTGCGTCGCGAACGGTAAGATTTTGCGTGACGGCGCTTTCGATCAAATCTGGATTCAACCTGCCGCGGGAGATGCTGGTGGCGCGATTGGAGCGGCGCTTGCCGCCTGGTATCTCGAGCTCGATAATCCGCGGACGGTGAATGGACACGACGGCATGAAAGGCTCTTATCTAGGGCCAGCTTACTCACAATCCGAGATCGAGAACCGCCTAACGGCATGCAATGCGGTATTCGACAAGGTTTCGGACGAAGAAATGATCGAAATTAGTGCGCAGGCGCTTGCCGACGGCAAGGCCATTGGTTGGTTCCAAGGGCGTATGGAATTTGGCCCTCGGGCTCTCGGCTCCCGCTCGATCTTGGGTGACCCGCGTTCACCAGCAATGCAGAAGACTCTAAATCTGAAGGTCAAGTATCGCGAAAGCTTCCGTCCCTTCGCGCCTGCAGTTCTGCGCGAGGACGTTGCCGACTGGTTTGAGCTCGACTGTGACAGCCCATATATGCTGTTAGTTGCCGATGTGAAACATAATCTGAGGCGCGAAATGACAGCGGAGGAGAGCAGCCTTTTCGGCATTGACAAATTGAATGTCGTACGCTCGAAAATTCCGGCGGTAACCCATGTCGATTATTCGGCACGTATACAGACCGTACACGCTGATACTAACGCTCGGTTCCATGCGCTTCTCACTCGCTTCAAGGAAATTACTGGCTGCCCGATGCTGGTGAATACTAGTTTTAACGTGCGGGGCGAACCGATTGTATGCACGCCCGAGGACGCCTTCCGCTGCTTCCTTGGCACTGAACTCGATTTTCTCGTTTGCGGCAACGTCGTGCTGACGAAGACCAAGCAGACCGTCACCCGAAAAGCCTATCAGTATGAATACGAATTGGACTAGATAATCTCAATCCTACTGGACGCCTCGCAGACTATCCTTCTGAGTGAGACTTCAATTGGTCAAGAACATGTCTCAGAAAAACTCCGACTCGAAAGCCGTCTATTTAACCGGAAAAAAGCGAGCTATTTTCATCGGGATAACCTTTTTTGTCTCTGCCGCTATCCTGGAGTTATTCTCGTCCCTCTTTCTTTTTCGATATTACGCTGCAACCGAGCTTGCCTTTTCTCCGAAGGGTGCTGCGACCGTCTATCTAGCAGAGAAATCACTCAATATTTCACCTTTTCATGTTGTTGAATCGGTAGACACTCCGCCGCTGTACGAAATTGATGATCAGTTGGGATACGCGACCAGCGCTGGAAGACATCGTGTATCGCTATCGGTCGGAAGCAAGACTTACCGCTTTAATGTAACGGTACCGAAGCGGGGCTTCCGCGCGACATCGTACCAGCAGGTCGACAGACCCACGACAATATACGTGTTCGGCGATTTGTTTATCTTCGGCTGGGGAAACAACGATGAGCAGACGATGCCGTGGCTGCTGCAAGAGAGATTTCCTCAATACAAAGTTTTAAATCTTGCGCAAAGCGGGTACGGGATAACGCAGGCTGTTGTCCAGTACGAGCGGATGAAAGAATCAATAAAAAGGGACGACATTATTATTTTGCCGTATGCAGATTATTATCTTGTTAGAAATTATGGCCCACCAAGTTTCATGCGTAGCGCGTTTCCGCCGTGTGCAATTTGTGCTGGCAGAACTGCGCGGTGGCCCGTCGCCCGCTCAAAAGCGGGGAGGTTAGAAATCGCTTATCTAAACATGGATTGCAGCAAAAATGGTACTTATTGTGACCAAAATGATCCCGATCCCGCTGTGATTGTCGAAGCAACAAAAAAAATCATCGAGTATTTTTCAAAAGTCGAAGCCAAAGTCGTCTTTACATTTCTAAGCGGATCTGACGGCGATCCCGTCGTCGCCTACGCAAGACAAATAGGCATGCCAGTTGTCGATATTCGGGTCGATCCGCGTTCCCCAGAATGGGACGATTTTGGCCGCTTCGATCGCCATCCGGGCCCTATTGCGCAATACAATTTTTTTCAAAAGCTCTCAAAAGGACTTATCGAAAAAAAACTAATTACGGCAGATTAAGAGCTGTTGATGAAAGTTCAAAATTCAAATTTTGCCACGCGCGCTTTGGGCATTGAATTCCGCTCGAAATCTGCGCAAAGAAATCGCGGTACATCCCAGCGATTTTAGGCCACGACAGGGTCGACGCTTTGTTAATGCGGCGGTCGCGTCCAGCGCGAGCGGAATAATGCGCCCGCTGGATGGTTTGTGCAATCTCTGCCGGATTATCCATTTTGACCAAAAACTCGTCTTCACCGACGAACCAACGCACTCGTGGCATATCGTGGGCAACGATAGGAATCCCGCAAGCCATCGCCTCTAGGAACACAAGCGGGAAGGGCTCGTCTTTCGAGCATTGGAGAAACACATCGGCAGACTGATATAGTTTTGGCATCTGCGCGGGCGGAATTAACAACCGTGTGAATCGGCCCGGCAAGAGTTTCGCCGCCGCGGCGGTAATTGTATCTCGCAGCGGTCCATCTCCGGCGATTACCAAGTGCGCATTAACGATGCGGCTGACGGCTTCAATGCCAACTTCAATACGTTTATTGGGAATCAGCGCACTCACCATGAGGACGACCAATTTATCTTCTGGCAGGTTGAATTCCTTTCGATGTTGGGGGCCTGGGTGAAATCGGTCGCAATCAACGCCATTCGGGATGAGGCGGCAATTCCAGAAATTCTTGTTCCGTTCGAAAAAATCCGGATTGATGCAGATCAGGCCATCACAACCAAAAAACCGAAATTCCGATTGCCTCGCACCTGTTTGGCTGGAGTATGGCGGCCAATCGCCGTTGTGTGTCACAAATACATGGGGTGGACGAACGCCGCCTAAGACAGGTCGACGAAGCAGCCAATTTGTAAAGGGATAGCTGCAGGTTACAGTGATGTCAAAGTCAGTTGGTCGATAGCGTAAGAAGAGTTGAGGGACGAAAGTCAGTTCTTCATAGCAGTATTCGTTTCTCAAGATAGGTAGCGATGGCCACCGTTCGAAATATTCGCGCGGCACACTTGCTGCTCGCAAAAATCGATACGGAATCTCTTCGCGAGCTTTGCCCGAGCCAATGAGAGTGACTGCGTCGCCTGATTTGGCAAGTTCCTTCGCGACAGCAATAAAGGCGAGCTCAGCGCCGCGGTCATATCGATGAATTCCAGGAAGTGCGATAAGAATTCTCATGAGATGCTATTTATTTGCTGTGGCAAATTCAGGCGTCTAACCATTGTGATAAGGCCTTGGCCGTAATCACTGCACGAACATTTGCCGATTTTTTGATTCGCGGTAACAATAGATATTACACAGTCAATACCACCACATGCCGGCTCAGGTTTTCTGGAGGACAAATATATATCCAGCGCACGTTCGACGTTCTTAATAGCGACGGGAATTATTAGCAATGGTCACTCAGCCATTCCCAATGCCTCTTGAAGCTTAACCCTTTGTCCGGAAAAGAATGGCCCAACCGTGTACGAACGGCTATGTCTTAACCCTGTCATATCGCATCGATCGCCGGCTATATGTGATCACCAAAACCGCACAACGATTATCTGACCATCACAATGGACCAATCTCGTGCCTCGCCTTTACGATAGCCGCAAACGCGTTTTGGTTACGGGCGGCGCTGGATTCCTCGGCTCCCACCTTATAGATCGCCTCCTGGGACAGGGGCACGAGGTGCTGTGCGTCGATAATCTATTTACTGGCACAAAGCGCAATTTGGAGCATCTTCGGGGCTCAACCCCACTTCGAGTTTATGCGCCATGATGTGACGTTTCCTTTGTATGTCGAGGCCGACGAAATCTACAATCTTGCTTGCCCCGCTTCGCCGATTCATTACCAACATGATCCCGTGCAAACGACAAAGACATCGGTACATGGCGCGATTAATATGTTGGGTCTCGCAAAGCGACTGAAGTGTCGTATTCTTCAGGCCTCCACCAGCGAGGTCTATGGTGATCCAGCGGTTCACCCCCAGACAGAGGAATATTGGGGACATGTTAATCCGATTGGACCGCGCTCTTGTTACGACGAAGGCAAACGTTGCGCAGAGACATTGTTCTTCGACTATCACCGTCAACACGGCCTCGAGATCAAAGTTGCGCGGATATTCAATACATACGGTCCCCGAATGCATCCTAGCGATGGAAGAGTTGTATCCAATTTCATTGTCCAGGCGTTAAAGGGTGAAGCCATCACAATGTACGGGGATGGAAACCAGACTCGTTCGTTTTGCTATGTCGACGATCTTGTTGACGGTCTTATACGTCTTATGGAAAGCCCAAATAATGTGACTGGCCCAATCAATTTAGGTAACCCAATCGAATTTACAATGCGGGAACTGGCCGAACTGGTCCTTTCCGAAACGGGCTCGTCGTCTTCCATTGCTAACAAGCCTCTTCCTCAGGACGATCCACGGCAACGCAAGCCGGATATTACGCTCGCAAAAGAACGGCTCGGGTGGGCACCGAAGGTCCCTTTGCACGAAGGCCTAAAACCGACGGTGGCTTATTTCAATTCAAATTGGCTAAATGGGCGATAGCCAGACGTGCCAACTGGTGCTTCTGAGTGAAATTGAGGTGACCCAAGCGTGGTATCACTCGTTTCCTACATTTTGGTTGTGTTTGCCGTTGTATTGAGCATTCCAGTCACCATTTTCGTTGCCGAAATCCTTGCGGCACTCGCTTCTCCGCGCGGTAAAGCCTCGCCGGACTCGAATCAAAACCTTCGACGACGTGTCGCCATTGTCGTCCCGGCTCACAATGAAAGCCTAAACATCCTGCCGACCATTGAAGATATCAAGGCACAATTGCGTGCAGGCGATCGCTTGCTCGTTGTAGCCGATAACTGCAGCGACGATACTGCTCACGTCGCATCCGCGGCCGGGGCGGAAACGATCGAGCGGTTTGATCTCACTAGGGTTGGTAAGGGTTATGCGTTGGACTTTGGTCTTAAACACCTTAGTTTGGATCCGCCCGCGATCGTCATTGTTATCGATGCGGATTGTAGAATTGAAACAGGTGCAATCGAATGCCTGACATTAGACTGCGCAACGACTGGCCGACCAGTGCAAGCCCTCGATTTAATGATCGCGTCGGATAATACGGTCATCAACCACCGCGTCGCTGAATTCGCTTGGCGAATTAAAAATTGGGTAAGGCCGCTTGGGCTCAGGAGCCTCAATTTGCCGTGCCAATTGATGGGTAGTGGGATGGCATTTCCCTGGCACGTAATTCGCGTTGCGAAAACTGCCAACAGCTCCATTGTGGAGGATCTGAGGCTTGGTCTTGAATTAACAGAATTACGCAGCTCACCAACGTTTTGCCCTTCGGCCTGCGTGTGGAGCAAATTTCCATTGTCTGTTGAAGGAAGTAAAACTCAACGCAAGCGCTGGGAGGCGGGTCACATTAGTCTAATTCTAACGACGGTGCCGCATTTCGTTTACGTGGCGATTGCGCGTAGAAATCTGGATCTTCTTGTTCTCACGCTCGATATGGCAATCCCACCTTTGTCTCTGTTAGTAATTTTGCTCGCCGTAATGACCTCCGTGGCGGGAATTGCAGCAACCTTCGGAGCGTCTTCCGCGGCGTTACTGATATTGGGGGCGTGCATTTTAGCATTCACGCTGGCCATTTTTCTCGCGTGGTTGAAATACGGTCGCGACATCTTGCCATTAAGCGAAGCCAACGCGGTAGCATCATATGTTTTTGCAAAGCTCCCAATTTATCGTCATCTTTTGTCGAGCCGTACTTCATCAAGTTGGATCAGGACCGACCGTAAGAAAAGTGACTAGCGCTAGGAGCGAGCATATAGTGCGTCGAAGTGTCGGTTGCGAAGCATATTGGTCCAAATTAGAATCGTGCGTAGCATCTAATATCTTGGAGTAATTTATTGAAACGCGAAGCTTCTCATGTTCCGGTGCTAGATGGCTGGCGAGGTATCAGTATTCTATGCGTGCTCGCCGGGCATATGCTGCCGCTTGGGCCTAAGTTTCTCCAATTTAACGGAATGATCGCCACAACTGGGATGAGTTTGTTTTTCATCCTCTCTGGCTTTCTTATTGTTTCGATGCTTATTCGCAAGGATATCGTTGCATCGTTTCTTGTCAGGCGGGTGTGCAGAATCGTACCGCTAGCGTGGGCATATTTATTTGCCGTTTTGTTATTCAATAGTGCAACCTGGGATGCATGGAAGGCGAACCTATTGTTTTATGCGAACATTCCACCTTTTTATCTGGATTATGAAAACGGGCATTTCTGGAGCTTGTCCGTAGAGATGCAATTCTATGCGGCGATCGCAGTTGCAATTGCGCTTGCCGGTCGCCGCGGGATGGTGCTGGTGCCTATCGCTTGTTTAGTCGCAACAGCAGCACGCATTGTTTTTGGTGAGGCGTTTTCGATTGTGACTTGGTTCCGCATCGACGACATCCTGGCAGGTGGATGTCTTGCGCTTGTTTTTGCCACGCCATGGCTTGCCAAAGGTATTGGTCGTTTGCCGGCCTTTACACCCTTTGTTCTATTACCGCTTCTATTGGCATCGTGTCACCCAGAAATGGGTGCGCTGAATTATCCCCGCCCGTATTTCGCAGCACTTTTAATTGGGTCGACGATTTCGCGATCAGATGACATCTTTCGACGGATGTTGTGCAGTCGGGTATTGCGTTATCTCGCTGAGATATCGTTTGCCTTATACGTAATACACCCGCTGACAGATTCTGGCTGGATGGGCCAAGGCGACGTGATTGTCCGTTATACCAAGCGGATAGGCAGCTTCGTCCTGAGTTTTGTCTTCGCGCATATTTCGACATTCTATTATGAGAAATATTGGATTGGGCTTGGTCATCGTATTGCTAATCGGATTGAGGCCAAGGCTGCGCTGAAGCGGAGTGAAATTGCAGTTACGGAAAATCTGTAAGAATGCAGAAGTAGCGGCAGTTCATGCCGGCTTTTGCGACGCGGTGGATTATTAAAGGTCGTGGCGCGAATACCACTGATGCAAGTTGCCAACTCAAGCGAGCCTGATGACTTCACGCGCGAGGTATATGGCATCTTGGACATTCCCATGGAACTGATCGAAATGACTTGCGTCATGCGTCGGATTTGAACTTTTTGGTAATGAGCCAAGCCAACGCAGATTTCAGAGAATCTCTGTTGCGCAGTGACATGTGCGCGGCTGACGAGATGCCGCTCTCACTCAGCGCTTTCTCCACCGAGCTCTCCTGTCGGCGATCGGTCAGATTTTAGAGTTGAAAGGGATAGGAGCGGGTTTGGACTTGGGCAAAATAAAACCAATCCGGAAACCTACCCGATCGAGGACCAGCATCAACGCTATCGGTACATACAGGCCGGCTAAAGTCCCGAACAGGAGATGCGGTGCGGGTGCGGATACGTGGGCGAGTTTTAGGAGCGCGATCCTCAGTCCAGCTGAGGCAATCGTGTGAACAACGTAGATTTCCAGAGTATAACGACCTAAAAACCGTATTGCAGCGTCAAGCTTTGCCATATCGGCTAGCGCGGCGAGCGCCACCATCGCAGCTGTTCCACTTATCGCGAGTACGGGCGTGAGTGCGTGTCGATAGGGAAGTTCGGAGAACCCACCTAAGGAGGTAACCAATAACCCGCCTCCAACGAATATCACCAACCAGCCGACGTGAATGCGCGAAATTGTCCGGAGGTCCCGGCCCCATCCGACAATGACGCCAAGCGTCAAGTATACTGCGTACAAACTAGCTTGGCCAAGAACGCCCCACCCATAAGAAATTGGCAACACTCCCGGATAGAGCAAAACCGCCATAACAAATATCAACCAAGGTTTCGCCCCAAGTTTGAGCAAAGCTGAAACTATTAGCGACAAGAATAGTAACACGTAAAGAAACCAGAATTGGTCGATGGGTTTGTACAGGATTAGATTAAGGTCGGAGAGAGTGTACGGATGGTTCGTGATGTCTCCGAGCGCCGCCTTGATCAACACCGTAATTATCGACCAAACTACGTACGGGTAGGCGATTTTCCGAAATCTATCCGAGGCGAATGCCCCCCAGTGCTTTTCAACGGAGCGAAAAAGAATTAGGCCGGAAAGGAAAAAGAATAACGGCATATGAAATGCGTAGATCCATCCATCGACGAACTGAATCGATGAAGTCCACGTCATTATGCCACTGGCTACAAGGCCTCGAATTACGTGTCCCAGGACAACAAGAATGATTCCAAACCCCTTGGCTGTATCCACCCATGCAATACGGCAAGAAGCTTTAATCGGCTCAATCGTTTGAGCAGACAAAGTCGCATTGGTAGTGGCGACGGCTTGCGGTCATCGAAAAAATTCTAGCTTCAATATGAACGCAGTGAAACTGGATTAGCTCCCGATCCAAAGAACCCATCTAACATTAGCAATCTTTCAAATTGCCCGGAAGCCAGAACAACGGGATTTATGGCTTATTACCGTCTTGGTAAACTGTGAAAGGTGTCCGTTATCCCTTCGGTATGCACCACCACAAAGGTGGTTTATAAAATCGCAAAGTGATCCGTAGACTCAAATGCCGGTGTCGTCTCCTATATTATCAATTTTCTGGAAAACAGCTTGCCGAGCAACTAAGCTCGGGCTGGATGGGTTTAAGATACGTCGGCTGGCGTTGTCCTGAATTTTTTCAGAGCTGGACGAATAGCGCGACAAATCATTTTATCGATCAAATAAATGCAAGGAACGCTGACGCCTGTGGACCAATCGACAAATTCTAGCCCACGCGATGACCTCACGCGGGAAGTATACGGCGTTCTGGGTGTTCCTGTTGACGTGATCGAAATGCCAGCGGTCGTGCGTCTGATCAAAAGCGCTGCCGCTAATTCGACGCCATTTCTTATTTCCACCGCTAATCTGAATTTCTTGGCGACTAGCCGATCTGATGTAGAATTCAGAGAGTCGTTGTTGCGCAGCGATCTGTGCACGGCTGACGGAATGCCGATTGTTTGGATTGCTCGGCTTTTAGGCGTTCCCATTAAAGAGCGGATTGCTGGTTCCGACATATTTGAAGCGCTTAAATCAGCGGAGAATGTCAGTCCAACGATTGAGAGTATTTCTATTCGGCGGCGTCGAAGGCGCTGCGACTGCTGCTTGCGCAAATCTCAACGCTATACCGAGCGGGGTCGTTTGCGTCGGATCATATGACCCGGGCTTCGGCACCGTCGAAGCAATGAGCTCGGATGGCATTATCGAGACGATCAATTCGAGCAGTGCCGATTTTCTGGTGGCCGCTTTAGGCGCAAAAAAGGGGCAAGCGTGGTTGCTGCGGAATCATGATCGCTTGAAAATCCCGATCCGGGCTCACCTCGGCGCTGCAATTAATTTTCAGGCCGGTACCATTAAACGAGCGCCGGTCTCGGATGCGAAAATGGGGTCTTGAATGGCTGTGGCGTATCAAAGAGGAACCGCAGCTTTGGCGGCGCTATTGGGCTGACGGCATCGTTTTGCTTCGTTTGCTTCTGTGCTCACGTCTTGCCACTTATGCTCATTGCCCGCTGGCATCGGCTGAGATACGGTCGCAACGGGCAGAGCCCCGATCATCAAGCGGGCGGAGGACCACAAATTCGTCATATTAAGTATTAACGGTGATGTGACAGCTCAGAACCTTGGCAATGTGGTGTCCTGTTTCCAGGATGCGGCGGGGGCGACGAAAAACGTCGCCATTAACTTCGCCGAGACACGCTTGATTGATGCCCGTTTTCTTGGGCTTTTGCTCATGCTAAGTAAGAGACTGAAAGAAAAACACCTGCGACTGGAGTTGACGGGCGTCTCGCCGCGGATGGCGAGATTATTTCGTCTCAATGGATTTGAGTTTCTGCTCTAGCACAAAAGCTGAGAGTGTAGCGTAAAATGCTTATGAAGGCCGAAGCTACAGCCGACGCCAGATTGGCGCGAACAGCCATCATTTACACGGGCTTGCTGGTTGTCCATCTCGGTGGTCATATGCTTCGTCGCGTTTGGTGAATCGCTTTTGGAATTGGTGCATCGTTGGAGCACACAAGAAGAATATGGCCACGGATTTTTGATACCCATTATCGTGGCCTGGTTGCTTTGGGCGCGCCGTGACGCGCTGCTTGCAAGCATCGGGCGGCCATCGTGGGCTGGTTTGGTTGTTGTTCTGCTTGCAGGTCTTATGCTCGTCGTTGGCAAATTGAGCTCGCTATATTTGCTGGCGCAAGTTGGTTTCGTCGTAGCTTTAATTGGTATTGTCCTCGCATTTGGCGGCTACTCGCTACTCAAAGTCACATTTGTGCCGATCGTATTTCTGCTCTTCGCGATCCCGCTTCCCTATTTCATCGACGCGATGCTGTCCTTTCGCCTCCAGCTCATCTCGTCGCAACTGGGAGTGTTTTTTATAAGGTTATTCCAGATCCCGGTTTATCTGGAAGGCAACGTCATCGATCTCGGTGTTTATAAGCTGCAGGTCGTCGAAGCATGTAGCGGCTTGCGATACCTTTATCCGCTGATGAGCCTCGGGTTCCTGATGGCTTATTTCTTTCAGGCGCCGATTTGGCAGCGCGCTATGATTTTCTTGTCCACGATCCCGATTACAATTCTGATGAATAGTTTGCGCATTGGCCTTGTCGGCGTTCTGGTGAACTCTTGGGGGCCGCAGGACGCAGACGGATTTGCTCCACATGTTCGAAGGGTGGATTATCTTCATCGCTTGTGCCTTCGTCCTCGCCGCAGAGATATATCTGTTGGCTCGTCTTCAATCCGGCAAACGTTTTTTCGAGGTATTTCATCCACCAGAAATTGCGGCGAGCCTTGCCTCAGGGCCAGGAAGCGCACAATCGCCTGACTCGTGTTCCACTTTTGACTTGTTTGCTTCTGCTGTGCGCGGTCGGACTAGCCGGCTATTTTGTCTCTACGCGCCATGAAATTATTCCAGACCGCAACCTGTTCGCTGCATTTCCCAGTACAATTGGAGAGTGGCGCGGAAGAACTTCATCTCTCGATACTCAGACCGAACAGTTTCTTGGACTGACCGATTATATTCTTGTCGGATTATGCCAACGCGAATGGGCGCGCGGTCAATTTGTATGTGGCTTATTACGCGTCGCAACGAACTGGCGTTTCGCCGCATTCGCCGAGCGTCTGTATTCCAGGCAACGGCTGGCAGATAACCGATCTACAACGGACGCACTACACGAGTAGTGATGCAAAGGTCTCCTTACCCTTGAATCGCGTCGTCATCGAGCGCGGTTCAAGCTAAGGAGCTTGTTTATTATTGGTTTGACGAGCGTGGTATGAAGATCGCCAACGAGTACATATCAAAGCTTTATTTGTTGAGAGACGCAATCTTCAAGAATCGAACCGATGGCGCCTTAGTTCGGCTAACCACTCCCGTCTATCCCGGCGAGAGCGAAAGCGACGCCGACAAGAGGCTGCAAGGGTTTACCAGAATTGTGGTGCCGGCACTCGCGAGTTATCTGCCAGCTGATTCTGACGGCCATGGACTCGCTCAGAAATAATCAATCGAAGAGGTCTTCAATCATGTCACGGTCTTTCAAAAAAACATCCGCGAAGACAGCTCTGCTGCTCGCAACCTTCATTTTAGGTGGCGTGACCCTGGGCGCTTGCAGCTCACGCGAGCAGCGCGCGCAGGCCTATTACGAACAGGGCAAGAGCTATCTGGCGAAGAAAGATTATGTAAAGGCCGCCATTGAATTCAAGAATGCCTTGCAAATCAAAAAGGATATGGTGGAGGCTTTCCGCGGGCTTGAGCAAATTGACGAGCACAACAAGAATTTTCAGGGGCTTGCCGGAGATTTGCGATCGATCGTCGAGCTTGATCCAAAAGATAATGAGGCAAGGGTCAAACTCACCAAACTGTACCTTTTAGGTAACGCTCTTGATCCAGCGCTAAAGCTTGCCAACGCCGCTGTTGATCAGGAGCCCCAGAATCCGGAGTTCCTTGCTTTGAAAGGCAGCGGTGCTTCTGCGACTCAAAGACGTCAATGGAGCCATTCAGGCTGCGGAAAAGGCCGTCAAAATCGATCCAGGTAACGCAGATGGTAACGCGGTTCTCGCGGCGGCAAAGTTTGCTCAAGGCGATTTTGCTGACGCGCTGAAAGTACTCGAAAATGTTACCGATGCTCACAAAGATGATATTCGGCATTGTGGCGCTGGAAATAAATATCTACAGTCGAATGGGTAATAATAAGGAAGTCGAAGCGTTGCTGCGGCATTTGATTGCGCTCCATCCCGATGACCCGGCATTCCGAACGCTACTGGTCAGGTTTTTCATCGGACAGAAGCGCGAAGATGATGCCATAAACGAACTTCGCACAGTCACATCTGCAAGGCCGGATGATGTCAGTGCTGAAATGCAGTTGGTCAATCTGCTTGCCTCAATCAAAGGGATTGACGCGGCTCATGCCGAACTTAATGCGCGCGTCGCAGCCGGTGGGAAAACTTTCCCCTATCAGATCGCGCTGGCAAGGCTCGAGTTCCTCCAGGGCCATGTCGCCGACAGTAAGGACGCTTTGGAGAGGCTTATTCAGAACTCAAAATCGCCTGATGAGAGCATGACTGCTCGGACGACCTTGGCTGAACTCTATATGATCAAGAAGGATACGGCCGCTGCGGAACCGGTGATAGCCGGTATTCTTAATATCGATAGCCGCAACCCCATTGCACTGAGGCTTCGAGCAGCAATCCGTGTCGACCGTGGTCAGTTTGATGATGCCATTGCAGACTTGCGTGCTGCGCTCAACGATAACCCAAGGTCGCCGGAACTCCTTGCTGGTCTAGGTTTGGCCTATGAGCGTAGTGGATCAATCGAATTGGCTGACAAGGCTTACTTGGATGCGGTCAAGGCGAGCAACTTCGCGCCGGATCTTGGACTGAGCTACGTCACGTTTCTGCAGCGGCGGGGGTTGTCGGAGCAAGCCGAACGGGTGCTGACCGACCTTGCGAGCCGCAGTCCGAACAATGTTCGGATTTTATCGACTTTAGCAGACGTAAAGCTTGCTCGCCACGATTGGGGCGGTGCGCATGAAATTGCCGATACCATTCATCGATTGGGCGATAAGAGCGGCACTGCCGATTTGATTAACGGAGCCGCTTTCGGCGGTGAGAACAAAATCAATGATAGTTTGGCAGCATACCAAAATGCCTATGATGTCAATCCAAACGCCGGTCAGACAATGACCGCGGTCGTCAATGAATATCTCCGATCGAAGCAAATGGACAAGGCCGAGTCCTTCCTTCAGGCGGCGCTAAAAGCCAACCCGGCAAACGCAGAGGCGTTGGTGCTCACCGGTCAAATTCAACTCATCAAAAATGAACCCGACGCGGCAAAGAAGAGTCTGGAAGACGCGGTGGCGCGGCAGCCCAAATACGCGCCTGGATATATTGCGCTCGCTAGTTTCTATGCAAACAAGAAAAACGATATTAACGAAGCGCTCAATGTTATAAACGCAGGCCTGCAGCAACAGCCGCAAAACTATGACCTACATTTGTTCTTGGCCGGCATATTCGAAAGGAAGGGTCAATTCGAGTCCGCCATATCAGAATACAAATCAATGTTGAAGGATCAGCCTGGCTCGATGGTTGTGGCTAACAATGTAGCAAGCCTGCTTGCTGATCATCGGACAGATAAGGCGAGCTTGGAACAGGCCAATTCTCTGGCCATGATGCTTAAAAAATCTGACATACCGGAATTCAAAGATACCATTGGTTGGATTTCATATCGTCGTGGAGACTACGCAGCTGCGCGTTCAATGCTCGAAGACGCTGAGGCAAAACTGCCAAAAAATCCAATAGTCCGTTATCATCTCGGAATGGTCTATGAGGCTGTCGGGCAAAGCGCGAAGGCAGTAGAACAGTTCAAAGCAGCACGCGACCTACAGCCGACAGATCCTGACTTGAAAGCAAAAATTGATACAGCACTCAAAAGTCAGGCAGATAAAAACAAAGGGTAGAGGAAAATTTGAAGCCAAACGCCGTTGCGGCCTTGGCGAACACTAAGGCCGCGACATATGCGAGTAAGCACGTTGCTGTGTTGATGTACCGGAGGCCGCTAATTGGTTATCTAAATCGTGCGTTCAACGAGTGTCATAGCGCTTTCTGTTTTTGCCAATATCAACCGACTTGACTATTGTTAACTTGGCCATTCATTGGAAAAATTCCATAGTTTTGCTTGTCCTTGATCACCTCACGGACTAAATCGCTCGTAATTACATTCGATTGAGTTGAATAACCATAGACGAGCGCTGTGTCACATAGAACATTGATCATGCGCGGCACGCCACGGCTCGCCTGCGCAATCATCATACAGGCCTCATTGGTAAAAAGATTAGCGCGCGAACCTACGGCGCTAAGACGATATCCGATGTACTCACCGACCTCGCTCAGCGCCAAAGATTTGAGGTGATAATCTGACGATACTCGCTGCGCAAATTGAAGTAGCTGTGGCTTACTAAGTACGTCCTTAAGCTGCGGTTGTCCGATGAGGATCAGTTGCAGAAATTGTTCCTTATCAACATTGATATTGGAGAGCATTCTAAGGCCCTCTAAGGCGTCATCTCCTAAGTTTTGTGCCTCGTCGACAATTAAGATCGTCCGACGCCCAGTCGCGTGTTGCGCGCGCAAAAAGTCTTGAAAGTTTCTGAGCATAATAGGCGTGGAGGTCTCGATACGTTGATCGAATGACACCATGATCCATTGCAGTAACTCCTCCCGTCCTTGGGGAGTGTTCGAGATCACGCCAATATTAATTGCTTTGGGATCGAGCTTTTTCAACAAATGTCGCACCAGCGTGGTTTTTCCGGAACCGACCTCGCCGGTGATCACGGTAAATCCAGCGTTATTCAATACGCCGAATTCCAGCATCGCAAATGCCATGCGATGCATGCGCCCCCAATAGATGAGATCGGGATCGGGCAATATCGAAAATGGCTTCTCCCGAAGGCCATAGAACCGCTCATACATCACTGACCCTCGATGAAAACCGATTTACAACAAAAGAGCCCGGTATCGACGTACCGCGAGATAACAACCCATGACAAATTTGTCACCATAACAATGCTTTAATGGAAAACGACCGCATCATCTTATTAACGGTAGTGCAGCAACTTTAGGCGGAGGCCACGCATATCATTAATTTCCAGTGCAGTTATACGCGGTGATTATCGCGCCCGGGAAGTCTAAGACTTGTCATTCGTGTTCTCGCTTAAGATACTAACTGCAACTGGGTTTAGAAAGGATCCTACAGTCCAACCGCTAACAGTAGCTGGCGCGTCGCTAGGCCCATTAGAGCCGCACCGCTTCGGTGTCTGGTTACTTGCTGCCTTTGCGCCTATGGCCTTATAATTCCTCACTTTTGGGCGCTCCACTGGAACGATCGTATTAACTGTGATCATTCTTCTTGGAAAAGGGGGCCTTTTGTAGGCCATTGTTTTGCTTTAATTATCTTCGACGCAAGTTGCTGATATCGAATAGCCTCAAAATCGTGTCCGCACTAGGATACGGAGTCGTCAGAGCAGCACGTGGCGCGATAATTGCTGTGATGTGATTTTTCTATAGCGCGGTCATAGACAAAAATGCTCGAACGACAAGGGTTTCAAACGTATCGGCCGGACGAAGATTCCGGCCAATCGCTTTCGCCATCGCACCTCTTCGGCATTATGCGCCGAAGAGTATTTCACTTCATTGTTCCATTCTTGTTGATCTTGGCGATCGGCACCTTCATCACTTTCGCCTGGCCGGCACGATACCTTTCCGAAGGCAAGATCCTGATTTCGTCACAGGAAATTCCGAGCAACCTCGTTCAGCCTACCGTGGCAACTCTTGCCAATGAGCGCATCCAGATTATCCAGCAACGCATCATAACGCGGGATAATCTTTTGGCGTTGGCAAGAAAATACCAACTGACGTCCGGCTGGCAGGGCCTCATCCTGGGAACGGAGATCGTTGATTTCGTTAAAGACAGAATTAAAATCAAACCGTTGGAATTGACGCTCCAGGGCGACCGCAAAAACGCAATCGCTTTTACGGTTGGTTTTGACTATGAGCAGCCGGTCAATTGCAACGAAGGTGGCCAACGAACTGGTTACCATGATCCTCAATGAGGACGTTCGTTCGCGGACTAATTTTGCGTCGGAGACCACGAAATTCCTCGATGAAGAGGTCAAGAGACTCGAAAACGAGGTTAGTAATGTTGACGCGCAAATAGCTGCGTGGAGAGATCGAAAAGTAGGCGGTCTTGATGCTGATTTGCAATTGGATGACTCGTCCAAAGAAATTGCTGCGCTCAAGGCAGAGCTTGTTGTTAAAAGTGCGATCTATTCCAATACGCATCCGGATATCGTCGCGCTGAAGCGAAAAATTGAAGCGCTAAAGAAAGCCAATGCCGCGGCGGCTGACAACGCAGATTCGCCCCAAAAAAGGCGAAGCTTCACCGCAAAAAAATGCAACTTTGACTGCACCAGAAGCTTTGGGAATCGATGCGCTCGCGCTCAAACGCCAATCGCTTAGAGAACAGTTGACTAAGGAGCGCGAAAAACTCTCGGCTGCGCGAATGGGCGAGGCCCTAGAAAGGGGTCAGCACTCAGAACGATTGGAAGTTATTGAACAAGCCACCATTCCGAAAAAGCCCGATAGCCCGAATCGACCGAAGATTTTCGCTGCGGCACTTTTCGTTGCTCTCATGGCTGCGAGTGGATTTGTGTTTGTCGCTGAAACATCAAACCCCGCAATCCGTCGCAGTGCTGATCTTTATTCCCTGATCGACAGCCATCTAGTCGTTGCAATTCCCTATGTCACTACGCGACGGGAAGTGCGACGTCGTAAATATACAATCGTACTGACCATCGGAATTTTCGTTGCGATGCTAATAGGGCGGCTTGGTCGCAATGTACACTTTCTTGCCGCCGCTAGACGTTTTGTTTGCTAAGGCAATGACATATTTGGCGCGATAGGGTTTTGGTAGACGTCATATTGGAATAGTAGGGCACAGATGGAGCACATTAGAAAAGCAATTGAACGCACGATCGGCTCGTCAGCCGCGGGCTTACTGCCCGCAGAGCAGGCAGGCTCGATGGTGCGCGAGCCCCTAATTCAGGGGGCGGCTTCCGGTTCACCTCATTCCTGGGGAACCGAAATTTCATTGAAACCGGCGCAACTCGAATCAAAGAGAATAATTTCGCACGATATTGCGGATCCGCGCTCAAAATCTTTCGACATGTTGCGGACGCAAGTTTTGCAATCCATGGCGATGAAGTCATGGCAGATTCTCGGTATTACATCTCCAACTCCGGGCTGTGGAAAGTCGACGATCGCGATCAATCTGGCGCTCAGTATTGCGCGCCAACCCGGGCGATCGGTGTTGTTAATTGATATGGATCTTCAGAAGCCACAAATTGCGAAATCACTTGGTTTGAATTGCAAATGGGGCATCGGTAGCGTCCTCGAAGGAAAGACTGACCTCCCGAATGCCTTGAGTTCAGGCATCCATTAACGACGAGAAAATTCTGGTGCTGCCGTGTCGCGGTGCGAGGCTAAATTCGTCCGAATGGATGGCGTCGCGAGAAATGGCGGCTCTCATGCAGCAAATTAAGCGGGATTTCAGAGCCTGGACCGTAATCATTGATTTGCCCCCGATTTTGATGAGCGACGATGTCATAGCAGTACTTTCGCAGATTGATTGTCTGCTTTTTGTTGCTGCGGCAGGCACGACGACGATTGAAGAAATCAAAGAGTGCACCAAACATCTCGAGTCTGCGTCTATTGTGCGTGTTGTTCTCAATAAAGCGTCAGGTGACGCTGCATCATATTATTCGCGGTACGGCAAATATCACGGTGCGGAGCGCGACCGCTTAGGCGCAATTTTGAGTTTTTCTTAAAGCGCGAACTCATAAACGTGCGTTGGTGTGGGAATAGACGCGGATTGACACCAACGAACTCTGTTCGCGCGATCATGAAAAATTCGGCTACGGCCCTCTTGCTCACAGTTTGCCTAGCGGTGGCTGGGATCGTTTGTCTTGGATACCTAACAAGTTGGGAGGCTGCTTGGCGGAGTTTTGGGGTCACGCCTTTGCAGCCTCATTTTTACGACATGCGCGCGGTCACGGATCACGCGTTTTGTGCCGCAAGAGGATTTGACGCATATGTCCTCAATGCGTGCGACCCAAGAACACCATTTAATTATCCTCCGGTGTGGCTCTGGCTAGGCTATTTGGGAATCAATGGTTCTGACGCGGCTTGGTTGTCTATTCTGGTCGCCGTTTTCGCTCTGGCGGTAATCGTTGGCTTATCAAAAGACCGTAGCATTGAGGATGGAATATTGATCGGAGCCGCCGTGCTGTCTCCATCCGTTATGATGGGAGTAGAGCGCGGCAATATTGATTTACTCATCCTAGCGTTGGTCGGCTCAGCCGCGTTAATCCTCAAAGAGCAAACGCACGGCCGAACTATTTGGGCAATATTTGTGGTCGGAATCGCTGGCATCTTGAAGTTTTATCCCTTTTTTTGCGTTGGACTTGTCTCTCGGCAAAATCGTCATTCGATGCTGTACGCGATCGGACTGATCATCGTCGGCTCGCTTTATTATTTGATAATTTCAGATTATCTCGCAACGATACGACACAACACGCCGACGACTTTTATTCTTTCCTACGGATACCTGTCAGGATTCCTCGGCTTAGATCATTTGCGCGCCGAAGCAGCATTGCCGCCCTTTGGGCTTGCTGATACTTGGGTTCCGGTCTTGTGCTGCATCTTAGCGTTGACCGCGGCCTGCGTGACGGCAATAATTCTCGGTATGCGACATGAGAAAGTTTTGGTGGTTGGGGAGAGCGTGGCGGGGACCGCGTTTCTTTTTGGTGCTAGCATTTATTGCTGGCACGTTTATGCTAGGCACCAATTTTGTTTATCGGCTTATGTTTTTATTACTGTGCCTGCCGCAGGTTCTGGATTGGGCGAGGGAAAGTGCCACTGGCGCTAAGTTCAGCCGCACGAACTCTTGTCCTGATTATGTCGGCGCTTTGGCTGAGCGGCAATGCAAACGGCCACACGACATTCAGTTTGGTCCCGCAACTTCTGCACTGGGCAATTTTCTATAGCCTTACGACAATCATTTTGAACAACCTGCTACGTTGGCGCTCGCGCTGGATGCCGATATGAAGAGGTGGCCTGGCAATTTTTCGTCCGGCAGCCCGTCAGGGCCACGTGCGTTCAGCTGACCTCGTCGACGGATGCACTCGGCTCGCGTCGCCGGAACGAGAAGGGAAAGCTTGAGCGGATCGGCTGTCGCTTGCGGCGCCGCAACGATTCGAGCGTAAACACAATCTGCCGCGCTTGCCGCCACAGCACATGCTCGTAACGGCTGAGGCGATCGAGGGGATAAGTCGGGAGCTCTGCGAGGTGCACGAAGCGGTTGACGATAGCCTTTTTCGGATCGGAGTTGAGCTCATTCGTTTCTCATTGCTCTGAGCTCGGGTACCGCTTTCAACAAAGGTCTTTTGCGTTCTGCGGCAGCGGTCATCTCATGTGCAAGATGATAATCATGCCTGTGAGCGTTCTCTGACGTAAACTCAAAGAGGGCAGTCTCGATACCGGTGGCGCGGCGAAGCCGCCACAGGATGCTCGCTAATCGGAGCACCAGCTCACGCTCAACCGCCGTTTCGGCATCATAGTCGGCAATCACGGTAGCTTCGAAGGCTTGGTAATCTTCGCAATCCTCGAGCGCCGCAATAACGGTCTCGGCGGTGAGGCCATGGCGCAAAGCATTGCGGCGCGAACGCTCTTTGCCCTCAGGTGTCGTTGGCCCGGTGCTGTTTAGCGCGTTGCGGCGGTTGGCCGCGATCTGCCTGAGAGAGCTCATTGAGAGCCACTCCGCGAAATTGGGTTCGTTTCGTCAGATTGCAGGGCCGGAGCTATCGCGGGATTGTCCTTTTCCTTGCCGTCTGCAGCGCCCTTCACTTCAGTCATTGGCCCATTCGAGACCGGCTGCTGCGGTTTTGTCGGCAGCGGGTGCGTTTGCCGCCATAACGCCGAGGCAACGCTCAGTGGTTCCAAGTGATGATTGGTCCACCAGGCCAGTTCATCGCCGGCCTGATGCAGCTGTCGATGATGCCCGCGGCAGAGGGGCACGGTGAACTCGTCGCTGACTTTAAGACCTATGGCGCGTGGTTGAGCAAAGCGCAGATGGTGCGGGTCGCAAGGTTGTCGGCCGCAGACCAGGCAGGGCTGTGAAGCGACAAATCGTAAGTGGGCTTTATCCCGCAGCCGCCTCGGTTCGGCGATGGTGAGAAGGCTCTTGTCGATTTTGGCGGGGACGAGACTGGGTGAAGCTGGGACGATCGAGGTTTCGGCAGATGGTCGAATGTCCAGTTTGCGCATACTCTGCGCCCGATCGCGCGTGACCATATCCTGGCGGCGACCATAGTAACGGGATGGCCGAGGAATAGGGGTGGTGTCATCCGGATGCAGGCCGAGATGGCCATCGGCCGGTACCGGCATGGGCAAAGGCGGGACAGGCGAGGCTGTTGCTGAGGGCAGGGGCTTCTGGAGATCGCGCTGGCCTGCCGTTCCGATAAAGCTCAAGACCAAATGGTTTGCCGAAGGTCGCTAGTGCCCGTTTGGTGGCATCGGTTTCTGCAGCCTTGAGTGAAATGTCGTGCACTTCGCCTGCGGATGCTCCATGACCTTCGCCGGTGCCATGGCCTTCACGGACGATCGTGGCGCCGTCTTGCATGGACGGTGACGCGAACGCGGGCGATATAGACCGCAAGATAAGTGCCGCGGTTCTCTCTGGCCAATACGCATTTGGATTCGACCGTCTCCCGGTTCCAGCCGTCAAAGCCAAAGATGCGGTTGGCCTCGGAGATCGCGTACCAGCCTTCCAGATAAGTGAGTTCTCGGCCATGGGCCTCTCGCGTACGGATATACCGATGGCTGGGTTGGCGCCGCAGCGCCTGTACCTGTTTTGCTGAGAAGCCCATCACCGTGTCCTCACGCTCAAGACCGGTTCGGGATTAGAGAGGGTGACGCCGGGGACCTCGGCCCCATGCTTGAGCTCCTGCGCTAATTCCTGCCGCTTGAGGCGGGGCTGCACTGGCTGCCAATAGATGCTCGGCACTGCATCCTCATTGAGCACGACCAGCGCTGGCATGCCGTCGCGGATGGAGGCGGTAAAGTCGGGTGCGGTGAGCTTTTTCAGATCAAGCTCGACCATCACGTCTTTGGCGATCTGCCGGCGTTTTGACGCCCGGTCCTGCAGCCGGTCGAGGCGGTCCTGCATTTCGGCAATCCGGGACTTGAGGCCCTGGGCCAGGGCCTCATCGGCCAAGGCCGCCCGGATGACCGCCTGTAGGATCTCATGCAGGTCGGTGAGCCCCTCAACCGTATCGGCAAGCGTCTGCTCGTCGATCTGTGGGTCTTGCGCCCGGATGCGGTCGCGGAGGGCGCGGTAGGTGGTGGCGGCGAATGCTAGCTGGTCCATTGGTTTACTCCACTGCCGAGTTAGGTGTTGAGGTTGCAGACAGGGCTTCGGGTTCGACTTCGACTTCGTTTCTCAAACGGCACCCACACGTCGGTCCGCCCGCAGCATTTGTGTACAAAATCGCTTTCATGACTTCCCACTTCACAAAAAATGCCCTCTCCTGTCTGGAGCCGGGAGATGGCACTAATAATGCCATATGTCACTATATGGGTCAAGCGCTAATTAAGCTGACTAGTGATCAAGTGCGCGCCGCACGAGCACTCCTAAGGTGGAGCGCCGAAGACCTCGCGCAGCGATCATCGGTAAGTCTTCGTACGATCCGGCGTGCGGAGCTCGCAGAACTGCATACAGCGCTGACCACCGCGAATAACTTAGCTGTCCGGCGCGCATTAGAAGCTGGCCGGCGTCGAATTCATCGACGAGAACGGTGGCGGGCCAGGCGTCCGCCTCCGCAAAGCGCAGCGGCAAAAACGGCCCAGATGACCGGCCCTGCCGCTGTGGAATTGGCTGCGGCCAAATAACGAAGCCTCCACTAGAGGGGTCAGCGGTAGGGTCGCCGCGATAATTTGGCCGGCGCCGACATTATCGACGAGAACGGCAGGGGTTCGACTGCGCAAGCGCGAGTGCGATCTATTGGATCAATTTGTAAGTCCAAACCCTAAAGTCGTTCAGCACGTCGGCGGCGTCATAATTGCCGACGACGTCCAATCGGTTGCTAGACTGCGAGAATGAATCGCATTTCTGTACTCATTCCCGACGCCGACGTGCGGTTAAATGTCGCCTGTTGCCTGACAGTGAGTAAGCAAGCCGTCGTTCACGGTCTTGCTCTACATCCTGCGCCATTGCTAAAGCATTCGCGATTTTTCGCCAGTTTCGAAGAATATAAGGGTGAGTTCGATGTGAAGTCTTGGCTGCGTCGGATCGGCGAAATTGTTGCAGAGCGGCGGATCGACGTCGTGCTCCCGATCGCGGAATTTGCAATTAGAATCTTGAGCGAGCAACGACCGGCACTCAACTGGGCCGCAAAGCTGCCGGAATTACCTAGTCCTCACTCGCTCGATATAGGCACAGACAAGGCAAAGCTTGCTGAGTTTCTTGATCGTTATCGCATCTCCCATCCGCCAACAGTGGTAGTGACTGCCGGCATCACCGCGCACGACAGGCTTTCGGCTCTCGAATTTCCGGTTTTGGCTAAGCCGCCTCATTCAACTGGAGGAATCGGCATCAGGCGTTTTGAAGATCTGGACTCAGTCACAGCGTTTCTTGCCGGACAACCCAGCGAGGAGCGTTGGATCGTGCAGACCCTAGTCGAGGGCCACGACCTTGCTGTTAATGTGCTCTGTCAGGACGGTCGGATCGTCGCGGCGACGGCGCAGCATGCTGTAAAGGCTTCGCCCGAGCCGTTCAAGTCAGCGATCGGCGTGGAGTTTGGAGACGATCATTCAGCTATGAGCGTTGCCGAAAGACTTATCCGCGAGCTTGGCTGGTCAGGTGTTGCGAACATCGATATGCGCTTCGACGCGCGACGTAATACTCCTTATGTGCTCGAACTCAATGGCCGTTACTGGTATTCGTTGCTCGGCTCACTTAATCGCCGGAGTAAATTTCCCGCTTTTGGCCTGCGAGATGTGTCTTGGCGACATAAAATCAAATCGAAAGCCACACAAGGCCCGCTACTTTTCCGGAAAGGAATCGGCGCTCTTGAGTCTGATTGGTGGAGGTAGACTTCGCATTCGGCCACATGAGACAAACTGGCGATATTTCGATCCGGTCCCTGACGCCATTCGGTTGGCCATGGGAGTGTGGCGCTCGATCCGGTCAAGTTCTGATGTGCTCCGCAAGGCCAGGTAACTCATGCCATCCGCATAATAACGATGAGCTCCGGGCGCCCGTGGTAGGTAACTTCTACAGGGTGACGTCGCGCTTCCGAACGAATCAAACCCTGTGTTCTTTTGCAGCTGCTCGCTGCCGTGAACCTTTCAAATTATACCGAACGGCATGCGAGTGTCACAGCGTCGAATATATTGCGTGATGCTTATCTGAGTTCGAACGGGTTGAGAATTTGAACACCGAGGTCGGCAATGTCGCTAATGTTGCGTGTCACCAGTGTCATGTGATGGATTTTGGCGGTGGCCGCCAGAAGGCCGTCTATCACCGGTAAGGGGCGGCTGGCGTTGAGCCGTCCCCATTCATTGGCGACGGCGCGATCAACCGACAGAATGCGTTCGCCAAAGGCCTTATCCACGGCTGCAAGCCAGTTCTCAATCGCGACGGCTTGAGCGGTGTCCTTTAGTCGGATTCTCTCGATACCTTTGCGGATTTCGCCGACCACCAGCATGCTCAAATAAAGAGATGCGTCCTCGATCTCCTCATACCAGCTTGCGACGTTGGGATCGCATCTATGGCCTTTGCGGACTTCGGAAATGATATTGGTATCGATCAGATAGTTCACAGATCGACGGTCCTGCCAAGGTCACGGTCGCGGCTCAGGTCAATGCCTTCCAGAGGCGCCGCTGCAAGCAGCGCCTTCAGCCCGTCTGGCGTCTGACCGCCAAAATGTTCGCGCAGTAAAGCGCGCGCTGTCTGCTCCTGCCCCGGGTTTGCTAGCGCCCGGACCACATTGCGAACGAGGGTGGCGTCGTCTTTACGCACGTTAACCTCAAGGCGCGCCATTCCCTGCCGCTTGAGCCGCCTGCGAAATCTGATAACGGCCTTGCGTTGCGTTTTGACCAACGGGCAACCTCCAATAATTTCCGGGCATATATCCGGAAATTGTCTACCTGTCAATCGCTGTCGCTTAATCGATCGGTTCACTGCGACCCGGCTGTATTTGCAGCACCTAAGGGTAGATCCCGACGGGTTTCTGCCGATCAATCGAAAGTGCAGTTAGAACAATTCCCCATTTTTCCGTTTAGGAATGATTAACCAAGACAGCCCCACCTTTTGGGGGTCGCTAAACCTATCTTAGTAATGGAGTAACCCGATGAGTAACCCAGCAAACGCCGTGTCAACGACGACATCGGCTTCGACCACACTGACCACTCTTCCATTTTTTGGCCCGCCACCCCTGCTTCAAGGGGAGGATCCGGCTGCCTATAACGGCTTGCTCGCCCGCATCACGGGCGCGCTCAAACCTGCCGACATCTTCGAGGAAATCTGGGTCCGCGAAATCGTCGATCTGACCTGGGAAGCTCAGCGATGGCGGCGGCTTCGCGACGCCTTTATCGAATGCGAACTTCCCAAAACTCTGGCGCGTATCCCCCAACCCGTGGCCATTAATTGCAACGGGAGGGTCTCATGAAGTCGTTTACAGCTCTGATAGACGAGGCGGCAGAGAAGTACCGTGCTGCCGACGAGGCTGAACGCGCTCCGGAAGCCCTAGCAAGCCGATGGGCCGCAGGAGATCCGGAGGCGATCAAGCGCGTCGATGAACTGGTGGCCGCGGCCGGCAGTTCCATCGACCACGTGCAGGCCCAGGCAGTTGCCGGCATCCTTGACAAGGTCGAAGGCTTTAATCCGCTGATGTCGAGCGCACAGTGGCGGCGGGATGCGCTGGTGCGGGAAATTGACCGCCGCCGCCATGCGCAGTTTGCGCAAAAGGCGCGCGAGGAACTGCGCAAACTCGATGCTGAGGACGTTGCTGTCGAGGCAGCGCCGCAACCAGCAAAGAAGGCTGCCGCATGACCAGCGCCAGACAAACAATCGCCAATCGGGCCAATGCTCGGGCCAGCACCGGTCCAAAGACCGCGCGGGGTAAATCCTGCGCGGCCAGAAACGCGCGCCGCCATGGATTGAGTTTGTGTATCGTGTCGGATCCGGATCAGTCGCCGCAGGTGGAAGGTCTGGCGCGCACGATTGCCGGCGCGAAGGCGACTGCAAACGTGCTTGCCATCGCCCGACACATTGCCGAGGCGCAACTCCATCTCTCGCGCATCCGGGCGGTACGCCAGACACTGATCGCCGGCGACCTTACCGATTCCGCAGATCGACCTTTCCCGTCTGCGGTGCTTGCAAAATCTGATCTGATGAAAAAGCTTGCCGCCATTGATCGCTATGAACGACGAGCATTCTCGCGGCGCAAGTTTGCCATCCGCGCGCTGGATGACGTGCGTCGACGGGCTGCCGCATGGCTGAGATCCAACCGGTGTAAGGCGACTGCAAATGTGCGGACATTCGGCGTTGATGGGTCGCATTATTCGTTATTGAAGTGACAGCAATGGTTTAAGCTTGGCGTGGACTTCGTCGAGCACGCCAGCCGGCGCTTGGCCCATAAAACGCGATCCGCCTTGTTCCCATGACGCGCTGCGCAATTGATCGACTTGCACGACACCGTTGATTTCGTGACCGTCGGGAATCGCAACTTGGAAACTCCATTCCCGATCACGTCGCGTAATTGGGCAAGCGATGCAACGACGTGTCAGTTCATTAAAGACGCGCGGCGATAGGACCAAGGCCGGCCGCCGTCCGGCTTGTTCATTCGCAACAGATTGCAGGAAATCGAGCCAGATCATGTCGCCGGCATCAGGACAATAAGCGGCCACGTCTCACCAAACCTCGTTGTCGCGGCGTGGGCCCCAATCGACGTCTTGCGGAACATTGTCCGGTGCCATACCGTGTAGCAATTGTTCAAGCGTATAGCGCGATTTTCGTGGCGCCTTGACGATGGGGCGCAGCACCAGGGTGCCGTTCTCGACTATAATTTCGGCACGCCTGCCGTCGCTTGCTTTGACGGCATCGGCCAAGGGCTTGGGAATGCGCACGGCGAGACTGTTGCCCCACTTGCGGAATTGCGTGATCATGCCAGGCTCCAATAATGTATATACGCAGTATATACACACGAACATTCCGGTTGACAGGGGGCGGCCATTTTCGGTGGCGCTCATTAAGTTGCGCTCGATTCATCGCGACGGTCGCCTACGACAACTCGTGGCACGACGGCCAACGCTTTGGTTCTTTGTCGATTTGAGCCGACGACGCTTTTGTCAGCCGCCGCGTGATAGGAATAAAATCCCAATTATGGACTTAACTCCACACGCACAATATGTAGTAGTATCAATGCCTTGGCAACGTCGTTTGCAATAAATGGTCGGAAAGTCTAACTTTTCGGCATGTTGGAGAAAAATCCTATCGCTGAGGTCGAGGTCACGCCTGAAATGATAGAGGCTGGAAGGGCAATTCTTTTGCGTGAAATCAGCGTTTGGTTTGGGCCGGATTACAACTCGGCGGAGGTGGCAGAGAAGGTCTTTCGGGCCATGATGCGCTGCCGGGAGAGGCCCTAAGCAAGCTCGCTGCAAACCGCAAAAGGATATCGGTGCATTCCGCGCACCAAAGAAATTCTTGAGCGATGTTCTTTCCCTTAAGGCTCTTTGCTCGTTTGTTTCCCCAAAATGCAGCCGGTTCAACCCGCGCAGTACCGGTCTCTAGATCGGTGAGAATCGTCAAGGGTGCATGGACTGCAATGTTGCGAGTTTCCGCCAACTTGTCTGCCTCATCGAGTAACCAAAGCAAATCCGCAGTCAAACGACGATCTCTCGCGTCAATTCCTCCAGCTTCAATTACCACTCTAAGAATGTCTCGCTGAATTCGATCATTGGAAAGCTTGTTCCAAATAATGCTAGGAATGTGGCCAGCGCCGAGGGCAAACCAAAAGAACACACAAAGATTTTGATGAAGGCCGTTCCATGCTAAGGTTACTTGACCAATTTCGATAGCATAAGGCTTGAAATGCCGCCGAACGGCGGAACGCGAAAGTGGACGCACTTTCTTTTTTCGAGGCGCACGCATGACAAAAGACGCCGATCAATATAGCGAACGCGAGACGCAACAACGCTTTGAAAAGCTAGTCCGATCTGCGTTGAATACGAAACCCAAGCCTCTCAAGAGTATGGAGCGGGAGGGAGTGCCGGCGCAATCAAGGAAGCGGCGAAAAAAAGCAAACGCTCTAGTATGAGAATTAAGACATGGCGTGTCGCGATGGCCTGAAAATAATTGTCTTTGTTATGTTATGCGCAACCTTCTGCTCGCCTGCAGGAGCCGTCGCCCAAACACTCGACCCTTCTGATCTTGCTCAGATGCATAAAACTTATGATGACAATGAAGTAAGATACAAGCGGGATTACGTCGGCAAGACGTTTTCGGGAGTGCTGCCGTTTAAGTCTGCCGTTGATCAGGCACCCTTCAAGCCGGGCACCTATTCGGTAGGCTTTGGCAACGGCTTGATCATACCCGACATTGAGTGCGGCGGTGTGTCTAAGCAGCCCACGCTTAATCAAATTGTGAATTGGCATAAGGGAGATAAAATCAGAGTTACTGGCGTCGTAACAGGTCATACCTTGGGCCACGTAGACTTAGAGCAATGTGTTTTTGAACGGTGAGGGTCAGTTAAAATGAAATCGGCCCGGACTGCCATCCGAGCCGACTAAAAATTCTAAAGCGCCACTACACGCGTAACTCTTATACGCGCAATGGAGGCGCTTGTGCAATGACCCAAGAATAGCAATGGTATTATTTCCGTCGGCGAGGCGCGTTTGCACCTGCGCCTCTTAAATCGTCTTTATCGGCCTTTTCTAAGCGGCTCTCGAAAAACTCGCGCGCGAAACGCAACCTCATCAAGGTCATGTCGTGTTCATTATGGATTTTCGCGTCCTTTTCAAAAGTCTGCAAATTCTTGATTATTGTGCGCAGGAGAGGCTTGTTGTCAGCAGCAACAGCGGCCCCAACAAAATTTAGGATGAGACTGACGCCCTTGATGTCGCCACGCAACGTTTGCAGATATTCCGCTGTATTACGGAATCGCTTTTCGAGCAAAGCTAATCTCTTTTCAAGGTCAGACATTTCGCGCCCCTCCTAGTTCGCTTGGCGGCTACTAGGATAGCGATGGCTGGGGTGGGCGTCATCGCTCATCCCCGTCATTGAATGGAAGCCAAAGCTGAATGCCGCCGAAATTCGATTTTCGGCCTTTCAGCTTCCGCCAACGCAAAAAACGCGCGGCCTGATATTTGAAGCTTTTCTTAGTGAGGTTGCCGATACATCAGGCGCTTGCCTTCCACGCCCTTCACCGCCGCAACAGTCCGACTAATATCGTCAACGCCTAGCGCGGTCCGATTATTGTACCGGAAGTCGAACTCGGCCAGATAACGGTGCAAATGCTTTTCTTTGCAATGCTGGTAGACGCCCTTCATGCCGCGCTTAAAGATCGAGAACGCACCTTCAATCGTGTTCGTGTGAACATCATCGCGGACATATTCGCCAATTGAGTGCTTGACCGTCTGGTGATCGGCAAAATGCTGATCGGCACCAAAGTAGAGGCGGCTTTCATCGGTGAATAGCCGAGCCTCTTTTGCGATGTTTTCGGTTACGATCTTGTTCACGGTTTCCTTGTCGGCAGTCGGGACATGGAATGAGCGGAGATTGCCGCCGCGCTCGACCAACGCGACGATAGCGCGTTTGTTCGCCGGGCCAGTGCGTCCGCCTTTGGTATATGGAACGGCTCGCGGCCTCTTGAGCTTCTTCGGCTGTTCGGTCGGGCCGTAATAAGTCTCGTCGGCTTCCACAATGCCGCTTCCGCCACCGCCACCCAGCGGGCCAAGGCCACTATCGCGCATTGCTTCGCGGATTCGGTGGCACATGAACCAAGCCGACTTGTAATCGAGGCCCAAGGCGCGATGAAGCTGGTGAGCCGAAACGCCCTTTTTGCTGGCGCGTCATCATGTAGAAGCCCATAAGCCACTTATTGAGCGGGATATGGCTGCGCTCCATGACCGTGCCGGTAGTTACGGTGAAGTCCTTACGGCACTCCTTTTCGGCGCAGCGATACCAGCCGGGCTTCTTGGTCTTGTAGGCATGGTCGAAAGTGCCGCAATGCGAGCAAACCGGGCCATCCGGCCAGCGGGTCTTTTCCAGCCATTCCCGAGCGTTCTCGGGGGTCTGGAAGTGGGGGGCGACAAAGGTGTTAGACATGACCAAAATCCTCGTTTCTTGAGCCATATACATAGGTATTGTGGCTTGTGGAGTCAAGTCCATAATTGGGAATAAAATCATAAATTCTGACGAGGGGCATTTTGGCAGAACGAACCCAATTTGACGTAAGCCATTGAACTTATGGCGATTCTGATCGCTCGCGCGCAGCGGCCACCGTGATGAGCTACGCATTGAGACCATCTATCATGTCGACGGCAGGCACGGATCCGCCCCTAGAGGCCTGCGCCGGCCATATACGCGGGGATATTGGACTACAATGGAAAAAGAGCGACGTAGTGCCAAGCGTTTTTTGGCGCGGTCCTAATTGGAGTGTCACCGACATCAATGGTAATCGGCAGCGGCTTATTTAGAAGTTGGCGACATCAACCTCGCGTCCTCATCATCGAAGATGAGCTCGAGCATGTGGAATGGTTGGGCCGCGCGGTTCGCGAGTTCGGTTACGCAGTATCGGGAACTGCAGGGACTCTCCGGGAAGCCCGAAAGGAACTTGCGAAGCGCAATTTCGATACGGTGCTGCTCGATATTGTCATAGATGAACAACAAGGCCCCGAAATTGCCGATTTGCTGCTTGAAAGAAAAATCCCGTTCGCGTTTTTGATCGGCGACAAAATGCCGTTCGACGCACGCCACGCCAAAGTCCCTCACTTGAATAAGCCGTACACGAGGGCCGAACTACGCCCTCTGCTGGAGACACTCGTTGGTCCGCCCAGCGGTTTCGCCGCCAAGACTGCGAACGGTGGCTGAATAAGCCTTTTGCAGTCGTCGCAAATACCACGCTGGCATTGGGACAAAAGGCACCCAAAAGCGCCGTCCCGGCCGGGGGCCTTCTTTACGTTTCGGCAACTATAGCGCTCCTACAGTCTAGCGGCGCAAAGGTTTAGCATTGCGCCCTTTCTGGAAAGAGCCCTGATCGCCCCGCCGGTGACCGGGGCTCTTTTTTTCGTCCCGGATCGCGGCCTTCGCAATGTCGGCTGGCTAAGTTCACTAAGCCAGTGGCAGGTGCTATGCCTTAACTGAACGAGGTTCAGGGGTCTGGAAATTACCCTGATCCAACGGTATTCAGCCGTTTTGTCTGCGATTTGCCAGATATTCCAAGGAGCAATCATGCGCGATCTCTCACGCCGGTTTTTCGTTATTGCGACAGTGGCCGCTACATTTTGTCACAGCGCGACGGCGCAGAACATGACTCCGGTCGCCGGCCCACGGGTCGCGCTGAAGGGCTACGATCCGGTTTCGTATTTCAGCGACGGCAAGCCGGAACAAGGGTCGAGCGATTTCACTTTTGCTTTCGATGACACCACCTACTGGTTCAAGAGTGCTGAACACCGCGACAAATTTGCTTCCGACCCTGAGCATTACGCACCGCAGTTCGACGGCTATTGCACGATCCAGCTCTCGCGCGGCATCAAGGCCGAGGCGGATCCGGAAGCCTGGACCATTACCAATGGTAAGCTTTACGTTTTTACGAAAAAGGCCGGACCGGCATATTTCAACAAGCAGCCAGTCGCCATCGCCGAAAAAGCGAGCGAGAACTGGCCGAAGCTGCGCACCCAATAGCGCCTACAGTCCTGCCTTTTTCAGCGCCGCAACAAGTTTCTCGCGCAATTCCGGCTTGCGCATCAGTGAACCGAAGTCGTCGGTTTCGAAGCGCGGGTCAATTCGGCGCACCGCTGCGGCTTGCATGATGGCGTCGCTTTGGCGTCCGGCCTGAGCATAGGCCGCCGCCAGAATTGCATTCGAAAAGGGGTCGGTGTTGCTGCGCCCGAGCGACCGTTCCAGCGTGCGGATCGCGTCGACGCTGCGATCGGCGAGAATATAGGCGATGCCGAGGTCGAATGAATCCTTCACCGTGACGTCAAGGCCTAGCTTGATCGCGGTCTCAAAATTCTTGATCGACCCCTCCACGTCGCCGGACCATAACAGCGCTGTCGCCATCCCGGCATAAGCGTCTGGATCGCTGTTGTTGAGCTTGACGGCGCGTTGCATCTCATCAAGCGCGCGATCGTAATCGGCGTAACGAATATAGACGGAACCGAGCAGCGCATGCGCGCCGGCACTCGCCGGATCGATGGCGATGGCTTTTTGGCCAAGCGTTTCGGCGCGCTGCAATGCTGCTTCTGGGTCGCCGGTCCAGCCTTGCGCGACGGCAGCGAGTTCGACTTGTCCCAAGCCGATATCGGCAGGGGCATATCCAGGGTCCAGCTCTATTGCGTGATTGAACAGGGCGCGGGCCTGCGAGTTTGCTGTGCGATTGAGTCGGCCCACCAGATCGCGGCCGCGCAGGACGGCGTCATATGTTTCGAGGCTGTTCGGCGGCTTGGTTGCGGCCTTCGCCAGTTCCAGATCGGTCAGGCGCGAGACGAGTGTGCCGGCGATGCGGCGGGTGATTTCGTCCTGCACCGAGAAAATATCCTTCGGTGCGGCGTCATATTGTTCGGACCATAGCAAGGTGCCGGCCGCGGCGGCGCTGAGACGGATAGAAATACGGATGCGCTCCGGGCTGCGGCGGATGCTGCCATCCACGATATAGCGCACGCCAAGCTCGCGCCCGACGTCTTCGGGACTTGGATTTTTGCCCTTGTAAACGAACACCGCATTGCGCGAGCGGACCGTCAACTCGGAGAAGCGCCCGAGTGCGGAAATGACGTCTTCGGTCAGACCGTCAGCAAAATAGTCCTCCTTCGACACGTCGGCCAGCGTGACTAGCGGCAGCACTGCGATCGTCGGACGGATGTCGGCGCTGGACGGCAGCGAAGCCGACGTCGAAGATCCAGCATGATAGTGTAGCGTCCACCACACCGCCGCGCTAGTAAAAATCAGTATGATCGTGAAGAGGCTCGCCAGCATCGCGCGCTTGCGCGTCTTTGCGGGCCTGATGCGCCCGGGTGACAATTCCGGAGCGTCGGCGATTGACTGCTGCGAAAGCCCGAACACACAAATCGGTCTGGCGATGTTCTTGACCTGTTGCTCGCCGCCGTCGGTGAAAACCAATGGCAGCTTGTCGCGCACCTGGTCACGCGCCATTTCCGAAATGCAAAGTCCGCCCGGCTCGCAGATCAATTCAAGTCGCGCGGCAATATTCACACCGTCGCCAAAAATATCTTTGCCATCAATAATGATGTCGCCAATATTGATACCTACACGAAAGACGATGCGTTTTTCTTCAGAAATGTTGTTGTTTCTTTCTATCATCTGGCGCTGGACTGTAGCGGCGCAGGCGACCGCATCGACGACGCTGGCAAAATCGACCAGCAGGCCGTCGCCGGTGGTCTTGACGATGCGCCCGCCATGAGCGGCGATTGCCGGATCGATGTGGTCCTTTCGGACGGCCTTGAGCGCGCGCAGGGTTCCGATCTCATCGGCGCCCATGAGGCGGCTATAGCCGACAATATCAGCGGCCAGAATAGCCGCTAATCTGCGCTCGACATGTTCATGCTTTTTCAAAAGGAAGGGCTCCACCGAAGAGGTTACCTTATCGCGCGTGAGGGTGCACTGGGTTGTCGGACGTTCGCTGGCTGCCAAGAGTATCGACGACCAAGAATGGCCGAAGGGGTCAACGGGACGCGGCCCGGCCGTTCGGTGGTCGCTGTTCATTGGCGGCCTCGGCGTGATGGACTTGCTTGCGCGGCGCAGGAAGCGAAAAATTCAAGCAGCAGCCTGAGACTTCGGAGAGACCGCCGTCTCCCTCCCAAAGTGCCACACCGCGGCACGCGGGCAATTATTATTCGTCCCGAAAAATCCCGCTATTTTGGCCCTGTCTCCGCAACGCCACGCATCATTTCCGGGGCGATTTGACCAACAACGGCCAACTGCGCATCCGAAGGACGGATAGTCACGCGGCAATTGACCCATGTGCACAATGCGTTTGATAATATTCATAAGCATACTAGTCGAGCGCGTGAGCTATTCCGGGGGCCGAGAATGAAAGAATTACCGGACAAGACGGGAAGATCTGCTGGAAACGCAGCGATTGAGCCCGAATTCGTCGCGAACTTGCTAAGTCCGACCTTTCGCACAAACGGGCTTCCGAGGAAATCCTCCGACGGCGACGCTCAACTAAAATCTGCATCGAGCCAAGACATAGCCGCGATGTTCGTCGAGCGCGAACACGATCGCTACTCAATGCATGCTTCCCACCTGAACGAGCAAATGGTGCGTGTCCTACGAACAATCGGCTACGACGTCGGCTTCTGCCGCGGTAGCGGTCAATATCTATTCGATCGCCGGGACGTTCGCTATCTCGACCTCCTGAGTGGCTTCGGAGTGTTTGCGATCGGGCGCAATCATCCGACCCTGCGCGAAGCACTAACGAACGTGCTCGCGAGTGAACTCCCGAATCTTGTGCAGTTAGATGTGTCGACACTTGCCGGTATTCTTGCCGAGCGCCTGCTTGGTTACGTGCCCTATCTCGATAAAGTATTTTTTACGAACTCAGGCGCCGAGGCGGTTGAGGCAGCAATGAAGTTTGCGCGGGCAGCGACGGGCCGGCCCGGAATCGTTTATTGCGATCACGCGTTCCATGGGCTCACCTATGGCGCCCTGTCTTTGAATGGCGATGCCAACTTCCGCGATGGCTTCGAGCCGTTGCTGCCAGGCTGCACGCGCGTTCCTTTCAACGATCTGCCGGCGCTTGAACGGGCCTTGGCTGCGTGCGACATCGCCGCTTTCATCATCGAGCCGATTCAGGGCAAAGGCGTGAATCTGCCGTCCGAGGGCTATCTGAAAGAGGCGGCAAATCTTTGCCGCCGACATGGCACCCTATTTATCGCCGACGAAATTCAGACCGGGCTCGGACGCACTGGCCGCTTCCTTGCCGTGGAGCATTGGGGGGTCGAGCCGGACATTGTGCTGATCGCCAAAGCGCTGTCGGGCGGTCACGTGCCGAGCGGGGCACTGCTGACCCGTAAATCGATTTACGACAGGGTATTCAATCGCATGGATCGGGCGGTTGTGCATGGTTCCACCTTTGCCAAAAACGATTTGGCGATGGCCGCCGGGATCGCCACTCTTGACGTGCTTGAATCCGAACAGCTGATCAAAAATGCTGCGCGGGCGGGAGAGCGATTGTTACACGGGCTGAATGAAATGGTTCCTCGATACGAGTTGCTCAAAGAGGTCCGAGGCAAGGGCTTGATGATTGGAATAGAATTCGGCGCACCGAGGTCGTTCAAGCTTAAAGCTTCATGGAATGCGATCGAGAGCGCAAGCAAAGGCTTATTTTGTCAGCTCGTTACAATTCCACTGTTCAAGGATCACAAGATTCTTTGCCAAGTGGCAGGGCACAGCAGCCATACGATCAAACTGCTTCCATCGTTCGTCATCACGGATGACGATTGCCGTTGGATCCTCGACGCATTCGATGCGGTTATTGCCAGTGCGCATCGTGTTCCAGGTGCCGTCTGGTCGCTCGGCAAAACGCTCGTCAATAATGCGGTACGCACCCGCTCGGCCCGTTAACTTAGGGCCTGACTTGGCGCCGTGTCGCATGACAGCTAGGTCGCGTCATTCGCTGCATCACAAGATCGAAGTCGCCATTAGACCAACAACGGATAGACGGCCTAATTGGCCTTCAACGGGCCGGCCTCAGTCGGCGGCCTCATTCAATTTAAGCCAAGCCTGCGCCAAACACGATGGCACATCATTGTGTTCGCCGCGCCTCTAGGACGCGATTGGACAACAATGGACAAACGCTAAGCGGCGAATGACTCAGTGCGAACATTTGTCAGCTGCTCATAAAACGATTACTTTTTGCTGGCCTGAACAAACAAGGAGGGCAGGATGCGCAAGATTGTAACAATAACGCTTATTGCAACTGCATTTCCACCGGGCATAATTCATTAATGGACAACCGCGCCCAAATAATTCTGGGCAGCATCATCGTGGCGGTCATCGTCGCGCTGGTCATTTATGTGAGCCTCACGCATTGACTGGCACTCTGAGCTTGGTGCGAAAAATAGACAAAGCACTTGCGTCAGTATCGCTTACATACTCATACACACAACCCGATTGAACCCACCGCGCAATTGTGCTGGACTTTTGACACATTTCATCGAAACGGCAGCAACAGTATGCAGCGCGAATTTGCGGTTCGGAGCATCGTCGCATGCACAATTCTGATTACTACCGAGAAGAAGCCGCGAGATATCGAGAGCTTGCTGCCAAGACCAATGACGCGCCCACGAAGCAAGAGCTCTTGGATTTAGCGGAAGCTTGTGAGGCGATCGCCGATGACATCGACGATCTAAGAGCCAGCGGCTAGCCGTCGCGTAATAGGGCGAGAAGCTCGCGGATAACATTATCAAGGTGACGAGCAGTTTCGGCTATGTCGATCAATTCGCCATGACTGCCAAGTTCGTCGGTTTTACGCATACCGGATTTGGCCGCGCCATTCACCGTGCATTTCGGAATATGCGAAAGTATCGGCAGCGACAACCTTATTGCGGCCCGTACGTTTCGCCTCGTAAAGTGCGAGGTCCGCTCGCCTGAGAAGAGTGTCGATGGTGTCGCCAGTTTCCCATTCAGCGACGCCAAGGCTACACGTGATGGAGACAGGCTGCTCTCCAGCAAAGACCTTCAAACCCTCCACGTTGCGTCGAAATTCCTGCGCGATTTCGATAGCTTCGGAAAGATTGCTTTCTACAAGTAACACAAATTCTTCGCCGCCTAGGCGGCCGGGAGTCCCCGGCAGCAGTGCGATCTCAGAACCAACACGCGTCAAGACTGTGTCTCCAATGTCATGACCATGAAGATCATTAATCTGCTTGAAATGATCGAGATCAATCATAATAGCCGACACAATCTGCCCATTCTGCGACTTTATGATAGCCTTGATGGCATTCTCGAAGAAGGCGCGACGATTCAAGAGGCCGGTCAGAAAATCGGTCGTTGCAAGTCGCACCAGTTCACATTGCATCGAAGTCACGCGATCTGCTGTCCGCAGTCGGGCGCGCAGTTCCTCAGCAATCGGAGGCTTCGAAATATAATCGTCCGCGCCATTGTCCAATGCCTGAACGCATTTGGTGTATCCATCATTGGACGACATCATGATGATGTAGAGAGGCCGGCTAGTGGCCAGGAGCTTTCGTGCACTTGCGCAAAGCGCGACGCCCGACATAGACGGTAGCTCGGCGCTCGTGATGAGAACTCGGACGCTGTCGTCTTGTTGAATACAGTCAAGCGCCTCGGCGCCGTCCGAAAACGGGCACACATCGTAATTCCACAGTCGCACGAGATCGGTTACAATCCGGCGCACGGTGCGACTTGGGTCGACAAGCACTATCCGCATAGTGACCCCTCAGGATCACGTGGGTTATCAGGAGCTTCGTTAAGCCCCTCTTTATGAATTTATCGGGCGCTTTCCCCAACCATAAGGCGACAAACGAAATCGCCTAAGCTATTCCGCCGCCGGTCGCGCGACGTGTCAGTGGCGGCGGAGATCACTAGGCTCTCCGGGCTCCGGCACCGCGATTCCCAACTCTTCGTATTCGTGAATTTTGTTCCGTATGCAGCGGATCGATATTCCGAGAGTTCTGCAAGAAATAGTCCGACTTCCGTGGTGACGGGCAAGGGTATGGATAATGAGTTCCCGTTCGACCTCCTTGACCGTGTGGCCGACAAGGTGGGGAACGACTTCATCAATCGTCAATTCACCAAAGCCTATACTCCGTAACGCCAGGCGCTTAGCGGCCTCTTTAATCATTGCTGTCGACATTCGGCCCTCCTGACCTTCCGGCCGCAAAGCGGCTGATGGGGCACGTCTAAGAGACAACCTAGTTTGATACGGGCCCATGGTTAACAGCCTCTTAATGCATCCACAAATAACGATGCGTTAGGATTGTTGCGCAATCATTGTCCAATGCGGACGCTATTTTGGGCAGTAGCGTTGATGGCTCTGGCAACTGCGCTGGATAGCTCGGTCTATGGGGGTCGTTACACCCAAGCGGCCAGTCAGATGCTGTCGGAGATCGCTATACACTTTAGGTAGTCGGTCTGGCACCGGCCAGTTTTGAACTTGTTGCGCCGGTTCTAAAACGGCGGATGGGCCAGAACGGTCCAGTTTGCAAAACAAAGGTGAGTTTGTCACTGGCGCTTGCCATCTCTTGCGCGCGTGGGCCGTATCACCATGAGATTTTCCACGGCTGACCTAACAATCCTTCGGCTGCGCTGCCAGAAATGCGGCCAGCATACGGAAAAGTTGGTGACATTGCTGGTCAGAAAAAATGCCATCCCTTGCACCAACTGCGGGGCTAGAATTAGTCTTTTGACTCCAGCCAATAAAATTCTGATCGCCGAAACAGTGACAAGTTGCGCTCGCATAGGGGAGGCTTTGCTTAAGGGATTGACATTGGCCTGAGGTCGCTTCAGTTGACGGAAGAAGAAAAGCGATTGCAAGGCGAGCGACGATCCGGAATAGATCGGCGCTCAAATACTGATCGGCGCGTCACATAATCGATCCATCGTCGCCGCCACTATATCAATCTACAATGATCAGACCCGAATTTTATCGCGTCAAAGCCAAGGAACTACGCGCTAAAGCGCAAGAAGAACCCGATCCAGTTCTCCGCGCCGATGGCGAACGCCTGGCTGCGCGATATCGATCAAACCGATCATGAGGGCCGGGCCGCGGCCAATTCTCGGAAACCCAAGGACGGCGGAGCATTTATTAATCGTTAATCCCCGTCGCCCATTATCGCGTCACTCAATTACCCGATGGGGGAAATCATGCGAATTCTCGCATTTCTTGCTTTTGTTGCGCTTGTCGCCATTGCATCACCCGCACCAGCCGCGGAAATCGGCTCCAAGGATGAAGCGGTCGCGATGGTCAAACGTGTCGAGGCCGAATTCAAGAAAGACGGACCGGCCGCCACCTTCAAAGCGGTCTCAGACAAATCGATCAAAGATTTCCATGACCGCGATCTTTACCCCTTCATTTACGACATGTCCGGTCTTTGTGTGGCGCACGGCGCCCGTTCCGCGCTCATCGGAAAAAATCTCATCGACCTCAAGGACCAAGATGGAAAATTCTTGATCCGTGAGATGGTGGCGATGGCGAAAGGACCTGGCAGCGGGTGGATCGATTACAAGTGGCCCAACCCGACCACCAACAAAATCGAGGACAAGTCGAGCTACATCGAAAAAATGGGCGATTATTTCGTCGGCGTAGGAGTCTATAAGCAGTAATCCATTATGGAGAAACGTACCGTTGCACAGGTACCGGTGGCCGCGGTAACCACTTCTTGGAGTCCCCGGTCCGTGTTCGGCATTCTCCACAATCTATCGATTCAGATAAAGGCATCGGCGGCATCGGCGGTGCTATTGATCTGCCTGCTGGCGCTAGGTACCAACGCCTACGTGACATCGACAAAATCCGCAGAAGGTCTGCGCATGTTGTCGCACGAGGTCGAAGCCAAACTGCAAGACGTTTCCAATGTCAGTGACGCTATTGTCACGACCCATCTGGAGATTTTTCGCTACGTGTCCTGGGCGAGCAATGGCGTGAGCAAGAAACTGCTCGATTCGCTTTATCGGGAGATCAACGCGAACCTTTCCGAATTGTCCGACCACATCAACAGCCTCAGCCAGCGGCCGGATTTATCGGCGGAAGAAAAAGCAAGCCTGCACGACCTCACTACAAAGTGGCAAAAATGCATAAGCCACGCAAAAGATACAATCGACGTCGGCCAAACAGATGCGGCAATGGCGACGATGATGCTTGGCGAGACCGATGACAGCTTCAAGGTTGTCTATTCCGACATCCAAAAATTGTCATTGGAAACCATAAGCGCTGCGACCGCTGTCAGGAACAGTCTGTACGCGGATGCCGAGCGGACCAAGGAAATTATAATTCTGGGCACTATGTTGGGCTTTGTAATCAGTGTCTTCGTGACCTTCATGGTCAACGCATCGATTGTACGGCCGATCAAATCCATCACCGACGTAATGCAGCAGCTATCCGCAGGCAAGACCGACCTTGAAATCGGTCACAGCGACCGCCGCGATGAAATCGGCAGAATGGTCAAAGCCATCGACGTATTTCGCAAGAATATGATCCAAATCCATGCGATGGAGCAGGCGGCCCATCAGGCCGAGCAGCGTCGTGTGGCTGAGCGCCGGGCGGTAATGCAAGAGCTTGCCACAGAATTCGAGAAATCGGTTCAACAAATAGCGAAGGATTTGACCGACGCGGTGACTGCGATGCACGTCAATGCCAAGGCGATGTCGCTGATCGCGGCCCAAACCCGTGACAAATCGCAATCAACCGCCAGCATCGTCATCGACACGCAGACGAATGTGGATTCCGTGGCAGGCGCCGCCGAAGAGCTTGCGAGATCGATCGAGCAACTCGCGACGCAAACTCGCAACGCTAGGGAATTGACCACCAAGACGGGCGCAGAATCGGCAAACGCTAGCGCTTACATCCAGCAATTACTCGACGCGGTCAATCAAATCGGCCCAATCACTGGCCTCATTCAAGCGATCGCTCAGCAAACCAATCTGCTGGCGCTCAATGCAACGATCGAGGCAGCGCGCGCGGGAGACGCCGGTAAAGGCTTTACCGTGGTAGCAGCCGAGGTGAAATCGCTGGCGCAGCAAACGGCGAAAGCAACCGAAGAGATTAACCAAAAGATTATGGCCGTAACCGGATCGTGCGACGCGGTCGCCGGCAGCATAGAGCAGGTAATCAGTGTGATCAGCCGCCTCGGCGAAGAAACAATGGACATGACGGCGGCAGTCGGCCAACAAGCAGCCGCGACTCAGGAAATCTCCAAGAACGCGCAGCAGGCTGCAAACGGTTCACGCATTGTAGCCGACAACATTGTGGAATTGGATAAAAAGACGCATGAAAACGACGATGCATCGGGTCAAACCCTGGCGGGCGCAAAGTGTTTGCTCGATCACGCGGCAACCCTGCAACGTCAGGTCGATAAGTTTCTCCAACATGTCCGCGCGGCTTGATCAATCGCAAGGCGCAAAGTGGCCGAGTCGGGATGCCAAGCTCTTCACTCGGTAGCCGCACCTCTGAGGTCCGCAATCAGCCGCTTCGCGAGACGAAGCGCAAGACACACGATGAAATATGTTGGATTAACCTGGCCAGAGGTCGGAAACACAGCGCTGCCAGCGATGTGGAGTTTGGAGACGGTGTGCATGGTGCGGTTTGCGTCGACGACGCTCGATTTCTGGTCATCGCCCATGCGCGCGAGCCCAATTTGATGATATCCATCCGCCCCTTGGGCTGCGACGACGACGCTTTCTCCGTCCGCTTTCCAAATCGGAAATGTAACCTTGTCCGATGTTAGTCTTGTGTGAGATCCAGCTCTGCGTTGTACCGCGCCACTCGCGAAGCACGCGCAGTGGACCCGAGGTGGACAAAATAAACAATGCTCAAATTATAAGACAGAAAATGGCTCAATGACCCAAAGTGGGGCTTACTCAATGAATATAGCGAGTCTTTTTCATTCTGTTTAAGAACTCATTAACCGTGCGCGACCACGATAATTGCGGCGATAGGCCCGCGAGATTGCGCGCAAGTCCGCACGGCGCCTTTTATAGGAGATTTCACCATGGGCTCTGGTTGCAATCGGGGTTTTGCTTTGGCGGCAATATTGGTCACTGTGTGTGCCACCCAAGCGCTAGCGGACGACGGCATCACCAAAGACAAGATTCTGTTTGGGCAGGTTGCGGCCCTGAGCGGCCCAGCGCAGGCGTTAGGCCAAGGTATGCGGGATGGAATCCTTGCGGCATTTGCGGAAGCCAATCGGGCTGGGGGAATCAGCGGCCGTAAACTTGAGCTCAAGTCAAGCGATGACGGCTACGAGCCCGAAAAAACGATTGAAGCGACGAGAAAAATAATTGGAGACGATAAAGTTTTTGCACTCGTCGGGCCGGTTGGAACGCCGACGTCGAAGGCCGGTCAGCCAATTGCGACTGAAGCTAAGGTGCCGTTTATCGGCCCGTTCACCGGCGCCGAATTTCTTCGCAATCCCTATAACCGCTATATCGTGAATATCCGGGCGTCCTATTTCCAGGAAACAGAGGCTTGGATCGAACACCTGACCAAAGATCTGGGCATCACAAAAATCGCCATCCTTTATCAGGACGACGCATTCGGCCTCGCTGGATTAGACGGAGTGAAGATGGCGCTGGCCAAACGCAACATGGCGTTGGTCGCTTCGGGAACGTTCAAGCGCAATACTACTGCGGTTAAGTCAGCGCTCCTCGACATCATGAAAGGTGACCCACAGGCGGTCGTGACTGTCGGTCCTTACAAGCCAATCGCTGAATTCATCAAACTCGCGCATCAAGTGAAACTAAACGCAGTCTTTGTCGCCATTTCCTTCGTCGGCTCGGACTCGCTTGCGGCGGAATTGGGAAGCCAGGGCGCCGGCGTCGTCATTAGTCAGGTGGTCCCGTTCCCGTTCGACAGGTCGCTGCCCTTAGTTGCGTCCTATCAAGCTGCTATCGTCGCTTCGAATCCGAATGCGAAGCCGGGCTTTGTCTCACTGGAAGGCTACATGGTTGGCCGTCTCATCGTCGAAGCACTGAAAAGAATTCCAGGAGAGCCCACGCGTGAAGCCCTGCTCGACGCAATAGCGAAAGCACCCTTCGATCTAGGCGGCGTGATTCTCAAATTCGGGCCGGCAAATAATCAGGGATCGAACGAGGTCTATTTCACGGTCCTGCAGCCGGACGGCACATTCAAGCCGGTTGCGAAACTGATGAAGACGGCTTCGCAGTAAAGCAGCGACGGAATTTTCTCGAATGCGCATCATGCGGCTGAACCTATTCGACCGGGCCATACGGATCGGTAACAGGCGCTTTGGCTGGCTCTCGACCATTCGCGCCCGACTCTATTTGGCGTTCGGCTTTGCCGCTGCGCTGACGATCGTTTGCTCATCGGTTGCTTTCTACGAATTTGTCAAGATCGGAGCGACTACAAACGAGATCGTTTCGCATAGTCTGCCGGCGACGGTTGTGTCGCTGCGACTTGCCGAGGAGGCGAGCAGTCTCGTTTCATCGGCGCCGCGCTTGATGTCAGCCCGGGACGACAAAAGCCGGGCTGAGATCGCGAACCGCGTCATTCAACAGGCAGAAAATCTCACGCGTGGTATCGAGCGCTTGAAAGCATTGGGCGTTAGCAACACCGGTGAGATCGATACAGCACGCAGCGCGCTGCTGGGTCGGCTCAGCGCCCTCAATCAGGCGGTAACCGATACATTGACGATATCGAATGAACGCCGCGCACTTGCGGCCTCGATCCGCGGTGCCCACGAAGCGCTACTCGATGGTTTAGTGCCGGCCATCGACGACGCCAATTTCGACCTGATGACCAAGAGCAAGCAGTCGGGCATGGATGCGGGGCTCAATGCCACGCTCGAATCGCTGCGGCGGCTGCTGGAAACCCAATCTGAATCCAATCTTCTGGCCGGCTTGCTGACAGAGGCGTCACTCGTCAATGATCGCAACCGGCTCGAGCCGCTGCGCGATCTTATCGCCGCCGCACAGCGGAATATTAAGGCAAACTTGATCGCGATCAGCGATCCTGCGTTGCAGAAAAAGCTGACCGCATTGTTCAATCAGCTCAGCGTCATCGGATCCGACGACGGCATCATCGCCTTGCGGAGCTATGAACTCAATCGTCAACATGACTCCCAGATCGCCTTCGAAGCCGCACAATCCGAAGCGGCGAAACTCAAACAGGCGGTCGACGCTCTGGTCGAACAGCAAGGCCACACGGCGCACGACATTTCGATTGTCGCTGGCCGGCAGATCACCTCGGGCCAAATCATTTTGATCCTTTTGTCGATTGCGGCCGTGATTGGCGCGTCATTGGTGGCATGGCTCTATGTCGGCCGCAGCATTGCACGGCGTCTTGGCCTGCTCAGCGATGCGATGCGGCGAATCGCCGACGGCGATTTGAGCGTTCAGGTACAGGATGCCCGCGGAGACGAAATCGCCGAAATGACCCGCGCGTTGCTGTTTTTCCGTCAGGCAACCGCGGACGCCGTCGTCGCGCGGCAGAAAGATGTCGAGCTTGCAAGGACATCGGAATCACGGCGGCAATTGGTTGACGCGGCGACGAAAAGTTTCGAGCATGCTGTATCGAATATCGTGCAAGCCCTCGATCGGGCGGCGGGCGCAATGGATCTTTCGGCACGCGAAATGGCCGACAGCGCAAGCCATAATCAGCAACAAGCCCTGTCGACTGCAGCGGCTTCCGAACAGGCGACCGCAAACGTCGAAGTGGTCGCGACGGCAGCGGAGGAAATTGCTCAATCGATTGAGCATATCGCCGGCCGCGTCGCCGATTCTGCAAATGTTGCGCGTCAGGCAACGACGGAAGCCCAAGCGATTACCGGGGCCGTCGAGAGCCTCTCGGCGGCGGTCGGAGAAATAGGTAAAGTTAGCAATCTTATTCGCAACATCGCGGCGCAGACCAATCTGTTAGCACTCAATGCGACGATCGAGGCTGCTCGCGCCGGAGATGCCGGTCGCGGCTTTGCGATCGTAGCGCAGGAGGTGAAAGGCCTCGCCGTGCAAACCGGAAGGGCGACCGAGGAAATCTCTCGGCATATCCTTTCGATTGAGGACACGACGGCGAGTTCCGTTCAAGCCATAAAGGTGATTGCCGCGACAATCACGCAACTCGACAATTTAGCCAATGACGTATCGGTCGCGGTGCGACAGCAGGATGCGGTAACCCAGGAAATTGCCCGCAATGCCAGCGCAGCGGCCTTGGGCACTCGCGATGTGTCAGCAGACATCAGCGAGGTTTCAGCCGCCGCGATCAAAACCGGCCAAGTGGCGAATACGGTGCTCACAGCGGCGGGCGATCTGGCTCAACAATCGCATCAGCTGCGGCAGGAAGTCGAGCGGTTTTTAGTTCAAGTTCGCGTGGCGTAGTCCAGAAAAGCTAGTTGACTCAAAGCACCTCCAGCCGACCACGCCAATAATGGCCGCACCTGACCGGCAGAAGCTGACATGAGCCGAGGACATCTCCTCGGCCTTCGCACATTGCAAAAAAACTGTAAGCGAGTAGTCCGTCAGGACGTGGCGACGTCATTTGGCACTACAGCCAAATTGGGTTTTTCACCATCCAATTTGGTGTCGCGACGCGGATCGACCGCCTTATCGATGCGGCGCGAAATACCTTCGAAACGCACGTTTTCATCAATTGTCATGGACCTGTTGAAAATCTCACCATCCGAACCGCGCAGCTTAACGGTATCGGTTTGGACCGTGCCCTTGAACACTCCCTCTATGATTGTTTCCTTCGCAGTCACCTTACCCTCGACCCGCGCGCCTTCGCCGATGACGAGATGTGAGGCCTGTATGTCGCCAGTTACGTTTCCAAGAATCTGTACTGAGCCGGCACCGGTAATATTTCCGCGCACAGCGCGAAATTGAGAGAGCCATTTTAAACGCTGCCGCTAGCGGCCGAATTGGCGGTCACGAAACCGTCACCGCCGCCGTATCGCTACTGAGTGAAAAACTCGGATTGGACATCACGATCCACAGCAAGATTGAGCTTTGATCGGATCCGTTCGACTGACCGACGGACCTCATAGCGAGGCGTCGTCACGAAGGCAGTCGCTAGACTTTTGATGGTCACTTTGGTATCCCTCCGCAAACACTGCGCGGGCTGTGGTCCTGAATGGCATCCATGACGCGACGCTCAATGCCTGCATCAATGCCACCTACGCGATGGGCCGCGCGAAATGGCTATTAAATGCCTTTGAGAAAAACTGTTAGTTAACAAAAACCGTTTTAGAGTCGCGTACTCTGGCGCCACGAAGATTCGTGGGCCGCATTTGGATGGATTGCCATCATGGCTATGCGCGTATCAGCCTGGCTTTGGCGTGATTGGCCACCGACCCGTGTGCTGCTCGTATTTTGGCGATTAACGCGGGGCTCAGAGTGCCGCATAAATCTGTACAGCTTTAAATGGTGGTGCTCGTTAATCGGTAACGGTCCGCGTGCGCGGCCATGTTTTTAGGCTCTCACATGCGACCGTTCGGCGTCTCCGCCGGGCGGCCGTTTATCGTGGGCAATAAACGTGGCGTCGCCTAAAACACCTAATACCTTTAAACGTGCGAGGGCCACGCGAAACGACGTTTCGGGCGGTCTACTCTCGGCAATCGTATTCGTGCTTTGGGGGGACCAAAAATTAGCCATTCGGCTAACCGCCTAGGTCAGCCAGTTTAGCTGCGGGCTCGCGTTATTGCTGATTGCGTTTCCAGAGCGCGAAGCAAAACTTGACCGAGGCCGCCCTTCAATGAAAAATGATCGTGTCGACTTCGACCTGTGATCGAGAGCGTCTCGAGCATGTATATCTTCCGCTATAGCGCAATCGCGTTCTTAGGTCTCGCTATCCTCGCGGCCCCACCATCGGACGCTCGCGATATTATTCGTTTTAGCGGCTATTCGGCGGGCACAGTCGTTGTAAGGACAAGCGAGCGACGACTGTATTACGTTATCGGTGAGGGGAAAGCGATCCGCTACCCCGTAGGCGTCGGCAGAGCCGGTATGGGTTGGTCAGGAACGGTTTCCATCGACGGTAAGTTTGTACGGCCTGCTTGGTCTCCGCCCGATATGATTAAACGCGAAAATCCTAAAATTCCGAATATCATTCCAAGCGGTAGCCCCGCGAACCCAATGGGTGAGGCAGCGATAACTCTGAGCGGCGGCGGACAATACGCCATCCACGGCACCAACAATCCAGGCTCGATCGGCCGGTTCGTCTCTCATGGATGTATCCGCATGTACAACAGCGACGTCATGGATCTATATAATCGCGTCAGTTTGGGCACGCCGGTTGTCGTATTGCGGTGAGCGGGGGAGATGGAGACGCCGTCGACATGAATCTTCAAGTCGGCCTTTCAATACTGGTTGCCGGCGCTGTATTTGCAGCGACGGTGTCGCCGGCCTTGGCGTGGTGGCAGTTCGTAGCCAACAGCCCGAGCGGGCAGCGGCACGTTTCTCCGCGCTACGCCACCCAGAGCGAATGTGAGAGTGCACTCAAACTGACCGAATCGAAATTGGCGGAAAAGTACCCAGAACTATACCCGCTAGTCGGCAGCTGTGAAGAATACCGGTGACTTCCGGGTCGAGGGCGGTGCGTACTGACCCGATTGGCATTTTTGCCCCAAAATCAGTGGACAAAATACGCCCCGCCATCGAGGTTATTGGCGACTGTGGCTTTTCTGCACTAGTCAAAAAAAGGCATTCTCGTTAACTTTTGTACCCAGGAAAGTTAGGAGGCAGTGTAATGAAAAAGCTTCTAGTTGTGGGAATTTCGTTGGCTCTGGGCTTTGTTGTTCTAAATGGGACCCAGATCGAGAAGGGACCGACAGGTTTAATCGTCAAGTCGGGACAAGCACTAGCGGCCGACATGGCGGTCAAGGCCTCGCCGCCAGCGCCCGCGCCGGTTGGCAAGGGGAAGGCCCCAATCATCGGCAAGGGCAAGGGCAAAGCCCCCGTCGTGACCAAAGGCTAACTCTTTCGGCTCCCCACTTAACAAGTTCTTGGAGAGGCACAGTTGTGCCGTCCAAAGGGCGCCGTTTGATTAGCGGCTGAGATCAATGCCGACAGCCCTAGTGCCGTAGGAGGCAGCATGCGGGACGGCTTACCCAGTGCCTGTAGCCTGCTGTTTTGTCTGGGCTTGGTGGTTGCTCTGAGCTCGGAGACTTCGTCAGCGTATGCCCAGACCTCCCCTTCCAAAGCTTCCGCTGCTTTGTCCGCACCCACGGCTTCTGCATTTTCTTCGTCCGCGCACAGGGGAGCGTCTAGGTACGTCGGAGCCCCTGCGGAGCACCGGCAGGTTTGGTCGGTAGACGATGAGCCGTACATCGGCCGCGGCGCACCGCAATGGCGCTATTTCGTCGAGTTTCGAGCGCGCAGTGCGGACAGCTATGGCCACATGTATGTCATGTTCGGCCAAGTGAACGATCGTCATGAAATCACCAAAAGCGAAGTCGCAGGCTTCTTTCCGGCTGGAGACGACCGCGACTGCGTGAACTGCAGCGTTTATAACTGGATGATCGGTCACGTCTTGCCAGTCTCCTCAGAAATCGGCGCAAGCGACGGCGATCTTGAAGAGCAGTACGTGCTGGCCCGATTCCGGGTTTGGGTCGACGCGCAGCAGTATCAAAGCCTGATCGCTTACATCAACGATCGCAAGGCTCACAAAGGCTTGTGGAATGTCTTCTTCGCAAATTGCGTCACCTTTGTCCGGGATGTCGCATCGTTTCTAGAAGTTAAAATGCCGCCGCTCGTCGCTTTTTCACCGAGTGTGTTGATGTACCCGAAGGACGTGGTCGACGCGATGCGGGAAGCCTACGGGCTGAAGGACGAGCAGCTACCGCTGCGGGACGCGGCGGGTGAGTTATCGGTCGATGTTGGAACGGACGGGCAGCACGCGAACATGGCCGCCGAAAAGACGAAGGCGCTGCCGTCACCATCAAAGAAAAGGATCGCCAGCGGGCGCGCTGCAGGACAGCCCCTTTCGGGCACACGTTGACTGTTTGTTTGACCGTGCGCTGCCTGAACGGTTGAGCCGGGACGGCAATTCCGAGCTTGCGCAGGCAAAGTGCGGCAGATCTTACTCCTAAGTATTCACGTACTGGGTTGTTTGCCGCAACACGCCATTGAAACGGGATCGAGTGGGCCGGCAAGCGCTCGTCGAAAATTTCCGCTAAGATGCAACATGGCCAGCCGGCCGCAATGGGCCCATTCAACGATCGCGGTGGTGCGTGATGCGCAATCCCAAGGATTTGCTACTTCAGGCATTGAGCGCGAGACAGCAACCCAGCAAATCGCTCCGCAACAAGCCTCGGACGCGGCCCCGGTCGTTTGGCCGCAATAGCCGACAGCGCCTCCTACTCCATACAAAACCGGATCAGGTTCTTTGATCAGGCGGCCCGAATATTCGCAATAGCACGAAGCCGGTGTCGGTGTTGCAGGTGCAAGGAGAGGCTCAGGCACAAGCTATCGAATACGATCCGTGCTGAAGTGCTGTCGTATCCCTCGTCTGCTAGTTTTTCAATGACTTGTCGTTGGCGCTCGATAAGCGCGTTGCTTTCGACGACGCGCCTTTCTGCCTCTAACATTTCAATCATGCGATCCAAGACTCCAAGGGCCCTTGCTTGTGGAGGAACGTGAGAGTGTCTTGTCGCATTTTATTGTACGCGCAGCCCCTTGGCGTTGATCCTCATTGAGTAACCTGACCAAGTAACCATAAAAAATGTAGTTTCCGCCCTACAGGCTGCCGCAAAGCAGAAAGACCGCCTCGCGGCGGTCTCTCCGAAATCCGATCGGGTATTTGCCTGAGTGATCAGCGATGTTCCGCGACAGTCTTGCTGTGCTCAAGGACAGGGATGCCGATATCCATCGTAGCCTATATAGGTTCCACTCCGAGGATCATAAGTTCTGAAACGCTGCATGCAGTAGGCGACCGCATCTCCCGGCGGAGGCCCGTAATAGGAACCGGGAGGAGGCCCGTAATACCCGTTATAGTAAGGCGCAGCGAGCAACCCACCGAGGACTGCACCGGCGGCAAATCCGCCCCCGTAATAGCCCCATCCACCACCATGCCAACCGCCATACCCTCCGCCACCGCGCCAATATGCGGATGCGTCGGTCGGAACTGCAGCGGCCCCAAGCGCTATGATTGCTGCCGCTGCGATAATGACCTTACGAAGCATAGGATTTCTCCCGGGTTCGAGCGCCACCACTAACTCGTAAGATAGTCAGTAAGTTTCTGAAGTCGATAGGCAGACAACGGCGCCCTCTGGACCAACCTCTGTCCATTGTTGGACCCAGAGGCGGTATCTGTTTGGTGGAACGCCGTAAAAATGCAAGAAAATCAGCCCCATTTGCCATATCGCGGCACATTCCTCTCATATTGAGGTGAGTTCTGGGGCGGAGTTCGTTGACGCCCTTTCCGGCGGGGAATATTTTGCCTGCATGTGTCAAATTGAGGGTCACGTCATGCGGCACTGTCCGCGGCCGGCTGGGCTGGGCAAATGACCATTGGCTTGCTTATCTCCCCGGCGGCTGGGCCTTCGGTGGGGGCAAGATCGATGGATTGGCGACCATCGGCGGCGTCACAACGTCGTTCAGCGGATCCAAAACCCAAAACCTATGACGGCTGGACCGTCGGCGGCGGCCTAGAATATGCCTTCATGAACAATTGGAGCGCCAAGCTTGAATATCTTTATATAGACTTCGGTGACGGTCCGACCGTGCCGGTGACCGCCGCGGTCAATATCGTCGCAGGCAAGATGACCGACAATATCGTTCGCGTCGGGCTTAACTACAAATTCTTCTGAGTTGTTCTGGATTTTCGAGTGATGCTGTCCCTTCGTCCCCGCGCAGGAGGGCGACCGAGGAGCAAAGCATGCGGGCGCTTGTCCGTTTAGCTCGAAAGGCGCGGACCAAATCAGCCCCCAGACCGACCTCTGTCCGTTGTTGGCCTAATAGGCAACGCATAAGCGAATAAGTTGAAACTTGAGCTTGGAGGGACCACCGCCGAGACGATCATTTTTTTTGGCGGGCCGTAGGCAAAAGCTATCATCGATCGGCAGGTCCACTCCGCGGCGCAGGGCAGGGCCCGTGCCGCGCTCAACGCGCCGCGTCACGGGCTGAGCTTACCGGTGACGTCCGTTCCGGGATTTGCCGGCCAGGTTGAAGTCCTCGCCAGAAAACTTACTGATCAAGGCGATAAAAATTATGCCAAAACGGCAGCGCAACTCGTCCGTCTCGACCGCTATGCACGACGCGCACTCTCACGGCGCAAGTTTGCGGTTCGCGCGCTGGATGAAGTGCGTCTATGCGATGAGATCTAGCGGAACCTTCAGCACATCCGCGATTTTTTTCAAAGCCGCGGCTGTTCCCTTTCTCCGTCCGCTTTCCAAATCGGAAATGTAACCTTGTCCGATGTTAGTCTTGTGGGAGATGTAGATCTGCGTTTTACCGCGCCACTCGCGGAACACGCGCAGTGCATTTTCGCCGCCGGCAATTCGGTCAACGACGTCTTTCGGAATAAGCGGCATGCCAGCGGTAATCTCTTTCCGCGCGCGCGCGACAAGGCGCGCAGTGCCGAAATCTTCATCGGCTTCCTGAGCCTTGGCAACAAGTCCTTCGTAGTCCTTGCGAGAAAGGATAACGATTTCGCCTTTGTCGGTCTTTTTGAATCGGACGTTCATGACGCTTCCCTCTCAGTCGTATACCTCTTTGCGATTGCCGACGGCGATAACGGTAATCGACCTGGCGTCCTCGATGAAGATAACGCGCCAATCGCCAATTCGAAGCCGACACCGTCAGCGCCTTTGAGCCGCTTCACATCGCCCGACCGGTTGGTTGCGTAGATCGTCAATTTGGCGTCGATGCGTTTGCGGATCTCGGTCGAAAGCTTGAGCCATTGACGCGTCGCAGCGGGCGTGAAGAGAACCGCTTTCATTCACCTCTTATCTCATATTCTGATTATCGCGGCAAGCGATATATCGCGTAAAGCGATAAGTGTGTGTTGCGCTGTCTCGGCGAACGATACCGGTTGCTTCCACAACCTTGTGAGCGGGCGCCGCGGCGCCTCCACTACGTCGCCAATGAAGAAAAAATTCCTAACGCACTCTACGCTTCATTTTGGCAGAACGAACCCAATTGGCGATAAATAGCTGGAACGACAGCAGTTTCGACCGCTCTAGCGGGCCGGCCTCGAGGCGCTAATAGGCATTCTCGCCGCGGACAATTTCAACGACCGTCATCAATATGATTTTGAAATCGACAAAAAGATTCCAGTTGTCGATGTACCAAAGATCGTATTTGACCCGCTTTTCAACATCGGCCGCGGTGCGCATTTCTCCTCGGCAACCATGGACCTGTGCCCATCCCGTCAGGCCAGGTTTCACATGGTTGCGAAGGGCGTAGCTGCGCACTGTCTGATCGAAGAGTTGTTCGTGTGCGAGCGCATGTGGCCGCGGTCCCACGATCGACATGGTGCCCCAGAGGACGTTGAAGAGCTGAGGCAACTCATCGATGCTGGTCCGTCGCAACAGATTACCGACACGCGTAACGCGAGAATCATTCGGCTGCGCCGCGGCGATCTCATCGCCATCTTCCATAACGGACATCGTACGAAATTTAAAAATTTGAAATTGCCGGCCGTTAAATCCGCGGCGTCGCTGGCGAAAAATCACCGGACCAGGCGAGTCCAATTTGATTGCGATAGCCGTCATCACAAGCAAGGGGCTCAGCAAGACCAAGGCCGCGCTCGCAATGACGACGTCAAAGATCCGCTTGATCGTCCGGTCCCAGAGCGTGCGCGGGCCGCGTTGCAGTTCAATTGAAATCGCATCGCCGATAAAATGTGATTGCGCCGTCAGCAATTCCGAAATAGGTCCGCGCGGCAGCAGGTTGACCGGAATAGGCAGCACTCGCAATTCTGCCAACAGACTCTTTAATTCAGACCAACGTTCAAGGTCGGCACTGACAACGATCTCTTCAATCTTCGAGCCGCGGGCCGTTGATATGACTTGGGCGATGACGTCCTTGCGGCGCTGTGTATCTTTCGTATCGGGGAGCACGAAGTGATCGGAAAGCCGCATCCCATGCCTTGAAAATGAATCGAGAAGACCGGAATCCGCAGACTGTTCCTCGATCAGCATAACTTCACGGCCGGAAAACTTGCGTACGGCAAAGCCGTCGGCCAGAAAAAACCGCCAAAAGACACGTGCGCTGGCCAAGGCGAAATAGCCGGCGATGGCGAATATGAATGTCGTCCCGCGCGAGAAGTCTTCGCCGATCTTCATTGTAAAAGCGACGCCGGTGAGGAACAGAAAAATGGCGCCCCACGCCATCGTAATCTCACGAAGCTGCGATCGGAAACTCAGCAGTTCCGTCAACTCATAGAGCCCCCTATTTTTTGCTAGCGCGATGAAGAGGACGGCGACGACGGCGGCAAAGCCGGTAAATTTGGTGACGTCGCCCTCAGTACCAATCGTTTCGAGATGGTAGACAACGCCACTAAGGACGCTCATCGAAAAGATGAGCAGCGCATCAAGCGCCATGGCGAGTGGTTCGACGGCGCGATATGAAATGGCCCAGCGCCGCGGAGACCGCGACATCGCATTCGGCGCATCGAGCGCCACGCTCTGGCGCGCATTCGGCTTTGGTGGCTTGCTAGAATAATTCATCACGCCAAAACAACAGTCGATACGGGACGCCACATTTTTCTTGACGCGCAGCGGCCTCAGCGCCGCTGGCCTTCCGAGCAGTGACAGGATACTTCACTTTGCGGGGCCCCGACTAAGTTTATTAAATTCATCTTAATAGTAGGGCAGTGGTATGACGCGGCGTGGGAATTAATTCGCTTTGATGATTGTCAAGTCGACTGCAGGTGTCAGAACATTCGGGTCGGTTCAGGGCGGTTTGGGTCGGTAAAGCGTGGAGCGTGGTTAATGGCGCCCGGTAGAATTGCCTTCTGGTTCTGTGGAGGCGACAGAAAAATGACGCCAAAACATAGGCTTAGGTCAGATTGCGCGGCGCCGATATAGGCCTAATGATGGGTTAAAGTGCGCTTGACTCTTAATCTGGTTTCCGCTCTGATTATCTTGTGGCGTGCATATGGGGTTGACTACCATGAAATTGCTTTCCCGTTTCACCGCACCTTTGGCGGCAATTGTTGTTTCGCTGGGCCTGTCGGTAGCCACTGCAGGAGCTACCACGATAAATTATGGTGGGTCCGCGCCCGGTACGCTCATCGGTCTCGGCGGCAATATGTTGGAGGAGATTTCGCTTCCCAATAGCACCAGCGTGACCTCAGATTTCTACTTCCATTCGACGGTCGCTGGGGTGCTGTCTGCGAATTCGTTTGAAGGCACTTCTGCGGGCGGTACTTCGCTCAATCCTTTCTCGATAGAGCTTTATAATGTAACGACCGCAACTCTAGTTGACTTTAATGGGAGTCCCGTTGCTAACGGTACCCAAGAGTCGGTTGCACTAAACAATGATCCGATTATCTCCGGCGACTCATTATGAGCTTATAGTCATCGCAGCTGCGACTGGTACGACTAATTATCCGGTTACTGTTGACGGGAACGTCACCCTTTCGAGTACGCCGCTACCTGGCGCTTTCGGTCTCTTTGCCGGTGGCCTTGGTGTCCTCGGGTTGCTCACCCGGCGGAAGAAACACAGCCGCGTTGCCGCCTAGTGATCGTCTGATCAACCCCTGATCGATCATGGAAAGACCGCCCAAGAGGGGCGGTCTTTCTGCTTTTGAGGCCGGCAAACGGTCTCTTGGTCAGTTGCCGATTTGCGCCGCTAGAAAGTCGACGTAAATGATCTTGCGTCGATTATAAAAATGGCCTCTTTCGTTTTTGCGCCTCTCTCCCTCCAGCAACGTCTTTAGAACTTGGCGTCGGTGCCGTACGGAGATCGGCAACGGAATGTCGTGGCTAGTGCGCGCGCCAAGGCTCTGCGAGGCAATCCGTTCGGGAGCACATATCGCGGGCCGCGACCGAGGACCGTTATTAAGCTTGCCGACTAACACTAATCTCAAGCTTTCTCCTCGAACCTATCGACGTTTTCAGAAGTTTCCCGCATAACACTTTGACTGTCGACAGTACTCCTTTGCGGAGGGATGGCCCCGGCTCCGCCACAAAGCCGGGGCCATTCATTTTGATAATGAGTTCCGCTGCGAACGATATTTTCGTGTCGGACGATTTCCGACAGAACTGGCGATAGTTCCAATACGGACGGGACGGAACTTTTCAAAACGCGATGTGATGTAGATCACGCTTGTACATCTCGTGCCACATGTTAACCATAAGCGGACTGCATTAACTGAACAGAGCTACAGCGGACAAAGCCACTGGTTCGGCAAAATAAAGTGTGCTAATTAGTCGTTGTGGCATCTTCCTATGTGGAGGGTGTTGAAGTGAGCATTCGCTTTTCGGGAATTTTTTTCGGGCTTATTGCGTCGCTGGCAATATTCTTTTCGGTGCAGGCTCAAGCCGCGACGGTCTATAGCTTTGACACACCGGTCGTTGGAACGTTTGCATCTGGCGGCACCGTCAGCATGACGGCCAATGGCTCGAGCGAAACTTTTGTCGTGACAGTTCCGACCGGCGACACGTTCAACGAATTTGCAATAAATCTGCAATGGGGCGCGACCGTCGCGCCGAGCGCTTCTTATACCGTTACGCCTTACACGGCGTGGGCATATTTTCCCGGCGGGTTCGGGCCCTTCAACACAGTGCTGACGGGTAATTTCGGCAACAGCTTGACGTTCACGGTCAGCAATTACGCCGGCATCTACAATCTCAACGTCAATAGTCTGCCGATCTGGTTCTTGGCGGCGTCGGATGACGAACGGGACTGCCACATGGGCGGTCGCTGCCGACGAAATTGTAACGACCCCGCTCCCCGGTGCGCTTCCGCTTTTTGCCGGTGGCCTTGGCGTGTTTGGGCTGCTGACTTGGCGTACGAAACGTAAGAAGGCTGCCCTCGCCGACGCATAACAAATTTTCATGAAAGACATTTTGGAAAGACCGCTGAGGCGGTCTTTCTGTTTTTCGGAGGCAAGCGAAGCAGTGCCAGACTTGGCTCGGTGAGAGCAGCGTTGGCTTGCGGGCAAAGCCGCAGGTTGCGTTCAAGGTCGCGAGAAGCTCAGCGATGGCCGGTATATGTGATATTTTTGCAACGGACGAGCAAAACGTTTGTGTCGCAACGCCGACGTCGATTAAGCCGAAGCCTTTCTGTTCGGCCAAGTTTTTGCCCGAGTAGCGGCCAGTTAGGCGGCTGTTGAACGCCGGAAGAATGAGTTGACAGCGTCGGAAGTGACGGATTTATTGAGAGAATCAGTCGGCAGCCACAAGATTACTTCGCTAAGTGGGGGTTTCAATGCGCGTCGTTTTGGCTTTTCTGTTTTTGATGGCTTTAGGGACCGGCGCGTTCGCGCAACTCGAGCCATTGCACCCGGGCGACACTATTTCGATTACAGTTTGGCAGGATCCCAAGCTTGACCGCAAGCTTGTCATTGGTCCGGACGGGATGATTTCGTTTCCCTTGGCTGGGCACATCAAAGCTGGCGGCATGACGACCCAGGCGCTCGAAAACGCTCTCAAGTCGCGCCTGCAAAAGAATTACTCGGGCGACCTCGACGTCACCGTAGCCCTGGGTGAGGTCAATAAGGAAGCAGAAGCTGAGACAAAGCCAAGATTTTACGTCACCGGCGAAGTGCAAAGGCCTGGTCCCTTCCTTCTCACTCAGGCGACCAATATTGTCCAAGCGATCTCGGAAGCGGGCGGTTTGGGGATTTTCGCCGCCAAGCAACGGATTCAGATCCATCGAAAAATTAAAGGCGAGGATTCAATTTATCTGTTCGACTACAACGCCTATCTTGCTGGCGCGGAGCCCGCCGAAAATATCAATCTTCGCGCAGGCGACATCGTCGTAGTCCCCGAGCGAGGTTTGTTTGAATGAATCGTGTGGCAAGACCGCAACCATCCCAAGTAGGTCCGTCGTATTGTGAAAATCTCGACCATCTTGGCCTTCATCTATTTGGGCACTTGCGTATCGGGCGCATATGCGGCCGAATTTTCGGCCAAGGGTGACATTAGCCAGACGCTCGAAGGCAGCAATAACTATTTCATGATCAAGTCCCCGTCTGGAAATACGGGGTACTCGTTGAGCAACATTGATCTTGATTTTCTCGCTGCAACGCCAACCACCCAATATGACCTGAAAGGGAACTTTGGCTATTACAGCTATTTCGGGCCGGGCGCTCAGGATTCGTCAATGAGTTTCGGTAAGACGCCCGGAGCGACTTTTACCATCGACCACGTCGAGCCGCTCACCAAGTACAATTTCTTAGCATCTTGGCAACAAAGCGACGTCGCAACAACGTCATTAGCGGAGACCGGAAGTTTCACCGGTACAGGCACCACTGATACCTACAACGTCGGCGGTGGCCTCAAGTACGATCTTAGTGCCATCGATTCACTGTCTTGGTCAGCTCAATACTCCACCGTCTCATTCTCGGATCCAACATCAACGCCGTACAATGATTATACATCGACCGCAGGTTGGAACCGGCGGCTCAGTGCGACAACCACATTGGTCACGACGCTGAACTTTGATTGGTTGGTGGTCAACAATTCCGCCGACAGTCAGCGTCTTTATTGGAATCCGATGGGTGGATTGCAATCCCAACTCACGAAGCAACTTTTTGTCTACGGCACGGTTGGATGGGGTTTTGTCAATGCCTATCAAATGGGCTCCGCGGTGCCGACCGGAACGTTTCAGCAAAATGTCGGAACCGCGAATGGCTGGCTCGGGAATTTCAACTTAAATTATCAAATCTTTCACGACACCAACGCCTCCCTAACGGCAACCCGCGCGATTAGCCCAACAGTCTTTGGCCAGCTTCTCGGCGTCGAATCTGTAGGGTTTTCTCTCAATCATATGATCAATAACTATTCCAATGTTTCATTTTTCACCCAATTTTCTCAGACAACGACCGCAGCAACGCCGGGCGTGAGTGGATCCGTCTCAGATTTCTTCACGGCCTCTGCCAGCTACGCATACACGCTCGCCCGCGAATGGCACAGCAGCGTTTCCTATACGTACAGTCAAAGCAATAGTCAGTCAGGTCTGATACGGGCCAGTGCCATATCATTGACTTTGACGCATGACTTCACGCTCTTCGGCAAACCGCCGACCGGACTGCAGAAGACCCAATCCGAACTTGCGCAACAGGATCTGGCGCGAGCGCAGCGGGCCTTGCCGACAGTCGGTTTCGTACCAACGTTCGGACAACAATTCTGATCTCAGATTTGCGGCGCCGAACAGCGAATGCATGATGGGCGCAAATGTGGACCCAGCACTAGATCCGCTGAGGGGTCGATACTTGCAAGGTGGCAATCCCAATTCTGCTGCGAAAGTGGGCCGGCACGTCGATAGTGGCGCAGACGGCGAGCACCATCACCAGAAGACAATCCCCCCGGAAGCCTTATCAGACCTCGTTTGAACCGAGTTTTAAATTACCATGTGATGACGATCACAATGTGGCTGATTTTGCTGAACTATTCGGCTGCCAAACTCGACCCATATGTGCGTCGGGAATTGCCACAGCCCGGCGTGAGGTGGCGACGGGATCGCTGGCAGTATTTCAATTCAGCGGTCCCGTCGTTCTCAGTTTGGCACCGACCTGCGGCTTGCGGCCTCGGGCGCCGGAAATAGATGGCGGCACACCAGCGAATCTCATAGGACTTGGGTCCAGCGCCTGATGTCCATGAGGAGATGCATCCATGGAACCAATCGTAGTCGCTATCGCTAAATCAAAATCCGAGATCAACAAGGCCGTCACCATTAAAGAGTTAGCCCGCACGCTGGCCGTACAACACAATATGACGATGGTGCAGGGCCAAAAGGTGCTTGAGGATACTGTCGGCCTCATTACCCGGCACTTGAAGAATGGCGAACGGGTAAAGATCGCAGGGCTTGGCATGCTCCAAGTGCGCGACCGCGCGGCGCGTATTGGACGCAACCCTGCCACTGGTCAACTTATGCAGATTAAGGCGAGTAAAAATGTTGCCTTCCGCGCCACCAAGCAACTCAAAATGGCGATTTAAATGTCGGACAATCGTTAGGCTACACTTCGATTGCTGTGCTGTGCTTCACGCACGAGTGCAGCGAAAGCAAGGGGCTCTCGCTGGGCGTCGATGGTCCGCACGGGAGTTTTGGGACGATCTCGTTGCGTGTTGATCGCTTGCCCGGCCGCCATGATCGTTTCGCTTAATCGATCGGCAATCTGTTTCAATTCGCCCGGCGGATAACCTTTGGCGGCTAGCTTGACGCCTTCCTCACGCAGCGTCCGGGTCACACGCCCGTTGATGACAGCTAACATCCCCCATGCGGCATTTTGATCAATGCGCGCGAGCGCCTCCGTCATCTCCGCAAACCCATTACTCAAAAGGGTGTATGCCCAGGCAAGTTTAACCTCTGAGATACTTGCACCGTTGCCACCTTGCATCATGACATATGCTCTGTTTGCGTTACCGAACCATGAGACCCATAAAGCTTATCAGCATAGCTTTTAGCTCGGTGGCGAACGCAATCGTTTATCAACGGTGACGACGAGTAATCCACCGAAAAAATTTCAGTTCGCCACTGCTATCCCGTTGCCTAGCCCATCGACTGGAGTAAATAGGAGCCGCGAACGACCAAGGGGAGGATTTTTCGATCGAAAAAATTGGTAAAAATTTTGCCGTTCAAATAAACTTTTGTAAGAAACGGAGACTTCCGTGACAGACGCCGATCGCGCTCGAGCGATTTACGAGCTGGTCATTAAGGGGATCATTGATCTCCTGCGGCAAAAAAGAGGGGACGTGGCTGGTTCTATCCACCAGGAGCCATATAAGGGCGAGTTTTTTAAGCTGTTTGCGGCAGCATTTAATGGAGGCTTGATTGAGAATCACGGCCAGGAAAGCTACCTCAATGCAGAGGCGCTGAACGTTGTTGTCAAAGCCAGAGCCCCAGAGTTGGTTGGCAATACGCGCTGGAACACATTGGTCATGTTTTGGCGGGAATGGACCTATGCTTGGAAGGGTTTAGGCAACGTGCTGCATGGCGTTAGAATTGAGGCAGCATCAGATGTTTGAGGGATGCCGCTTATTGATTTGGCCCTTCCGGGAACACTAAACGCGGTTTCCGAATCGTATTTCGCGGCGGCCTCATTTGGCCGCGGCCTCGCGTCGTCAATGTACGACAGCACTCACGGTGCCAGTATCGCGATTGACGATGACGTCGTCGCCCCCCGACGATCCGACGCCCCATTGCGGGTAACCGGGGACGCTTCTCAGCGGCATACTACCCGGCACTGCATCGCCCACCGAATATTGCCCTGCGCCACCGCCACCCGAACGCTGCAATTTTTCGACGTAGCGCTTGACGTCCAATGGCGGCTCGTCGGAAGTGCCCGGTGGTCTGCGAACCGCGCTGGTGCTGACGCCGGTATTGACTTGGCCGCTGACAGCACCGCCCGCCGATGTATTGACCGACCCACCGGCCGAGGTGTTGATCTGCGCAAGTCCGGCGGTTGGCGCAACAACAAGCACAATCGCAAACAAATATTCGCGCATCTCGGCAACCTCCATTCGTCGCTGCTATGCTGCCGCCGGATTTGCCCTAAAGTCAACGCCGATAGAAAGCTGCGCTTTACGCGATGAGTTAAATCAGACCGGCACGCGCTGTCTGCTCAAAACGCACAATTTCTGCGATAAGTGGCAATTTTAGTTATATCGGCTGGACGCCAAAAATGGCGTCCATCAATGTTCAAGATGAGAGTGGACATCATGAGCGAATTTCGCAGACAAAACGGTAGCACTAATGCGCTCAACCGTCGCCCGCAGATGCTCTACTTCTGACGAAACTAAATGAATGGGGAACCCGACGCCGCGCAGCCGAAGTTCCGCTCCCGCATCATCCATGTCGCGAAGGTGAGGGCCAGCATGCAAAATGACAAATTGACGAAACGCTTTTGCCCATTCTTCGTTCAATTGATCAACGTCAAAATTTTCAAAGCGCCGACCGCGAGCTAAGTAATCGCTGGTCTGTTCGAACAATTCATTTTGCACACATGCGTCTGTGAAAGAGGCAACTCGATTTGCCAAGTTTTCCATCGAACGTATCTGCTCTATCTTTGGCTCTACAATCACATTATGTCCGACCAAACCGGACTCTCTCGGACCCCAATCAAGTCAGCGGCAGCGCCACGCACCAGTGTGCTGAGTTCGGATATCAAGTGAGAACATCGAGGTTCCTATTTGAACGCAGACCGGCATCGCCATTTTCTGAATCAGTGTCCGCATCCCAATTTCGGCCATTTCTTTGCGCGCTAAACTGTTTCTTCAGGCGAGCTTTCTGTTGCTGGGCGGCATTGACCAACTCCTCAGCCTGCATTTCCAACTGAAAGGCAGTCGGTGGTGGTTTTGGCGGCGGCACGAACGGCATTGGTGGAAGCAGTCGCATGTGAATTTTCATTGCAACACCTCTACTGCATTGTTCATCTAACGTGGCGCGACACATCAGGCAGCGTGGACAGCACCGAGGCAGCAAGAAGCGGGCCAAAACACCCCAATGATTTTTCTCATGAATTTGAAATATGCCTTTGGATTTACAGGTCTCTATTTCCCATGGGTAAAATCTGCCGCCCTAGAGGGTTGCTGCGAATAGAACTAGCCGTGACCGGACCAGTCGTCATGCTTACGGATAACAATCGGATTTATTCGTGCAAACCAATGCCACAACCGTTCACAGCAATGTGCGCTAGGCAGATTTTGGCGCTTTCGCGATTTGCAGCTTGCTCTCGTCATCAGATCTTACTGATGATACCGTCTGCACAAGGGGTTACCGCTAATTGACGATAAGCTCGGCGCTTCAATAAAAAGGATTTCAACATGAGAGGCACGATACCTTCCCGTTTAACCTTGGTATTGTTTGTACTCGCCGGCGCAATTTCTCTGGCGGCCGCGCAAAACATTTATGATCCCGGCGCAACGGATTCCGAGATCAAAGTCGGAAATTTCGCCCCGTATACCGGCATGTTTTCGCAATATGGCGTTAACGGTATCGCGGAAGCAGCCTATTTTCGCATGATCAATGACAAGGGTGGCATCAATGGCCGCCACATAAACTTCATCAGCCTTGATTTAAATTCGGACACTGGCAAAGCGCTTGCCTTGGCGCGGCAGCTTGTCGAACAAGACCAAGTTTTGCTCACAGTCGGCATCTGGGGCACGCCGACGAATCTCGCGATTCGTTCATATCTGAATGAAAAGAAAGTGCCGCAGCTCTTCGTCTCTGCTCCCGATTTTAGATTTGATGATCCATCGCACTTCCCATGGACAATGGGATTCCAGGCGAGCAAGCGAACGGAAGGGCGGGATTACGCCGACTACATCCTAAAGACCAGACCAGCCGCGAAGATCGCCATCCTTTATGCAGCCGATGAGTTGGGTACGGAATGGCTGCTGGGCATCCACGACGGGCTTGGTGATAGATCGGCAAAAATGATCGTCAAAGAACTTCCATTCGAATATTCCGAGCCGGCGGCGCTCGACGCGAAAATTACGGCGCTCAAGGAGACAGGCGCGGACGTTTTTATGAACATGGCCGTTGGCCGCTACGCGACTGAGGCCATACGCGTCGCCTACGACATCGGTTGGCACCCGCTGCAATTCATTCCCAATGCGTCATTGTCTATCGCGGCGTTTCTGGATCCTGCAGGTCTAAAAAGAGCAAGAGGAATTATCTCAAATGCACGCTCCAAAAGCTGGTCGGGAGCGGAAGCCAGAAAAGACCCGGCCGTCCGCGCGTTCCTGGATTGGATGAGAACTTACAATCCCACCGGAAGCCTTCGCGATGCTGAAAACGTCTACGGATATGAAGTTGCGGAGGCGCTAGTCGAAGTGCTCAAGAAATGCGGTGACAACCTCACGCGCGCCAATGTTATGAAGCAGGCATCCAACCTCAATCTAGAAATCAGCATGCTTCGTCCCGGAATTAAAATCACGACAAGCCCGCATGACTATCAACCGATCAAGCAGCTCTATCTTGTTCGGTTTGATGGCCAACACTGGAGACCGATCTCCGAGTAGGTCCCCGACGGCCTCCATGAGCGAGGTATTGGCACAAGATCGACATTTTGCAGAATCACGCGACGATCGACCCTTCGGAGTAAACCAGACAATGGACGGCAGTGACAGAACGTCTGCTATTGACCCTGCGTGCCAATATCGGCGCCAGGTCGCGGATTTTGGTGTATCGCCGTCGCCATTAACGTAAATTGGCCTATTCGAGAGCGCTTTAGGCTTGGCCGCGCTAGCCTTTTCCTTCGACGGTTTTTCTTTGCGTCGGAGTTAACGGGATTTCATGCGCTTGGGCTGCGTCCATATTGCATTGTCGGCTGTTGTCTCGCTGCTGTCATTCACGTTATCCGCGAATGCCGATATTTTCATTTCAATCAATAAATCTGCACAGCAGATGGTCGTCACAGTCGACGGTGACCGGCGTTACGTCTGGCCGGTATCGACCGGCGCGCCCGGCTATGACACGCCATCCGGTGAGTTCAAGCCGTTTCGCATGGAGGCGGAGCACTTCAGCCGCGAGTGGGACGACGCACCAATGCCGAATTCGATTTTCTTTACCCGTGAGGGACATGCCATCCATGGCTCCGATCATCTCAAGGCAATCGGCACACCTGCCTCGCATGGCTGTGTGCGCCTGGAGCCGAGGAATGCCAGTATTCTCTTCGATCTAGTAAAGCAGGAGGGCATGAACCACACGCGCGTGGTCCTCAGCGGCGAAACTCCGCGCACCAATCAATGGGCTACAAGGCGCGCCACCATCAAAGCCAATGGTGATATGACCGCCTCGGTGCGACGGCAGCAGGCACCGCACGGCTGGCGCCAATATCGCGATGAACCGCGGACCTATTATTATCGCGGGGACCCGACTTACGAGCGCCGCTACTATCGCTCGCGCGGCTATTTCCCGTTCGGTTGGTAACGGCGGTTACTCCGCGTATCAGCTAAAGTACACACCAAGTCGGTTATGCTGCCGCCATACAACGTAGCACATGCGGGTCGATCGGAAATTATCGAAGCTCAACGCAAAGCTATTGTCACGACGGGTTGTGGTTTCGAATTGCAAACACGCACCATCGCTCGTGAGGTTACGCACTTCGCAATCGATGACGCATGACTTATCGTTAAGGGCGATCTTGGCGCTCTTGCATAAATCGTTTCTATGAAGCCGACGTCTTTCTTGCACTTGAGTTACTCGCATGCGACGACAACCTATCGATCGGTTGTTGCGAGGCGATTAAAATGAGTTGGGATTTCCTGGCAAGTCCGGTCACTGATCATTAACCTCTGAGCGTGTTTCCGTATTAGCGGGCGTTTAGTCGCAGATTGAACGGTGCGCTATCTGTCGCACAAGACGTCGCAATTTTGCGTGATACCGCGCACTGTAACATTTCAATATTTTGACTACCAAATGCCGTAGCGATCCTCCGACCTATCTAGCGTGGAGTCATCTCCAGCATCGCCAGCGCGACGTGGTCGTCGCTTATTTTACTCAAACCGAAATCTAACCATTGAAGAGTTCCAAATAGACCGCAGGTAAGTGGGGGTTGTCAGAACCAAATACATTGCCCAAGGGGGCTACGATGAATTTGATCAAACGACCTTCACCGTCCGCCGATGTCTTATCATGCGCACAAATCGCGGGCGGAGATGAGGCGTTGCTGCGCACGGTTTTAAACAATATGTCGCAGGGCATATTGCTGTTCAATTCGCAATCACAACTAATATTCTGCAATCATCGCTATCTCGAAATGTATGGTTTGTCGCTGAGCGCTGCCAGAGTCGGATTGCAATTGCGTGACCTTCTCGATCATCACGTCGCGGTTGGTACAATCGCGGGGGACGTGGATGATTACGTCGCTAGGCTAACCACCAGTATCGCTCAGGGGGAAACGTTTACGCATAGCAAAACTCTATCTGACGGCCGAACGTTTTTTGATATGAACAAGCCAATCGTCGGCGGCGGATGGTTGGCGACGCACGAAGACGTAACAGAGCGGCAACGCTCCGAAGAGTGTATCGCGCATATGGCGCGCTACGACGCGTTGACTGATCTACCCAATCGCGTGTTGTTCCGGGAACGGCTAGATCACGAGGTCAAGCGCGTCAAACGGGGCGAGTGCCTAGCGGTCTTATGCCTTGATCTTGACCAATTCAAAAGCGTCAACGACACGCTTGGCCATTCGATTGGCGATGAATTGTTAAAACTGGTTAGCGAACGTCTGCGTGGCTGCACCCGCGACCTCGACACGGTCGCCCGTTTGGGCGGGGATGAATTTGCGATCGTCATGACGCAAATGGAGCAGCCGTCCGACGCTGCCGCCCTAGCCAAACGAATTCGCGATTTAATTATCAAGCCCTATCATATCGACGGCCATCATATTGTTACGGACATCAGCATTGGTATTTCGGTCGCCCCCGCCGACGCCATTGAATCCGGTGCGCTGATGATAAATGCGGATATGGCGCTTTACGGCGCCAAGGCCGATGGGCGTGGGACGTATCGGTTCTTTGAACCGGAGATGAACACGCGCATGAAGGCGCGTCGCCAGCTGGAAATGGAACTGCGCAAGGCGATTGTTAGCGAAGAGTTTGAATTGCACTATCAGCCGCTCGTCGATCTTCAGTCGAACAATGTTAATGCATTCGAAGCGCTGGTGCGCTGGAATCATCCAACTCGCGGGCTAATCCCTCCAGTTGAGTTCATCCCGATCGCCGAAGAAACTGGTCTCATTGTACCGCTTGGCGAATGGGTGCTGAAAACCGCATGCCAAGAAGCTGCGAATTGGCCAGATCATATCAAGATTGCCATCAACCTTTCTCCCACGCAGTTGAACAACCGACATCTTCTGAGCAAGGTAACCACAGCTTTGACGAATGCCGGCCTGTCACCGCACAAACTGCAGCTTGAAATCACCGAATCTGTACTTCTGCAAAATACGCTGACGACTTTGTCGACGCTGCACGAGCTACGCAAAATGGGTGTACAGATCGCCCTCGATGACTTTGGTACTGGATATTCGTCCCTCAGTTATCTCCGTAGTTTCCCCTTCGACAAGATCAAGATTGATCGCTCATTTATTCAGGACCTTTGCAATGGCGCTGAACCGTTCGCCATCGTGAACGCAGTCGCCGGCCTAGCGAAAAGCCTGAATATGATGTCAACAGCGGAGGGCGTGGAGACGCAGCACCAGATGGATTTGCTGCAGTCGATCGGGTGCACCGAAATGCAAGGTTATCTGTTCAGTCGCGCACGACCGGCCCATGAGATCAGGCAGTTTTTTACCCAAAGTCCGACCAAAAAAAGCGAATTGGCATGACACCGTGGATCGCGAAACAATTCTATCGGCGGGCAATATTGCCTGAAGCCTGGAATTTTGCCGCGAGCGTTCCCCTTGGCAGCCGGCCAAATCGTGGCACCGGTTAGTGCGGGGCTTTCGTTATGGCGGCTGCACTTCAAACTTTTATCCAAGAGATTGACAGCACGATTGCGCACAGTTCGCGTGAACGTCGGGGGGCGATGCTCCGCCATCTCACGGATTTTTATCTTGTTGGATCGGATCAATATTCCGATGACGAGATTGCACTTATTGATGATGTTTATGTTCGTCTTATCGAAACGATAGAGGAATCGGCGCGTGCGCTGTTGGCGATGCGTATTGCACCGTTAGCCAAGGCCCCGCCAAAAATTCTTCGCATATTAGCTTGTGACGACGCGATCAATGTTGCTTCCCCCATTCTTATGCAATCTGAACCACTTGATGACGAGAGCCTAATTGCCTGCGCCAGAAGCAAAAGTCAGGACCATTTATTCGCGATTTCGCGACGACGAATGCTTGCTGAGGCGTTGACCGACATTCTCTTAGTTCGTGGGGACAGGCACGTCGTACTCAGTACAGCCAGTAACGCGGGAGCAAAAATCTCCAATAAAGGCTTTGCGATATTGGTCAATCGCTCGAGTGGTGATGACCGACTAACCTTATGTGTGGGAACCCGACCGGATGTTCCGCCGCAGATATTCAGACGATTACTAGATATTGCATCGGAAACGGTTCGCCTGAAGCTTGAGTCGGAAAGCCCATACGCTAAGCGTGACATTTGTCGCATCGTGGATGGTGTAGCCAATGAAATCTTGACACGAAGCAACAATCAAGACTCTCGATTTGCTACAGCGCAGGCGTTAGTGAATTCTCTCAACACTGTCGGCCGATTGACCGACGCAAAGCTACATGACTTTGCAGAAGCTGGACGGATCGAAGAGGTTGTGGCAGCGCTGTCTCTCATGGCTAATATGCCGATTGAATTCATCGAGGGCACGATAGATGATCGACAAATCGAAGAGCTTTTAATCCTGGCCAAATCAATCGGACTATCTTGGCAAACAACCCGATGCATCATTCGATTGGCTGGCGGAATGTATCGGCACTCAGCCGACGTGTCCGAGCATAATTCTGCCGCGTTCGGACGTTTAAGACAACCAACGGCGCGCCAGATCCTTGACTTCCATCGGACAAATTGGCGCGTCAAAACCGGTCAGACCACGGCTTGAGCGGGTGATTAACAGTGACGCGCCAGAGCCAAAACTGATAATGTGCGGCAAAAATCCTATCGCTCAGATAAGGCTAATGACAGGGCAGGTTATGATAAGCGCTGCAAGCCTGGATGAACCGGCGTCAGTTGAATGGGATGTAATCCCTGAATTCGCGCAAATCGGTGAACGATACGGCAGCCAAAATCGAGCGTTTAAGACCGTTCGGGACGCCGTACGATTCGTGATTGAAGATCTCCCACGTTGGCAACAACCGACCGCGAAAATCCACAGCGATAGCGGGCAAACCTATGACTTCGCCAACATCTCTTTGATCTACCGCTCAGCGGAATTCGATTCGGTTAAACGGTTTGAAACTGAACGCCCGGCTTAAGAATTTCTTACTCGAGCGCCCGAAGCGCCGCAAAACCTAAGACGCTATTGGACTGACAAACGCTGCGAAAGCTCAAGCGGGAAGCGCCAAAGTCACCATTCATGTTCGTGAGTGAACGTGGCGGGCCATTCACAACGGATAGTTTTAATTGGATGATCAAGCGGGCAGGGCAGAAGGCGAGGTTTCCGTTCCAGGTTCATGCTCACATGCTGCGCCATGCGGCCGGATATAAACTGGCAGGCGATGGGCACGATACGCGATCGATCCAGGACTATCTCGGGCACAAGAACATCCAACACACCGTTCGTTACACCGAGCTATCGCCGGCGCGTTTCAAGGATTTCTAGCGCGATTAGATCTGGCGCGCTGGCGTATAGACTTGGCCGCTGATTTGACTCCGATAAGCGTGATTATCGGCCCTAATAGGCCTTTGTTCGTCTTGCCCTGAGACCCCGGCTGCGCCAACATGCGCGTTAAAGCCGTGATCTAGACGACGCAACAAGAGCCAAAATCAAGAAATTAAGGGAGGGATTGATGATCAAAATTGGCAAAACAGCCACTGTTGGCCTCGCAACGTTCGCAATTGCACTCGCGATGAGTGCAGCCAGCGCGAAGGACAAGGTGAAAGTCGGCTTCATAGGCCCGCTCACCGGCGGCGTTTCGGTCAACGGCCTCGGCGGCCGCAACTCCGCGGACCTTGCGGTCAGGCTGCGCAACGCCGATGCCAAAGCCAAATACGAATACGAAATGGTCGTGCTCGACGACGAGTGCAAACCCAACGTCGCCGTGCAGGTCGCGACCAAAATGGCAGCCGACAAGGACATCATCGCTGCTGCCACACATTATTGCTCGGCGACCGCGATCGCGACCGTCGACACCTATCATAAGTTCGGCTTCCCTGTGATCGTTTGGGGCGCGGTGCTGCCCGACATCACCTATCGCAACAAGTATGCCGAGGTTCATCGCGTCAACGGCACGATGATTAACCAAAACGACGCGAACGCGGAACTGATCTCCAGGCTCGGCTACAAAACCGTCGCCGTCATCCACGACACCACCGACTACGGCAAAGGCCACAACGAATACTTCAGCAAGGCGCTCGCCCGCATCGGCAAGGCCAAGATCATTGGCACCTTCGGCGTCACCGCCGACCAGCAGGACTTCACCGCCGAGCTTACCAAGATCAAGGCGCTCAACCCGCAAGTCATCTATTTTGGCGGCCTGACGCCGATCGGCGTGCGCATCCGCCAGCAGATGGACAAGCTCGGCATCAAGGCGGTTTTCGACGGCACCTCCGGCATCGTCTCCGACGCGTTCATCCAGGGCCTCGGCCCGCTCGCCGAAGGTTGTCTGGCGTTCCGCGAAGGCGCGCCGACGGAAAAGCTGCCCGGCGGCAAGTTCTTCATGGAGAAGTACAACGCCCAGAACTACGACAATCCGCCGGAGGCCTATGGCGCCTTCGCCTTCGCCGCGATGAACATGATCCTCGACTCGATCGAGAAAGTCGGGCCGGATCGCAAGAAGGTCATTGCCGACCTCGGCAACGTGAAGGGCCGCGACTCCATCGTCGGCAAGATCACCTTCGACGACCACGGGCAGAACACCGTTGCCGTCATCACCAAATATGTGGTCCAGGACGGCAAGTTCGTCGAATGGGACGACAGCGAGTACGCCAGCGGCAAGCGCAAGCTGCCGGGGCAGATGTAAGTCTCGCCACATCCGTCATGCCCGCCTCGCGCCGGGCGTCCACGCTGACAGAAGGAAGACGTGGGTGGCCGGGACAAGCCCGGCCATGACAGCTGTTCCAGGGCCGCCACCGACATGGATCTCGGGCTGTTCGCGCAATACGTCATGAACGGGCTGATGCTCGGCATGATGTATACGCTGGTGGCGGTCGGCTTCACGCTGTTCTTCGGCGTGCTCGACGTCATCAAGTTCTCGCATGGCGACGTGCTGACCGTGGGCGCTTTCACCGCGCTCGCGGCCTTCGCCGGACTATCGGCGCTCGGGCTGCATTCGCCATGGCTCGACCTCGTCATCATGCTGGTCCTGGCGACGGCAGCCATGGCGCTGCTCGGCATGCTGATCGCGCGCTATCTGGTGATGCCGCTGCGCGCGGCGCCGCCGCTTAACACGCTGTTGATCACGCTGATGCTCGGCACCGTGCTGCGCGAGAGCGTGCGGCTGTTCTATCCGCAAGGCGCAAATCCCAAGCCGTTTCCGGCGCTGCTGCCGCGCGCCTCGATCGACCTCGGCGAGTTCAACCTGCGGCTCGACAACGTGCTGATGCTGGCGGCCGGCGTCGCGGTCATCCTCGGCCTGCAATTTGTGCTCAACCGCACCAAGCTCGGCCTCGCCATCCGCGCGGTGGCGCAGGACGAGGAAACCGCGCGCACCATGGGCATCAACTTCACCGCCATCGTGCTCATCACCTTCGCCATCGGCTCCGGCCTCGCCGCCTTCGCCGGGGTGATGAACGGGCTCTATTACAACGAGATCAATTTCGGCATCGGACTCTACCTCGGCGTCATCGGTTTCTCGGCGGCGATCATCGGCGGCCTCGGCAGCATCTATGGCGCGATCCTCGGCGGCTTCCTATTCGCCGCGCTTCAGACCGTCGGGACCGTGCTGTTGCCATTCGCCAGTGCCTACAAGGATGTCTTCGCCTTCGCCGTGGTCATCGCCATCATGGCCTGGAGACCGACCGGCCTGATCCGCGAAAAAATCAGCGAGCGGGTGTGAGGCCATGGCCGCGGACCCAAAACGCGCGCAACTCTGGCCGGGGCTCGTCGCGCTTGCGGTGGCGACCGGCTATCTGATCGGGCTGCTCGCGGCGGAAAAGTCGGCCCTCATCATCGCCCTGCTCGTCGCCGGCATCGCGGCGGTGGCGGCCGGAGCCTGGCTCGGCGTCTTCGACGGGGTAAGCCGCGCCTTTGCCGATCATGAGGACACGCTCGGACTCTATACCATCCTGGCGCTCTTCGTCGTCGCCGCGGTGTTCCACGAAGACCATTTTGTGCTGCTGCTGACGCTGACCGTGATGCTCTACTCGGTGGCGACGCTGGGGCTGAACATCCAGTTCGGCTATGCCGGCGTGCTTAACTTCGCGGGCTCCTCGTTCTTCGGCATCGGCGCCTATACCTCGGCGGTGCTCAACGCCTCGACGGGCGTACCGCATCTGCTGGTGCTGCTGATCGGTGGGCTGCTGGCCGCGGCGATCGGCTCGCTGCTGCTGCTGCCGGTGCTGCGCACCCGCGGCCATTACGCGGCGGTGGTGACAATTGCTTTTGCGCTGCTGCTCAGGACCTTCCTCGAGGTCAATGACGTGCTCGGCGGGCCGCAGGGCATGCAGGTCAAAGGCATGAACATCCTCGGCTGGTCGTTCAACGACAATATCGAGATCGGCGGCGTGACACTGTCGTTCTACCTGAACTATTTCGTCGTCGCCGTGCCGCTCTTGATCGCCGCCTTCGTCATCGTGCGCCGGCTCGAGCGCTCCTGGATCGGGCTCAATCTCGACGCCTTGCGGCTCGACGAGACGGCGGCAAGCTGCTTCGGTCTCGATATCGCGCGCTGGAAGATCACGGCCTTCCTGATCGGCAATTTCCTCATCGGCATCGCCGGGGCGCTGTTCGGCATGATCGGCGGCTTCGTCGCGCCCAACAACTACACCTTCGCCGACTCGCTGATCCTGGTGTCGATTCTGCTGCTCGGCGGCATCGGCAACCCCTGGGGCCTGATCGTCGCCACCATCATCGTCGTCGTGGTGCCGGAAAAACTGCAAGCGATCCAGGAATACCGCTTTTTACTGTATGCCCTGATGGTGATTGCGGTGCTGCTGTTCCGCCCCGAGGGCCTGTTGCCGCGTCCGGTACGCCGCTATTTCCCGGGATGGCCGCCATGACGCATCTGCTCGAGGCGCGCGGTTTGTCCAAGCGGTTCGGTGGCCTCGTTGCGCTCGATGGCCTCGACCTCACCGTTGCGCCGAACGAAATAATTGGGCTGATCGGGCCGAACGGCTCGGGCAAGACAACGTGCTTCAATGTGATTACCGGCATCTACGGCGCCGACCAGGGCAACGTCGCCTTCGATGGCGCCGATATTACGCAGGCAAGCTCGCGTGCGGTTTATCGAGCCGGCGTGTCCCGCACCTTCCAGCGCTCGCGGCTGTCGCTGCCGCTGTCGATCTTCGACAATATCATGATCGGCAACCATAAGCAGCTCAATCAAGGCCTGATGTTCAACCTGTTCAAGCGCGGCGCCTTCAAGGCCGAATTCGAGGCGAGCTATCGCGCCGCGCGCGCGCTGGTCGAGGTGTTTGAGCCGGCGCTCGTAGGCCGCATGTTCGAGCCGGCGGCCGGTTTGCCAATGATCGACCGCCGCCGCATCGAGATCTGCCGCGCGCTGATCAGCGGGCCGAAGCTGCTGCTGCTCGACGAGCCCTCGGCGGGCATGACGCACGAAGAAACCACCGAACTGATGGACGACATTCTCCTGGTGCGAGAGCGCAACAAGAACCTGACCATCATCGTCGTCGAGCACGAAATGGGCGTGATCGAGCGCATCACCGACCGCTGTGTGGTGCTCAACTTCGGACGCAAGATCGCGGAAGGCCCTTATCGCGAAGTCGCCGCCGATCCGCGCGTGCAAGAAGCCTATCTCGGGGTGGCGTGATGGCGACGATGCTCGACATCGAGGGCGTGACGACCGCCTACGACAAAGCCGACGTCCTGCAAGACGTCTCGCTCACCGTGGAAGCCGGCACCATCACTTGCCTGCTCGGCTCCAACGGCTCCGGCAAGACAACCCTGGTGCGCTCGATCCTTGGCTTGACGCCGCCGCGCGCCGGCCGGATCGTGTTCGGCGGCGCCGACGTCACGGCGCTGCCGACCCATCGTATCGTCGCCGCCGGAATTGCCTGCATCCCGGAGGGCCGCAAGGTCTTCCCCAAGCTGACCGTCGAGGAAAACCTGCGTGTCGGCGCCTATCAGGAGGCCTCCGACACAGTCACCGCGCAACGCATGGCCGACATCCTGCGCATCTTCCCGCGGCTCGCCGAGCGCCGCGGCCAGCTCGCCGGCACCATGTCAGGCGGCGAGCAGGCCATGGTGTCGATTGGGCGCGGGCTGATGTGCGCGCCAAAACTGCTGCTGATTGACGAGCCCTCGCTCGGCCTGTCACCGCTGCTGGTGAAGGAGAACTTCAACATCATCCGCCAGATCAACGAGCGCGGCATCACCGTGTTTCTGGTCGAGCAGAACGTGCATCAGACGCTCGCCATCGCCAGCCGCGGCTATGTGCTGTCGAAGGGCCGGGTGGTGGCGGCGGGAACGCCGGCCGAGCTGCGCGACCGTCCCGAGGTGCGCGAGGCGTATTTTGGAGCGAATACCTAGTTGCCTCCGATAATTGTTATTATCAGAAACAATATTCGTAGCTGTAATGCGCTATTTGGTAGCCAAGAGACCGAAGGCAGCGAGCAGGGCGCCTGCGGCAAGGACAATGAGGGCCGCAGGGCCGTTGACGAAGCGGTCTGGAAATGGGCGCAGCAATAAGGGTGTCGCCAGCAGCATGACACCAGCGCCGATGATGCTCGCAGACCAGGGCAGCACGGGCAACGCAACGGCAAGCGCAAGAATCGTGGCAAAGCAAGCCGCTGCCAGCGTCGCCCAAAGGATGATTGTCCCGCTGGCGGTCTTCAGCTTGGGCGCGCGAAACTCCGCAGGGAAGTGGCCGCTGAAAGTGAGGCCATAGAGTGCGAAAAGGCCAACCGCAAGCATGAACAACATCAGCTCGAACCACGGTAACGTCATCGTCTCCTCGCATCTCGATCCCCGCGCGCCGGTGCGCTTGACGGCGCCGGTTCATGGTCCCTAGCATATTCCAGATATATTAGACTGCCACTCAGCGTCACCCAGGGAGAATCCGATTGGCACAAGTTGCAGCAAAAGATCAATCTGCCTCCGCCGACAAGAAACGTGAAAAGCGCACTATCTCCGACATCAGGGACTCCAAGAAGACCGGCGAAAAGATGGTCTATATGTCGGTGCCCGACTACACCTCGGCGAAATGGGCCGAAGCCGCGGGCGTCGACGTTGCGGTGGTCGGCGACAGCCTGGCGATGATCGCGCACGGCTTTCCGTCTACCATTCCCGCCACAATGGATATGATGGTAATGCACGCGCAGGCGATCCGGCGGGGCGCGCCCAATACGTTTGTTTTGGGCTGCATGCCTTACCAAAGCTACAACACCGTCGACCGCGCTTTGACGAACGCTACTCGCTTTATGCAGGACGCGAGCTGCGACGCGATCAAGCCGCAAGGCGGCAGATCGCAAGCCCATATTCTGAAAGCACTGGTCGATTCCGGTATTCCGACTGCATCGCATATCGGTCTGACACCGCACACCATCGCGATGTTCGGCGGCTTCAAGATTCAGGGCCGCACGGCGGCCGCCGCCATGAAAATCCTCGAGGATGCGCTGGCGATCGAGGATGCCGGCTGCTTTATGCTCGAGTTTGAGGCGGTCCCTGCAAAAATAGCCAAATTGATATCCGAACAACTCACCATCCCAACCATCGGCATTGGTGCCGGCGTCGGCACCGACGGGCAAATTCTGCTCTGCCACGATCTTCTCGGCGTGTTCACCGACTTCAAGCCGAAATTCACCAAGCGCTTCGCCAAGCTCACGGAAGTGGCGGTCGCGGGAATTTCGCAATACATTAAAGAGGTTAAGGAAGGGGCGTTTCCTGACGACGACCATTCTTATACGGTCAAAGACGAGGAATATGAGAAATTTGCGCAAATGGTTGTCAAGCGGCGGCAACATTAGAACAATGATCGCTGCATGATACAGGCAGTGATGCGCAAAGAGCGTTCGCCCGCCAGGCGGGCAGGGGGCGTGCGCAAAGCGGCCGGCGGCGGAACGCTGACCGAAAAGGCTTATCGTGAGCTGGAGGAATTGATCGTCACGCTGCGCCTGAAGCCCGGCGACTTCGTTTCGGAATACGCCCTGTCGAACAGCTTGAAGATCGGGCGCACGCCGATCCGCGAAGCATTGCAGAGGCTCAGTCGCGAAGACCTCGTCACGATTTTGCCGCGCAAGGGCATCCTCGTATCTGCGACAGATACAGGCAAACAACTGCTTGTGCTGGAAGTTCGCCGCGAACTTGAACGATTGGTAAGCCGGCTTGCTGCCCAGCGTGCGACCGATGCGCAACGCGAGCGCTTCCGCGAGATCGCCACCAACATGGACCGCGCCGCTAAGACCAATGACGACATTATGTTTATGCGTCTCGATCGCGAGTTGAATCTGTTGCTCGCTGAAGCGGCGCAGAACGATTACGCAACACGCGCAATGCGTTTTCTGCAAGGGCATTCGCGGCGGTTTTGGTATCTCCACTACAAACAGGCGGCGGACTTGCCGCTCTGCGCGCGACTGCACGCCAATCAAGCTCGCGCCGTCGCCGGCGGCGATGTAAAGGGCGCGGCCGCGGGCTCGGATCGTCTCATCGACTACGTCGTCACCTTCACGCGGGCGACTGTCACCGGCAGTTGACTGGAACTTTACAAGCTTCGACTGCAGGGCTAACATACTCGTGATATATCATTGCGGTTCGGGACCGTTACCGTGAAGGTGTACGAGGGCAAACGCGAGATCGACGGCCTCAAGGTCACGGTCGACGGCCGTCCGCTCAGCGAGCACTACGAGATCAAGCAATTCACCACATGGGGCTTCGAGTGGACTTATGAAGGGCCGAGCCCGCAACAGCTCTCGCTCGCGGTTCTCTACGATCACCTCGGCGATAAAGACCGCGCCATCGGGCTTTCGGAGCCTTTCATGAAAAGAGTGATCTCCGATCTCGACAACGATTGGACGCTGACAAGCGAGGACATCGATCGCGCAATCTTTGCCCTCGCTTGAATCTCGCCGGCTGCCGGCAAAAAGCCACAAGGGGCCAAAGCGGCCCAAACAGGAAACGCTCCAGGGAGGAGACACCATGCGAAGCCTCACACGCCTTAGTGCGCTCATGTTCGGCCTTGCGATCGGCATCGCGGGCCTCGGCCCTGCGCCGGCGTCGGCGCAAGAGATGGTCAAGCTTGGAGAAATCGAGGCGCAGACCGGCGCGCTCAACACCTACGGCTGGATGTCATCGCAAGGCGTGCGCATGGCGGTGGACGAGATCAATAAAGCCGGCGGCTTCACCGTGGCCGGCAAGAAATACAAACTGCAGCTCCTCAATCCTGACACCCAGGGCAATCCGCAGCAGGCGCTAATCGAGCTCAAGAAGATGCTCGAACAGGAACACGTTAAATACGTGTTCGGGCCGTTCCTCACCAACGTCTACAAGGGCATCGCGCCTTACGCGCAGGGTAACAACGGAAAATTTCTGATGATCGGCGGCGCGACCGCTATTCACTTCGATCTCGGCAAGCCGAACAATGACTACTTGATGCGCAGCTGGAACTGGGACGCCGGCGCGTCCGGCTTCGGCTCGCTCATGGTGCAGAACCTCAAGAGCCGCGGCGCCAAGAAGGTCGCAATGCTGATGCAAAACGACGCCTTCGGACACGTTGCGCGCGACATCTACGCACCACTGTTCAAGGACGCAGGCATCGCGTTCGAGGAGGAATGGTTTGAGCCAGGCACGACCGATTTCTCCAGCGTGCTCGCCAAGATCGCCGCCGGCAAACCTGACTATCTGTTCCCCGGCTACACCGACGCCGTGCTCTACGACATCGTGCGCCAGGCGACCGAGGTCGGCATCGACAAATTCTGGCTGGTGCGCGGCTCGCTCGGCCCCGGCCTGAAGAACAAGGACGTGATCAGCGAGTACGTCATCTACATCCCGAAATATTTTGAGGAAGCCGAAAAAACTCAGCCGAAGGTCAAAGCCTTCGTCGACGCCTACGAGGCCTTCTACAAAACCAAGTTCCCATACGACCAGGCACCGCTATGCTCGTCATCCGGCTACGATCACACCTACATGCTTGTCGAGGCGATGAAGAAGGCCGGCACCGTGGATGACATCGCCAAGGTCAAGCAGGCTTTGATGTCGATCACGTATAACGGCATCTGGAACATGCGCTTCGACAATACGGGCGAGGCCGTGTTCGACTTTGATGTCGTTGACATCAAGAAGGGCGGCAAGATCGAAGTGACGCATATTGCGCCGATGTGACGGCGCGGTAGACGCTTGTGGTACAGCTCGTCGTTGGGCAGCTGCTGAACGGAATTATCGTCGGCACGCTGTATGGGATCATCGCGCTCGGGGTGACGCTGACGTTCGGCATCACCGGCATCGTCAATTTCGCGCTCGGCGCGTTTATGGCGATCGGCGCCTATCTCGGCTGGTACCTCACGGACGAAATCGGCATCGCCTATCCATTGGCGGTGCCGATCGCCGTGGTCGGGACGGCCCTGGTCGGTCTGGTGGCCGATCAACTGCTGTTCCGCTTCACGCGCAATAATCTGATCAATGGCCTCATCGTCTCGATCGGCCTCATCTCGGTGATCCAAGGCCATTCTGCTGATGCTGTGGACCACCACACCGAAGAACATGAACTACGTGCTGCCCGGCGTGCTCAATCTCGATTGGTTTATCGTGCCCAAGATGAAGGCCGTGGTGTTCGTGGTCCTGCTGGTGGTGATCCTTTCGACCTATGCGGCGCTGACCCGCACCTGGGCCGGCCGCGCCGCCTACGCCTTCGCGCAAGCGCCCGAGGCCGCGACCTTGATGGGCGTGCGGACCCGCCTGTTGCAGACCGGCGTCGTCGTCTATTCGACGGCGCTCGCAGGTCTCGGTGGCGCGCTCTATGCGAGCCTCTATTCGCTCGAGGTGTCTTTGGGCTCGAGCTACATCCTCAAAGGCGTCGAGGCGGCCATCCTTGCCGGCATCGGCAGCGTGATGGGCTCCTTGGTCGGCGGCATCGTGCTCGGCGTCACAGAAGCGGTCGGCTCGCTTTATTTTCCGCAGGCTTATCGCGACGCTTATGGCCTGGTGTTCCTGGTGTTGATCCTGCTGCTGCGGCCGGCCGGTTTGTTCGGAGGCCGCCGATGAGGGCGGAGCTGCTTTGGCTGCCGCTGTTTGCCGTACCGCTCGTGTTCCACAACGAGGTTGCGCTCACCATCCTCATCTTCACGTTCATCCTCGGCATCCTGGCGGTCAGCTTTAATCTGATCTTCGGCTATACCGGCCAGTTGTCGATGTTTCATGCCGCCGCCTTCGGCATCGCGGCTTATGCGACGCATCTGTCGGTGGCGCATCTCGGTGTCTCCTTCTGGATCGGCGCTTTGATCGCGATCGTGATCGTGACCGGAATTTCGCTCGTGGTCGGCACGATCTGTTTTCGCTTTCGGCTGAAGGAGTTCTATTTCGCCATCGTGACGCTGGCGTTTTCCGAGATCGCGCGGCTGATCATCCTGAACTGGAGCAGCTTCACCAACGGCACGCTCGGTATCAATCTCACGGACAAGCCGATGCTGTGGCTACCCGGCAGTGGTCTGGTGCCCGTCGAGGGCACGCGCATGTGGTATTACCTCTCGCTGGTTGCGCTGATCCTGAGCGTGTTTGTCTGCACGCGCGTCGTGCATTCGTGGATGGGGCGCTGTTTCGCCGCGATCCGCCTCAACGACGAGCTTGCCGATACGCTCGGCATCAACGTCTTCCGCTATAAGCTGACGTCATTCCTCATCGGCAACGCCGGCGCCGCCGTCGCGGGCGCCCTGTACGCTTATTACATCAGTTATGTCGAGCCGAACTATCTATCGATCGAGCAATCGCTCGCCATCATCGCGATGGTGCTGCTGGGCGGCCGACAGCCTGTGGCGGGCCCGATTGTCGGCGCCTTCGTTCTCACCGCGCTGCCGCATGTCATCGAGTTCTCGGCAGAGGTGCGTATTCTTGTCTACGGCCTGATCCTCATCCTCACCATCCTGTTGATGCCGCGGGGGATCATGGGCGTGCTGACCGGACGACGCCATGTTCTTTGAGGTCAGCAATCTCACCAAACGGTTCGGCGGCTTGACCGCGGTCTCTGCAGTCTCCTTCTCGATCGCGCGCGGTGAAATCGTCGGCGTGTTCGGGCCGAACGGTTCCGGCAAAACGACTCTGCTCAATTTGATCGCCGGCATCTATCGCGCCGACCGACGGGACGTTGGTCTGGAAAGACCAACCGCTCGAAGGCTGCAGACCGCATGAAGTGGCGGAGCGCGGCATCGTCAAGACGTTTCAAAATCCGCAGCTCTTTCAGGAACTCAGCGTGAGCCAGCACGTGTGGATCGCTGCGCATTTGCGGCTCAAACGCAGTCTCGGTATGGGCCGTGTCGCCACACTATTCACACCCGCGCGCCATGATCAGATACTGCGTGAGCAAGTCGATCATGCGCTGAGGCTATGCCGGCTCACCGAGGTGCGTGATGAGGCGGCCGCGAGCCTGTCTTACGGAAATGAAAAGATGCTCGGCGTCGCCATGGCGCTGATGTGCGAACCGGAGTTGCTGTTGCTCGATGAGCCGACCACGGGCCTTGGCCACGACGAGATCGAGAATCTGGAAGGGGTGCTGCGTGACCTGCGCAAACATGGCACGACTCTGTGCATCATCGACCACAAAGTAGGGTTTCTCGGCAGGCTCGCCGACCGCGCCATCGCCATGCATTACGGCAGCAAGATCGCGGAAGGGCCGCCGGCGGCGGTCCTCGACGACGCGGCCGTGATCGAAGCCTATCTCGGCCGCGCGCATGCTTGAGCTAGCAGCCATCAGCGTGCAGTACGGCAAACGCCCGGTATTGCGCGACGTCTCGCTTTCGGTCGGCGCCGGCGAGATCGTCGCGCTGGTCGGCGCCAATGCCGCCGGCAAGACAACGACGCTGCGCACGATCATGGGCCTCAAAGAGCCGGCAGCCGGCGCCATCCACTTCAACGGCGAGGACGCGACGCGGTTATCGACGGTCGAGCGCGTGCGCCGCGGGCTCGCGCTGTCGCCCGAGGGGCGGCAGATCTTCCCGAAATTCAGCGTGCAGGAAAATTTGCTGATGGGCGGCTACCACCGCGCCGACCGCAATCACTTGGATGGCGACATCGCCCGCGTCTGCGACATGTTTCCGCGGCTGGCCGAACGGCGCAGCCAACGGGCGGGCTGGATGTCGGGCGGCGAACAGCAGATGCTGGCGATCGGCCGTGCGCTGATCTCGCGGCCGCGCTGCCTGCTGCTCGATGAGCCGACCTTGGGTCTCGCGCCGATTATCGTCGAAGAAATCGGCACCATCGTGCGTCAACTTGCCAAAGACGGCATGACAATTCTGCTCGCCGAGCAAAATGCCGTCATGGCACTGGGCGTCGCCAATCGCGCCTATGTATTAGAGTCGGGCCGCATCTCGCTCGAAGGGAAGGCGGCGGCGCTCAAGGAAACTGCGGAGGTACGCAAGCTCTACCTCGGCGCTTGACGATCTTGGTGCGGGTTGATTTGCCCGCGGTTCTGGTCTATCTGTGATATATCAGAGGCGGCGGCCAATGGCGCCGCGCCTCCAGCCCTGACGAGGCAACTCATGACTCCCGAGCAAGTGCTTTTGCTAAAGCCCCGGCTTCTCACGCAAAAACAGCGCGAATTCTATTTCGAGAATGGCTACATCTTGCTCGAGAAGATCCTGCCCGATAGCTGGATCGAACGCTTGCGGGCGGCGACCGATGAGATGGTCGATAAGAGCCGTCAGGTGACCAAATCCGACGAAGTCTGGGACATCGACCGCGGTCACACGCCGGAGAGCCCGCGGCTGCGTCGGCTGTCCAGCATGAACGATCACCACCCGACATTCTGGGACTACGCCTCGGCGCCAAGTTCTCCGCTGCCCGATGCCATCGCCGATCTGGTGGGCCCTGACGTGAAATTCCACCAGTCGAAGCTCAACTTCAAATGGTCGAAGGGCGGCGACGAGGTAAAATGGCACCAGGACATTTCGTTCTGGCCGCACACAAACTACAGCCCCTGCACCGCCGGCACCTACATCTTCGACTGCAACGCCGAGCAGGGCCCGCTCGGCGTATTGCCGGGCAGCCATAATGGTCCGGTAGTCGATCAATACAACGACAAAGGCCAATGGGTCGGCTGCCTGCGTCCGGAAGACGCTGCCGATATCGACATGAGCAAGGTCATCTATCTGGAAGGACCGGCCGGCTCAATCACGATCCACAACTGCCGGACCTTGCATTATTCCAAGGCCAACTGGTCGGAAATCCCCCGGCCGCTTCTGCTCAATGTTTTTTCGGCGGCGGACGCCATGCCTTACACTTATAACCCATTGCCCTCGAAGTATTACGGCGCCATCGTGCGCGGCAAGCCGGCACGTTGGGCCTACCATGACCCGCGGCCGTGTCTGCTGCCGCCCGATTGGTCGGGCGGCTACACCTCGATCTTCGCGTTGCAGCAGGAAGAAGACTGGAAAAAGGATCGTCCCAAGGCCGCGGTGGCCATGTAGGAACGAAGGAACGTCAAATGATCACCGAACGGCAAAAGGCATTTCGCCGGGAATACCGCTCCCGCATCATCGGCTGGTACGACGGCTATGTGCACGTCGTCATCATTTACGCCATGGGTGCGGCGGCGTTCTACATCTACGTCGAGCATATCCATAATGTGACGGCGCTCGAATGGCTGACCGTGCCACTCACCTTCCTGTTCACCAATCTGTTCGAATGGGCGGTGCATAAGTTCGTCATGCACCGGCCGGTCAACATCAAAGGCCTGCGCTCGGTCTACGAGCGTCACACGCTCAACCATCACCAGTTCTTCACCGACGAGGAAATGCGCTTCCGCGACAACAAGGATTGGCGTGTGACTGTGTTCCCGCCTTATGCGCTGGTGGTGTTCATCCTGATGTCGATCCCCATGGCCGCGATCCTCGGCCTGCTGCTGACGCCGAATGTCGGCTGGCTGTTCATGTCCGTAACGACTGGCATGTATCTGATCTACGAGTTCATGCACTTTTGCTGCCACGTCGACGAGAACTGGTTCGTGCGCAACGTCCCCTTCGTGAATACGTTGCGCCGTCACCACACCGCGCATCACAACGGGCGGCTGATGATGGAGGTCAACATGAACCTGACCTTCCCGATCGCCGATTGGTTGTTTGGCACGTCCGATTTGGATCGCGGCCTGCTCGGCCATCTTTTCAACGGCTACGACACGAGCCATCTGAAAACGACGCTGCGCGGCCGGCCGAAACGGCCTGACGAGGCCGCGGCGACGCCGATGGGAAACTACTGAGATAGTTTTCGCACCATGCCAAATGACGTCAAAGGTTTCGTCTCTGTGCTGGCGTTGATCGTGGCCGCGATCCTCGCCTATTGGCACGGCTCGCCGATCCACTCGCAATACGCAACCTTTGTTATGGTGACCGGCGTGTTCATGGTGATCGCGATGTGGATTTTCCCGGAAGCCGGCGGCAAAAAGCGTGCGCCGAAATCGTGACGGTTTTGCCGGCCAGCCGGCGGCGTGAGGCGCAATGAGCGCGCAATCCGTATCGACCGACCGGCGCGCTCAGCTCGCACTAAATGCCGATGTGCTCATCGTCGGCGCCGGCGCCGCCGGTGTTGCCGCCGCCGTCACTGCCGCGCGCCAAGGCCTGAAAGTCACGCTACTCGAACGTTACGGCTTTTGCGGCGGCGGCGCCGTGGCCGGCCTCTCCGGCACGATCTGCGGCATGTACGAGGCGAGCGACGATCCGGATGCTCCGCCCAAGCAGGTCGTGCACGGTTTCCTCAACGAGTTTGCCGTCAACATGACCGAGCGGGGTGGCCTAACGCCGCCCGTCCGTTACGGGAAGACATTCACGCGCGTGCACGATCCATTGGTCTGGCGCGAGACCGCCGACGCCATGCTGCGCGCGGCCGGGGTCCACGTCCTTCTCCATACCACGGTGACCGACGTGTTGACCGAAGGCGGGGACAAGGTCGATGGCGTCACCGCTTATACTAAGCAAGGCCGCCTGTCGGTGCGCGCCAAAGTGACGATCGACGCCAGCGGCGACGCCGACATCGCGGCGATGGCCGGGTTGCCGACCTTCATGGGCCAGGACGGCAACGTGCAAAACCCGACGATGATCTTCCGACTCGGCGGCGTTGACACCGAGCGGTTCCTGACCGCCTACGGGCCTGACTCGATCATGGGCCGTGACGTCACCGGCCTCATTCTGCGCTTGCACAACAGCGCCGAATACCGCCTGCCGCGCGCCAAGATATTTCTGTTTCCGACGCCGCGGCCGAACGAGCTCCTGTGCAACTGCACCCGCGTTATCGGCCGCGACGGCCGCGAGCTCAATCCGCTGCTCATCGAAGACCTGACCGAGGCTGAAATCGAAGGCCGTTTGCAGGTGCGCGAATACGCGCGGTTCTTCAAGCACCACTTGGCGGGATGCGAAAACAGCTATGTCAATGACACCGGAGTCCAGGTCGGCGTGCGGCAGACGCGGCAGATTCTCGGCCGTGCCACGCTGCGCAACGAAGATGTCACGCGAGGAGCAAAATTCCGCAACGGAATTGCCCGCTCGCCCTGGCCGATCGAACTGCACAGCGGGGATAAGCCGCGGCTCGTTTGGCTGACCAATGACTACTATGAAGTTCCGCTGGAATGCTTTGTGCCTGAGCGCGGGGAGGGGCTGTTCGCCGCTGGGCGCTGCCTCTCGGCCGAGCATGAGGCAATGGCCTCCGCCCGCGTAACGGCACAATGCTTTTCCTACGGTCATGCCGTTGGGCACGCGGCCGCGATTGCAATCAAAGACAATCTTGCGCCCCGCGCTGTCGAAGCCGCCGAAGTGCGCGAGCATCTCAATCGCGATGGCGCGCGACTTTAATTGACCATACCGTGGTGACTGCGGAACGAGGAGGAAAACAGTGACAAAGGCCCTTTCCAGTTCAGCCGTGGATACCTACCGCCGTGACGGCTACTACTTCCCGGTGCCCGCGCTCACTACGCCTGAGGTAGCGCATTATAGAGCGTGTCTCGAGAGGCACGAGGCTAAGACCGGGGCGCCGCTGCAAGGCAATTGGCGGCACAAGGCCCACTTGCTTTTCACCTGGGTTGACGAGCTTGTCCACCACCCGAAGATCGTCGATGCGGCCGAAGACATTCTCGGACCCGATCTCCTTTGTTGGACTACAAATTTCTTTATCAAGGAAGCGAATAGCCCTGGCTTTGTATCCTGGCACCAGGACGCATTCTATTGGGGCCTCAGCAAGGATACCGTTATGACAGCCTGGGTGGCGCTCTCCCCCGCCAATCTCGAAAGCGGGTGTATGAAGTTTCTTCCGGGCTCGCAGACGCAAGACCACCTGCAGCACGTCGATACGTTCCACAAAGACAATCTCCTGTCGCGCGGGCAAGAGATCGCCGTCAAGGTGGACGGAGAAAGGACCGTCGATTGCATCCTTGAGCCAGGCGAAATGTCGCTCCATCACGTCAAAGTCGTCCATGGCTCTGAGCCCAACCGCTCTAACGATAGACGCATCGGATTAGCAATTCGCTATATCCCCACCGATGTTTCGCAGGTGAAGGTGCGAGATTCAGCGACGCTCGTCCGTGGCGTGGACCGTTACGGCAACTTCGACCACGAGCCGCGCCCAAAGCGTGACCTCGATGATGCGGCGCTCGCCGCCCATGCAGATGCTGTCAACCGCCAGGTTAAGGCACTCTATTCAGGCACGGACAAGCAGGCGTTTCGCGCTTGATACTCGGCGCCCGGCGTGATCGCCACCCGCGTCCATCGGCGCTTTTGCGAATGTCTGCTCACGCTTGGCTGCGCGTTATTGACTTCACGCCCTAGCCCAGGTGTCCGGTGCCGGCGCCAGGAACCAAATAACCGAAGCGCTCGAGCGCGCCGCGAGTGAAAAGTCCAGCAAAATAGCCAAGCTGCACATCAACAACATTCAAGATTGCCCATTCCCATGTAAAATCGCCACGGGTAATGGTTACGAGCGAAAGCTGTAAGAACACTGCGCCAAGCAAAAACAACAAAGCACGGATCTTAAACAGAGATCCGCTCATGAAACTGGCAAGAAAATTTAATATCGCTGTGTGAAACAATATGGGTCCTTGGTCCGAACTCCAGGAACCGTAATTAAAGACCTTAAGACACGAATTAATGATTCGTAAGTCAGCAGCACGAATTTCCAAGGCTTTTTTGGTGGCAGGGAGGGGCAGGTGCTCCCCTCACACTGGCGCTGCGATTTCTATAACCGCGCTTTAACGGCTACCAAACCAACCGGTGTGGCATCTGTGAACAGACTTGCTGCATCAAGGTTGGAAGTTGGGCAGCGGTCGGCGTTTGCAGCGCAATGCCGTTTCCACGCACTAGTGTCGCAAGCCAGGCCGCGTCGCTGCTGCTGGAGCCATAATAAATTGTGTAGACGTCCATGCCATCAGTGGCTGCCGTATTTGCGGCTGTCACAGCATTATTTTTTAAGGTCGTATTCGAACAACTTGGCGTGCTGCCGCAATCGGGGATGCCATCGGTCACGATGACAAGGTCGATCATTAATTACTTAAATATGTTCACCGGCAAAAACCTGACGGCCAGCGTCATCATGCGCAAAGAACTGGCATGCCGCTTGCTGCGAGCAGAAGAAAACGCAAACAAACTTCCGGTCAAAATGGTCATTCCCCTGGGCGCGTTTATTTTTCCGGTAATCTTGTTGTCGATGATGCTGCCGGTTGTTATAAGATTTTTAGAGGTCATGGGTAAGGGTGGTTGAGTAAAGTCTGTGCGCGCGCCAGTTGGGTTCCTCACAGTTGTCATACTGAGCGCTGCTTTGGCAGGCTGCGAAACTGACAGCACCGGTAGCATTTCATCTCCCGTTGCAGAAACTCCCGCGCCTACGTTGACGGTACAGCACCCTGCAGAGGTGAAATTCTTTCCCTCCGATGAACCGCTTCGGTTGGCAGTCGAATACTTCGACCGAGGGGATTTCGGCACCGCTGCTCACTACTTTGAAGAGGCGGTGACCAAAGCGCCTAAAGACGCGTCAGCTTGGGTTGGCCTTGCCGCGAGCTACGACCGTATTGGTCGGTTCGATCTTGCCGATCGTGCTTACAAACAAGCCATAAAACTAGTTGGTGAGACGACTGAAATTTTGAACGATGAAGGATATTCGTACATATTGCGAGGGCGCCTCGTTGAAGCACGACGCAAGCTTGAAGCAGCGCACAAACGCGAACCAAATAACGAGGTTGTCAATAATAACTTGAAACTTCTTGATTCCAGCGCCAGCTACATTAAGAGAGACAATTACAATTGAGTATTGCTAATTCGCTGTCGCAGCGGACGCCATGCCAATAACGATGGCGACCCGGTTTTCTCCAACCGCGCTAATAATGATGTCACCGTTTTGGTCAATTGCAAATCGAGTGCCTCGGAGCTTGGGAAGTTTATCGCTTAATTCTTTTGGTATTGGCAGCGAAATTGATTGGGGAAAAACGTCGCCGATTTTGAACTTGGGCTGTGCCGTCGATGGAGAAGGGACCACCTTGATAAACTGACGAATTAATTGAATATCTGACGCGCCAATTGCGGGTGCCCCATTTATCGAACCAGTTTTATCCACGCTTACGCCGGACGTAGAATTGGCTTGCGAGTTGCCTAGTTGTCGTACAATTTTGCGTAGTTCTGCGACCTCTCCATTCGATGCGGCAATTTCTCTTTTTATGCCAGCGAGGTCGGCCTTCAGATTGTTAATCTGGGGGATGAGAGCCAGCCCGATCACGCCCCAAATGATCGCCACCCCGACAAATATCCAAAACAAGACCGGCCGAATCCCTGTTACCATATTGCCGCGAGTTCCATTCTGCCGCATCAGGCTGCACAATTCTATCCATTTAGGCTAGACCTGTTCGTCAACCCATCGCCATGATCGCCTCCCAACCTTTAGCCAGTCGTTATCGTACGCTACAAGGATGTCACGAGCTAAAGGCGAGCAATGAACAGCATGATGCAAACAAGCCAATCAATAAACTGGTGGCGCGGGAACTCAGTATATGAATTGGCGTGAGCACCACATACGCTTACGCCGACTTGAGGCTGAAGCAATCTATATTATGCGTGAGACGGTCGCCGCGTTCGCTCGCCCGGTGATGCTGTATTCGATCGGCAAGGATTCGAGCGTCATGTTGCATATCGCTCAGAAGGCATTCTACCCGTCGAAGCCGCCGTTTCCGCTGCTCCATGTCGACACGACATGGAAGTTTCGTGAGATGATCAAGTTCCGCGATGAGACTGCGGCGCGCCTTGGGATGGATTTGTTGGTTCACGTCAATGCAGAAGGTCTTGCGCGCGGAATTTCGCCCACATCCTCGGGCTCGGCCATCCACACCCAGGTTATGAAGACGGAAGGATTGCGGCAGGCTCTGGAAAAATGGCACTTCGACGCGGCCTTCGGTGGGGCGCGGCGCGACGAGGAAAAGAGCCGGGCTAAGGAGCGCATATTCTCTCATCGTTCGCCGAGCCAGGCCTGGGACCCGCGCAACCAGCGCCCCGAACTTTGGCAGATATTCAATACCCGCATTAAGCCAGGTGAATCCGTGCGGGTCTTTCCTTTGTCCAATTGGACGGAGCTTGATGTGTGGGAATATGTTCGCGCCGAAAACATCCCGGTCGTTCCACTCTATTTCGCTAAACCGCGCCCGGTCGTGGAGCGCGCGGGCGGTATGATCATGGTCGACGACGAGCGCTTACCGCTTTTGCCCGGCGAGGTGCCGAAAATGGTGAGCGTGCGCTTTCGCACCCTCGGCTGCTATCCGTTGACCGGTGCCATTATTTCGGATGCCAGCACGCTTGACGCGATCATCGATGAGATGCGCCAATCGATGAGTTCCGAGCGCCAGGGCCGCGTTATTGATTACGACGAAAGCGGATCGATGGAAAAGAAAAAGCGTGAGGGATATTTCTGATGGGTGGCCCGGCGCCAACTGTTGTTGACACGGCTGATTGCGCCGCCGATGCACAAATACGACCGGCCTTGCGCTTTCTCACGTGCGGCTCGGTCGACGACGGCAAGTCGACCTTGATTGGCCGTTTGCTCTACGAGCAAAAGCTCATCTTTGATGACCATCTGGCGGCGCTTGAGCGCGATTCAAAAACGCACGGCACCACCGGTACCGAGGTTGATTTCGCGCTGCTGCTCGATGGCCTGGAAGCCGAGCGCGAGCAAGGCATTACCATCGATGTCGCTTATCGCTATTTCTCGACGCCGCGGCGGGCCTTCATCGTTGCCGATACGCCAGGCCACGAACAATATACCCGCAATATGGCGACCGGCGCTTCCAATGCCGAGCTTGCGGTTCTGCTCGTCGATGCGCGCAAAGGCTTGCTCGCGCAGACGCGCCGGCATGCGATCATCGTCAGCCTATTGGGCATCCGCTATATCGTGCTGGCCGTGAACAAGATCGATCTCGCCCGGTTCGACCGCGCTGTCTTCGATGAGATTGCGTCGGGGTTTTCCAGCTTTGCCGCCAGCCTCGGCTTCAAGGATATCCAGGCGATTCCGATCTCGGCGCGCTACGGCGATAACGTGTCGTCGCGCAGCGCACACACACCCTGGTATGCGGGGCCACTTCTGCTTGACTATCTAGAATCGGTCGATGTCGCCGACGATCGTGCGGGCAGGCCATTCCGCATGCCAGTGCAATGGGTCAATCGACCGAATTCCGATTTTCGCGGGTTCAGCGGGACGATCGCTGGCGGCCAGCTGCAGCTGGGCGATGACATCGTGGCGCTTCCCTCCGGCCAGCCGAGCAAAATCAAATCGGTGATCGGCGCTGGCGGCGAGGTCATGAGCGCGTCAGCCGGCGACAGCGTCACCGTGACGCTTGCCGATGAAATCGACATTGCCCGCGGTGACATGCTAGCTGCGCTGCGCGATCGCCCGCAAGTCGCCGATCAATTCGCGGCGCATCTGCTCTGGATGGGCAGCGAACCTCTGTTGCCAGGGCGCTCTTACCTAATGAAAATCAATCATGGGACGGTCGCGGCCACTGTGACCGAGATCAAGCATCGGATCGATGTTAATACGCTGGCAAAACTAGCTGCCAAGACGCTACTGCTGAACGAGTTTGCCGTGTGCAACGTGGCGCTTGCTAGGCCCATCGCGTTCGATGCTTACGCCGACAACAGGGACACCGGCGCGTTTATTCTCATAGACCGCTATTCCAATGAAACGGTTGCTGCTGGGATGATCGATTTTGCCCTGCGCCGCGCCACCAATATCTATCACCAGCATCACTCCGTGAGTAAATCCGGGCGGACGAAGCTGATGCATCACCGGCCAGCGGTGCTTTGGTTCACTGGTCTGCCGGGCTCGGGAAAATCGACGATCGCCAACAGGGTCGAATCCGCCCTCAACGCACGCGGCGCGCATACCGTTTTGCTCGATGGTGACAATATCCGTCACGGCCTCAACCGCGATTTGGGCTTCACCGAGGCTGACCGGGTGGAAAACATTCGACGCGTCGGCGAGGTCGCAAAGCTGATGACGGAGGCGGGGTTGATCGTGCTCTGTTCGTTCATCTCGCCATTCCGCGCCGAGCGTCGCTTGGTACGGGAGCAACTCGATGCCGGCGAATTCATCGAGATCTTCGTCGACACCCCGCTCGAGGAGTGTATTGCCCGCGACCCCAAGGGATTGTATCGGCGTGCGCTCGCCGGCGAGATCAAGAATTTCACTGGCGTCGATCAGCCCTATGAAGCGCCGGAAAATCCCGAGCTCCACCTTATGGCCGCAACCAAGAATGCCGACTCGCTCGCCCACGACGTGATCGAAAGTTTACAGCAGCGCAAGATTTTGTAGCGCCTTTCAGGGGTGGGTTGTTGCCGGAGTACGCTTTCATGGCGGCGCAGCGCGTCTCGGTCGCACATAACACTCGGGCGACATCTGCGCCCGTTTGTCCCTGCAGCGCTTCGGCTTGGCGCAGCTTCGCGACAATCTCTTCAGCCGAACGCCTTTTCCGCGGCATTATATCTCTCATTCAGATCGGCAATGGCGAGTTTATTCTTGGCTCCGTCCGAAGGAGGCCGGTCAGCCACGCTAACGTTGCTGCATATCGGCAAGGCATTTCTCGATAAATTGTGGGAGATCCCCGCCTGTATAATGCCTTCCCGCGATACCTGCCTCGCGGGCCGCCTGCATGTCGATGTCCTTGTCGCCAACAAAAAAGCTTGAGATCCGATCGACCGGCCAGTGGCGCATCAAGTCAAGGATCATTCCGGGAGCGGGTTTGCGCCAATCGGTTTCCTTGCAATAGGCGGCCACGCTGCCGTCGGGGTGGAATGGGCAATAGCGCGCGTCGTCAATTCGTGCGCCTTGCGCGGCGAGACTCTGGCGCATCCAACGGTCGAGATCGTGGACAGCCTGCTCGCTGAACAATCCGCGCGCCACCCCGGACTGGTTTGAGACGACAAAGACGAAATAGCCGGCCTGATTGAGCCGGCGGATGGCGTCCGCTACGCCCGGCATCCAGCGAAAACGATCCTGCGTTCCAACATAGCCGTCGTCGTAGTTAATGACGCCGTCGCGATCGAGAAAGGCGGCTGGGCGGGCAGAGCCTGGTGGCGAGGTGGTCAGCTGCGTTCACATAATGGCTGGTGCTGCCGGAGTGGATTGAACACTCGACCTCCTCATTACCAATGAGGTGCTCTACCACTGAGCTACGGCAGCGAATAAATGCGGCCGGGCGGCTGACCCGGCGAGGACGCGGCGGAAACTGCCATAATGCCGGTCATCGGTGCAAGGTAAAGCCAGCTTGCCACCGACGCGAGCGCGCAGTTAAGTGCCGCCATGGCTAAAGCCGGCGACAGAGCGGCAAACCCGCATAAAACCGCCCGCGCAGGCCGTCTGGCGGCGGCTCTGCGCGCAAACCTGCGCCGACGCAAGGCCCAGGCGCGCGGCCGCCTATCCGGCCAGCGCAGCGCCGAAACGGGGCAAAAGGCAGACGACGGAAGGGGCGGCTAAGGGCGGTCCGACTTTCGCCGCATTCGGCCAACCAGGCTGCCAAGGGCTGCAATATTGGGATTTGCAGCCTGGTTGCCGGCGGGTCATAAATCGGGCCGGCATAACGAAAAGCGGGCGGGGCGGGCATGGACCGGATACGCATTACCGGCGGACAGCGGCTCAACGGCGTGATCCCAATTTCGGGCGCCAAGAACGCGACGCTACCCCTGATGATCGCAAGCCTGCTCACCGAGGACACGCTGATCCTCGAGAACGTGCCGCGCCTTGCCGATGTCATCCAGCTCCAGCGCATCCTCGGCAATCACGGTGTCGATATCACCATCGCCGGCAAGCGGCCGGGCGATGATCCCAACAGCGGCCGCACAATCCACATCTCCGCCAAACATATCGTCGATACCACCGCCCCCTACGAGCTCGTTTCCAAGATGCGGGCGAGCTTCTGGGTGGTGGCGCCGCTGGTGGCCCGCATGGGCGAGGCGCGGGTGTCGATGCCGGGCGGCTGTGCCATCGGCACGCGACCGGTCGATCTCTTGATCATGGCGCTGGAGCGGCTCGGCGCCGAAATTGAGGTCGAGTCCGGCTATGTGATCGCGCGCGCGAAAGACGGATTGCGTGGCGGCGAGATCGTCTTCCCCAAGGTCACCGTCGGCGGTACACATACGGCGATGATGGCGGCCTCGCTCGCCAAAGGCACGACCGTGATCGAGAACGCCGCGCGCGAGCCAGAAATAGGCGACGTCGCCGATTGCCTCAACAAGATGGGTGCTAAAATCTCCGGCGCCGGCACCTCGCGCATCGTGGTCGAGGGTGTTGCACGCCTCGGTGGCGCGCGCCACGCAGTGCTGCCCGACCGCATCGAGACCGGCACCTACGCAATGGCGGTGGCGATGGCCGGCGGCGACGTGCTATTGCAGAACGCGCGTCCGGAATTGCTGCAGGCCGCACTCGACGTGCTGATCAAGGCCGGCGTCGTCGTCACGCCGACCAATGAGGGCATTCGCGTCGCCCGCAATGGCGCCGACCTTGAGCCCGTTGAGGTCTCAACGGCGCCATTCCCGGGCTTTCCAACCGACCTCCAGGCGCAGCTGATGGCGCTGATGAGCTGCGCCGGCGGGACCTCGCATATCACCGAAACCATCTTCGAGAACCGCTTCATGCACGTACAGGAGCTGGCGCGGCTCGGCGCCCATATTCAGCTCAACGGCCAGACCGCGACCATCGAAGGCGTTGAGCACCTCAAAGGCGCGCCGGTGATGGCGACCGACCTGCGCGCCTCGGTGTCGCTGGTCATCGCCGCGCTCGCCGCCGAGGGCGAAACAACCGTCAACCGCGTCTATCACCTCGACCGCGGCTTCGAACGGCTCGAGGATAAGCTCGCCCGCTGCGGCGCGGCAATCGAGCGGATCAGCGACTGAGGAATTCCGTCGCGGCAACTGTCAAAGTCATGATGAGTCAAGGCGCTCGGGGCGGAATTCGAGCGTGATAGCGGCCACAAGCTCGACCTCGTCTTTATTACCGCTGGCGCCAGCGGAGGACACCGACGTTTTGGTCCTGCCGCAAGCAACGATGGTTGGCTATGAAGGGCAGAACCTTTTCGCGTCTGGCAGCCTCACGGATTTGGGCGCAAAATATCGCAAGATCAGCGTCAGCAGGTAATTGTGCTCCACGACATGATGTGTGGGGTCGAAGAAGGATAGCTTGAAGCAGCTAAAATTCATGCTTGGATATGTTCACAGCCCCGGAATTCAATATCGGTTGCGCGCAGGCCATCGCGCAGAACCGTGACATCCAATGAATGGAGTGGGCCTACCGACTCTGAGTAGCCTTCAAACATCAACAAGTTCGGACAATTTGCATCGGCGAGGCGTGCGCCTTTTGCGACCTCGATGCGATATATGAAGTCGTTGGTTTGCTCTATCGACGGGATTTTGGTCATGCGGGCTCGCGCGGGATCCTGTGCTTGCGCATTGGCAATCGTTTCCGAGCCAATCGGCGCTGTCGCTCTATTCACCAATCAAGTCATCAGCCCTGTGAACTCTCGTAATGACATCGCAGGAAAGTGCGGCCGCACGCCTGCAACATCCGCTCACACGCACGCTATAACGAACAATGGATCAACTATTTGTGAACGACCGAAAATTACTCGCGCTTTGCCCAACGCATCACGATCTTTTGTTTGATCGTGTAATTTGTCTTGGTTGGCGACGCGACAAAGCGAGACAATCGCGTCTTAGAGTAAGATGCCACTAGCCGGATCTCTGCCCAAAAACGCGCAGCGCAAAATGCAGCACGAAGCACGCTCTTAGCACGCAGAGCGGAAACATGCAAAGTTTGGTCGGCAGTTTTCCGAAGACTGAATTTCCGTGATGCTCCGATCCGCTCGTTGAAAGTTTTCATCTCATGCTAAATGCGAACCGCGATGGCAACCTTGGTCACATTGACGCCACAACGCTCTTTGACTTCTAAGGCGACGCGTTGAAGAAACGCGTTACCGTTTTTCGAGCGCACTAAATAATTCCCTGTTCTTTTCCCTGTTAGCAGGGAATTTCGCCCTCAGAGTCGGGTTCGCAAGCAACAGCAGGCGTCGCCGAAATATCGGCTTTGACTTCAAATTTTTGTTACCGCCGCAGCGCGAACAAGTTGCAATCGCAGAGTGGATTTATATCTACGCTGTCGTTCGCTTTTTAAAATTGTGTTCCGCGAGATTTCACTCGCAGCTTGTTGTCACCGAAAATTCGATCGCAGCGCTCGGCGGTGGCCGAGAGGTTTGTAAATTCACACAGCACGCCCCACTGGGTGTGCAAACAAAGGATCAAGCTATGAATGAACTTTCTAAAGCTGTCGGTTTTGGTAAACCGCCTCAACACTCAAAATTTCAGCCCGGCAAGTCGGGGAATCCGTCTGGCCGACCAAAGGGAAGCCGCAACTTCGTGAGCGATCTGCGCGAAGAGCTCAACGCAGTTGTCGCGGTACAGGGGAGGACGATCACCAAGCAGAGGGCCATGGTGAACAGCTTAGTCGCCAACGCGATCGACGGCGATGCAAAATCGATCGCTATCCTCCTCGCACATTTCCTGAAAAAAGACGACGTCGATCAAGGCGTCGACAGCGTCGAAGACCGCGAAATCGCAGCCACGTTCGCGACGCGCTCAAACGGAAAAAAAGGGGAACTGGGAGGGTCCAATGAGTGACTTTGACGCTCTCATGGCTAGCGATTTTCAAGCGTTCGCGTTCCGCGCGCATCTGAGCTTTGGTGAAAACCTCGAGCGCGCGCCATACCTTAATTTCCTCACGTTCCGCCTGCAGGAATTCGCCTCCGGTCGCGGTCCACAACGGCTAATCGTGTCGCTGCCACCGCGGCACCTCAAGACGTTCACTTGCTCCAAAGCGCTGCCCGCGTGGATTCTGGGGCATCACCCCAAGGCGAAAATTATGATCGTGTGCTACGGCAAATCGCTCGCGCGCGAGATCGCATATCACACGCGGGCCATCATGCTCGAGGACTGGTACAGAAAAGCGTTCCCGACGCGGTTGGCAAAAAATCGCCGCGGTGTTCTTGATTTTGCGACCACCGCGGGCGGCGAGCTCTTTGCCGCGTCCATCGACGGCGCGATTACAGGACGCGGCGCGGATTTTATCATCGTCGACGATCCGGCTCAGATCGATGATTACGCCAATAATGAAAAGCTCGAGCTCATCGTTGCAAAATTTAACAGCAAAATCCGCACGCGGCTTAACCATCCGCGGCGCGGGCGTATTCTCGTTGTCGCGCACCGTATCAGTGAAAACGATCTCCCTGGCCACCTGATCGCTCAGGGCGGCTTCGATGAAATTAAGCTCCCCTTCGTCGCGACGCGCAGGCGCAAATTCAAGTTCGGCGACGGGCGCGTTTGGGTCCGCGAAAAGGGCGACTTCCTGTTGCCGTATTTCACCAAACGCGACGAAGAAAAGCTCCGCAAAACCACCGTCAAGCCGAGCTTCGAAATGCTGTATCAGCAAAATCCGAAGGCCAGCAGTCGCTTACGGATTCACGCCGAATATTTAAAACACGGCAATGCGGCGCCCGATGCGCCGATCGTGCTGAGCATCGACCCCGGACAAAAGGGCGGCGAGGCGAACAGTTATTCGTGCGTGCAGGCATGGGCCTACGGCGAAGACGTGCACACGCTTGTTGACGTTTGGCGAGGGCAGGTCGATTACCGCCGGCTGCGCGACGCAGTTCGGCAGATGATTCGGCGCCACCTGCCCAGCGTGGTCCTGATCGAGGGCAACAATTTGGGCGGAGCCCTTGCAACTGACATTCGTTCGCAAAGCGGCATGGTCGTCGAAAGCATCATGCCGCGCCAGAGCAAGGTCGAGCGACTGCGCAAACATATCGCCTTGTTCCGCGCCGGCGGGATCGTGTTGCAGTCGGGTGCGTGGAACGAAGCCTACATTGCCGAGATGATTGCCTTCCCCGACGGCGAGTTTGATGACCAGGTCGACGCCACGTCGCAATTTTTAGATTGGGCGGTGACGCACCCGGCGCCGCCCAAGCGCAAGCGCGCCATCGGCGCCTTCCCCGGTGGTTGGGGTGGCGGCAATGCCGGCGGTGGCTCGGGCCCGTCCGGTGCGACCTTGCCCGGCATTGCCCATCGTGAGCCGGGACTTTCCGCGTTCCAGCGCGAGTTATTTCGTTCGGTTTATCTCGGTGGCCTGAAATTCTACCCGGGGTGATCGCCTAGCGTCGGCGGACGTCGAGATCGTAGGTCTCGACGTCCGCCGAACGAATTGACAATTTGGCAATTCAACATGAGCACCGCCGCTGGCAATGGCCGGTGTTTTTGTGCGAGGGTCCGCGATGGCCACAATCAAAATCATGAGTGCCGGCGCCGTCGAGGCGATGGTTCGCATGCTCGGCGGTGAATTCGAGCAAGCAAGCGCCCATAGGCTCGATCTGAATTTCGGCACCGCGGGCTCGCTACGCGACCGTATCAAGAACGGCGAAGTGCCTGATCTGGTCATCCTGCCACCTGCCGCGCTTGATGCCATCGGCGACAACAAATTTATTCCCGGCAGCCGCATCGATTTGGGCCGCACCGTCACCGGCGTTGCCGTGCGGGAGGGCGCCGAGATCCCCGATATCTCCACGCCGGACGCGTTCAAACAGGCGCTGCTCAAAGCCAAGGCCGTTTCTTATACCGACCCGAAAGCCGGCGGTTCCTCGGGCACGTTTTTCGCAGGGTTGCTTGAAAAGCTGGGCATTGCCGACGCGGTGGCGAAAAAAACGATCTACGGCAAACGCGGCTACGAGGTTGCCCAAGCGGTAGCTGACGGCCGTGCCGAGATCGGCACCACCTTTATCAGCGAAATTCTGACCGTGAAGGGTGTCAAAGTCGTGGGGCCGCTGCCAGGCGCGTTGTATAACGTCAACACCTATACCGCCGCCATTCCGAAGGCTGCGGCGGCGCCGGATGCCGCCATGGCGCTGCTGCGGGCGCTCACAAATCCAAGCCACGTCGAGCGCTGGATTGCAGCGGGTCTGGAGCCAGCATTCATAAATCCACACGCTTGAAGCAGGCCCTTGCGCGGCGTTGGGCGCTTGCCTAATTACGCAGGGGGAGGCGCGAATGACATCGGACCTGCTCAAATTCGTCGTCCTTGACGAAGAGGATCTCGAAGTCGTCTCCACCCATTTGCAGGATGCGGTGGTGAAGGTCGCGGATGTGCTGTGGCGCCCCGGAGAGAGGCGCCTAGTCGTCGCGCTCAACCGCTTCGATTGGGAGGGCGCCCAGTCTGAAAAACCGGAATATCGGCGTCGCCGGGCAGTCCTGCGCTTCGAGCGAGTGCTGTCATGCAAATGCCGGGCGCTTGACCCGGCGGGCAAGGACGCGGTGCTCAACCTGCTGGCCGTCGAGTACGCCGAGACACAGCCGCCGTCCGGCGCCGTCACGCTGACCTTTTCTGGCGGCGGCACCCTGCGGCTTGAGGTCGAATGTCTGGAAGCGGAATTGGCCGATCTTGGTCCAGTTTGGACCGCCCATGCCTGCCCAGTGCATGTCATTGGCGAACAAGGCTCTTCGGCAAAATCCGGTAGCTGAGCGCAGGCTGGCGATTTTGTCCCTATGAAAATTCGGTTCAGACGCCGAAGATGGTTGCCTCGAATTGCGCTCCCGGCTTGATCTTTGTTCTATACGGTGGCGTAGTAAGCTGGCTTCTCCACGAAGGGGCATTTGGGGTCAATCTATGCGCAACATCCTTGTTATCGCGGGGCTCGCCGTGGCCACCGCGCTCGCTGCCAGTGCGCCAGCCAAAGCCGAGCTCGGCTGCGGTTGCGTCAGGCTCGGTTCGCCTTTCGTCTGCACGGCCACTATAGGTGAATGCCTAACCAAGGTCGGTGGTCTTTGTGCATTGCCCTGCGATTACACACCGCCGAAAAAAATGGCGATGAAAAAGCACAAAAAGAAAATGTGAGGTCCGCCGTCATTTTGTGGCAAATTGTGGCAAGGCTCCGTCGTAAGGCGGAGCCATTTTTTTGCCCGTTGATGACTTGCCGCGGCGAAAACAAAGGCTTATTGGCAGCGCGATAGTAACCAAATCCTTGCGGGGCGAGTTATTTAACGGCATTTACACGATCCGCCACTACATCCTTGGCGATGCCAGCCAGGGCAAAACGCGCAGCACCGGGACCGAAGCAGCCTTCTGCCGCCAGTCCGGACATCACTCCGAAGCAGATGCTGGCCGCCGCACCATCGCTCGGCGTTCAGCAACAGTTCGACATGCTTCGGCGGGCGTTCACACCGACCCCACAATCCGCCTCTTGGTTGCGCCTGCTGCGACCGCATCAATGGGCCAAGAACGCGTTGGTCGTGGTGCCGCTGCTCACCGCACACGATTTTTCCGCACCCGCGATCGCACTCATAGTGATGGCAACCGCTGCGTTCTGTGCCGGCGCATCCAGCGCCTACAGTTTCAATGATCTCATCGACATCGAGGCCGACCGCGCGCATCCGATGAAGCGTACAAGGCCGCTCGCGAACGGCGATATCTCGAAAACGACCGGCGCGGTAATCTGCGCGGGCAGCTTAGTCCTCGCTTTTGCGATCGCCACCTGCATCTCCTGGGCCTTTGTCGGCGTGCTGGCCGCCTATTTCGCGGGCACGACCGTCTATTCGTTGTATCTCAAGCGCATGTTGATGATCGACACCGTCACGCTTGCTGGCCTTTATACGATCCGCGTCATCGGTGGCGCCGTGGCTATCGCGGTGCCGACATCGGAATGGCTGCTCGCTTTTTCCATGTTTGTCTTTCTTTCGCTTGCCTTGATCAAGCGCTATTCGGAACTTGCTCTAAGGCTTGACGCCGAATTGCCCGACCCCACCAACCGCAACTATAAGGTAACAGATTTGCCGGTGATCGCCGCGCTTGCCGCAGCCTCGGGCTACTGCGCCGCGATCGTGCTGTCGCTCTATATATCAAGCGACGCAGTGCACGCGCTTTATAGCCACCCCTCGATTTTGTGGCTCGCCTGTCCGGTATTCGTCCTTTGGATCTCGCGCATGTTGATGCTGAGTCACCGCCGCGTGATCAGCGAGGACCCGATCGTGTTCACGATGACGGACAAGGCGAGTTGGGCCGCCGGGGCAGCAATTCTTGTCCTCGGCATCTTGGCGGCCTGAGGGGTTCGTCGTTCGACGGATTGCAAGCCATGAAAATTTCGGGTTGGGGTAAGTTTCCGCAAGGCGATACCGAGCTGTTGACGGCGCGCGCGCCCTCGGATCTTGCACGGCTTGTCACCGCAGCGCCAGTGCTGATTGCCCGCGGCGCCGGGCGCAGCTACGGCGACGCCGCGATCGGCGCGGGCGCAACGCTTGCGCTCAGCGCGCTCGACCGCATGAAGGCATTCGATCCGGACACCGGCCGTCTGACGGCCGAAGCCGGCGTTACCCTGTCCGACATGATCGATGCTTTCCTGCCGCGTGGATTTTTTCCGCCGGTCGTGCCGGGCACGAAATTCGTCAGCCTCGGCGGCATGGTTGCAGCGAATGTGCACGGCAAGAACCACCACACGGCCGGCGGCTTCGGCCGGCACATCGAGCAGCTTTCGCTCATTCTAGCAGACGGAACGGAGCGCATTTGCGGCCCGCAGCAAAACGCCGAACTCTTCCGCGCCACCATCGGCGGAATGGGGCTGACTGGCGTTATTAGCGACGTGACATTTCAGTTGATGCGCGTCGAGAACGCCTTCATCCGCCAAGAAATCATCGCCGCATCAGATCTCGACGGCATTTTGCAGGCATTTGAAGATTCGTGCGCCGCAAGTTATTCAGTCGCTTGGATCGACGGTCTCGCCCGCGGCGCTTCACTCGGCCGTTCCCTGCTCTATCGCGGCGAGCATGCAAACGCCACTGACCTTGACGGCGTACGTCGCACCAAACCTTATTCAATGCCCGTCAGACGCGCGTTGTCTATTCCCTTCGATCTGCCGTCCTTCGCCATGCACAATGGGGCGGTTAGTCTGTTCAATCGGCTTTATTACGCTAACGGACAGAGTTCACAGGGCAGCCATCTGGTAAACTGCGAAAATTTCTTTTTCCCGCTTGACCGCATCCGCAACTGGAATCGTCTGTATGGTCGACGCGGCTTCGTACAGTATCAGTGTGTTATCGCCAAGAATCACGGTCGTGACGGCCTCGGTGAAATCCTCGATTTGATCTCGAGACGCGGTAGCCCGTCTTTCCTTGCGGTTCTGAAACTGCTTGGGCCGGATGAAGCCGGCCTGATGGCGTTTCCACTCGAGGGCTATACGCTGGCGCTCGATTTCCCGGCTCATGCCGCGACATTCGCGCTGGTCGCGGAGCTCGACCGAATTTTGTTGAAATACGGCGGCCGCATCTATCTTGCCAAGGACGCCTGTCAGAATCGGGCGACTGTCGAGGCCGGTTACCAGAACCTTGATGCATTCCGGCGCTTTCGCCGAGAAAGCGGCGCCGATCGCCGTTTTCGTTCGTTGCAATCGGAGAGGCTCGGCCTATGACATCGCCCAAGGCGGTGCTCATCCTTGGCGGCACCTCCGATATCGGGCGGGCGATTGCGCTTTCCTACGCGGCGGCGGGCTGGCACGTGATTCTGGCCGCGCGCGATCGCGCCGCCGCCGAACGTAACGCGCGCGATATCTCGGTGCGCGGCGGTGATGTAGCGGACGTCGTCATGTTTGACGCGCGCGCCGGCGACGCCGTGAATTCGTTCCTCGATCAGTTCAAGGAGTTCCCCGACACGGTTGTGTCCGTCATTGGCATGCTGGGCGAGCAAAAGCGCGCCGAAGGCGATATGGCGCACGCTGTTGAGATCATGCGTACCAATTTCGAAGGGCCCTCGCTCCTGCTTGCTGAAGTGGCCAATCGCATGCTGGCGCGTGGCAGCGGGACTATTGTCGGCGTCAGCTCGGTCGCCGGCGAGCGTGGTCGAGCTTCGAACTACGTCTATGGCTCGGCCAAGGCCGGTTTCACAGCGTTCCTGTCGGGCCTGCGCAACCGGCTTTCCGGGACCAAGGTGCGAGTGGTGACGGTCAAGCCCGGTTTCGTACGCACGAAAATGACCGAGGGCCTGTCGCTGCCACCGCTGATCACAGCCGACGCGGCAGCGGTCGGCCGCGCGGTCTATCGAGCAGCGGAGGTTAAGCCGCGCGACGTCATCTACGTGCGCCCCGTGTGGTCTCTTATCATGGCCATTATCCGGGCCATCCCGGAATCCATCTACAAGCGGCTGCGTCTTTAGCGGGCACCGGCAGGGTTGACGGCACCGCGCATCACCCATTGACCTGTCAGCCCGGAGCCGGTTTGGCATGATTTGACGATGCCTTGCGTTTGCACAGCCAAAGTGCGGATTTGGCCCAGCGGGTTGCCACCTTATCCGGGCGGCCAAGCGCGAGGCGGCGCAGAACGTCGAACAGGCTGTGCGCCGCATCAATAAGCGGGTAGGGGATCTGGCTGCTAAGGCGCGCTATTCCCAGCAGCTGCCCACGGAAGCAGTTGACGGCCGGTCCCTAGCGCCTTGCCCAGACGTTATCGGCCGACCCGATCGGGAAATTTCAAATGAATTGAGTGGGCAACTAGGTCGATCATAGGACATCAAACATAGCAGCCGAAGAGTTGACTTCTGACTTTATGTGATAATGTGATAATGTGAAAAATATCACAGTCACAGTCGACGACGAAACTTATCGGAAAGCGCGCATAAAAGCCGCTGAGCACGACACATCCGTATCTGCACTGGTGAAACAATTCCTGATCGAGCTTGTCGTCGGCGAAAGCGATACCGAGCGGCTGAAGCGCGAGGAGCGAGTTCTGCGTGAGCGCATTGCCACGTTTCGCGCCAAGGACCGCATGCCGCGCGAGGATCTACACCGACGCCGATCATGAACGCGCGACGCTTTATCGACACCAACATCTTCCTCTACTCTATTAGCCGCGGGCGGAAGCGCGCAAACGTGACATTGCCATCGCGTTGCTCGACAGCGAAAACGTCGCGCTCTCGGTCCAGGTGCTTCAGGAATTTTACGTGCAGGCGACATGCGCAAACACCGCGAGCTTCTCTCCGAGGACATGAGCAATGGACGCGAGATCGACTGGTGCGCTCATCAGTGACCCTTTTCGCTGAGCAAGATGCGATGGATTAACTGGTTAAATACCATCTCACGATCGGACATGCAGTCGAGAGATCGTCAAATCAAAGTATCACCTATCCGTAATTGGGATCGCAGGCCGATTTAAACATCTGTCGTGTCGCCACCAAGACGCTCAGTTTCCCGCGATCCAAGGATGGCCTCTATTTACGAGACGGAGCCAAGGTCACAGCTAATGATCAAAAATTCCCTCGATTGAAAAGACAGAGGATTTCATGTGTCGATTTGAAATTAAAAAAGGTACCCACTTAGCGGGCCTGGACGAACGCAGGTGGGTAGCAAGCATCACAATTTGGTATTTATATCTCGTGTTCTATTTCATCAGTGTGCGCATCTTTCAATCGTTACTGATTGTCATAAGGTCTTCCGAGAAAGGAGTTTCGATCGCGACATTTCGAATAGGAAAAAAATAAAAATCCCTGTTAATTTCCCTGTTAGCAGGGAATTCTGGCAACGGTGCTGCGCTCGTGCGGGGGGAGAAGTTGGGACCAACGGGTCGCCGATCTTCTAACGTTGCCGACCTGGTCGGTGAGCACCAGGCCACTCCTGCTCATTCTCTCACATCGATTGGTATAAAAAAGCGAGGCTAGGTCGAGGCTGCGGTCCGGGAGCTTGACGCCACCCCGCACATCACCCATTGACCTGTCAGCCCGTAGCCCGCCCGGCAGGACCTGACATGCCACTGCGCCTGGACAGCCAAAGTGCCGACTTTCCCGAACGTTTTGCCGCCTTTCTGGCGACGAAACGCGAGACGGCGCAGGACGTCGAGCAGGCCGTGCGCGGCATCATCGCCGACGTGCGTGTCCGCGGCGACGCGGCGCTCGTCGAACTGACCGCTAAATTCGACCGTGTCGATCTCGGCAAAATGGGCTTGCGCGTCGGCGCGGCGGAGATCGACGCGGCGGCGGCACAATGCAAGGCCGAAGCGCTCGACGCGCTCAAGTTCGCGCGCGACCGCATCGAGGCCTATCACCGGCGGCAAAAGCCCGCCGACGAGCGCTTCACCGACCCGCTCGGCGTCGAGCTGGGGTCGCGCTGGACCGCCATCGAGGCTGTGGGCTTGTACGTGCCGGGCGGCACCGCGGCCTATCCGTCCTCGGTGCTGATGAACGCGGTGCCCGCTAAGGTCGCAGGCTGCCCGCGCGTCGTCATGGTAGTGCCCGCCCAAGGGGACAAAGACGGCAAGCTTTCGCCGCTGGTGCTGGCGGCAGCTAGGCTCGCCGGCGTCGATGAGGTTTACCGCATCGGCGGCGCGCAGGCGGTGGCGGCGCTCGCCTATGGGACGCAGACAATCGCAGCCGTGGCCAAAATCGTCGGGCCCGGCAACGCCTACGTGGCGGCGGCCAAGCGTCTCGTCTTCGGCCAGGTCGGCATCGACATGATCGCCGGGCCGTCCGAGGTGCTCATTCTCGCCGACAAGACCGCCAATGCCGATTGGATCGCCGCCGATCTCTTGGCGCAGGCCGAGCATGATGCGAGCGCGCAATCGATCCTCATCACCGACGATGAGGCGCTTGCCGGACGAAGTGGAGAAAGCCGTCGCCGCGCAGCTCAAGACCTTGCCGCGCGCGGCAATCGCCGGCGCTTCGTGGCGCGATTTTGGCGCTATCATCATGGTGCCGAGGCTCGCCGACGCGATCGCGCTGGTTGACCGCATCGCGCCCGAGCATCTGGAGATCGAAGCCGCCGACGCCGATGCTCTCGCTGCGCGCATCCGCAATGCCGGCGCCATCTTCATCGGCGCGCATACGCCGGAAGCGATCGGCGACTATGTCGCAGGCTCGAACCACGTGTTGCCGACTGCACGCTCGGCGCGCTTTTCGTCGGGCTTAAGCGTGCTCGACTTCATGAAGCGCACGTCGATCCTCAAATGCGGGCCGCAGCAGTTGCGCGCGCTGGGTCCTGCGGCCATCGCGCTCAGCGAGGCGGAGGGCCTGACCGCGCACGCCCGCTCGGTGGCAATTCGCATGAACCGCAAATGAGCCCGGCGAAATCAGGCACGGCGAACAAACAGCGGCTCGCGGCGGTCACGCTCGACGAGGCAACCATCGGCCGCGCCAACGAAGACGTCGAGCACGAACGCGAGGTGGCGATCTACGATCTGCTCGAGCAGAACAGCTTCGCGCCGGTCGGCCACGACGGCGGGCCCTTTGCATTGCACCTGAGCATCAACGACAACCGGCTGGTGTTCGACATCCGCCGCGAGGACGACACGCCGGTCGTTGCGCATCTGTTTTCGCTCACGCCGCTGCGCCGGATCGTCAAGGACTACTACATGATCTGCGACAGCTACTACCAGGCGATCCGCACGGCGACGCCCGACAAGATCGAGGCGATCGACATGGGCCGCCGCGCCATCCACAACGACGGGTCGCAAATTCTGATGGAGCGGCTCAAGGACAAGGTGACGCTCGATATCGACACCGCGCGGCGCCTGTTCACGTTGATCTGCGTGCTGCACTGGAAGGGCTGACCCTTCGATGGCAGCACCCGAGCGCCCATCCCGCCCGCAGGCTGTGCTGTTTGCCTGTGGCCTGAACGCGGTGCGCTCGCCGATGGCCGCCGCGCTGGTGCAGCAAATGTTCGGCAAGCAGCTCTACATTGCCTCGGCCGGCGTGCAGAAAGGCGAGGTCGACCCTTTCGCCGTCGCCGCCATGGAGGAAATCGGCATCGACATCGCCCACCACAAGCCGATCACTTTCGAGGAGCTGGAGGACCTGGAAGGGCTCAATTTCGATCTGATCGTGACGCTGTCGCCGCCCGCGCATCACAGGGCGCTGGAGCTCACGCGCACCGCGGCCGTCGAGGTCGAATACTGGCCGACCGCCGATCCAACGGTCACCGAAGGCAGCCGCGAGCAGCGCCTCGATGCCTATCGCGCGGTGCGCGACGAGTTGCTGGCCCGCATCCACGAGCGCTTTGGCGGACCTGGGCAGGGGAATGAATAGGGCCTTTGTGGCATGTTTGCGAAAACAGCCCCGTTCCGCTAGTTTCCGCGCGCATTCGCAACCGATTCACGTCACTCGCGCGGCGCCTCAACAGCGATGATTGGCCGGCCCAAATTCGTGCTCGCTTCCGGTTCGCCGCGTCGACTCGCCCTGATCAATCAGGCCGGCATCGACCCGGACGCGCTCAAGCCCGCGGACATCGACGAGACACCCAAGCGCGGCGAAATCCCGCGCGCCTATGCGACGCGGCTTGCCCATTCGAAGGCTGAGGCGGCGCTGGAAAACGTCAAGCTCGACGACGAACTGCGCGGCGCCTTCATCCTTGCCGCCGACACCGTGGTGGCGGTCGGCCGGCGCATTTTGCCGAAGGCGCAATTGCTCGATGAGGCGGCGCAATGCCTGCGCCTGCTTTCCGGCCGCAACCACCGCGTCCACACCTCGATCTGCCTGGTGACGCCGAAGGAGTCTTCCGCCAGCGCCTGGTGGAAACTCGCGTGCGCTTCAAGCGGCTGTCGGAGGCGGACATCGAGGCCTATCTCGCTTCCGGTGAATGGCGCGGCAAGGCCGGCGGCTACGCCGCGCAAGGCATCGCCGGCACCTTCATCGTCAAGCTCGTCGGCTCCTATAGCAATGTCGTCGGCTTGCCGCTTTACGAAACGGTGGCCTTGCTGGGCGGCGAGGGCTATCCCATCCGCTTCGGTTGGTTGAATGCAGTCTAGCGTCCGGGGCCCCCATGAACGTTGCGTTATGGCTCCATCGTTCCGGCCTTAGTCATCCCGCGCTGCCGGCCGCGGCGTCGGGCACGCATATCACCTCAACCTATGGCCACCTGGCCGGCTGCGCTGCACGGCTGGCCGGCGCCCTGCGCGGGCGCTTCAAACTCGCGCCCGGCGAGCGCGTGGCCATCGCCGCCAAGAATTCTCCGCACTATCTCGAACTGCTGTTCGGCATCTGGCACGCCGGTCTTGCCGCGGTGCCGGCCAACGCCAAGCTGCACGGCTCGGAGCTCGGTTACATTCTTGAACACTCCGGCGCGCGCGTCTGCTTTGCCTCGCCCGGCATCGACAGCGAGATTGCGCCGCACGCGCCGAAATCGCTCGAGCAGCTCATCGCCATCGGCGGTGCCGATTATGAGACGCTGTTTAACGCGGAGCCGATCGACGTCGTGCCGCGGGCGCCGGACGATCTTGCCTGGCTGTTCTACACCTCTGGCACCACCGGCAAGCCGAAAGGCGCCATGCTCACGCACCGCGCGCTGGTGGCGGCAAGCCATGCCTATGGCGCGGAGGTTGATCCCGTTTCGGCGGGCGATGCCATCTTGCATGCGGCGCCGATGAGCCACGGCTCCGGCATGTATGCGATGATGCATGTAGCTCGCCTCGGCGTGCAGGTGACGCCCGAGAGCGGGGGCTTCGAGCCCGATGAAATCTTTTCGCTGTTTGCGGCCTGGCCGAGCTGCTCCATGTTCGCCGCGCCGACCATGATCAAGCGTCTGGTCGCCTGTCCGGCGGAAGCGCATGCGAAAAACATCCGCACGCTGATCTGGGGCGGCGCGCCGATGTATGTCGAGGACGCGCTGGCTGCGCTCGATCGCTTCGGCCCGCGGCTGGCGCAAATCTACGGCCTCGGAGAAGCGCCGATGACGATCTCCACGCTGTCGAAAAGCGACATCGCCGACCGCGAGCATCCGCGCTGGCGCGAGCGACTCGCGTCCGCCGGCAAGCCCTATGCCTGCGCGGAAGTCATCGTCGCAGACAGCCAGGACGCGCCGGTTGCCACAGGCGAATCCGGCGAGATCATGTGCCGCGGCGAGGCGGTCATGGCCGGTTACTGGCAGAACCCGGAGGCAAGCGCAGCCACCCTGCGCGGCGGCTGGATGCATACCGGCGACATCGGCGCCTTCGATACGGAAGGCTATCTGCACATCAAGGACCGCTCCAAGGACATGATCATCTCCGGCGGCTCCAACATCTATCCGCGCGAGGTGGAGGAGGTGCTGTTGACCCACGCCGCGGTGCGCGAAGTATCCGTCATCGGCCGGCCCGACCGCGAATGGGGCGAGGTGGTGGTGGCCTATGTGGTGGGCGAGGCCAAGGCCAAGGAACTCGATGCGCTTTGCCTCACACGCATTGCGCGCTTCAAGCGGCCGAAGGATTATGTTTTTGTCGACGCGCTGCCGAAGAACAATTATGGCAAGATCTTGAAGACGGATTTACGGGCCAAGGATTTGAAGATAATGGACGCACGAAACACCGGCACCGCATGAATGAAATCGACAAGAACCTGAAGGCAGTCTGCCCGATCTGCGGCAAACCGACCGATCCGGCGGTGAAGCCGTTCTGCTCCAAGCGCTGCGCCGACATCGATCTTCACCGCTGGCTCGGCGGGGTCTATGCGGTTCCCGCGAAAGAAGAGGACGATGAGGACGGCGAGCGTCCGCGCGATTCCGGAGCCGGGGAAGAATGAGTGCCTCCGTCGAATGGCCCGATCGCCTGTTTGCGGCGCTCAAGCGCGCCGACGTGCGCCAGGTCGGTTACGTGCCCGACGCCGGCCATTCGCGGCTGATCGAGCGCTGCCGCGCCGACCCAGATATTCGCGACGTCGTGCTCACAACCGAGGAGGAGGGCGTGGCCCTCGCCGCTGGCGCTTGGCTGGGCGGGCAACGCTCCGCGCTGCTGATGCAGTCGAGCGGGGTCGGCAACTGCATCAACATGTTCTCGCTGGCGCGCACCTGCCGCTTTCCGCTGCTGATGGTCATCACCATGCGCGGCGAGTGGGAGGAGTTCAATCCGTGGCAGGTGCCGATGGGCTCGATCGTCGATCCGGTGCTCAAGCTCTGCGAGGCGCAAGTCTATCGCGCCTCGAAGCCGGATGACGTTGAGGGCGCGGCGGAACGCGCGGCGCAGACGGTGTTCGGCGACGAACGCATCGCTGCCGTTTTGCTATCGCAGGAGCTCATCGGCAGGAAAGTGTGGACGAAATGAGCGAGCAGCGACTCGAACGCCGCGCCGCCATGGCGGCACTGGTCGCAAACCGCGGCGACCTGTTGGTCGTTCCGGGCCTCGGCTCGACCACCTGGGATCTCGCCGCGGCGGGAGACGATCCGCGCAACTTCTATCTCTGGGGCGCCATGGGCGGCGCGACCATGGTCGGGCTCGGACTCGCGCTGGCGCAGACGCCACGGCGCGTTGCCGTCATCACCGGCGACGGCGAAATGCTTATGGGGCTCGGCTCGCTCGCCACCATCGGCATCCAGCGGCCGGGCAACCTCGCCGTCATCGTCTTCGACAACGGCGTCTACGGCGAGACCGGAATGCAGCCGAGCCACACCCAGAGCGGCGTCGATCTCGTGGCGGTGGCGGCCGGCTGTGGTTTTGCGACATGCCTCGACGTGCGTGACGAGGCCCGGTTGCGCGACCTTGCCGCGCGCATCAAGACCTTCACCGAGACCCTGTTTGCCCGCGTGCTGATCGCGCCGCAGGAACCGCCGCGCGTGCTGCCCGAACGTGACGGCGTGGCCATCAAAAATCGCTTCCGCGCGGCGCTTGGCTTGAATGCTTGAGCCCGCTATAACGCCGCGTTCCGCTTGCCCCGCGGCTTCCGCGGGGTCTAGCTGCCCAGGTAGCTCAGTTGGTAGAGCATGCGATTGAAAATCGCAGTGTCGGTGGTTCGATTCCGCCCCTGGGCACCAACGATATTATTCCTATTGTCGCTATGACAAATCGGGTGAACCGGTGCTATCGTCCTCGCCGTTCCAGAACCCTTCTGGAGATGCTTGGATGAACCGACACAATAGGTAGGAGCTCGACAATGCGAAATGAGAAGCATGGCGTGTTGGCGAAGGCCGCTGCTGCGGCATCGGCGATTGCGCTTGCGGGGGCGATGATCGTGATTGCGGCGGGGCAATCGATGGCGACCCCGGCCATCGCGGCGAAGGAAAAGAAGGCCTGCACCGCGTGCCATACGACGCCCCCGACGTTGAATGACGCCGGGAAAAAGTACAAGGAAAGTCACTAACCGTTTGTCGCTCGCCGGCCTTGCGGCGACATTGATCTGACCGGATGGGGCGCCGGAATTGGCCGGCGCCTTAAGTGCGGGCGCAGCGAACTTGCCGCGCAATCACTGCCGCATCGATTATTTTCGGGCGCCGAAGTGCCGAATACGCGGCCCCATTTGTTCCCAGGCCGCAGGCCGGGCCACGGTCAGCCGCGTGAAAAACCTCGTTTGATAAGTATCAAAAGCCGCTCTGGGTTTACCAGTTAAGATGTTTTTGAGGGGATTTCTGGCGCGCAAATTCCTTCGGCAATTTGATCGTGATCCATTGATCTTGAAAAATGCACCCCTTTCCGCCGCCGATGGGGTCGTGACGGTGCGCATGCGGTCGCAAACCCTGAAGTTCAAGGTCGTGCTTTACCTCACGATCGTACTCGCAGTGGTCATGCTTTTGTTCACCGGCCTGGCCACCTGGTTTCTGTACAACGAGATTCTCGGCAAGGTGTCCGATCACGTCATTCAATTATCGGAAGTGATCGCCAAAAGCACTCGTTTCGCCATGCTGCAAAACCAGCCCGCTTATGTCGACCAGATCATCCACGATGTGGCCCATCAGGAGGGGATCGACCGTGTCAGGATCCTCAGCAAAGAGGGACGCATCACCCATTCGACCTTCGCGCCGGAAATCGGCCGTACGGTCGACCGCAAAGCCGAGGCCTGCTCGCATTGTCATCAGAGCGAACGGCCACTCGAACAGCTCCCGCAGAACCAGCGGACCTGGACCTTCAAGGGCGCGAACGGGGAATGGCTGCTCGGCAGCATGGGAGTCATCCACAACGAGCCGTCATGCTACAACGCCAGCTGTCATCAGCATTCGAAGAGCACATCGGTGCTCGGCGTGCTCGATATCGTCTATTCGCTTGACACGATCAATCGAAAGGTGCGCGCCAGCACGCTCGGGATCGCCACCTTTTCCATAGGGTTCATCCTGCTTGCGGCGTCGGCGGTCGGGTTGTTCGTGCACCGCATGGTCTATCTGCCGCTGCGCGATATCGAGAGCGGGGCGCAACGGCTCGGCGCTGGAAACCTGGATCAGCCGATCCCGGTGCGCAGCGCCGACGAATTCGGCAAGCTTGCCTCTTCGTTCAACGGCATGACCGACGCCTTGCGTAATTCGCGGGCGGAGTTGCGCGATTGGGCGCATACGCTCGAGCAAAAGGTGGAGAGCCGCACGGAGGAGCTGCGCCGCGCTCAGGCAGAGACGATGCGTGGCGAAAAGCTCGCTTCGGTCGGGCTGCTGGCTTCCGGTGTCGCTCACGAATTGAACAACCCACTGACCGGCATCCTCACGTTCTCGCATCTTTTGCGGCAGAAAATGCCGGACAATAGCGCGGATGCGGACGACATGGACTTGGTCATTCGCGAAACCAAGCGATGCGCCGCGATCATCAAGCGTCTGCTCGATTTTGCCCGCGAAAAACTACCGGAGAAGAAATTCACCGACCTTAATCAGATCATCGACGATACGGTGCAAATCGTCGAGAAGCCAGCGCACCTGCGCGACATCGAGATTGCCTTTGACCTTGATCGGACGCTGCCGCCGATCTGGATCGATGCCGATCAGATCAAACAGGTGGTCATGAATATGCTGGTCAACGCCCAGCACGCCGTCGAGGAGAAAGGCACCATCACCATCAGCACGCGCCGTGCTCAGGATCCGCGGGTGCCGGCTGCCAAGTCAAATCCGATGGTGGCAATATCGATCGTCGATACCGGTTGCGGCATCCCAGAAGAGAACTTGGGCCGGATATTCGATCCGTTCTTCACCTCGAAGGATGTCGGCAAAGGAACCGGACTGGGACTTTCCGTCAGCCACGGAATCGTCGAGGCCCATGGCGGCCTCATCGAAGTGGAGAGCAAAGTGGGTGAGGGATCGACGTTTCGCGTCCTTCTGCCGCTGACGCCGCCGTCAACCGGGGCCGAGAGCAAAGCCAGCGGGAGCGTTCAATGAGCGCGCGAATTCTGGTCGTCGACGATGAGGAGATCGTCATCAAAAGTTGCTTGCGGATTCTCGCCGGCGACGAGTTCCGGGTTGAGGCCGTGCAAGACGGCCGTGAGGCATTGCGGAAAATCGAGGAAAATCCGTACGACGTGATGATCCTGGACATCATGATGCCCAACATCGACGGCCTCGAGGTGCTGCGCCGGGTCAAGGAGACGCATCCCAATGTAGACGTCATCATGGTCACCGGGCTCTCGCAGATCGACACTGCGGTACAGGCCATGAAGCTTGGCGCATTCGACTATATCTCGAAGCCTTTCGAACCGGACGAGCTGAAACTGGTGGTGCAGCGCGCGCTGGAGCGGCGGCGGCTGCTACAGGAGAATCTCGACCTCAAAAGCGAGGTCAGCTCGAAATATCGCTTCGAGAATATCATCGGGTTAAGCCCGCAGATGCAGGCGGTCTATCGCCTCATCGCGCAATGCGCGCCGACTAGTTCGACCGTGCTGATCACCGGGGATAGCGGTACCGGCAAGGAGCTGATCGCGCGCGCGATTCACTACAACAGCTTGCGCAAGGACAAGCCCTTCGTTCCGGTCGATTGCAATTCATTGAGCGAGAACCTGCTGGAAAGCGAACTGTTCGGTCACGCCAAAGGTTCTTTCACCGGGGCGGTGTCGAACAAAAAAGGCATGTTCGAAGTCGCCGGCAGCGGCACGCTGTTCCTCGACGAGATCGGCAATTTCTCCATGTCGATCCAGGGCAAACTGCTGCGTGTATTGCAGGAGCGGGAATTCAGGGCGGTCGGCGACACCCGCACACTGACCGCAAATTTCCGGCTGGTCACCGCGACCAACAAAGACCTCAAGGCGATGGTGGCGGCCGGCACATTCCGTGACGACCTCTACTACCGGATCAATATTTTCCCGATCCACGCCCCGGCGCTGCGGGACCGCAAGGACGATATCCCGGCACTTGCCTACCATTTCCTCAAGGTATTCAGCGAGGAGTTGGGAAAAAAGATTACGGATATTTCCGAAGGCGCGCTCAGCACGCTGGTCAATTACGCCTGGCCGGGCAACGTGCGCGAACTCGAAAATGTCATGCACCGCGCGGCAATTCTCACCAGCGACAACGTCATCCGCAAGGCTCACCTCGTCAACATCATCGATCCGTCTCAGGGGCAGGCCGAACTCGCGGTGCCGAGAACCGGCGACGAGCTCAAGCGGGTCAAAAAAGCCGCCCGCGAAAAATCGGTGGAGGAGATCGAGAAGCAGTTCGTGCTCGAAGCGCTCAAGCGTAATGACTGGAACGTCACCAAAAGCGCCGAGGACACCGGAATGCAGCGGCCAAACTTCCAGGCGCTGATGAAGAAATACGCGATCCGCGTGCGCGACACCGAGCACGACGCCGACCCAGCCGACAACCCCGACGCATCGTAAGTCGCCCATCCGCCCGCGCCGGCGATGCAATCAGGCGTGGCGACCGCAGTCGGCAGGTGTCTATTGTCAGGGCTTCGCCGCGGCCTCGTCGTCTTCCATTTCCTCGTAACCGGTCATCATCGACTTGAAGTGCGTCGTTCGCGTATGCCCCAGGCTGCCGAGATAGACGTGGACCAGAATGTAGAAGACGAAGGCGATGAAGATCAGGACATGCACGGTGTCGATGACGCGCACGCCGCCGAAGAAATTCACCTGCGCGGAAAAACGCTGCACGTCCCACAGCAGGATGCCGGTATAGATCTGGACCGGCAGCAACAGCATCATGATGATCTGATAGATCATGCTCTGTAATGGATTGAACTTGCGATATATGGTCGGTTGAAACGGATTAGGCTCGCCGCGAAAAATGCCGAAGCCGTAGTAATAGGTCTGCCGCAAAGCGCCGATGAAATGTTTCCGTGGATCGAGTTCTGAGTGATAGGCCCTGATCCGGTCGGAAAAGAGATAAAACCCCAGCCACAGGAAAAAATTGGCGATCAGGACAAAGCCGACGAAATTGTGCGCGCGAACCGCCGTGCGGAACGACACCACATCGATCAGCCCGACATAGCGGATCTGTATTCCGGTGAGGATCATGAGCACGAAGCCGACGGCATTGGTCCAGTGCCAGATCCTGACCGGCAGCGGGTGAATGTAGAGCCTGTGCATGGTGCAGTTCCTTTTAATCCGCCAGCGCCGTCATGCCGCCTTGGGGCCGTCGCCGCCGGCCGGCCGGCCGCCCTGCCCATCGGCATGCGGGTGATCAAAGCCGAAACGCCTGAAAAGCCAGCCTAAGGTCACGTGGCCGACGGCAATGCCGCCGCCGCCGAGGATGGCGAGGATCAGCAGGATATCCAGCAGTTTGATCCGGGTGCCGCCGATCGCATAAAAGCCGCGCACCGAATTGACCGAGATGATCGAATTGAGCACGTCGGCATTCGCGCCATAGCCGACGCGGCGGCCCTCCGGCCCGACCAGCGAAATGGTCACGCTCTGGAAGGCTTTCGAGTCGGCATTGTGACAGGTGCGGCACTCGCTGATCGCTTTGCTCTTGTCGGCGATTTGATGCATCTGTGGGCCGCTGGCAACTTCCAGGCGGCCGCGCACCACCGTCTTGTTGGCAAGGCCGCTGCGGTCGAGCGTCTGCAGCAGGGTCCACAGCGTTTGCGCATCGATCCCCTTGCTGTCCGATTTAGCGCTGGCCTCGAACAGCGGCACGCCGATCTGCCGGGTGTCGCGCGCTTGGTCGCTCTTGCTGTCGATCAGCATGAGATCGACGGTGCGCTGCGCGTTCGGCACGTGGCAGGCCGGGCAGGACACGACCTGGAAATGGAGGGCTGTATTGGGCAGCCACTTCTCATGCGCTTGCAGCACGTCCGCATGGCAGCCGACGCAGGCGCCCTCCGGACCCTGGGCGAGCGTACCGACGGAAATCGGCTGCACGGAATGGGCGGTATGGCAGCCGGAGCACAGCGGCGCGTAGCTGTCTTTCTGGTGCAGGCGCGATTGCCCATGCACGCTGCCGAGATAGGCGCTGTAGATGTCGTTATGGCACGTCTTGCAGGGAACCTGGTCGATGCTGGCCGCCGTGCCTTTGATGACGGCATGCGGATTGTGGCAGTCGGTGCAGCCCGGGGCGTTCGGGTTGCCGGCGCGCACCAGTGCGGCGTGAATGCTGTTCTGCCACTGGTCGAATTTGTCGGCATGACAGGTGCGGCAGACCTGCGTCATGTTCACCGCAAAGCTGCGGGCGCTGGCGATGTCGTTTTTCTCCGGTGGATGCTTGGTGATGTCGACGTCGGAATGGCAACTCGTGCAGCCATTGGCGCCATGCACGGAGTGCAGATAGGGGTCGGGCGGCACAAACAATTTCAAGGTGTCCCCGTCCGTCAGCTTCTTCTCCATGCCGGCGGCGCCATGGCAGCCAAGGCATGTCTGGTCGGCTGCCGAGGGCGCCGGATCGGCCGCAAATGCCGGACGCGCCGCGGGCGGCGACAGGGCAATCGCCGCGGCGACGGCCGCGATGGTGAAGCTGCTTTGCAGGGACCTGGGCAGGTTTTTGTGCACGGCGCCGTATCCGTTCATGTGTGCCGCCATAGCGCCCTTGCTTTCAGCATCATCCGGGGGGTCGTTCAACCCCCCGGATCTTCATTAGGTCATCTTGCAATTGCCTGCCGTAAATCGGCGGGAGCTACATTGATCTAGCTCATTCACCGCGCGCCGGCTGCAACTGCGGCCCGGCCACCCACCCAGACCAGCGTGCCCAGGCCGATCAAGGGGAAGAGCACGATGAAGGCCAAGCCGACCACCGGCGCGGCGACCGCCATCCCGACATTCTTCAGCACGAGGGCTGTGGTTCTGACCGCTTCGTATTTCTTGGCGGCGGCACGCCCTGCCAGCACTGCCATCACCGTCACCCCGACGAAGGGGAATGCAATGATGTAGGCAAGCCCGATAAAGGGGGCGGCAAAGAAGAGGACGATGTTCTTGAGCGCGTTGCCGGCTTTCTCGGGGGCGGCAACTTCGACCGGCGCATCGTTGGTTACGACGTAGAGCTTGGGGGCCCGGGTGACATTGGTGGCGACTACGGGCTCTTCCTCGATGAGGATCTTGCGGACTGCTGTCATGGCTCGCTCCTGTTTTTTTGGCCTCAGGGAGGCCCTTTGTTTGGATCTTCTTCTCGCCTATTGCATCGCAAGGGGCATGCCAGAGTGCGAGCCAATCGCTGATAATTATTGTATTTCAATAGCTTACGGGAAATAACCGGCGCGAGAGGCACTATTTTTTAGGCGTCGGAGTGAGGCGAAGTACAAATTTTCAATACGATTCCGCCGCAGCGGTAAAAGATATACAATTTTATCAGTGCCTTACGTGTCTATTGCAGTGCACCTTTTTGCCATACAGCCGCCGCCGACGGCTGCGGTCTGTATCGGCCGTGGCACCGGAGAAAATGGCCGGGGGAACGTCCCCCGGCCGCGGCCTTGATTGAGCAAGGCCAAGTTGGCCATTTCGCAATCAATCTTTGGTCCGCCCCACAGCCGCCTTGCCCGCCAGCCACAGCAATGTCGCCAGTCCGATGAACGGGAAGAGCAGGACGAAAGCCAAGCCGACCATCGGCCCGACAATCGCCATCGCGACATGCTTGGCAAGCCTGGCTGCCCTGTTCACGGCGCCGATCTTGGCTGCGGCGCGTCCGGCCAGCACCGCCATGACGCCGAGGCCGACAAGCGGAAACACAGCGATATAGGCCAATCCGATGAAGGGCGCGGCGAAGAAAAGCGCGATGTTCTTGAGGATGCCGCCGCTGGCGGGTGCTTCGGCCAAAGACGCTTCCGCAGCCGCCGGCAGCACCAGGACCTGCGCCGGGGGCGCCGCCAAGGCGTCGCGGGCGCTGCCCTCGATCATTTCGGGCGACAACGGTTTATGCACGAAGCTGGTGACACCTGCGGCCTTGGCGCGGGCTTCGGCGGCATCTGTTCCGTAGCCGGTAATGATCACCACCGGGGTCCACGGCTTGCGCGCCTTGACCTCTTCGGCCACCTCGAGCCCGCTGATTCCGGGCATACGGATATCGGTATAGACGAGGTCGTATTTTTCCTCGTTCAGCTTGCGCAGCGCTTCTTCCCCGCTCTCGGCGGTGATAACGGCATAACCCTTGCCGGAAAGAACCCGGTCGAAGCTCTTGCGGACGACGGGATCGTCGTCGACGACGAGGATTTTGTGTGATGCGTTCATGGCTTGCTCCTTTTTTGAATATCTGCTGCTAAAAATACTGTTTGCATGGTCTGCCTCAGGCCGTGCCGGTGCGGCGCACGACAGCCGATTCCTCGGGTATGCGGCGCAGGCACCATTGTTTTCGCGTGATGGCGCCGTCGGTGACGTTGATCACGTCCTGCGGGCCCACCGGCTTGGCGACGTAGTCAAAAGCTCCGAGCTGCACGGCTTGCTTGGCGCTGTCCACGCTCGGATAGCCGGTGATAATGACCACCTCGCTCTCCGGCCATTTCTGTTTGATCGTGCGCAGCACCGACAGGCCGTCCAGGCCGGGCATCCGCAGATCGAGCAACACGACGTCAAAGCGGTGCTGCTCCATCGTCTGCAGCGCCTGCTCGCCATTACCGGCGGTCTCGATGTCGCAGGCGCTGCTCGCCAGCGACCGCAGGTAGCTCCAGCGCACTGTTTCGTCGTCATCGACGATAAGAATTCTGTTTTTGTCGCTCATTTTGACCACCCTGCTTGCATTGCGGGTCTTGCTGACTGTTGAGCAAGCGCCATGCCACAACGCGGTCCGCGTCGGTTTGGGTCGCAATTGCAATGGGTTGGTCGGTGAGACAGGGCAAGCCGCCGGCATTACCCGTCAGCCGAAATACATTTTTTCTATACACCGGCCGCCGAAGCGCGAATAAAAGACTTGGTTTTTCAAGCCGATGGACGATCGGGTGCGCCGCATATTTTTTTGATCGGAATCCGGCAATCGCGTCTGTTGTCGAGCCAGGAGCCAACCACTTATTTTGTCGGTGATGCATTTGCAGCGGGAAGCAATTCAATTACCACCGCGTCCACCACAATTTTCCGTATGCAGTCCCGCTTGATGTCCACGACGAACCGCCGCCAGGTAGCCGCGCTTTACTATGCGACGCGCGATGGACAATCGCGGCGAATTGCCCAGCGTATTTCCCATCATCTCGCGGAGCGCGAAATACTCGCCCCGCCATGCGATTTGGCGGTGACGCAACCGGTGCCGGCGGACCTGACCGCCGTTTCGGTGATCGTTTTGGTGGCCGCTGTGCGCTACGGCCGGCATTTGCCCGAAGCCGATCGTTTTTTGGCGGCCTACCGATCGCTTGCATCGCCGCCGCTGCTTGCGATTGCATCGGTAAACCTCACCGCCCGCAAGTCCGCCAAAACCACGGCTGCGGGCAACGCCTATCTGCGCAAGGCAATTGCGCGCTATCGGCTGGTGCCCGCTTTAGCCGTCGCATTTGCGGGGCGGCTCGATTATCGACGCTATGGTTGGCTGGACCGTCAGATCATTCGCTTCATCATGCTGCTGACGCGCGGTCCGACCAGCCTGGACACCAGTGTCGAATATACGTCGTGGCGTGCGGTTGACGAATTCGCCGCCGGAATTGCCGATTTGCTCCGGAAGGCCTGATCGGCGATTTCCGTCGTTCATCATCTGATGACCCGCTCCGGCCGGTTGGCGCATTCGACGTTAGCACCCAGCTTGCCGATATCGATCAACTGCACGCCCCCGTTTTCGGCGGCTTTGGGATTGGCGCAACTGAGCAATTGATCCTCGCCGAAGATTTGGGAATAAGAAATCGTCGCCGATCAGGCGAACGCGTTGGCGCTGTTGTCGTAGCCGGCGATATTGTTCTTGACGCTCAGGGCATCCGGAGCCGGATCGTCAGCCTTCAATGCCTGTTTGACGGTCTGCGCCGGAACGGCGACCCAATTCTGCGTGCCGTTGCTTTTAAACTCCGCAACCTGAATGCCGGCGATTTCGATCTTGTTGTCGGCGGCGCGAACCAGAATCGGCGCGCCCGAATAACCGTAAATGCCGCGGCATGTGTGCAGGAAGAGCTTGCCGCCGTCGATCCCCCCGCGCCATTCGCAATCGGCGTCGGCGGTCATGGCGAAGGCGCGATCCTGCGGATAGCCGGCGATGATCGCCTTGGTGCCGCTCGGCACGGCGTCCTGGCTGAGTTCGAGCGGGCGGATGTCCGCCGGCAGGTCTTCGCTCAAGCTCAGCACCGCCCAATCCGCATTGTTTGTTGCGTCGTAATGCAGCGGATCGAAGCCGGAGCCGATGTCATACGAGGCGACCCGCGCATGCACGCTGTATTGTCCGGCGCGATAGCCGACGAGGAAATGCAGTGACGACGCCTGAATGAAGCGCCGGGTTCGCTCGTTGAAGACGCAATGCGCCGCCGTCAGGACTTTATCCTTGGCGATGATGACCGCCGTGCACGCGGCCCCGGTCTCGTTGAAGAGCTTGCCGATCGCCGACCAGGGATATTGGGAAACATCGACGGCCTCGCGATGGACGTCGAATTGCGGGACGGACTGCGCCCGCGCCGCGCCAAGCATCGATAGGCTGACGGTCGCGAGCATGAGCCCGCGCCGCAACAGATTGACGAACATCCCCGTATCCCCGCGCCGCTTTTTGTCGTTGGCTTTTGGGTTTTATTTTTCGACTATGACGCGGAGGGATTGAGATACCGTTCCTAAGTATAATTGCGGATCGGTTGATAAACACGCTTGCGGATCGGTTGAAAAACAGCCTTGCGCGTTTGTTAACGCCGCCCGGGTGCGCTAACATCGCCTGTGTTTATCGGGGGCAATGGCGGGAGGATCGCGTGCTGAAATTCTTGGGCCGGCTGGCGGTACTCGCCGCCTTGCTGATGCTGGCGGATTGCGGCATCCATGGCCCGGTGGGCAACGACACCGGCGGGATTATCCCGTGGTCGCCGGAGGTCGAGCATGATGCGCTCGAGATAGCGCAGAGCAACTGCGGCTCGTACAACAAGTACGCGGTGATCACCAGCGTCAGCCGGCATTATGGCGACTACATCGCTTATTCCTGCACCTGGCGGCCGACGCGCGGCATCTACCGGCGCTGAAAACTTTCGCCGCTACACCTGCTCGGCATTGAGATAAGCGAGCCGCGCCCCGCAAATGGCGCAGACCAATCCGAGGCCGAGCGCGGTCACGCCGGCGATCACGTCCACGGTGCCGCCGAGATTGCCGCTCTTGCTCAGGATGCCGCCGGCGGTGGCGACGATAAACACCAGCGCGACGAGAAAGCGTTGCGCCAGGCGATAGACGAATTCGCGTTCGCGCGCGGCGGCGATGAGATAGGCGCCGGCCGCCCAGCCGCCGACGAAGCCGGCGCCGCCGATCGCCCACCATGCCAAGGCGGACGCGAACTGCTGCTTGCTGCCGGCGGCAAGGCCGCGCAGCACCGAATCGAGGCCGACGCCGAACACGGTGAGCACGATATGCACGGCGAGCGCGGCAAACATCCCGCAGGCGACGGCGGCGACATAATGCAGGCGGCGGAGGGCGTCGGTGTCCATGCGGGGCGCAAACGGCTGTGGCGGCGGGGATGCCGCCGCCACACGATAGCCGATGCCTCGCCGCAACGCGAAACGGATTGCTAGAGCCGCGGCTGCGCGTTCAAGAGGTCGCGAAATTCGCGTTCCAGCGCATCGAGCGCGGCGCGCCGCGCCGGCGTCAGCAAACTGGGCTGCCTGTCACTCTGCTGCGACTGACGCTCGTCTGACTGGGACGTCCGAGTATCGATCGTGTCCAGGCGCATCTTGTCTCCCCGTTCGGCGTCGAATCGGATGAGACCTATCTGAGTCGGGAACATTCGCGAATCTGTGGATAACGCCGCCGCGGCAATTGAAATTCGTTGTGACATTTCTGCGACAGGCCGCGCGTGCGGGTCGAACCGCGGTGGCGCCGGGATGTTAGCCTTGCGGCTGCGGGCGCGCCAGTCGACGCCGCTTCGCGTATCTCACGGTGAGCGAGACTTTCCCGCTGGAAATCCGCGCGTCGGCCATCGCCTTCTTTTACGCAGTCGGCACCGGCAGTGGCGGCGTCGCAGCATCGTGGCTGTTCGGCCTCTGATCGACACCGGCTCGCGCGCAAGCGTGTTCGGTGGCTATCTGCTCGGCGCCGTCCTGATGATCGGCGGCGGCCTGGTGGCGGGGCACTGGGGCGTCGCCGCCGAGCGCAAGCCGCTGGAACCAGTGGCGCGGCCGTTGACGCTTATCGATTGAGCGGGCGAGGCCGGGTACTGGATCACGTTGCAAATCATCGCTATGACAAGCCCGTGGCGAATTAACCGGCGACGTCGTCGATGAAACCCCAATATCCCGTGACGCGCAGCGACGCGGAGTGGCGCAAGCGGCTCAAGCCGGACCAGTACATGGTCATGCGCCGCTTCGGCACCGAACCGGCCGGAAGCTGCGCGCTCAACGGTGAAAAGTGGGAAGGGACCTTCGCTTGCGCCGGCTGCGACCACCCGCTGTTCGTTTCGGGCACAAAATATGAAAGCCACACCGGCTGGCCGAGCTTTTTCGCCCCGGTCGAGGGCGCGGTCGGACAGCGACCGGACCCGGTCTATGGCCCTTTGCATGTGGAAGTGCATTGCCGGCAATGCGGCAGCCATCTCGGCCACGTCTTTCCCGACGGCCCGCCACCGACCGGCCAGCGCTACTGCATCAATGGCGTGGCGTTGAAATTCCTCCCCGCATGAGCAGCATCGGCCACAACGCCAAGCGCGTTGGCGCCGAAGTGCTGGCCGAGATGCTGGCGGGCTACGGCGTCACGCATGTGTTCATGGTGCCTGCGGTTTTACGGCGCACCTTCGCCGAGATGGAGCGGCGCACGCAAATCGCCCGCGTGCACTGCCACGGCGAAAAATCGGCCGCCTACATGGCCGACGGCTACGCGCGCGCCTCCGGCAAGCCCGGCATCTGTATGGCGCAGGTGATCGGCGCGCTCAATCTCGCCGCCGGCTTGCGCGACGCTTACCTCGCGCATTCGCCGGTGATGGCGTTTACCGGCGGCCGCGATCCGAAGACCAAATTCCGCAAGGTCTATCAGGAAATCGACGACGTGCCGGCCTTCGAGGCGGTGACCAAATTCAACGCAACGGTCGATGACGCCGCGCGCATTCCCGACATGCTGCGCCAGGCATTTCGCGTCGCCACCTCCGGCGCGCCTGGGCCAGTGCATCTTCAGTTCCGCGGCAACGAGGGGCAGGTCGATCTCGACGAGGCCGAGATGGACGGCATCGTCGAGGCGCAGTTCTCGCGCGTGCCGCCGTTCCGCCCGGAACCGGAAGCCGCGCACGTGAAGGCCGCGCTCGACCTGCTGCAGAAAGCTGAGCGGCCGATCTTCGTCGCCGGCGGCGGCGTGCGCGCCTCCGGGGCTGGCCGCGAGCTCACGTCATTGGCCGAGGCGTTGCAAATTCCAGTCGCCACCTCGCTCAACGGCAAGGATTCGATCCCCGGCACGCATCCGCTGTCGGTCGGCGTCGTCGGCACCTATTCGCGCGAGAGCGCCAACCGCGCCGTCAACCGCGCCGATCTCGTTTGCTTCATCGGCTCGGAAACCGGCGGCATGACCACGCATTTCTGGGCAGTGCCGAAAATCGGCACGGCTGCGATGCAGATCGACATCGACCCGCAGGCGCTCGGCCGCAATTATCCGCTGGCAGCGAGCGTGCTCGGCGATGCCAAAAGCGTGCTGGTGCGCATGCTCGGCCAGATCGACAAGTCGAGCGCGCGCAAGACGCGAAGCGTGGATCAAGGAGATCGGCGCGCTTGCGCGGCGAATGGTACGCCAAATACAAGGCCGATCTGGAATCGGAGGCGGCGCCGATCCATCCGGCGCGCATCTGCGGCGAACTGACCAAGCACGTCCCCGACGACGCCATCGTCGTCGTCGATACCGGCCACGCCGGCATGTGGATGGGCGGCATGTACGATCTGCGAAAAAGTTCGCAGAGCTATATCCGCAGCGCCGGTCACCTCGGCTGGGCCTTTCCCGCCGGCCTCGGCGCCAAGGCGGCCTGCCCGGAGCGGCCGGTGGTCACCTTCACCGGCGATGCCGGCTTCTGGTATCACATCGGCGAAATTGAAACGGCGGTGCGCTGGAAGCTCAACGCCGTGACCATCGTCAACAATAACGGCGGCGGCAACCAGTCCAAGCGCGGCTTCGATCGCGCCTATGGCGGCACGCAGACCGATCAGGCGCGCGAATTGTGGACCTACAATGCAATGAACTTCGCCAAGCTCGCCGAGGACATGGGCGCGCTCGGCATTCGCGTGGAAAAGCCCGCCGACATCGCGCCGGCGCTTGAGCGCGCGCTCGCCGCCGGCCGCCCTGCGGTGATCGACATTGTCACCGACATCGACGCGCTGGCCCCGGTCGCCGTGACCTAGGGGCTAACCCTCACGTGGAATATTGCGCGAACGCCGCGGTGGCGGCGCGGGCGCGGTCGTCGGTCTTGACGTTGACCAGCGCGACCGAGCCGCGATCGACTTCGCGTTGGGCGCGGTCTAGCGCGGGGCGGATTTCGTCGGGGCGTTCGACATATTCGCCGTAGCAGCCGAGCGCTTCGGCCATCTTGTCGAAGCGCGTGTAGCCGAGATTGCGGCCGGGTTTGTTGCGATCCGGGTCCGCGGTCCAGCCGCCATTGAGGCTGACCACGACGAGGATCGGGACGTTGTGGCGCACGGCGGTGTCGAGCTCGAGCGCGTTGAGGCCGAACGAGCCGTCGCCGTGCACGACGATGACCTGCTTATCGGGCTTGGCGATCTTGGCGCCGATGCCGAACGGCAGCCCGACGCCCATAGTGCCGAACGGTCCGGAATTGAGGCGATGGCCAGGGAAAAATGTCGGCATCGACTGGCGGCCGAAGTTGAGAATTTCCTGGCCGTCGACCACCAGGATGGCGTCGCGCTGCATGAAATTCTTGATCTCGTCGCACAGCCGCAGCGGATGGATCGGCATATCGTCCAACGGTTTGTTGGCGCCCGGCGCCTGGCGTTTCGCCGTCTCGCCGTCGGCGAGCGTCCGCCGCCACGCGGAGAAGCGGTCGGCATTGACGCGCTTGCCGCTCGCCTCGATGAGCTGGCGCAATACCGCCTTGCAGTCGCCCACGATGCCGATATCGATTCGGCGCGGGGCCGTGGCGATCTCGTCGGCATCGATATCGATGCGCGCGATCTTGGCGCCGCCGTTGAAGCGGGGCGGCGCCGCGTGGCCGATGATGTAATTCATGCGGGTGCCGACCACGATGATCAGATCGGCGTCGCGGAACGCCGAGGAGCGCATTGTCAGGTACGAATACTCGTGATCGTCCGGCACGACCCCGCGGCCCTGCGGCGTGGTGTAGAATGGAATGCCGGTCTTTTCGACGAACTCCTGCAGCTCCGACCAGGCCTGCGACCAGATCACGCCGCTGCCGGACAGGATGATCGGCTGGCGCGCCTTGGCGATGGCGTCGACCAGCGCTTCGACCTGCTTAGGCTCGCCGAGCGGCCGCGCGTTCAGCAGCGGCCGGCCGGAAAGGCTCCAGTCGACCTGTTCTTCGGGAATCTTGGCGTAGAGAATGTCGCCGGGAAAATCGAGATAGACCGGGCCCGGTTTGCCGCTCATCGCTTTCTGGAACGCGACGTTCACCTGCTCCGGGATGCGCTTGAGGTTGTAGACGCGATCCGCCCACTTGGTGCAGGGCTTCATGATGGCAAGCTGGTCGATCTCCTGGAAAACCTGGCGGCCGTTCTGGCCGATCGGGCTGGAGCCGCCGATCGCCACGACCGGGCAGCAATCGATCAGCGCGTTGGCAATTCCGGTGGTGAGGTTGATGACGCCGGGACCACTCGCCGCCATGCACACGCTGGGCTTCTGCAGCAGCCGGCTATAGGCCTGACCCATGAAGGCGGCGGATTGCTCGTGGCGCACGTCGAGCGGACGGATGCCTTCCTTGATGCAGGAGGACTCGGCGAGCAGCATCGGCCCGCCCATGAGAAAGAACAGAATGTCGGTACCTTCTTTCTTCAACGATTTGGCCAGGATCTCCGAGCCGGTGAGTTCCGCCATGTCCTGTTTCCTTCCCTAGATGACTTTGTCCTTGCCGAGTTGCTCGATCTCTCCCGCATCAAGACCGAGCCATTCGCCTAAGACTTCATTGGTGTGCTGTCCGAGCAGCGGCGCCGGCTCGACCTTCGGCGTGCGCCCGCCGAAGCGCACCGGCCAGCCTGGCATCTTGAACGGACCGGCGACCGGGTGCTGCATCGTCTGCATGATGCCGCGCCGCTCGAAATCCGCCTCGTTGGTCAACTCCATCGTATCGAAGATCGCGCCGGCCGGCACGCCGGCGTCGCCGAGCACGCGCATCGCCTCGCGTTTTTCGTGCTGGCGCGTCCAGGCGGCGATCATGTCGTCGACCTCGGGCTCGTGCTCCAGGCGCGCCGTCGCGGTGTCGAAGCGCGGATCGCCGATCAGCTCCGTGCGTTCGATCACTTCGAGCAATCGCCGCCAGTGCGCCGGATTAGTGCGACTCGTATAGATGTAGACATAATCGTTCGGCCCGAACGGTTTGCACGGAAAGGTGCCGCTCGGCACCGCGAAGCCGGAAACGATTTTGGCGCCGTTGCGTTTTGCCGCCACGCCCTGGGACGCCTGGGCGGAAAGCGCCACCCGGATATATTGCAGCATCGCGTCCTGCATCGCGATCTCGATGCGCTCGCCGTCGCCGGTCGCGCGGCGCCGGTAGAGCGCCGCCAGAATGCTGATGGCCAGCAGCATGCCGGTGCCGGTATCGCCGAGCGTCACGCCGGGTTTGAGCGGCGGCCCGTCGCGCTCACCGGTAATGCTCATGACGCCGCCGGTCGCCTGCGCGATCATGTCGAAGGCGAGGTTGTTCTCGTAGGGTCCCCCCGTGCCAAAGCCCTTGAGCTGCGCGTAGATGATGCCCGGGTTGACGGCGCGCATCACGTCGTAGCCGAGCCCCAGCCGCTCGATGGCGCCCGGCGCGAAATTCTCCACCATGATATCGGCGCGCTTCGCCATCTCTTTGACGAGCGCGAGGCCGCGCTCGGATTTCAAATTAACAGTGACGGATTTCTTGTTGGCGTTGAACAGCAGGAAATACCAGGAGTCCTGGCTATGGCCCGACGCTCCGTGCAACAGGAAGCGGCCCGATTCGCCGCCCTGCGGGTTTTCGACTTTGACGACCTCGGCGCCGAGCCAGGCGAGCGCTTCGGTGCAGGAGGGGCCGGCTTCGAACTGGCTCAGGTCGAGGACACGGACGCCGGAAAGATAACTCGAAAGCGCGCCGTCGGCGGCCATGTCTTCATTCCTCCCACTCGGAGCGCGTTCAGCAAAGTTGGAAATCGATTTGGCGCGCGTCACATTTTGGAGCCAGCGTATCCGTCCTATCCGCCCGGCTCAAGCGGGGCGGGGACATCGCGCCACGTAACACGATCCATCGCTTGGGCACCATTGAAGCTTGCGCAGGCTGGCTAGGCTCAATCTGAACGTCCTGGCCTTCGCCGGTGTCGCATAGAATCTGCCCAGTACGCTCGTCAGGAACGCTGCCGTCATTGGCCACCTTGGCCGGCGGCTCGAGGTTCGTGCCGCGGTGCTTGACCTGCGCACTCGCCACCTGTCGCGTTGCGGTGAGCAATGCGTTATCTTCGACCAGCAGCACGGTGCCAGCCGCGCTGGCCTCCGCGGGCGCCTGCTTAGGAGCAACGGCCGGCTGCGGCGTTTCATGACTTCGCGGCAGATATAGCTTGATGGCCGTACCGCGCCGACGTCGCCGAGGTTGCCTCCGGCTATCTGCGCGAGCTCGGTTATCTCGTACGCAACGTCGCCAATGCCCGCGCCGCGCTTGCCGCGCTGCGCGCGGACGCCGGCGTTGATCTGGTGTTTTCCGACATTCTGATGCCGGGCGGCATGAACGGCCTCGAATTGGCGCGCGAGATCGGCGAGCGCTTCCCCGGAATTCCGGTGCTGTTGACAAGGCTACAGCGCCAGTGCCCAGGACGCGGTGCGCCAGGGCGTCGTCGTGCTGCAAAAGCCCTACGATCTCGAAGCGCTGCGTCGCCATTTGCGCGACGCACTGGACAGCGCGCAGGCGCGCCGGCGGCAGACCGAGCCGGCAGGCTAGCTCTCCCCGATCTCGCGCAAGATCTCCGCCGTGTGCTCGCCGAGCAATGGCGCGGGCTTCTCGCTCGCCGCCCTCCAGCCGTCCATCACGATCGGGGTGCGCACGCCGGGGATGGTTCCGGCCTTGGCCGCGGCGCTTCGCAGCTCGAGCTTCATGCCGCGATGCTTGACCTGCGCGTCGTCGAACACCTGTTCGAGGTTGTTGATCGGTCCGGCGGGAACCTGCATCTCTTCCAGTTTGTCGAGCAGCTCGTCGCGCTGCATGCGCGCGGTGAGCGCGGAGATTTTGCCGATGAGTTCGGCGCGGTGTTTGAGCCGGCCAATATTGTCCTTGTAGGCGGGATTGCTGGCGAGTTCGGGCGCGCCGAGCACATTGCAGAGCTTGACGTATTGCGCGTCGTTGCCGGTGGCGATGATCACATGGCCGTCGGCGGCGGGGAAAACCTGATAGGGCACGATGTTGGCGTGGGCATTGCCGATGCGCTTGGGGACGTTGCCCGAGATCAGATAATTCATCGCCTGGTTCGATAGCACACCGACGGTTGAATCGACGAGCGCGGCGTCGATGTAGCAGCCCTTGCCGGTCTGCTCGCGCTGGTGCAGCGCCGCGAGGATGCCGACCACCGAATAGACGCCGGTGAAGATGTCGGAGACCGGGATGCCGATGCGCGTCGGCTCGCCGTCCGCCATGCCGGTCAGGTCCATGATGCCGCCCATGCCCTGCGCCATCAGATCGTAGCCGGCGCGGCGGGCGTAAGGCCCGTCCTGTCCGAAGCCGGTCACCGAGCAATAGATCAGTCGCGGATTTTCCGGCTTGAGGCTTTCATAATCGAGTCCGAACTTGGCGAGCCCGCCGACTTTGAAATTCTCGATTAGCACGTCCGAGCGCTTCGCCAGCTTGTGCACGATGCGCTGGCCATCCGGGCTTTCGAAATCCGCCTCGATCGAACGCTTGCCGCGGTTGGCGGAATGGAAATAGGCCGAGCCGATGTGTTCGTCGCCGCGACCTTGCACGAACGGCGGGCCCCAGAGGCGGGTGTCATCGCCGGCGCCCTTGCGCTCGACCTTGACGACATCGGCGCCGAGATCGGCCAGCAGCTGCCCGGCCCAGGGTCCGGCGAGAATGCGGGCGAGCTCAAGCACGCGCAGGCCGGCCAACGGTTTCGGCATTCTTGGAACTCCCCGGCTTTGCCCTGGATTGCAGTGCCGCGGTTATAAAACCATCATTCCGCGCTGACCAGACCGGCAAAACCCCAACGGCAGCGGAGGCTTGCGGCTGGATTTAATGAAGCATCTATGGCGCCGTGCGAGGCCGCCGATTATGGTGAGGGTGGGCGTAATGAGCCGTATTGGCTATTGTTCTGGCACAGATCAAATGCGGCGGCGTTGCCGCTGCTAGAAAAAGCGATCCAAAGGAGGAAACAACAATGAGAAAACTATCGATATTTCTTGCCGGCGTGGCCGCAGCCGTTTTGCTGTCGGCGTCGGCGCAAGCGCAGGTGACGCTTCGGGCCTCGCACCAGTTCCCGGGCGGCAAACACGACGTGCGCGACGACATGGTGCAGATGATCGCCAAGGAAGCGGGCGCATCCGGCACCGGCCTCACCGTGCAGGTCTATCCCGGCGCCTCGCTGTTCAAGCCGAACCAGCAATGGAACGCGATGGTGGACGGGCAGCTCGACATCTCGTTGTTCCCGCTCGACTACGCCAGCGGCAAGGTGCCGACTTTCTCGGCGACGCTAATGCCTGGCCTGATCCGCAACCAGGATCGCGCCAAGCGCATCAACGATTCCGAATTCATGAAGATGATCCGCGCCGAGATCGAGAAGAACGGCGTGATGGTGCTGTCGGATGCATGGTTTGCGGGCGGCATGGCGAGCAAGGAAGGCTGCATCCAGATGCCGGCCGACCTCAACGGTGCCAAGTTCCGCGCCGCCGGCCCGACCTTCGCGGCGATGTGGCAGGCCGCCGGCGCCTCGATCGTCAGCCCGCCGTCGAATGAAATCTATAACGCGTTCCAGACCGGCGTGGTGACTGCTACCGACACCAGCCTCGGCACCTTCGCCTCGATGCGGCTCTACGAGGTGACCAAATGCCTCACCGCCGGCGGCGCCAACGCACTGTGGTTCATGTATGAACCGGTGCTGATGTCGAAAAAGAGCTTCGACAAACTCAACAAGGCGCAGCAGGAAGCCGTTATCAAGGCCGGCAAGGACGCCCAAGCCTATTACGAGAGCAAGGCCGACGAAGTGAACAAGGAGGCCATCAAGGCGTTCGAGGATCATAAGGTCAAGGTCGTGGGCCTCACCGACGCCGAGTACAACGCATGGCTCGAAGTGGCGAAGAAGAGCGCCTACGCCAAATTCGAGAAGGACGTGCCCGACGGCAAAAAGCTGATCGACGAAGCGCTGGCGGTAAAGTAGCGCCGGACACCAGTCGACCGGCCGGCGAGGGGACTTGCCGGCCGGATAAATTTAGCTGAGGCGTGACCAGCCGGAATAAAAATTTATGGACGCTTACATCAAGGCAGTCGCCTTCCTTTCGCGTGTCGCGGGCGTGGCGGCTGCTTTTCTGATCGGCGTCGCCGTGTTCGTGATCTGCGACATGGTGATCGAGCGCTATATCCTCAACCTCACCACGATCTGGCAGATCGACGTGGTGACCTATTCGATCGTCGCGGCGACCTTCGTCGGCAGCGCCTACGTGCTGATGACGCGCGGACACGTCAATGTGGAGGTGCTTCCGCTGCACCTGAACGCGGCGCGCGCGCTTCTGGCTGGCGCTGTTTTCGACCCTGTTCGCCATGAGCTTTTGCGTGGTGCTGTTCATCCTCTGCGCGCTCTATTGGTATGAGGCCTGGTCGAAGGGCTGGCATTCGGACACGGTCTGGCGCGCGCGGCTGTGGATCCCTTACCTGTCGATGCCGGTCGGGCTTGGTCTGCTCGTTCTGCAATATCTCGCCGAACTGATCTGTCTGGTGACGGGGCGGACGCCGCCGTTCGGGATCACCGAGGAAAGAATCCAGTTATGAGCCCGACCGTCGAAGGTTCCGTCGTTCTTGTCTTGACCTTGCTCATGCTGTTGTCGGGCGTGCCGGTGGCCTTTGGGCTGGGCGCCATTTCGATTATTTTTCTGCTGATCTTTCAGGGCTTCAGCAGCATGCACGTCGTCGCCGAGACCTTCTGGTCCGGCCTCGACGAATTCACGCTGGTCGCCATCCCGATGTTCGTGATGATGGGCGCCGCGATCGGTTCCTCACCCGCCGGCAAGGACCTTTACGAAGCGCTCGACCGCTGGCTCTACCGTCTGCCGGGCGGGCTGGTGATTTCCAACCTCGGCGCCTGCGCGATTTTTGCCTCGCTGACCGGTTCTTCGCCCGCCTGCTGCGCGGCAATCGGCAAGATGGGCATTCCGGAAATGCGCCGCCGCGGCTACCCGGACGAAGTCGCCACTGGCTCGATCTGCGCCGGCGGCACGCTCGGCATTCTCATCCCGCCGTCGATCACCTTCATTCTCTACGGCATCGCCACTGAAACCTCGATCGGGCGCCTGTTCATCGCCGGCGTGGTGCCGGGGGCCATGCTCACCGGCCTGTTCATGATATGGACGATATTCGCGGTCTGGCGCAGCGGCTTCCGCTCGCACGACGTGGATTTCCGCTACACCTGGAAGGAAAAATTCGGCGCCATCCCCAAGATCGCGCCGTTCCTCGCCATCGTGATAGGCGTGATGTTCGCGCTCTATGGCGGCGTCGCCACGCCCTCGGAAGCCGCCGGCATCGGCGCCGCGATGTGCTTCATCCTGGCGGTCCTCATCTACCGACTGTGGAGCCGCGAGCAGATCTGGCTCATCCTGCGCGACACCATGCGCGAGTCGGTGATGATCCTGACCATCATCGCCGCCGCGGTGCTGTTCGGCTACATGCTGACCTCGCTCTACCTCACCCAGACGCTGGCGCAGGCCATTGCCGACGCGCACTTCAATCGCTGGGTGCTGATGCTGATGATCAATCTGTTTCTGCTGGTGTGCGGCTTTTTCATCCCGCCCGCCGCCATCATCCTGATGACCTCGCCGATTCTGCTGCCGATCATTACCGCGGCGGGCTTCGACCCCGTCTGGTTCGGCGTCATTTTAACCATCAACATGGAAATCGGCCTGATCCATCCGCCGGTCGGCCTCAACATCTACATTGTCAACGCCATCGCGCCGGATGTCCCGGTAACCAAGGTCATGTGGGGGACGCTGCCATACGTCATCTGCATGATGCTGGCGATTGTGATCTTGTGTATATTTCCCGATATCGCCACATGGCTGCCGAACCATTTTATGGGCGGCAGCAAGTAACATCCGGCGGCGCATTCTGGGATATTGAATGAACACCTCGTTTTTCGGGGAACTTTTGCAGAGCATTTCCGAGCGCGGCCGCGCCCTGCTTGGGCGCGAGCGGCGCGGCGTCGAATTCGACCCGCTCGGAAAGTCTCATCGAGCTGTGCGACCACTTGCTCACCGGCCGCGGCGAAGCCTCGGGCGTGGCGCTGGCGCGCGATATCCTAGCCCGCTACAACGCGCTTACCACCGGTCCGCGCATCGCTTTCTTCGAGGCATTGGCCAACCGCTTCGGTCCCGATCCGGCGCGCATGGAACAGGCCATTGCCGCCTGGCGCGCAAAGTCCTGCGACGAAACCGCCGCCGAAGTGCACGCCGCCTCCGAGCCGCGCCGGCAGGAATTGTTCCGCCGGCTCAATCTCGCGCCGGGCGGAACCGTCGCGCTGGTGCGCATGCGCGAGCAATTGATGGACGCGCTCGATCACCGCGATGATCTCGCCGCGGTGGACGAGGATTTCGTGCATCTGTTCTCGTCCTGGTTTAACCGCGGCTTTCTTGTACTGAGGCACATAGACTGGTCGACGCCGGCGATCGTGCTGGAGAAGATCATCCGTTACGAAGCGGTGCACGCAATCCGCGACTGGGAGGACCTGCGCCGCCGCATCGATCCGCCCGACCGGCGCTGCTACGCCTTCTTCCACCCGGCGCTGGTGGACGATCCGTTGATTTTCGTCGAGGTGGCGCTGACCCGCGATATCTCTTCGGCGATTGCGCCGATCCTCGCCACCGGCCGTGAGATCGTCGAGGCCGACAAGATGCGCACAGCGGTGTTCTATTCGATCTCCAATTGCCAGCGCGGGCTTGCCGGCGTGTCGTTCGGCAATTTCCTCATCAAGCAAGTGGTCGAGGAGATCAACCGCGAGATACCCAAGCTTGTCACTTTCGTGACGCTGTCGCCGGTCGTCGAATTTCGCCGTCTGGCTCGAGCGCGAGCGCGCAAACGAGGCCTCGACGGCGCTGAACGGAAACGACAAGGCGGCTTTCGCCGTGCTCGATGATCCGAATTGGTGGCAGGATGCGGAGAAGGCGCAGCAGTTGCACGATCCTCTGATGCGCGCGGCTGCGGTCTATTTCCTGCGTGCGCGCACGCCGCGCGGCGTTCCTGTCGACGCTGTCGCGCGTTTCCATCTTGGCAATGGCGCCCGCCTCGAGCGCATCAACTGGCTTGGCGACACATCGGAGCGGGCGATGTCTCAGGGCTTAGGTCTCATGGTGAACTACCAGTACGACCTCGACGATATCGAGAAGAACCACGAAGCCTATGCCGAGGGCCGCACCGTGGTGGCGTCGAACGCGGTGCAGAAATGGCTACGCCCCGCGCTCGAACTGGTGCCGGCGGTTCAGTAACGCTCAGGATTTCCCGTACACCGGGACGATAGCGCCGCGCGTCACCTTGTTTTCCGGCGACGCCAGAAACACGATCGTTGCCGCGACCTCTTCCACCTTCGGCCACAGATCGAAATTCGCCTTCGGCATGGCCGCGCGGTTTGCGCCCGTGTCCATGATCGAAGGCGCCACCGCGTTGACCAGAATGCCGTCTTTCGCCACTTCCTCGGCGAGTGCCATGGTGAGCGCGGCAACGCCGGTCTTGGCGATGGTATAGGCCGTCATGCCGGCGCCTGAGCGCGGCTCCAGCGCCGGCCGTGCCGCCACATTGACGATGCGCCCGCCTCCGCCTGCCGCCAGCATCGCGTTGACTGCGGCGCGGCAGCACAAAAAACACGACACCAGATTGCCGTCGAGCTGCGCCATCAGCGCCGCCTTGGCGGTGTCCGCCACCTTGCCCGGCGCGAAGCCGCCGGCGATGTGGATCGAGGCCCACGGCTTCACGCCAGCATAGACCTTGGCCACCATGGCCTCGTCGGCGAGATCGGCAACGGCGCTCAGCTTGCCCTTGGCGTTGCTGCGATGGGGAAAGCGCTGCGCCTCGGCCTCGTGCACGTAAGGCACGATGCAGGCGGCGCCCGCTTCGAGCAGCATGCCCACCACCGCCGTACCCAGCGCGCCGGTGCCACCGGTCACCACCACTTGGCGTCCCGTGAAATCGGCGCTCATCCGTGCCCCCGCTTCACCCGCGTCGGCAGCACCTGGAACTCGATCCAGTTGGCGACCTCGCTGACGCGCAGCTTCTTATCGAGCACGTTCTGGCTGATGCCGTAACGCCACGACAGCCGCTTGCAGGCGGGGTCCTTGTCGAGCGTGTCGAGATCCTCCGCGAAGGCGGCCACCGCCGGCGCGTCGGCAAAGAAGCCTTCGCCGATCAGTCCCTTGCCGATGCGGCGAACGATCGCCGCGAGCTCGCGCAGCGGATATTCCGGGTGATATTGCACGCCCCAGGCGACCGAGCCGTTGGTGCGGAATTCGGCCGCTTGCACATCCGACATCGCATTGGTGGCGAGTACGGTGGCGCCGGCCGGCAGCGCCTCGACCTCGTCGAGATGCACGGTCGGCGCGTTGAACACGTCGAGCTTGCCCACATACATCGGGTGCTTGCGCCCGGCCTCGGTCAGGCGGATGCCGCGGCCGAAACCGATCTCGCGGCCCTTCGGATTTTTGCGCACGCTGCCGCCAACCGCCACGGCGATCACCTGCAGGCCCCAGCACGAGCCGAACACCGGCGTCCCGGTGGAAAGCGCCGCGCGCACCAGCTCGATCTGCCGCGTTACCGCCGGCCCGCCGTTATAGACGTGCAGCGAGGAGCCGGTGATGGCGATGCCATCATAGCCTGCGAGCGCGTCGCGGTCGGGGAGCTTTGCCTCGATATTGCCCGGATACGCGCAATCCACGGCCGCGCCCGGCAACAGCTCGCGCAGCAGATTGGAATAACCCTGGTGCGCGGGCGTGCCGCCGACGGCGACGTGCTCGGCTATGCTGTCCGGCGAATTGCCTTCGATGACGAGCAGGCGGGGGGAGGGCATTGGCGGTCCTGGCGAACGCTTCAGGATATGGCCGGAACATAGCGCTTTTGCAATCGTCGGTGAAATTTGTGGCTTTAGCCGGCGTTAACGCGCTGCGCCCTAGATTGTGCCGGATAAGCCGCCCATTCTGCGGCGGCTGGCGCGAATCAGCACGCAAATTTGCAGGCACAAATCTAAGACGCCATGGCCGACTTCGACCTCGCCATCATCGGCGGCGGCATTAACGGCACCGGCCTCGCCCGCGACGCCGCCGGCCGCGGCTTGCGCGTGCTCCTCGTCGAGCAGCAGGATCTCGCCTCCGGCACCTCGTCGGCCTCCACCAAGCTGATCCACGGCGGCCTGCGCTACCTCGAGCACGGCGCCTTCCGTCTGGTGCGCGAGGCGCTGAGCGAACGCGAAGTCCTGCTGCGCATGGCGCCGCACGTGATCCGGCCGCTGCGCTTCGTCTTGCCGCCGCTGCCCGGCACGCGCTCGCCATTGCTGTTGCGACTCGGCCTCTTCATCTACGACCATCTCGGCGGCCGCAAAATCCTTCCCGCCACCCGCACTATCGATCTGACGCACCATGCCGTTGGGCAGCCGCTGAAGCGGTCGTTCCGCTACGGGTTCGAGTTTTCCGACTGCTGGGTGGACGACGCGCGGCTGGTGGTGCTCAACGCGCTCGATGCGGCCGAGCGCGGAGCCGACATCCGCACCCGCACGCGGCTGATCCGCGCCGATCGCCGCGACGAATGGGAGCTGGTGCTTAATGCCAGCGGCAAGCGCGAGACCGCGACCGCCCGCGTGCTGGTCAATGCCGCCGGCCCATGGATCGGACAGGTGGCGAAAACGGTGCTGCGGGCACCGCTGAAGACGCCGGTGCGCCTGATCAAGGGCAGCCACATCGTGGTGCGCCGGCACTTCGCGCACGACTGCGGCTATTTGCTGCAAGCCGCCGACAAGCGCGTGGTATTCGCGCTGCCCTTCGGCGACGAGTTCACTTTGATCGGCACCACCGACGAGACCTTCGTCGGCGATCTTGCCTCGCCCTCGCCGTCGCCGGAGGAAGTGATCTATCTCTGCGGCGTGGTGAACCAGTATTTCCGCGACCGGGTGACGCCCGACGAACTGGTCTGGTCCTTTTCCGGCGTGCGCTCGCTGTACGACGACGGTCACGACAAGCCGGAAGACATCACCCGCGATTACGTGCTGGAACTCGACGCGCCGTTCCGTGAGGCGCCGCTGCTGACGATCTACGGCGGCAAGATCACCACGCATCGACGCCTTGCCGAAGCGGCGATGCAGCGCATGCCGTATTTCTCGGCGCGCCAGCCGTGGACCGCGCAATCGAGCCTGCCCGGCGGCGACTTTCCGGTTGACGGTTTCTATGCCCAGGTCGCCGCGGTGCTTGCCCGCTGGCCGTTCCTCGCCGAGCCGCACGCCAGGCGCCTGGTGCGCGCCTATGGCACCCGGGTCGACCGCATTCTTGGCGACGCGCTGAGCAAGGACGATCTGCGGCCGTTCTTTACCGGCGACCTGACCGGCGCCGAGGTGCACTACCTGATCGAAAACGAATGGGCGCGCAACGCCGACGACGTGCTCTGGCGCCGCAGCAAGCTCGGCCTGATCGCCACGCCCGAGGAGCGCGCAGCGCTTGAGCGCTATATGATCGATTTGATTGGCGGAGCGCCGCGCTGATGGTTTCCGAATGGTTACGCCGATCGCTGCAATTGTCGCCGCCAGTTTTATAGTACCGCCATCCCGATATGCTCTAATCGCCCCGGGTCGTTTCTCGCTGATGGATGCTGGGGCTGCCGATGCCGACCGATGCGAAGAATCTCGCCGCGCAATTCGCCTCCACCAAGGTGCTGGTGGTCGATGACGAATATTACATGCGCAAGGTGGTTCGCACCTTGCTCATGAGCATCGGCATCCGCACCATCTACGAGGCACAGGACGGGCCGGCCGGTCTCGAGGCCATCCGCACCGTGGCGCCCGATGTCGTCATCGTCGATTGGCAGATGCCCGGCCTCGACGGCGCCGGCTTCGTGCGCATGGTGCGCTCGCCGGGGACGTTTCCGTTCCCCGACATTCCGATCATCATGCTCACCGGCCACGGCGAACGCAAACGCGTGGTCGAGGCGGTGTCGATCGGCGTCAATGAATTCCTGCTCAAGCCGGTTTCGTCGAAGTCGTTGCAGGACCGCCTGGTGGCGGTGCTGACCAAGCCACGGCCGATGGTGCAGAACGGCAGTTATTACGGGCCGGCGCCGCGCAAGATGGCCGGCATCCATGCTGACGGCGACGAGGCCGTCGCCAATCTGGTGCTGGTGAACTAGGCTCCGGCCGCCGCTTCGAGTCATTCGGCAGTCCGGGGACTCGTCTTGCCGACCGCGCTCATCGCCATCGATCAGGGCACCACGTCGACGCGCGCCATCGTCTTCGATCGCGGCGCTCAAGCCGCTCGCCTCGGCGCAGCAGGAACTGCGGCAAATCTATCCGGCGCCGGGCCTGGTCGAGCACGACCCCGAGGACATCTGGGCGGCGACCGATCGCCACCGTGCGCTCGGCGATGGCGCAAGCCGGCGCTTGCGGCCAGCGACATCGCCGGCATCGGCATCACCAATCAGCGCGAGACCACCGTCATCTGGGACCGCGCCAGCGGCAAGCCCATCCACAACGCCATCGTCTGGCAGGACCGGCGCACCGCGCAAGCCTGCGACGAGCTTGCGCAGCGCCGGCCACGAACCGGCAATCGCCGCCAGGACGGGGCTGCTGCTCGATCCGTATTTCTCCGCCAGCAAGATCGCCTGGCTGCTCGACCATGTTTCCGGCGCGCGGGCGGCGGCGCGACGCGGGCAGGCTCGCCTTCGGCACCATCGACACGTTTCTGCTGTGGCGGCTCACCGGCGGCAAGGTGCATGCGACCGACGCCACCAATGCCGCGCGCACGCTGCTGCTCGATATCGGCAATGGCCAATGGGACGACGGAGCTGTGCCGCCTGTTCGGCGTGCCGCCATCGCTGCTGCCTGACGTTCGCGACTGCGCCGGAAAATTCGGCATGACGGACGCGGCGCTGTTCGGCGGCGCGATTCCCATTCTCGGCATGGCCGGCGACCAGCAGGCGGCGACCGATCGGGCAGGGCTGTTTCAAGCCCGGCATGATGAAATCGACATACGGCACCGGCTGCTTTGCCCTGCTCAATACCGGGCCCGAGCGGGTCGCCTCGCGCAACCGGCTGCTCACGACCATCGCCTATCAGCTCGAGGGCAAGCGCACTTATGCGCTGGAAGGCGCGATCTTCGTCGCCGGCGCTGCGGTGCAATGGCTGCGCGACGGCCTCAAGACTCATCGCCAAATCTGCCGACGTGGACGCGCTCGCCGCGCGCGCCGATCGCGGCCGAGCAGGTCTATCTGGTCCCGGCCTTTGTCGGCCTCGGCGCGCCCTATTGGGATGCGCAGGCGCGGGCCGCGATCTACGGCCTCACCCGCAATTCCGGCGGAGCCGAACTCGCCCGCGCCGCGCTGGAGGCGGTCGGCTACCAGACCCGCGATCTGCTCGAGGCCATGCAGGCCGACTGGCCGCAATCGGCCTCCGCCGGCACGGTATTGCGGGTGGACGGCGGCATGACCGCCAGCGACCAGGCGATGCAATTCCTCGCCGATATCCTGGCGAGCCCGGTGGACCGTCCGGCGGTGACGGAAACGACCGCCCTGGGCGCCGCCTATCTCGCCGGCCGCGCTGCCGGCCTTTGCCCGGATCTCGACGGTTTTGCCTTGCAGTGGCGGCTCGACCGGCGTTTCCAGCCGCGCATGGACGCCGCGACCCGCGAGGCCAAATATGCCGGCTGGAAAGACTGCCGTCCGCCGCACGTTAACGGCCCAGTGAGGATTGCCGCCCAGAATCGCTCGATCTGTGGGTCCGGACTATGTCGATCAACGCCAAACAATTCGAATTCCTGATCCAGCAGCTCGGCGTGCTGGTGGTGGACGACAATCCCTACATGCGCAACGTCGTTCGCAACCTGCTCAGCAATATCGGCGTGAAGAAAGTATTCGACGCCGCCGACGGCATCGCCGCGCTGGAGATGATTCGCAACGCCACGCCCGACATCGTGGTGCTGGATTGGGAAATGCCGCTGCTCAACGGCGCCGAGCTGGTGCGCATCGTGCGCTCGCCCGGCGTGTTTCCCTATCCGGATATCCCCATCATCATGCTCAGTGGGCACGGCGAGCGCTGGCGCATCGTCGAGGCGGTCAAGCTCGGCGTCAACGAATTCCTTTGCAAGCCCGTGTCGGCCAAGGCGCTGCTCGACCGCATCATTTCGATCCTGCTCAAGCCGCGCGAAAGTGTTCAGTACGGCAACTACTATGGCCCGGCGCCGCGCAAGGCGATGATCGACGGCAATGAGCGCGCAGGATTTATTGCCGGATACTCCGCCCGCGGCCTGATGGCCTAAGTCACTCGCTGCTGCTCTGCCCGGGCGGCCGGAACAGATAGATCACGAACCAGACCGGCACGATCACCATCGAGCCGACCAACACGTTGGGCCAGGCCCAGGCGATGCCTTTCTGCGCATAGTCCTCGATGCGGTCTGGGGACAGGCCGAATTCCCGCATCAGCTGTTCGGCGGTGATGCCGAAATGGGCAAGGACCGTTCCCACAACCAGCGAGGCGACGGCGACCTTGACCAGCGTCCGCAGGATGGGAAACAGCATCCGCAGCCTCTCGCGCCGGCGGCCCGAGGCGCCGGCTCAAGTGATTCGTCGGTGCGGCGATGATAGTCGAATGCCCGCGCCAGATCATGCGCGAAGACAAGGCGGCGGCTATTGCGGCTTGTCGGCCGCTGCCGGGGCTGCGCTCTGCTCGGCCGCCGGCACGGCGGCGGCGGGTGCCGCGGGCGGCGCGCTGCCGGTCAGCCGCTCGATCACCGAGCGCACGGCGTCGCGGGCGCTACGCTCGCGCACCGCATTGAGCAGCGGCGCCGCGGCGCCGGAGCGGCGGATCAAAGCCTCTGCGTCGGGCAGCATGATCGGGTCATCCCACGAGCCCTGCACGACGAAGGGCAATTCGAACGGCGTCCGCCGGGCCTGGCCGGGGCCACCAGCGCGGCCGTGCCTTTAAGGTCGAGCTCGCGCTCGGGGACCGATGCCGTGCCGGCCAGCGCCAGCCGCACCTCCGGTCCGTCGATCTTCACGGTCTCGACCGTCATGGTGCCTTTGGCGATCTTCAGCGCAATCGCGATCTTGTCGTAGGGGGTGCGCCCGGTGCGGAATTCGCCGCCGCCGGACAAGGGCCGCCGCTCCAGCCGCAGCAGCAATTGCTCGACATTGATGCCGGCCAGCGCCCCGTTCTCGGCGGTCAGATTGGCGGTGCCGTTCAAGTTACGGGTGATGCCGAGTATGCTGTCGCCCGCGCCTTCGACGGCAAAGGCGATGTTGCCCTTGCCTTCCAGCCGGTGCTGCCCGAACAACTGGCCGAGGCAGGCTTCCAGATCCACGTCGGTAAATTGCAGTTGCGATTTCACGTTGACGCCAGCGTCGAAATTGGCGAGCGCAAGCGATCCCTTGACGACGCCGCCAAAGGCTTGCGCCTCGCCGACGGTGACGGTCAATTGGCCGCCGCGCAAATTGGCGGCGATGGCGGTGCGGCCGATCTTGGCTTTGCCGAGCGCCACATTGGCCGCCGACAGCCGCAGATCGAGGTCCATGCCGGAGAGGCCATCGAGGGTCACGTGGCCGTTATTCCAGGCGCGCTCATTGGCCGTGAGCAGGCGCACGGTGGAAACGTAGGGCGAAAGGTCGAACGTATCGGCGGCGAGCGTGCCTTGCAGCGTCTTGCGCCCGTTGGTGGCGAAGGTCAGCACGCCCTCCGCGGAATTGCCGTCAAGCTCGACATTAACGTTGGACATGCCGATGGTGCCGCCGACCACATCGGTATTCGCCTTGAGCGAGAACGCGCCGAAGCCGCCGCCCGGCAGCGGCTGCTGCCCGGCCCAGACCAGCGCATCGCGCAACGAGGAGGAATCGGCGGCCAGCGTGCCCTCGATCTTGAGCGTCGGCTGCATGCCGATGGCGCCATCGAAAGCGACGTGCATTGGCGCGGCGGCGAGACGAACCTTCAGGCCGGAACGCTTGCCGGCGAGCGCTGCGGAAAAATCGCCTAGCGCAAGGCTGGCATCGATCGGCTCGTCGTGCCAAACGAAGCGTCCGGTGGCGCCGAAGGTCTTGGAGATCGATGGCCAGGCCACCGACAACTGCACGTCGGTGAGCGTCTCCGAGATTTTGCGGCTTGGCTCGCTCGTCACCACGGTGCCGTCATTGATCCTGATCTCGGTGAAGGGGGCGATGCGTGTGGCGTCCGCCATCTGGCTGCGCGCCAGCGCGGCGATCAAGGCGGACCAGTTGGATTGGCCGCTCTGCTGCATGGTGACATTGATGGTTGGCTGCTCCAGCGCCACATCGGCGATCTCGACGCGGCCGAAGAGCAGCGGAAAGAAGCGCAACCGCGCGGTCAGCCGTTCGGCAGTGAGCGCGGGTTGCGCCGCGTCGCCCAGTATGACATCGGCAAAGCTCACGCTGCCGCGGGGGAACAGCGAGACCGTGGTCTGCCCGCGCAGCACGGGATTAAGGCCGGTGACCGCGCGGATCTCACCGATCACCTGCGCCCGCATTGCGTCGCGCGAGATCAGCGCGGTGGCGACGCTAAGCGCCACGGCGCCGAGCAAGACGGCGGCGGCAACCCCGATAGCCAGGCGTCTGAACCCAGAAGCGACTGTCAAAGGAATGATTTTCCAGCGGTTTTCCCGAACGCCGACGGACTATACCACCGGTGTCGCGCCCGCCAACCGTGGGCGGCGTCTGTGACGCTTTCAAGGCCAGGGCTGTGCGTGAGCGGAGAGACGTTAACGCGTCGAATACGCGGATCCGGCAGCGGGCTCGGCAAAAGCGATCTCGGCGATCATCTTGTTGATGATCGCCTGGCCAAAGGCATTGAAATCCTTGGCCTCCAGCACGAAGGCGCCCGGTCCGCCGATCACGTTGTTCCGGTAATATTGCGTGAGGCCGCCGGGCGGATTGGTGTGTTCCGGATTCCACTGCAGCGGGCGCTCGCTCAGAATCACCAGGCCGTTGATGGTGACGCCGGCGGCCAGCGCACCGTCCCGCGCCTGCGCGACGTCGCGGCCGGCATTGTTGGTGCCGTCGCCGGACACGTCGATGGTGCGACGCTTGGCTTCAAACGGCGCGCGCGCGAGCTGCGCCATGGCATAATCGATGCCGCCCGAAATCGAGGTGCGGTCGGCGAAGGAACGGGGCAATTCCAGCAGCTGATCACCAAACTTCTGCGCCGCCGCAGGCCCGTCGATGATGGTCCAGTCGATCACCACCTTCTGGTTGCCGAACCCCGACCATTCGAGAAACATCACGCCAATGCGGCCGTTCAACCCGGAGCGGATCGCCTCCAGCACTCGTGGTTCGGCAATCGCCGCGGCATAGCCCTGGCGCTGCAACTCGAATTTGTCCTGGGTGACGCTGCGCGAGACATCCGCCGCTAGCACCAGCAAGAGATCGACCGGCTCGGCCGCGCGCGCGGCCGGGGCCGCAAACGATAGGGCGAGAACGAGTAAAGCGAACCGCCGCAGGGCACGCATGACGGGCGAAGCCTAGCCGCACCCCGGCCTATTGCGCCAGTACCTTGGTGGCCGGGAAAACCACTTCGACCAGCGTGCCCGTGTCGACTTCGCTGGTGATGCGGAAGCGCGCGTGATTGGCCTCGGCCAGCGCCTTGGTGATCGGCAGGCCGAGGCCGGTGCCGCTCGAGCCCCAGCGAGTCGAGGTCGATAGCTGGCGGAACGGCTCCATGGCCGTCTGCAATTCCTGCGGGCTCATGCCGGCGCCGGTGTCGCGCACGCGCAGGCTCACTTCGGCATCGTCGCTCAACGCCGTGGAGATGATCACCTGCCCGCCGGCGCCGGTGAATTTGATTGAGTTCGACAACAAATTGAGAGCGATCTGGCGCACCGAGCGCGCGTCGGCGACGATCTGCGGCAGGTCCGCACCCAGCGAAGCGCGGATGATCACCCGCTCGCGGTTGGCCTGCTCCTGCATGATGGCGACGCATTGCTGCACGAGGTCGTTGAGGTTGACGCTGACGAAAGTGAGGTCGAGCTTGCCGGCTTCGATTTTCGACAGGTCAAGCAAATCGTTGAGCAGCGAGATGAGGTGCTCGCCGGAGGTGTGAATGTCCTTGAGGTATTGCTTGTAACGGTCGTTGCCGACCGGGCCGAAGCGCTCCTCCATCATCACCTCGGAAAAGCCGATGATGGCGTTGAGCGGCGTGCGGATCTCGTGGCTGATCTTGGCGAGGAATTCGGACTTTGCCGTGGAAGCTTTCTCAGCCTGCTGGCGGGCGTTGATCAGTTCTTCTTCGGTGCGCTTCCAGGCGGTGACGTCGCGCAGCACCGCGCACAGCTTCTCGCCGTCCTCGATGCGGCCCATGGTCATGTAGAGCGGGACGAGACCGCCCCGGCGCACGCTGCCGATCAGCTCGCGGCCTTCGTTGAGCAGCACCGGCTCGTCGGCGCGGGCGAGACGATCGAGATAATCGAGGGCGGCGCGGCGGCTTTCCGGCGCGAACAGGTCGCCGAAGCCGAGCTTGGCGAAGTCCGCGGCGGCGTAGCCGAACAGCGCCTGCGCGCTGCGGTTGGCGGAGAGCACGCGGCCGGCGCGGTCGAGCACCAGCACGCCGTCGGTGGCGGTGTCGAGAATGGCCCTGAGCTCGTGGTTTTCGTCCTCGGTGCGGCGCAGCGCTGCTTCCGCGCCCTTGGTGCCGGCGGCGGCGATGGTCGGCAGTGTGTTGAGCATCAACACCAGCGCGTTCTCGCCGTTCCAGGCGACGCTGAACAGGCGGCCTTCGACCGGCAGCTGCTGGCCGTGCGGCGTCGAGATCATCAGCGTCTTGGCGCCATTCTTGGCGCCGTCGGGCGCGGGCTTGGTCTCGATGAACAGGCTGTCGAGGCCGCCGGCTTCGGCCAGCGCCTCCAGCGTCGGATAACCGGTCCAGTCGAGGAAGGCGCGGTTGGCGTAGATCAGTTGGTTGAGTCGGTAGACGAGGACGCCGATCGGTAGCCGGTCGAGGATCGGGCGCCCTTCGTGGCTGTCGTTTGCCGCATTGGCATTGCGCGCAGGCCGCGTTGGCGGCAGCGCGGCGGGCTCCGCGATCATCTCGGGGCCGAAGTCGTCGTCCATCTGCGCCGGGACATCGTTGCCGGCGGGCTGCTTCAGCCGGTCGCTCAATTCGCGGCCGAGCTCCTGAAAGGCGTTTTGCTCGACCGGATTCAATGCCGGTTCCGCTGGTTTGACCGCCGGGAACGGCAGCACATTGGCGTTCATTTGCGCCGAGATCGCCTCGGCCACCGGGCGCGCGGTGTGCGCGGCAAGCCGGTCGAGGTCGCGGCAGACGCCGAAGCCGCGATAACCTGTGAACTGGCGATCGCGGTCGAACACCGGCAGTCCGGACATTTCGACCGGCAGCCGGTCGGCGGCGCCGTTCACCGGCCAGGACACGACGATGCCGCTCCAGGTGTTTCGCGAGGCAAGGGCACGCACCATGTCGCCTTTCGGGTCGAGCTTGAGCTCGGCGCTGATCTCGGCCCAGGGACGGCCGAGGAGGGCCGCGGTCTTCGGCCCGATCAGCTTGGCAAATTGGTCCGACTCGAGCGTGAAGCGGGTGGCGGCATCCATCTGCCAGACGAAGCGCAGCGTGGACCGGCGCGACGGGCTCGCGCGCGGGGCGGGACTTGGCGCAGCCGGCGCCGCGGGAAGCTCCGTCGCAGCGGGCGGCGTGGCCGCCGCTGGCGCCCAGTGCCGGATCGGTCGTAAATCGCCGATCGCGACGGTCGGCATCGCGGCGGCATCGAGGTAGTTGAGCAGCAGCGTAACGGTGGCCCCGGCGCCGAGACGGTAGAGCGCGACGCGCCCGCTGCCGATGTCGCCTTCGGCCGTGCCGTTGAGACTTGCCTCGCGCGCCAGTTTTTCCGCGCCCAGCGCCATCAAGTCGCGCGCCGCGCCGAAGCGCTCGCGCGCCACGGGCTTTGCCTCGATCAATTCGCCGTCGGCGGAAAACACCGCGGCCGCGCTGGTGAAGTCGGCGAGCAACCGGCGCGCGCGGTCGGGCAAGGCGATGTCGCGGCCGGCGCGTTCGGTGGCAACGACCAGAACGGCGGCGGTATTGTCGGCGAGTGTCAATCGCGAGCACAGGCAGGTCAGCGTGCCGCCGACACTCGCGCCGAAGCCGCGCAGCCGTTCGAGCCGCGGCGCGTTTGCCTGCGGCAGCGTGCCGGCGAGGCGCGCGACCTGCGCGGCGGCAGGATGATTGGCGTCGAAGCGGATCGCGGAAGCCGCGGCCGGTGACTCGGCGTTGAAGATTGCCGCCGCGGTCGGATTGGCCCAGAGCATATGGCTTGCATCCGTGCTCCACAGCCACGCCGGCATCGGGCGCAGGGCATGGGCCGCGAGCCGCGGATCGCTCAGAAACGCGATTTGAGACTCTGTTCCACTCATCGGGTCACGCGGAAATTACGGATAACAAAGCTTTAAGGCCGCCTGCCTGTAGCGTCCACGCCGGGACGGCGCATGGCGGCCGCGAAGCGGATGTAACGTTAATGTGGTGGGCCGCATCAATTCGCGGGAGTGGCGCGGCTGACGAACTATGGTTAAATCGGAGGACGCCGAGGTTGGCGCGGAGGAGGTTTGCGATGGCCAAGGACAATAGTGCGAATTTCGAGATCCCGCCGCAAATGCGCGAATTGGCCGAAAAAAGCATGGAGCAGGCCAAGCAGGCGTTCGACAGCTTCGTCGCCGCCGCCCAGCATGCGGTGAAGACCGCCGAAAATCAGGCGGCCAGCACCCAATCCGGCGCCAAGGAAGTGGGCGGGTTGGCCATGCGCTATGCCGAGCGCAACATCAGCTCGTCATTCGAGTTCGCCCAAAAACTGATGAAAGCGAAGGATGCGGCCGAGGTCCTGGCGCTACAGCGCGACTATGTCAGCGGGCAGATCGCGGTGTTGACCGATCAGGCCAAGGAATTGGGCAAACAGGCGGCGAAATTGGCCGGCCAAGGCCCTCAGAAATAGGCACGATTGGCTGCCGCAGGCCTTGGAAAAAGCGTTTCAGGGCCTGTGCGAAGGGTTTTGGCGCCGCCAACCCGGCCTGACCGACACCGGCCCCCTCGGCTCCGGCATGGCAGCTCTGCCTGTCTTGTGCAGTGCAATATATTTGTTGCAATGCACTAAAAACTGTGCTATCCAAACAATTAAGTCGATCCGTTGCTGCGTAGGCACTTTTTGGCGTTGCGTTTTCAAGTTTTGCTGCGTGGCGGCGGTCGGAAATGGGCGCGGGGCTGCTTTGCCGAGGGCAGCGGCCCGGATCGCGCCGGGAGTATCGCCCTCCGATAAGGATTAAGTCATGCCAGAAGTCGCCCCCACCCAAAAAGCCAAGCCGAAGGTCATTCCGACCAGCATGCCGAACTTCGACATGCCGAAGTTCGAAATGCCGAAGTTCGAAATGCCGAAATTCGAAATCCCGAAGATGGAAGTCCCGGCCGCGTTCCGCGAGTTCGCCGAAAAGGGCCTCGCGCAGGCCAAGGAGAACTACGAGAAGATGAAGAGCGTCGCCGAGGAAGCCACCGACACGCTCGAAGACACCTATGCCACTGCGACCAAGGGCTGCAGCGGCTACGGCCTCAAGCTGATCGAGAGCGCGCGCGCTAATAGCAACGCCGCCTTCGACCTGCTCGGCGAGCTGATGGCGGCGAAATCCTATTCCGAGGTCGTGGAGCTTTCCACCGCCTACATGCGCTCGCAGTTCGACACCGTCACCGCGCAGGCCAAGGATTTGGCCGAGTGCGCGCAGAAGGTGGCGACCGATACCGCGGCGCCGATCAAGGAAGGCCTTTCCAGCGTCATGACCAAGGCCGCCTAAAGCCAGCAAATAACGATCTCTCGCGGCCAGCGCCGCGAGCCATCAAAGCCCGGACGGGATGACCGTCCGGGCTTTTTGCATCGCACGGCTGCGGCCAAATGCAACCTTGCCAAAAAGGGGTGCGGCTTCTAGGTTCCGCCCCGCCGCGTTTGCGGCAATTCTAGGCGACCAAGTGCAGGCGTAGCTCAGTTGGTTAGAGCGCTGGTCTGTGGAACCAGAGGTCGGTGGTTCAAGTCCACCCGCCTGTACCAAAAATTGACCTCGGGGAACGACTGCCGCCCTTTCGAAGCTTCCAACCATGCAATATGGCGCGGATTATTACTTCGGCGGCAGAGGTCGTAAACGCCGGCACGCATGGTATTTACGCCACGAAACGCTGACGTAATGCCGCTATAAGGAGAAAAGCGCGATCAGCGGAAGTAGCGGCCGTTGTTCTGCGCGCGCGAGCCGATGAAGCCGCGTGGCCGGTAGCCCGGCGGCTCGACCTGCGCCCGCCCGCCGCCGAACAGGAAGTCGAAGAAGCTCGGCCCGCTGGCGCCGTAACTCGTCCCGCCATAGGTGCCGGGAGCGAGCTTCACCGGCTTCGCCGACTGGTTCGGCGGCAGTTCGATGGCGATGTCGGCGACCTTGCGCTCGCTGCCCTTGAGGATGGCAAGCATCTTGGCATCGCGGCCATACACATCATCGCGCAGTTGCAGCTTGCCATCTTCATCGACGAAGGCCGTCTGATAGGTCAGGTGCACCCAGATCGGCTTGGGGAAATTGATGTTGATCTCGTTGTCGCCGAGCATCTTCTGCAGTTTCGCCGCGGTGTAATGCCCCTCCGGGTCCACCAGCGACAGCAGCTTCTCGCCGTAGACGAACGGGTCCTGCACGCGCATGCAGCCATGGCTGTAGGCGCGCTTGTCGCGCGCAAACAAATATTTGTCCGGCGTGTCGTGCTGGTAGACCAGGAACTTGTTGGGGAAATTGAAACGGATGCGGCCGAGCGCATTGCCGGCGCCTGGCGGCTGGAAAATATGCACGGTGCCGTCGGGGTCTTGCGTGATCTTGAGCCCGATGCGGTCGAGCGCGTTGGGGTCCTGCTGCAACGCCGGCAGGTATTCGTTCTCGATGATCGACGGCGGCACGTTCCAAGTTGGATTGACGGTGATGAACTTCATCTCCGCGCTGATCATCGGCGTCGCCTTGGCCGGCTGGCCGGCGACGATCTTGGTGTGCCAGTAAACCTTGCCGTCGTTGTACAGCGTCAGGCTGTAGTCCGGCACGTTGACGATCACATGCGGATTGCCGAGGTCACGCGGCAGCCAGCGCCAGCGCTCCATGTTGACGATGATGGTGTCGATCGGGTTGGCGGATACGCGCTTGACCTGCTGCTCGCCGTTGAGCGTGCGGGTCGTTTGCGGGCCAAGATTGCCGTCGACATCGAGGTCGTTGCCGGTCTGGTATGCCTTGACCGCATCGGCGACGGCGTCGTCATAAAGCGGGCTATCCTTGTCGCCGGAAATATCCAGGCGCTTGCGCAGCGCGACCACGCGCGCGTCTTTCATGCCGGGACGCAAGATCTTCCCGTCGGCGATACGCACCAGCGGCTTCGGCTTTTCTTCCGGCGGCGCGGCCGCCGGAGCGTTGCGCAGTTCGGCGAGCTTTTCGCGCAACGCCTGGAATTCCGGCTGTGGCGGATTGTAGCTGTCGAGCGCCGCGGCATCGTCGCTCGCGTCGGCGAGTCTTCGCCAGCACCTTTTCCGGCACCGGCGGCACCAGATCGAACTGAATGTCGGCGCCGATGCGGCTGAAATGGATGCGGCCAATCTGCGCCTGCCGCGCGTAGGTGAGAACGGAATTGGTGAACTTGATCTCCGCCGTGGCGAGCGCGTCGGGTGTCGTCGCCGCTTTGAAATCGGGCGCCGCATAATCGCGCGGATCGAGACCGACGCTGTCCACTTGCGCGAGATAGGCGATCGCCGCCTGGGCGCGCTCGTTGGCCGAGCCATGGCTCACCCACAGCGGCTTGTAGTCGCGCGCCTTGTAGAATTGCTCGACGCCGTCGCGATCGGCCTTGTGGGAAACGACCCGGTCGAATTGCTTGCCGGTGATGATGTCGTGCAACTTGTCGGCGATGGCATTGTCGGCATCGGCCTCGACGGGCGTCGCCGCCGGAATGGCCGTGGCTTTGGCCGGCTCGGCGGCCGGGCTCGACGCGTCAGGTTTGCTGTCTTTGGCTGCATCCTTGGCAGCATCCCTCGTCGCGTCGGTGGACGCCGCTTGCGCGGGCGCATTGGACTCTTCGCCGCCGCCTGCGGGACCGGGTAGTCCGGGAGCGGCACCACGGCCTGGTCCTGCTGATCGGCCTGTTGCGCCGGAGCCGGGTGGCTGACCAGCAGCAGCGCCAAAGCGAGGGCGCTCGAGGCCAAAAGACGTTCAATTTTCAGGCTTTTCACCAGGCAATCTCCCTAAACCCAGGCCGGGCGGCGAGGGCGCACCAGATTTCCAACGCAGTTTAACCGATACTCCTGTGCTGGTTACGCATTTCACAACGCGTCGATCCGAACAACTACGACCTGTGGCTATTTTGCACAAGCCGCGGAACTCGCCGGCGCACCGGCATTTTCGCGGCCATTTCGGAGCATATCTTACTCCAATCCTGCGCGCGCCCTTCGGTTCCCGCCGGTGGATGTCGCCATTGCCAGATGACTTCTTCGTGACATGGCGGCTGTAGAGCAATTGTGTCCAAAAAATAACCGGGCCCCGCGAGGGGCCCGGTTTTAATGTGCCGGCGTGGGGGCCGACATCTACTCAGAGGGGAACATGCTGCGCAACGGGCGAATCTGGGAGGATATCTTCCGCGGCAGCGACATTGACTATGCGAGCCGATGGCAGACCAAGCAACATGGCGGGCCGCATGTCTGCCATGCCGTTTCGCAGTTCTGGGCGAAGGAATTATTTTTCGCGCGCCGCGGAATTAGAAATTCCAGCGCTGCGCATTGGCCACCAGGAAGTCGCGGAACACCTGGATGCGCGCCACCGATTTGAGTTCTTCCGGATAGACGAAGTAAGCGTCGAGCGCGAGCGTGTTGGCTTCGCCGAACAGTTGCACCAGCCCGCCGTTTTCCTCGACCAGATAGTCCGGCAGCATGGCGATGCCGAGTCCGCGCTGGCAGGCGCGCAAGATGCCGAGCACGTTGTTGATGGAAAGCGTCGGCACGCGCGGATTTTTCGCGTCGCGGCCGACATCGACCAGCCAGCGCCGGTTGGCGAAATGCGGCGGCACGTTGCCGCCGAGCAGGATGATGCGGTGCTTGTCGAGGTCGTCGAAGGTGCGCGGCGTTCCGAAGCGCTTGAGATAATCCGGCGAGGCGTAGGCGTGAAAATGCACGGAGAACAATTTGCGCTGGATCAGGTCCGGTTGCGTCGGCTGGCGCAGGCGGATGGCGACGTCGGCCTCGCGCATGGCGAGGTCGAGTTCCTCTTCGCTGGTGATCAGCGTGACGTGGATGTCGGGATAAAGATCGAGGAATTCGCCGAGCCGCGGCGTCAACCAATTCACGCCGATGCCGGGCGTGGTCGAGACTTTCAGCTCGCCGTTCGGCCGCTCGCGGCTGTCGGTCAATTTTGTCCGCGCGGCTTCCAGCTTCATGAACACTTCATGCGCCGTGCGATAGAGCAGTTCGCCTTGCTCGGTGAGGATCAATCCGCGCGCGTGGCGATGAAACAGCGACACCGAAAGCTCGCCTTCCAGCGCCGAAACCTGGCGTGAAACGGCCGATTGCGACAGCCCCAGGCGCTCGCCGGCGTGCGTAAACGAGCCCGCTTCCGCCGCGGCGTGAAATACCTTCAGCTTGTCCCAGTCCATCGTAGACTGCGTGCCGTTCGCCATCGGCTTACTCCGCCGCCGCGCGTTGACGCTCATGTGAAAATTCATGTTCTTGTCCTTGCGCGTGCAGGAATTTCTGCGCTTCGAGCGCGGCCATGCAGCCCTGGCCGGCGGCGGTGACCGCCTGGCGATAGATTTCGTCGGTGACGTCGCCGGCAGCGAATACGCCGGGCACCGAGGTGACGGTCGAATAGCCGTTGGTGACGATGTAGCCGGAGGCCTTCATTTTCAGCTGGCCGGCGAACAATTCGGAGGCCGGGTTATGCCCGATGGCTATGAACACGCCGTCCACCGCGCGCTCGGTCACCTTGCCGGTCTTCACGTCCTTCAGCCGCACGCCGTTGACTTTCAGCGGGCTGTCGGCGCCGATCACGTCATCGAGCACGCTGTCCCAGATCACCTCGATCTTGGGATGCTTGAACAGCCGCTCCTGCATGATCTTCTCGGCGCGGAAGGCATCGCGCCGGTGCACCACCGTCACCTTGGAGGCGAAATTGGTGAGGAACAGCGCCTCCTCGACCGCGGTGTTGCCGCCGCCGATCACGACCACTTCCTTGTTGCGGTAGAAGAAGCCGTCGCAGGTGGCGCAGGCCGACACGCCATAGCCTTTGAATTTCTGCTCCGAGGGCAGATCGAGCCAGCGCGCCTGCGCACCGGTGGCGATGATCAGGGCCTCGGCAATGTAGACGTCGCCGGAGTCGCATTGCAGGCGGAACGGACGCTGGCTCAGGTCCGCCTTGGTGACCGTGTCGGAGACCATCTTGGTGCCGACATGCTCGGCCTGCTTGGCCATCTGTTCCATCAGCCAGGGGCCCTGGATGACGTCGGCGAAGCCCGGATAGTTTTCCACATCGGTGGTGATGGTCATCTGCCCGCCGGGCTGGATGCCCTGGATCAGGATCGGCTCCAGCATGGCGCGCGCGGCATAGATCGCGGCCGTATAGCCCGCAGGCCCGGAACCGATGATCACGACCTTGGCATGCGTCGTCTTGGCCATGGGATGTCGCCCTCCTGACGGGGCGTCGTCGGGCGCTTGCCGCGGCCCCGCGCTATGCGGACCGGTGCCGGCTGTTATGCAGGGGCAATTTATGTCTTTCACCGAGCTATGCAAGATACGCAACCCGCCGCGCCCACAGCCATGAAGCTGCATGCCCGCGGCACCGCCTCACGTAATATTCTTTCGCGAAACTTTATTTCGCAGTATGGATGTTTCGGTCCGGTTAACCAGTGCCGCAAGGAGCCGTTCTTGCCCGCCCGCCTCGACGCCATCGACCGCAAAATCCTGAAAGAGCTGCAGGACGACGGCCGCATGACCAATGTGGAGCTGGCGCGCCGCGTCGGCATCTCGGCGCCGCCCTGCCTGCGCCGAGTGCGGGCGCTCGAGGAGGCAGGCTACATCAAGGGCTACCGCGCGCTGCTCGACGAAAAGAAGCTCGGCTACGAGGTCACCGTCTTCGCCATGGTGCACCTGTCGAGCCAGGCGGAAGCTGACCTTGCAGCCTTCGAGGGTTTCGTGCGGGCGCAGCCGCTGGTGCGCGAATGCTGGATGCTGTCGGGCGAGATCGACTTCGTGCTCAAATGTGTGGCGCCGGACCTCAAGACTTTCCAGGCCTTCGTCGAAAAGCTCACCGCCGCGCCCAACGTGCGCAACGTCAAGACCTCGCTGGTGCTGCGCAATTCCAAGGACGCTGCCATGGTGCCGATGGACGGCTAGGCAGACGGCGCTGCAAACGGTGTTATGATTTTTCGGTTGTCATGGCCGGGCTTGTCCCGGCCATCCACGCCTTAAGTTTAGTGAATGCTTTTGAGACGTGGATGCCCGGCACAAGGTCGGGCATGACACGAAAAACGACAAACATGAACGTTAGGCGTCTACTGACAAACAGCCTTCAATCGCTTCGCGGCAACCTTGATTTTCATCGGCTTACCGCCACTCCACCTTCTTCACCTCATAGGCCTTGGCGCCGCCGGGTGTCACCACTTCGACAGACGCGCCCTTGGTCTTGCCGATCAGCGCGCGCGCGAGCGGTGACGTAATTGAAATCTTGCCGGCCTTGGCGTTGGCTTCCGGCTCGCCGACGATCTGCCACACCTTCTTCTCGTCGGTGTCCTCGTCGATCAGCGTCACCGTGGCGCCGAAGGTAATGCTGTCGCCTGAGAGCTTCGACACGTCTATCACGTCGGCGCGCGCCAGCTTGTCCTCGAGCTCGGCGATGCGCCCCTCGTTGTGCGACTGCGCCTCCTTGGCGGCGTGATACTCGGCATTCTCCGACAGGTCACCGTGCGTGCGCGCCTCGGTGATCTGCTGGATGATGCGGGGCCGTTCCACCTGCTGGCAGTGCTTGAGCTCGGCTTCGAGCGTTGCATAGCCGGCGGCCGTCATCGGTATCTTGTCCATCGTCTCAATCTCCTCCTGGCGGGCGCCGGAAACAACTTGAACGCCTCTCAGCGCCGCCAAGCCCCTTCCATCTATAGTTCGCCGTTCATTCGACTCGTAATACGACTCCGGCCACGGATTTCCGGGTGCCAGAGCCATTTTTACCGGGCCGGGACAAAAACGCTTCGATTGCGGCCGGTTTTCCTACGCCGCAACCTGAGTGATTCCCGGCCTACGCGCCGCCGCCCGGCCCCTAACGGGGACCGCCGAAATAGCTTTGCAGCGCACGGACTTCGAGATCGCCCGCCAGATAGGCTTTTATGCCTTGCGCCGCCGCGACGGCACCTGAAAGAGTGGTGTAGTACGGCACTTTATGCAAGAGGGCGGCATGGCGCAGCGAGCGGCTGTCTTGCAGTGCCGCAGCGCCCTCGGTGGTGTTGAAAACAAGCTGAACACCGCCGTTTTTGATGGCATCGACGATATGCGGGCGGCCTTCCAGCACCTTGAAGATCTTGGCCGCCGCCACTCCGTGTTCGGCGAGATAGCGCTGGGTTCCCGAGGTGGCGATGGTCTTGAAGCCGAGGGAATCGAGCAGCTTGACCGCCGGCAGGATGCGCGCCTTGTCCTCGTCCTTGACCGAAACGAACACGGTTCCCGACCGGGGCAGGTTGGCGCCGCCGCCGATCTGGCTCTTGACGAAGGCGACCTCGAACGAGGAGTCGATGCCCATCACCTCGCCGGTGGATTTCATCTCCGGCCCGAGCACGGTGTCGACCCCCGGGAAGCGGGCAAAGGGGAACACCGCCTCCTTCACCGCCCGATGCCTGAAGGCGACGGGCTTGAGCTTGAAGCTGGCGAGGCTTTCGCCGGCCATGACGCGGGCGGCGATCTTGGCGACCGGCAGACCGATCACCTTGGCGACGAAAGGCACGGTGCGCGAGGCGCGCGGATTGACTTCAAGCACGTAGATGTCGCCGTCCTTGATCGCATATTGAACGTTCATCAGGCCGACGACATTGAGCGCGAGCGCAAGTTCGCGGGTTTGCCGGCCGAGTTCGGCGAGCGTCTTCTCGTTTAAGGAGTGCGGCGGCAGCGCGCAGGCGGAATCGCCGGAATGAATTCCGGCCTCCTCGATGTGCTCCATGATGCCGGCGATGAAAGTGTCCTTGCCGTCGCAGAGGCAGTCGACGTCCACTTCGGTGGCGTCGGAGAGATAGCGGTCGATCAGCAGCGGGCTTTTTTTGGAGACGATGAGCTCGGACGGCCGGTCGAGATCGCCGGCGAGTCTTGCCACGTAGCGGTCGAGTTGCGCCGCATCGCGCACGATCTCCATGGCGCGGCCGCCCAGCACGTAGGACGGGCGGATCACGACCGGATAGCCGATCTCGTCGGCGATGGCGCGCGCCGCGCCCAGCGAGGTGGCGATGCCGTTCGTTGGCTGGCGCACCTTCAGTCTGTCGAGCAGCGTCTTGAAGCGCTCGCGGTCCTCGGCGAGGTCGATCATGTCGGGCGAAGTGCCGAGAATCGGCACCTTCGCCTTTTCCAGCGGCTCGGCAAGCTTGAGCGGCGTCTGCCCGCCGAACTGCACGATGACGCCGTGTAGCGTCCCGTTCGAGCGTTCGGTGTCGATGATCTCGAGGACATCTTCCGGCGTCAGCGGCTCGAAATAGAGCCGGTCGGAGGTGTCGTAATCGGTCGACACCGTCTCCGGATTGCAGTTGACCATGATGGTCTCGTAGCCCGCCTCCTTCAGCGCGAAGCAGGCGTGGCAGCAGCAGTAGTCGAACTCGATGCCCTGGCCGATGCGATTCGGTCCGCCGCCGAGTATGATGACTTTCTTCTTGTCGGACGGCCGCGCCTCATCGGCGACGTGGCCGTTAAACGGTGCAGCATAGGTCGAATACATGTAGGCCGTGGGCGAGGCGAATTCGGCGGCGCAGGTGTCGATGCGCTTGAACACCGGCCGCACGCCGAGCGCGCGGCGCTTTTTCGTTACCGTTTCGGCAGGGGTGGCGGTGAGTTTGCCGAGGCGGGTATCGGAAAATCCTTGCGCCTTGAGCCGGCGGAAGGCGCCGGCCGTCGTCGGCAGACCCTTGGCCTTGATCTCGGCTTCCGCCTCCACCAGCCCGCGGATTTCGCTGAGGAACCACGGATCGACGCGGCAGGCATTGTGGATCAGCTCGTCGGTCGCGCCGAGCCGCATCGCCTGCGCCAGTTTCAACAGCCGGTCCGGCGTCGGCGTGCCCAACGCGGCGCGGAACGCCGCCTTGTTGTCGCTGTCGTCGATGCCCTTGGCGGCGTCGTAGCCCTCGATGGTGATCTCATCGAGCCCGGTAAGGCCAGTCTCCAGCGAGCGCAGCGCCTTCTGCAACGATTCCTGGAAGGTGCGGCCGATGGCCATGGCTTCGCCCACCGATTTCATCGAGGTGGTGAGCGTGGTCGAGGCGCCGAGGAATTTCTCGAAGGCGAAACGCGGGATTTTCGTCACCACGTAGTCGATGGTCGGCTCGAACGAGGCCGGCGTCGCGCCGCCGGTAATGTCGTTGGCGATTTCGTCGAGCGTGTAGCCGACCGCCAGCTTGGCCGCTACTTTGGCGATCGGAAAACCGGTCGCCTTCGACGCCAAGGCGGACGAGCGCGACACGCGCGGGTTCATCTCGATCACCACCAGCCGCCCGTCTTCCGGGTTGATGGCGAACTGCACGTTCGATCCGCCGGTCTCGACGCCGATCTCGCGCAGCACCGCGATCGAGGCGTCGCGCATGATCTGGTATTCCTTGTCGGTGAGCGTCAGCGCCGGCGCAATGGTGATCGAATTCGCCGGTATGCACGCCCATCGGATCGATGTTCTCGATAGAACAGATGATGATGCAGTTATCGTTTTTGTCGCGCACCACTTCCATCTCGAACTCTTTCCAGCCGAGCACCGACTCCTCGATCAGCACTTCGTTGGTGGGGGACGCGTCGATGCCGCGCTCGACGATCTCGATGAACTCGGCCTTGTTGTAGGCGATGCCGCCGCCGGTGCCGCCGAGCGTGAAGCTCGGGCGGATGATGGCGGGCAGGCCGATATCGTCGAGCGCCGTGAGCGCCTGAACAAGCGTCTTGATCTGGTGCGAGCGCGGCGTCGGCAATCCGATGCGCGTCATGGCCTCGCGGAACAGCTCGCGGTCCTCCGCCATGTCGATCGCGTCGGCCGTGGCGCCGATCATCTTGACGTTGAATTTCTCCAGCACGCCCATCTTTCGCAAGGAGAGCGCGCAGTTGAGCGCGGTCTGCCCGCCCATGGTGGGGAGCAGCGCGTCCGGGCGTTCCTTCTCGATGATCTTGGCGACGATCTCCGGCGTGATCGGCTCGACGTAAGTGGCATCGGCGAGATCGGGATCGGTCATGATCGTCGCCGGATTGGAATTGACGAGAATGATCCGGTAGCCCTCGTCCTTGAGCGCCTTGCAGGCCTGCGTGCCGGAATAGTCGAACTCGCAGGCCTGGCCGATGACGATCGGGCCGGCGCCGATGATCAGGATCGATTTGATGTCGGTTCGTTTCGGCATTCCGTCCTTCGGCACACAAAAAAAGGGCGCGCTTTTGCGCGTCCTTTGCTCCCGCAGCGGGACCAGTCCCGCGCGAGGCGCTGCTTAGACCATATATGGGGGGCAGGGAAGCGGAATGCGATGATTAGCGGTGGACTGATATTGGGCAAATATCTGCTTGCCCGCCCGAGGGAACGTTTCGGGGCGGCCTTGCCGCGGCCCTCAGCCCGCAATTTCAGGGCGCCTGCGCCAGCGGATTACCTTGCGCGGCCGCGGGGGGCGTTGCCGCGGCGGCGAGCACATAGTCCAGAATTTGGTTTTCGAGAATGGCGAAACTCCAGATGTGCTGGACGGCCCAGATATTTTTCTGATCGAGATTGAGCAATTCGCCGTGAAAGTCGTCGGCCGGTTCGAGCTTCCGGCCGACGCCATTGGGAATGTAGAGGTTGATTGCGGTCGAGACATTCGCGGCGACCTTGAGAGGGAAGGTCGGATCGACCGTGAGCAACAGGCCCACGGGGACGGCGAACCGATTCAGCGCCTCGGCCATTCTCGTTGCCATGCCGCCCCCGAGCGACTGACCGATGATAACGATGGTCTGGGTTTCGCCGCTTTTGTATTTGTCGGCGGCGTCCTCCGCCAGCTTGGCATAGTCGTCAAATTCTCCGACAACGGCGCAAATGCTGTGATCTCTGATTTTTGCGGCAAGATCGTCGAGTGCCGACGTGAAGATTTTGCCGCCGAGCCCGCGCAACAGATAAACGCACGTGGTCAATTGCGCGCGGCTTGGTTCCGTCGATCCGACCAGATACAGACCCGCCGCAACGAGCAGCGCAATAAGGATGCGTCGTGAAGGCATTCGAATAACCCGTGTGCCCCCGGGAGGAATCGGCACGCGGTCAGAATAGCACATGGACGCCAATCAGGTGCGCGGCCCTGCAAGACGGTGTGCACGGATATTGGTTTGAATTGGAGGCCCGGCCTGGATCGAACCAGGCTGGAAGACCTTGCATGGCTTCTGCGTAAACCACTCCGCCACCGGGACGTCGGCCGATATTCGCGGGCGGTGTTGACGCAAGGTATATGGCTGCCGTCAGAGACGATTGCGGTTAACGATGCGTTACTTCGGTTTCGCGACGAACGTCATGCGCCATTGATTATGGCCGATATTGTGGCTCGCGCGTTGCGCGGAAAATCCGGCCGCCTTGAGCTTTGTCAGCATCGCCGCTTCCTCGTAGTGCGACAGCCCGATGGTCTTGCGCAGGCGCAGATAATCCGAGACGAAAATTCGCAGCAGCCCGTACACCGCGGCCCAGAAGAAGCCGTTTGCGGCGCCGAAGCGCAGCAGCGCCAGCGCTGCGGCGGGCGTGGCAAGATGCGGCGGCTCGATGTCGCCGACGATGATGGTGCCGGACGGCTTCACCAGCCTGCGGAACATCGCCAGGAGGCGCTCGAGCTCCGTGGCGCCGAGATATTGCGCCACCGAATGCATGACGATGAGGTCGAATGAGGCGTCAGGCTGCGCCGCCGCCTGCTCGGGCGTCAGCATGGAGATCTTTTTGTCACCGGCGTGGCGCGCGGTGAGCGCGGCGCGCACATTCGGTGCCGCCTCCACCATCGTCAGGTGCGCGCAAGCGGCGGCGATGAGACCGGCCGAAGTCGCCTCGCCGCAGCCATAGTCGAGCACGTTGGCTGCCGGCGAGGGCACATAGGCGCGGATGTCCTCGGCGATTGTTCGGTAATGCACGTCGCGATGCCGCGCATTCACGTAGATCACCGAATGCTTGAAATCGTAGAAGCTGACCCAATCCATGCCGGGCTTATAGTCCAAAGTTCAGCGCCGCCACAGCGCGGGCAGGCCGCGATCCTTGCCCAGCACCGGGTCGCTCGCCGGCACCGGCACCTTGCCGATCGTGGTGAACGAGCGGTCGCGGTCGGCCGGGTTATCGCCGCGGCAGAGGTTGTAGGTCCCTTCCGGCGGATAGGCGCCGATCACTAAGAGGTCGTCGCTGCCCATCAGCCGCTGGTGCCCAGTGCCCGCTGGGAGCACGGCGACGTCGCCGGCCGTGAACTCGAATATCTCGCCATGATGGCCGCCGAGTTGCACGCGCGCCGAGCCTTGCGCGACGCCGAGCGCTTCATGGATCATCGCGTGGTAGTGCACGAAGGCATAGATGCCGTTGCGCCACTGGCCGTAACCCCAGCCGTTTGTCTTGAACAGGTTCTCGATCTCGACCGCCGGCGCCATGCTCTTTTTCAGATCCAGCGCGCCCTTGTAGATGAGCACAGGTAACACCGGATTGTTCGGCACCGCGCCGTCGTCATTGAACAGGAAAGTGAGGGGCGCGTTTTGCATCTGCGCAACAATGCGGTCGCGGCGGCAAAAGTTCCGGTTCAGGCAATCTTCCGCTTCACCTGCCGCATCATGTCGACGAAGCGGCGGAAGAGATAATGCGAGTTGCGCGGCCCGGGCGAGGCCTCCGGGTGATACTGCACCGAGAACACCGGCCGGTCGTTGAGCGCGATGCCGCAGTTCGAGCCGTCGAACAGCGAGACATGCGTCTGCGCCACGGTCTTCGGCAGCGAGTCCTTGTCCAGCGCGAAGCCGTGGTTCATCGAGGTGATCTCGACCTTGCCGGTGGTCACGTCCTTGACCGGATGATTTGCGCCGTGGTGGCCCTGATGCATCTTCACGGTCTTGCCACCGACGGCGAGGCCAAGCATCTGGTGGCCGAGACAGATACCGAAAGTGGGCACGCCGGTGTCGATCAGCGTCTTGATCACCGGCACCGCGTATTCGCCGGTTGCCGCTGGATCGCCCGGCCCGTTGGACAGGAACACGCCGTCGGGCTTGAGCGCCATGATGTCGTCGGCGGAAGTCTTCGCCGGCACCACGGTGACCTTGCAGCCGTTGCCGGCGAGCAGCCGCAGGATGTTGCGCTTGATGCCGTAGTCGATGGCGACGACATGGAATTCAGGATCGGTCAGCCGGCCGAAGCCCTCGCCCCAGGCCCACGGCGTCTCGTCCCAGGTGAAGCGCTGCCCGCTCGTCACCATCGGCACCAGGTCCATGCCGACAAGGCCGGGCCAGTCCTTGGCTTCTTTCTTCAGCGCGGCGAGATCGAACTTTCCATCCGGCTCGTGCGCGATCACGGCATTGGGCATGCCCTTCTCGCGGATCAGCGTGGTCAACGCGCGGGTGTCGATGCCGCACAATCCGATGACGCCTTTGGCTTTCAGCCAGTCGTTGAGGTTGCGCGTGGCGCGGTAGTTCGACGGCGCGGTGATGTCGGTCGCCAGGATGACGCCGCGCGCCCCCGGCGTCGCCGCCATGTTGACGGTCTCGATGTCCTCTTCGTTTGTGCCGACATTGCCGATATGCGGGAAGGTGAAGGTGATGATCTGCCCGGCATAGGACGGATCGGTGAGGATCTCCTCGTAGCCCGTCATGGCGGTGTTGAAGCAGACCTCGCCGACCGCGTGGCCGCTGGCACCCAGGCCATGGCCCTCCAGCACGGTTCCGTCGGCCAAGACCAAAAGCGCCGTCGCCTTGGGCTCAGCCCAAATGGTGCCGGAGAAGGTTCCGGCGGGGCTCGGCGGCGGCTGGGTCATGGCCTCTTAGTTGCGTATTATAGTGTGCGAGGCAAGAGGCCGCCGGGCGCCGCCAACAGGCAGGTTTAGCCGATCGGGAAAGGGTCCGCTGGTGCTGTGCGATGTCATCGACGGCGTCCAAAAATGCCTGCGCGCAGATGGGTCATTCTCATCCGCCTTACAGTGTAATAAGGGGACAAACCATGCCAGCGAAGGGCAGCTCGTTCTGGGTATTCGTTTTCGGTTACCTGATCTTGGCGGCGGGCGTTATGAATGTGGGCTTTGACCTTTACGGCAGGGTTGAATGGTACGTGCCGACAGACATGGGCACTGTAGTAGGTGGGGCCTCGCTAATCCTGGTGGGCTTGATTTCGCAGACGATCGGCCAATCCATCCGAAAGATAGAAAAGCATCTCGATGAGATCGAAGCAAAGCGGCGCTAATGGCCGAGCTGTCTTATTATAGCGCAATAACAGAGTAGTCGGAATGAGGTCCAAATGCTGCGCGACGACATCAATAAAGCCCTGACCGAAGCCATGAAGGCCAGGAACGAGCGCGCGGTTTCCACGCTGCGCATGGTCAATTCGACGCTGAAGAACGCTGACATCGAGGCGCGCGGGTCCGGCAAGCCGGCGCTTACCGACGCCGACGTGCTGCCGCTGCTGCAGAAGATGATCAAGCAGCGCCAGGAATCGGTCGATCTCTACAAAAAGGGCAACCGCGCCGACCTGGTGAAGCAGGAGGAAGAAGAGATCGCCATCATCTCCGGCTATCTCCCCAAGCAGATGTCGGAGGCCGAGATGGCCGCGGCGATCGACGCCGCGATCAAGGACACCGGCGCTGCCGGCATGAAGGACATGGGCAAGGTGATTGGGGCCTTGCGCGGCAAATATGCCGCGCAGCTGGACATGGCCAAGGCCAGCGCCGCGGTAAAGGCGAAGCTGCAATAAGATCGCTATGGTATCTGGCCGAAATCGTCGATCACTGCGGCAAGAGCCTCGGGACCGACGCGCTCCGTGCCGGCGAAGGGGTGATCGATGGGGACAATCGTCAGCAGCCCGCCGAAGATGAGCAGCGACAGCATGCCGGTCATCAACGTCTGCGCGCGCAGGTTCGCCGTGCCGAAGAAAAACGTGAAACCGATCGTCAGGAACGCGCCGGAAAAAAGCACGATCCAGATGATTCCGGGGACGATGCCGTCGGCCATGACCAGGCGCTCGCGTCTTGCCTTGCTGATGGCGTCGACCTGGCGGAGGATTTCGGCAATGACCAGGCCCGCGTTGGCGCCGAAGCCGTGAAACTTGAGCACGGCGGTGTAAACGTCGTTGAGCGCCGCGGTTGTCGCTGAACTGGCCACGCCGCGCTCCATCGCCGGCCAGTCCCTTTCGATCGCGGTCGTTAGATAGGCCGACATCGCTGTGCGGATCGCAATGCCGTGCTCGGCATCGATGCCGCGGGACAGGCGATACACGGTGGCCGCCGCGCTCGCTTCGTTGGCGACATCGGCATCGGCCTGGTCGAACTTCTCCCAGACCACGATGACGGCGAAGGCGAGCAGCACCGCGTAAATCACGCCGACGGTCGCGAACTTGAAGCCGGCCACTTCGTTGTTGGCGCGCAGCAGCTCCAGCGTCACATAGCGGCGGATGATGAACGGCCCGCCCATGGCGATGAGCGTCGTGGGCACGAGCAGGACCACGGCGGCAAGCCACAAGGAAGGAGTGGTGAGAAATGTCATGACGCGGGCGCCCTTGGTACGTTAGCCGAATTCTTTCCTTGTGTGAGGGCAAGCGTAACAGGCCGGCGAAGGAAAAGTGCGACGGCTAGGCGGCCGCGAGCAAAATCTTCGCCAGCCACTCCGGCGCGTCCACCATGACGTCATGCCCGCAGGTCGCGGCATAAGTGCGCCATGACGGATCGGCCTTGATGCGCGCCACCGCCTTGTCGAAGCCGGGGTTCACGTAGCTCGGCGCGCGGATGTAGGCCTTTCTGCCGATGCGCTGCAGCGCGCCGGTGAGCACAATCTTTTCGGTGAAGGTGGCGATCGACTGCGGCGTCATATTGCCGTTCACCCAGGCGCGGTCGCGCTCGTTCACGCCGAAAAATTCGGCCGGCCGCGGCGGCAGCGCGGTCTCGCCTCTGTCCAGGGCGGCCTTGATGGCGTCGCGCATGGCCTGGCCGGTGAGAGCGGCCATGGCGTCGCCGTTGTCGGGAACGAAGGCGTCGAGGAAGACGATCGAGGCGATCGAGGATGCGACCCGTTCGGCAACGCCGGCGATCACCATGCCGGCATAGGAGTGACCGCACAGCACCGCGTCGCTGAGCTGCTCCCACTTGAACACGTTGACGACGTCGGTGATGTGCGTCGAGAGGTTCACCTGCGGCCCGGTGAGGTGCGAGCGCTCGCCGAGCCCCGTCAGCGTCGGCGTGAACACCTTGTGCCCTTGCGCTTCCAGCAGGTCGGCGACGCGGCGCCAGCACCAGCCGCCATGAAAGGCGCCGTGCACGAGGACGAAGGTTTTGGGCATGCGATTGGTCCGCCTGATTTCTTCTGAGGTTCCGGGCCTGTGAATAACTAGGAAAAGGCCACAAATCTACGGCACTTGTGCAGGTTCCTGCGCGCGCCCCGAAAAGTCTCAATTTCGCGGCCTATGATAGTGGATCGATTCGGCCAAACCGAAAAACCAGACGCCGCGCGTTGCGTGCGGCGGAGAATCCATGCGCTTCACGCCACAATTCCTCGATGAGCTAAAGGCGCGGCTTCCGGTTTCGGAAGTTGTCGGCAAGCGCGTCAAGCTCGTGCGCTCGGGCCGCGAGCTTAAGGGCCTGTCCCCGTTCAACAAGGAAAAGACGCCGTCGTTTTTCGTCAACGACCAGAAGCAGGCCTGGTTCGATTTCTCCTCCGGCAAGAACGGCAGCATTTTCGATTTCATCATGCTCACCGACGGCGTCGGCTTTCCCGAGGCGGTCGAGCGGCTTGCCGCAATGGCAGGCGTGGCGTTGCCCAAGGTATCGCCCGAGGACGAGAAGCGCGACGCGCGGCGCAAGACGCTCTACGACATAATGGAGCTTGCCGCGAAATTCTTTGAAGCAACGCTTGCCTCGCGCCTGGGCGCCAAGGCGCGCGGCTATCTGGCCGACCGTGGGCTCGACGCGGCCACGCAACTCAAATTCCGTCTCGGCTACGCGACCAGCGAGCGCTTCGCGTTGAAGGAGCATCTCGGCTCGCACGGCATTCCGACCGAGGACATGATCGAGGCGGGACTTTTGATTTCCGGCGACGACATTCCGGTGCCGTTCGACCGCTTCCGCGACCGCGTGATGTTCCCCATTACCGACCTGCGCAACCGTACCATCGCCTTTGGCGGCCGCGCGCTGGAGAAGGACGCGCAGGCGAAATACTTGAATTCGCCGGAGACGCCGCTCTTTCACAAGGGCGCGACGCTCTACAATATCGCCGCCGCACGGCAGGCGGCGCACGACGGGGCCCAGGTCATCGCCGTCGAAGGCTACGTCGACGTCATCGCCATGGTGACAGCGGGTTTCCCAGCCACCGTTGCCCCGCTCGGCACGGCGCTGACCGAGGATCAACTGTCGCTGATCTGGAAAATGGCCGACGAGCCGGTGCTCTGTTTCGACGGCGACAGCGCCGGCCAGCGCGCAGCCTACCGCGCCGTTGACCTCGCGCTGCCGCGGCTGGCACCCGGCAAGAGCCTGAAATTCGCCATGCTGCCCGACGGGCAGGACCCCGACGATTTTGTGCGCTCGGGCGGGCGCGAGGCGGTGGCGGAAGTCATCGCCGCGGCGCGGCCGCTTGGCCAGCTGCTGTGGGCGCGCGAGACCGAAGGCCATGAGTTCAACACGCCGGAACGCCGCGCGGCGCTCGAGGCACGCCTTAACCAGGTCACCGCTTCGATCGGCGACGACAGCGTGCGCAAATATTACCGGCAGGATTTTGCCGCGCGCATCGCCCAGCTCTTTGCGCCGGCGCAGGCTCAGCGCGGCAATTACCAGCCGCGCCGGAACGGGCAGGAGGGTTGGCGCGACCGCCGCCCCGGCCAATGGACGCCGCGCTTTGGCCCGGCGCAGCGCCCCGAGCCCTCCTCGCGCAACACGCCCTATGTGGTGGTCAGCCAGCAGCTCGGGATAAGCCCGGTGCATCGCGGCGCGCGCTCAACCGTGCCGCGGCGCGAGGCGCTCATCCTGCGGGCCGCGCTCAACCACCCCTGGCTGCTGCACGACCACCTCGAGGAATTGAGCGCGCTCGAGTTCCGCCACCCCGACGCCGAGCGCCTCAAGGGCGCGCTGATCGACATCGCCGCCCACAATGCCGGCCATGCCGCGGCCCTCACCCCGGAGGCGCTTGCCGCGGAACTCGCCGGCCGAGGCCTTGCCGAGACGATCGCGCGCATCGCACTGTCCATCACCACCCCCTCGGTCTGGGGGGCGGGGCCTGAGGCCGCGGCGGACGATGTTTTGGTGACCTGGGGCCAGCTTGTCGCCTTGCATCGGCAGTGGAATTCCCTAACTAGGGAGCTCAAGGACGCCGAGCAGGCGCTCGGCCAAGACGCCAGTGAAGGCAATTATCTGCGGCTGCGCGACGTCAAGGCCCGCCTGTCGAACATGGACGGCACCGAGGCCCTGATCGAGGGGTTCGGAGCCTCTTCCGGCCGGGGCGTGCGTAGTCTATGAGTTCCGCGCCTTCCACAAGCGGTGCGCCGGGACGCGGGAATGAAGGGTCGAATTTCCGCGTTTTCATCAGGGTTAATCGGAGCTTAAGCGGGTTCCGACGACACTCGCCGACCTGATTCGGGGGCAGTGGCCTGTGCCGGCCGCGGCCCATCGCCTGTCGCCTTTATATAGGAGAGCCGTGTCGATGAGCGCCACCGGCCGCGCGACCAAGAAGGTCCAGGAGAAACAGATGGCGACCAAGGCCAAGGCCGCGCCGGCCAAGGACGAGGCCCCGGAAAAGGAAGCCGAAGGCGCCCCCAATTCGCCGCTGCCGCTGCTCGACCTCAACGACGCCGGCGTCAAGAAGATGATCAAGGCCGCCAAGAAGCGCGGCTTCGTTACCTATGAACAGCTCAACGCCGTCATGCCCTCGGAGGAGGTCAACTCCGAGCAGATCGAGGACACGTTGGCGATGCTCAACGAGATGGGCATCAACGTCGTCGAGAACGAAGAGGCCGAGGGCGACGAAGAAACCGAGAAGGCCGCCGACGAGCACGACGACGACGACGATGAACCCGGCCGCGAGGTGGTCGAGACCAAGCAGAAGTCGCTCGCCACCACCGAGAAGAAAGAGCCGTCCGAGCGTACCGACGACCCCGTGCGCATGTACCTGCGCGAGATGGGCTCGGTCGAACTGCTCTCGCGCGAGGGCGAAATCGCAATTGCAAAACGCATCGAGGCCGGCCGCGAGGCGATGATCGCCGGCCTTTGCGAATCCCCGCTCACCTTCCAGGCCGTCATCATCTGGCGCGACGAGTTGAACGACGGAAAAGTTTTCCTCCGCGACATCATCGATCTGGAAGCCACCTACGCCGGCCCCGACGCGCAGAAGATGCAGGTGCCGGTCATCATCGGCCCCGACGGCAAGCCTATCCCCGCCGTTGCCGGCACGCCCGTACCCGGCGCGCCGCATCTGCAGGTGGTGCAGACGCCGGCCCCGCCGGCCGCGCCCCCCGCCGCCACGCCGTTCAAGGCGGCGATGCCCGGCGAGCCCGCCGCCGACGGCGAGGCGCCGAAGGACCCGGCCGAGAGCGCGGCCGAGAGCGATTACGACGAAGACGACATGGAGAATTCGCTATCGCTTGCGGCGATCGAAGCCGAGCTGAAACCGAAAGTCGTCGAGACCTTCGATAACATCGCCGACGCCTTCAAGCGCCTGCGCCGCCTGCAGGAGCAGGACATCCAGTTCCGCCTGCGCTCGACGTCGCTGTCGCCGGCGCAGGAGCGCAAATACAAGAAGCTCAAGGAAGAGATCATCGCGGAGGTCAAGTCGCTGCGCCTCAATCAGGCGCGCATCAACTCACTCGTCGAGCAGCTCTACGACATCAACAAGCGCCTCGTGTCCAACGAAGGCCGGCTGATGCGCCTTGCCGAATCCTACGGCGTCGCCCGCGACGAATTCCTCAAGCACTATATCGGCGGCGAGCTCGACCCGCGCTGGCTCAACCGCATTTCCAAGCTTTCCGCCAAGGGCTGGAAGAGCTTCGTCGCCAAGGACAAGGACCGCATCAAGGAAATCCGCTCGCTGGTGCACGAGCTCGCAGGCCAGACCGGCGTCGGCATCGACGAGTTCCGCAAGATCGTGCACATGGTGCAGAAGGGCGAGCGCGAGGCGCGCCAGGCGAAGAAGGAAATGGTGGAGGCCAACCTGCGCCTCGTCATCTCCATCGCCAAGAAATACACCAACCGCGGCCTGCAGTTCCTCGACCTCATCCAGGAAGGCAACATCGGCCTCATGAAGGCGGTCGACAAGTTCGAATACCGCCGCGGCTACAAGTTCTCCACCTACGCCACCTGGTGGATCCGCCAGGCGATCACCCGCTCGATCGCCGACCAGGCGCGCACCATCCGCATCCCCGTGCACATGATCGAGACCATCAATAAGATCGTGCGCACCTCGCGGCAGATGCTCAACGAGATCGGCCGCGAGCCGACGCCGGAGGAGCTCGCCGAGAAGCTCGGCATGCCGCTGGAGAAGGTGCGCAAGGTCCTGAAAATCGCCAAGGAGCCGCTGTCGCTGGAGACGCCGATCGGCGACGAGGAGGACAGCCACCTCGGCGATTTCATCGAGGACAAGAACGCCATCCTGCCGATTGACGCGGCGATCCAGTCGAACCTGCGCGAGACGACGACGCGCGTGCTCGCTTCCCTCACCCCGCGCGAGGAGCGCGTGCTGCGCATGCGCTTCGGCATCGGCATGAACACCGACCACACGCTGGAAGAGGTCGGCCAGCAGTTCTCGGTGACGCGCGAACGCATCCGGCAGATCGAGGCCAAGGCGCTGCGGAAGTTGAAGCATCCGAGCAGGAGCCGAAAATTGCGGTCATTCCTCGATAACTGACCCACGCTCCGTTCGTCCCCGCGAAAGCGGGGATCCAGTTCTCCAACACAAAACCTCCGCTAAGGTCGGGGTTGGGGCGACGATGTCACTTTAGTGATTGTGATAGTGATCCCAAAAAATCTCAAGAGGGGTGGTTTGCTGGACGCGCCTTTCGGCGCTCCACCCCCTCGTCGCGAGGGGGACTCCCCGGACCCCGCTTCGGGGTCCACCGCAAAACCCGGCGCGTTTCGCGCGCGGGAACGATCAAACACGCCTGGAGAAATGGATGAGATGAAGTCGTTCGAAACGTTCTCCGTCGTCATTCCGGGACGGCCCCTAAAGCGTTCGCTAACGCTCGCGCCCCGGAATGACAGAAAGTAGGAGCGTGTTCGACGCAGTCGAAACTACTCCCCCTTCGCCGCCTCCGCGACCGTCACCGGCTTGTCGCGCCACAGGTCAGGAAACTCGGCCTTGAGCTTCGTGACCTTCGGCGCGTCGTTGATGACGATGTAAGGCTGGTAGGGATGATGGATAAAGTAATCCTGGTGATAGTTCTCGGCCGGGAAAAACGCGGCCTTCTCGGCGTCCACTTTGGTCACGATCTTGGCGGGGAAGACCTGCGCGGCGTCGAGCTGCGCGATATAGGCCTTGGCGATCGTGCGCTGCTGGTCGCTTTGCGGAAAAATCTCCGAACGATATTGCGTTCCGTGGTCGGGGCCCTGGCGGTTGAGCTCGGTGGGGTTGTGCGCCACGGCGAAATAGACCTGCAAAATTTTGCCGAAGGAGACGACGCGCGGGTCGAACGTCACCTGCACGCTCTCGGCGTGGCCGGTCGCGCCGGAGGAGACGGTCTCGTAGTCGGCGTCCTTGCGCGCGCCGCCGGCATAGCCGGAGACGGCGTTGGTGACACCCTTCACATGCTGGAACACCGCCTGCATGCCCCAGAAGCAGCCGCCGGCGAGCACGGTGGTTTCAAGGCCGGAGGCGGGGGGCGTCGCTTCGGCGGCCGGCACCGGAAAGGGCGGCGGCGCGGCGGCGTGCGCCGCCAGTGGCGCGAGGGCAAAAGCGGCGGCGAAGACGAGGGCATGGATGCGCATGGTGATTCTCCCAGACGGATTTGCTGCTCTACATACGCGCATCATCGCCCGGCGGCATTACACAATGTCACACGTCTGCGTGAGAGGCGCGTGACGTTTGCTGTCATTACGGGACGCGCTGAAAACGCGGACCCACAATCCATAACCCCGGTCTGTGTTTATGAATTCCGGGTTCGCACGCTGGCGCGTGCGCCCCGGAATGACGAAGAAAGGCTACTTCACCTTCATCATCTTCTCGGGCTTCGCCCCAACCCGGGCGATGCTCCTGATTTCGAGCGGCGCGCGGCCGGATTTTTCCGCGATCTCGCGGTCCTGCTCGAGGATGAAGCCGCGCGCGGGTTCGTCCTTGTCGAGGCCGCCGAGGATCTCGGCCGGCACGCGCCGGTTGGAGCGCTGCGAGCCGTCCTCATAGATGACGTCGAAGAAGACGAATTCGCCCTTCGGATTGGTTCCCGGTTTCTTGGCCATGCGAGGCGTCCTATCAGTTTTACTGTCATTCCGGGCCGGCCGAAGGCCGGAACCCGGAATCCAGGGCTACAGGCACTGCCGGTGTGGCTCTGGATTCCGGGTTCGCACGCTCACGCGTGCGCCCCGGAATGACGGGTGTACTATCCGAGTCGAAGCAAAATAAAAACGCCGGCGCTTGCGCGCCGGCGCCGTCGTTCAAACCGAAATCAGACGGCTTGCAGGTTCGCCGCGGCGGACTTGCCGCTGCGCGGATCGGCCTGCACGTCGAACGAGACCTTCTGGCCTTCGTTGAGATTGCTCATGCCGGCGCGCTCGACCGCCGAGATGTGAACGAACACATCCGGGCCGCCGCCGTCCTGCACGATGAAGCCGAAGCCTTTTTGCGAATTGAAGAACTTAACGGTACCTGTGGCCAATGTGGCCTCCTTTGGAAAACGCTAGATGCGTTTATGCCCCATGCGAAACCATTCCGCATGGGCCTCATATCCGGATTTTTGCGAGTTCTTGGGATAAGGCCCGTAAGGACCTAAACGTCAAGGTCAGGCTCAATCGCGAATAGAGCGTATATAGGCGCTCGTTGCCTCATTTGCAAATGGCGCCAAGTGATTAATCTTTCGTTGCACCGCGTGTGGCGAAATCGCGGCGGGCAGGCGACAGCGCCATGTCGCTGCCGACGCGTTAGGCGCGTGCTGCCGTTTTTTGAATCAGATGCACGCATTTGCGACAGCGTGACGATGACCGCATGAGTCTCGCGCATGTGGCTCATGCTGCGCCGCAGCTACCGCGCGGCGGGCGACGCGCGTAAGTTTCGAATCAAGAAAAACAAGAAACAAGAAACGGGAAACGCTAGGGATCCGGCTCCACCGCAAGGAGATTGAGATCATGGCTCACGGCCGCAGCGCCGTCCTTCCACGCGACATTCCCGCGACGAAAATTTCCGGTTCCCCGGCGGCCGCCCGGCCGGCCTTCTTCCGCCGCCTGCTTGCGGCGATGATGCTGTCGCGCCAGCGCCAAGCCGACCGCCAGATCGCAATGTATCTGCACAGCATCGGCGGCAAGTTCACCGACGACGCCGAGCGCGAGATCGAGCGGCGCTTCCTGTCGTCGCCGCGCTAGAGCGCGGGCGGCGGCTTACTCCGCCTGGCCCGGATGGCCGGCTCCGTGGGTGTAGTAATCGGCCCACCCCAGCGCGACGGCAAAGACAATGAAGACGAGCGCAATGGCGCCTACGACGAGTGCGGTTTCTGTCGGCATGGATGTTCCCTCGGCTAGACCGCAAAAAGCTAGGCGGTGGAACCCATCGCAATCTTGATTTGAATCAATGAGGGCATAACCGGGCGCGCGTCACAAAACAGCCGGATTTGGCCCCGACAAGCCGCCGTCTCAATTAAATTCCCGAAATTCCGGAGCTGCCATGGTTCGCAATCTCTCTGTCTGCGCCCTTGCGTTTGTCTTGACGGCGGCCGCATCCGGTGCCACGGCGCAAGCGGGCCAGCTCGAAAAAAGCGATCTCGACGGCATGATCGTCCGCCACGCCGCGGCCGAAAATGTGCCGGAGGAACTTGTGCGCCGCGTCATCAAGCGCGAGAGCCGCGGCAATCCGCGCGTGGTCAGCCAGGGCAATTACGGGCTGATGCAGATCAAGCTGCCGACCGCGCGGGCGCTCGGCTATCGCGGCGCGGCCGCCGGCCTGCTCGATGCGGAAACCAACATGACCTATGCGGTGAAATATCTGGCCGGCGCGTATCGCGTCGCCCACGGCAACATGGACCGCGCGGTGCATTATTATGCCGCCGGTTATTACTATGCCATCAAGCGTGACGGCATGCTCCCGCTCGCCGCCGGCAAGACGGCCAATGTCGTTGCGTCGGCCTCGATACCGGACCCGGCCACGGAAGCCGCGTTGCACTAACGCGCGGCCGCGCCGCCGCTTTGCAGTTGCGGTACCGTTGTCTCACTCCGGTGTTGCGGGTTTTCCTGGAGCGGCACTCTTACCACCGGCGGCAGCTCCGGCCCGTCGCTCAGCGCCAGTTCGAACGACGACGCCTCGCCAATCTCCACCGGCAGAGTCGAAAGGATTGTCGTCGCTTGCCCCGAGTGGATGGCGAGCGGCAGAGCCAGGCTGACAGCGGCAAGGAATACCCGGGGGCGTTGCATCCGCCGGACATGACGCTGAAGTTGGGTAAACGGCTGGTGAAGACGGCACGGGACCGTGCTACGACCCTCGCAACGATAAGACTGTGGGGGACGCGCCATGATGCGGAAGCCGAATTGCCAGATCATCACCATCGAGGAACATTATTGGGACCGCGAGCTGACCAAGACCTATAGCGGCATCGAAGCCGGCCGCGGCGGCGTAACGGAAGATCAACTTTACGATTTCGGCAATTTGCGCCTCAAAGCGATGGATGAAGCCGGCATCGACGTCCAGGTGCTCTCGCATGGCGCGCCGGCGACGCAGAAGCTCGGCATCGACGTCGCCGCGACGCTCGCGGCGCAGGTCAATGACCGCCTCGCAACAGTTTGCGCGGCCAGCCCCAAGCGCTTCGCCGCCTTCGCCGCGCTGCCGACCGTCGATCCAAAGGCCGCCGCCGACGAGCTCGAGCGCTGCGTGAGCAAGCTCGGCTTCAAAGGCGCCATGATCCATGGCATGTCGACCGGCGAATTCATCGACCATCAGAAATACTGGCCGATCTTCGAGCGCGCCGAGAAATTCGACGTGCCGATCTATCTGCATCCGTCGCTGCCGAATGCCAAGGTGACGGAAATCTACTACCAGGATTACGCCAAGGATTTTCCGCTGGTGGTGCGCCCGGCATGGGGCTTTACCGTGGAAACGGCGACGCAGGCGATCCGCCTGGTGCTCTCGGGCGTATTCGAAAAACACCCGAAGCTGAAAATCATCCTCGGCCATTTCGGCGAGACGCTGCCGTTCCTGGTCTGGCGTATCGACGCGGCGCTCAAGCGGCCGGGACAGAAGCCGCTGAGCTTCCGCGATATTTTCTGCAAAAATTTCTACGTCACCACTAGCGGTTTCTTCTCCAATCCGGCGCTGCTCTGTACCGTGATGGAGATGGGCGTCGATCACATTTTGTTCGCGGTGGACTGGCCGTTTGTCGCCGACAACAAGCCGGCTGTGGACTGGATGCGCGGCATTCCGCTTTCGGACGACGACAAGGTGAAAATATTGAGCGGCAACGCCAGCCGGCTGCTGAAGATGTAGTCGGCGGTGGATCGCGCCGACACTATAAATTATGTCGGCGGTGCGCGGCGATTGCGCTTCGCCGCTGCATGGATAGTAATGTGACAACGCGTCAGTGCCGGGCCCGTAGCTCAACTGGTTAGAGCCGACCGCTCATAACGGTCTGGTTGGAGGTTCGAGTCCTCCCGGGCCCACCACCCCTCTAATTCGGACTTTGTTTTTGCTATCTTTTTGGCCAAATTGTCAAACTGGACTGAAAGTTTGACAGTGGATGTTCGCTATTTGGACTTTTCCATCGCGGACAATGCGAGCCGCTTTTGATCGGCAGCCCTTAGTGTATCGCTGAATTTCGATCAGCGAAATACTCGCACGACATGATGCACGAGCGCTAAAGCGCCCGTGGGGCCGTCTAGCGCGGCTTTTTCGCCTCAAGCCGTTTGTCGAGGCGCGCCATGTCCACCACCATGCGTTCATGCGTGCCGTTGCCGATTTCTTCGGTCTCGTCGCGCGCGCTCACGTCAAATTCGACGCGCTGCCCGTCAACCTTGGTGACCACGGCATCGGCGGTGACCTGATGCCCGGCCGGCGTCGCCGCCAGATGCCGGACATTGACCAGCGTGCCGACCGCGCTTTCGCCGGTATCGAGATAGGCTCGCACGGCATTAAGCGCGGCATTCTCCATGGCGGTAATCATCATCGGCGTGGCGAAGACCTTGGGCAGGCTGACGTCCTTGAACTGGTTGGCGAGGTGCGCGGGGGTAACCCGCAGCGTGTAGGTGCCCTTGGCTCCCACCGGAATTGGCCGCATCGTCAGCTCCCTGCTGGGCGAACCTGGGTGATCGCCGGCGCCAGAATAATCAGAACAACGCCGCACAGCGCAATCGGCGCGAAGGCAAGCGCCCCAATCCCGGTTGAGTCCCAGAGAAACCCGCTGATAACCGGAACGATCACCGCGCAGCTATAGCTGATCGTAAACATCGCGGCGCTGACACGATGCACGTCGTCGGGCGGGCTGAGCAAGGGCGGCAGCGCGAGACCAAGGATCAGGATGGCCGCGGCGGAAAAGCCCTGCAGCGCGGCGGCGGCGACAATCCATGCGCCCTTGTCGAACACGAGCCCGCCGGTGGCAAGCAGGCACAACAGGCCGCAAACGATATAGGGCCAGGCCTTGCGCTCCAGCCGTCCGGCGGTCGTCAGCAGGATAAGCGACGCCGGGATCTGCCCCACGTTCAACCCGGTCAGTCCCGCGCTGATCCATTCGCCTTGTCCGGTGCTGCGCAGATAATCGGGCAGAAAGGCGTTGCTGGAGAAATAGATGGCGTTGATCGTGCCGATCATGATGCCGAGCCGCCAGATGAGCGCGCTGCTCCAGTCCGGCCACCAGCGGCGGCGCGGCGCCGGTCCGCTTGCTGCTTGTTGCCGCGGTGCCAGCGCCAGCAATATCGCGGCGATGATTGCCACCGGAACGCTCCAGACGACAAAGCCCCATTGCCAGTTTCCGACAAATGGCAGCACCAGCGGCAGCGTCAGCGCCACGGGCAGGATCTCGCCGATCAGCAACCCGTTGGTATAGACGGCGGTGGCGAACCCGATGCGGCGCGGCGCCCAGGCGCGAACCGCCGGTGGCAAGCTCACCTGCATGATGGCGACACCGCCGCCCATGACGATAGTCATGGCGTAAAGCCAGAAAATGTCCGGCATGGCGCCCCGCAAGGCACCGCCGATCGCGTTGAGCGCCAGGCCCGCCACCAGCGCGGCACGCACGCCAAGGCGCGCAATCAGCAGCGAACCGGGAACCGCGGCGGCGGCAAATAGCATCGGCGGCAGGCCGGTGAGAATGCCGACTTCGGTGGCGCTCAGCTGCAATTCGTCGTGGATTCGCGGGATGACCGGCGGCACCGCCAATATCGTGAGCCGTAGGGCGCAGCCGGCAAGCCACAGCAGCGCGAGGGCGCCGAGCATGCGTGACTGCGACGAGGTGTCGCTGGTCTCGTTCGAATTGGCCGGCATGATGGGAGCGCTCGCTACAAAAGTGACAAACTGCTGGTCTTTTCGCGGGCGGGATAACATAGACTGCGGCGCGAGGCACGCGCCACAGCCGGTCCGCCAGTCATAATGGAAGACGACGCAATTCCAAACGAGAATACGGACACAGCGAAGGCCGCACCGACCAGCCGATCGCCGGGCATCCGCTTGGGATTTTTGCCGGAAACAGCAATGCCAATACAATGACGGTCGGTGCGGGCGATACCATGACCGGCGGCGGCGCCGGCACCTTCGTGTTCAAGGCGGTTCTGTCCACGCCGGCGACGATTACCGATTTCACCAGCGGCGCAGATTCATTGCAGATTGTTGCATGCCTCACCGCGGGTGGATCGTTCGATAAAAAGGCTTCCAGCTTTCGCGACAATGTCCGTCGGACGGAATATCCTGAAGCCAATTAGCAACCCCTGATTCATAAGAAGGCCCTCAGCGATTGCGAGATTATCGCTTAGCGGTTCGCTTTGTTTTTGCCGTGAAAAAAGCCTATGTCTCTTCGCGCTAAGCTATTATAACATTGGCCCAATTCCAGATTTGCGAGCAAACGAATTTAATGGTGTTTCGTGATGATGCAGCGGCTCGATATCGTCGTTCTCCTCTACAACGAAAGCAGAAACATCCCGCCCGTCTGCGCTGGGACGCCCACGCCGCCACATTTTTGCGCCTGACCGCAAATAGCGTAAAGCTGCGCCCGGCATGACAACGACAAGCCACCCCGCATGATCCGGCTGATAAGGCTGACACCACGCCAAATACTGATCGTGCTGCACGATCTCGTTGCCACCGCGGCGGCGATCCTCATCACCTTCGTCATGCGCTTCGAGGGCGACGTTTTTGCCGCCAAGGTGCCCGGGCTGAAAATCTTTCTTCCGGCTTTCGTGGTCTATGCGGCGGTCGTTTTCTTTATCGTCGGGCTGCACCGCAACAAGTGGCGCTTCACCTCGGTGCCCGATGTTTACAATATCTTCCGCGCCTCAACCGTGCTGGCCTTCAGCATCCTCGCGCTCGATTACGTGCTGCTGGCGCCGAACGTCTACGGCACGTTTTTCTTCGGCAAGATCACCATCCTGCTGTTCTGGTTCATGGAGATGTTTTTCCTCGGCGGCTCGCGCGTCGCCTACCGCTATCTGCATTATCAGCGCGCGCTGCAGCGCGCCCGGGTCGCCGACGCGACGCCGACGTTGGTGGTCGGCCGCGCCGCGGACGCGGAAGTCCTGCTGCGCGGCATCGAAAGCGGAGCGGTCAAGAAGATCTGGCCGGTCGGCATCCTCTCGTCGTCGCCGGCCGACCGCGGCCAGTCGATCCGCGGCATTCCGGTGCTCGGCGACATCGACGATCTCGAGCGGGTGACGGCCGACTTGAGCCGCCGCAGCACGTTCATCACCCGGCTGGTGCTCCTGCCGTCGGCGCTCTCGCCGGAGGCGCGCCCCGAGGCGATCCTGATCCGCGCGCGACGGCTGGGGCTTGCCATGAGTCAGTTGCCGTCGCTCGACGGCGGCGCCCAGGCGGTGCAACTCGCTCCGGTCGCGGTCGAGGATTTGTTGCTGCGGCCTAGCGTCAAGATCGACTATGCGCGGCTTGAGCAACTAGTCAGCGGCCGCGCCATCGTCGTCACCGGCGGCGGCGGCTCGATCGGTTCGGAAATCTGCGAGCGCATCGTCACCTTCGGCGCCAAACGGCTCTTGACGATCGAGAATTCCGAGCCGGCGTTGCACGCCGTCATGGAAGTCTTGGCGATGAATCAGAGCCCGGCCGAGATCGTTGGCCGCATCGCCGATATCCGCGACCGCGAGCGGATATTCAGCCTGATCACCGAATTCAAGCCGGACATCGTCTTTCATGCCGCCGCGCTCAAGCACGTACCGATCCTGGAACGGGATTGGGACGAGGCCATCAAGACCAATGTGTTCGGGTCAATCAACGTCGCCGACGCGGCGGCCGCCAGCGGCGCCGCCGCCATGGTAATGATCTCCACCGACAAGGCGATCGAGCCGGTCTCGGTGCTCGGCGCCACCAAGCGGCTGGCGGAGATGTATTGCGAGGCCCTCGACAACGATTTCGCCCGGCGCAGCGGCATGCGACTGATCTCGGTGCGCTTCGGCAATGTGCTGGCGTCGAACGGCTCGGTGGTGCCGAAATTCAAGGCGCAGATCGAGGCCGGCGGCCCGGTCACCGTCACCCACCCGGACATGGTCCGCTATTTCATGACCATCCGCGAGGCCTGCGATCTGGTCATCACCGCGGCAAGCCACTCGCTCAGCGATAAGCGCAGCGATGTGTCGGTCTATGTGCTCAACATGGGTCAGCCGGTGAAGATCGTCGATCTCGCCGAGCGCATCATCCGCTTGAGCGGGCTTGAGCCCGGCCGCGACATCGAGATCACCTTCACCGGCATCCGCCCCGGCGAGCGCCTGCACGAAATCCTGTTCGCGCGCGAGGAGGAAACGAGCGAGATCGGCATTCCGGGAATCGTCGCGGCCAAGCCTGTACAGCCCTCGCTCGAGGCGATCCGCGCCTGGCTCGGCCAGCTGGAGCAGGGCCTTGCCCGCAACGAGCGCAGCGCCATTTATGAAGTCCTGCGCAATGCGGTGCCGGAATTTCGCGGCGCGGCGGCCTAGGAGGATTACGTGGACGTCGCACAATTTTTCAAAGCCGAATTCGCCGAACACAGCACGGTGACGCGTGACACGGAAGCGGTGCTCGCCGCCGCCTTCGCCGCCCTGCTCGCGGCCTGCACGCAATCGATCCGCGGCGGTGGCAAGCTGATGTTCTTCGGCAACGGCGGCAGCGCCGCCGACGCGCAGCATCTCGCCACCGAACTCACCGTCCGCTACAAGCGCAACCGCGCGGCCATCGCCGCATTGGCGCTGACCACTGACACCTCAACGCTCACCGCGGCCGGCAACGACCTCGGCTTCGATCAGATCTTCGCCCGCCAGATCGAGGCGCTGGGCAAACCCGGCGACGTGGTCATCGCGCTCTCGACCTCCGGCAAGAGCCCGAATGTAGTAGCGGCGCTCCACCGGGCGAAGGAGCTGGGCCTGGTCACCGCGGCATTCGGCGGCAAGACCGGCGGCGACATGGCGCCTCTCGCCGATCATCTGCTGGCGGTGCCGTCGGTCGCCGCCGCCCGCATTCAGGAAATGCACATTCTGCTCGGGCAGATGCTGTGCGGCGCGCTGGAGATCGAGCTCGGGCTGACCGGCAGATAGATTGGTTTTCTTGCCAGCCAGCGCGCCATAGACGGTCTATTTTTCCGTCTTTTCACGACCCGAAATCTGCCTTCCTCGCCCTGAAATGTCCTTGACTCAAGGCCAAGGTCCGATTTTCCTCATGGGGACTGGGGGAGAAACGACAATGGACGCCACTATCCTACCGGGGCCCGGAACCGAGGCTCCAAGGGCGGCAACCCGCGCGAGCGGCGACCGGCACAGCATCCAATCCGTCGACCGGGCGCTGCACCTGCTGGAAACCATCGCCGAGGCGGGCGGCGAGGCGACGCTCACCGATCTGTCGCTGCGCACCGGGCTCAACATTTCGACGTGCCACCATCTGCTGGCGACGCTGATCAAGCGCGGCTTTGCCGCCAAGGTGCCCGGCCGGCGGCTCTACGCGCTCGGCTCGCGCATCCACTATCTCGGCCACGCCTGCCTGCAGGTCGATCTGCCGCGCCGCGCGCAGCCCTATATGGAAGCCATCAACCGCGCGACCGGCGAGACCGTGCATCTGGCGGCGCTGCAGGGCGACGCGGTGGTCACGGTAGCGGTGCGCGACGCGATTCACCCGGTGCGCGTCAGCACCGGCAAGATCGGCAGGCAGGAAGCCCCGCACGCCACTGCGACCGGCAAGGCTATCCTCGCCTGGCTGCCCGAGGACGAAATGCGCCGTATCCTCGCCGACGGCATGAAGCGCTTTACCGACAACACCATCACCGATTTTGCCGCCTTCGTTAAATCGCTGCGCGTCGTGCGCCGGCACGATCATGCCGTCGAGCGCGAAGAATACCTGCCCGGCGTGATCTGCGTCGGCGCCGCGATCCGCGACCAGGCCGGCACGGTGATCGGCTCGATCAGCGCCTCGACGCCGACCATGCGCGGGACCGACGAGCACATCGAACTGATGCGCAGCGAAATCACCGCCGCTACGCGCGCGCTGTCGGCCGAATTCGGCGACACCGGCGCGCAGCAAAACGGCAGGGCACCGGCCGCCGCCGAGTGAGCGGCTCGGCGCGATCGGGAGCGTTCAATGGGCAAGCCGGCCGGGGTGAAGACCAGCGCGGATTTTCCCGTTCCCGATAGCATGAAGGCGTGGGTGCTCGGCGGCCCGGGCGAGTTGACGCTGAAGCGGAAGCCGGTGCCGGCGCCGAGGCGCGCCGAGGTGTTGCTGCGCATCGACGCGGTGGCGATCTGCGCCACCGATCTCGACGTGATTTATAACGGCCCGCCGGCGATGATTCAGGGCGGGCTGCCGTTCAACAAGAATTTCACGCCAGGCCATGAATACATGGGCACGGTGATGGCGCTCGGCCCCGGCGTCGACGAATACAAAATTGGCCAGCGCGTGACGGTGGAAATCCACGCCGGCTGCGGCCAGTGCAAGCGCTGCCGCCAAGGCATGTACACCTCCTGCCTCAACTATGGCCTCAATTACGGCGACGTCGATAAAGGGCACCGCGCCAACGGCTTCACCACCGACGGCGGTTTCTGCGAATACCAGGTCAACAACATCAACACGCTTGTTGCCGTCTCGGGCGACATGTCGGACGAGGAAGCGACCCTCGTCGTCACCGCCGGCACCGGCATGTATGCGCTGACCGAGCTTGGCGGCCTTGTGGCGGGCGAAAGCGTCTGCGTCACCGGTCCGGGACCGATCGGACTGCTGACGATCGCGGTCGCCAAGGCGCTCGGCGCCCAGCCGGTGATCTTGACCGGCACCCGCGACAACCGCCTTGCCATCGGCCGCGCGCTTGGCGCCGACGCCGTGATCAATATCCGCAAAGTCCCGGATGTCGTCGCCGAAGTGAAAAAAGCGAACGGCGGCAAGGGCGTCGATTACGCGGTCGAATGTTCGGCGGCGCCCGGCGCGGTCAACGATGCCATCCACATGGTCAATCGCGGCGGCAAGGTGTGCCTCGCCGCCTTCGCCCACGAGGAAGTGCCGGTTGATGTCGCGCATATCGCGCGCAACAACATCTATCTCTACGGCATCCGCGGCGAGGGCAGAAGCGCAACGCACCGCGCCGAGGCCTTCATGCGGCAGAAGCGCTTCGACGCCACCAAGATCCACACCCACACCTTTGCGCTCGACGACCTGCCGGAGGCGCTGCGCTACGCCAAAGAGCGCATCGACGACGCCATCAAGGTGGTGGTGAAGGCCAAGACGGGCGCTGCCCAAAAAGTGGCCGCCGAATAGGGCCGGTTTACCGGCACAAAGGTGCAAGGGAACGCTTTGCCCTCCAGACCGTTTATATTCGGACAAGGGCGCGCGCAAACGCCGCGCTTTTTGTGAAATTTGGGAGCGTTGCATGGAAAGGCCGAGGCCGCATCTGGACAACGAGCGCGAGCGGATCGAGCACGACGAAGACAACGTCGCGGTCAATTCGGACGAGAGCTTCCCGGCGAGCGACCCGCCGAGCTGGACACCGGTGCATGGCACCGGCTCGAGCGAGACGCGCAAAAGGAAGAAGCAGCCGGCGGCGCCTTAGGGCGCGGACTTGCGAAACAGCAGCATGGCGTGACGCGATTGCGTCTTTGCGGGTTGCTTAATCGTCTGTCACCCAAATCCGCTAAAATTCTTTGCGGCGGATTAAATCGGTCTGAATGGCCAGGCGGCTATAATACCTTTCTTGGCAATTGACCTGGAGCAGGAATCCAGTGTTCAGCGAACGACGCAAGATCGCGCGCCGCGTCATCAATCGGGCGGCTCAGTTTTGTAGCGACGATGGTTCGCTGCCGCGTGAATGCATGATTATCGATATCTCCGAAGGCGGCGCCCGGCTCTATTCAGACGTCGAAGCACCGCATAGATTTACCCTGGCGGTTTTCGGTGACGGCGCGGACATCCGCCGGGATTGTCGCATTGTCTGGCGGCTGGGCGGCGAATTCGGGGTCGAGTTTACCGACCGCTTGCGCAGATAGGGCGCAAGTCGGCTCAGCGGCCCATTCAGAATTCGCCCGGCAAGAACTCGACGGCAAGCTGCCCCTCGTCTTCGGCGCGGCGGACGACACGGCAGTTGCGCGTCATTACCAAGGTGAAGACGTCGGGAATATCGCTGCGCGGGCCGACGGTCAGCCGCGCTCCGCCCTCGGAGATATCGTGAATGATGCAGGTGGGATGGCGCGGCTTGCCGGGGATTTCGAGGTGCGCCGCGATATGGATTTGGTGACGTTGAGCTTTGCGCTGGTCGGAACGGAGCAGACGCGTTGGAAAGACGCCCATTGAAGCCACGCCTCCGGGTACGCGGCGCCATTGCCGCAACGGTCGACGCTGAAAATCTTGCCCGGGGACCTTTGGTAAGTCGTTACCGAATGGGTATGTATTTTCACTAATTGTGTCGCTTATCCTGCCGAAAACAGCAGCAAACCCGATCGCGCGCGCCGGTCAGCGCCCGAGAAAAATCAGCAGCAATCCCGCGATCGCGATGCCGCCGCCGTAATAGACCCACCGCGCCTCGCTGATCATGAAGCTCTCGGCCGGCCAGCGGATCAGGCCCGCGCCTTGCCCGGCAAACAGCAGTCCCGCCGCCACAAGAACGATGCCGGCAACGATCAGCAGCGGTTTCATGTCCTGCTCCCAGGTGGGCGCCTACTTCGCCGCGATGACCCGCACCGGCTTTCCGTCGAGGAAGGCGCGAATGTCCTCGACGATGTCGACGTACATTTTCCGGTAGTTCTGCTCGGTGACATAGCCGAGATGCGGCGTGGTGACGATATTGTCCATTTTGCGGAACGGGTGGTCGAGCGGCAGCGGCTCGATATCGTAGACGTCGAGCCCGGCGCCGGCGATAGACTTGGCGTTGAGCGCGGCGATCAGCGCTTTCTCGTCCACGATCGGCCCGCGCGAGGTGTTGATGAGGTAAGCCGTCTTCTTCATCAATCCCAGTTCCTTCGCGCCGACCAGCCCGCGCGAGCGGTCGCTCAAGACGACATGGATGGTGACGATGTCGGCGGTGCGGTACAGATCGTCCTTGCTGACGTATTCGGCGCCGGCTTCCTTCGCCTTCTCCGGCGTGAGATTCTGGCTCCAGGCGATCGGCGTCATGCCGAAGGCCTTGCCGACCGCGGCCGAGCGTTGGCCAAGCTTGCCGAGGCCGAGGCAACCCAGCGTCAGTCCTTCGAGGTCGCGGCCAAGCGTCACCTGCCACGGTGCGCCGTTTTTGAGCCGCGCGTTCTCGAAGCCGATGCGGCGGGTCAATTCCAGCATCAGCCCGAAGGCGATGCCGGTGGTGGGCGAGCCGACGCCGCCGGTGCCGCAGACCACGACGCCGCGCTCGTTCGCCGCCTTGATGTCGAAGGAAGCGTTGCGCGCGCCGGTGGTGATCAGCAGCTTCAGATCGGGCAGGGCGTCGATCACTGCCTTGGGAAACGGCGTGCGCTCGCGCATGCCGGCGACGATGGCAAAGCCCTGCAGCGCCTTCACCGCCTCGGCCGGATTGGCGAAGGGCTGATTGAACACCTTGATCTCGACGTCTTTTGCGATCGGCGACCAGTCGGCGAGATGCATGGCCACGTCCTGGTAGTCGTCGAGAATGGCTGCCCGCCGCATGCGAAACTCCCCGCGTTTGATGCGGGCGCGAGATTACGGGCGGTTCTTCTCTTTGTCATTCCGGGGCGCGAGCGAAAGCGAGCGAACCCGGAATCCATAACCCCCACCGCGGCGGAGTATGGATTCCGGGTCCAGCCCTGCGGGCCGTCCCGGAATGACGACGAAATTGATTAGCCTGGCGGCAGGTGCCGGTGGCCGTGCTTGGCGTGCCAGGCGGGGCCGGGCCCGCGCATGTAGTGCTGCTCGGGCCGATAGGGGCGGACCGCGTCGCGCGTGAGTTCCAGCCAGAAGCCGCCGAACAGGGTGTGCAGCCAGTTGAACGGGCGGGGCAGCCAGGCAAACGCCTGCCCCGACAGCGCCAGAATACGAGTCATCACGCAACGTCCCGAATTGTCCGGGCGCCTTGCGGCTCCCGTCTACCCCTTGGTGTCCTCAACGGACGGGTAGTTCATGTCCTGCGATCATGGCACGACAGTGGTTAAAGCCGGGTAGCAAAATGGATTCGTGGTGAAAAAGCGCCGGGCGCAGGGTTGGTGAAGGGTTGGCGCTGTCGCTTTCTTATCCCTCCCCTGAAAGGTGAGGGTCGCCAAGCGAAGCGAGGCGGGGTGGGGTCTTCGTGCATCCGCCCCCACCCGCCGCTCGCAAAAGCTCGGGGCTTCCCTCCGCCAAGTGGGGGAGGGATAAACGAGAATGCGGCGGCGCCTCGCCCCGCCTTGCCCTTTGTCCGCCGCGCCGCTACATCCGGCCCACGCATTTCCCGACATCGCAGCGCCCGGCGCGAGACAGCGCGTGGCGCGGATTCGCCTGATTTACGAGGACTTTATGAACGGCCGCCAGTTCATCTATCACATGGAAGGTCTGACCAAGACCTACCCGCCGGCAAAGAAGATCCTGGAGAACATCCATCTCTCCTTCTACCCCGATGCCAAGATCGGCGTGCTCGGCGTCAACGGCTCCGGCAAGTCGACGCTGCTGCGCATCATGGCCGGCATCGACAAGGAGTTCACCGGCGAGGGCTGGGTCGCCGAAGGCGCCCGCGTCGGCTATCTCGAGCAGGAGCCGCACCTCGATCCGGCAAAGACCGTGCGCGAGAACGTCATGGAGGGCGTGGCGGCGAAAAAGGCGCTGCTCGACCGCTATAACGAGATCGCCGCCAACTACTCGGACGACACCGCCGAGGAGATGGCCAAGCTCCAGGACGAGATCGATTCAAAGAACCTCTGGGACCTCGACTCGCAGGTCGATCTCGCCATGGACGCGCTGCGCTGCCCGCCCGACGACGCCGCGGTGGAGACGCTCTCCGGCGGCGAGCGGCGCCGCGTCGCGCTCTGCCGGCTGCTGCTCGACCAGCCCGACCTGCTGCTGCTCGACGAGCCGACCAACCATCTCGACGCCGAGAGCGTGAACTGGCTGGAAGGCCACCTGCGCAACTATCCGGGCGCCATCCTGATCGTCACCCACGACCGCTACTTCCTCGACAACGTCACCGGCTGGATCCTCGAGCTCGACCACGGCCGCGGCATTCCCTACGAGGGCAACTACACCGCCTGGCTGCACCAGAAACAGAAGCGCATGGCGCAGGAGGCGCGCGAGGACGAGGCGCGCCAGCGCACGCTCGCCCGCGAGAGCGAATGGATTTCATCCTCGCCGAAAGCGCGGCAGGCCAAATCGAAGGCGCGCTACGAGCGCTACGAGGACCTGCTCAAGATCGCCAACGCCAAGACCAGCCAGGTGGCGCAGATCGTCATTCCGGTGGCCGAGCGGCTGGGGCAGACCGTGGTCGACTTCGACCACTTGACCAAGGCCTTCGGCGACAACCTCTTGATCGACGATCTCACCTTCAAGCTGCCGCCCGGCGGCATCGTCGGCGTCATCGGCCCCAACGGCGCCGGCAAGACCACGCTGTTCCGCATGATCACCGGCCAGGAAAAGCCCGACAAGGGCACCATCAAGATCGGCGAGTCGGTGCACCTCGGCTACGTCGATCAGTCGCGCGACTCGCTCGACGGCAAGAAAAACGTCTGGGAGGAAATCTCCGGCGGCAACGACCTCATCCTGCTCGGCAAGAAGGAGGTCAACTCACGCGCCTATTGCTCCTCGTTCAACTTCAAGGGCGCCGACCAGCAGAAGAAGGTCGGCACGCTCTCCGGCGGCGAGCGCAACCGCGTGCATCTCGCCAAGATGCTGAAATCAGGCGCCAACCTGTTGCTGCTCGACGAGCCGACCAACGACCTCGACGTCGACACCCTTCGGGCCCTTGAAGAGGCGCTGGAGGATTTCGCCGGCTGCGCCGTCATCATCAGCCACGACCGCTGGTTCCTCGACCGCATCGCCACCCACATCCTCGCCTTCGAGGGCGACAGCCACGTCGAGTGGTTCGAGGGCAACTTCCAGGACTACGAGGCCGACAAGATGCGGCGGCTGGGGCAGGACGCAATCGTGCCGCACCGGGTGAAGTACAAGAAGTTCTCACGATAGCGCCCGTCCCCGAGGCCGGGGCACGTCCAGCCGTTATGCAAACGTCCCGCCCCATGCGAATGGGGAAAGGGGGAACGCATGCGGGGGGGACTCGGACAGGACGTCGGCATTCTTTGCCGGATACCTCCCCGCGTCGTTCAAAACGAGACAGTTTCAAATTCGTCCACGACTTATTCACAGCCGGCGTGCGGCGTGGCGCGCGCGTCGCAAGCCAAGGATGACCGGCAAGGACGGAGAAGCCGCCCACGCCGGCGGCTTTGAGTTGCTTTCCTCGGGCGAACATTGGCGGTTCGCTTCCTGTGCCACGCCGGGACTATGCGCCGTTGGCGCGGGCTGTCTGTGCGAATCTGCTCTAGGTCTCGATTCGGCATGCGGCATGGAACCGGCGCCCATGTCGGCGCGCTGACGCGCATGCGCTATCATTCTCACCTCGTCGACGGCCGCCGCGGCGCGCGCCGGCACGCGGATCGGGCCGCGCAGCGCGGCGGTGGCGCCGAGCAATATGCCGGCAACGCCGATCATCGACGGCAGTCCGAGCGTGGACAGCCCCGTGAGCCCTTGCCCGATCGAACAGCCATAGGCCATGGCGCCGCCGGCGCCCATCAGCGCCGCGCCCGACATCGAGCGCAGCATGTGGCGCGGCGAATTGTAGCCTTCGAGTTCGAAGCGGCCGCTCGCAATCGCGGTGGCAAAGGAGCCGACGAGCACGCCCGCGACCACCACAATGCCGAAGTTCAGCGTCGAGCCGGTGGACAGCATGATGTATTGCACGCCGTCGGCAATCGGGCTGATGAAGGTGAGCGAGGTCACCGGCACCGGGTTGAAGTCGTCATTGCCGAGAAAGCCGGTGGCAAACCACGCCGCGGGGATGAGCAGGCCGATGGCCACGCCCGCCGCCACCTGCCAGCGCTCGCGGCGGAACGGCGCATGCGCAAGTGCGAAGGCGATGAGCGCGCCGCCGAACAGAAGCCCGGCGACGATATGCGCGCCCGCGCCGCCGAAACCGGTGAGCAGCGCCGGCAGCGAAATCGCCTTCGGCGCGATGGCTGTCCAGTTGAGAAAGGCAAGGCGGGCAGGCGCAATCAATCCGCGCAAGGTCATCTCGGTGACGATGCCGATGATGACGACGACCACCAGCGAGCGCAGGTTACCGCGGCCGAGCAGCACCAGCGCGCGCGAGGCGCAGGCGTTCGCAAGCACCATGCCGTAGCCGAAAATGAGCCCGCCGAAGAGAATGAGCGGGGCGGAAAACGAGGGCTGCAGGTAGATCGACTTGCCAAGATCGACGAGGCCGGAGGCGGCGAGCAATTGCGCGCCGATCACGGCTGCGCCGGCGGCGAGCGCGAAAGTGCGGACCAGCACGCCGTCCCCTCTGGTCGTCCAGTTGCGCAAGCCGCTGGTGAGGCAGAAACCGCTCAGCAGCCCTACCACCCCGAAGGCAAGCCCGATGGCGAAGCCGGACAGAAGAACGATGGTGGTGAAGGTGAGCATGGGACGCCCCAAAACATTCACGAATTCCGCCATGAATTGGGGCAATTTCCGTGGCCCGGCAATGGCTTGGTACACCACTGCTGCAATTAAAAATTTCATGCTCACGGCGTGGCGCCGCACGGAACGGGCATGCTCCTGGCAACAAAAAGAAAGGAATGGTGTTCTAGCCTTGGAGCGACCGGCCGGGCGAGAATGGCCTTATTCCGGCTCGGCCCGAATCCATGATAGAAGTGCAGAAGTGCATATGACCGAAGTAGAAAACATTGTGGTGGATCATGTGCGCCATATCCGCGGTGCGGTCGACGGGCTGCGCGACGATATGCGCGAGGTAAAAGGTCGCCTCGGCATCCTCGAAAACCAATATGCAAATCTCTCCAATCGTATGGACTGGCTGGATGGCCGCATCGAGAGAATCGAGCGCCGGCCGGAATTGACGGAAGCCTGAACCGCAGAATGCGGTTTGTCATTTCGCTCATTTTCGCGGTTGTTCTTACGGCTTCTGCATTCGCCGAAACATTCCCGCAATGGCTGCAAGCGACCTGGCCGGACGCCGAAAAGCTCGGCGTCTCACGCGCCACCTTCGATGCGGCGACGCGCGGGCTGGAGCCTGATCTTTCGCTGCCCGATCTCGACATCCCCGGCCGCAAGAAGGCGCCGTCGCAACAGGCCGAATTCGTGCAGACGCCGGGGCAATATCTGCGCGAGCCGACTTTCGCCCGCCTCGCCGCGCAGGGCAAAACATTGGCCGCGCAATACAAGGACACGCTGGCGCGCATCGAGCGCGAGTTCGGCGTGCCCGGCACCATGGTACTGGCGATCTGGGCCCGCGAAACCGATTACGGCCGGCAAAAAGACAGCCTCGATGCGGTCGCCGTGCTGGCGACGCAAGCCTTCACCGGCAAGCGCAAGGATTTCTTCCGCAACGAATTCCTCCAGGCGCTGAAGATGCTGCAGGACGGCGTCCCGCGCGCCAATCTGCGCTCGTCCTGGGGCGGCGCCATGGGCCTCACGCAGTTTTTGCCGTCGGAATATTACAGATACGCCGTCGATTTCGACGGCGACGGCAAGGCTGACATCTGGCATTCGGTGCCGGACGCGCTGGCGTCGGCGGCGAAGCAGCTCGCCGGCAAGGGCTGGCATAGGACTGCGCCGTGGGCGATCGAAGTGCGCGTGCCGGCGTCGGTCGATTGCACCAAGGCCGAGCCGGCGGTCACCGCGCCCATCGCCGATTGGCTCAAGCGCGGTTTCGTTCCCGCCTATGGCCGCAAGCTCACGCGCGTCGAGCTTTCAGCCGAGGCGTCGCTGCTGCTGCCGGAAGGCACATACGGGCCGGGTTTCCTCACGCCGAAGAATTATTACGTGCTCAAGGAGTATAATTACTCCGACCTCTACGTGCTCTTCGTCGGCCACTTGAGCGATCTCATCGCCGGCGGCCGGCCATTCGAGCATCCGTGGAGCAAGGGGGCACAGCTCAAGAGCGGGGACGTCGAGGCGATGCAGCGCCGCCTCACCGTGCTCGGGCTCTACCAGGACAAGATCGACGGCAAGGCGGGCATGCTCACCCGCGCGGCGCTCGGGGCCTATCAGAAGAAAGCCGGGATCAAGGTGGATTGCTGGCCGACCGCCGCCGTGCTCGAGCGGATGCGGAAATGACTATTCGCAGATCTGCACGTTGCGCCAGCGGTAGGTGTTGCCATTCCAGGCCTGCACGCGTTCTATGTGGCAGGAGGCGCCGTCGATATAATCGACGGGCGGCTGTTCCGGGCCATAACCCCACGGCGGCGGCACATAGTCGGCGGATGGCACCGCGTCATAGGCGGCGGGGTCTTCGTAGGAACGCGGCGGGCCGGCGATGGCGGAGCCGAGGATCGCGCCGGCAGCTGCGCCCGCGACCACGCCGGCGGCGACGCCGCAGTCGCGGCAATACGCCGCAACCGGATACGGCAACGCCGCAGCCACCGAAGTGGCCGCGGCGAGCGCAATCATCAAACTTTTCATGGGACTCCTCCCGCGGCAAATCTGTCGGGACCGATCATGCCCCCGAGATGGTTACCCAGACCTTACCCGGTTACGGACAGATGAACCGCGGCCGGCTCCAGCCGACGAAATTGCCGTAGCCGTCGTGCATCGGCCGCCGCGCCCAATAGCCGCCAGGGCAGGTGGTCGGATAGGGCTCATAGTAGCCGTTGTACACGACATAGCCTGGCGCTGGCGCATAGGCCGGCTGGCTGTTGGCGATCGCGCCGCCAATGATGGCGCCGGCAACAAGTCCGCCGGCAACGCCAAGACCCACACCGCAACCGCGGCAACCGGCGTCGGCAGCAGTCGGCGCGGTCATAGCGCCGGCAGCGATGGTCGCCGCACCGGCGAGAGCGAGAATCGTCTTTTTCATCGATAACCTCCTGGTCCTAGACTGCTGGGTGTGGAGTCGTTAGGGCACCCTGTTCCGGACCTTGTAAAGGAAGCAGGCTCAATTTGTCGGAAATTTGATGACGCCGGCCGCGCCTCGCCCCCTCGCCAAGACCCGATTTCCGCAAGGAAAATCGGGTCTTATGAATTCAGATCGTGTGTTGATGTCTCAGTTGCAGACTCGCACGCGGTGCCAGCGCCAGCCAAAAGGCGTCCACACGCGCTCGTGTGTCCACCAGCATGCCGGACCGTAATAGACCGGGCTGGGGCCGTAATATGCGGGTCCGTAATAGGGACCATTGGTGGCGGCGGAGCCGATAATCGCCCCGGCGGCTAATCCGCCGATAATGCCGGCGGCGAGTGCGCCGCCGCGGGCCTCGGCCAATTGCGGTGCAGCAACGGCGGCGAGTGCAAGAGTCGCGGCGGCTGCTATGGCGGTCAGGGTTTTGGTCATGGCGTACCTCTTTGTCTACGCGTTCGGTCGTTTCGAATAAACGGCCGGGTGCCTGATCCCCTGCGAATTTGGCATACGGCCTAACGTTGGGTCCGGCGCGAAGTTCCAACAATCTGCGTGAATATGCGCTGAATGAGCCGTTCGGAATCCGCCCGGCGCGGCCGGAAACCGCATTAAATTTCGGACAGATTCGGCGGCGCGGCACGCGCTTAGTTGCGCCCGAGAATGCGGCGGAAAAAGCCCGTGTCGACCGCGGGGTTCCTTGCTGCCGGTAGAATTCGCGGCACCGGGGGCGGCGCGGGCGGCAAGGTATGCCGGAGCGAAGGTGCTGGCACCGGCACGGCAGCGCGCCTTACCGCCGGCGGCGCAATGTGCTTGGCGACGGTTCGCCGCAAGATGCGTTTCTTGCGCGGCCGCCGCGTGACGGTCTTTTTTCTTGGCCGTGAGCGCCGCGTCTTCTTGCGCGCCCTCGCGGCCCGCCGTACCGGCTCGCGCCGTGTCGGCCGGCGGCGGCGGCGCTTGAGGGCGCGGCGCCCGACGCTGCGCAGAAATAGCTTCTCCAGCGGGAAGCTCAAGCGCCGGATCGCCGCGCCGAGCGGCAGCCAGCGCACCTCGGAGATGTCCTCGGTTAAGTCGTGGGTCGGCCGCTCGGCCGCCTGCATGCGCCAGAACTGCACCAGCTTCGGCCGGCCGCGTGCGGAATAGGTGATGGCGCCGAGAAACTCGTGCACCTTGACGCGGTGGCCGGTCTCCTCGACCACCTCGCGTTTGGCGCCGACGATCGGATTTTCTTCGCGCTTGAGCTTGCCGCGCGGCAGCACCCAGTGATCGTCCTTGCTGCGGCGCACGATGGCGATGCGCGGCCTGGCGCCGCCGCGCATGACAATTCCTCCCGCCGCGTGTATCGGATCCCGCGCCATGCGCTCCTCGGCCAATTCATCTAGCAAAAATTTTCACGGCCTTGGAGCGAAATGCGCGCGAGTTGTGGGCAACTTTCGGGGCTGTGGTTTGCTGTGGACTGTGCAATGCTGCTGTCATAATTCACGAGGCGGCAACCGTTGTGCGCCAACGCGCCCATGCCGTCGCGCGGGGAACGCTTAAACGGGAGAACGCCATGCCGACTTACACTTGGGATCATATTCACTTGCGCACGCCCGACGCGGAAGCGACCGCGCAATGGTTCGAGCGCATCTTCGGCGCCCAAGTGATTCGCAGCACGCAGTTCGGCAAGCCGCGCATCGACATCAAGCTTGGCGGCGCCAACATTTTTCTCGCCCCGGTGACAGCCGGCGACGGCGTCAATCCGGCGCCGACAACGCCCTATCAAGGCCTCGACCATTTCGGCCTCGCCGTCACCGGCCTCGACGCCATCGCCGCGGACATCAAGAAGAAAGGTGTCGAATTCACCATGGAGCCGACCATCCCGCGGCCCGGTATCAAGATCTGCTTCCTGCGCGGGCCGCAGGGGATTTCCATCGAGCTGCTCGACCGCGACCCGAAATACAAGTGAAGGCTGACGGTCAGGCCGCGGGGTGCGGCATCGGCGCGCGGCCCGCGTGCCTTGCCGGGGAGATTGGGCAACCGGCAAACGCGGCGCCGATCGCCGCCGAGGCGCCATCGAGGTGGAATTCCGCGCTGGTGCTCCCGCGATTGATCGACCGGATCAGCACGTAGAGCACATTCGATGTCGCCATCTCGCCGACGAATTGAGCGACTTCGTTTTTATCCTCGATGATCACTCTCTTGTAGTCGTCGGTGAAGCGCGCGCGCCATGTGGCCGGGCTTGTCGTCGAAACGGTAACTGAATTCAGCGTTGCGGGTCGAGCCGACCATAAATTGAAAGGCGAGCAGAACGGCGGGCTGCTCCTTGAAGCACAGGAGCTGCATCTGCGCCGAGGGTGGAAAGACGATTGTTGCGGTGGACACGGTAGGCGTCGGCAACAGGGCGCTCGAAATTGGAGCGCCGGTGATGCGGTCAACCTGCCGTTCGATGCACCAGTTGCCGGCGGGCCTCGCATCGACACCGGTGACCACCGGGTCGCGGGCGCAAGCTGTGAGCAGCGTGGCGGCCACGAGCGCGCTGCATGCGTCCTGCCAACGCCTTTTGCTGCCAGCACGCCCGACAAAGCCCGACACGCACCACCCCCACAACCCCTATTTTGCCTCGCGCACGCCATGCGGGAAACTTAAGCCCGCGGGGGCTTGCCATCCATGCTACAAATACCCAAATGACACGGCGAACGACCGATTTGCGGCAAGCCGCCGAAATGGCCTTCAAGGCGGCGACCACCAAGCCCGCCGAACCAATGGCGAAAAGCCCGTCGCTTCCCGGCGCCAAGGAAATGGTGTCCTTGCGCCTCGATCGCGATGTGCTCGATTACTTTCAGCACGACGGTCCGGGCTGGCAGGACCGCATCAACGACGCTCTGAGAAAAGCCGCCGGTAAATAAACCCGGGCAACGCCTCAAGCGGCGCGGGCCACGCGCCCCGGTGCTTTTGAACTTTCGGTAATGGAGATTGCATTGGCAGACAATTCCAAGAAGAACGCGGCGAACGTGCAGTTCAACAAGCTGCAGCGCGCCGAGGACGGCAAGCGCGCGATGGTGGAATACGAAGCCGCCGCCGCCGCCAATCGCGCCAAGACCGCACGGCTCAAAGCGCTGCGCCTAGCGCGCGACGCCGAAATCGCCGCCAACCCCGAGCCGGAGCCGGTCAAGAAACCGGCAAAGAAGAAAAAGCAGGCCGCGGTCTAGTCACCGACCTGACGGTCCTCCTGGCCTCGTCATGCCGCTGTTTTCGCCTCGCTGAATTCTTCCGCGATCGCGCGTTTGACGTTGGCACGCTGCGCCATGCGCGCGCGGTGGTCGCGCATCTTCGGCAGCTTGCCGAGATCGACGCCGTCGGCCTCGAGCCATTGCGCCAGCGTGAACAGATAAGGGTCGCAGATCGTATAGGCCTCGCCCATCACCCACGGCCCCTGCAACATGCCGTGTTCGATCAATTCGAAGCACTGCGTCACCGAAGCCGGCACCTTGCGTTTCATCGCTTCAAGCGCCTCGGGTTCGTCGGCCCATCGATAGCCGCGCATGCGATGGGCGTGGGCGACGTGGCAGGTCGAGCACAGGTAGCTGTTGAAGGCCTGCACGCGCGCCAGCGCAAAAGCATCGTCAAGCGGCGCCAGTCTGGCCTGCGGAAACGTCTGCGCGATAAAGACCAACAATGCGGGGATCTCGGTCAACACGCCCCGATCGGTGGCCAAAGAGGGTACGCGGCCTTTCGGGTTGATCGCGAGGTAACCCGGCTTACGTTGGTCCTGCTTGGCGAAATCGAGCCGTACAGTTTCATAGGCCGCCCCTGCGTCGATCAGCGCAATGTGCGCGGTGAGCGCGCAACTGTTCGGCGCATAATAAAGCTTGAGCATCGATCGGCCCCCTTTTGCTCCAGGAATCGCTCAGGTCTTGTCCTTGATCGTGGTCGAAGGCCGATCGGAGCCGCGCGAGGTTTCCGTATGCCACTCGCCCTTTTCGTCCTCGAATTCGATTTCTTCGGTCTTGCCGGGCGTTCTCTGCTCGGCCGCGGCAAATTGCGCGGCTTTTAGTGCCGCGGCGTGGGTCGGAAACGGCTCGGAAAAGGCGCCATCGACCTTGTAGGCCCAGCCGCCATCGTGCTCGACGATCTCATAAGTTACTTCGGACATGCTCCACCTTTCGGGTTCAAGGCTGTGGCATAATCCAAGCCTACAACGAACGGTTCCCGCTTGCACGGGGAGGAAAAGCGATGCGGAACGAAGACCTGGTGGGCGTCTGGCGCGAGCGCGGCCGCGAAATTGTGCTGGCCGACGGCAGCGTCAAGGTGGACGTGCCGCGCGCCTCGCAGATCATGTACACCGCAGACGGCTATATGGCGGTGGTCAACGCGCCGGTCGGCCGCAAAATGGTCACCGAGACGGTTGCCCGCATGGATCTCGACGCCACCACGCCTGAGGAGCGCGCCGAGGCCGCAATCGGCGTCGTCGCCTATGCCGGGCAATTCGAGGTCAAAGGCGAGGAGGTGCGTCATACGCTGTTCACCGCGCTCAATCCCAACCGCGAGGGCGCGACGCAAGTGCGGCGCGTCACACTGTCGGGCAACGACCTGACGCTCGCCTCGCCGCCGGACGCGCAGGGCAATTCCTTCCGCATTCATTGGCGGCGCGCGGCGAAAATGCCCTGAGCGATCAGCAGCCGTTATTGTTCTTGGCGCACCAGGCGGCGGCGGTGGCGAAGGTAAAACCCTTTTGCCGCACCATCTTCATGCAGGCGTCGGGGTTGCAGCTCTTCTTCGGCGCGATGGCGTTCTGCTGCTGCTGCGGCAGCGTCGCCAGCGGCACGACGGCACCCGACAAAGCGGTCGTCAGCAAACCGGAGAGCATAATCTTGCGCAGTGGCATGACCATGGCGCCGTTCATAGCTGATTCTTTTCGCTAAATACCACGCTCCTTCTTCAGCCGGTCGATGGTCTCGGCAATCTCCGGCGGCAGCGAGCGCAGGCCCTGCTGCTCGGCCATCGACAAGATCGGTCGCAATTTTGAATCCGCCAGAAATGCCGGCTGCCGGTCGGCCGGGATGATGCGGTCGAAGATCAGCACCAGCAGCACCGCCAGCAGCAGAATGCGCACGGCGCCGAAAAATGCGCCGGCCATGCGGTCGCCGATGCCGATATTGGCACCGGCAACCTCGCTGATGGCAAAGCGCAAGATCACCCCGAGCACGAAGCCGCCGACCAGAAATATGCCGACGAGCGCGATCCAGTTCTGCCCCGGGGCCAGCTTGAGCTGGGCGGCCGCAAACGGCGTCGCCGCGACCGCGACAGCCGCCGCCGCGACATAGCCGAGAATCGTCGCCAGGCTGCGCAGCAGCCCGGAGGCAAAACCCATGATGACGGCGAGTGCCGTAAATATGTAAACTGCCGCATCGAAGGCGTTGATCGATAAACCGCTCATCGAAATGCGGGCCTTTGCAGAATCAGGGGAGACGGTACATGGCGTTCACAGTCAGCAGCAAGAGCTTCAAGGATGGCGATTATTTGCCGAAGGATTTCATTCTTTCAGCCGATTTCGGTTTCGGCTGCGCCGGCGGCAACCAGTCGCCGCATCTGGCCTGGAGCGGCGCGCCGTCGGGCACCAAAAGCTTCGCCGTCACCTGCTACGATCCGGACGCGCCGACCGGTTCCGGCTTCTGGCACTGGCTGGTGGTGAACATCCCGGCCAACGTGACGGAGCTTGCGGCAGGCGCCGGGAGTGCCGGCGGCAAACTGCCGGCCGGTGCGCTGACCACGCGCACCGATTTCGGCGCACCCGGCTACGGCGGCCCGTGCCCGCCCGAGGGCGACCATCCGCACCGCTATCTGTTCACGGTAGTCGCGGTGAAGGCCGACAGGCTCGACGTCAAGGCCGACACCTCCGCCGCGGTTGTCGGCTTCAACCTGCATTTCAACACGCTGGCGAAAGCGGAGATCATGGGGTTGTTCAAGCGCTAGGCGGAACCCGGACGCGGGCGCCGCGTTATCTCGCTGAAGTCAGCGAAAGACCGCCGTCACGCGCGCGATCGCCATAGCCGTTCTTATTACCAGCCTCGGTTGTGCCGCGGTGGCGCAGAATTTGGACGGCGAGGCCAAGCCGGACTCTGCAGAATGACGCAAAGCAGACCGTGCAGGCCGTCGCGCCCGTCGGTCATCGTCAGCCAACGCAGGGCGACCTCACGCCGCGGGTGCGCAAAGATGAAACCACCGGCATGGGCGCGGAGGATCCGCTCGGGCCCTTGCCGAGGATTTGCCGTGCCTGCTGAGCCTTAAGGCGCCGCCGACACCTTGAGAATCTCGATCAGCTTGCGGTCGCGCCACTTTTGCAGATCGGCGATCGTGCGCGTGCCGGCCTCCTTGGCGACGCCGTCGATGATCGCCTTCTGAACGGCGGCCGTTAGCTTCGGATTGCCGAGATCGTCCATCCAGCTTTGGTTCGCCTCGGCGAGATGATCCATGAAATGCGTCATGCCGCCTTCGCCGCCGGCGAGATGGAAGATGAGATTTGGGCCCATCAGCGCCCAGCGCAGGCCGGGACCATAAGCGATCGCGGCGTCGACGTCGGCGACTGAAACCACGCCCTCTGCGACGAGATGAATGGCCTCGCGCCAGAGCGCGGCTTGCAGCCGGTTGGCGACATGAGCCTTCATTTCCTTTTTGATATGAATCGGGTGCTTGCCGAGGGCGCGGTAGAATTCCATGGCCTTGGCAATCGTCTGCGGCGAGGCTTTGGCACCACCGACGACCTCCACCAGCGGAATAAGGTGCGGCGGATTGAACGGATGGCCAATGACGCAACGCTCCGGATGCTTGCACTTTGCCGTGATGCGGCTGATCAGCAGGCCGGACGAGCTCGAGGCGATCACTACGTCGGCCGGCAGCACGGCGTCCATCGCTGCGAACAGTTCGATCTTCAGATCCTCGCGCTCCGGGCCGTTCTCCTGTACGAACTCGGTGCCCGCGAGCGTCGATGCGACATCCTTATGGAAGCTCATGCGCTTGAGGTCGGCGCCCTCCACCACGAGGCCGAGCTTTTGCAGTGTCGGCCAGGCGGTATCGACAAAGCGGCGGGCGAAGGCCTCGCCGTTGGGGGAGGGGTCGGTGGCGGCGACCTCGTAGCCGCGGGCGAGGAAGATGGCGGCCCAGCTCGCGCCGATGGTGCCGGCGCCGATCACGCTCACGCGTTTGCTCATGGAAGGCTCGTTGGTATGTGTGGAAACCCGGATACGGGGCCGATGCTAGGCGGTTTTGGCTGCTGCTTGAAGGCTACCTCCTTCCCTCCGCATCGCCGGGAGAGGGCCATCGCGATGGTATGGAACTCTGGTTGACCTGGCGGATTGTCAGGTGCAACCGACGGGGGTTGAGACGCCTATTCCGTCCATTTCATTCCGTCTCAGGGAGATCACTATGCATTTTTCGTCGACTTTTCGAGCCGCCTGTGTCGCGCTGGCCGTCACGGCGGGCCTCGGCCTGTCGTCCGCCGCTTACGCCGACAGCGGCACCATCAACATCCGCGTGGTCAAGGCCGGCTGGGTCATCGGCGGGTCGGGCGGCAGCGGCACGCTCTCGTTTCACGGCCGCACCTATCCGCTGTCGATCGGCGGCCTGAGCTACGGCTTCGTGTTCGGCGCCTCGGAAACGCACCTGCGCGGCATCGTCAGCCATATCCGCCGGCCGTCCGATGTCGCCGGAGTCTATGGCGCAGCCGGCGCCGGTGCAGCGATTGGCCGCGGCGCGCGGGCGATCGTGCTGACCAACCAAAAGGGCGCCGTCCTCGAGTTGAGCGGCCGGCAGACCGGATTGATGGTCAACGCCGATCTTTCCGGCCTGGCGATTTCGCTGCGGTAGGTCACATTCAAATCGCACGATACCCGCCGTCGGCCATCACGATGGTGCCGGTGACGTAGGCCGCCATGTTGGAGGCGAGGAACACCGCGGGCCCGACGATGTCTTCGGGCTTGCCGGCGCGGCCGAGCGGGGTGTGGTCGAGGAAGATTTTGATCAGCTCCGGATTGTTGGCGCGCACGGCGGCATTGAGCGGCGTCTCGATCAGCCCGGGGCCGATGGCGTTGACGCGCACGCCGTCCTTGCCGAGCTCGGCGGCGAGCGCCTTGGTGAAGCCGAGCACGCCGTGCTTTGAGGTCGTGTAGGCGGCCGAATTCGGCGTGCGCACGTGCAGGAACGACTGGATCGAGCCGAGATTGACGATGCGCCCTTTGGCCGCGCGGAGCTGCGGCAGGAACGCCTGCGTCATGTTCATCACGCCGAAGAGGTTGATCGCCATGATGTCCTGCCAGTCCTTAAGGAAGGTGTCGGGATCGCCGGCGAAGGGATTGCGCCGGTTGATGCCGGCGTTGTTCACGAGGATCGACACGCGGCCCACTTCCGTTTCAACTTTCTTTGCCATGGCGATGCAGTCGTCGCGGCGGGTGACGTCGAGCACGTAGCTTGCCGCCTTGCCGCCCGCGGCCTTGATCTCGGCCGCGGTCATGGCCGCCGCCTCGCTATTGATGTCGAGCACGACGACCTGTGCGCCCTCGGCCGCGTATCCTGTCGCGATGGCGCGGCCGATGCCTGAGCCTGCGCCGGTGACGGCGGCGATGTGGTTGGCGAGAAGATTGGGCATGCGGCGGCCTCCCTGGATTTGCTTTTGTGGGCGCAGGATAGGACTGTAGCGCGGCGAAAGTCACGGGGAGCAGGTCCATGAAAGTCTTCATCACCGGGGCCAGCGGCTATATCGGCGGCTCTCTCGCCGACGCGCTGATGAAACAGGGCCACGCGGTCGCCAGCCTCGCGCGCTCCGACGACACGGCCGCGGCGCTGAAAAAGCTCGGCATGACGCCGGTCGCCGGCACGCTCGACGACGCCGAGGCGTTGGGAAAAGCCGCGCGCGCAGCCGACGTCACCATCAATACCGCCAACGCCGACCACCGCGGCGCCGCCGACGCGCTGGTCAAGGCGCTGACCGGCACCGGCAAAACCTTGGTGCACACCTCCGGCTCCAGCATCGTCGGTACGCCCGCGCGCGGCGAACTGGTCGAGGCGGTGTTCGACGAGGACACGCCCTTTACGCCGTCGCCGGCGCGCGCCGCGCGTGTTGCCACCGACAGCATAATCCGCGCGGCGAAGGGCATGCGCGGCGTCGTCATCGCGCCGACGCTGATCTACGGCAAAGGCCACGGCGCCAACCCCAACAGCATCCAGGTGCCGTGGCTGATTGCGCTCGCCAAGAAAGCCGGCGTCGCCAAGCACATCGGCTTCGGCGAAAACCGCTGGTCGAATGTGCATATCGACGACCTGGTGCCGCTTTATCTTCTCGCCATCGACAAGGCGCCGGCCGGCGCCTTCTATTTCGCCGAGAACGGGGAGAACTCGATGAAGGAAGTTTGCGAAGCGATCAGCCGCATGTTGGGGCAGCGCGGACGCACGCAAAGTATGACCATCGAGGAAGCCGCAAGCGTCTGGGGCGAGGGCGCGGCGAATAACACCATGGGCTCCAACAGCCGCGTGCGCGCCAAGCGCGCGCGGGCGGAGCTTGGCTGGAGGCCGCATGCGCGTTCGCTGATCGAGGAAATCGAGCACGGGGGTTACGCGGAGGGGTGAGCGTCGAGCAATACTCCGGTCATTCCCGCGAAAGCGGGAATCCAGTTCTTTGGCCAAGTTCTGGGTCCCCGCTTCCGCGGGGACGAACGGAGAATTTCGTCTCGTCGCGGGCATCAAACAACCACCTCGTTTGGATTGGGGCGCGGGCGTGCGCCATCGCCCCTGTTCTTTGCTCGGCGCGGGGACGCCGGACTTGCCATTGCCCCCGGACAATAAATCCGAGGGAGCGGAGCGCCGACAGGCGCAGCCGTCTCAACTTGCGCGCTCTCCTTGCGGAGAACGCGGCGCCTCTCGGCGCTCCACCCGGCTTCGCCCAAGGGCTACGCCGGGCTTATTTTGCGGTTCACGCCGGCGCTTTTCGGCGACCGGCACAGGCCCCAGGCCCGCGCTTCCTGGGACGAGGCCTTGGCGGCTGTTAGCCGCCGCCGGCCAGTCCCAGCCCAGCGAGCACCTCGCAGCGCGGTCGTAACGCCGCACGGGCGGGGTCCCGGGACCTCCCGGGCGCAGGGGTGCGAACCGTGCGCGCGGGCGCCGCACCGGCCGGAAGGCTCTGCCGGGTGGCGGCGCCAAAAATCGACGACGCGGCGCGCGATCTCAGTTACCCGCAGTCGCCACTATCGATTGCGATCCCACAATATCTTGCGACCTGCAAAGAGCCGCAGACTGCAAAACAGATTGCCAATGCGTTGCGGGATGCAGGTCGCGATTTCGAGGCAGCAAATCCTGTCCACGCTGTGCGAATGATGCTTAGGAAATTGGTGGGATCAAATGCGGATGTTTTCCATGTTGAGTGGGCCAAGTGGTATCTGAAATCAAAATGCACGAAGGCAAAATTGGAAAAATACTTGGCAAACAATCGCAGCTTTGGCACTGGCGGTCATCGCAAAAAAGAGCACTCAAAGCGGACATCTGCGGGTATCGAGAAGCGGCGTAGCAAGGGTTTTTCTTGGGGGCGCAGTAAGAAAGCGACTCCCGAACTTATCGAGCGCGCGAAAGAAATGCTGCGCAACGGAATGTCGCTTACGGAAGTATGCCGAACGTTGGACGTCGCCACACCAACTCTTTATCAGCATGGCATTCGGCAGCGTGCGCTGAAGAAAGAGGGCAAGTTGCGCGAACAGCAGTTACCACTAAGCGACCAGACGGAGGGCAACAATGTTGTCCGATTTACAAAGGGTTGAAACGATCGCAGCTTTGACGCCCTTCGAAGTGCGCTTACAGCATGAGCTTGAGCTTGAGCAAAATCGTTTTTCAACCGAGTGGCTTTTTAGGTGGCACAATGTGAACATCGAAGGAAAAATTGTCGACGTGGATCGCTTCGATGGGGGGAGGATTGCTCTTGGAGGCATAGAATTTGGAGATCACCTTGTCCGCATCGACATAGACCTGCTGGCCCATGGCGTTGAACTTCTCTCTCATCTCATCCATCCCGGCCTGCTTCTCATTCAACCCCTTCGCATAGTCCCTTATATCCTGCGTGATCTTCGTCGAGCAGAATTTCGGCCCGCACATCGAGCAGAAATGCGCGCTCGTATTATCGTACGTCTTTATTCAACACCACAATCGACGCATTGAGAAGCGTGGCGAAGGCGACCCAGCAGGCGTAAGGCACGAACAGCCAGGCGCTGACGCGGTCGGCGGTCCACTGCTCCGCGATGAAGGCGACGATCACGGCGAGCAGCGCGGCTACGACCGCCAGCGCGAGGCCGGTGCGGTGCAGGCGGAAGAACACCGGGCTCCAGGCGAAGTTCAGCGCCAGCTGCGCCACCCAGAGGGCGAAGCCGGTACTCGTGCCGCTCTCATAGCCGCGCGCGCCGGCAATGGCGATCAGCACGTAAAGCAGCGTCCAGACCGGCGCGAAGATCCAGCTCGGCGGATTGAACGGCGGCTTGGCGAGCCCGGCATACCAGGCGCCCGGCCGCGTCACGAAGCCGATGAGCCAGCCGCCGCCAATCGTGACAAGGAGAAATGCGGCGAGGACGATCACAGCGCCTTGTTGCTTTCCTTCACCTTGTCGGCGTCGACGTAGACCTGCTGGCCCATGGCGTTGAACTTCTCGCTCATCGCCGCCATTCCTTGCTCCGCGGTGGCGACGCCCGATAGCGCTGGATCGTTCAGCGTCGCCGCATAATCCCGCACGTCCTGCGTGATCTTCATCGAGCAGAATTTCGGCCCGCACATCGAGCAGAAATGCGCCACTTTGTGCGCCTCCTTGGGCAGCGTCTCGTCGTGGTATTCGCGCGCGGTGTCGGGATCGAGGCCCAAGTTGAACTGGTCCTCCCAGCGGAAGTCGAAGCGCGCGCGCGAGAGCGCGTCGTCGCGCAGTTGCGCCGCCGGGTGGCCTTTGGCGAGGTCGGCCGCGTGCGCGGCGATCTTGTAGGTGATGACGCCGTCCTTGACGTCGTCGCGGTTGGGTAGGCCGAGGTGCTCCTTTGGCGTCACGTAGCAGAGCATGGCGCAGCCGAACCAGCCGATCATGGCGGCGCCGATGCCGGAGGTGATGTGGTCGTAGCCCGGCGCGATGTCGGTGGTGAGCGGCCCGAGGGTGTAGAACGGCGCCTCGCCACATTCTTTCAGCTGCTTGTCCATGTTGATCTTGATCTTGTGCATCGGCACGTGGCCGGGGCCTTCGATCATCACCTGGCAGCCTTTCGCCCACGCGATCTGCGTGAGCTCGCCGAGGGTTTCGAGCTCGGCAAATTGCGCGCGGTCGTTGGCGTCGGCGATCGAGCCGGGGCGCAGGCCGTCGCCGAGCGAGAAGGAGACGTCGTAGCGGCGCATGATGTCGCAGATCTCGTCGAAGCGCTCGTAGAGGAAGCTCTCCTTGTGCCGCGACAGGCACCACTTCGCCATGATCGAGCCGCCGCGCGAGACGATGCCGGTGACGCGGTTCGCGGTGAGCGGCACGTAGGCGAGGCGCACGCCGGCGTGGATGGTGAAATAATCGACGCCCTGCTCGCATTGCTCGATAAGCGTGTCCTTGTAGACCTCCCAGTCGAGCTTGACCGGGTCGCCGTCGACCTTCTCCAGCGCCTGGTAGATCGGCACGGTGCCGATGGGCACCGGCGAGTTGCGCAGGATCCATTCGCGCGTGTTGTGGATGTTGCGCCCGGTGGAGAGGTCCATCACCGTGTCGGCGCCCCAGCGGATCGCCCACACCATTTTCTCCACTTCCTCCTCGACCGAGGAGGTGACGGCGGAGTTGCCGATATTGGCGTTGATCTTCACCAGGAAGTTGCGGCCGATGATCATCGGCTCGAGTTCGGCGTGGTTGATGTTGGACGGAATGATGGCGCGGCCGCGCGCGATTTCCGAGCGCACGAATTCGGGCGTCACGAAGGCGGGCAGCGCGCCGCCGAACTGCTCGCCGTCCTTCAGCGCGTCTTCGGCGCGCTCCAATTGCTTTTTCCGGCCTACGTTCTCGCGCTCGGCGACGTAGATCATTTCCTTGGTGATGACGCCGGCTTTGGCGAATTCGTATTGCGTGACCGGCTTGCCGTCGAGCGCGCGATAGGGCCGCGGCGTGTTGGGGAAATTGCGCGCGAGGTGCTTGCCGCTGACATTGCCGTTGTCGACCGGCTTAATCGGCCGCCCGTCATATTGCTCGACGCCGCCGCGCGCCTTCACCCATTCGATGCGGTGGCGCGGCAGACCCTTCTCGACGTCGATCGCCACGTCAGGATCGGTGTAGGGCCCGGTGGTGTCGTAGACCGGCAGGGCTTCTTCGCCCGCGCCTTCGGTCAGCACGATCTCGCGCACCGGCACGCGCAGGTCCGGCGCTTCGTCGGGCGCGACGTAAATCTTGCGCGAGGCGGGCAGCGGACCGGTGGTGACTTTGGGCGTGACGAGATCGGCGCTGGTGACTGGCTTGTTCATGTCGCAACTCCTATGCCGCGTAGCCTTTGAAGGTAATGAAGCCGCCGAGCGCCAGCAATACGATGCCGGCGCCGTAGAGGAACCATTCGTGCGCTAGCACGCCCTCGCCGAGGAAGGCGACGAGCTGCGGCGCAATGATGCGGAAGAAGCCGCCGAAGGTGAGCAGCCAGCCGAGCGCGGTGATGACGCTGCGCCAGTCGTTGGTCCAGGCGTTGTGGACATTGAGGATGGCGAGGCCGGCGGTGAGCGCCAGGATGCCGGAGATGTAGATGAAGGGGTAGGCGCCGATGAACTCGCCGGCCATCGTGCGGAAGATCATCTGGTTTGCCAGCATGCCGATGCCGATGGCGCAAAAGACCGGGCCGATCAGCCGCGCGACGGTCTGCGATACCTGCATCATGTCCTGTCCCTTCGCCGGCATGACCCGGATCAGGTTCAAAGGGTTTATCTCAGCCCCAAACGGGGCACCCCTCGGAATGGGGCTAATGTAGGCGCGGGCGCGGGGGTGTCAATGTGGCCGCTTTGTCATTCCGGGACGCTCGCAAAGCGAGCGGGCCCGGAATCCATAATCACAAGCCGGGGTTATGGATTCCGGGTTCGCGCTTTCAGCGCGCCCCGGAATGACGAGAACTCACATCTTCGGCAACTCGCTCACCGCCACCTTGGCCGTGCCGTCGGCTTCGGCGATCACGCGCAGCGTCTTCGAATCGTATTCGATGCCGGTCAAACGCACGTCGTCAATTTTCGCATTCACCGTCACGCCGGGCTCGCTCTTCTGGAAATCGGCGAGCGCGGCGGTGATCTTCGCCTTGGCGTCGGCGGCGAAGGGTTTGAGATCGAGCACGGCTTTCTCGGCAAGCGCCTTTTGCACGTAGGGCACGGCGGCGCGCGCGGCGGCGCCGAGCAGGCCGAAGGCCGCTTCCAACTCCAGCGCCATCGACAAATCGGTGAGGCGCAGGATCTGCGTCTTGGTGTCGAGCGCGGGCTTGCCCCAGATCTGGATGGTCGCCGGCGCGCCGAAGCCGAACCAGCTCTTGCGCTCGTGCGCCTTGACCTTGAGCAGGATCGCCAGCCGGCCGTCGCCGACGGCGGCGATGCTGGCGCCGAGCACTTCGACATCGACCGATGAATTGCCGCCTTCCGGGTAACGATGCCCCTTGAGCTGCGCCTCCAGGAGCTTGTTGAGTTCGGTGAACGGCAGGTCGATGGGCAGGCCGACCGAGAGCTTGCCGTTGTCCATCGGCGGCACCAGCTCGAGCTGCGCCGGGAACGGGCAGGAGGGTTTGGTCGCCGCCGGCACGATGCGCGTTTCCGTCTGCACCCCAACGGTGAGCGTCACGTCGCGGGCGTCGATCTGCGGCTGCGCGGCGGCGGCGCGGATCGGCCGCATCTCCAGCCAGAGTTCCGGCAGGCCGGTCTTGCCGCCGCCGAGGGGAAGCGAGCGGCACATCTTCGCCCACTGTGCGCGCGCGGTGCGCTCGATTACGGGATCGTTGCGCAGGCGGTTTTCCAGCGCCGCCACCTGCTGGTTGACCGTCTTGTCGATCAGCGGCTTGGCCTCATTGCCGACTTCGATCTTGACGCCGGCGATCTGCACGGCGGTGTTGCTGAGCGCAAGCTGCGACGTGAGGTTAGGCTCCAGCCGCCACCTGGCGGTGATCGCCGGCTTGGAGCGCACCGTCACCTGGCCGTGCAATTCGGCCTTCTGGTCGAGCACCCGATTGGTGAGGCTGCCGAGCCCCTTGCCGAGGCCTGAGTCGATGAGGCCGGTGATGCCGCCGACTACGCCGCCGGCGCCGCCGGCGATCTGCCCGGTGATTTTCAATTCGCCGCTGAGCGGGGTGACGATTGTCAGCTCGTTCGGCTTGCCGGAAACGCTCATCGAGCCGCGCGACACGGTGATGCCGATGTCGGCCTTCGACAACAGGCTCGACACCGGATTGTCGTTCTTGCCGACGAGATCGCGCGGCGCCGCGGCGTCGAGGCTACGGCCGATGGCCGAGAGCGAAATCACCACCGGCGCGATCACGTAGGACGCGCGCGTCAATGGCTTGAGCGGCGGCAGCTCCGGCATTTTCGTCAGCGCCGCGGGTTTTTCGCCGCCGCCGGTGGGGAAGAACTTGTCCAGCGCCCACAGCGTCGCGCTGAAAAAGATGGCGACGATGGCGAGCCCTACGAGCACGAGACGAAAAAGCGGCGAGCGGCCGAACAGGCGGACCGGCGCCGTCAGCGCGTAGAGGGCCGTGTCGAGAATTCCGCGCATGCCTTAGTCCCGGCCGATTCGCGTGGTATTGGAAACCTTAAGGGGCGGCTGCGCGAGGCGCCAGCATGGGCGGCCATCTTGGTCCGGCCGGGGCGTTAGTCCTGTGGGGGTGACACAGGGAGCAGATCATGGCTGCAAGCAACGGCAACGAGCAAAACCTGGATAGGCTTGGCAAGACGATTTCGACGATTTTTATCGCCTGCCTCGCCGCGTTCTTCCTCTTCACCCCGCATTTCCTGTTCGGCACCATTGGCTGAGGGCGCGCCTCGTCGCGCTGGCGGCGGTAACGGCGCGACCGTCAGTGCGGCGCACCCATACGGTAGAGCCTGAGCACGGTATAGACCGTGTCGTGCGCCGGCGTGGCGATGCCGAGTTCGCGGCCGAGTTCGCGCACCTTGCCGGAGAGCCAGTCGAGCTCGAGCCGGTTGCCGCGGTCGAGATCGTAGGCCATCGAGGCCTTCATCGTCGGCGGCATGACCTTGAGAACATAGTTCAGGCGCTGATCGACAATGTCCGGCTCGAGGCTGACACCTTTTGCCTTGCCGATCTCGTAGACCTCTTCCATCAGCTTGCGGACGAACGATAGTAGATCCGGGTCTTGCCTGATCGGGCCGATCGGTGAGCGCAGCGTTGCTGTCACGCCCGACATCGCCGCAAGCAGAATAAACTTGTACCAAATCTCGCGCAGGATGTCGGGCACAAGGTCGGCGTCGACCTTGGCCTGCTTGGCCGCGGCGACGAAGGCATCGAGGGTGGCGTCCTTCTTGCCATCGGCGCGGCCGAAGCGGATGCCGGCGAACTTGCTGGGATTGTTGATGACGCCGGGCGTGGTGATTGTCGCGGAGATCGCCGCAGTGCCGCCGATGACGCAATCCGGCGGAATGAATTTGGCGATGCGCTCGACGCTATCGACGCCGTTCTGCAGGGTGATGACGCGCGTGTTTGCCGCGACCATCGGCTTGGTGAGCTCGGCGGCCTTTTCCGTGTCCCACAGCTTGACGGCGAACAGCACGATATCGACCGGACCGACCGTCTTCGGGTCGTCGGTCGCGTTCGCCTTGGGCAGATGCAGGTCGCCGTTGACGCTCTCGATTTTGAAGCCGTTTTTCTTCAAGGCTTCGAGATTGGCGCCGCGGGCGATGTAATAGACATCGTGCCCGGCCGCCTGCATTCGCGCGGCGAAATAGCCGCCGACCGCCCCCGCCGCCATTGCCGCAATACGCATGACCTTGCTCCTACCGAAACAGGAGCAAGGTATAGCGCGTCGGCGATCAGCCGGCCAATCGCGCCGGCTCGCGTTCCTCTTCGATCATCTCGCCGGAGCCGCCGAAATCCTTAGGGAAATCCTTGAACTTCGGCAGGCCGTCGTGCATCGGCAGCACGGTCCCGGCATAGTTGACATGCACGCCCGGCTTGAAGTCGAGGGAGGGAATGGTCGCGGCATAAACGTCGATCAGTCCGAGCGGCGGATGGTTGGTCATCACGTGACCGCCGCACTTCTTGCAGAATTGGCGCTGGCTCACCGGCGTCTTCTGATACATGCCAATGTGCTCGGCGCCTTGTGTCACGCGCACGGCGTCGGGCTTCCATGGGCTGAAGGCATTGACCGGCCCGGCGGACCAGGAGCGGCACGAGTGCAATGGCAATAACCCATGCCGGCGGGCTCGCCGCTGACTTCGATTTTCACGGAACCGCAGAAACACTGGCCTTTGCTACGGCGGGCTCGTCGGCGGCGAGCCGGTCGCGCTCGAGGCTGGCGAGATCGTCGTCTTCCCGCAAGGCGACCCGCACGTCATATCGAGCGCACCCGGCATGCGCGGGGCGCCGATCAAGCCGGGCGCGTTGGCGGCCGCTGCGGCCGGTTCATTGCCGTACCCCGTCAGTTACGGCGACGGCGCGGTGTCGGCGCGTCTTGTCTGCGGGTTTCTGGCCTGCGACGCCCGTCCTTTCAACCCGCTGCTCGATAGCTTGCCGCGAATGATAAAAGCGGGCGGTGGTGATGCGATCGAGTCCCTCATTCGCGCAGGCGTTGCCGAATTCGAAAACAAGCGCGCGGGCGCCGAAAGCGTGCTCGCCAAGCTCAGCGAACTCATGCTCATCGACGTGGTGCGCCGCCACCTTGCCGATCTGCCGGCCGAGCAGGCCGGCTGGCTCGCCGGCTTGCGTGATCCTTTCGTCGGCAAGGCGCTCTCGCTGCTACACGCCGAGCCTGTGCGCGACTGGATGATCGAGGACCTGGCGCGCGCCGTTGGCCAATCGCGGTCGGTCCTCGCCGAACGCTTCACCTTTTTCGTCGGCACGCCGCCGCTGCACTACCTGTCGCGTTGGCGCATGCAGCTCGCGACCGAAGCGCTGGCGCGCGGTGACACCACCATGGCCAGCATCGCCGCGCGGGTTGGTTATGAGTTCGAAGCCGCCTTCAGCCGCGCCTTTAAGAAGATCATCGGTATGCCGCCGTCGGTCTGGCGGCGAAAGGCGCTGCCCGCGGCGTAAGTTGCACAAAAAATGCCCGCGCAAAAAGCCGGCAAACAGGCCCGCGCTCACACCTCATTAATAATATGCTTACAAACAATTAACCGCAAAAAAACGTCCGCGGGAATAGCGTGCCTCCCGCCATGGGCAACAGAGCCGTATCGCGGATGCTTTTCTCCCTCACGCTCACGCGTGTTTCCTATCTGGTCGTGTTCGCCGGCTTCACCGCGTTTGCCGCCAGTTTCGTGGCGCTGACGTCTATTGCGCCGGACTGGGCCGCGGCCTCCGTGCGCGCCATGCCGGAAATACTGCTCACTGTGGTGGCCGCCGCGGTCATTGCCCAATTGGCGATGAGTCTCGTCGGCGCCGTCCTCACCCGGCGTCAAGCCCGCGAAAACGCACAAATGCGCACGACCATCGACAGCATGGCGCAAGGCCTTTGCATGTTCGATGCCGCGGAGCGGCTCGTCGTCTCCAATACGCAGTATGCCAGGATGTACGACCTGACGCCGGATGACGTGAAACCCGGCTCGACCTTGTCCGAGGTGCTGGAGCGGCGCGTCGCGCAGGGCACCTTCTCGCGCGACCCGCAGGCCTACCGGAAGGAATTTCTCGCCGCCGTCGCGGAAGGGCGGACCATCATTCACGAGGTGAAGGGCAAGGGAGACCGCGTTGTGCTGGTCACCAATCATCCGATGCCGGGCGGCGGCTGGATCGGCACGCACGAGGACATCACCGAGCGGCGGCAAACCGAGCTGCAGCGCGACATGATGCAGCAGCAGGAAGGACGCCGCGCCGTCATCGAGGAAGCCGTCGCGACGTTCCGCAGCCATGCGGAAAATCTGCTGCGAACCGTCGCCGAAAGCGCGATCGTCATGCGCGCGACGGCGGCGAGCATGTTCCAGGCGTCCGGGCAGACGTCGCAGCATGCCGGCAACGCGGTGCGGACGTCGAACGAGGCCGCGGACAGCGTCAAGACCGCGGCGGTTGCGGCCGACGAACTGTCGACATCGATTTCGGAAATCGGGCAGCGCCTCAACCAGACCGCCAACGTGATGCGGGTCACGGTGAGCGAAGCGCAGGCGACCAATGAGGACATCGGCGCGCTGGCGGTCGGCGCCCAAAAGATCGGCGACGTCACCAAGCTGATCCGCAACATCGCGGCTCAGACCAACCTGCTGGCGCTCAACGCCACCATTGAAGCGGCGCGCGCCGGCGAGGCCGGCCGCGGCTTTGCGGTGGTCGCTGCCGAAGTCAAATCGCTCGCCGTGCAGACCGCGAAGGCGACCGAGGATATTTCCAGCCAGATTCATGAAGTGCAGAATTCGACCGGCAAGGCCGTGGACGCGATCGGCCGCATCGCTGCCCGCATGCGCGAGATCGACGAGCATACCTCGGCGGTCGCCGCGGCGGTCGAAGAGCAGAGCGCCGCAACCGGCGAAATCCTGCAAAACGTGAGCCGCGCCGCCGACGGCGCCACGTTGATTGTCGGGGTGCTGACCGACGTGGCCGGCGCCACCACGCAGACGCAGGCCTCGGCGCAAACCGTGCTGACCGCATCGGAATCGGTGCAGCAGGCGGCGGCAAACCTGCACGGCGAAGTCGAGCGCTTCCTCCGCAAGGTCGCGGTGTAGCGGGACAGGTTATTTTTGTCTGCGCCAGCCGACCACCGCCTCCGGCACGCTGTCGGTCGAGGCGAAATAGGGCTTGAGGTCGAGCAGCGGGGTGCCCTCGAGGCAGTCGAGGCCGACCACGGAAAGCCGGTTGCCCTTGATGCCGACCAGCCGCACCACGCTCATGGCGATTGGGTTGGGGCGGGCCGGCGAGCGCAAGGCAAAGGTGCCGTGCTGGGTGCCGTAATGGCCGGGCACCTGCAGCACCAGATTGCGCGGCGATTGGTCCATCCAATAGAGCACGACGAGATGGGTGCAGGTTTCAACGTCCTTGAGGCCGGGGGCCCAGCGCTCATCGAGCGCGAGGGTGCAGACGGCGTCGGATTCGCGGGCGTTTTTCGGGCAGTCCTTGCGCGTTTTCCACGGCGTATGGATGCGGCCGATGAAATAGAGCCCGGCGTCTGGCTTTTCCGGCAGCTCGACCGTCACTTCGCCATCGCGGACGCCGAAATCCTTGGTGCTCATAGGAAGCCTTTTACGGCGGCGGCAGGCCGTTAGCCATTCCACACGGCCGGGCTTGCGAGCGCCTCATTAAACGTATAAAGATGTCTTTATATAGTTGGAACTGGCCCAAGAGGCCGGCTTTTTTATACGATGGCTGACCGCGACCAGCTCGGTTTTGACGCCCTCAACGCGGCCCTGAAAGCGGCCGGCGAGGAGACGCGGCTGCGCGTTCTGGCGCTGCTCGCCGAAGCTGAGCTGACCGTCTCCGACCTCACCGACATCCTGCGCCAGTCGCAGCCGCGCATCTCCCGTCACCTCAAGCTCTTGGCCGAGGCCGGCCTGATCGAGCGCTTCCGCGAGGGCACCTGGGCTTTCTTTCGTCTGACGGAGCATGGCGGCGGCGCCGAGGTTGCCCGCGCCTTGCTCGCGCGTCTCAACCCGGCCGACCCGACAATTGCCCGCGACCGCGCCAAACTCGCCGCCGTTCGCCAGGCGAGGGCCGCCGCGGCGCAGGCCTATTTCCGTTCGCACGCGGCTGAGTGGGACCGCATCCGCAAGCTGCACGTCGCCGACGCTTCCGTCGAAGACGCGATCCGTTCAGCGCTCGCGGGCAAGCCGTTCCGCTCGCTGCTCGATCTCGGCACCGGCACCGGGCGCATGCTGGAAATGTTCGGCCACGATATCGAGCGGGGCCTCGGCCTCGACCTGTCGCTGGAGATGCTGGCCATCGCCCGCGACCGGCTGGAGCAGGCGAACCTGAAGAATTGCAGCGTGCGCCAGGGCGACCTCTACGATTTGCCGCTCGGCAACGACAGCTTCGACGTCGTCATCCTGCACCAGGTGCTGCACTTCCTCGACGATGGCGGCCGCGCCATCAGGGAGGCCGCGCGCGTGCTGCGCCCGGGCGGGCGGCTGCTGGTGGTCGACTTCGCGCCGCATGAGCAGGAATTCTTACGCGAGCAGTTCGCTCACCGCCGCCTCGGCTTTGCCCGCGAGACGGTGACGCAGTGGATGGCGGCCGCCGGGCTCGAGCCTCTGACCTACAAGAGTTTGCCGCCGCAGCCGGAAGGCAAGATCGCGGTGTCACTGTGGCTGGCGCGTGACGCGCGCGCGTTGATGGCGACGTCGAAGCGCGAGGTGGCGTGATGAACATCCGACCCAGCCGTTTTGCCCGCGGCGAGACCCGCCGCATCCATGTGTCGTTCGAATTCTTCCCGCCGGCGACGGCGGAGATGGAAACGACGCTGTGGGAGTCGATCGAACGCCTGGCGCCACTGGCGCCGAATTTCGTCTCCGTCACCTATGGCGCCGGTGGCTCGACGCGCGAGCGCACCCACGCCACGGTGAAGCGCATTCTCGCGGAGACGTCTCTGGTTCCCGCCGCGCATCTGACTTGTGTTGCCGCGACGCGCGAGGAGATCGACCGCATCGTGCGCAACTATCACGACGTCGGCGTGCGCCACATCGTGGCGCTGCGTGGCGACGCGATCGGCGGCGCCAGCGCGGCTTATGCGCCGCACCCGGGCGGCTACAAGAACGCCGCCGATCTCGTCGCCGGCATCAAGCGGGTCGGCGATTTCGAGGTGTCGGTGTCGGCTTATCCGGAGAAGCACCCGGACTCACCGACCGTAGACGCGGACATCGACATGCTCAAGGCCAAGGTCGACGCCGGCGCGGGCCGCGCCATCACCCAGTTCTTCTTCGAGAACGACCTTTATTTCCGTTATCTCGATCGCGTGCGTGCGCGCGGCATCGATATCCCCATCGTGCCGGGCATATTGCCGGTGCAGAATTTCAAGGCGGCGACGAACTTCGCCAAGCGCGCCGGCGCCTCGGTGCCGGCCTGGCTCGCCGAGCGCTTCCACGGGCTCGATGACGACGCCGCCACGCGCAAGCTCATCGCCGCCGCGGTCGCCGCCGAGCAGGTCGTCGATCTGGTCGACCGCGGCGTCACCAATTTCCACTTCTACACCATGAACCGCGCCGATCTCGTCTACGCCATCTGCCACCTGCTGGGCTTGCGGCCCGCTGTTGCGCCGGCCGCATGAGTTGGAGTTATCAGTGACCGCGTCCCCCACCAACACCCGAGCAGCCTTTGTCGCCCTGATGCGCGAGCGCATCCTCGTGCTTGACGGCGCCATGGGCACCATGATCCAGGCGCTCAAGCTCGACGAGGAAGGCTATCGCGGAGCCCGCTTCGACGCCTGGAATCGCGAGGTGCGCGGCAACAACGACCTGCTCAATCTGAGCCGGCCGGATTCGATCCGCGACATTCATCTCGCTTACTTCCGCGCCGGCGCCGATATCGTTTCCACAAATACGTTTTCTTCGACCAAAATCGCGCAGGCCGACTACGGCATGGAGGGCATCGCCTACGAGCTCAACCATAGCGGTGCGATCCTGGCGCGCGAGGCGGCGGCTGCGGCCGAGAAGGAAGACGGCCGCCGCCGCTTTGTCGCCGGCGCGCTGGGGCCGACCAACCGCACCGCCTCGATCTCGCCGGACGTTGCCAATCCGGGCTTCCGCGCCATCAGTTTCGACGAGCTGCGCGCGGCCTATGGCGAGCAGGTGCGCGGGCTTCTGGACGGCGGTGCCGACCTGCTGCTGATCGAGACCATCTTCGACACGCTCAACGCCAAGGCCGCGATCTACGCCATCGCCGAGATTTGCGCCGAGCGCGGGCTCGAAGTGCCGGTGATGATCTCCGGCACCATTACCGACCGCTCCGGGCGGCTGCTTTCGGGGCAGACGCCTGAGGCGTTCTGGAATTCGGTCAAGCACGCGACCCCGGTCACCATCGGGCTCAACTGCGCGCTCGGCGCCAAGGAGATGCGCGCGCACATCGCCGAGATCGGCCGCGTCGCCGACGCCTTCGTCTGCGCCTATCCCAATGCCGGGCTGCCCAACGAATTCGGCTATTACGACGAGAGCCCGGAATTCATGGCCCAGCTACTCGGCGAGTTCGCAGATAGCGGCCTTGTCAACGTGGTCGGCGGCTGCTGCGGCACCACGCCGGATCACATCGCGGCCATCGCCAAGGCGGTCGCCGGCAAGAAGCCGCGCGCTATCCCCGAGGTGCCGAAGCAGTTGCGGCTTTCCGGCCTCGAAGCCTTCACGCTCACGCCGGAAATTCCGTTTGTGAATGTCGGCGAGCGCACCAACGTCACCGGCTCGGCCAAGTTCCGCAAGCTGATCACCGCCGGCGATTATGCCGCCGCGCTCGCCATCGCCCGCGAGCAGGTGGAAAACGGCGCGCAGGTCATCGACGTCAACATGGACGAAGGCCTGCTCGATTCGGAAGCGGCGATGGTGACCTTCCTCAATTTGATCGCCGCCGAGCCGGACATCGCGCGCGTGCCGGTGATGGTCGATTCATCGAAATTCTCGGTGATCGAGGCCGGGCTCAAATGCCTGCAGGGCAAGCCGGTGGTGAATTCGATTTCGATGAAGGAAGGCGAGGCGGCTTTTATCGAACACGCCAGGACCGTGCGGCGCTATGGCGCCGCCGTCGTCGTCATGGCCTTCGACGAAAAGGGCCAGGCCGACACCTTCGCGCGCAAGACCGAAATCTGCAAACGCGCCTACGACATTCTTACCCAACAGGTCGGCTTCCCGCCCGAGGACATCATCTTCGATCCCAACATCTTCGCCGTTGCCACCGGCATGGAGGAGCACAGCAATTACGGCGTCGATTTCATCGCGGCGGCCGAGTGGATCCGCAAGAACCTGCCGCACGTGCATGTGTCCGGCGGCGTGTCGAATCTCTCGTTTGCCTTCCGCGGCAACGAGCGCGTGCGCGAGGCCATGCATTCGGTGTTCCTCTATCACGCGATCAAAGCCGGCATGGATATGGGCATCGTCAATGCCGGGCAGGTCGCGGTCTATGACGGCCTCGATCCGGAATTGCGCGAGGCCTGCGAGGACGTGGTGCTCAACCGGCGGCCTGACGCCGCCGAGCGGCTGCTGGCACTGGCGGACAAGTTTCGCGGCGCGGGTCAGGCGGCGAAGGAAGTCGATCTCGCCTGGCGCGAGAAGCCGGTAGAGCAGCGGCTTTCCCACGCGCTGGTGCAGGGCATCACCGAATTCATCGAGGCCGACACCGAGGAGGCGCGGCTCAAAGCCACGCGTCCGCTCGACGTCATCGAAGGCCCGCTGATGGACGGCATGAATATCGTCGGCGACCTGTTCGGCTCTGGCAAGATGTTCCTGCCGCAGGTGGTGAAATCGGCGCGGGTGATGAAGCAGGCGGTCGCCTATCTGATGCCGTTCATGGACAAGGAAAAAGAGGAACGCCGCGCCGCCGGCGGGGCTGCCGAGCGTTCGTCGAACGGCAAGATCGTCATGGCGACGGTCAAGGGCGACGTGCACGACATCGGCAAGAACATCGTCGGCGTCGTGCTCCAGTGCAACAATTACCAGGTCATCGATCTCGGCGTCATGGTGCCGGCGGCGAAAATCTTGGAAACCGCGATCGCCGAGAAGGCCGACATCATCGGCCTCTCGGGCCTGATCACCCCGTCGCTCGACGAGATGTGCCATGTTGCCGCGGAAATGGAGCGGCAGGGCTTCGAGCTGCCGCTGCTGATCGGCGGCGCCACCACCAGCCGCGTGCACACGGCGGTGAAGATCCACCCGAACTACAAACGCGGCCAGGCGGTCTATGTGAATGACGCGAGCCGCGCGGTGGGCGTCGCGCAGGCGTTGATGTCGCGCGACCAGCGCGGCGGCTACGTCAATGATATTCGCGGTGAATACGCCAAGATCGCCGCCGCGCATGCGCGCGCGCAGGAGGACAAGCTGCGGCTGTCATTGACCGCGGCGCGCGGCAACGCGCTCAAGCTCGACTGGGCAGGCAGCTATCTGCCGCCGAAGCCGTCCTTCATCGGCACGAAGACGCTCGTCAATTACCCGATTGCCGAACTGATCGATTTTATCGACTGGACGCCGTTCTTCCAGACCTGGGAATTGAACGGCAAATTCCCCGCCATCCTCGACGACGCCAAGTTCGGCGAGGCGGCGCGTCCGCTCTATGAGGATGCGCGCGCAATGCTAGGCCAGATCGTCAAGGAAAACTGGTTCAGGGCCAGCGCCGCCTTCGGCTTCTGGCCGGCGAACGCGGTGGGCGACGATATCGAACTTTATGGCGACGAAAGCCGGGCAGGCCCCATCGCCGTGCTGCACGGCCTCCGCCAGCAGCTCTCCAAGCGCGAGGGCCGCGCCAATGCCTCGATCTCGGACTTCGTCGCGCCTGTTGACAGCGGCCTAGCCGACTATGTCGGCGCCTTCGCGGTCACCGCCGGCATCGGCGAGGACGAGGTGGCCGAGCGCTTCAAGCGGGCGAACGACGATTATTCCGCGATTCTGGTCAAGGCGCTGGCCGACCGCCTCGCCGAAGCCTTTGCCGAACGCCTGCACAGCGGCGTGCGCCGGGAATTCTGGGGCTATGCGCCGGACGAGACGCTCACGCCGGAGGCGCTGATCGCCGAGCAGTATCGCGGCATCCGTCCGGCGCCCGGCTATCCGGCGCAGCCCGACCACACCGAGAAGGGAACTGTGTTCCGTCTGCTCGACGCCGACCGCATCGGCATCAAGCTCACCGAAAGCTTCGCCATGTGGCCGGGGGCGGCCGTGTCCGGCCTCTATTTCAGCCACCCGCAGAGTCATTACTTCGGCGTCGGCAAGATCGAGCGCGACCAGGTCGAGGATTACGCGCGGCGCAAGGGCTGGAGCGTCGCGGAAGCCGAACGCTGGCTGGCGCCGATCCTCAATTACGATCCGCGCGCGATGAAGGCGATCGTGGCGGCGTGAGGCCTTCCGTCGTCATTCTGGGGCGCTCGCGAAGCGAGCGAACCCGGAATCCATAAACACTGACCGGGCGTGTGGATTCCGGGTCCGCGCCTTCGGCGCGTCCCGGAATGACAAAACAAAACACCGGAGAGGCGTGCTCTCCGGTGTCTGATTTCTCGGCCGGTTTTACACCGGCGATTTTTGCTTTGGCGTGGGCCGCTCGAACTCAGAATGCTCCCAGAAGAATTGCGCCGACGAAAACAAATACGGCGCACACCGCCAGCATTTCGATTTTCAAGGTAAGGGCCACAGAAGTAACCTCCCTTGTTGATGTGCCCGCAGCCTAGCAGACAACGCAACTGGGCCGAAGACGGTTACGCCCCCGGCGCGAAATTAATGCGTGAAACGTCATGCGTCGCGGGCATGACGGCAACAAGGGCTTGATCGCGCGGCACAAAAAATTGCGCTGCCCCAGTTCGCGGCAGTGCAATATTCGCAAGTGTGGGATTTTCGATGACGATTTGACGACAAGTGGCGCCGATTTGCTGCTGTCTCATGTGACGAAACGGGCAGGGGCGGCAAAATTGCATGAGCGCTTTTGGCGTCGGTATCGATTTCGGCCACGGACGGAGCGACGCCCGCCTGCCGATGGAACGTGTTTGCACGCCGTGCGCCGGCAATGATTCCTTATCCTTAACGAATTCCTCTCTCGCAGTATTGAAGTCTCGTTAAATGAAGCACCCGCATTTTGGCGGGCATGTCGCGTAGAGTGTATTTTTATCTCGGCGCTTGCGCGCTGCTGCTGGCGCTGGCCGGCTGCGGGCGCGGCCTCTGGAACACGGGCGAGCGCGCCTCCTGGCGGCACGAGGCCGAAGTCACTTGCCTGAAATCGGGCGAGGTCAAGCTCGGCGCCGGGGTGGTGCAGATCGAGCCAATCGAAGGTCCCGGCATGTGCGGCGCCGATTTCCCGCTCAACGTGTCGGAAATCGGCGAAGCCAACGCCTTGCCGATGAGCTATAGCGACGACATGCGGCCGCCGGCGGCGATTCCTGGCGGCGCCATGCCGCAATGGCCGGACAGCGCCCCGCGTTATGCGCCAGTCACGAGCGCGCCGGTGCAGCCGGTGCAAGTGGGGCCGCCGCAATATCAGCCGGCGCCGGCGCGGCCGGTGCATGGCGAGATTCTGCGCTGGGTGCCGGGTCCGCAAGGCATCGTTCGCCAGCCTGATTCAACACCGGCCGGCCGGCCAATGTCGCTCGATGCGCCGGGCGTTGCACCGCGCACTGACGACATTCCCGACGACGCCGTGCTGCCGGCGGCACGCGCCGCGCCGCGCACGCAGCCCGCTTATTACGCGCCGCCGCAACCTCAGCCGGCGCCGCAGTCGCGTGCCGTGCCGCCGCTCGGACCGATGCGCGGCCCTGCGGCCACCGCCGCCATGACCATGCCGGCGGCGCTGAACCCGCCGGCGACGCTGTCCTGTCCGATCGTCTCCGCGCTCGACCGCTGGGTCGCCCAGGGCGTGCAGCCGGCGGCGATGCGCTGGTTCGGCTCTCCGGTCGCCACCATCAAGCAGATCGGCTCCTATTCGTGCCGCGAAATGGTCGGCGCAAGCGGCGACTACATGTCCGAGCACGCCTTTGGCGACGCGCTCGACGTCGCCGGCTTTACCCTCGCCGACGGCCGTAGCATCACGGTGAAGGATGGCTGGCACGGCACGCCGGAGCAACAGGGCTTCCTGCACGACGTGCAATTGTCCGCCTGCGAGATGTTCTCGACGGTGCTGGCGCCCGGCTACAACATCTATCACTACGACCACATCCATGTGGACCTGATGCGCCGCGAGAGCGGGCGGCATCCCTGCCGGCCCGACGCCATCCCCGGCGAAGTGGCCGCCGCCAAGGCGCGTTCGCAATACGCCGCCAAGCACGGGCCGGCCTATACTGGCTCGATCCCGACGACAGAACCGGAATCGGTGGTGGAGAAGATTCCGGTCGCGGTGCCCGGCGCCGACGGCGAACCGGCCGAAGACCGCCTCTCGGCGGCGGCTATCGCGCGCTGAGGGCAACGTCGGCGCTGTTCCCGGGAGCGTCCTCACAAAGTTGGAGCTTGACCGCTGTTACTCCGGTAGTGGACAAACACGACTGCAGGCAGTTTGTCGGCGTTGTGCCAATAAGTGCCGTCACGCCGATGGGTCAAGATAACGAAAGAGGCCGCCCAAATGAGGCGGCCTCTAGTTTAGAGATCGTACGAGAAGAGAGGTCCGAGTAGGATCGTCAAGATTTGATTCGATCAATTTCATCGCCCTTCGATGGCGTTGTTAAGTAAATCGTCAGGAATTTCAATCGTCATCGTTTTTCGTTTCATGCGTCGTATTTCATCACGGGGAACGCGGATTGCCAACACCGCAACGGCGCTAAAACGCCGCCTCCAGCAGCATCGCGCCGAACAAAATCAATCCGGCGTCGCGGTTCGACTTGAACAGCTTCAGGCAATGCGCGGAATCGTTAATGTCGAGGCGCGCGACCTGCCACGCCAGATGCGCGGCGAAGGCGATCGTGCCGATGAGGAAAATCAGGCCGCCGCCGGCGAGCAGTCCGGCGGCGCCGATCAGAAGCACCGCGACGGCGTAGAACGACGCCAGCATCGGCCGCGTGTTTTCGCCGAACAAAAGCGCGGTGGACTTGATGCCGATCAGCAGGTCGTCCTCGCGGTCCTGGTGCGCGTAGATGGTGTCGTAGCCGATCACCCAGGAAATCGATCCGAGGTAAAGCACGAGGGCCGGCGCATCGAGCCGGCCGAACATCGCCGGCCAGCCCATCAGCGCGCCCCAGGAAAACGCCAGCCCAAGAAAAATCTGCGGCCAGTAGGTGATGCGCTTCATGAACGGATAGATGACGACGACGGCGAGCGAAACGAGGCCGGTGATCACGGTGAAAAAGTTGAATTGGATCAGCACCAGCAATCCGATCAGCGCCTGCGCCAGCATGAAGATCGTGGCCTGCGCCACGGTGACCTGGGCTGAGGGAATCGGCCGCGAGCGCGTGCGCTCCACCAGACCGTCGAGATCGCGGTCGACCAGATCATTCCAGGTGCAGCCAGCGCCGCGCATGGCGAATGCGCCGGCGAAAAACAGCACGACATGCCACAGGCTCGGCAAATGGTCGGCGCGGATGGCGGCGATCCCCAGCGACCACCAGCACGGCATCAGCAACAGCCAGGAGCCGATCGGCCGGTCGAGGCGGGCGAGCCGCAGATAAGGACGGGTGACCGCGGGGGCGAGGCTGTCGACCCAGTTCCCGGTCGCATCGGCGACGCGCCCGGTCTCGGCCAGCTTGCCGCCTTGGTTCATTTGCCGGTGCCGAGCGGCGTCCCGGTCAAGGTGTCAAAGGTGCCGCGGCCGGTCTTGATGTTACCCGAATTGGGGATGGGCGCGCTGAGGGCATCGCTCAGGTTGGGGGCGCGCGGTGCAGCTTGATTGCCGGCATTGGCGGCGGCCTGGCAGATCCTGCCGCGCAACGTCAATGCCTGCTCATGGCTCTTCTTGATCTGCTCGATGACCTGCGGCGGGATGCCGCACCAGGTCGCGTTTTCGACCGCGTATTTGAGCATCTTGGCTTCGGCGGCGGTGAACACGGTGAACAGGCCGCAGGCTTCCTTCGCGGTTGCATGACGCTCGCTGGCGGTGCGGATCGCTTTGGCTTTGCTGTCGGCCGAATCGCGCAATTTTCCGAACTCGACAAAGCACGGCGGCGCCTGCTGCTGTGGCGGCGAAAACTGCGCAGCCGCCGGGCCGCTGGCGGCAGCAACGCAAGCGGCAATGAGCCATGCCCGGCGCAAGGTCATCGGCAAATCCTCTCCAGATCCCGGCGCATCATACAGATTCGGCTGCGGCCGGTCGCGAATAACAACCCGCCGAATGCGTCGGGAAGGCGGCAAAATGGCAAAAATCGGCGCTGCTGGCCAAGCGGCCGGCCTCTGGCGTAAACCCCCTTGGTGATTGGAATCCTGGCTTCCGCGCTGGCTTGGTCCCATGCCCCGATACGATTTCCGCATGCCCCGGCTCTATGTCGAAGCGCCGCTCGCCGAAGGCGCGGCCTTGGCGCTTACCCGTGATCAGGCGAATTATCTGGTGAATGTGCTGCGTCTCCCGCGCGGCGGCGAATTGCTGCTGTTCAACGGCCGCGACGGGGAATGGCGGGCGCGCCTCGCCGGGAGCAAGAAGGCGGTTGCCGCCGAGGTCGGCGCGCAGCTCCGCCCGCAGCCGGAGCCGGGCGACCTGCATGTCCTGTTCGCCCCGCTCAAGCACGCCCGGCTCGATTATATGGTGCAGAAGACGGTGGAAATGGGCGCTTCGCGGCTGCAGCCGGTGCTTACCCGCCACACCCAGGTGGCGCGGATCAACCTCGAGCGCATGGCCGCCAACAGCATCGAGGCGGCGCAGCAATGCGGCATTCTCAGCCTGCCGGAAATCGCCCAGCCGCTCAGCTTCGACGCGCTGATGACGGTTCTCGACCCTGACCGGCTGCTGGTGTTCTGCGACGAGGATGCCGAGGTCAGGGATCCCGTGGCGGCGCTGGCAAAGGTCCGCTCCGGACCGGATGCGCTGCTGCCCGCCGCTGTAGCCGGCACGCCGCCGCCGCTGGCGGTGCTGATCGGGCCGGAGGGCGGCTTTTCCGACGAGGAGCGGGTTTTACTGCTCAAGCGCCGCAACGTGGTGCGGCTAGCACTCGGCCCGCGCATCTTGCGTGCCGATACCGCCGCGGTTGCGGCGCTCGCCTTAGTGCAGACGGTGCTGGGTGATTGGCGCGGGGGAACCTGACAGACAAACGCGAGCACCCGGATGGCCAGTAACTGGGTAGAAACAGCCGATCCGGGGCTCGTACGATTGTTGACGCACACAACTACAACGGACAACAACTCCCGCTGTCCGTGCAACTCACTGGAAAATGATGCGGTGCGGAAGGCCGCGTTGCGAGTCCAAACGGCACCGAATCTGTGTGCAACTCGCTCCCACCGGCAAATTCCTGTGATAAACTCCGTGGCAGCGGACGGAGGCTGGAGTCATGACGCGCGTCTTTCATCGGTTTTGCCTGCTGGCGATCGTAGGCTGCATTGGCTTTGCCGGCCCGGCCCGGGCCGCCAACTGGCTTGAAAAGAGCATCTACATGTGGGGTCCGCACTACGACGGCGTGCTGCCGGAATGTGACGCGGCACTCGGCACCATCGCCTTGCGTTTCGCCGAAAAGGAAAGCGAATACTGGAATTCCGCCCTGCAGATCGTCGGTTTCGACAAGGTGCGGGAAGTCGCCTTCCGGCCCTGGGCGGCCGATACCGTTCCGCGCCGCTTCTGCCGCGCCGTGGCAATGATCAGCGACGGCAGCAAGCACGCGGTGAATTTCTCTATCGGCGAGGACTCAGGTTTCATCGGCCAGACTTGGGGCGTGACTTGGTGCGTCAACGGCCTCGACCGCAACTGGGCCTATAACCCGCACTGCAAGATGGCCCTCCCCTGACCCCTTGGGCCGAGCTTCGATCCGCCCGAAAAATTGTTCTTGATTTGTTCTCAAGCCGCTGCTACGGTTTGTTGGAACCGTTCACCGCGGCTCATGTCTGTTTTGTTCGGGGAGGGGCATCCCGTGTTGCACACCGCGTCTGGCGCGTCTGGCGCGTCCGGCGCGTCGCGCGCGCCGCGTCCGTTGCGTTGAGCTTTGTATTCCTGTTCGCCATCGTCGCCTTTGCCCAGGATACGCCGCAAGGCGCGGCGCAAGACAAGCGGCAGAACGCGCCGGGTCAGTTTGATTTCTACGTGCTGGCACTGTCCGGGTCGCCCTCCTATTGCGAAGCCGCGCTTGCGCGTAACCCCAACAGCAAGGGCGACATGCAGTGCGGCGGGCGGCCGTTCGCTTTTGTGGTGTATGGGTTGTGGCCGCAATACGAGAACGGCTTCCCCTCCTATTGTCAGGTGCCGGCGCCCAGGCTCGACCGCGGCATCGTCGCCGGTGCGCTCGAGCTAATGCCGAGCCCGGCTCTGGTCATGCATGAATGGCAGCGGCATGGAACCTGTAGCGGACTGTCCGCCACCGCTTATTTCGAAACCGTGCGCAAGGCGCGCGCGGTGGTGAAAATCCCGGCGGATTATCTCGACCTCTCCGCGTCGGTCAGCGTGGCGCCCGACGATGTCGCCGAAGCCTTCGTCAAGATCAATCCCGGCCTTGCGCGCGCCGACATGGCGTTCGCCTGCGACAAGACGCGGCTCACCGAAGTGCGGCTGTGCATGTCGAAAGATTTCTCGTTCCATGCCTGTCCCGAGATCGCGCGCCGCGCCTGCAAGCGCGACAAGGTCGAGATGCCGGCGATCCGCCACGACCACACCGCGGCGACGCCGTGAGTCTCCGATCGCGTTAAGCCGGCACTAACGATGGCCCTAGGCGTTTTGGGGATAACCCCGGCGGCTCGCGAATTCGCGCAAGATTCTCGTAAGGGAAATCCGTAATCCTCGCGCCCGCAATCGGGTCCGAAACCTGAAGGTGCGGCCACGCACGGTGCGCGGCGGCGCTTGTGGTTCGGGCGACGGAGAGCGCAGATGGATCGTTGCAAAGAATATTGCGGGTTTGCGATTTCCTTTGCCGGTCTCGGCTACATCGTCTTGTGGCCACTGGCCGGCTATGGCGGCCGTCTGTTCGGCGTTTGGCTGCACCCTCTGACCCTGCCGCCGGCGCTGCAGGCGGTCGGCGTGCTGTCGGCGATTTTCGTGAGCGTGCGGCTATTGTTGCTGGCGGTGCGCCGGCTGCGCCGCCAGGGCGCCACGGCGGCGGCCGCGCCAAAGGCCCCTGCGCCGGCGTGCCGCAAGTTCCTGCGCCATCTGCCGCCGGTCAAGCCACGCTCGCAATTCGGTCTACGCGGCACGTCGCGCTAGGCTATGAAATAAGCTCAGCCTTGCTTCGCGGAGCGTCGAGCCGAAACGTGAACTATCGTCACGCCTTCCATGCCGGCAGCTTTGCCGACGTGTTCAAGCACGCGGTGCTCTGCCGCATCCTCCATTACTTGCGGGAAAAGCCGGCCGCGTTCCGCGTCATCGACACGCATGCCGGCGCCGGCATCTACGACCTCACCGGCACAGAGGCCGCCCGCGGCGGCGAATGGCATGACGGCATCGAGAAGCTTATGGCGGCCGAGCTTGCCGCCCCGGTCGCGGAGTTGCTCTCGCCCTATCTCGAAGTGATCGGCGCGCTCAACGAGCACGGCCGTCTCAAGCTCTATCCCGGCTCGCCGGCGCTCGCGCGCGCCTGGCTGCGCCCGCGGGACCGGCTGATCGCCTGCGAGCTTGAGCCGCAGGCGGCGATCGCGCTGAGACGGCACCTTGGCGGGGATACCCGCATCAAGACGCTGGAAATCGACGGCTGGACGGCGCTTGGCACCTACGTGCCGCCGCCGGAGCGGCGCGGCCTGGTGCTGGTCGATCCGCCGTTCGAGGAGGACGGCGATTTCATGCAGCTTTCGCGGGGGCTTGGCCTCGCTCACCGCAAATGGGCCTCCGGCATCTATGCCCTTTGGTACCCGATCAAGGGCCGCCCCGAACCCGATGCGCTGGCCAAGCGGCTGCGCCATTCCGGCATCGTGAAAATGTTGCGCGCCGAGCTAACGGTGGCGCCGCTTACCGACCCCACCAAGTTCAACGGCTGCGGGCTGATCCTGGTCAATCCGCCGTGGACGCTGGAAAGGGAGCTTTCCGCGTTGCTGCCGGTGCTAGCCGGCATCCTCGGCCGCGACGGCAATGGCGGCTTCCGGCTGGATTGGCTAGCGCGCGAGGGGGCAAAACGCGAGGTCTGAGGCGCATGGCGGCTCTTTCCACAGGCCCCGGCTTGGTGTCTAGTTTAGCGATTGGCAGTGACGTTCCGCCTCCGGTGGGGGCCGGCGGAATAACTGAGGCCCTTCGCGGCCGACGCTTTCCCCGATTGCGAATGTCCGGCCGAGCCGCCGTGCGTGGGGCCGGTGGCGGAGCGAGTTGCGGGGAGGGGCTATCTCGATGGCACAAACTGGAGTCGTGAAGTTTTTCAATACCGAGCGCGGCTACGGCTTCGTCAAGCCGGACGACGGCGGACGCGATGTGTTCGTGCACATCACCGCCGTGGAGCAGGCCGGATTAAAGAGCCTGAACGAAGGACAAAAGATCAGTTTCGACGTCGAGCCGGACAAGAAGGGCAAGGGCCCCAAGGCGGTCAATCTTGTCGTCACCGGCTAGACGGTTGCGGGTGCATCGCCCGGCCGAAAAACGGATTTGCAGGTTGCAACAGGCCGCGGGCGGTCCCGCTCCGGCGCAGGAGAAATTGTCGGCATGATGATCCTTCGCTCCTCTCCGGCCTCGCCATTCGCCCGCAAGATACGCATCGGCGCGAGCCTGCTCGGCCTTGCGGCGAAGATCGACGTGCAGACAGCCGATCCCAATGATGCGGCCGATACGCTGCGCAAGCAAAATCCGCTCGGCAAGATCCCGGTGCTGATCCTCGATGACGGCGCGGCGTTATACGACTCGCGCGTGATCCTCGACTATCTCGATCATCTCGCTGGCGGCGGCCGCATCGTGCCGCGCGATTCCGCTGCGCGCTTTGCCGCGCTGCGGCTGCAGGCGTTGTGCGACGGCATCTGCGATGCGTGCCTGCTCATCATCTACGAGGACCGTTACCGCGCCGCCGATAAGCGCGTGCAGAGCTGGGTCGACCGCCAGGCGGAAAAAGTGGCGCGCGGCCTCGCAGCGCTCGAGGCTTCGCCGCCGCGGCTCGAGGCCGTGCCCGATGTCGGCCAGATCGCGCTCGCCTGCACGCTTGGCTATCGCGACCTGCGCTTTGCCGGCACCTGGCGCAAGGAATATCCGCGCCTGCTCGCCTGGCACGACAAGTTCGCCGCGCAGGTGCCGGCGTTCGGCGAGACGAAATTCGTGCCCTGATCCACACAAGCAAAAGTCCCACAGTATGCTCCGGGGCCTTGCCTTGATGCGTCTGTGGTTCGTCTAGAACCGGTAATTCAGCCCGGCACGCACGACATTGGTGCGGAAGTTCGTGTTTGTGCCACCCACCGAACCGCTGTTGCCGAGATCGACGTAGAGATATTCGGCCTTGATGCTCCATGGGCCGGCGAGGCCGTATTCGAGGCCGCCGCCGATCGTCCAGCCGGTCTTGGTGTTGTCGGCGCTGCCGACGCCGGCGATGTTGGTTTTGACATTGCCAAAGGCGGCGCCGCCGGTGACGTAAGGCATGAAGCGGCCCATCGCAAAGCCGAGGCGTCCGCGCGCGGTCGCCAGCCAATCGTTGCGCGCCTCGCAGCTGGTGCCGCCGCAGGCCGCGCTGCCCTTGATGTTGCTCCAGTCGATATCGCCTTCGGCGCCGAACACCACCTGGTTCATTTGCCAGTTGTAGCCGATCGTGCCACCGGCGAGGCCGCCCGAGGTGTCGAACGAACCGGAGGGGAATGCGCCTGAGAAATCGGAACGGCCGAAGCCGCCGCCGCCGTTGATGCCGACATAGGCCCCGGTCCAGTTATAGACCGGTTCCATATAGGGCATGGCTTTCGCCGGCATCTGCGTCCGGCGCGGCATATCGGCGGCCGATGCCGACGCAACACCCAGCGCGAGAACGGCCGCGCTCGCGAGCAAAATCTTCTTCATGACGCATACCTCACTTGTTCAATGCGGACGGCCGCGAATGCGCCGTCCCCCGGTTGCCACCACAACGCCACGCGATGAGAGGAGTTCCCCGCTGCGGAGCGAAAGGCATCGCAGATTGTGCGGGCAACAAGCCCGGCAATCTTGTCCTCGGCTTGGTACAAGTTTGTCGTTTCGGTGTCGGCCGAAAACAGACGGCGGCAGTGGCTCGCGAGCAACGCTGCGCGGTGCCATGATCTTGCCGGAATTTTTTCGCGGCAAAAGAATCAACATGATGAACGAACGCTTACGACAAAAGTCGCGCGTGCAAAAAAAGAAACCCCGGGCGCGAGGCCCGGGGCGTGCCGCAAGAAATGCGCGGCGCTCAGAAGTGGTAGTTGACGCCGAGCCGCAGGAAACTCGACTGCAGCCCATTGTTCACGCCGGTGACGGTAAAGCCGCGGTCGTTGAGATCCATGTAGAGATACTCGACCTTGGCCGACCAGTTCGGCGTGAAGCCGACCTCCATGCCGAGGCCGCCAGTGAGGCCGACCTCGGTGCGGATTTCGCTCAGCGCCGCGCCCTGGCCTTTGAGGTCGCCGTAGACGAGGCCGAGCGTGCCGTAGACCAGGATATTGCTGAAGGCGAAGCCGCCGCGGCCGCGCAAGGTACCGAACCAGGGATTGGAGAATTTCCACGGCGCGAAGGTGTCGTCGGCGCCGGATGCCTGCAGATCAGTTTCGACGCCGAAGACGAACTGGTTGCTTTGCCAGTTGTAGCCGGCCTGCAGGCCGCCGGCGATGCCGCTCGGGTTGGTCGGATTGTTGGTGACGTCGCCCCACTGATAGCCGACGTTGGCGCCGGCATAGGCGCCGCGCCAGTTGTAGACGCTCGGCGCCGGCGGCGCATAATAGGGCGCCGGCCCGCGCGGCAGGTCGGCGGCGACCGCGGCGCCGGACATCAGGCTTGCCAGCGTCGCGGCCAAAATCACTCTTGTCATCACACCCTCCACTTGACGCTACCCGCCGCGCGCTCGCTCACGGGGCGGCGAGGCGGGCGGATCGCTCGAATTGTCATGGAAGGTTTATCGGGCGCTTTACGTTAAGCGGTTATAAATCAGCAGGTCATCCGGGTCGTTATCCCTAAAGAACCCTTAGTTTTGCGCTGGCGACGCATTGCGTTTACTCCGTCCGGTCAGCTTATATTTACCATGTCGGCGACGGCGCCGCGCGCTATGACGGGATATGGGAATTGTCATGGCTGATGACAGCATAGGCGTGCCGGGCACGGCGCTGATCACCGGCGGTGCGCGCCGCATCGGCCGCGCCATCGCGCTGGCGCTGGCGCAGGCCGGCTATGGCGTGGCGCTGCATGCCAATCGTTCGCGCAAGGAGGCTGAGGCGCTCGCCGGCGACATTGCAAGCAACGGCGGGCGCGCCAGCGTCGTGCTCGCCGATCTCGCCGATGATGCCGCCGTGCGCAAGCTGGTGCCGGCGGCGGCGGCATTCGGACCGCTGACGCTGCTGGTCAACAATGCCAGCGAATTTGCCGAAGACGAGATTGCGACCCTCGAGGCTGCACATTTCGCCCGCACCATGGCTGTCAATCTCGGCGCGCCACTGTTGCTGGCACAAGGCTTCGCCGCGCAAGCGCCGGCGGGCGCCGTCGCCTCGATCGTCAATATCCTCGACCAGCGCGTGCTCAAGCCGACGCCGCGCTTTCTCTCCTACACGCTAAGCAAGAGCGCGCTCCATACCGCGACCATGACGCTGGCGCAGGCGTTGGCGCCCGCGGTGCGCGTCAACGGCGTGGCGCCGGGGCCGACGCTGCCGAGCCCGCGCCAGTCGGCGGAGCTGTTCGCGGCGCAGGCCAGGGCATTGCCGCTGCAACGCGGGCCGACGCCGCAGGATATTGCCGCGGCGGTCGTCTACCTCGCCGGCGCCAAAAGCGTCACCGGCGCGGTGATCGCCGTCGACGGCGGTCAGCATCTTTCCTGGCGCACGCCGGACAGCGATATTGCGGAATAGCATTATCCTCCGTCATTCCGGGGCGCGCGCGGCAGCGTGCGAACCCGGAATCCAGGGACTATCTTGGGAGCTTAGATTGTGGTTCTGGATTCCGGGTCCGGCGCTTCGCGCCGTCCCGGAATGACTGGGAAAATGAACGGCACCAAGAACGACATCGACCCGGCGAGCGACCTGCGCGAGGTCGAAGAGGAGCCAAGCCTGCCCGAGCTTGAGCTCGACGAGCAGCCCGCTGGCACGCTCGGCGCCGGCCGCGCCGCGATCGCGCGCGCCGTCAAGCACGCGCCCTCAGGGCCGGGCGTCTACCGCATGATCGACGGCAAGGGCGAGGTGCTCTACGTCGGCAAGGCAAAGAGCATCAAGAAGCGCGTCGCCAATTACACGCGGCCGACCGCTTACGACGCGCGCATCGCGCGCATGATCGCGGCGACGGTGACGATGGAATTTGTCACCACCAAAACCGAAACCGAGGCGCTGCTACTCGAAGCCAACCTGATCAAGCGCCTGCGCCCGCGCTTCAACGTGCTGCTGCGCGACGACAAATCGTTTCCCTATATTCTCATCACCTCCGACCATTGGGCGCCGCAGATTCTCAAACATCGCGGCGCGCACACGCGAAAGGGGCGCTACTACGGGCCTTTCGCCTCGGCCGGCGCCGTCAACCGCACCATCAACACGCTTGAGCGCGCGTTTCTCCTGCGCTCGTGCACCGACGCCTTCTTCGAATCGCGCACGCGGCCCTGCCTGCTGCACCAGATCAAGCGCTGCTCGGCGCCGTGCACCGGCGAGATTGATTTCCCCGGCTACAGCGAGCTGGTGAAGGAGGCAAACGACTTTCTGTCCGGCCGCTCCAGCGCGGTGCAGAAGCGGCTGGCGTCCGAAATGGACAAGGCCTCGGCGACGCTCGATTTCGAGCACGCGGCGATGTATCGCGACCGGCTTTCGGCGCTATCGGCGATCCAGTCGCATCAGGGCATCAATCCGCGCAGCGTCGAGGAGGCCGACGTCTTCGCCGCGCACCAGGACGGCGGCTACACCTGCATTGAGGTGTTCTTCTTCCGCACCGGGCAGAACTGGGGCAACCGCGCCTATTTCCCCAAGGCCGACCGCGCGCTGAAAGCCGGCGAAGTGCTGTCCGCGTTCCTTGCGCAGTTCTACGACGACAAGCCGCCGCCGCGGCTCATTCTCGTCTCGCATGATTTCGAGGAACGCACGTTGCTGGCGGATGCACTGTCAACGAAAGTCGGCCGCAAGGTTGACGTCGCCGTGCCGAAGCGTGGCGAGCGTAAGGAACTTGTGCAACACGCGGCCGCCAACGCGCGCGAAGCGCTGGCGCGCAATCTCGCCGATACCTCGTCACAGCAAAAATTGCTCAAGGCGCTCACCGAAACCTTCGCGCTGCCGCGCGAGCCCCGCCGCATCGAGGTTTACGACAATAGCCACATTTCCGGCAGCAACGCGGTCGGCGCCATGGTCGTCGCCGGGCCGGAAGGCTTCCGCAAGAACCAGTACCGCAAGTTCAATATCCGCTCGGAGGACCTTAGCCCCGGCGACGACTACGGCATGATGCGCGAGGTGTTGCAGCGGCGCTTCAAGCGGCTGATGGCGGAAACGCCGCGCCTGTCGGCCGAGGAGGCGCTGGCGGCCGAGCTGACCGGCGATGTCGGCGAGAGCGAGGATCATCCCTGGCCCGACCTGGTGCTGATCGACGGCGGGCAGGGGCAATTGACCGCCGCGCAGGAAACGCTTGCCGCGCTCGGCATTACGGACGTCCCGCTGGCGGCCGTCGCCAAGGGGCCGGACCGCGACGCCGGGCGCGAGACGTTTTTCATGGCGGGCAAGAGCCCGTTCAAGCTGCCGCCACGCGATCCGCTGCTCTATTTCATCGAGCGGTTGCGAGACGAGGCGCACCGTTTTGCCATCGGCTCGCACCGGGCGCGGCGCAAAAAAGACATTCGCGAGGCCGGCTTGCAGGAAATCCCCGGCATCGGCCCCACGCGCAAGCGGGCGCTGCTGCGCCATTTTGGCACCGTGAAAGCCATCGAACGCGCATCGCTGCCCGACCTGTCGCAGGTGCCGGGAATTAATGCGGAGACGGCGCGAAAGATATATGAATTCTTCCACGAGCAGGTGGCAAGTTAGCCGTCATCCTGAGGAGCGAGCGAAGCGAGCCTCGAAGGGTGACGGTCTGATTTCAGGAGAGGAAACGAATGATCATCCAAAAACAAGAAGACGTCACGCCCAAGGTGCTCGACGCCTATCAAAATATCGAGGACGCGCGTCTGCGCGAGATCGTCGCATCGCTGGTCAAGCACCTGCACGCCTTCGCCCGCGACGTGCATCTTACCGAAGAGGAGTTCCAGATCGGTACCCAGCTCATCGCCAAAATGGGGCAGTTGAGCAACGCCACCCATAATGAGGTGGTGCTGATGTCGGGCTCCCTAGGTTTTTCCGCGCTGATCTGCCTGCTTAACAACGGCAACAACGGCCAGACCGAAACCACCGCCAACCTGCTGGGGCCGTTCTGGCGCATGAACTCACCGCGCACCGAAAACGGCGGCACCATCGTGCGCTCGCCGACGCCGGGCCCGCCGATCTTCGTCAACTGCTGGGTCAAGGACAAGGCCGGCAAGCCGGTCGCCGGCGCCGAGGTGGACGTATGGCACTCCTCGACCGAAGGCTTCTACGAGCAGCAGGATCCCAAGCAGGCGCCGATGAACCTGCGCGGCAAGTTCATGACCGACAGTGACGGCCATTTCTGGTTCCGCAGCATCAAGCCGGCCGGCTATCCGATCCCCATCGAAGGGCCGGTCGGCGACCTGTTGCGCGCCGGCAAGCGGCATAATTTCCGCCCGGCGCATCTGCACTTCCTCATTTTCAAGGACGGCTTCAAGACGCTGATCTCGCAGATATACTCCAACGACGACGACAAGCTCGATACCGATGTGCAGTTCGGCGTCACCCGCGCTTTGATCGGCGATTATAGGCGCCACACCGACAAAGCCCCGGCGCCGGATGTGAAAGGCGAGTGGTATTCGCTTAATCAGACTTTCGTGATGGAGCCCGGCAAAGCCCGCTTGCCCAAGCCGCCCATTGATTAAGGCGCCTGTTCAATAAACCGCGCGTATTCATCGGGGGACATGCGCGCGGGCGGCGGTTGACGACTACGCACCCCGGGTGTTCCTTAGGCCGTCATGGACAGCGTCAGTTCCCGGCACATGCCGGCGCGCGCCTTCGCGCTGCCGAATATTTTGACGTATGCGCGCATCGCCGCCGTGCCGGTGGTGGTGGCGCTGATGTATTGGCAGAGCATTCTCGAGGGCGGGCTGTGGCTGCGCTGGGTGGCGCTCGGCATCTTCATCGCCGCTGGCGTCACCGACATTCTCGACGGCTATTTCGCCCGCATCTGGGGCCAGCAATCCTCGCTCGGCCGCATGCTCGACCCGATCGCCGACAAGCTGCTGGTGTCGTCATGCCTGCTGATGCTTGCCGCGGAAACCACCATTCGCGGCTGGGCGCTGCTCGCCGCGGTGATCATTCTCTGCCGCGAAATCCTGGTGTCGGGCCTGCGCGAATATCTCGCCGAACTGCGCGTCAGCGTGCCGGTGACCAAGCTCGCCAAATGGAAGACCATCGGGCAGATGGTGGCGATCGGCTTCCTCATCGCCGGCGAGGCCGGTGACAAGGTATTGCCGGCGACCACCGAGATCGGCATCACGCTCTTGTGGTTGTCGGCGGTGCTCACGCTCTATACTGGCTGGGATTACATGCGCGCCGGCGTGCGCTATATGATGGATTGATGAGCATCAAGTTGCGTTATTTCGCCTGGGTGCGCGAGCGCGTCGGCAAGCCGGAGGAAGACATCGACATTCCGGCGGGCGTCGCCACGGTCGGCCAGTTGATGACCTGGCTCGCCGGGCGCGGCGAGGAATATGCCCGCGCTTTCGACAACCCGAAGATAATCCGCGCGGCCATCGACAAGGCGCATGTGAGCGCGCAAACGCCCATCGGGGCGGCCTCGGAAATCGCTTTTTTCCCGCCGATGACGGGCGGATAGTGCGCGGCGCCCGCGCGGGCGCTAGCGGGTGCGCCCTTCCGCGATTTGCGTCCAGAAATTCTGCGTCGGATCGAACCGGTAAATGACGGAAAGAACGAATATCTGGTCGTTGAAGCTCATGGCGGGATCGTTCGAGCGATCCACGAGCCTACTGTGGGCGCGTCTGCCGACATCTGACTGCCTCTCCCCGCGCCAAGATTCGGCATCTCGGCTTTTGGTAGGAGCCGGGTTAGACTGGCGCCATGACCACCAAGACCACCGTCAGCCTGCAGCGCGAGCCGTTCGATGCCGCTAGGGAAGCGGCGGCGCTCGCCCGCGGGCGCACCGATGTCGGCGCCGTGGTCACCTTCATCGGCGTCTGCCGCGGCGACGAAGCCGGCCAGCCGATCGCGGCGCTCACGCTCGAGCATTATCCCGGCATGGCGGAAGCCGAGATCGAGCGGCATGTCGCCGAAGCGACACAACGCTGGCCGTTGCTCGGCGTCACCGTCATCCATCGCTACGGGCGCATCACACCGGGCGAGGACATCGTCCTTGTCGTCACCGCCTCCTCGCATCGCCAGGCGGCTTTCGCTGCGGCTGAATTCCTCATGGATTATCTGAAAACCAAGGCGCCGTTCTGGAAGCTGGTCGAAAAGACCGGCGGAACAACCTGGATCGACGCCAAGCAGGCCGACGACGCGGCGGCCGATCGCTGGCGCGCGCCGCGCAAGCCGCAGGCGGCGGAGTGAAACCGATGGTTCCGGTGATCGTGGCGACTATCGCGGTGTTGGCGCTCGGCGCCAGCGGCGCGCCGGCGGCGCAGGTTGCCTACTACGAGGTGCCGCGCGGCGCGCATCCGCACGACGTGGCGCCGGCGCCGGACGGCACGGTCTGGTACACGGCGCAATCGCAAGGCGCGCTCGGCATTCTCGACCCGCGCACCGGCCGCGCCCGGCAAATTCCTCTCGGTCCCAACTCGGCGCCGCACGGCGTCATCGCCGGGCCCGACCGCGCCGCCTGGATCACCGACGGCGGGCAGAATGCCATTGTGCGTTTCGATCCGGCGACGCGCGCGGTAAAGCGGTTCCCGCTGCCCAAGGATTTTCCCGACGCCAACCTCAACACGGCGACCTTCGACCGCAAGGGCATCCTCTGGTTCACCGGGCAGAACGGCGTTTACGGCCGCGTCGATCCGGCGAGCGGGAAGGTGCAGGCCTGGAAGGCGCCGAAAGGCGTCGGCCCCTATGGCATCACCACCACACCGAACGGCGAGGTCTGGTACGCTTCGCTCGCCGGCGACCATATTGCCAAGATCGACACCGTGAGCGGCGATGCGCTGATGGTGCCGCCGCCGCGGCCCAATGTCGGCCCGCGCCGCATCTGGTCCGACTCCAAGGGGCTGCTATGGGTGAGCTTCTGGAACAGCGGCGAGCTTGCCCGCTTCGATCCCGCCGCCAAGGCGTGGAAAGTCTGGAGCCTGCCCACGAGCAAGGAGGGCTGCTACGCGGTCTTTGTCGACGACAAGGACAAGGTCTGGGTCAGCGACTGGCCCGGCAACGCGCTGGTTCGCTTCGATCCGGCGACGGAGATGTTCGACAGCTTTCCGAGCAATCGCAACCGCGCCGACGTGCGGCAAATTCTCGGCCGACCCGGCGAGGTGTGGGCGGCGGAATCCGGCACCGACCGTCTGGTGGTGGTGCGCGAATGAGCGCGCCGATCGGCCGCCGCGGCGCCTTGCAACTCCTCGCCGGGGCGGCGGCGTTTGCGGCCGGCGGGTGGCCGGCGCGCGCCGGCGAAGCCCGCATCGACAAGCTCATCGTCGCCGCGCAGGCGCAGACGAGTATTTCGCAGCGCATCGATTTCATCTCGCGCGCGCTCATCGGCACGGACTATCGCGGCTACACGCTTATCGGCGGGCCGCACTGGCCGGAAAAATTCGTCGTGCGCGACGACGCCTTCGATTGCGTGACCTTTTGCGAGACGGCGCTGGCCGCAGCGATCGCCCGCGAGCCGGCCGGCTTCGAGGACGCCTTGCGCGCCATCCGCTACCGCGACGGCATCGTGAACTGGTACGAGCGCAATCATTATTTCTTCGAGTGGAGCCGGCACAACATCGAGAACAAGGTGTGCCGTGCCGTCGCCATTGATGGCTCAATCGAGATCGACAAGACGGTCTATTGGCACAAGGCGCTCGGCCGGCGCACGTTCGCCATGCAAGTCGTTCCGCGCGCCATCTTCATGGACAGCGTCGCACTGCTGCGCACCGGCGATATCGTCGGCTTCGTCACCGAGCGGCCGAATCTTGATTATTTCCATATCGGCTTCATCGTCTTCGACGACGACGGCGAGTTCATGTTGCGCCATGCCGCAAGGAGCCGCGACCGCGTGCTCGACGAGCGCATGGAGCGCTTTGTCGTCAAGAACCGCGTGCATTATGTGACGTTGCTGCGGCCGCAGGAGCCGAAGGTGGTGGTTTGAGCCGTTCGCTCTACCTGAAAATCTTCTCGAAGAACGCGAACGGGTTCTGCGCCTCGCGCCGCTCGACGCGACTCAAGATTTCCTGGTTGGTCTTGGCCGTGGCCAGCGCCGCGTCGCGCTTGGGGTCCACTGGCGGCGCGACGTCGGCGATGCGGCGCTCGTCGCTGTGCAGGATGGCATGGATGCGCGCATCGAAGCCGTAGATGTCGTCGCGCAATTGCAGCTTGCCGGCATCGTCGACGAAGGCGGTCTGGTAGGTCAGCAACACCGACGGCTTGTCCATGAGCTTATAGGTGCGCTCCTCCTGGCCAAACTGGGCGTAGAGTTGCCGCGCGTCCGGCGTGCGGCCGCGCATCGCCAGATGCAGGATGATCTCGCCGAACTTGGTCGGGTCTTCCACGCGCATGCAGCCATGAGAGAAGGCGCGCTTGTCGGCGGCGAACAACCGCTTCTCCGGCGTGTCGTGCAGGTAGACCTGGAACTTGTTGGGGAAGTTGAACTTAATGCGGCCGAGCGCGTTGGCGGCGCCGGGCGGCTGCACCACGTTGATATTGCCGTCGGGTCCGCGTTTCACTTCCAGGCCCATGCGGTCGAAGATGTTCGGGTCGCTGGCGTAGAGCGGCAGCAGCTCGTTCTGGATGATCGACTGCGGGACGTACCAGGACGGATTGACCAGCACGTTGTCCATGGACGCATAGAGCAGCGGCGTCGGCGTCTGCGGCTTGCCGGCGACGATTTTGGTGCGCCAGACGATCTGATGATTGTGCACGACCTTGAGCGTGAAGTCGGGAATATTGACCATCACATAAGTGTGGCCGAGGTCGCGCGGCAGCCAGCGCCAGCGCTCCATGTTGGCCATCACGCGATCGATGGTCTGCCCGGGCTTCGGGCCGTTAATGGCGGCTAGCGTCTTGTTATCGATCATGCCGGTCGGCTTGATGTCGGCGCGCGCCTGAATGTGCTTGATGGCGTCGAACAGCTTACGATCGTAAACGAGGTCGTCTGCCTTGCCGGAAACGCCCAACCGCTCGCGCAGCAGCGGCACGCGCGCGTCCTTGTGTCCCGGCTTGATCGCCGCGCCGTCGGGGATGCGGTGGTCGGACTCGGCGGCGCCGGCGCCGGCATTGGCGCGCAACGCGGCGAGCTTGTCCTTGAGTTCCTTGAAGGCCTGCTCCTGCGGATTGAAGCTGTCGAAGGCGGCGTTCACGTCATTGGCGCCGGCGACCTTCTTGAGGATCTCGGCCGGGTCGGGCGTGTGATCGCCGTAGTCGACCTGCACGAAGACGCGCGTCGGCGCGATGCGGCCGGCCTGAAGATGGCGCGCGAATGTCAGCACCGAGCTGGTGAGGGTAAGGTCGGCGCCGGCAAGCTGATCGGCGCCGGAAGCGCTGTCGAAGTTTGGCACCGGATAATCGGCGGCGTTGAGCCCGTCGGCGGCCGCATCCTTAAGCCGGGCGATGATCACCTTGGCGCGGGCGGTGAGCGCGCCGTCCATGATCCACAGCGGCGCGTAGTTGCGCGCGGCGTAGAAATTTTCCATCGCCTTGCGGTCGGCGGCGCGTTCGACGCGCTTGTCAATCTGCTTTGCGGCGATCATGCCGTGCAGCTTTTCGCTGACCTGCTGATCGCTTGCCGCGAAGACCTTGTCGAGCGCGCCTTTGATGCTGAAGCCGGAATTGTTCGTGTCGCGCGGCTCGTTTGTCTGAGGCGCAACGTAGGGTTCGGCCGCCGGCGGCGGCAGCGGTGCGGCCTCGCGGCGCATGGCGGCGCGGCCGTTCAGCGACGGTGGCAGCGGGCCGACAGATTCGACATGATCGGGCGCCGCGGCAAGAAGTCCAGGCATGACGACGACACCTGCCGCAGCCGTACCGAGCGCCAGCACCGTGCCGGCGAGCGAGTGACCGAATCGAAACTGACGCATACCAAGAACTCCGCGACTGAAATTCAGCTGCCACACGCAGCACCGTCTAGCGACGATGCGTTTGCTTCCCCATGCACGGCGGTGCATCGCTATTATGCGGCCGAACGCACGCGCAGACGAATGAAAATCGGCCGGTTTTAACGTTTACCTTGCATCACGGCTAACGCCGCCACGAAAATGGTTAAGGCGTAACGCCGTCATTCTGCCGTCACGGTTTCTTTCTTCACCGCCGCAGGCTCGTCGAGCCCGAGACTTTCCAGCTTGCGGTAAAGCGTCGAGCGTCCGATCTGCAGCCGCCGCGCCACCTCCGACATCTGTCCGCGGTAATGCGAAATGGCGTAGCGGATCACTTCGCGCTCGATATCTTCCATCGGCCGCACGTCGCCCGCCGCATCGATTAACGCCAGCGCCGCGCCCTGCATGGTTAACCCGTGTGACGGCGCGGAATGCGCGCGATCCGCGTGCGCGGTGGGCCACGCCAACAGCGCCGATGAATCTGCATCATCCGGTACGATCTTGATCGCCGCATCGGGACTTTCTTCACCGGCCTGGGCGGCGATCTGCGGAAATTCGTCAACGCCCACCGCTTCGCCCTCGGCGAGGACCACGGCGCGGAAGATTGCGTTTTCCAGTTGCCGCACATTGCCGGGCCAGCGGTGGGCAACGAGCATTTGCAGCGCCTGCGGCTCGATCGCGCGCACGCGCTTTCCTTCTTCCGCCGCGAAACGGGCGAGGAAATGCCGCGCAAGTTCCGGAATGTCCTCAGACCGCGACCGCAGCGGCGGCACCATGATCGGGAAGACGTGCAGACGATAGAACAGGTCTTCCCTGAATCGTCCAGCCTTCACGTCGGCGATCAGATCGCGGTTGGTGGCGGAAATGATGCGCACGTCCACCTTGACGGCCTTGCGCGAGCCGACCGGCTCGACCTCGCCCTCCTGCAAGGCGCGTAGCAACTTGACCTGCGCCGGCATCGGCAGTTCGCCGACCTCGTCGAGGAACAGCGTGCCGCCGTCGGCCTCGACGAACTTGCCGGCGTGTTTTTCCGTGGCGCCGGTGAAGGCGCCTTTCTCGTGGCCGAACAGGATCGACTCGACCAAGTTCTCCGGCATGGCGCCGCAATTGACGGCGACGAAGGGCTTTGCCCTGCGCTCGCTGGAGCCGTGCACGGCGCGCGCGATCAGTTCCTTGCCAACGCCGGATTCGCCTTCGATCAAAACGGGAATTGTGGAACTCGCCGCTTTCTCCGCCGCGGCGAGAACCTTGCGCATGCCCTCCGAGCGGGTGACCACGTCGGCCATGGTGAGCGTGCCGTCGCGGCTGCGCTTCAAGCGCTGCAATTCGCCGGCCAGCGCCTTGCTGGCGAGCGCGTTGCGCAAACAGACCTGCAGCCGCTCGGGGCTTGGCGGCTTGACCACGAAATCGGAGGCGCCGGCGCGCATCACCGACACCACATTGTCGATGCCGCCGTGCGCGGTCTGCACGATGACCGGGATGTCGATGCCGGCTTCGCGCATGCGCGCGAGCACGCCGAGCCCGTCGAGATCGGGCATCACCAGGTCGAGCACCAGGCAGTCGATGGAGGGGCCCTGCGGGCCGGTGAGCATGCGGACGGCGGCGTCGCCTCCCTCCGCCAGCATGGGCCGGTAGCCGAAGCGGCTGACCATGGCCTCGATCAGGCGGCGCTGCACCGGATCGTCGTCAACGACAAGCACCACTGCTGACATGAGTACCCCGAACGGTTACCTGTACCGATTTGGAGCAATGTCGCCGGTGTTGCTTAATGGGGGCTTAAGCGGGCACATCTTGCGGCAGCCCGAGGAATAACCACGTACCCCGCAAGCGATCCCGCATGGCCAAACCCGCGTCAAAAAAATCCGTCAAACCGGCGTCCAAACCGGCGCGCAAGCTCGGCGCGCTGCCGGAATGGAACCTCGACGACCTCTATCCCGGCCTCGACAGCCCCGAGCTCAAGCGCGACCTCGATGCGGCCGACGGCGACTGCGCGGCCTTCGGGCAGGCCTACAAGGGCAAGCTAGCGGCGATGGCGGCCGGGCAGGGCGAGCCGCTGATCGCCGCGGTCAAGCGCCTGGAAGCGCTGGAGGACCGGCTCGGCCGCATCGTCTCCTATGCCGCGCTGGTTTACGCCGGCAATTCGACCGATCCGATCCGCGCCAAATTCTATGGCGACGTGCAGGAGCGCATCACCACCGCCTCGCTCCACGTCCTATTCTTTCCCCTCGAGCTCAACCGTATCGATGACGCCGTGCTGGAAAAGGCGATGAGCGATCCGGCGCTCGGCCATTACCGGCCATGGATCGAAGACGTGCGCAAGGAAAAGCCCTATCAGCTCGAGGACCGGGTCGAGGAGCTGTTCCACGAGAAGTCGGTCACCGGCTATTCCGCATGGAACCGGCAATACGACGACACCATCGCCGAGCTGCGCTTCAGGATCGGCGGCAAGGAGCTGAGCATCGAGCCCGCACTCAATCTGTTGCAGGACGTCGACGGCAGGAAACGCAAGGCGGCGGCGCAGGGGCTGGCGAAAGCCTTCAAGGCTAATCTTCGCCCGTTCACGCTGATCACCAATACGCTCGCCAAGGACAAGGAAATCTCCGACCGCTGGCGCGGCTTCAAGGACGTTGCCGGCGCGCGGCATCTTTCCAATCGCGTCGAACCGGAAGTGGTGGAGGCGCTGGTCGCCGCGGTGCGCGCCGCGTACCCGAAACTGTCGCACCGCTATTACGCGCTGAAAGCCAAATGGTTCGGCAAGAAGACGCTGCCTTATTGGGACCGCAATGCGCCGCTGCCGAAGGTGGCGCAGCGCACGATCCCCTGGTCCGACGCGCGTGCGACCGTGCTTACCGCTTATGGCGCCTTCTCGCCGAAAATGGCCGACATCGCCGACCGCTTCTTCGAGAAAAAATGGATCGACGCGGCCGTCCGCCCCGGCAAGCAGCCCGGCGCTTTCGCGCATCCGACCGTGCCATCGGCGCATCCTTATGTGCTGCTCAACTACCAGGGCAAGCCGCGCGACGTGATGACGCTGGCGCATGAGCTTGGCCACGGCGTGCACCAGGTGCTGGCGGCGCCGAACGGGCCGCTGATGGCGCCGACGCCTTTGACGCTTGCGGAAACCGCGTCCGTGTTCGGCGAGATGCTCACCTTCAGGAAGCTGCTGGCGCAGACCACCGACAAAAAGCAGCGCAAGGCCATGCTGGCCGCCAAGGTCGAGGACATGATCAACACGGTGGTGCGGCAGATCGCCTTCTATTCATTCGAGCGCAAGGTGCACCTGGAGCGCCGCAACGGCGAATTGACCGCCGACAAGCTCTGCGAACTATGGATGTCGGTGCAGGCGGAAAGTCTCGGCCCCGCGATCGAGCTGAAAGAAGGCTACGAAACCTTCTGGACCTACATTCCGCATTTCATCCATTCGCCGTTCTACGTCTACGCCTATGCGTTCGGCGATTGCCTGGTGAATTCGCTGTACGCGGTCTACGAGCAATTCGCCGCGGGCTTTGCCGAGCGCTATCTCGCCATGCTCGCGGCCGGCGGTACCAAGCACCACACCGAGCTGCTGGCGCCCTTCGGCCTCGACGCCAAGGACCCGAAATTCTGGGACGGGGGATTAGGCGTGATTGCCAGGCTGATTGATGAACTGGAGACACTGGACAAGGCGGCCTGATCATGGCGGCCCCCACCGACCGCGAAAAAAACCGCTTCGCCGCCCGCGCCCGCAGATACGCCAACGTTGGCACCAAGGTCGGCGGCGTTGCTGCGCGCATGGCGAGCCAACGCTTCTTCGGCACGCAGGGGAGCCGCGCCGGCAATGCGCTGGCGCTGGCTGCGGCGCTCGGCGGCCTTAAAGGCCCGATCATGAAGGTGGCGCAGCTTCTCGCCACCATTCCCGACGCGCTGCCGCCGGAATACGCCAACGAACTGATCAAGCTGCAAAGCCAGGCCCCGCCCATGGGCTGGGCCTTCGTCAAGCGGCGAATGCAGGCCGAGCTTGGTCCCGGCTGGGAAAATAAATTCAAGCGTTTCGAGCATCAGCCGGCCGCGGCCGCTTCGCTCGGCCAGGTGCACCGCGCGGTCGCGCTCGACGATTCAGAGCTTGCCTGCAAGCTGCAATATCCCGACATGCAATCGGCGGTCGAAGCCGATTTGAAGCAATTGCAGTTGTTGTTTTCCATCCGCAAGCGGTTCGATCCGGCGCTCGACACATCCGAGATCGCGGGTCGAGATCGGCGCGCGTCTGCGCGAAGAGCTCGACTATGTCCACGAGGCCAAGCATGTCGCGCTCTACCGCGCCATGCTCGCCGGGCATGACTTCATCCGCGTGCCACGGGTCTGGCCGAGCTCTCGACCGGCCGGCTCCTGACCATGGATTGGATGACCGGCGCCAAGCTGCTCGAGCACAAGGACGCGCCCCTCGCCGTGCGCAACCGGCTCGCCACCGCGATGTTCACCGCCTGGTGGTTTCCCTTCAGCCGTTTCGGCGTCATCCATGGCGACCCGCATCTCGGCAATTACTCGGTGTTCGACGACGCCAAGGGCAAGCCCGCCGGCATCAACCTGCTCGACTACGGCTGCATTCGGATTTTCCCGCCAAATTTTGTCGGCGGCGTGGCCGATCTCTACCGCGGACTGTTGCAAGGCGATGACGATCTTGTGGTGCATGCCTACGAGGTCTGGGGCTTCAAGCGGCTCAACCGCGAGCTGATCGAGGCGCTCAACATCTGGGCCCGTTTCATCTACGGCCCGCTGCTCGACGACCGCGCGCGCACCATCGCCGACGGCGTCAAGCCCTCGGACTACGGCCGCCGCCAGGCCTTCCAGGTGCATCAGGCGCTCAAGCGCCTCGGGCCGGTCATGGTGCCGCGCGAATTCGTCTTCATGGACCGCGCGGCAATCGGTCTCGGCGCCGTGTTCCTGCACCTTGCCGCGGAACTCAATTTCCACAGACTGTTCAACGAGACGCTGGCGAATTTCTCGGTGCACGGGGTAGCCAAGCGCCAGTCGGCGGCGCTCACCGAGGCGAATCTGGCGCCGGCCACGGGCGCCTAGAACCGGAGTTTGGCCGAGAAAAAAGCCTGGCGCGGTATTGATCCGTATCAAAGCCAAGCCTGTGCGAAATGTTATGCGACGTCCCGTTGACGCAAAACACTCCAAGGGCAGCACCCGTTGCCCTTGGCGGGCAATTGCGCTAACTCGATTGCCCCGCCCGCCCGCCCGCCTGATTTCCGGAGATGCACCCATGGCCGACCACGGCACTGTCGAATACGCCACCGCGACCGGCAACGACTACCCCGCGCACGTGCAGAGCTACGAACGCTTCGTCGAAATAACCTTCGTCGGCATTATCTTTGTCATCAATATCCTGTTCGGGCTGGCGATCGGTGGGGTGATGGGCCACTGGTTGTTGTCGATCCCGGTCTTCATTCTCGCCGTCGTCGGCATCGTGCCGGGACTGGTCAGCGGCACCAAGACCGCGAGCACCGTGACCTTCGTGCTCTGCTTCGCAATCTTCGCCTTCGCCGGCTTGTCTTAAGGACGTGGGCCAGGGGCAGGGGGAGGGCTGGATGCGAATTGCAGTCGCGCGTGAGACGGACGTCAGCGAGCCCCGCGTCGCCGCTACTCCGGAAACCGTCAAGAAATTCATTGCGCTCGGCGCCGAAGTCGCGGTCGCGCGCGGCGCCGGCTCAATGTCCGGCATTTCCGATGCAGATTTCGAGGCGGTGGGCGCCAAGGTGGGCGACAACGTCACCAAGGACGCCGATATCGTGCTGAAAGTGCGCCGGCCCGGCGCCGCCGAACTCAAGGACTACAAAAAGGGCGCGCTAGTCATCGCCATCATGGACCCCTACGGCAATGAGCCGGCGGTCAAGCAGATGGCCGATGCGGGAGTCGTCGCTTTCGCGATGGAACTGATGCCGCGCATCACCCGCGCGCAGTCGATGGACGTGCTCTCCAGCCAGGCCAATCTCGCCGGCTACCGCGCGGTGATCGACGCGGCCGAGGAATATGGCCGTGCGCTGCCGATGATGATGACCGCGGCCGGCACTGTGCCGGCGGCGAAAGTCTTCATCATGGGCGTCGGCGTCGCCGGGTTACAGGCGATCGCCACGGCCAAGCGTCTCGGCGCCATCGTCACCGCGACCGACGTGAGGCCGGCGACCAAAGAACAGGTGGAAAGCCTCGGCGCCAAGTTCCTCGCCGTCGAGGACGAGGAATTTAAGAACGCGCAGACCGCGGGCGGCTACGCCAAGGAAATGTCGAAGGAATACCAGGCCAAGCAAGCAGCCCTCACCGCCGAGCACATCAAGAAGCAGGACATCGTCATCACCACCGCGCTCATTCCCGGACGTCCTGCGCCGCGTCTCATCAGCAAGGAGATGGTGGCCTCGATGCGTGACGGCTCGGTGATCGTCGATCTCGCGGTCGAGCGCGGCGGCAATGTCGAAGGCGCCAGGCCCGGCGAGATCGCCAAAGTCGGCGGCGTCAAGATCATCGGCCATCTCAACGTCGCGGGCCGCATCGCGGCGTCGGCCTCAGCGCTTTACGCCAAGAATTTGCTCACCTTCGTCGACACGATGATCGACAAAAAAGAGAAAAAGCTCGCGGTCAGCTGGGACGACGAACTGATCAAGGGCACCGCGCTCACCCGCGACGGCTCAATCGTGCACCCGATGTTCAAGCCGAAAACGGCGGCCTGACGGAGAACCCCATGTCCGAAATCGCAACCGCCGTCGACCCCTTCGTGTTCCGTCTGTCGATCTTCGTGCTCGCCGTGTTCGTCGGCTATTACGTGGTCTGGTCGGTGACGCCGGCGCTGCACACGCCGCTGATGTCGGTGACCAACGCCATCTCCTCGGTGATCGTGGTCGGCGCGCTGCTCGCCGTCGGCGTTGCCCTCACCGCCGACGACAACGGCACCATCCTTGCTCGCGGGCTCGGCTTCGTCGCGCTGATCTTCGCCTCGGTCAATATTTTCGGCGGCTTCCTGGTCACCCAGCGAATGCTGGCGATGTACCAGAAGAAAAAGAAGTGAGCCGGGCATGAGCGAAAATCTCGTCGCGTTACTCTATCTGGTCGCCGGCGTCCTCTTCATCCAGGCGCTGCGCGGCCTGTCGAGCCCGGACACCAGCCGGCGCGGCAATCTGCTCGGCATGATCGGCATGACCATTGCCGTGCTGACCACGCTCGCCGCGCATCCGCCGGCAAGCCCGCTTTCCTGGGCACTGGTCGCCGGCGGCATCGCCATCGGCGGCGGCATCGGCGCGGTAATCGCGCGGCGCGTGCCGATGACCTCGATGCCGGAACTGGTCGCTGCCTTCCACTCGCTGGTCGGCATGGCGGCGGTGCTGGTGGCGGCGGGCGCCTTCTACGCGCCGGCGGCATTCGGCATCGGCAGCGAGGGCCATATCCATCAGCAAAGCCTCATCGAAATGTCGCTCGGCGCGGCCATCGGCGCCATCACCTTCACCGGCTCGGTAATCGCCTTCCTGAAATTGTCCGCGCGCATGAGCGGCAAGCCGATCACGCTGCCGGGCCGCCACATCATCAATATCGGGTTGGCGCTGGCGCTCGTCTTCTTCATCTACAGCTTCGTCGCCTCGCAAAGCCCGATCGACTTCTGGGTGATCGTGGCCTTGTCACTCACCATCGGCATTCTGCTCATCATCCCCATCGGCGGCGCCGACATGCCGGTGGTCATCTCCATGCTCAACTCGTATTCGGGCTGGGCGGCCGCCGGCATCGGCTTCACGCTCGGCAATTCGGCGCTGATCATCACCGGCGCGCTGGTCGGCTCTTCCGGCGCGATCCTGTCCTACATCATGTGCCACGCCATGAACCGCTCGTTCATCTCCGTCATTCTTGGCGGCTTTGGCGGCGAGGTGGCGGGACCGGCGGCCGGCGCCGAGCAGCGGCCGGTGAAGCTCGGCTCGGCGGACGACGCCGCCTACATCATGAAGAACGCGCAGAAAGTCATCATCGTGCCGGGCTACGGCATGGCGGTGGCGCAGGCGCAGCACGCGGTTCGCGAGATGGCCGACAAGCTGAAAAAGGAAGGCGTCGAGGTCAAATACGCCATCCACCCCGTTGCCGGCCGCATGCCCGGCCACATGAACGTGCTGCTGGCCGAAGCCAACGTGCCTTACGACGAGGTGTTCGAGCTGGAGGACATCAATTCCGAATTCGCCCAGACCGACGTCGCCTTCGTCATCGGCGCCAACGACGTGACCAATCCGGCGGCGGAAGACGATCCCACCTCGCCGATCTACGGCATGCCGGTGCTGCAGGTGTGGAAGGCGGGCACGGTGATGTTCATCAAGCGCTCGCTGGCGTCGGGCTATGCCGGCATCGACAACCCGCTGTTCTATCGCGACAACACGATGATGCTGCTCGGCGACGCCAAGAAGATGACCGAGTCGATCGTCAAGGCGATGTAAGGCTGCGGCGGCTCGCTAAAGACGATTTTACCTAAATTCTAGCGCCAGCCTTAAACGGGCATTCGCCGGTTTGGTTGCATCGGCGTCACAAAAATCTGCGCCTCTATAGACTTTAGGCCTGACTTCCGTCTGGTTTGCCGCCCTATATCATTCCGGGACCCCGCCCCGTGAAAGCAACGCCTTGATGCCCGATCCCCAAGCCACCGCTATGCGTCCCCGCGCCGCCCGGCCGCCGCATGCCGTCAAATCCGGGACCTTTAGGGTCGGCGGCGACATCGCCGTTTACCGCCTCGGTTTCGGCGCCATGCGCGTCACCGGCCCCGGCGTCTGGGGCGAGCCGGAAGACCGCGATGAGGCGATCGCCACCCTCAAGCGCCTGCCGCGGCTGGGCGTGAACTTCATCGACACCGCGGATTCCTACGGGCCGGCGGTCTCGGAAAATCTCATCCGCGAGGCGCTGCACCCTTACGTCGGCATTCTCGTCGCCACCAAAGGCGGCTTGAAGCGGCCGGGACCGGGCCAATGGGTGCCGCGCGGCGATCCCGACTACCTCATCGAGCAGGCGCGCAAGAGCCGCAGCCGGCTCAGCGTCGAGAAGATCGGCCTTTGGCAATTGCACAGCATCGATCCGAAGGTGCCGCGCGACGAGCAGTTCGGCGCCGTCAAGTTCCTCATCGAGCAGGGCGTCATCCAGCACGCCGGGCTAAGCAACGTGTCGGTTGCCGACATCGAAGCCGCCGGCAAGTTGTTCAAGGTCGCCACCGTGCAGAACCGCTACAACCTGACCGACCACACGCAAGAGGGCACGCTCGATTACTGCGAGCGCCACGGCATCGGCTTCATCCCCTGGTTTCCGCTCGCCGCCGGCAATCTCGCGCGGCCCGGCGCGCTGCTCGACACGATTGCCACGCGCCATGGTGCGACGCCGGCGCAGGTCGCGCTCGCCTGGCTCTTGAAGCGCAGCCCGGTGATGCTGCCGATCCCCGGAACGTCAAAAGTCGTGCACCTCAACGAAAATGTCGCGGCGGTAAACATCGCGCTCACGGCCGAGGAATTCGCCGCGATCGACCGCGAGAGCAAGCCGCAGCCCAGGCCGTGACGCTCACAGCATCCGGTGCATCACGTAGGCGTCGACGAGGCCGCGCGCCGGGTGCTTGAACACGCCCGGCAGTGTGCCGACGATTTGGAAGCCGCAGGATTGCCACAGCCGTACCGCGCGCTCGTTCGAAGCGACGACGAAGTTGAACTGCATGGCGGCAAAGCCGCGTTCGCGCGCGATGCCAAGCGAATGCTCGCACATCGCCCGCGCCACGCCGCGCCCCGTTTGGCCCGGCGCGACGATATAGCCGCAATTGCAGACATGCGTACCGCCGCCCCTCTGGTTGGCGCGCAGGTAATAGGTGCCGACGATTTTGCCGTCATCCTCGGCGACGAAAACGCTGTGCCCCGGGGTGCGCCAATAGGCCAGCGCCTCGCTGCGCGAAATATCGCGCGGGATCGGGTAGGTCTCGCCGGCGCGGAAGGCCGGTTCGAGGATCGCCCAGATGGCGTCGTCGTTCGCGGGCACGGCGGGGCGGACATTGAGCGCGGCGGTCATGACGTGCTTGCTAGCATTTTTCCGTGGCCGTCCTGAAGCCTTGCGTCATGCAACCAAGCTGCTTTAAGTGTGTTGTCGCATGGGGGCAAATCCATTTTTTTTGGAGGATTTCCCGCATGAATCCAATTCGCAGCTTTGGCATCGTCGGCCTCGGCAAAATGGGCGCCGACCTTGCTCTCAATGCGCTTCATCACGGCTACGGCGTCGCCGGCCTCGACACGCATCCGGTACCCCCCGACTTGACCGGCAAGGGTCTCAAAGCCATGACCAATGCCAAGCAATTCGTAGCGCTGTTGCCGCCGCCGCGCTTCGTCATCGTGTATGTGCCCGCAGGCCCCCCAGTGGACGCGGTGCTCCAGGAGCTCGCCGACACTATGCAGCCGGGCGACATCATCGCCGACGGCGGCAATTCCTATTGGGGCGATTCCATCCGCCGCCACGCGCGCCTGAAGCAGCACGGCATTCATTTCGTCGACGCCGGCACTTCGGGCGGGCCGGGCGGTGCGCTCCACGGCGCCTGCTTCATGGTGGGCGGCGAGGACGAAGCCATCGCCATGATCGAGCCCATTTTGCTCAAGCTCGCGGTCGAGGGTGGCTATGTACGGGCCGGCGGGCCGGGTGCCGGCCACTTCGTCAAGCTGGTGCACAACGGCATCGAGTTCGCCATGCTGGAAGCGATCGGCGAGGGCGTCGACCTGCTGGTGAACTTCCGCGAGAAATTGCCGATCGACGACATCCTCAAATGCTGGCGGCACGGCTCGGTCATCCGATCCTGGCTGGTCGAACTGATGGAGACCATGTACCGGGAAAAGGGCGGGCTCGACGGCGTGCCGTCTTACGTCGAGGATACCGGCGAGGTGAACTGGCTGGTGGATGATGCGCTGCATATGGAAGTGCCGATCCCGGTGATCACGCAATCGGTCGTGCAGTTGCTGGCATCGCGCGACAGCAGGCATGACTCGTCGCGCGCCATCGCCATGATGCGCCGCGGCTTCGGCGGCCATCCGTTCGGCGCCGACGCCGGCATCGCGCATGAGCGCCACACCGGCCGCGTCGGCGGCTTCATCGGCAACGGACAAGGGGCAAATTCATGAGCAGGGCAATCGGGCGCACCACCTGGGCAATCGCGGAGGGCTATATTCCGCCGGACGCCGCCGGCAAGAGCCACGAAATGACCAGCCATGAGACGGTATGCATTCTCAACGCCGCCGACAAGGATGCGCATGTCGAGATAACCGTCTATTTCGCCGACCGCGAGCCGGCGGGGCCGTTTAAATTCACCGTCGGCGGTTGCCGTACGCGGCATTTGCGCTTCAACGATTTCAAGGAGCCGCAGCCGATTCCCGTCAACACCGATTTTTCCAGCGTGATTACCTCCGACGTGCCCATCGTGGTGCAGCACACGCGGCTCGACAGCCGTCAGGCCGAGCTGGCGCTGCTCTCGACCATGGCCTTTCCGGTGGACTAGGTCGTGCACTTATAAATCGGGACGCTAAAATGCACGACTGAGGCCGATTATTCCGAGGGCGCCATGACACTTTCAGACTGGGCAAATATCGGACAAGTTGTTGGGGCCCTCGCAGTCGTTGGCTCTCTGATATTTGTGGGATTTCAAGTCCGGCAAAACACAAGGAGCAATCAGACCACAGCATTGCAGCTCAATGCGGATTACTGGCTGAATTACATTACAAGAATCGCCGATCCGAATTTTAGTAAAGTCTATGCGATGGGCGCTTCCGGTCGAAGCACGCTTGACCGGCAGCAGTTCGCCCAGTTTTTCTTGGTATGCAGGGTGGCTTTCATGGGATGCGAAAATCAACATTATCAATTTCGCATCGGGCCTTTGGATCGAGATGCCTACGCCGGATATATCACCACGATCAAAGAACAGATTGCCGCTTTTCCGGGAATTCGGGCGATGTGGCAGTTAGTCCGACACAGCTGTGGCAAAGATTTCGCGGCTTTTATGGACGAACAAATAGCGGCTTTTCCGTCTCATGAGCCGGAGCCTGCGTTTCAAAAGTGGCAGAGACTTGTTGAAGATCAAAACAGCAAAACGTGACGTCAATGGCATGACGGGCTCATGACCGCGCTCACGTGGCTCGTCGCAATTCTCTTCGCCGGCTATGGTGCGCTCGTCGCGCTGATGTATTTCTTTCAGCGCCGGTTGCTCTTTTTCCCCGACAGGACCCGCCGCGATCCGGCGTCGGCCGGGTTGCCGCAGGCGCAAGAAGTGACGCTGCAAAGCGCAGACGGCGAAACGCTGATCGCCTGGGCGGTCCCGCCGCGCGGCGACAAGCCGGTCGTGCTCTATTTCCAGGGCAATGCCGGCGGGCTCGATCTGCGCGCCGAACGCTTTACCTGGCTGACCGCGGACGGCACCGGTCTCGTCGCCCTGTGCTACCGCGGCTATGGCGGTTCCACCGGCAAGCCCGGCGAAGAGGGACTGATCCGCGACGCGGCTGCTGCCTACGATTTCGCCGCGAAAGCCTTTGGTGGCAAGCGCATCGTACTGTTCGGCGAGTCGCTCGGCACCGCGGTCGCCATCGCGCTCGCCGCCAAGCGCGCCGTCGCCGGCGTCATCCTCGACGCGCCCTTTACCTCGGCGGCGGACGTCGGCGCCGCTGCCTATCCCTTCGCGCCGGTGCGTTGGTTGATGCGCGATCCCTTCCATTCGCACGCGCGCATCGCCCGCGTCACGGCGCCGATCCTGGTGCTGCACGGCGAACGCGACGGCATCGTGCCGATCCGTTTCGGCGAGCGGCTGTTCGCGCTCGCCAACGAGCCCAAGCGCATGGCGCGCTTCCCGCAAGGCGGCCACGTCAATCTCGACGGCCACGGCGCCATTGATGCGGTGAAGGACTTCCTGGCCGCTTTGCCGCGAAAACAGTGGCGCGGGCGTTTTGACCGCCCGCGCTGCAACTCAATTTGAGATCCCGAAGTCTCAGCCTAAGCGCGATTGTCCGCGGCGGCCTTTCGCTTCCTGCGCCAGCCCATCACGCCCAACACCCCGAGACCGGTGGCAGAGAGCGGCAAGGCCGCAGGCACAGGGGTCGCTGCGGGTGGGGGAGGGGCAGCGGAGGTCGAAAGCACGATTTTCGTATAGAAGTCCGCGTAGCCGCCGTTATCGGGAAGGCTCCAGATCCAGTAGGCGCTGCTGGAAATGGGGTCGACGACGCCGTGAATTGACGACCAGATATTACTTCCGCCGTTGGTGCCGAAATCCTGGACGGCATTCGTCGGTAGGGTCCAGCTCGTATCGTTGCTCACATCAATGCCCCGCCACTGGCCGGCACTCGAATTGGTGTAGAGCGTTGTCCCGCTGTTCGCGGAGAATACGTATCCGTCGCTGCCGCTGATGCTGAACTGGCCAAGGAACGCGTCCGGATTGCCGCCGCCGCCGTTCAGCGTGCCCGGAGTGCCCCAATAGCCGTTCGCACTTGTGTAATTCGTGCCGATGACGTGGATTGTAATGCGAGCGGACGCCCGTGTCTGTTAGGCATAGCCCGACGCGAGCGCAGCGCACCACCCATAGGGCGCTGCTTATGAAGTGCTGTCAGGCATTTCCTGACAGCTTTAGAGAGCGCTAATTCATATGTGCCACGCTTGTCCGGTCGGATTGACCCAGCCGTTGCTTGGTCGTTACTGCCGCAGATCGGTCAGGATCGCAGCCGGCCCGGGGATTAACGCTTGAATATCGCCAGCCAGCTCACCGCCATCCGCGGCAAAGGCGCTTCCGTTCACGTCTATCTCGCCGGCGTTATCGCGATCATCCTCATTCCGGCGCTCCTGTTCGGCGGTTGGTCGACCTTCCGCTCCGCCAACTCCGAGCGTGCGTTGCTCGAGCTCAATTCGAAGAACAAGGCAACCCAGGTTATCGCCGACACCGACGACGATATCGCGGCGGCGAAGGCCACCCTCATAGCGTTGGCCAGTTCGCATTTTCTGCAGAACGAAGATCTTTCCGGCCTGCACCGTCAGTTCGTAGACGTCGCCAGACATCTAAGCGCGCAATTTGTCCTGCGCGACGCCACCGATGGTCGCCAGATCGTCAATTCGGCGCTGCCTTGGGGTGAGGCTCTGCCGCAGTCGATCTCGGATCAGGCCAAGGACGCCATGCGGTCGGCGATGCAGACGGGCGGCCCCACGGTTTCCAATGTCTTTTTCAGCCCGGGATTGAAAAAGTTTATCGTCAATGTCGGCACGCCGATCGTCCGCAACGGCGCAACGGTGTATTTTCTCTCGATTGGAATTCCGGTCCACACTTTCGCCGACTCCCTGCAAAACGCCGCGCTGCCGACGGGCTGGGTTATCGCTCTCGTCGACGGCAACAACACGATCATAGCGCGGTCCGATCGGAGCGACCTCGCCGGTGACAAGGTCCGCGATTCCGAACTGGCAAAGCGCGTCGAGCAAAATGGATTCGCCATCGGCAACAACCGCGACGGCGTCCCTTATCGCTGGGTCATGCGCCGCTCGGACGCAACCGGCTGGTCGGTCTTTGTCGGCATTCCCGTGAACGAGCTAGAAGCGCCGGTCTGGAATGCGTTGACCACCTATGCCGCCGCCAGCGGCGTCCTTTTCCTGTTCGCCATGGCGCTGTCGCTGTTTTTTGCCGACCGCGTCGCGCAATTGTTCGGCGAGATGGGCATCGATCGCACTCCCACGCGGGCAGAATTTCGCATCCTGTTTGAATCCGCGCCCAATGGCGTTCTGGTCGCGGATGACGGCGGCTTGATCGTTCTCGCCAACGACAAGATCGGGCGGCAATTCGGCTATTCGCGCGACGAACTGACCGGCAAGCCGGTCGAAATCCTTATTCCCGAACGCTTTCGCGGCGGCCACCAGAGCCTGCGGCGGGGCTTCAGCGCCGCGCCCGAATTCAGGGCCATGGGTGCCGGACGCGAACTATACGGGCGGCGCAAGGACGGCAACGAGTTCCGCATCGAGGTCGGCCTCAACCCGATCGCGACCGGCAGCGGCGATTTCGTCATGGCGACGGTGGTCGATGTCACCATGCGCGTTGTCTCCGAACAGAAGCTTGCGGCCGCGCTGGCCGAGCGTGACGATCTACGCCGCCGCTTCATGCAGGCGCAGGAAGGCGAGCGGCTCCGCCTCGCGCATGAACTGCACGACCAGACGGGGCAGACGCTGACCGCGGCCATGCTCGAATTGAAGGCCCTTGAATCGCAGCTCAAGGACGAGGGACGCAATCGCGCGCGCACGCTGCGGCAGAGCATGGAGCAGATGGGCAAGACCCTGCATCGTGTCGCCTGGGAGTTGCGCCCCGCCTCGATCGACGAATTGGGCTTGACCAGCGCGCTGAGCAACTACGTATCGGAATGGAGCCGGCAATACGCGATCGAGGCGGATTTCCTTTGCCGAGATCCGTCGCTCGATCAGATCGCCGAGGAAAAGCGCACGGCGATCTATCGCATCGTGCAGGAAGCGCTGACCAACGTCGCCAAGCACGCGGCGGGGGTGACCGAGGTGAGCGTCGTGATCGATCGTGCCGAGACGACATTGCAGCTTACCATCGAAGACAACGGCCGCGGCATCGACGGCAATTCGGCGGCGCATGCGCGTCGCGGCGGCGGCCTCGGCCTTGCCGGCGTGCGCGAGCGGCTTACCCTCATCGGCGGCGAGCTGGAACTCGAATCGTCGGCCGGCGCCGGCACCACGATCTTCGCCCGCATACCGCTCGACAACGAAAGGCTCATCGCGTGACGCACAAGGCCCGCATCGTTCTCTGCGACGACCACCCGATCGTATTGGCGGGCTTGCGCAATCTGATCGCGACCGAAGACGATTTCGAGCTCGTCGGCGTCGCCGCGGACGGCCCCGCCGGCCTGAAGCTGATCGCTGAGACGCGGCCCGACATCGCCGTCATCGATATTTCCATGCCGAAATTGAACGGCATCATGCTGGCGCGGCAGCTCGGCGAGGAGGTGCCGGCGGTCAAGATCATGGTGCTGACGCTGCATGAGGACAAAGCCTTCCTCAAGCAGGCGCTGGATGCTGGCGTGCGCGGCTATCTGCTGAAACGCTCGGCGGCGGAAAACCTGGTCGAAGCCGCGCGCACGGTTCTCGGCGGCGGCCTCTATGTTGATCCGGCGATGGTCGATCTGGTGGCCGCCAATCAATCGCCGCGCCGCCGGCGTTCGGGCGGCCAATTGGGTATCGCCGACTTGACCGAGCGCGAGGCCGACGTGCTCAAATCGACCGCGCTCGGACATACGACCAAGGAAACGGCGCGTCAGCTCGACATCGGCGTGAAAACCGTCGAGACCTACAAGGTGCGCGGCATGGAAAAGCTTGGTCTCAAGACGCGGGCCGAGATCGTGCGCTTCGCCGCGGCGCAGGGCTGGCTCACCGATTTGTAATCGCCCGTGCCAAAAACAATAGCGCGCGCGTTGTTACGGCCCGCGCCACATCTCTTTCGCAATAGTCTTCCGCGCTTAGAACCGCGACCCGCCGCCGCCCATGCCGCCGCCGCGGCCGCGACCGCCGTCGCGCCCACCGCCGCTACCGGGACCGCCGGCGGCGCCGGGAACGACGCGCGGCTTCATCGGCAACAGGCCTTCGCGCTGCAATTTCTTGCGCGCGAGCTTGCGGGCACGGCGGATCGCTTCCGCCTTTTCCCGCGCCTTCTTTTCCGAGGGTTTTTCGTAATGGCCGCGAAGCTTCATCTCGCGGAATATGCCCTCGCGCTGCATCTTCTTCTTGAGCGCCTTAAGGGCCTGGTCGACATTGTTGTCGCGAACGAGAACTTGCACTGCTGCTCCTTCGTTGATTAAGGGCCGGGGTTTTGGTCGAAAGCCTTGTAAAACAAGGCTTTCTGAGTCGCGCGGCTCTAGCAGAAATGGGCTAAAGAGTCCACAAGTGCCGGTCCAGCGGTCTTTTTCGCTCCAGCGCCATCGGGTTTTCGCAAGCGGACGCCGATGGTTGCCTCGGGCCTTGCAAATCTTAGGTCGCGCCCGTCCTCGGCAGGCCTACTTGGATACGACCCCCGTTCGCGCCGCTGCCGCGCCAGGGCGCGACTAAGGTCGGAGCCTGTCTTTGACCCATGGCCGCAACCGGCGGGCGCGGCCGCCCAACGCTCGCTGTCCGGCGTAACACCCGCATGACAGGTCGATGAAAGATGTTCGGAAATTCGGCGGCGCGAGCTCTTCGTCCTAGCGCACCGGCCACACGCGCGTGATGTGCCCCATCTTGCGGCCGGGTCGTGGCTCGCCCTTGCCGTAGAGATGCAAGCCGGCGCCGGGCACGGTGAACCACTTCGACGCGTCGTTGACTTCCGCGCCGATCAGGTTCGTCATCTCCACCTTGCCGAGCCGCAGCGGTTTGCCGAGCGGCCAGCCGGCGACCGCGCGGATATGCTGCTCGAACTGCGAGACGGTGGCGCCGTCGATCGTCCAGTGTCCGGAATTATGCACGCGAGGCGCGATCTCATTGACCAGCAGCGCGCGCGCACGACCTTGTTTGACCACGAACATTTCCACCGCCAGCACGCCGACATAATCGAAGGCCTTGGCGATGCGCGTGGCGGTGCGGCGCGCCTCCTCGCCAAGCGGCGCCGGCACCTTCGCCGGGACGCGTGACACTTTCAAAATATGGTCGCGGTGCTCGTTTTCAGTGACGTCGAAACATTCGACCGTGCCGTCGCGTGAGCGTGCGGCGACCACCGACACCTCGCGCTCGAAGGCAATGAAGCCTTCGAGGATGCAGGGCACGTTGCGCAAATGCCGCCACGCCGCCGCGGGCTCGGACCCTTTGGCGATCATCGCCTGGCCTTTCCCGTCGTAGCCGAACTGCCGCGTCTTCAGCACCGCCGGCAGGCCGACCTTGGCAATCGCGTCGGCAAGCTGCGTGGCGCTGTGCACGGAGGCATAGGGCGCGGTGCCGATGTTGAGCTCGGCGATGAAATTTTTCTCGATCAACCGGTCTTGCGTGATCTCCAGCACCTTCGGATCGGGCAAGACCGGCTTGCGCTTGGCCAGCAGCGCGGCGGTTTTCGCCGGCACGTTCTCGAACTCGTAAGTGACGACATCGACCGCGGCGGCAAAGCGCGTCAGCGCCCGCTCGTCCTCATAGGCCGCGCAGGTTGTCAGCGGCGTCACCTGGAAGGCGCAGGACTCCTTTTCCGGCGAATAGACGTGGCAGCGCAAGCCGAGCCTACCTGCTGCCAGCGCCAGCATGCGCCCGAGCTGGCCGCCGCCGAGAATGCCGATGGTGGCGCCGGGTTTCAGCACATCTCAACCGTTCGTCCCCGCGAAAGCGGGGACCCAGATCTTTTTGCTTCTGAGTTTTTGGCCTTGGGTTCCCGCTTGCGAGGGAACGAACGGAGTGTGTAGCGGCACCAGCGGCAATTATTTAATCCTTCGGCTTCTTCGAGACGGCTTTGGTCTGCCGCGCGCGCCAGGCATCGAGCCGCTTGGCGACCTTGGCATCCGACAGCGCCAAAACGCCGGCCGCGAGCAGCGCGGCGTTGATGGCGCCCGGCCTGCCGATGGCCAGCGTGCCGACCGGAATGCCGGCCGGCATCTGCATGATCGAATAAAGCGAATCCTTGCCCTCCAGCGCCTCGCTGTTCATCGGCACGCCGAACACCGGCAGCGGCGTCATCGAGGCGGTCATGCCGGGCAGGTGCGCGGCGCCGCCGGCGCCGGCGATCACCACCTTGAAGCCGTTCTTGCGCGCGTTGCGGGCGAAGTCGTAGAGCCGCGCCGGCGTGCGGTGGGCGGAGACGATCAGCGCCTCATGGCCGATCTTGAGCGCTTTGAGCGTCTCGGCGGCGTGCTTCATCGTGGTCCAGTCGGACTGGCTGCCCATGATGATGGCGACAGGTTTTGTTGGCATTTCGCTTCCCCAGCGCATGATCCCGAAAAGTGGGGACCGGTTTTCGGATCAGATCATGCGCCACAAGACAAGCCTCGCGCCGAGCTGGGCGAAAGGAAGCGCTGGATTATAGGTCGGGCCTGCCCGCTGGCAAGGCGAAAGCGGTAATCTCCAAGGCGCAAGGGAGATTCGCGACGGTGGCCAGACAGGCGAATACGGCGCGGGTGGCACGCGGGGCGGCGAACGCCGGTCTGCTGGCGGAGATCGAACGGCTCAAGCGCGAATTGCTGCGCGCCGAGGGCAAGATCGCCGAGCTGGAGGCGCGCGCCGACGTCGATCCGCTGCTCGATATCCTCAACCGGCGTGGTTTTGAGCGCGAGCTCAATCGCTCGCTCAGCTATATCGGCCGCTACGGCGCGGCTGCGGCGCTGGTCTATCTCGACCTCGATGGCTTCAAGGCGGTCAACGACCGCGACGGCCATGCCGCCGGCGACGCCCTGCTCAAGCGCGTGGCGCGCGCGCTGACAGCCCATGTGCGCGCCTCCGACGTGGTCGGCCGCCTCGGCGGCGACGAATTCGCCGTGCTGCTGTGGAACGCGAGCGAGGCGCAGGCGCAAGCCAAGGCGCGCAATCTGGAAGACGCGACCGCCGCGGCCGGCATTGGCGCCAGCGCCGGTATCGCGATGCTTGCGGCGACTGCCAATCCGTCGCAGGCGATCGCCGCGGCTGATGCCGCGATGTATGCGCGCAAAAAGGAACGGCGCGCGCCGTAGCCCGCTACGCAAAGCCGTTTGTTGCTGCATCGCGGTCGCTGCGCTGCGGAAACATCGCCGCCGCGAATCATCTACAACCAAATCGGAACACACGATCGTAGGCCGCGTTGTCCGTCGGGATGTGGCTGGGTCGCTTTCGCGAACTCCGCCGCAAAGCGGATCGTTACCTCGTGTTAACCATTTCGGTATTCAAATTCTGTTTCGTCGTGCCGTGCGTGGGCCGCGCCAACTGGGGGGTCCGCATGCCAGCGAGCAGCCGTCGCAATCTGAGCGTTGCCGCCGCGATTTCGGCTGCCGCGTTGATCGGCCAGGCCGATGCGCGGTGGAAACCGGAATACGCCAATGCGCCGCCGGCGGTGCGCGACTGGTATCAGCACGCGGAGTTGACCAAGAAAGCGCAGATGCGCTTTCCGTTCAAGAGTTGTTGCGAACACGCCGACGTGGTGCGGACGCAATTCCGCGTCAGCCGCGGCACTGGCGGCGACGAATGGTACTGGCTCGACGGCCAGGATTGGCGCCGCATCCCCGACGACATCATCCATTGGGGCGAGACCGCGCCCGACAAGCTGCCGACGCTGTTCATTTATCAGGGCAAGGAAACCTGCTTCTGGCCGGGCGAGTCGGGGATTTGACCCGCGTGGCGGCTTACCTGATCGCGGCTTCAACCTCCGCGAGCAGGAACCCGACAGCCAGCAAGGCGTGGAAGTTGCCGTGCGATAACATTTTGTTCCTTCCCGCGCGCCCTGCGTCAATCCCTAGGCAATAATATCCGGCGTCAGCTGGTCCTCGATGCGCCTGATCTTGTCGCGCAGCACCAGCTTGCGCTTCTTCAGCCGCTGCACCTGGATGAGGTCGGAGCCGGGGGACGTGGCAAGCGCCGCGATCGCCGCATCGAGGTCGCGGTGCTCCTGCTGCAGGCGCGCCAACTGCTCCCGCAAATCGCGTTCTTCCTCGTTGGTCATTGCCACCGCTGGGTTAGGCTTTGCCGCCGCCACTCCGGCCGGCCCCACCGGGCGCAATTATCGCGTTTTCCACAGGACCGTTCAAGCGGGCGAAAAATAGCACGCCGATCAAAGGGGTTGCGCGCACAATTGCTGCGGCGCACGGACAGGAGTATCGTGCCCTTGTGCTGAGTCTCGGCTACACTTACGTGCTTCAAGGGCCCACGGATTGAGGAGACATCCTAAATGTCGATGCAATCGCACCTTGCGGAATTGGAAAAAAGACACCAGGCGCTCGAAGAAGAAATCAACGATTGCCTGGCCCATCCCGCGGTCGATGACTTGAAAGTCGTGGAACTCAAACGCAAGAAATTACTGGTCAAGGACGAGATCGTGCGGCTGCGGCAGACCGACAACGTCAGTCTGCACTGAAAGCCGGCAAGACAGACCTTCAAACCGCCGCCGCGAGGCGGCGGTTTTGCGTTCAGCGGGCAGGTTTCATTCCGGCTGAACGATGTCTTCGCTGGGGACGGCCGTTGCGTTCGGCGCCGGCCGTTCGATCGCGGCGGGCTCCGTCTGTCCGAGCGCATATTCTTCCTCGCGCACCAGCACGACGACGGTGAGGGCGAGGGCACTCATTAGCAAAAAGGCATTGAAAAGGACGGTGGCAAAAGACGTCTTTGCTTCGACGCGGCGTCGGCGCGGCAACAAGGTCGGCATGGCTGGCCTCCATCTGGTTCGCCCGTCGCCCGGCGCTCCTCCCCAACGGCTTGCCCGATTTTCACGCAATTATGGGCATTCTTTAGGCCGGATTGCCCGTATCGGGGGGTGCGTCCGGCGTCACATCGCTGCCGCAGCGTTATTGAGCAGTTCGAAGCAAAAAACCTGCCAGTTGAATTCGGATGAATGCGGATTGCCTGTTTGCCGCCTTGCCGCCATATTGCTTGGGCTTGCTTGCCGCACCACGTCACCGGATCGAGGCTGACATGAAGCACCTGCCATCGCGCCTTCTGGCCGTCTTTGCCGCCGCCTTCGCTTTGACCTTGCTGTCCGGGCCGGCGGCGCAGGCCTTCACCTTCGAAGGCAACAGCAACGCCAGCGGCGGCGCGCGCTACGCCGATCCCGACGCGCAGTTCGAACTCCGGCAGCGACAAGAGCAGCACCAAGATCCAGCAGGGCAACACGACGTTCCAGTTCGGCCCGGCCGGTCACGGCTCCTTCGACCAGCGCTACGACTCCAACCGCATGTTCGACACGCTCGGCGGCCCCGGCCGCGACGGGTACCGGTAGGCCACTTTCGCTTTGAAGCAGAAATCGTGGGGCGCGGAGACCGCGCCGCTACAATTTTGCGCGTCGTGTCGTTGAAGCGGAGCGCAAGCGCGCTAGGGGTGAAACACGCCTTTGCCGGACGTCTGGCGGTCGAACAGCGCGTAGGCTTCGACGGCCTGGTCGAGCCCCCAGCGATGGGTGAACAGACTGTCCACGTCGATGCCGCGGTCGGCGATGTAGCGCGCGCAGTCCCCCTGGCCGACGGTGGAAAAGGTCCACGACCCGATCAGCGTTACCTGCCGCCGCAGCAGGTCGTTGCTGACATCGAGCGTGACTTCGCCGCCTTCGCCGACAAAGCAGGCCTTGCCCCAGGTGCGCACGCAGCGCACGGCCTGCGCGCGCGCTGGCGGCGACGACGAGGCATCGAGCGAACAATGCGCGCCGAGGCCATGCGTCAGCTCCTTGATGGCGCCGACGACGTCATTGGCCTTTGAGGGATCGATGACATGCGCTGCGCCGAAGTCCTTGGCGCGCGCGAGCCGTTCGGCGCTGGTATCGAGCGCGATCACCTGCGCGCCCATTTCCGCGGCAAGCTGCGTCGCCGACAATCCGACCGGCCCCTGGCCGAAAATCGCAATTGTATGTTGGCCCTGCAGTCCGAGCCGCTGCAACGCGCCCCAGGCGGTGCCGGTGCCGCAGGAGATTGCGGCGCCGGCATCGAACGACAATTCGTCCGGCAGGCTCACCAGCGTGCGCGCCGGGCATTTCATGTATTTGGCGTGCGCGCCGTGGCCGGTCACGCCATAGACCTCGGCGACGCCCTCGTCGCAGAGCTGCATCCAGCCGGTCGTGCATTGAGGACAGACACCGCAGCCGCGGTAATGATGAACCATCGCGCGCTGGCCCACGCGCGCCTGCTTCTCGCCGACGCCGGCGCCGACCGCGACCACGACGCCGCACGGCTCGTGCCCGGCTATCACCAGGCCGCCGGCAGCCTTGAAGCCGAGCGCCGCCGGCCCGCCCTTGGCGCGATAGGCCTTGAGATCGCTGCCGCACATGCCCGAGGCCTTGATCTCGAGCACAACCTCGCCCGCGTCCGGCGTCGGGTCGGGAAAGTTGACGAACTCGATCTTGCGATCGCCGGGAAATGTCACACCGCGCATCAGGACCTCCGGTCGAGCGCTTCGACGCTCAGGATGGTCGGCAGGTGCCGCGCGATCTCGTCCCAGCTCTCGCCCTCGTCGAGACTGGCAAAGATAGAGCCGCTGTTGGTGCCGAAATAGACGCCCACCGGATCATGCTCGTCGCGCGCCATGGCCTGACGCAGCACGGTGAAGAAGCAGACCTGCTGCGGCAGACCCTCGCGCATCGCCTTCCAGCTCTCGCCGCCGTCTTGCGAGCGCCATACCGCCGCGGCGGCGTCGGGCGGAAAGCGGCCTGCGGTGTCGCCGTTCAACGGCATGGTCCAGATCGTCCGCGCATCGCGCGGATGCACGCAGATCGGAAAGCCGAAGGTCGACGGCAGACCGCGGGTGATGTCGTCCCAGCTGCGGCCGCCGTCGGCGGAGCGCCACACGCCATGATGATTTTGCTGATAGAGCAGGTCGGCTTCGCCCGGTGCGCGCATCATGTTGTGGACGCAATGGCCGATGTCGCCGTCGCGCGGCGCCGCGGGGTGTGTGTGCTGCGTACCCGGCTGCGTGTTCGACAGGCGGTTGCGGCGTTCCCAGGTTTTTCCGCTGTCCTCGGTGGCGAAGACCCCGGCCGCCGAAATCCCGACCCACAGCTTCTTGGCGTCGGCCGGGTCGGGGAGGATCGTGTGCAGCACCAGGCCGGCCGCGCCCGGATTCCAACTGTCAGCGGACGGATGATTGCGCAGGCCTTCGACTTCATCCCAGCTCTTGCCGCCGTCGTGGCTCGCCAGCAGCCGCGCCGGCTTGGTGCCGGCATAGAGCGTTCCGTGGGAATAGCCGAGCGACCAGATTTGCGAGAACTGATCCGTGAACGGCAAGGGCTGAGGAGTCCACTTCAGCATGGCGGCGAGTTGCGCATCTTTCGCTGCCCAGTCGTCGATCTGGCCTTTCGTGAGCTTGGCGACCTGCCAGGTCTCGCCGCCGTCGTCGGAGCGCCACACGCCGGCGCCGAAGAAGTCGCCGCCGCCGCCCGCCCACAGAGTTCCGGTGACAGGGTCGCCGACGACGTGGTTGATCGGCCAGCCGTCGCAGAACGGCCCCTTGACCGTCCAGTCCTCGCGGTCGCGCCCGCCGAACACCAGAAACGCACCCTTGGTCGTGCCGACAAGGATGGTGACGCCGTCTTGGGTCATTCGTTAGCCCTTGTTTGTTGTAGCGCGCATCGTTTTAAACCCGCTTTGCAGCATGACAAGGCCGCGCTTTATACCGCCTTCGCCATTTCGCGCAGCTTGAACTTCTGGATCTTCCCGGTGCTCGTCTTCGGAATTTCGGCGAAGATCACGTAGCGCGGGCATTTGTACGAAGCGAGATGCGTCTTGCACCACTGCATCAGCTCGTCGCTCGTCGCCTTCTCGCCCAGCTTTAGTTCGACGAAGGCGCAGGGCGTCTCGCCCCATTTGTCGTCGGGTTTCGCCACCACCGCGGCGGCGGCGACGGCGTGATGCTTGTACAGCGCGTCCTCGACTTCGATCGAAGAGATATTCTCGCCGCCGGAAATGATGATGTCCTTGGAGCGGTCCTTGAGCTGGATGTAGCCGTCCGCGTGCATGACGCCGAGATCGCCGGTGTGGAACCAGCCGCCCATGAAGCTCTTTTCCGTCGAAGCCTTGTTCTTCAGGTACCCCTTCATCACCACATTGCCGCGCATCATCACTTCGCCCATGGCCTCGCCGTCGCGGGCGACCGGCACCAGCGTGTCGGGATCGCGCACGTCGAGCGCCTCCAGCGCGCCGTAGCGCACGCCCTGGCGCGCCTTCTTCGCCGCCTGATCGGCCAACGGCAGCCCGTCCCATTCGCTGTGCCAGTCGTTGACGACGGCCGGCCCGTAGCATTCGGTGAGCCCGTAAAGATGCGTGACGTTGAAGCCCGCCTCCTTCATTTCAGCGAGCACGGCTTCGGGCGGCGGCGCGGCTGCCGTGAAGAACTGCACCACATGCGGCAGCGGTTTCTTCTCGGCCGCCGGCGCGTTGAGCAGCGTCGCCATCACGATCGGCGCGCCGCACAGGTGCGTGACCTTGTGCTGGGAGATCGCGTCGTACATCGCCTTCGCCCGCACCGCGCGCAGGCAGACATGGGTGCCGGCGGCAACCGAGATCGACCAGGGAAAGCACCAGCCGTTGCAGTGAAACATCGGCAGCGTCCATAGATACACGGGTTGCTTGGCCATGCCGCAGGTGACGACGTTGCCGACGGCCAATAGGTAAGCGCCGCGGTGGTGATAGACGACCCCCTTGGGGTCGCCGGTGGTGCCGCTGGTATAATTCAGCGTGATCGCGTCCCATTCGTCGTCCGGCATCGACCAGCGGAAATCGGAATCGCTTTGCGCGACGAAATCCTCGTACTCGATCGTGCCCAGCCGCTCACCAGGACCGGAATATTCCGGATCGTCGTAGTCGATCACCAGCGGCTTCACCTTTGCCAGCGCGAGCGCCTCCTTCATCACCTTGGAAAATTCGCGGTCAATGATGACGACCTTGGTCTCCGCGTGATCGAGCGAGAAGGCGAGGATCGGCGCGTCGAGCCGCGTGTTGAGCGTGTTGAGAACGCCTTGCGTCATCGGCACGCCGTAATGGCATTCCAGCATCGCCGGCGTGTTGGCGAGCATCACCGAGACGGTGTCGCCGCGCTTGATTCCGTGCTTGGCCAAGGCAGATGCGAGCAGCCGCGCGCGCGCGTAGAATTCGGCGTAAGTGCGCCGCAGCGGTCCGTGGATGATCGCCGTGTGCTGCGGGAATACGCTCGCCGCGCGCTCGAGAAAGCCGAGCGGCGTCAGCGGCTGGAAATTCGCCGGGTTGCGGTCGAGGTCGGTGTCGTAGGGCGATTTTCGCCATTGTTGTTTCCCCCGGCAGCGCATGATCCCGAAAAGTGGGTACCGGTTTTCGGATAAGATCATGCGCAAACAAGGCCAAGCGTAGCCAAGGGCGGCGAATTTGTCAGCCGCGTAAAATCTCCAGCATCCCGCTGCGCACCAGCGCCAGCGAGATCAGAAACATCACCGCCAAAGTGACCTTGTAAAACAGGGCCAGTCGGTGTGCGCCGCACCAGCCAGAAGCCAAGCGCGTTGCTGGCAAGCGCCAACGGCAGCAGCACCAGCGAGGTGCCAAGCCCTTTGCCGGAAAACTGCCCGAGCGCCACATAGGGGACGACCTTGAGCCAGTTCATGCTGGCAAAGAAGATCGCGCTGGTGCCGACGAAGGACATTTTCCGCAGCTGCAGCGCCAGCACATAGATCTGGTAGGGCGGCCCGCCGGCCTGGCAGATGGTCGAGGTAAAGCCCGACAGCGCCCCCCAGAAAACGCCGGCCGGCACGCTGGGCCGCGGCGTTTCGCGCGGGATCTGCAGCGCGCGGATCACGGTATAGAGCACGAAGGCGATGGTGATGACGCCGACGAAGACGCGCACCATGGCTTCCGAAATATGCGCGGCAACCGCCCACGCGACGCCGATGCCGACGATCGAGCCGGGAATGACGATGGCGAGCACGCGCCCATTCCAGTCCTTGCGGTAGACCCAGACGGCGGAAGCGTCCTGCACGATCATGATCGGCAGCATGATGGCGGCGGCTTCCAGCGGCGGCATCACCAGCGCCAGCAGCGGCGTCGCCATCTGCCCCATGCCGGCAAAGCCGCCCTTGGACAGGCCGAGCGCCACCACCGCGGGCACCGCCAGCGCGTAAAACAGGGGGTCGGTGATGATGGTCATGTCTTCCTTTCCCTCTCCCCGTTTACGGGGAGAGGGTGGCGAGGACCGAAAGGTCCGAGCGGGTGAGGGGCCGTGCAATGCCCCTCACCCGGATCGCTTGCGCGATCAGCTCTTTACCTCTCCCCGCAATGCGGGGAGAGGTAAAGAGCGGCGATGCCAATTTGCGCGGGATCAAAGCGGACCAGGCCGTGCCGCGCCAGCCTTGTTTGCGCATGCCGGCCGTTCCACAATCGCGGCCAAAGGCCTGACCCGTCATCTAGGCGCGAGCGTAGCGAGCCTCGAAGGATGACGGGCACATAATCACGGGCCGATCATCCTTCGAGGGCCGCGTTCCGCGGCCGCCTCAGGATGACGGAGAGAGCTTGGAGGAAGTCCATGGACGCTCGACGCAAGCCGTTATCCCGATGTTTACGCGCGCTGGCAGCGCGACCCGGAGGGCTTCTGGGGCGAGCAGGCGGTCGAGATCGACTGGTACGAAAAGCCGAAAAAGGTCTTCGACAAATTCGCCGGCATCTACGGCCGCTGGTTCACCGGCGGCGTCGTCAACACCTGCTACAACGCGCTCGACCGCCACGTCGCCAACGGCCGAAACGACCAGGCGGCGCTGATCTACGATTTCCCCGTCACCAACAGCAAGCAGACCTTCAGCTACGGCCGCCTGCTCTCCGAGGTGCAGCTGCTCGGCGCCATGCTGCGCGATTTCGGCGTGACAGAAGGGCGACCGCGTCATTCTCTACATGCCGATGGTGCCAGAGGCCGGTCATCGGCATGCTCGCCTGCGCGCGCATCGGCGCCATGCACTCGGTGGTGTTCGGCGGCTTCGCCGCCAAGGAACTCGCCACCCGCATCGACGATGCCAAGCCGAAAGTCATCCTATCGGCGAGCTGCGGCATCGAGGTCGACCGCGTGGTGCCCTACAAGCCGCTGCTCGACGAGGCGATCAGGCTCGCCAGGCACAAGCCGCACGACCTGCCTGATCCTGCAGCGTCCGCAATGCCAGGCGGAACTCACGCCGGGCCGCGACCACGACTGGCGCAAGACCTGGGAGCACGCCGTCGAATACGCCAAGACCTCGGAATGCGTGCCGGTCCTCGCCACCGACCCGCTCTACATTCTCTACACCTCAGGCACGACGGGCATCCCCAAGGGCGTGGTGCGCGACAATGGCGGCCATCATGGTCGCGCTGAAATGGTCGATGCAATATCTCTACGGCGTCAACCCCGGCGAGATCTGGTGGTGCGCCTCCGACATCGGCTGGGTGGTCGGCCACTCCTACATCGTCTATGCCCCCCTCATCCACGGCGCGACCTCGATCATGTACGAGGGCAAACCCGTCGGCACGCCCGACGCCGGCGCCTTCTGGCGCGTCATTTCCGAGCATAAGGCGGTGGCGCTGTTCACCGCGCCGACCGCCTTCCGCGCCATCAAGAAGGAAGATCCCGACGCCAAGCTCATCCCGAAATACGACTTCTCGAAATTCCGCACGCTGTTTCTTGCCGGCGAGCGCGCCGATCCGCCGACCGTGGAATGGGCGGAGGCCGTGCTGAAGAAGCCGGTGATCGACCACTGGTGGCAGACCGAGACCGGCTGGGCGATCTGCGGCAATCCGGTGGGGCTCGGTGCGCTGCCGGTCAAGCACGGCTCGGCCATGCGTGCCGATGCCGGGCTACGAGATGCGCGTGGTGGACGAGGCGTCGAAACCGCTGCCGCGCGGCACCATCGGCTCGCTGGTCGTCAAGCTGCCGCTGCCGCCGGCCAACTTCCCGACATTGTGGGAGCCAGGACGAGCGCTTCAAGGAAAGCTACCTCGCCGAATTCCCCGGCTACTACAAGACCGCGGACGCCGGCTTCATCGACGAGGACGGCTACGTCTGGGTGATGGGCCGCACCGACGACATCATCAATGTCGCCGGCCACCGGCTCTCCACCGGCGGCATGGAGGAGGTGCTGGCCGGCCATCCCGACGTCGCCGAATGCGCCGTGCTCGGCATCAAGGACGAGCTCAAGGGCGAGGTGCCCTGCGGCTTCATCGTGCTCAAGGCCGGCGTCAACCGGCCGCCGTCGGAGATCGAGAAGGAGATCGTGGCGCTGGTGCGCGACAAGATCGGCCCGGTGGCGGCGTTCAAGCTGGCGATCACGGTGGCGCGGCTGCCGAAGACGCGCTCGGGCAAGATCCTGCGCGGCACCATCAAGAAGATCGCCGATCACGAGCCGTGGACCATGCCGGCGACGATCGAGGACCCGAAGGTGCTCGACGAGATCGGCGAGGCGATCAAGGAGAAAGGGGTGGGGGGATAATCACTGCTGTCATGGCCGGGCTTGTCCCGGCCATCCACGCCTTGCTTAAATCGGCAAATGGCGGGCGGGTGGATTTATTTCATCACCAATAAGCGCAACGGCATTTTATATGCAGGTGTGACCAGTAATCTTCCGCGTCGTGCATTTGAGCATCGCGAAGCGCTGGTCGAAGGATTCAGCAAGCGCTTTGGTCTCAAGAACCTCGTCTACTACGAACGTTTTGACGATATTCGCGACGCCATCCAACGTGAGAAGGCAATCAAGCATTGGCCACGCGCATGGAAAGTTAGGCTCATTCGCGCGATGAATCCCGAATCGGATGACCTCTACGATAGACTTATTTGATAGTGGAAATGCACAAAGACGTGGATGTCGGGACGCACCATCGATGAAATTGCGGATCATAGGACTGGAGAATTAGATATTTTAATTTACGACAAATTATCAGCGCGTCCAATTTCACAGGAACGAGAAAATGCGTTGGTTCCTTGCGAGGCCCTTTATATTGTCGATGAAGTGAAAAGTATTTTGACAAAACAAGATTGTTAGAGCGGATTCCGCTCACTTTGGTCCATATCCGGCGTTGGTGAAATAGTTATGGTATTCCTGTGGGGTGATTGATTGGAGGATAGTTCCGATCCGATGCCAGAGGGCGTGAATGGATCGCTCACCGGCTTTTCGCAGATGAGCTTTAAGTTTGGCGAAGGACTGCTCGATCGGCGTGCGGCACGAAAAGGAAACGGCAGCGCCTCGCGGCGCTCCATCCCCTCGCTTTTCGCGGGGGCGTTGGAAGGGCCTACGGCGTACCCGGCGCCGCAAAGAATACTGGTGATGCTGCTTGCACAAAAACCGAAACAGGGACCGCGCCGAAATTTGAAGCCCGCAGGCGCACGCCGTCAATGAAATTGCGGATGATGAAAATGCAAATGGCGAGTGAAAACTGGACTATGCCGGCGCGAGCCCAAACGTATCCGACGCCTTGCCGGCCGAAGCTGTCAAATAATTTAATCCGCCGCGCCGTGTTAGGCTCGCAGTATGACAGGCACCCAGACATCCACGCCGCCGCCCGAACGCCAAGGCGTCGGCAACATCATCCTCATCGGCATGCTGGTTGGCGTCATCGTCGTGCCGCTGGTGATTTATTTCGGCATCGATCTGTTCGGCCAGGTCGGCCCGGCCTGCAATGCCGTCGGCGAAACCGAGGACCGCATGTCCTGCGCCGCGCGCCAGTTCATCATGGCCGGCATGGGCATCCCGCTCGGCGCCATTCTCGGATTTATCGGCGCCTATCTGGTCGCGCTGCGACGGTGGAAATAAGCGCGATTTTGCGCCGGCGCTATTTCTGGCCGGACGGCGCGGCGGGCGCGCGCAGGTTTCCCCACGGATCGGCATTGGGCTTGGCATCCGGCACGCGGCCGATCGCGGCCTTGTAGGCGTCGTCGGTGTTCTTGCGATAGGCGCGCTTGTCCATCTCCTCGGCCTTCTGCTTTTCGGCGAGGCCCGGCGGCTTTGTATTCGGCGCCCGCGGGTCGCCCTGCGCATGCGCGCTCTGCGCGGAAAACGCCGCCACAATCATGGCGGCAATGAAAAGCCGCATCGGCATGTGCGTCTACTCGGCTTCGGGTTCGTTCTTGCCGCCCAGCTGCTTGAGCTTTGCAAACACCGCGCCGACGTCCATGTCGGAACCGCCCGGGCGCTTTTCGGCTTCGACGGCGGCAGCGGCCGCGACTTCGGCTTCCTTCTTCGCCGTGGTCTCGGCGGCGGGCAGCAGCGTCGCGCCCGTTGCGGCAGGCGCCGGCTTTTCCTTGTTGGCGCGGTTGACCTCGAAATCCAAGTCAGTCTGCGTGGCAAGCCCGAGCGTCACCGGATCCATCGGGGCGAGCGTTGCCGCGTTCCAGTGCGTGCGGTCGCGGATCGCGGCGATGGTCGATTTGGTGGTGCCGACGAGGCGCATGATCGCCGCGTCCTTCAGTTCAGGATGATTGCGCACCAGCCAGAGGATGGCGTTGGGCCGGTCCTGGCGGCGCGACACCGGCGTGTAGCGCGGGCCTTTCTTGCCGTGCTCGGGACCGGCGCCGACGACCTTGGGCGGCGTCACGGTGAGCTTGATGTCCGGATTTTTCTCGGCTTCGGTGATCTGGTCGCGCGTGAGCTGGCCGGTCTGGATCGGATCGAGGCCCTTGATGCCTTGGGCGGCGTCGCCGTCGGCGATGGCTTTCACTTCCAGCGGATGCAGCTTGCAGAAGTCGGCCACCTGGTCGAACGTCAGCGCGGTATTGTCCAACAGCCAGACGGCGGTTGCCTTCGGCATCAGCGGTGCGGTGCCCGACATGACAGAATCTCCTTGAAGCTTCGCCCGCCCAAAGGGCGAAGCAGTAGATCATCGGGGATGATCGGAAAGTGGCCTGAATATAGGGGCTTGGAGCCCATGGCGCAACCGTCCCGGCTTGACAGGGCGGGGCGGCGCGGCCCATGTCGGACCTGAGAAAGCGCTTTATTCACGAGGGTTTCATGGCGCAGGCCCCGGAAAAACCGGCTCTGAAGGTCTTGCTCTGCTCGCCGCGCGGCTTTTGCGCCGGCGTCGTGCGCGCCATCGAATTGGTCGAGCGCGCGCTCGAAATCTATGGGCCGCCGGTCTATGTGCGCCACGAGATCGTGCACAACCGTTACGTGGTGGAAAGCCTGCGCGCCAAGGGCGCAATTTTCGTCGAGGAGCTCGACGAGGTTCCCGACGGTAGCGCGCCGGTGATTTTTTCCGCGCATGGCGTGCCGCGCTCGGTGCCGGAGGAAGCGGAGAAGCGCAAGCTGTTCGCGCTCGACGCCACCTGCCCGCTGGTCACCAAGGTGCACCGCGAGGCCGAGATTCATCACCGCCGCGGCCGCGAAATTGTCTTGATCGGGCATGCGGGGCACCCCGAGGTGATCGGCACCATGGGGCAGCTTCCCGCAGGCAGCGTGAGCTTGATCGAAACGTTCGCCGACGCGGAAAAGTTTTTGCCGCGCGACGCGGCAAAGCTTGCTTACGTGACGCAGACCACGCTGTCGGTGCATGACACGGCGGCGATCGTCGACCGCCTCAAGGTGCGCTTTCCCGGGATCGTCGGGCCGCACAAGGAAGACATCTGCTACGCTACCACCAACCGCCAGGAAGCGGTCAAACGTGTCGCGCCCGTTGTCGATGCGCTGATCGTCGTCGGCGCGCCGAATTCGTCGAACTCGCAGCGGCTCAAGGAAGTCGCCGAACGCGCCGGCTGCCCGCACGCGGCGCTGGTGCAGCGCGCCGCCGACATCGACTGGACCGAGTTTGGCAGCATCGGCAGTCTTGGCATCACCGCCGGCGCCTCCGCACCCGAAGTGCTGGTCGAGGAAATCATCGACGCCTTTGCGCAGCGTTACGCAGTCGCCGTGGAAACCGTCTCCGCCGCGGAGGAGGGCGTGTTCTTCCCGCTGCCCCGCCCGCTGCGGCAGAACCAGGCGGCGGAGTGACGCCACCATGGCCGTCTATACCGACGTCGCGGCCGACGACCTCGCCCGCTTTCTCGCCGATTACGACATCGGCGAATTGCTCTCCTACAAGGGCATCGCCGAGGGCGTGGAGAATTCCAACTTCCTCGTCCACACCAAGGCGGGAAGTTTCATCCTCACGCTGTACGAAAAGCGCGTCGCCGCGAAGGATCTGCCGTTCTTCCTTGGGCTGATGGGGCATCTGGCCGCCCGCGGCATCACCTGCCCGCAACCGGTGAAAAACCGCCAAGGCGGCATGTTCGGCACGCTCGCCGGCCGCCCCGCGGCACTCGTCACCTTCCTCGAAGGCATGTGGATGCGGCGCATTTCAACCGGCCATTGCGCGGCGGTGGGCGAGGCGCTGGCCAAGCTCCATCTCGCCGGCGCCGATTTCAAGATGAAGCGCGTGAACGCGCTCGGAATGCGAAGCTGGCGGCCGCTCTACGAGCAAGCCAAGGACCGCGGCGACAGCGTGCGCGAAGGCCTGTGCGATGCAATCGCAAGGGAACTCGACGCGCTGGAAAAATCATGGCCGCGCGATCTGCCGCAGGGCGTGATCCACGCCGATCTGTTTCCCGACAATGTCTTCTTCCTCGGCGATAAATTGTCCGGGCTGATCGATTTCTATTTCGCCTGCACCGACGCGCTCGCCTTACGACATATCCGTCTGCCTCAACGCCTGGTGTTTCGAGACCGATCACTCCTTCAACGTCACCAAGGGCCGCGCGCTGCTCAAGGCCTATGCGCAAGTGCGTGCGCTCACTGCGTCCGAGCGCGCGGCGCTGCCGGTTTTGTCGCGCGGCTCGGCGCTGCGCTTTCTGCTGACGCGGCTGGTGGATTGGCTCGCCGTGCCGGACGGCGCGCTTGTTCGGCCGAAGGACCCGCTGGAATATTTTCGCAAGCTGCGCTTCCATCAGTCGGTCAAAAGCGCGAGCGACTATGGAATTGAAGCATGAGCGAGCGCGTCACCATTCACACCGACGGCGCCTGCTCGGGAAATCCGGGGCCGGGCGGCTGGGGCGCTATCCTCACGTTCGGCGACCATGAGAAGGAACTCAACGGCGGCGAAGCGCACACCACCAACAATCGCATGGAACTGTTGGCGGCGATTTCCGCGCTGGAGGCGCTTGAAGCGTCCGTGCTCGGTCGATCTCTACACCGACAGTGAATATCTGCGCGGCGGCATCACCGGCTGGATCAAGAATTGGAAGAAGAACGGCTGGCGTACCGCCGACAAGAAGCCGGTGAAGAACATCGACCTGTGGCAGCGCCTCGACAAAGCGCTCGCGCGGCACGACATGCGCTGGCACTGGGTCAAGGGTCATGCCGGCCACACGATGAACGAGCGCGCCGACGAATTGGCGCGCAACGGCCTCATCGCCGCGCGCGCCGGGGCGATGGGGGCGATGAAAACACGGTAGTCATTCCGGGGCGCGGCTTTTGGCCGCGAACCCGGAATCGATAACCCCGGCACTGCGTCGAATGGATTCCGGGTCCACGCGCTTCGCGCGTGTCCCGGAATGACGGAAAGAAAAATCGCGAAACCTAAATCTGTCCCAGCAGCGCCTGGCCGCCGGAGATATCGCACTTGCCCGGCGCGTCCTCGATATTGAGCTTCTTCACCACGCCGTCCTCGACCAGCATCGAATAGCGCTTGGAGCGAATGCCGAGGCCGTTGCCGGAGGCATCGAGCGTCATGTCGATGGCCTTGGCGAATTCGCCATTGCCGTCGGCGAGGAAGTCGACCTTGCCGTCGGCGCCGGTCGATTTCTTCCACGCCTCCATGACGAAGACGTCGTTGACGCCGGTGACCGCGATGGTGGTGACGCCCTTGGCCTTGAAGGCGGCGGCGTTGTTCAAAAAGCTCGGCATGTGCATGTTGGTGCAGGTCGGCGTGAAAGCGCCGGGCACGGCGAACAGTGCCACCTTCTTGCCCTTGAAGATGTCATCGGTGTTGCGCGGCTTGGGGCCTTCCGCCGTCATGACGCGGAACGTCGCATTGGGCAATTTGTCGCCGACCTTGATGGGCATGGGTCATCCTCTCGCGTTGGTTTGAATTTTCTTGACGCGCAAACTAGCGCGGTTGGTCGGCCCTAGTCGAGACGGGTCTTGACCTCGACCGGCTGACCGTGGCCGACAATCGTGAAGGTCAATTCGAACGGGCCCTTCGGATCGACGCCGGGAGGCATCCCGTCGAGGTCAAAGCCGAAATGCTGGTGTCCCGGCGGGGCGCCCTGCGCCGGTTTGGGGATGGGCAGCGCCCACTCCGGTGTCGGTCCTTCGACGAAGATCTGCACCGGCTCGCCCGGCGGCGCGGCAAGATCGACAAAGACCAGAGGTTTGAGCGCGTTGGTGACGCGGTGCGCTTCCAGGCCGGCCTCAGCGGCGCTCACTAGTTTTGGCACGCGCGCCTCGGCCCCCGCTAAAGCGGCATCGGTCTCGGCGCTGCCGCCGGGCAGCAGCAACGTGGCCTTGGCCTCGACCGGCAGGCAGAGCTTTTCGCACACCGCATAGTCGGTCTTGAGATGCAACGTGACCGGCTTGCCCTTCTCCCGTGGCGTGACGCGCAACGGGAAAATGACGCGGTCGGTGTAGCCGATGGTGGTGCCGGTCTCGTCGCTGATCGCCTGCGGCGCCGGATAAAGGACCTTCACCGCCGCGACATTGTCCGAGCCGGGAAAAGAAAACCGCGGCGGCACGCCCGAGTCGCCGGGATAGCGCCAGTAAGTGTGCCAGCCCGGCTTCAGCTTGATTTCGATTCCGGCGGTGAGCGTGTCGCTCGTATGGCTGCCGGCGATCAGCCGCAGCGACGAGTTCAAATCGTCGACCCAGGGCGAAGCGTCGACGCCTTGCGCCGGCTGGCCAAGCGCGGCGCAGGCGGCCATTGCCGCAAATGTGACGATCAGTGATTCGCGCATCACGCCCATTGCGCACGATCTAGTGGCTTCAGTCACGCGGCGCCACTGAATTCATTGTGAGCAATGGGTGGCCAGCTTGTGGGCATGGTGCGCGGAAGGTGGCGATTTCGCCACAATTTGCGTCTTCAATATGACACGGGGCGGTAACGCGGCTGACTGAACTTTCGGCGGCCGGCTTCGTTTGCAAAGACAAACCGATCGGGTAACCTTTTCGCATGAAGCTTCCCCGCAAGACCGCCGGCAAGGCGTCGGCGCGCGGCTATCTCGACGGACAGATGCTCATCGCCATGCCGGCCATGGGCGACGAGCGCTTCGCGCGCGCGGTGATCTACGTGTGCGCGCATTCGACCGAAGGCGCCATGGGCATCATCGTCAATCAGCCGGCGCCCAATATCAACTTTCCGGATCTCCTGGTGCAACTCGAAGTCATCCCGGCGGCCGAGCGCATCCAATTGCCGAATACCGCGGGCGCGGTGAAGGTGCTCAAGGGCGGGCCGGTGGAAACCGGGCGCGGCTTCGTGCTGCACTCGGCCGATTTCTTCATCGAGAACTCGACGCTGCCGATCGACGAAGGAATTTGTCTCACCGCCACGCTCGACATTCTCAAGGCGATCGCCACCGGCGGCGGGCCGGTCAGCGCCATTCTCGCGCTCGGCTATGCCGGCTGGGCGCCGGGCCAACTGGAAACCGAAATCCAGCAGAATGGCTGGTTGCACTGCGCCGCCGACAAGGAGCTGATCTTCGGCACCGACACCGGCGGCAAATACGAAAAAGCGCTGCGCAAGATTGGCATCGATCTGGGCCAGCTGTCGAGCGAAGCCGGACACGGCTGACGCGTCATTCCAGAAACAGGTTCGGAGCGTGCATCTGGATTCCGGGTCCGGCGCAAAAGTGCCGTCCCGGAATGACCAAAGCGAATTACCGCACCGCTTCCAGCCGATTGTCGCCCGCGAGCAACGCGGCCGCGGCCTCCGCCGTCATCGGCTCGCCAAAGGCGAAACCTTGGGCGAATTCGCAGCCGAGCTGGTAAAGCTCAACCGCGTCCGAATCCGATTTCCGCGCCTTCCGCCACCACGTCCATGCCGAGATCGTGCGCCAGCGCGATGATCGAGCGCAGGATCACCGGCCGTGTGCCGCGCGCGGTGGTGCGCACGAAGGACTGATCGATCTTGATGGTGTCGAAGGGGAAGCGCTGCAGATAGGCGAGCGAGGAATGCCCGGTGCCGAAATCGTCGAGGGCTAAGCCCGCGCCCAATTCCTTGATGCGCGTGAGCATTTGCGCGGCGTGTTCGGGATTTTCCATCACCAGCGATTCGGTGAGTTCGAGCTTGAGAGTGCCGCGCGCCAGCGCCGAGCGCGCGAGCACCGAGCGCAGGTCCTGGATCAGGTCGTGGCGCAGCAATTGCCGTGACGAGACGTTGACGGAGGCAAACACCGGCTCGCGATTGCGGTTGGCGTGCTGCCAGATCGCCAGTTGCCTCGCGGTTCGCTCGAGCACGAACAAGCCGAGGTCGACGATCAGGCCGATTTCCTCGGCGATGGAAATGAATTCGCTTGGCGACAGGCGGCCGAGTTTCGGATGATCCCAGCGCGCCAGCGCCTCGAAGCCGGCGATCATGCGATCCTCCAGCCGCACGATCGGCTGATACAGGATCTTGATTTCCTCACGTTCGATGGCGCGGCGCAATTCCAATTCCATGGTCAGCCGGTCGGTCTTACGCGAGCGCATGGCCGGCTTGAAGATTTCGATGCGGTCGCCGCCGATGCGCTTGGCGTAATACATCGCCAGCTCGGCATCTTTTATGACCTCCTCGGTGCGGTGCGGCTGGCTTTCCGCGAGCGCAAGGCCGATCGAGGCGGTGAGGAAGATTTCGCGGTCGTTGAAGGCGATCGGCGCACGCAACGCCCGGCGCATGGTCTCGACAAAGGCGACGATGCGGGCAGGTTCCTTTTCCGACAGAAGAATGGCGGCAAATTGGTCGCCTGAGAGCCGCGCCAGCGTGTCGTGCGGCTTAAGCAGGCGGCTGAGCCTGCGCGCGATTGTGAGCAATATCGAATCGCCGATGGCGATGCCGACCGAATCGTTTACCTGCTTGAAGCGGTCGAGGTCGATCACGAGTACCGAAGGGCGGACGTTGGTGTCGCTGCGGGCAAAGGCGAAGGCCGCTTCCATGCGGTCGAGGAACAATTCGCGGTTGGGCAGGCCGGTGAGGTTGTCGTGCACCGCATCGAACAGCAGCCGTTCCTCGGCATTCTTGAATTCGGTCACGTCGGTCAGCGTGCCGACCAGCCGCACCACTTCGCCGTCGGAGCCGACCACCGGGCGCGCCTTCAGCGCGAACCAGACGAAACGGCCGTCGGCGGCGCGCAGGCGGAAATCCTGGGTGAGACGGCCGCGCCGCTGTTCCACCACGTTGTCGAGCGAGGCGCGGAAGCGGTCGCGGTCGAGCGGATGCAGCACGTCGAGCCATTGCGCGGCGGGGCCCTCCAGCGCGCCGCGCTTGAGGCCAAGCGCGTGCTCGGTTTCCGGACTGGTGTAGACCTTGTCGGCGGAGACGTCCCAGTCCCAGATCATGTCGCCGGCGCCGGTCAACGCCAGCGCGCGGCGTTCGACATCGGAGACGATGCCGTGCGTGATGCCTCCGGCAAAGGCGTGCTGCATCACCGTGAAGCCGATCAGCATCACGATCAGCACCAGGCCGCCGAGCAGCGCCGGGCCGATGATGTCGTTGGTGACCATGCCGGTGACGGCAAGCCCCGCGGAGCCGGTCCACACCACCAGCAAAAGCCAGGTCGGGATCAGCAGCACCGCGCGGTCGAAGCCGTGCGTGGAGAGATAGATCACCAGCGCCAGACCAAGCACGGCGATGCCGGCAAGCGACATGCGGGCGATGCCGGAGGCGGTCGCCGGATCGAACACCGCGACCGCGATCAGCGCCGCGAGCGCCGCCAGCCAGGCAATGGTGATGTGCGCGTAGCGCACGTGCCAGCGCGAGAGGTTGAGATAGGCGAACAGAAAGACCAGCAGCGTCGCCGACAGGATCGCCTCGCCGCAGGCGCGCCAGACGCGCTCGGCGCCAGCCGACATGTCGAACACCTTGCCCCAGAATCCGAAATCGATGCCGATATAGACGAGCACCGCCCAGCCGAGCGCGGCGGCGGCGGGAAACATCACCGAACCCTTGACCACAAATAAAATAGTGAGGAACAGCGCCAGCAAGCCGGCGATGCCGATGACGATGCCGTAGTAGAGCGTGAAGGAATTGACCTTGTCCTTATAGGCGTCGGGCTCCCACAAATAGATCTGCGGCAGTCTGTCGGTGCGCAGTTCGGCGACGAAGGTGATGACGGTGCCGGGATCGAGAGTGACGCGGAAAATGTCGTCGCTGTTGCTCTCCTGCTGCACCGGGCGGTCGCCGGAACTGGGCGTGATGGCGACGATGCGCGAGAGGCCGAGGTCGGGCCAGAACAGGCCGGAACCGACCATGCGGTAATGCGGAACGACGATCAGCCGGTCGATCTGCTCATCGGAATTGTTGGTAAGCGCGAACACCGCCCAGTTGTTGCCGCCTTCGCGCGCGCGCACTTCGATGCGGCGCACGATGCCGTCGGGGCCGGGCGCGGTCGAAACCTGGATGCGGTCGGTTTCCGATTTTTGCCGCTCGGTGGCCGCGGTGAGATCGATGGCGGGAACGTCGAGCCGCACATTGACGGCTTCGACCGCGCGCGCCGGCAGCGCCGCCAGCAACACGGCGGTCAGTGCAAGCCCAATCGCTGTCACGCGGCGGATCACAATCAAACCGAAACCTCGGGGCCAAGTTGGCGTTACAGCAGCGTCCCGCGATCAGCCGGTCGAGCGCCGCCGGCGGCTGCACGTCTGCGATGCGATGTTACTCAATTACGCCGCGCATTGTGCCGATTTCGCGGCCCCGGTGCCACGTCAGGCCATCGGAATTTATCGTTCACGATTAAAGGGTTAGAACGATCTTGCCGATATGTGTGCTGGTTTCCATCAGCGCGTGCGCGGCGGCCGCCTGCCTGAGCGGGAAGGTCTTGTAGATGACGGGCTTGACCTTGCCGGCGGCGATCATCGGCAGGACGTTGTCCTCGACCGCGCGCGCGATCGCACCCTTGTCGGCGACAGCGCGCGAGCGCAGCGTCGACCCGGTGTGGTGCAACCGTTTGAGCATCATGCGGCGGAAATCGACCGTCGCCTTGGGGCTGCCCTGGAAGGCAATCTGAACGATGCGGCCTTCGACGCCGGCCGCTTCGTAATTGCGCCCGATGTAGTCGCCTCCGACCATGTCGAGGATCAGGTCGGCGCCATTTTCCGACGTCGCGCCTTTGGTCGCGGCGACAAAATCTTCGGTCTTATAGTTGATCGCGAGGTCGGCGCCGAGCTTGACGCAGGCCGCGCATTTTTCCGCGGAGCCCGCGGTGGTGATGACTAGGGCGCCGAGTGCCTTGGCGATCTGGATCGCGGCGGTGCCGATGCCGGATGAGCCGCCATGCACCAGGAAGGTCTCGCCGGATTTCAAGCCGCCGCGCTCGACCATGTTGTGCCAGACGGTGAAGAAGGTCTCAGGGATGGCGGCGCCTTCGATCATCGACAAGCCGGAGAGCGGCAGCGCATGGCTCTCATGGGCAAGACAATATTCGGCGTAGCCGCCGCCGACGACCAGCGCCATGACCCGGTCGCCGAGTTTCCAGCGCTTGACGTTGGGCCCGAGTGCCGCGACCTCGCCGGCAATTTCAAGTCCGGGGATATCCGGGGCGCCGGGCGGCGGCGGATAATTCCCTTGCCGCTGCATCACATCCGGTCGGTTGACGCCGGCGGCTTCGACCTTGACGAGGATTTCACCGGCGCCGGGTTGCGGCATCGGACGTTGTTCCGGCACCAGCATGTCGGATCCGCCGGGTGCTTTGATCGCGATGGCAGTCATGTGGGCGGGGAGGCAAGCCATTGTCGTCCCTCGTTGCGTGGGAGCGGCGGTTTTACGGGGGCCCAGCCCATGTGACAACCGGCAGGGCGGTGGTTAGATTTTGCTCCACGCTGTCATTCCGGGACGGCCCGAAGGGCCGGACCCGGAATCCAGATAGGCAATACATGACGCTATGGATTCCGGGTTCGCTCGCTGCGCTCGCGCCCCGGAATGACAAGCAAAGGACCGCGCCATGCCGGCAATCGACGACGACGACAGGCCGAAGAAAAAAATCGCCCACGAGATCGGCCAGGATTTGAGCTTGCTCTCGGTCGAGGAACTGGCCGCGCGGGTGCAGCTGCTGCACGATGAGATCAGCCGGCTGGAAGCTGATATGGGGCAAAAACGCGCCAAGCGCGCCGCCGCCGACCAGATTTTCAAGCGGTAATCCCGTCATCCTGGGGCGGCCGCGAAGCGGCCCTCAAAGGTTGAACGGCCCGTGGCGTCACCCTTCGAGGCTCGCTTCGCTCGCACCTCAGGGTGACGGAACTAAAAATCCGGCATTGGCCGCAATCCGGTAACGTGTTGTTAAGCTTTCTCGACCATTACTGTGATTGTCCATTTTCATGGACATGAGTGGCTCCTGTCCACTCTGTTTGACGCCTCCCTGTTATCACCTTCGAGCCGCCGGCGACGGCGGCTCCTTTTTTGTCTCAATTCGGGACAAAGACGCCGGCCTCATGGCAGCCGCGCGCTTAAGCTTGCCAAGCAACTATGTCGCAAACTTTGCGCATCCGCCGTCTGGACGCGCGGGGCGCAACGCGCGATGCTCTCGTCCTCACGGGGCGCGTAACGGCTCCGGTGCATCGGTAAGGCGTACGCGTAATGTCAGAGAAGGTGCTCAACGAAGCGCAGCCGGTATCGTTCGGTGCGCGGCTCGCCAATTCGCAGGTGTTCGCCAATCTGTTCCGTGACGGCATGGCGCTGGTGGAAGAAACCGCCACCTATCTCGACGGACCCGGCCGCGCCGAATCCAAGAAACTCGAACGCGCAGCGGCCTTGGCCTACGCCACCGAAAGCATGCGGCTGACCACCCGGCTGATGCAGCTTGCCTCCTGGCTGCTGCTGCATCGCGCGGTGAAGGAAGGCGAGATGTCGCTCGCCCAGGCCAGCAAGGAAAAGAGCAAGGTCAAGATCGCGCCGAGCGACACCCACGACCAGAACAGTGTCGAATTGCTTCCCGTGGCGCTGCGCGAACTGATCGAACGCTCGCTCAAGCTGCAGGGCATGGTGCGCCGGCTCGATTCCACCATTCACAACCGCGTCGCCGTCGATCAGCCGGTGGCGGTCAATCCGGTCGAGCGTCAGATGGGCCTGCTGAAGGCTGCTTTCGGGGCCGAGAGCCTCTAGCGAAAAACGGCACGGCTGCAACAAAAAACCCCCGCATCGCGGGGGTTTTCGTTTGCCTTGGAATTGCGCGAATTATTTCTTCTCAGCCTTGTCTTCGGCCTTGAGGAAGCCCGAAAACTTCTTCTGGAAGCGCGACAGGCGTCCGCCGCGGTCGATCAGTTGCTGCTGGCCGCCGGTCCAGGCCGGGTGCGACTTCGGGTCGATGTCGAGATGCATGACATCGCCTTCCTTGCCCCAGGTGGTGCGGGTTACGAATTCGCTGCCGTCGGTCATCACCACCTTGATGGTGTGATACTCAGGGTGAACATCCTGCTTCATGGCTCGGTCCATAGGGGGCGCGATATCGCAAGAGCGCCCGAATTGCGTTGAATTTGCCGGGTCTATACAGGATGGAAGGTGGGGCGGCAAGGCAAGCGTTGATCAAGCGCAAAGCCGTCCCTTTGGCCGGCCTGTACGGGAATGGCATGCAAAAACACGAATTCCGGGCGGCATCATCCCTCGCGGCGGTTTTTTCGGTCAGGCTGCTCGGCCTGTTCATGATCTATCCGGTATTTGCCGCCTATGCCCGCGGGCTCCAGGGTGCGACCCCCTATCTGATTGGCGAGGCGCTGGGCATTTACGGCCTCAGCCAGGGGCTGCTGCAGATTCCCTTCGGGCTCCTGTCCGACCGCTTCGGGCGCAAGGTCATGATCGTCATCGGCCTCGTGCTGTTCGCCATCGGCAGCGCCGTCGCCGCCTCGTCCACCTCGATCGGCGGCGTCATCGTCGGCCGCGTGCTCCAAGGCGCCGGCGCCATCGGCTCGGTGATCCTGGCGCTGGTCGCCGACCTCACGGCGGAGGACAACCGCACCAAGGCGATGGCCCTGGTCGGCATTTCGATCGGTGTCTCCTTCATGGTCGCACTGGTGGCCGGTCCGCTGGTTGCGAGTGTCATCGGCGTCGGCGGCATCTTCTGGCTGATGGTAGCGCTCGCCCTGGTCGGCATTGCCATCACGCTGTTTGTCGTGCCGAGCCCCCGCCAGGTGCGCGTGCACCGCGACGCCGAGACCGTGCCGGGAATAATCGGCTCGGTGTTGCGCAACACCGAACTGCTGCGGCTCGACTTTGGCATTTTCTCATTGCACGCCATGCTGACCGCGAGCTTTCTCGTAGTGCCAGGGTTGTTGCGCAACACGCTAGGCGTCACCGCGTACAGCGATTGGCTGATCTATCTGCCGGTGCTCGTGGTGTCGGTCGCCGTGATGATCCCGGCCATCATCGTCGCCGAGAAATATCGCCGCATGAAGGGCGTATTCGTGGCGGCGGTTGCCGGTCTTCTCGTCAGCCAGGCGATGCTCTACGCCGGCGCGCAAAATCTCTTTGTGCTGATCGCCGCCCTCGTCGTCTTTTTCTCCGCCTTCAACGTGATGGAGGCGAGCCTGCCCTCGCTCATCACCAAGGCGGCGCCGCCCGACGCCAAGGGCACCGCGACCGGCATTTATTCGAGCCTGCAGTTCCTCGGCATTTTCGTCGGCGGCGTGGCCGGCGGCTGGGCAAACCAGACCGGCGGCAGCGCCCGCGTCTTCGCGCTGACGGTGGTGCTGGCGCTGTTGTGGCTCGTCGCGGCGGCCACCATGAAGCAGCCGAGCTACCTCACCACGCGGCTGGTGCCCATCGGCGACGGCAAGGCGGGCGATGCCGCGGGACTTGCGGCGCGGCTGCGCCAGGTGCCGGGCGTCGCCGAGGCCGTCGTGATCGCCGAGGAGAAGCTTGCTTATCTGAAGGTGGATTCGAAGGTCTTCGACCCCGCCATGGCGGCATCCTTGGCCGGCGCGCCTTAGCTCTTCGGCCGCCACGTCATCCGGTTCACCGGCTTGCCCGATACCGGGTTCTTGTCCTCGCCGGCATAATTGAATCCGTGTTTCTCGTAAAAGCGGATGGCGCGGGTATTGTCCTTGTTGACGAGCAGTTCGATGCCGCGCGGTGACAGACGCTTAGCCTCATCCAGCAGCGCCAGCGCGAGGCCAGAGCCCCAATGCTCGGGCGCCACCACGATCTGATCGAGATACATGGTCTGCGGATCGATGGTGACGAAGCCGATCAACATTTTCTCCGTTCGTCCCCGCGAAAGCGGGGACCCAGGGGCCGAGTCCTCTGGGCGGTGGACTTGGCTCTGGATTCCCGCTTGCGCGGGAATGAGTGGAGATTCGGGCAGCGCCGGTGCGTCGATTTCCGCCACCATCACGCGCGCCTCCGGCACCAGCTCGGAACGCCAGCGCTCGCGCCACCACGGCGCGCGTTCGGTGAAGTTGAGATGCGGATAGTGGTGCTGCCAGGTGCGCCGCCACAGCTCGATCGCCGCGTCCTCGTCGGCGGCGATGTAGCGGCGCAGGATGAAGGGGAGAGCGTTCACCGCTCGGTCAGCTTGAACTCGATGCGGCGGTTGCGCTTGTAGGCGTCGTCGGTGGAGCCGGTGTCGATCGGCTGGAATTCGCCGAAGCCGGCGGCGACCAGGCGCTGCGGCGGCACGCCCTTGCTGATGAGGTATTTCACCACAGCGACCGCGCGCGCGGCCGACAGATCCCAGTTCGACTTGAAGGCGCCGCCGGTGATCGGCCGCGCGTCGGTGTGGCCGTCGACCCGCAGCACCCAGGGAATTTCGGCCGGGATTTGCGTTTCCAGTTGCGTAAGCGCGCTTGCCACCTTGTCGAGCTCGGCGGCGGCCTCAGGCTTCAGATCCGCCTTGTTGGTATCGAAGAAGACCTCCGATTGCAGCACGAAGCGGTCGCCGACGACGCGCACGTCGGGCCGGTTGCCGAGGATTTCGCGCAACTTGCCGAAGAAGTCGGAACGGTACTTGGTCAGCTCCTGCACCTTCTGCGCCAGCGCCAGGTTGAGGCGCTGGCCGAGATCGGCGATGCGGCTCTGCGATTCCTTTTCCTTCTGCTCGGAGGCGTTGAGCGTCTGCTCGATCACCGCGAGCTGGCGGCGCAGCGCCGCGATCTGCTGGTTGAGGATCTCGACCTGTGCAAGCGCGTTGGCGGAAAGTTTCTTTTGGCCTTCGACCTCGCCGGCGAGCGCCGCGCTCTTGCCCTGCGCCGCGCTGGCCGCGGCGGCGGCGGCATCGGCGGCACCTTTATATTTGTCGCGATCGCTCTCGGCGGTGGCGAGCGAGGCGCGCAACTGCGCCAGTTGATCCTCCATCGTCGCTTTACCGGCCTTTTCCATCGACAGGAGGTCGGTTAGCTCGGCGATCTGCGCGTTGAGGCGGGTCAGCGCAGTGTCCTTGCCGGCCACTTCCTGCTGCAGATAGAACTGCACCACCACGAACACGGTCAGTATGAAAATGATGCTGAGGATCAGCGTCGACAGCGCGTCGACGAAGCCCGGCCAGTAATTCATCCCGCTTTCGCCGCGGCGCATGCGTGCTAACGCCATGACTTATTCCAACGTTGTCAGCGCCCGACCTTTTCGCGCGTCATCAGCTCGAGCAGGCGTTTGATTTCACGCTGCTGCTCGGCCTGGCTGTCGACCCAGTCGCGGATCATCTGCTGCTCGGTGCGCATGTGGTGCACCAGGCCCTGGATCGCCTCGGCGAGGTTCGACATGGCGCTGGTCGCCGCCTTTGAGCCGGCGGTTTCGTTCACGGCATCCTTGAGCCGGTCGATGGCGGTGCGGATTTCGCCGGTCATGCCGACCGCCGCCGCGGCTGGCTCGCCGGCATGGTCGTAAACTGTGGTGGACAGCCAGTCCTCAAGCTCGGTGTAGAAGCGGTTCTGCGCCTGGCTCGATTGCAGATCGAGGAAGCCGAGCACCAGCGAGCCGGCCAGGCCGAACAGCGAGGATGAAAACGAAATGCCCATGCCGGACAGCGGCGCGGCGAGCCCTTCGCGCAGGGAGTCGAACATGCCGGCGGCGTCGCCGCCGGCTTTGAGCCCCTGGATGACGCCGCCGACCGAACTCACCGTCTCGATCAGGCCCCAGAAGGTGCCGAGCAGGCCGAGGAACACAAGCAGTCCGGTCATGTAGCGCAAGATGTCGCGCGCTTCGTCGAGGCGGGTGGCGATCGAGTCGAGAATGCCGCGCATCAATTGCGCCGACATCGCCATGCGCCCGACGCGGCTGCCGAGGATCGTCGCCATTGGCGCCAGCAGCACCGGTACGCGATCGACCGCGAGACCCGGATCGGCGAGGCGGAAATTATTGACCCAGGCGATTTCCGGATAAAGCCGCATCACCTGGCGCACCGATAGCACGATGCCGACAAGCAGCACGCCGATGATCACCGCGTTGAGGCCGGGATTGGCCATGAACGCAACCTGGATCTGCTTGTGCAACACGAAGGCGACCAGTCCGCCGAGAATGACGAACACCAGCATCCGCAGCAGGAAGATGCGGGGCGAGGATAGTTTGAGCGGGTCGACGTCGTTGGCCATGTGCCGGTTATATGAGCGGATAAACGTTAATGCCCCGGGGCGAAATCTCAGGATTCAATATGCCACAGACCGGTGACAAGCGAAAACCATAACGGGAAATAAGGGTAAAACTGGCGAATGAGTTGAAATTGCGTCGCTTGTCGCTCAGGATTTGCCGGTCACCCCTTGGCCACCGATTTGAGCAGGCGCAGAACCTCCTTCTGCATGCCGTCATTGCCGGCGACGATATGGCCCTTGGCGTACATGTCGTCGCCGCCGTCGCAATCGCTGATAAAGCCGCCGGCCTCGCGCACCAGGATGATGCCGGCGGCAATGTCCCAGGGCTTGATATTGCGCTCCCAATAAGCGTCGAGCCGGCCGGCGGCGACCCAGGCGAGGTCAAGCGCGGCGGCGCCATAGCGGCGTAAGCCGGCGACCTGGCTTTGCATGGCGACGGTCTCGCGGCTGGCAAGTTCGTCGGCCCTGCCGATATGCGGCAATGGGCAGGCGACGACGGCTAGATCGAGCCGCGAGCGGGCGGCGACACGGATGCGCTTTTCATTCAGGAAAGCACCCTTGCCGCGCTCGGCAATGAACATCTCGTCGTTGATCGGATTGTAGATGAGCCCGGCGATCACAGTTCCCTCGCGCTCAAGGCCGATGGAAATGGCGAAATGCGGGATGCCGTGCAGGAAATTGGTGGTGCCGTCGAGCGGATCGACGATCCAGCGATGGGTCTTGTCGGCGCCCTCGCGCACGCCTCCTTCCTCGCCGAGGAAGCCGTAGCCGGGCCGCGCCTTGCTCAATTCGGCAAACAGCGTCTCTTCGGCGCGGCGGTCGGCGGCGGAGACGAAATTGGCCGGGCCCTTCATCGAGACCTGAAGATTTTCCACTTCGCCGAAGTCGCGCTTGAGCGCGCGCGCGGCCTTGCGCGCGGCGGCTATCATGACGTTGAGCAGAGCGGAGCGGAGCATGGCCTCGATGTCCTGATCCCTCCCCCGAAGGGGGAGGGTGGCCGAGCGTAGCTCGGCCGGGTGGGGGCGCTTAGCATACTTATTCAGGTGACCCCACCCCGGCTCGCAGCTTCGCTGCTCGCCGTCCCTCCCCTTTCCGGGGAGGGATACAAAGAAAGGTCAAGACCGCGGCGGCAATGTCGACATCCACTTTTGCGCGGCCTTGTCGGCGGCATCGCGAACCGCCTGCGGTTGCTTGGCGGTAAATGCGTCGAGCTCGGGGTCGGCGTCGCCGGCCGCCTTGGCGATCAGGTGCCATTTTATGGCGTTCGCCGGATCGGCGGGCATGCCGCGCCCGGCCATGAGGATGCGCGCCAGCCGGTCCTGCGCGATCGGGCTGCCGCGCCGCGCCGCTTTGACGAAAAGCGCAGCGGCGGCGGTCTCGTCCTTGGCCACGCCGGCGCCGTTGAATTGGGCGATGGCGAATTCGACCATGGCGTCGAGATCGTCGCCGATGGCGGCTTTTTGCATGAGCTTCATCGCTTCGCCGACGTCTTTGTCCACGCCGCGGCCATCCTTGACCATGGTGGCGAGCGCGTATTGCGCCTCCGGATTTCCGGCATCGGCGGCCTGGCGAAACAATTCGGCGGCGCGCGTGAAATCCTGCGGAAACTGCTTGCCTTGCAGATAAAGCAGGCCGAGATCGTAAGCGGCGGCAATATGTCCGAGCTTGGCGGCGGCGGCGAGCAGGCGCGCGGCTTCCGCTTCGTTGCGCGCCCCGGCGCGGCCTTCGAAATCGAACATGGCGAGCGCGAACATGGCGTTGCGGTCGCCGTTCGCGGCGGCGAGCTTGTACCACTGCGCCGCCTTGCTGTCGTCGCGGCCGACGCCGTAGCCATTGGCGTAGATCTCGCCAAGCAGCGTCATCGCCGCCGGATCGTTTTTCTGCGCGCGCTTGGTGGCTTCCGCCAGCGCAGTGAGATAGCGGCCGCGCTGGAATTCGCCATAGGCGACGTCGGGTTCGTTTGCCGAAGATGGCGCCGCGGCGTTTTGCTTCGGCTGCGCGGACACCGACAGCGTGAGTGCGAGAACGGCGGCGGCCGTCAACGCGACGACGAGATTGCGCCGCGCGCCATTCATGCCGCGGTCTCCGGCAGGCTCAAGGCTTGCGCTGCGGCGGCGATCTGCGCAGCGGCGCGTTGCGGGTCGCGCCAGATCCAGTCGCCGAGCGCGACGAAATCGGCGCCTGCCGCGACCAGCACCGCAACTTCGTCAAGCGAAGCGGCGTAAGCCACGCAAGGCAGTTCAAACACCTCCGCCCACCAGGCGACGCGCTCCTGGATCAGCGCGAAGGCGGGGCGTTCGCCGTTGGCATCGGGCTCGCCGAACATGACGTAATCGGCGCCGGCCTCGGCGGCTTCCATGGCGTCGTGGCGGCTGGCAAGGCCGCCAATGCCGGCGATGCGCTCGGGCTTGAGAGTCGCCAGCGCGGCGTTGAGGGCTTCGATGCCGGAAAGATGCGCGCCGTCGGCGCCGGCGCGCGCGACAAGTTCGGCGTGGCCGTCGATGAGGAGTGCCGTGTCCCTGTTCTGCGCGACGGGCGCGAGCGTCTTGATGCGATTGATCAGGCTGCGTTCGTCGGCATCCGCAAGCCGAAGCAGCACCGCGGCGACGTCGCCGGCGGCAAGCGCCTCGGCGAGGGGCGCGACGAATGCCGTCGCCTCCTCGACTGGCGGCGTCACCAGATAGAGGCGCGGCGTGGGGCGGGGCGCGGCTTGTTTTTCTCGTTTGGCCATGACGCCGGAATGCTAGCGCAATCCGGCGGAAAGGTGACCTGTGAAGCGGGGAAAAATAACCGTTCGTCCCCGCGAAAGCGGGGACCCAGGGCCAAATCGGAACGCATATCTGGATTCCCGATTGCGCGGGAATGAACGGATGAGATGCCTCACGGCATCGGGATCGGCCCCATGTCCTTGGGAACCTTGTAGCCCTTCTGCACGGCAGGGCGCTTAGCGATGGTCTCGTACCAGCGCCGCACATTGGCATAGTGCTTCATGTCGATGGTCTGCCACTCGAAGCGCGAAATCCACGGCCAGATGGCGATGTCGGCGATGGAATACTCATCGGCGACGTAGTCGCGGCCCTCAAGCCGCGTGTTGAGCACCTTGTAGAGCCGGTGCGCTTCCTTGAGGTAGCGCTCCTCGGCATAGGGCGCCTTGCCCGGATTATATTTCACGAAGTGATGCACCTGGCCGAGCATGGGCCCCGGGCCGCCCATCTGCCACATCAGCCATTCGATGGCGCGGTAGCGCCGCTCGCCTTCCTTGGCCAGCAGCTTGCCGGTCTTGTCGGCGAGGTAGAGCAGGATCGCGCCCGACTCCATCAATGCGATGTTGGTGTCGTGGTCGACGATCGCCGGGATGCGGTTGTTCGGCGCCACCTTGAGGAAGTGCGGCGCGAACTGCTCGTCCTTGGAAATGTCGATCGGATGCACCTTGTAGGGGAGGCGGAGCTCTTCCAGCGCGATGGAGACCTTGCGGCCGTTCGGCGTCGTCCAGGTATAGAGATCGATCACTGGGGATTCCTTTGCAGCCAAGACGTGGATGGCCGGGACTAGCCCGGCCACGACGAATTCATATCGAATTATCGCGCGGGCGTCACGCCGCCTTCTTCTCCAGGTCGGCCTTCCATTGCCCCTGCGTGGCAAGGCTGTTCATGCGGGCGCGATGGGTGAAGGCGCGCTGGGCCGCGGCGACATTTTCGCTCTTGCCCTTCCAGGTCGTCTGCGGCGCGTGCTGCAAGGCGCGGCCGTAGGAGAAGGTGAGCCGCCACGGCAGGTTGCCGATTTTGTTCATGGCATCGAGATGGGCGGTTGCTTCCTCGTCGCTCTGGCCGCCGGAGAGGAAGGCGATGCCAGGCACCGCGCCCGGCACGCAATTCTTCAGCACCTTGACGGTGCGCTCGGCGACATCTTCGACGGAAGCTTTCTTGCCGCTCTTCTTGCCCGGCACCACCATGTTCGGCTTGAGCACCATGCCTTCGAGCGCGACCTTGTTGTAGTAGAGCTCCTGGAACGTCTCCTTGAGCAGCCATTCGGCTGACCGCCTCGCAGCGCTCGATGTCGTGGCCGCCGTCCATCAGCACTTCCGGCTCGACGATGGGCACGATCTGCGCCGCCTGGCAGAGCGCGGCGTAGCGCGCGAGCGCATGCGCGTTGGCGTGCAGGCAGTCGTAGCTCGGGATGCCGGGACCGATATCGATCACCGCCCGCCATTTGGCGAAGCGCGCGCCGCGCTCGTAATATTTCGGCAGCCGGTCGGCGAGCTTGTCGAGCCCGGTGGTGACGACTTCGCCGGGGCATTGCGGCAGCGGCTTGGTGCCTTCGTCCACCTTGATGCCGGGCAGGGTGCCCGCCGTCTTGATGATCTCGACCAGCGGCGTGCCGTCTTTCGCATTTTGCCAGATGGTCTCGTCGTAGAGGATGACGCCGGAAATGTGCTTCATGCCCTCGGCGGAACGGAACAGCATCTCGCGGTAGTCGCGGCGATTGCCCTCTGTCGATTCCACGCCGATGGCGTCGAAGCGCTTCTTGATGGTGCCGGAGGATTCGTCGGCGGCCAGGATTCCCTTGCCCGGCGCCACCATGGCCAGCGCCACTTTGTTCAATTCGTCGAGATTCATCGTCCCCTCCATCGGCATCGCCATCATTTTATCCTCAACACCTCGACCCCCGGCAAGGGCTTGCCTTCCAGCCACTCGAGGAAGGCGCCGCCGGCTGTGGAAACGTAACTCAAGCGGTTGGTAACGCCTGCGATATTGAGCGCCGCCACCGTGTCGCCGCCGCCGGCCACCGAGACAAGTTTGCCGATCTCAGTGAGTTCCGCCGCTGCTTCCGCCACTTCCACGGTGCCGTTGTCGAACGGCTCGGTCTCGAAGGCGCCGAACGGGCCGTTCCAGACCAAAGTCTTCGCCCGCGCCAGAACGGACACGACGAATTCGATGCTACGCGGCCCGATATCCAGGATCATGTCCTTGTCGCCGACGCGGTCGATGTCGACCACGCGCGAGGCGACGCCCGGCTCGAGCTTTTCCGCAACGACGGCATCGACCGGCAGCACGATCTCGCGTTTAGCGCGCTTGGCCTCGTCCATGATCTTTTGCGCGGTCTCGACCAGATCGCGCTCGACCAACGAGCGGCCGACCTTTTTGCCCAGCGCCATCAGAAACGTATTGGCCATGGCGCCGCCAATGATCAGCACGTCCACGCGCTCGAGTAGGTTGCCGAGCAGGTCGAGCTTGGTGGAAATCTTGGCGCCGCCGACGATCGCCGCCAGCGGCCGCTGCGGCTTGTCAAGCACCTTCTCGAAGGCTTCGAGTTCCGCCTGCAATGTGCGCCCGGCGTAGGCGGGCAGCACATGCGCGAGGCCCTCGGTCGAGGCGTGCGCGCGGTGCGACACCGAGAAGGCGTCGTTCACATAAATGTCGCCGAGCCTGGCGAGCTGCGCGACGAACGCCGGATCGTTCTTCTCCTCGCCGGGATGAAAGCGCGTGTTCTCGAGCAGCAGAAAATCGCCCGGCTTCATCGCCGCGACGGCGCGCTCGCCCGCCTCGCCGACGCAGTCATTGGCGAATTTCACCGGGCGCTTGAGGATACGGGCAAGCTCGGACGCCACAGGCTTGAGCGAGTTCTTCGGGGTCGCGCCCCTTCGGTCTGCCGAAATGCGAAAGCAAAATCACCTTGGCGCCCTTGTCGGCGATCTCTACGATCGCAGGCGCCATGCGTTCGATGCGCGTGGCGTCGGTGACGACGCCGTGCTCGACCGGCACGTTGAGGTCGGCGCGTACGATGACGCGCTGGCCTTTGACGTCGGCATGGTCGAGGGTGCGGAATTGCGCCATCGGTCAGTTTCTCTCCTCATCCTGAGGTGCGAGCGGCGCAGCCGCGAGCCTCGAAGGATGACAGCCCCCGTGCCCGTCATCCTTCGAGGCGCGCCAAGTGGCGCGCACCTCAGGATGACGGATGGAATTCAGATCAGTTTCCCCATCGCCACGGCGGTGTCCGCCATGCGGTTGGAAAAGCCCCACTCGTTGTCATACCAGCTCATCACGCGCACGAAGGTGCCGTCCATGACCTTGGTCTGATCCATGTGGAAGATCGAGGAATGTGGATCGTGATTGAAGTCGAGCGAGACGTTGGGTTCGTTGGTGTAGCCGAGAATGCCCTTGAGCTGCTGTTCGGACGCCCGCTTGATGGCGCCGTTGATCTCGTCCTTGCTCGTCGCCTTCTTCGCCACGAACTTGAAATCGATCACCGAGACGTTCGGCGTCGGCACGCGGATGGAGACGCCGTCGAGCTTGCCGTTGAGTTCGGGCAGCACGAGGCCGACGGCTTTGGCCGCGCCGGTCGAGGTCGGGATCATGTTCAGGGCCGCTGCGCGCGCCCGGTAGAGATCCTTGTGATAGGTGTCGAGCGTCGGCTGGTCGCCGGTGTAGGAATGGATCGTCGTCATGAAGCCCTTGTCGATGCCGACGGCGTCGTTGAGCACCTTGGCGACGGGGGCGAGGCAGTTGGTCGTGCAGGAGGCGTTGGAGACGATCTTGTGATCCTTGGTGAGCTTGTCGTGGTTGACGCCGTAGACCACGGTGAGGTCGGCGCCTTCGGCCGGGGCTGAAATGAGCACGCGCTTGGCGCCTGCGGACAGATGCGCGGACGCCTTCTCTTTGGCGGTGAACAGCCCGGTGCATTCGAGCGCGATATCGACGCCGAGGTCCTTCCACGGCAGCTTTGAGGGATCGCGCTCGGCAGTCACTTTCATCGCGCCGTTGCCGACGCTGATGGTGTCGCCCTTGACCGTCACCGTGCCGCGGAAGCGGCCATGCACGCTGTCGTAGCGCAGCAGATGCGCGTTGGTTTCGACGGGGCCGAGATCGTTGATGCCAACCACCTCGATGTCGTGGCGGCCGGCCTCGGCGATAGCGCGCAGGATATTGCGGCCGATGCGGCCGAATCCGTTAATGCCAACTCGGACAGTCATTTCGCGTCGCTCCCGACTTAATCGGTCTTCTTATGGCAAAACTTATAGCGCGGCGGTTGGAAAAAGTGGCCGGCTACGATGGCGCTTACTGCTTATATGGTTATTCGCGGTCGAGTTTGCTTAACGCGGCCTGCGCCACCGCCTCGGCGGTAATGCCGAAGTGCTTGTAAAGCTCCTTGTACGGGGCGCTCGCCCCAAATGACGTCATGCCGACAAAACCGCCGTCGGAGCCGATGACGGCGTCCCAGCTTTGCCGCATCGCGGCCTCGACGCCGATCCTGACCTTGGCGTCGCCGATGATGGCGCGGCGCTTCGCTTCCGGCGCTTCCGCGAGCAGTTCGAAGCAGGGCACCGAGACGACGCGGGCTGAAACGCCCTTTGCCGCGAGCAGCTTCTTCGCTTCGACGGCGATGGCGACTTCCGAGCCGGTGGCAAAAAGTGAAACCTGCGCCTTGCCCTCGGCAGGCGCGATTTCGTAGGCGCCGGCCACGCAGCGATTTTTGTCGAGGAAATCTTTCGAAAGCTGCGGCAGGTTCTGCCGCGTCAGCGCCAGCACGCTCGGGCGGTTCTTGTTCTCGAGCGCGAGCTGCCAGCACTCGATGGTCTCCACCGCGTCGGCCGGGCGGAAGACGAGCAGGTTCGGAATGGCGCGCAGCGCCGCCAGATGCTCGACCGGCTCATGCGTCGGTCCGTCCTCGCCCAGCCCGATCGAGTCATGTGTCATCACATGGATGACGCGAATGCCCATCAGCGCAGCAAGCCGGATCGCCGGCCGGCAGTAATCGGAAAACACGAGGAACGTGCCGCTATACGGAATGATGCCGCCGTGCAGCGCCATGCCGTTCATGGCCGCGGCCATGCCGTGCTCACGGATGCCGTAATGGATGAAACGGCCGGCGTAGTCCGCGGCGCACAGTACCGTCATCGCCTTGGTCTTGGTGTTGTTGGAGCCGGTGAGGTCGGCCGAGCCGCCGAGCATCTCCGGCACCGCCGGGATCAGGCTCTCCAGCGCGAATTCGGACGCCGCGCGGCTGGCGATGTCCTTCGGCGTCGCGGCGAGCGATTGTTTCACCGCGCGTACCGCATCGTTGAGCGCCTTGGGCAGATCGCCCTTCATGCGCCGCTCGAACTCGCCGCGCTTGGCCGCGTCGACCGCGGCAAAACGCTTGCTCCATTCGGCGTGCGTTGCCTTTGAGCGCTGCCCGGCCACGCGCCAGGCGGACAAAATGTTGGCGGGAATCTCAAACGGTGGATGAGTCCAGCCGAGTTTCTCGCGCGCGCCCTTGATCTCGTCGGCGCCAAGCGGCGAGCCGTGTGCCGACGCCTTGCCGGCCTTGTTCGGCGCGCCGAAACCTATTGTCGTCTTGCAGGCGATCAGCACCGGTCTGCCGGACGATTGCGCTTTGGTCAGCGCCGCGGCAATCGCCTTCGCATCGTGGCCATCGATGCGCGAGGCATACCAGCCCGCCGCTTCGAAGCGCTTCACCTGATCGACGCTGTCGGACAGCGACAGCGCGCCGTCGATGGAAATGCCGTTGTCGTCAAACAGTACGATCAGTCGGTTGAGCTTCAGGTGCCCGGCGAGCGCGATCGCCTCCTGCGAAATGCCTTCCATGAGGTCGCCGTCGCTGGCGAGCACGTAGATTTTGTGATCGGCGATTCCACCGAACTCCGCCGCCAGATGCCGCTCGGCAATCGCCATGCCGACCGCGTTGCCGAGCCCTTGCCCGAGCGGCCCGGTCGTCGTCTCGACTCCGGGCGTGTGGCCGTGTTCGGGATGCCCCGGCGTCTTTGAGCCGAGCTGGCGGAAGCGCTTGATCTCGTCGATGGTCACGCCCGCATAGCCGGTGAGATAGAGCAGCGCGTAAAGCAGCATCGAGCCGTGGCCGGCCGAGAGCACGAAGCGGTCGCGGTCGGGCCAAGCCGGGTCCGCCGGATCGAATTTCAGGAACTGCGTGAACAGCACGGTCGCCACGTCGGCCGCGCCCATAGGCAGGCCGGGATGGCCGGACTTCGCCTGCTCGACCGCGTCCATCGCCAGCGCGCGGATGGCGTTGGCCATGTCGGTGTGCGCGACGGCGGGAACCGGCTCCGCTGGCGTCACGGCGAGCCTCGATGCTGTTGCGGTCATGGAAAGGGCCTGTTTGGCGCGGTGGATAGCATGGCAGGCCCTTGAGTCAATGTGACGGACCGCGCGTGCAATACCTACGCACAGGTTGCGGAAAAGCGTGGGCAACTCGGTCGCCAAGCGTTGACGAGCGGATCGCGCAGGACGTAAGAGTCTTCGCCTAAATCTTTGCCGCCGCAGGAGTTTTTGGGTGCGCAGAAGGCGATGAGCGAGCAAAGTGAAATCGATAGCGCGGTGAAACGTCTGGCGCTGGCGCTCGACGCGCTCGATGCCGCCGTCGATCGCCGCCAGGACGCCGACCGCAACGAAGAAGGGCTGGCGAGCCAGTTGCAATCGCTCGGCCTCGACCGCACGAAACTCGCCGCCGCGCTCGATGGCGAGACCGCGCGCTCGCGCAAGCTCGAGGCGACGAACCGCGAGATCGCGCAGCGGCTGGACGCGGCCATCGCCTCGATCCAGTCGGTGTTGAACGGGCGAAGAGTGATGTATGTCTGAAGTCACCGCCACGATTGCCGGCCGCCAGTTCCGCCTCGCCTGCGAGGACGGCCAGGAGGAGCATCTGCAGGCGCTGGCGCACAATCTCGACCAGCGCATTACCGATTTGCGCGGGCGTTTCGGCGAGATCGGCGACACGCGGCTCACCGTCATGGCGGCTCTCGTTATCGCCGACGAATTGGCGGAGAATCAGCGCCGCATCGGCGTGCTCGAGCAGGACATTTCCGGCTTGCAGGACGCGCGCCAGGTCGCCGCCGACCGCGCCAAGGCGGCCTCGAGCGCGGTGGTCCATGCCTTCAATTCGGCGGCCGAGCGCATCGAGGGCATCACGCGCAAGCTCAATCAGACGCTCGGTAACGGTGTTGCGATCGGATAGGTGGCTTTCGCCCTCCGTAGCGCCTACATTGCCCGAGCGGGGCTGTGAGGTGCGACGGAGTTAAATTCCCCGGGGCCTTACGATCCTAACGGGAGCTGTCCCTGGCCGGGACCGTGGTTTCGGTCATATGGCGCCCACCTACTTATGTAGGTTCCCGGGATCACACTCCGACGGCCATCGCGGCTCCGCACTATTACCGATGCCCGACCTCAGCGAAACCGGACAAACGAAAGATGCGCTGCGCGAAGCGGCGCTGGCGCGGCGCGATGCCTTGCCGGTGGTACTGCGTAAGGCGGCGGCGGACACGATCGCGGCGCGCCTGTTTCCCGTGCCGGTGCCGGCGGGCGCCGTGGTCTCCGGCTTTTTTCCGTTTAAGACCGAAATCAATCCGCTGCCGCTGCTGCGCATGCTTGCCGACGCCGGCGTTTCCCTCGCGCTGCCGGCAATCGCCGGGCGGGGCAAGCCGCTGATCATGCGCGCGTGGTCGTTTGGCGTGCCGCTCAAACCTGGGCAATGGGGCATTCGCGAGCCGACGGCGGACGCCGCAGAAGTTAAGCCCGACATTCTCATCGTGCCCTTGGCCTGCTTCGACCGCCAAGGCCACCGCATCGGCTACGGCGCCGGCTATTACGACATGACCATCCGCGCTCTGCGCGCAAAAAAGCCGGTCACCGCCATCGGCATCGCTTTTGCCGCGCAGGAAGTTCCCCGTGTCCCCGCGACGGAGCGCGACGAGCGCCTCGATCTCGTGCTAACGGAGCGCGAGGTCATCGATTTTCGCGGGCACTGACTAATGCGCATTCTCTTCATCGGCGACATCGTCGGCCGCTCCGGGCGCACCATCGTCGCCGAGCGGCTGCCCGGCCTGATCGCCGAATGGAAGCTCGATCTCGTCGTCATCAACGGCGAGAACGCCGCCGGCGGCTTCGGCATCACCGAGACGATCTACAACGAACTGCTCGACGCCGGCGCCGACGCCATCACGCTGGGCAACCATTCCTGGGATCAGCGCGAGGCCTTGGTGTTCATCGAGCGCGCGCCGCGCCTGGTGCGCCCTGTGAATTATCCGAAAGGCACGCCGGGCCGCGGCGCGGCCCTGGTCGAAACCAAAAACGGCAAGCGCGCGCTGGTCATCAACGCCATGGGCCGCATCTTCATGGACCCGCTCGACGATCCCTTCGCCGCGGTCGAGCGCGAACTCGCCGCTTGCGCGCTCGGCAAGGACGCCGATGCCGTCATCATCGACATGCACGCGGAGGCAACCAGCGAGAAGCAGGCGATGGGCTTCTTCGTCGACGGCCGCGCCTCGCTCGTCGTCGGCACACATACGCACGCGCCGACCGCCGACCATCGCATCCTGCCGGGGCGCACGGCCTTCGTCTCCGACGTCGGCATGACCGGCGATTTCGAGTCCGTCATCGGCATGAACAAGGAGGAGCCGCTGGCGCGCTTCCTGCGCAAGGTGCCGGGCGGTAAATTCGAACCCGCGCAGGGCCCGGCGACGCTGTGCGGCCTCGCGGTCGAGACCGACGACACGACCGGCCTTGCGCTGCGCGTCGGCGCCGTGCGCCTCGGCGGCATTCTCGAAGAGGCGCGGCCCGCCTTCTGGCGTTAACCTCTTTCTCGTTGACCGCTGCACGCTGCGATGATTCGGTAGGTCTCGATGATTCGCCGTCATGTGCTGGGTACGGCAACGCCACTGTCAGCACGGCGGGCATGGGAATTCACGTCAATCGCAATCTCGCGCTGGAGCAGTTCCCTGCCGCCGATCTGCGGCCGCGAGCTGACACGCCCGAGGGCGACGCCCGCGCCGAGTTGGCGGCGCAATTCGTTCCCGCCGGCGCGCGCGTGCTCGAATTCGGCCGCGGCAACACGCCGCTGCGGCCTTATCTGCCGAACGGCTGCGTCTATCGCGCCTGCAACCTCGACGGCGATTTTCCTACCAGGGCGGTCGCCGACAGCGATCTGGTCGTCATGCTCGGCGTGCTGGAAACCATCGCCGACCTCGAGACCTTCTTCACGCATCTGCGCTTCTGCAAGCGCGGCGTGGTCTTGAGCTATCACCCGACCAATCTCGGCGAAAAAAAGAACCAGGCCCGCGACCGCGCCGGCCAAGGTTTCGTCAATCACCTGAGCTACTACGACCTCACTCTGCTGTTCGACCGCTACGGCTTCCGCATCGAATGCACCTCGCCGGTCGACGAGCGCCAGGTGCTGATGCGGCTGACGCCGACCGAGCGTTTAAAGCCGGTGGCGCCGTGCAGCGTCGCAGTCATTTCCGAAAACGACGCCGGCAATCTCGGCGAGCGCCTGGGCTTTCATATGATCAACGCGCTGCTGCCGGGCGAAGCCGACGTGCATCATCTGACCTTCCGCACGCTCGACAAGGCCCGCGACAAATACGACCTCGTCGTGCTCGGGGTCGGCTCGAGCCCGTTCCAGCCGCTCATCGGCAATGAGGTGCTCAACGTCATTTCGCGCGCCAAGGCCTCGATCGGAATTTTCGGCACGCAATATCGCGAGTTGATCCCGCGCCCGGCGCTCGATCGTTTGCTCGACCGGCTCGATACCTGGTTCGCGCGCTACGAGGACGACGTCCTGCTCTACGGGCGTGGCCGCAAGAACGTCGTGCATCTCGGCGACTGGCTGATCGACCAGTTCCCGATGAACACGGCAAGCCTCGACGAGCCGCTGCAGATCGACGACGAGACCGCGGGCGAACTGGCGCTTGACCGCGCCATCCAGACCATCCAGCAGCACCGCCAGGTTTATTCGGCGCGGCTTGCGCCGCTGCTCTGCGCGCTCACCTCGGCCGAGCTTGCCGCCTACGCCGAGCAGCCTTCGGCCGAGATGCCCGGCGTCGTCTCCGGCAAGTTCCGCAGCATGTTAATCGATATTTTCGGCCGCACCTATGCGGAAAAGAAGTTCTTCATGGTCGACCGCGACGCCGTCACCCGCTACAAGGCGCGCGTCCATCGCAACGTCGCCAAGGTCGGCGAGCGTATCGACGCCATCCTCGCCAACGTCGCGGTGGCGGCGGTCTGATCTGATATTTATTTTCCTGGGCAACCAGCCTATATAGCCGCCTGTATCCACTCATTCGTTGTCGGTTATGGCCGGTCATTCCCAGTTCAAGAACATCATGCACAAGAAGGGGCGCGCGGATAAGGCGCGCTCCAAGCTGTTCGGCAAGCTCGCGCGCGAAATAACCGTGGCCGCCAAGCTCGGCATGCCGGACCCGGCGTTCAACCCGCGCCTGCGCGCGGCGATCCTTGCCGCCCGCGCCGAGAACATGCCCAAGGACAACATCGAGCGCGCCGTCAAGAAGTCGCAAGGCGCCGAACTCGGAGAGCTACGACGAGATCCGCTACGAAGGCTACGGGCCGGGCGGCGTCGCCATCATCGTCGAGGCGCTGACCGACAACCGCAACCGCACCGCCGGCGAGGTGCGCGCGACGCTCACCAAGAGCGGCGGCAATCTGGCGGAAACCGGCGCGGTGTCCTTCATGTTCAGCCATGTCGGCGTGGTCGAATACGACGCCAAGGTTGCGTCAGCGGACGCCATGCTAGACGCGGCGATCGAGGCCGGCGCCGAGGACGTGATCTCCGACGATAGCGGCCATCAGGTCTTCACCACGCCGGAGACCTTGCGCGATGTGACCAAGGCGCTGGAGGCGAAATTCGGCGAGCCGCGCAAATCGGCCATGCTGTGGAAGCCGCAGAATACGATTCCGGTCGACGACGAGACCGCCGAGAAGCTCATCAAGATGATCGAGGCGCTCGACGAAAGCGACGACGTGCAGAACGTCTACGCCAATTTCGAGATGTCCGACGCGCTGATGCAGAAGATGAGCGCGTAGCGCTTATCTCAGCGCGCCGAACACCGGCAAACTGACCAATCCTGCCAGCGCGATGATGACATAGGCAATGCGCCGATAGAGCGCGTCGCTGGTGCCATGGAAATGGTGCGCGCCGGCCCACATCGCGACGAGGAACGGCACGCCGAGCAAAAGCGACAGCGCCAGCACATGCGCGGTAAACAGCGCGCCGTAAAGATAGAAGATGAATGTCAGCGCGCCCTGCATGAGAAAATAGACCATGATGTTGGCGCGCACGGTGACGGCGCTGTTTGGCCCGCCGAGCCAGTAGACGAGCAGCGGCGGCGCGCCGATCTGCACCGCGCCGGCGCCGAAGCCGGCGAGCGCGCCAACGCCAAGCGAGGCGGCAACCGTCGGCTTGCCGTGATAGCGCCAGCCGGAGGCGAGGATGGCGACGGCGATGAGCACCAGCGCGGCGATGAACCAGCGCAGCGCCAGTGCGTCGACATAGACCAGCGCGGCAACGCCGAGCGGCACGCCGATGACGCCGGTAATCATCACCACGCGCACCTCGCGCCAGTTGCAGTCCGGGATCGCCTTGATAGCGAAGGGCAGGCTGCAGATGGTGTCGATCAGCAGCAATGTGGCGGCGGCGATTCGCGGGCCGTAGATTGCCGAAATCAGCGGCATATAGAGCAGCGCCGAGCCGAAGCCGGTAAAGCCGCGCACCGCGCCGGCGAGCACGGCAATGCCGAGCGCAACTGCAAAGCGCGGGTCGGCGATCGCGTTGGCGAAAAGCTGGGGCTCGAACATGGCGGTCATGGCGGGCAGGCGTCATTATCACCCGTCGGGCGCCGAGAATAGCGAGAATCGGCCGCGTTCCCGTTCTGGCCCAAAGCCCGCCGGAGGGCTATCAACGGGCCTATGCGCGCGCATCCGATTCGCATTCTCGGCATCGATCCGGGCCTCCGCCGCACCGGTTGGGGGCTCATTGAATCCGACGGCAACCGGCTGATTTACGTGGCCTGCGGCTCGCTGGAGACCAGCGAGCGCGCGGCCCTGGGGCAGCGGCTGATGGTCATCCACGACGGGCTTAGCCGCGTGATCGCGGAGTTTGCGCCCGCCGAGGCCGCGGTGGAAGAAACCTTCGTCAATGCCAATGCGGTCGCAACTCTGAAGCTCGGCCAGGCGCGCGGCATCGCCATGCTGGTGCCGGCGAAAGCGGGGCTCACCGTCGCCGAATACGCGCCCAACGTGGTGAAGAAAACCGTAGTCGGCGCCGGCCACGGCGAGAAGGCGCAAGTTCGCATGATGGTCGGCGTGCTGCTGCCGAAAGCCGATCCTCAAAGCGAGGACGCTGCCGACGCGCTCGCCATCGCCATCTGTCACGCGCATCATCGGACGAGCGCAGCATTGAAGGTGGCGGCGCAATGAAGACTTGCCGCAAGCGTGACGTGCTCCCTCCCCCCTTGTGGGGGAGGGTTGGGGAGGGGGGTAAACCGCACGCGTGGAATTTGCCGTTTACCCCCCTCTCTGTCTTTCCCCCACAAGGGGGGAGAGAACGCTGGAGCCGCGGCATCCCGCGCATCTGGAGCGGTCACGAATGATTGGAAAACTGAAAGGCATCATCGATAGCTACGGCGCCGACTATGTGCTGCTCGACGTCGGCGGCGTCGGCTATCAGGTGCATTGCTCGGCGCGCACGCTTGCTACGCTGCCGGCGCCGGGACAGGCGGCGACGCTGTCGATCGAGACGCATGTGCGCGAGGACCAGATCAGGCTGTTCGGCTTTGCCAGCGACATGGAGCGCGAATGGTTCCGCCTGTTGCAGACGGTGCAGGGCGTCGGCGCCAAGGTCGCGCTCTCGGTGCTCGGCACGCTGAAGGTGCCGGAGCTCGCTTCTGCCATTACGATGCGCGACAAGGCGGCGATTTCGCGCGCGCCCGGTGTCGGGCCGAAAGTCGCCGAGCGCATCGTCACCGAACTCAAAGACAAGGCGCCGGAATTTGCCGACAATCGATCCGGCGATGGCGCAGTTGGCCGGCGCGCTCGAAGAAATGCGCGCGCCGCGTCCGGTGACGGATGCTGTATCCGCGCTGGTCAATCTCGGTTATGGCCAGCCGCAGGCGGCGGCAGCGATCGCCGCCGCCGCGCGCGAGCACGGCGAGGCCGCCGACACCGCGACGCTGATCCGGCGAGGGCTTAAAGAACTTGCGCGATAATGTGACGAGTAACGAAATGGCGCTGAGCAAGAAGGACCAGGACTTGATCGCCGCCGCAACCAAAGCCATCAAGAGCGCGCTATCGCAACGACTGGCAGGAGGTCGGCGCGGCTTTGCGCACGCGCTCGCGGCCGCGTCGTCACCGGCGTCAATCTCGACGCTTATGTCGGGCGTGGCGCCGTCTGCGCCGAGGCGGTCGCCATCGGCCGCGCGCTCACCGAACACGGCGACATAGGCATCGAGACCATCGTCGCCGTGCGCCATCCCAAGCCGGGCGAGCGCGGGCGCATCGCGGTGGTCAGCCCCTGCGGCACCTGCCGCGAACTGATCCACGATTACGATGCGAAAGCGAAAGTGATCGTGCCCGCCGGCAAGACGCCGAAGATCGAGACCATCGGCAAGCTGCTGCCGAACAAATACAAGCGGGGCATGTCATGAGCCCGAACCCGCGCCTCATTGCCGCCGAACGCCGCGACGACGACGTGGATGCCTCATTGCGCCCGCAGCGATTGTCCGAATTCATCGGCCAGGAAAAGGCCCGCGCCAATCTGGGCGTCTTCATCGAGGCCGCGCGCGCGCGCAAAGAGGCGCTCGACCATGTGCTGTTCGTCGGCCCGCCCGGCCTGGGCAAAACCACGCTGGCGCAGATCGTCGCGCGCGAATTGGCCGTCAATTTCCGCGCCACCTCGGGGCCGGTGATCGTCAAGGCCGGCGATCTTGCCGCGCTGCTGACCAATCTCGAGCCGCGCGACGTTCTGTTCATCGACGAAATCCACCGGCTCAATCCGGCGGTCGAGGAAATCCTCTATCCGGCGATGGAGGATTTCCAGCTCGACCTCATCATCGGCGAGGGACCCGCGGCGCGCTCGGTGAAGATTGACTTATCGCCCTTTACGCTGATCGGCGCAACGACGCGCGCCGGCCTGCTCACCAATCCGCTGCGCGACCGCTTCGGCATTCCGGTGCGGCTGAATTTTTATTCCGAGGCCGAGCTTGAGCAGATCGTCAACCGCGGCGCCCGCGTGCTTGGCATCGGCATGACGGCCGATGGCGCCAACGAAATCGCGCGGCGCGCTCGCGGCACCCCGCGCATCGCCGGCAGGCTCCTGCGCCGGGTACGCGACTTCGCCCATGTGGACGGCGTCAAGGCCATCGATCGCAAGGTGGCCGACCGCGCGTTGCGCGAGCTGGAAGTGGATGCCGCCGGCCTCGACGCCATGGACCGGCGTTACCTTATGACGATTGCCGAGAATTACGGCGGCGGCCCCGTGGGCGTCGACACGATGGCGGCGGCCTTGAGCGAGCCGCGCGACGCCATCGAGGACATTATCGAGCCATTCCTCATCCAGAAGGGGTTCATCCAGCGCACCCCGCGCGGGCGCCTGCTCACCAGCCCCGCGTTCAAGCATCTAGGCCTGCCGGAACCTACGCGCGATCCGGGGCAATTTGGGTTGTTTCCTGGCGACGACGAATCCAGTTAATTCCGGTTGGATCTGTGCTAGGATAACCAGCCATGAAACCGTTCAAGGAACGCGCCGCCGAAGCGCTCGAACTGCTGCCCGAGGAAATGCAGGAACGGGTGGTCGCCTATATCTTCGAGCAGGCGGAAAAATTTCGCGTTTTGAAGATGGAAATTGACAAGGGCTTGGCAGATGTCGAAGCGGGCCGCGTTCGCGACTGGGATTTCGCCGATTTCTTGCGGAGGGCAAAGCTTGGCGAGCCCAAATCGAAAGCTGAATGAGAATTGTCTTTTCAGATGAGGCTGACGCCGACCTGCTGCACATTCTTACGTACTTGGCAGACAAAAATAGGGCGGCGGCGACGGCTCTGGCCAACCTTTTCAACACGAGAATTGAAAATTTGGCCCGTTTCCCCTTCATGGGGCGAGATCGCTCTGTCTTTGCGCAAGACCTCCGAAGCATCGTTGTCGAAAGCTACGTTGTCTTCTATCGGGTCGAGGTGGAGCGCGCTTTGATTGTGCGCGTGCTCGATGGACGTAGAGATATCGAAGCGGAATTCAAAAATTGAACGGTAGTCCCCTCGACGGCGAAATCCGCAACGGCCTGCACCACCAGCAGGTGCGCGTCTATTACGAGGACACGGATTTTTCCGGCATCGTCTATCACGCGAGCTATCTGCGCTTCATGGAGCGCGGCCGCACCAATTACCTGCGCCTGATCGGCGCCGACCACCGCGCGCTGTTCGAGGCTGCCGAGAAGGAAGCGCCGGGCTTTTCCTTCGTCGTGCGCCACATGGACATCCATTTCAACAAGCCGGCCTTCATGGACGACGTGCTCGACATCGTCACCACGCCGAAGGAAGTGAAGGGCGCCTCCGTCACGCTGAATCAGAAGGTCAAGCGCGGCGACGACCTGATCGTGGAAGCCGACGTCCAAGTGGCTTTCGTCTCGGCTGGCCGCGCCAAGCCCATCCCCAAGCCGCTGCGCATCGCCATGCGCGCCGACCAGGAAGCGGGTGGGGCGGCCTGACCGCGCGTGCTAGTGTTGCGTCATGTCGGACCAAAATTATGCATTGTTTGAAAGCGATATCGGCATCTGCGGCATCGTCTGGAGCGGCCGCGGTGTCTGCGGCGTGCAGTTGCCAGAGGGCAGCGAAGCCGCGACGCGGACACGCGTTGAGCGCCGCCATGCCGGCGCGCAGGAAGCCACGCCGCCGCCGCCGATCCAGAATGTGATCGACGCCATCGCCGCGCTGCTGCACGGAGAGCCGCGCGACCTCTCGTTTGTCGCGATCGACGATGCGGCGATCCCGGCCTTCAACCGCAAGGTCTACGCGATCGCGCGAGCGATCCCGCCAGGCCAAACCATGAGCTATGGCGAAATTGCCGAGCGGCTCGGCGACAAGACGCTGGCGCGGGCCGTCGGCCAGGCCATGGGCGAAAACCCGACCCCGATCGTCATGCCCTGCCATCGCGTCCTCGCCGCCAACGGTAAGCCCGGCGGCTTTTCCGCGACCGGCGGTGTGGTGGCCAAGCTGCAGTTGCTGTCGATCGAGAACGCGCAGCCCGGCGGGCCGACGCTGTTCGAGCGGCTGCCTTTGGCCCTGCGCGGCCGGCGTTAAGGCTTGCCGCGCGCAAACATCGACGCGCTTGCAGACTCATGTTAAGGCCATTTACATGAGTTGGGGCAGGCGCCAGGCGCGCGGCTATCACCACGGCAACCTCAAGGAAGCTTTGGTGCGCGCCGCGCTCGATCTGATCGCCGAGAAGGGGCCGGCGGGCTTTACCTTCGCCGACGCCGCGCGCTCGGCCGGCGTTTCGCCCGCCGCCCCCTACCGGCATTTCCGCGACCGCGACGCGCTGCTCGCCGACGTCGCCCGGCGCGGTTTCGAGGAATTCAGCGCGGCGCTAGCCAAGGCCTGGGATGACGGCCGTCCGGACACGATGACGGCCTTCGATCGTCTCGGCCGCGCCTATCTGGCTTTTGCCAAAGGTGAGCCGTCCTACTACTCGGCCATGTTCGAGGCGGGTGTTCCGCTCGACGCCGATCCCGAATTGCGCGAGGTGAGCGAGCGCGCCTTCGCGGTCTTGCGCGCTGCGGCGGAACGACTGGTGGCGCAGATTCCGGCGGGCGTGCGACCGCCGGCACTGATGGTGGCGCTGCACGTGTGGTCGATGACGCACGGCATTGCTTCGCTGTTTAGCCGCGGGGATGCTGCCCGCCGCGCGCTGCCGATGCCGCCGGAAGAACTCCTGGAAGCGGCGATCCTCATCTACCTTCGCGGCCTCGGCCTACCGGCGCCGGCCGCCGGGCGGGCCTGAAAAAACCCGCCTCCGCGCCCTTGCAACGTCATCCCCAGACCCAATGTGAAGGGCCTTGACATCGAGCCGCTGCACTCTTATCCATGTAAATGTTATTTACATTTACTCGCGAGGCCCTAAAATGCCAATCACCGCAAGGCTTGATGAGTTCGGCAAACCCGCCTGGATCGTGCTGATCGTCCTCGGGTTCATGGCTTGGTGGCCGCTCGGTCTGGCGGTCCTCGCTTTCACAATAGGGAGCGGAAGAATGGGATGCGGAATGCACGGCCACGGCCGTTGGGAAGATCGCTGGCAGCGCAAGATGGAGCGCATGCAGGCCAAAATGGATTGGATGCGCGGCCGCACCGGCGGCGCTGGTTGGGGCGGTTCGTGGAGCACGCCTTCGAGCGGCAACCACGCCTTCGACGAATACCGCAACGAGACGCTCAAGCGCCTCGAGGAAGAGCAGCGCGAGTTCCGCGACTTCCTCGAGCGGCTGCGCTTCGCCAAGGACAAGACCGAGTTCGACGCCTTCATGGCCGAGCGGCGTAACCGCCCCGAGCCCGAGAGCCCCCCGCCGCAGAACTGAAGTTTCTGCGTCGCACCCGCGGCCGTCCGCTTTCCCCGAAGCGGACGGCCGCTTGCGTTTGGCGAGCCGCTAACCTTTCCTTAACCACAATCAGCGCTGTTAGACGGGCTCAAACACCGGGTTTGCGCCCTAGTTTGGCCAAGTTTCGCGGGGATTTCGTAGCTCCGCCGGTTGCGGGACGTTTGGTTTTCGCGAGACGAGACGCTTTCGGCTGGGCGCGTTAGCGGTGTCGCCCGGCGCGTTATTTTCTTCGGACATTGCGCCGCGCCGGTTCGTGTTCTGACGCCGGACAGCGGAAAGGGACGTGCCTCATGAATCCTGACCGACGTGGCACAGTCGGGTCTTTCGCTGACGACCGATGTCTCCCTTTTCACGCTGTTCTGGCATGCCGCCTGGATCGTCAAGGGCGTGATGATCGGGCTTTTGATCTGTTCGGTCTGGGTCTGGGCCATCGCCATCGACAAGACCGTGCTCTACACCCGCACCCGCCGCGCCATGGACCGTTTCGAAACGGCGTTCTGGTCGGGCCAGTCGCTGGAAGAGCTTTACCGCTCGCTGTCCTCGCGCCCGAACCATTCCATGGCGGCGCTGTTCGTCGCCGCCATGCGCGAATGGAAACGCAGCTTCGAGGGCACGCCGCGCTCCTTCGCCGGCCTGCAGATGCGCATCGAAAAAGTGATGGAGGTGACCATTTCCCGCGAAGTCGAGCGGCTGGAAAGGCGGCTCTTGGTTTTGGCGACCGTCGGCTCGGCCGGCCCTTTTGTCGGCCTCTTCGGCACGGTTTGGGGCATCATGACCAGCTTTCAATCGATCGCCGCCTCGAAAAACACGTCTCTGGCGGTGGTCGCGCCGGGCATCGCGGAAGCGCTGTTTGCGACCGCAATCGGCCTTGTCGCCGCCATACCGGCGACCATTTTCTATAACAAGTTCGCTTCCGAGGTGAACAAGCAGGCGCAGCGCCTGGAAGGGTTTGCCGATGAATTTGCCGCCATCCTGTCGCGGCAGATCGATGAGCGGGGATAGCGCATGATCCCGAAAAGCATGTCCTCGACCTCGATCGGGGATGGGAACCGGTTTTCGGACACGATCATGCGCAAGGGAAAATAATTATGGCGGCGAACGCTGGCACGCCGATCATCGGACGCAGGAAGCATCATCGCCAGAAGGTGATGAGCGAGATCAACGTCACACCGATGGTCGACGTGATGCTGGTGCTGCTGATCATCTTCATGGTGTCGGCGCCGCTTTTGACCGTCGGCGTGCCCATCGACCTGCCGACCAGCCAGGCGAAAAGCCTCGAGCAGGACAGCAAACCGCTCACCATATCGGTCACCGGCGCCGACAAGATTTTTCTGCAGGACACCGAAATTTCCGTCGACGACCTGCTGCCCAAGCTGCAGGCGATCGCGCAGGCGCGCGGCGGCACCGACGCGCGCATCTACGTGCGCGGCGACAAGAAGGTCGATTACGGTACGATGATGAAGGTGATGGGGCGGCTGTCGGCGGCCGGCTTCCACAAGGTCGCATTGGTCACGGAATTCGAGCAGAGCTCGAAATAATGGAGTTCAGGGTCGCGACAGCGGTTTCGGGCGGGCTCCACGCGGCGGTGCTGCTGTGGGCGCTGATCTCGTTTTCCTCAAAGCCGCTGGAAGCGACCCCGGTCGACTCGCTCCCCGTCGATCTCATCAGCGACAAGGACTTCTCCGAATTGACCAAGGGCGTGAAGGAAGCGCCCAAGGCGGAAAAGCCAAAGCCGCTGGTGCAGAAGATCGACACGCCAAAGCCCGTGGACGAGCCGGCGCCCAAGCTCACCGACAAACAGGAGATCAAGACGCCGGCGGCCAAGCCGCAGCCGGAGTCCAAGCCCGACCCGATCGCCGAAAAACTCAAGAAACAGGACGAGAAGCCGCAGCAGGAAGCGAAGAACGAACCGCTGCCGCCAAAGAAGCCGCCGCGGCCGCAGCCCAAATTCGACGCCGACAAGATCGCCGCGCTGCTCGACAAGCGCGATGCGCAGAGCAAGGCGGCGACCGGGGCGGAGCTTAATTCCGCGCCGTCGATGGGCACCGCCGCGGGCACGGCTGCGCAGCTCTCGCAATCGGAGATCGACGCGCTGCGCCGGCGGCTGATGGCGCTGTGGAATCCGCCGGTCGGCATGCAGGACGCGAACGGTTACCAGGTCACCATCCGCATCCGCTTCAAGCGCGACGGCACGCTGGCCGCCGGCCCGCAGGTCTTGACCAGCGGCAGCGGCGGCCAGTTCGAGGCGATGCGCGACAGCGCCGTGCGCGCGGTGTTCGTCGGCCAGCCCTACACTATGCTGCGGCCCGACCATTACGACATCTGGAAGGAAATCGACTTCACCTTCGACACCAAACAGATGTTCCAGGACCTGCCAACAAGGTAATCCATTCCCGTGACCGACAATCATCGCCTTGAATTGAATCGCCGCCGACTGTTGCTTGGCGCCGGCGCGCTCGCCGCGTTTGGCCCGCGCGCGGCGCATGCCGTGCTTAACGTCGACATCAATCAGGGCAATGTGCAGCCGATGCCGATCGCGCTGCCGGAATTCGTCGCCGGCGGGGCGACCGAGGCCGACGCCGCGCACAGCGTCACCGGCATCATCACCAACAATCTTCAGCGCAGCGGCTTGTTCGCGCCGATCAATCCGCAGGCCTTCGTGGAAAAAATTTCCAACAGCGACGCAGTGCCGCGCTTCCCCGACTGGCGCGCGATCAATGCCCAGGCGCTGGTCACCGGCCGCATCACCCGGCAGGGCGACGGACGGCTGAAGGCGGAATTCCGTCTGTGGGACGTCTTCGCCGGCCAGCAGCTCGCCGGCCAGCAATATTTCACCTCGCCCGACAACTGGCGGCGCATCGCCCACATCATCTCCGACGCGATCTACGAGCGGCTCACCGGCGAGAAGGGCTATTTCGACAGCCGCATCGTCTTCATCGACGAGACCGGCCCGAAGACGCACCGCATCAAGCGGCTCGCCATCATGGACCAGGACGGCGCCGGCGTCCGCTACCTCACCCGCGGCGACGACCTTGTGCTCACCCCGCGCTTTAATCCGTCGACGCAGGAAATCACCTACATGTCCTACGAGCAGGGCAATCCGCGCGTCTATCTGCTCAATATCGAAACCGGCCAGCGCGAGATCGTCGGCAATTTTCCCGGCATGACCTTTGCCCCGCGGTTTTCGCCGGACGGCCAGCGCGTGATCATGAGCCTGCAGCAGGGCGGCAATTCCAATCTGTTCGTGATGGACCTGCGCTCCAAGGCGACGACGCGGCTGACCGACACGCCGGCGATCGACACCTCGCCATGCTATTCGCCGGACGGCTCCCGCATCTGCTTCGAGAGCGACCGCGGCGGCTCGCAGCAGATCTATGTCATGGCGGCGGCCGGCGGTCCGGCGCAGCGCATCAGCTTCGGCCAGGGGCTGCATTCGACGCCGGTGTGGTCGCCGCGCGGCGACTACATCGCCTTCACCGGTCAGTTGAACGGGCAGTTCTCGATCGGCCTGCTCAAGCCGGACGGCTCCGGCGAGCGCATCCTCACCGCGGGCTTCCACAACGAAGGCCCGACCTTCGCGCCGAACGGGCGCGTGATCATGTTCTTCCGCGATCCCGGCAGCGGCCCCAATCTTTTCACCATCGACGTCACCGGCCGCAACGAGCTGAAGGTGCCGACGCCGAGCTTTGCCTCGGACCCTGCCTGGTCGCCGCTGCTGTCGTAAGATTTTTGCCGGTGCGCGCCGGCGCAAGCAAACGCGCGGAACACCGCCATACTTTTACCGGCTTTTAACCATCACAAACGGTTTATGCGGTTCCGCCAATTTTAACGGCGCCGTGCAAGGCCTCATCAAGGTTGATGGAACGTTCGTTTAACGAACGGACTGTTAGATCATCGAGGCGCGCATGATCCCGGATCAGGCGCACTGCAAACCGTCGAACAAACCGCGCGAGAGTGGAGTATTCCGGAATGACAAATGCCAGAACCATTTTCCGTGCGGCCCGGCTCGCGGCCGCGCTCGCGGCGGCGCTGGCGATCTCGGCTTGCGCCAACAAATCGGCCGAAGACATGCAGGCCAATGCCGCCGGCCAGGCGACGCCCGGCAGCCAGCAGGACTTCGTCGTCAATGTCGGCGACCGCGTGTTCTTCGACACCGATTCGTCCGAACTCACCGCGCAGTCGCGTGCCACGCTCGACAAGCAGGCGCAGTGGCTCACCAATTACAGCCAGTACAGCCAGTTCACCATCGAAGGCCACGCCGACGAGCGCGGCACGCGCGAATACAACATCGCGCTCGGCGCCCGCCGCGCGCAGACCGTGCGCGACTACCTGGTCTCGCGCGGCATCGCTGCCAACCGCATGCGCACGATCTCCTACGGCAAGGAACGCCCCGTCGCGGTGTGCGACGACATTTCCTGCTGGTCGCAGAACCGCCGCGCGGTCACGGTGCTCAACGCCAGTTCGTGATCTTTCTCGTCATTCCGGGTTCGCGCCTTCGGCGCGCCCCGGAATGACGCGCTTTGCGGGCGACGCGAGGTCAGTCACAATTTCGACGTAGCCCGGTCTATGCTACCGGTGTCGGCCGATCCGACGGCCCCGGGGTTTTGTTTCAGATGACGCGTTCCCGTACCCGCATCGCCGCGCTTGCCGCGCTTTCCTTGTTGCTGCTCGCCGGGCCCGCCGCGGCGCAGGAGCGCTCCAACAACAATTTCTTCGGCAATATCTTCAATCGCGGCGAACAGCAGCCGGCGCAGCAGGCCGAGCCACAGTCGGCGCAAGCTGCGCCGGGCGACAGCTCCGATCTAGGCATGCGTGTTGACCGCATGGAAAATGCGCTGCGGCAACTCACCGGCACGATCGAGGAATTGCAGCATCAGAACCAGATGCTGCAGACCCAGCTCAAGCGCATGCAGGACGATACCGAATACCGCCTCCGCGCGCTTGGCTCCAAGGGCCCGTCACCTGCCGGCGGCGCCATGGCGCCGCAGACCCAGCCGGCGCCGGTGAACGCGCCGGCCGAAGCCACCGCCAATGGGCGCCGCTCCGATGCGTTCGATCCGGCACGGCAGCCGAACGCGCCGGGCGCGCCGGGCGTGCTCGGTAATGAAGCCGTCGCCGCGCCGCCGGTTGCCAACGCCGCGGCCGAACAACCGGTCGGCGCTCCTGGCGGCCGCGCAGCCGGAGCGCCGCTCGATCTGAACACATTTGCCGGCAATCCGCCGCCTGCGCCGGTTGCAGCCGCAACGCCAGTCGCCGCCCAACCGCCGGGAGGCGAGCAGTTGCCGCCGGCGCCGCGCAACATGCCTGCCGCCACCACCGGCAACGTGCAGCTGGCGACGCTGCCGCCCTCGGCAAAGCCGCAGGATGAATACGACATGGCCTATGGCTATGTGCTGCATAAGGACTACGCGCTCGCTGAGCAGGCCTTTCGCGATTTCCTGCGCAAATATCCAGACGAGCGCCTGGTGCCCGACGCGCAGTACTGGCTGGGCGAAAGTCTGTTCCAGAGCCAGAACTATCGCGACGCGGCGGAATCCTTCCTCGCGTTGTCGACCAAATTTGAAAAGTCGGGCAAGGCGCCGGACGCGCTGCTGCGCCTCGGCCAGTCGCTTGCCGCGCTGCATCAGAAGGAAGCGGCCTGCGCCACCTTGGCGGAAGTCGCCCGCAAATATCCGCGTGCTTCCGCTAGCGTGAAGCGCGGCGTGACGCAGGAACTTAAGCGCGCGCACTGCTAGGGCATGATCCAGAAAAGTGGGAACCGGTTTTCGGACAAGATCATGCCCACGCAAAAAATGACATCGCCTGTCTCAGTCACGGAAGCCAAATCGCTTTTCTCCGGTCTCGAAGATTTGCCTGCATTGGTGCTCGCGGTCTCCGGCGGCCCGGATTCGACCGCGCTCATGTGGCTTGTGGCGCGCTGGCGGGACGCACTGAAGCAAAAGCCTTCGCTTACCGCCGTCACCATCGATCATGGCCTGCGGCCGGAAGCGAAACGCGAGGCGGCGGCGGTGAAAAAGCTGGCAACGACACTCGGCATCGCCCACCACACCGTGCGTTGGCGCGGGCGCAAGCCGAAAACCGGATTGCCGCAGGCCGCGCGCCACGCGCGCTATGCATTGCTGGCGCAAGTCGCGCGTGACGCGCGCTCAACCCACATCCTCGCCGCGCACACGCTCGACGATCAGGCGGAAACGGTGCTGATCCGCATGACGCGCGGCAGCGGCCTCGCGGGCCTCGCGGCAATGGCGCAACTGTCGCGCCTGCCGAATGGGGCGGGGCACATCGCCCTGGTGCGCCCGTTGCTCGACATTCCCAAAGCGCGGCTCGTCGCCACATTGCACGCCGCCAAGATCACTTTCGCCAACGACCCGTCCAACAGCGACCCGCGCTTCACCCGTGCGCGGCTGCGCTCGCTGATGCCGGAACTCGCGCGTGAGGGGCTCGACGCGCCGCGGCTGTCGCTTCTTGCGCGCCGGCTCAAGCGGGCGGATGCGGCGATAGAGGCGGTGGTCGACCGCGCCGCGGCCATGCTCGGCGCCGGTGCCCAAAAAACAGGCCCCATCGTCATCCCGGCGCCGATGTTGGCCAGGCTGCCGGCCGAGATTGCATTACGCCTGATCGGCCGTGCCGTGGCCCAGCGTGGCGACGAAGGCCCGGTGGAACTCGCCAAGCTGGAAGCGCTCGGTGCGGCGCTGCAAGACGCGCAATTGGCCGGCGAGTGGCGTTTCCGCCGCACTCTTGCCGGCGCGATTGTGACACTGGCCGAGGGGCAACTGGCCGTGGACCGAGCGCCGCCGCGGGCGTCTAAAGTGCGGCGAAAATCCTTAACCACACGCCAAAGGGGCAAAGCCAAACGGCCGCAAAAGCGCTAGAATATAGTGAGATTCGAGGTCTTTCCATGCGCGCTTGCGCTGCCTACATTGGACGCTTGAGGGACGCTCGCTATCCGAGGACCCGTAACGAACATGCCGCGGCGCTTTCGCGCGGCAGCTAGGGACGCCTGATGAACGCCAATCTGCGCAATTTCGCCCTCTGGGTGATCATCGTCCTGTTGCTGCTAGCATTGTTCACGCTGTTCCAAAATCCCGGTCAGCACACCACCTCGCAGGACGTCTCGTTCTCGCAATTGCTCAACGAGGTCGATCAGGGCCGCGTGCGCGACGTCGTCATCCAGGGGCCGGAAATCCACGGTACCTTCGCCGACGGCCGCAGCTTCCAGACTTACGCGCCGAGCGATCCCACGCTGGTGCAAAAGCTCTATGCCAAGGGCGTGTCGATCACCGCGCGGCCGCCGTCCGACAACGTGCCGTGGTTCGTGTCGCTGCTCGTCTCCTGGCTGCCCTTTATCGCTTTAATTGGCGTGTGGATTTTCCTGTCGCGGCAGATGCAAGGAGCGGGCGGCAAGGCGCTCGGCTTCGGCAAGTCGCGCGCGAAACTTCTCGCCGAGGCGCATGGCCGCGTCACTTTTGAAGATGTTGCCGGCGTCGATGAGGCGAAACAGGACCTACAGGAGATCGTCGAATTCCTGCGCGACCCGGGAAAATTCCAGCGCCTGGGCGGACGTATCCCGCGCGGCGTGCTTCTCGTCGGTCCTCCAGGCACCGGCAAGACGCTGATCGCGCGCGCCGTCGCCGGCGAAGCCAACGTGCCCTTCTTCACCATTTCCGGTTCCGACTTCGTCGAAATGTTCGTCGGTGTCGGCGCCTCGCGCGTGCGCGACATGTTCGAGCAGGCGAAGAAAAACGCGCCCTGCATCATCTTCATCGACGAAATCGATGCCGTCGGCCGTCATCGCGGCGCCGGCCTCGGCGGCGGCAACGACGAGCGCGAGCAGACGCTCAACCAGCTGCTGGTCGAGATGGACGGCTTCGAGGCCAACGAAGGCATCATCCTCATCGCCGCCACCAACCGGCCCGACGTGCTCGATCCGGCGCTGCTGCGCCCCGGCCGTTTCGACCGCCAGGTGGTGGTGCCGAACCCCGACGTGGTCGGCCGCGAAAACATTCTGAAAGTTCACGTCAAGAAGGTGCCGCTGGCGCCGGACGTGAACCTCAAGACCACCGCGCGCGGCACGCCCGGCTTTTCCGGCGCTGACTTGGCCAATCTGGTCAACGAGGCCGCGCTGATGGCCGCGCGCCGCAACAAGCGCATGGTGACCCAGTCCGAATTCGAGGACGCCAAGGACAAGGTGATGATGGGCGCCGAGCGCAAGTCGCTGGTGATGACCGACGAGGAAAAGATGCTCACCGCCTATCACGAAGGCGGCCACGCCATCGTCGCGCTCAACGTCAAGGCCACCGATCCGGTGCACAAGGCCACCATCATTCCGCGCGGCCGCGCGCTCGGCATGGTCATGCAGTTGCCGGAGCGCGACAAGCTGTCGATGAGCCGCGAACAGATGACCTCGCGCTTGGCCATCATGATGGGCGGGCGCGTCGCCGAGGAAATGGTGTTCGGCCGCGAGAAGGTCACCTCGGGCGCGGCGAGCGACATCGAGCAGGCGACCAAGCTCGCGCGTTTGATGGTTACGCGTTGGGGCTTGTCCGACAAGCTCGGCACGGTCGCCTACGGCGAAAACCAGGACGAGGTCTTCCTCGGCTACCAGGTTTCGCGCCAGCAGAACATTTCGGAAGCGACCGCGCAGACGATCGACGCCGAGGTGCGCAAGCTGGTCGAAGCCGGCAATGCCGAGGCGACGCAGATCTTGACCGACAAGCGCGCCGATCTCGAAGTGCTGGCGCGCGGGCTGCTCGAATTCGAAACGCTCACCGGCGACGAGATCAAGGATCTGATCGCGGGAAAGCGCCCGGTGCGCGAATTGGTGATCGAGCCGACGGGCCCGCGCTCGTCCGCCGTGCCGCCGGCCGGCAAGCAACGGCCGCGGCCGGATGCGCCGCCGACTGGCGACGTCGCGCCCGCAGCCGCAGGGGTAAAATCATCCTGCTTTCAATACGAACGCCCGCCCGCAAGGCGGGCGTTTTCTTATGCGACAGGCGCGCGTTCCGCTGCGATCCGGAAAATTTGATTTCGATCAAAGCGCCGCTTTGCCGCGCTGGCTTTTAATGGATGATAGTGTTTACATTGCGCAACCATGGAGGTGCTTCATTATGACAAGTTGGCAAACGGACGTCGGTGACGTGATCAAGCGTGGTTTTCTCGCCGGCGCTGCGGGCGGGCTGGCTGAGATTCTTTGGGTTTCCCTGTACGCGGTAGCGACGGGTGGCAATGCTGCGACTTTGGCGCGCGGGGTGACCACGGCCGCCGGCGTGACGGCGCTCATACCTGCGGCGCCGGTGGCGATGGGCATTGCCGTGCACATGGTGTTTGCTGTGCTGCTGGGCGTGGCGCTCGCCGGCCTATGGCAAGTGCTCGCTCGGCGCGACAGCCGCGGGAGCGGCCTTTATGCCGTCGCGCTCGCGGTGCTGGCGACAATCTGGGCGATCAACTTCTTCGTCATCCTGCCGGTCGTTAGCCCGGCCTTCGTGCTTCTGGTTCCCTATTCCGTGAGCCTGACATCGAAGCTGCTGTTCGGCCTGGCGGCCGCGGAAACCCTGCGGCGCTGCGGCGCGCTTGAAGCGAAGCGGGCGCTGGCGACGATCAGGTAACGAATCTTTCCGCGACGACTATGATGGCCGGGGCCGCAATCCCGGCCATCGCTGCTTTTGGCGTCCGCCATGCCGCTGCAAAACCGTGTCGATCCCTTCGGCAATCTGTTCGCCGACCGCGCGCGCGGGCTCATGATGGGCAATCGCGGCGGCCGCATTCACACCGACGCGCGGGAGCTGACGGCGCGCCGCTGGGCCTCGCGCCAGTGGATCTGCTGCGTGGTGGAGTTCAAGAACCGCCAGCGCGATGTCTGGGGCCGCTATTACACCGAACTGTTCTTCCTCGACGAGGTCACCGCCTTCGCCGCCGGCCACCGGCCGTGCTTTGAATGTCGGCGCAAGGACGCGGAGACTTTCGCCCTTTTGTTTTCCGGCAAAGGCAGGCGCGCCAGCGCCCCGGACATGGACAGGGTCCTGCATGCGGAGCGGCTCGACGGAAAAAAGAAGCGCCTGCACCGGGCCGAAATCGATTCGTTGCCTGACGGCGCCATCATCGCGCTCAACGGCGAAGCCTTTGCGGTGCGCGGCGAGCGCCTGCTGCGCTGGACGCCGCAAGGTTACGCGCCGGCACGCCAGCGCCCGCGCGGCGTCGAGGTTGACATGCTCACACCACCCTCGATGCTCACGGTGCTCACGCGCGGCTATGCGCTGCTCTGGCACCCATCGGCTTCGACGTCCTAGAGCGACGTCGCGATCGCCTTTTCCAGCAGTTCGAGTCCAACGTCGATCTCGGAATCGCTCACCGTCAGCGGCGGCGCGATGCGGAACACGCCGCCCATGCCGGGCAGTTGCACGATGTTCATGCTCAGCCCGAGGTCGAGGCAGCGGTTGGTGATGCGCGCGCCTAGTTCCGGGGCCGGCTCCTTGCTCTGTCGGTCGGTGACGATCTCCATGCCGAGCAGCAGCCCCTTGCCGCGCACGTCGCCGATGCAGGGAAAGCGCTGCTGCAGCGTGCGCAAGCCGGCCTCGAGCCGCGCGCCGGCGACCTTGGCGCGGTCCACCAGACGATCGCGCTCGACGATCTCCAGCACCTTCAGGCCCACCGCCGCCGGCAGCGGGTCGGAGACGTGGGTGGTGTAGAAGAGATAATTGCGCGCGTGCGCCTGTTCCTCGATCTCGGCGGTGGTGACCACGGCGGCGAGCGGCAGCCCGGCGCCGAGCGTCTTCGACAGCGTCAGGATGTCGGGCGTCACGCCGTCGCGCTCGCAGGCAAACATCAACCCGGTGCGGCCGATGCCGGTCTGCGCCTCGTCGAGGATCAGCAGCATGCCGCGCTCCTCGCACTTCTTCTTCAGCGCCTTCATGTAGCCGGGGGAAGTTCGATGACGCCGCCCGACGACAAAATCGGCTCGGCGATGAAGGCGGCGAGGCTGCCGTTCGACTGCCGGTCGACCAGATCGAAGGTGTAGTTGAGCTCGGTCTCCCAGTCAGCGACGCCGTTCTTCTCGAAGACCGGCCGGTAGGTGGAGGGCGCGGGAATCGCGAACGAGCCCACCGCCGACGGACCGGCGCCTTTGCGGCCAGCGCTGTAGGTCGCCGCGGCCGCGGCCCCGGTCATGCCGTGCCAGGATTGCGAGAAACCGACGATCTCGTATTTGCCGGTCGCCACCTTGGCCATGCGGATCGCGGCCTCGTTCGAACTCCGCTCCGGTGCTGAGAAACAGCGAGTGCGTAAGTTCCCCCGGGGTAATCTCGGCGAGTTTAGCCGCCAGCTCCACCACCGGCCGCGACAGCATGCCACTGTACAGGTGGTCGAGGTTGGCGGCGTAGCGCGCGATCACGTCGGCGATTTCGGGATGGCTGTGGCCGAGGATCGCGCTCATCTGCCCGGAGGTGAAATCGAGGATTGCGCGGCCGTCGGCGTCATAGACGAAGCTGCCCGCCGCGCGCTCGACGATGACGGGGGCAAATTTCCCGCCGTAACGGACGAGATGCTCGCGCGCCTGCTGCCAGAACAGGGGATCGGCGTTTTTGGACATGGCCCGCAGAATATGCCTTTCGGAATTTTGCGCTAGCCCTTCATCGCCGCCTTGATCGCCTCGACGCCCTTGCCTTCCTTGGCCGCGGCGATGATTTTGCCCTCGCGCGCGGAGAGTTGCTCGAAGGCCGGCTTCATGGCGTCGATCTTGTCGATCGGCACCACCACGGCGCCATGCTGGTCGGCGTGGATCAGGTCGCCGCTTTTGACCTTCATGCCGTGCACGCTGACCTCGATGCCGTAGTCGACGACGTGCACGTAGGCGTGCGACGGCGCGATCGAGCCGGCCAGCATCTGGAAGCCGGGCGGAATTTGCGGAATGTCGCGGATGCCGCCGTTGGTGATGGTGCCGACGCAGGCGAGCGCCTTGTGGATGTTGCCCATCACCTCGCCCCAATAGGCGCCGTGGCCGGCCGGCTCGTCGAGGTCCTGCACGATCACCCAGCTCGGATTGGGCGCGGCAGCGACATAATCGAGGTAATCGAGCCGCTTCTGCATGTAGTCACCGACATTGACCTTGTCGCGCGAGCGGCTGGTCACGGTCTTGGCGAAGCCCACCATCGGCGGCAGGTCAGGGAAGGGGCAGTGCAGGTGCTGAATCGTGTAGCCTGCGCCGCGCCGCTCCGGCGCCACCATCTCGATGAGGTTACACACCGTCGGCGTGTCGATCGACTGCAGGAAGGCGGTTTGCACTTTGGTCAGTTGCATGGCGTTTCCCCTTTTTGCGTTTCTATATCACGGCGGTTCGATCGGCGCAGTGACCGGCGGCACCGGCATGCGCGGCGTCCAGCCGAAAATGACGACGGCCGCGATGATGACGAGCATCGCCGTGACCAGCGCGACGCAGGCCGGCCAGCCGCCGAATGTCCAGGCGAGGCCGCCAGCCGCCGCGCCGACGCTGCCGCCGAGATAAAAGCTGGTGGCGTAGAGGCCGACGGCGGACGAGCGGCCGGCTTTGGCGGTAATCGCCACATACCCCGTCGATACCGCCTGGCACATCAAGCCGCAGGCGGCGCCGATCGCCAGGCCGAGAATGATCAGCGGCAGCGACGGCGCCAGCGTCAGCGCAATGCCGCCGATCCACAGCGCGATGACGCGCACGGTGAAGCGGCGGCGGCCGAATCGCGCCGTCGCCCAGCCGACCCACGGCGCCATGCTGGCGCCGGTCAGATAGACGACGAAAATCGCGCCGAGCCAGCTGGCGGAAAGGCTGTAGGGCGGGGCGGCGAGGTGAAAGCTGACAAAGGTGAAGGTGCATATGAAATTAAACAGCACGCCGAAGCCGACCGCGTAGGTCGCGAGCAACTGGCCGTTGCGGAAATGCGCGAGCATCTGCCGGCCGGACGCCAGCAATCCTGCGTGGCGAACAAATTTGCGCTCGTGCGGCAGCAAGACCGCGACCGCGGCCGCTCCGGCAAAGGCGATCGCGGCAAGCGCAAAGAATTCCGCGCGCCAGTTGATCAGGTCGGCGAGAAACCCCGTGATCATGCGTCCGCTGAAGCCGCCGAGGCTCGAAGCCGAGCTGTAGATGCCGGCCGCCGTGGTGGCTTCGTGCGCCGGCCATTCGTCGCCGATATAGGCAATGGTCACGGCAAAGATCGGCGGCAGGATCATGCCTTGCACGGCGCGCCAGAAAATGAGCATCGGCAGGCTTGTCGCCAGGCCGACCATCACCGTCGGGATGACCAGCGCAAACATGGCCGCGACGATGACGCGCTTGCGGCCGAGCACGTCGGCAATGGCGCCGGTAAAGGGCGCGGTCAGCGCCACGGCAAGCGTGCTGACCGTGATGATGGTGGAGACTTCGGCGGCGCTGGCGTGAAATTCGTGCGACAGCAGCGGCAGGATCGCCTGCGGCGAATAGAGGTTGATGAAGGCGCAATAGCCGGCAAGCCCGACCGCCGATTGGCGCGCGGTGAATTTGGAAGAGCGCGCGGCTTTCGGCATCGGTGGTCCGGCAACAATCCAATTGCGCCACTGAGCTATGCAACGCTTTGCGCCGGCAGGCCAGAGGGCAGGGCGGCGGGCAGCGGGTCGCCCGGTGCATAGCTTATTTTAGCGCGGCGCGGGCGCGGGCTAGCGTCTCGTCAGGCGTGCCGGAGGCATCGAGGAGCGTCCAGTCCATGCGGCCGAGATCGTAGTCTTGCTGGGCGCGCGCCACTGCGGCATCGGCATCGGAGGCGTCGGCTTTGCGCCCGCCGACGCGAGTGAGACGCGTCTTAAGGTCCGCGGTAAGGAACAGGCCGTGGAACGCGGCGCCCGCCGCCGCCTGCGCGATCAGCGCCCGCTCGTCGGCCTGCGAACACCGCATCGACGATTGCCGAATGGCCGGCGGTGGCGATCCGCCGCGCCTTGGCGGCGAGCGCCGCATAGACGCGCGCCGTGACCTGCGGCGTATAGGCGCCTTGCGGCAGCGGCGCGGTTTCATCGATGCCGAACTGCGCCTTGCGCTCGACGTCGCTGCGCAGCCAAAGCGCGCCCGGGGCCGGTGCGATGTCGGGGGCGAGCCTGCGCGCGAGCAGCGACTTGCCGGTGCCCGAGAGGCCGCCGATGGCAATCAATTGCGGCTTGGCGGGCGCGATAAGTTTCGCGGCCAGCGCGAAATAATCGCGCGCGTTTTGCGCCGCATCCTTGTCACCTTGATTGCGCCGTGCCCCGCTGACCTTGGCGCGGATGGCCGCGCGCAGCGACAGATAAAGTGGCAAGGCGGCGAGCGCGTCAAGATCGTCAAGCCGCCGCGTTTCGGCGAGATAGCGGTTGAGAACAATATTGGCGGCGCCTTGCAGTTTGCGCTCGATCAGGTCCATCAGCAGGAAAGCGAGATCGTAAAGCACGTCGCCGCTGGCGATCTTCAATCGAATTCGATGGCGTCGAACAGCACCGGGGCGTTGTCGATGAGAACGATATTGCCGAGATGCAGATCGCCGTGGCAGCGGCGCACCAGTCCGGCGCTCTGCACGTGCGGCGAGCAGCGGACGCAGGCGGTCGAGCGCGCTTTGCGTCGCGCGGTGAGTGCTTCAACCGCCGCCGGCGCGAAACAATTCGGGCGCCGCGCGCAGTTCGGCGTCGTTCTGTGCGATAATTTCGGCAAGCTCGGCGGCAAAGTCGAAATCGGTCGCAATCGGCGCCGCCGCATGCGCCTTGGCCACCGCGCGGCCGAGCGCGTCGGCGAGCACGGCGTCGATTGCGCCGCGCTCGGCCAGACGGTCGAACGTCCGCGTCTCGTCGAAGCGCTGCATCTCCACCGCCCATTCGACCGGCTCGCCGCCGCCGCCGATGGCGAGGCCGCCGTCGGGCATGCGCGTGATCGCCACTGCGCGGCGGTAAATCTCCGGCGCGAAGGCGCGATTGACCGCAATCTCGGCCTCGCAGGCGCTTTGCGCCTGGCCAACGTCGAATAATCGAGGAACGGAAAGCGCACCGCGCGCTTGATCTTCAAGGCGAGGCTGCCGGCGAGAAAGACCGCCGCGGCGTGCGTATCGATGCGCGTCACGGCAGCGCCGCCATGCGTTGCGGCGCTGCCGAGAAAATCCATGACCGCCTGTTGCGAGTGATTGGCCTGGCTCATTGAGGCAAATTCATACGCGGGTTTGCCGGATACGCCACTGATATGGCGCAAAAGAGCGACGAACACCTGACGAAACCGGTTGAACAATCGAAAATAATGGCCATGTTAAAGGAATAGCGGGGTGACAACATGAAAGCGGTCCCGCATGCGTGCGCTTACCGTCCAGCCCGGCACGACGAATTCCCTTCGCCTTGAGGATGTTGCTGCGCCGCCGCAAAGCGACGGGCCCGTGCTGGTGCGCGCTCTGGCGCTCGGCATCTGCGGCACCGACCGCGAAATCGACGAGGGCAAATACGGCTGGGCGCCGCCGGGCGAGCAGCGCCTGATCCTCGGCCATGAATCGCTTGGGTTCGTGGAAGATGCGCCGTCGGGCACCGGCTTCAAGCGCGGCGATCTGGTGGTCGGCATCGTGCGCCGGCCCGATCCGGTGCCGTGCGCGGCCTGCGCCGCCGGCGAATGGGACATGTGCCGCAACGGCCAATACACCGAGCGCGGCATCAAGGCGCGTAATGGTTACGGCAGCGAGCAGTTCCGCGTCGAGCCGGATTTTCTCGTCAAGCTCGACCCGAAACTGCAAAAGCTTGGCGTGCTGCTGGAACCGACCAGCGTGGTCGCCAAGGCCTGGGAGCACATCGGCCGCATTGGCGCCCGCGCGCCGTTCTGGCAGCCGCGCGTGGTGCTGGTGACCGGCGCCGGACCGGTCGGCTTGCTGGCGGCGATGATCGGCGTGCAGCGAGGCTTCGACGTGCATGTACTCGACCGCGCCAAGGAAGGGCTCAAGCCGAAGCTCGTGCGCGAATTGGGCGCGACATATCACGTCGGCGATCTGGGCAATCTCGAAGCGGACATCGTCATCGAATGCACCGCCGCCGACCCGGTCATTGTCGATGTCCTGGCGCGCGTCGCGCCGGACGGCATCGTCTGCCTCGCCGGCGTCTCCGCCGGCGGCCACACGACCAGTTTCGACGTCGGCAAATTCAACCGCGGCATGGTGCTGTCGAACGACGTGGTATTCGGCTCGGTCAACGCCAATCGCCGCCATTACCGCGATGCCGCCGCCGCGCTGGCCAAGGCCGATGCGGGCTGGCTTGCCCGCATGATCACCCGCCGCGTGCCGCTCGATCACTGGAAAGAGGCGCTGGAGGTGCGACCGGACGACGTAAAGGTCATTTTGGATTTTACAGCTTGAAGGATTTAGGCATGCGCGGGTTCCATCCTCCGTTCGTCTCCGCGAAAGCGGGGACCCAGAGCAACGGAGTCCTGAGAATGCCGCTCCCGGGTTCCCGCTTGCGCGGGAACGAACGGGTGTAACGCATGGCCTCGCGCATCGAAGACTACGCCCTGATCGGCGATCTCGGCACCGCCGCGCTGGTCGGCCGCGACGGCTCGATCGATTGGCTATGCTGGCCGCGTTTCGATTCCGACGCCTGCTTTGCCGCGCTCTTGGGCAAACCGGAACACGGCCGCTGGCTGATCGCGCCGATGGACGGCGCCGCGAAAATCACCCGCCACTACCGGCCGAACACGCTGATCCTGGAGACGCGGTTCGAGACCGCCGACGGCGCCGTGACGCTCATCGATTTCATGCCGCCGCGCGAGGGCGACTCGCGCCTCATCCGCCTGGTGGTCGGCGAGCGCGGGCAGGTGGCGATGCGCGGGGAATTGATCCTGCGCTTCGGCTACGGCGCCAACGTGCCCTGGGTGACGCGCATCGACGAGGACACGCTGCGCGCCATCGCCGGGCCCGACATGGTGGTGCTGCATTCCAAAGTCGCGCTGCATGGCGAGAACTACAGGACCGTCGGCGAATTCACGATCAACGCAGGCGAGACCATCCCCTTCGTCCTGTCCTACAGCCTGTCGCACCACCCGCTGCCGGAGCCGGTCGATGCCGATGCAGCCTTGCGCAAGACGGAAAAATTCTGGACCGGCTGGGCGGGGAAAAACAAGATCCAGTGCCCGTGGGACGAGGCCGTTACTCGCTCGCTGATCACGCTCAAGGCGCTCACCTTCGCGCTGACCGGCGGCATGGTGGCGGCGCCCACCACCTCGCTGCCGGAATGCATCGGCGGTCCGCGCAACTGGGATTACCGCTTCTGCTGGCTGCGCGACGCGACGCTTACGCTGCTGTCGCTGATGAACGCCGGCTATTACGACGAGGCGAAGATGTGGCGCGACTGGCTGCTGCGCGCCGCCGCCGGCTCACCGCGCCAGATCCAGATCATGTACGGCATCCGCGGCGAGCGCCGTCTCACCGAGTGGCAGGTGCCGTGGCTGCCGGGCTACGAGAATTCGCAGCCGGTGCGTATCGGCAATGCCGCGCACAATCAGTTGCAGCTCGACATTTTCGGCGAAGTCATGGACGCGCTGCATCAGGCGCGACAGGGCGGACTTGGCGGCAATGAGGCCGGCTGGGATCTGCAGCGGGAATTTCTCAAGCACCTGGAGACAATCTGGCGCGAGCCCGACGAGGGCCTGTGGGAGATGCGCGGCCCGCGCCAGCACTTTACGCACTCGAAAGCGATGGCCTGGCTCGCCTTTGACCGCGCCATAAAGAGCGCGGACGCCTTCGGTCTGCCCGGCGATATCGAGCGCTGGCGGCTGAGCCGCGAGGAAATCTACAACAACGTCTGCACCCGCGGCTTTAATGTCGAACTGGGCAGCTTCGTGCAGGCCTATGGCTCGAAACAACTTGATGCCAGCCTGCTGCTGTTGCCGGCGATCGGTTTTCTGCCGCCGGATGATGCGCGGATTCGCGGCACCGTCGCCGCGATCGAGCGCGATCTCCTGGTCGGCGGCCAGGTGCGCCGCTACGACACCGAAAGTGGCGCCGACGGATTGCCGCCGGGCGAGGGGCTGTTTCTCGCCTGCAGCTTCTGGCTGGTCGATGCTTACGTGATGCTCGGTCGCCACGACGAGGCGGTGAGCCTGTTCGAGCGCCTGCTTGGCTTGCGCAATGACCTCGGCCTGTTGAGCGAGCAATACGAGCCGGTGTCGCGACGCCTGGTCGGCAATTTCCCGCAAGCCTTCTCGCATCTGGCGCTGGTCAACAGCGCCAGTAATCTCGCGCATTTCCGCAAGCCCGCCGAGCAGCGTTCCGAGAGGCGCGTCGAGGACAAGCCTGCTGTGACGGCGCCGGCGAAATAGCGCTATTGACCGCAGCGTCTTTGGCCGGAAGAGTCCGCGCCCTGGCCGGCCAACGGCGGTCAATTCAAGGAGGCATTCCGTGATTTTTGATTATCGCACCTATAAATGCATACCGGGCCGCACCGCGGCGCAGCTCAAACTCTACGGCGAGCTCGCCTATCCGACGCAGATTCAATACCTGGGCGAGCCGGTCTGCTGGATGGTGACTGAAACCGGCGTGCTCAATTCACTGGTGCACGTCTGGGCCTATGACAGCGCGGCCGACCGCGAGGAAAAGCGCGCAAGGCTCGCGAAGGACCCGGCCTGGCAGCACTACCTCGTGGAAAACGGCAAGGCCGGCAACATCGCCGATCAGCACACCATGCTGATGACGCCGGCGCCCTTCGCGCCGAAGATCACCTTGCAGACGAACCTGAAGTAACCGGCGCTGTACTAGGAACGCGCCGTCTCGGTAAGTCCCGTCGGCGGGCCGTCAATCGCGGTCCAGCCGCCGTCCACCATCATTGCGCTGCCGGTGACGTAGCTGGCCGCGTCGGAGGCGAGAAAAGCGACCGCGGCGGCGACTTCGTTGGGTTGGCTCCAGCGGTTGAACACCGTGTGCGCGGCGAGCTTGTTGAAGATGTCAAGACGCGCCTTCAGCGGGGCGACCAGCGCGGTATCGACGATGCTCGGCACCACGGCGTTGACGCGCACGCCAGAAGGCCCCAGTTCGGAGGCGAGCCCGCGCACCAATTGAATGATACCGGCCTTGGTGGCGGCGTAGATCGCCAGCCCCGGCTCCAGCGTCATCGCCCGCATCGAGGAGGTGGCGATCAGGCTGCCGCCTTTTTGCTCGCGCATGATGCGGCCGAAAGCGCGCAGGAACAGGAACACCCCGCGCAGATTGAGGTCAACGATGCGGTCATATTCCTCGTCGCTGTAATCGAGAAAGGCCTTGCGGATATGCACCGCCGGGGTGGTCACGGCGATATCGAGCCGCGGGGCAAACTTCATCGCCGCATCAGCGAGTTTCGCGATGTCGGAGGCTGAGCCGGCGTCGATGACATGCGCTTGCGATTTGACCGCCGTGCCGATGTCGGCGGCCGTGCGCTCGACTCCCTCGCGGTCCTTGTCGGCGCAGATGACGTTGGCGCCGAGCGCCGCCAGCGCCTCCGCCGATGCCTTGCCGATGCCGAAGGCGGCGCCCAGCACCAGCGCATTTTTTCCGCTGAGGTCGAAACCGGCGCGGATGTTGCGCAAACGTTGTTCGATGCCGTTCTCGCTCATGGCTGATCCTTTCTGTCCGCTGCCGTACCGCGGTTGTGGCAAACATATATCGGCGATCTCATTTGCCGAAGGCTTAGCCTGCGGTTAAAACCCGCTTCCGCACCCCGGCGGACCGGAGTTGGCAATGTACGGCAAGGACAATATGCGCAGCGGTGGCGAGATCCTGGTGGATCAGCTCGTCATTCACGGTGTGCGCCACGCCTTTTGCGTGCCGGGGGAAAGCTATCTTGCCGCGCTCGACGCCTTCTACGACCGCGACATAAAGCTCACCGTCTGCCGCCACGAGAGCGGCGCGGCGATGGCCGCCGAAGCGCAGGGCAAGGCCACCGGCCGTCCCGGCATCTGTTTTGTCACCCGCGGGCCCGGCGCCACCAATGCGTCCGCCGGCATCCACATCGCCAAGCAGGATTCGACGCCGCTCATCGTTTTCGTCGGCCAGGTGGCGCGCGCCATGCGCGGGCGCGAGGCATTCCAGGAGCTCGATTATCGCGCGGTGTTCGGCACCATGGCCAAATGGGCGACGGAAATCGACGATCCCGCGCGCATCCCGGAAATCGTCGCCCACGCCTTTTACATGGCCTGCAATGGCCGCCCCGGCCCCGTGGTGATCGCGCTGCCGGAGGACATGCTCATCGAACGCGCGGCGATTGCCGACGCCACCGCCTTCGAGCCGGTCGAGATCTGGCCCGGCCTCACCGACATGAGCCGGCTGCAAAAATTATTGTGGGCGGCGAAGAAGCCTATCGTGCTCGCTGGCGGCAGCCGCTGGTCGGAAGCCGCGAGCGCCGCGCTGATGCGTTTTGCCGAACGATTTCAGCTTCCCGTTTCCACCACCTTCCGCCGCCAGCACCTCTTCGACTCAGCTGCATCCCTGCTACGCCGGCGATTGCGGCATCGGCCCCAATCCGAAACTGCTGGCGCGCATCAAGGGCGCCGACCTCGTTGTGCTGATCGGCGGCCGCATGAGCGAAATGCCGTCGCAAAGCTATACGCTGTTCGACATCCCCGAGCCGCAGATGAAGCTAGTGCATGTGCATCCGGGCGCCGAGGAACTCGGCCGCGTCTATCACCCGCATCTCGCCATCAACGCGGCGCCGACCGGTTTCTGCTCGGCGCTCGAGGGCTTGCAGCCGCCGAACACAATTTCTTGGAAAGGCGAGAGCGACATCGCGCATGCCGACTATCTCGCCTGGACGGAGAAGGCGACGCCGCAGCCTGGCGCGGTGAACCTCGGCGAGATCGTCGTCTGGCTGCGCGACAATCTGCCGGCCGACGCCATCATCACCAACGGCGCCGGCAACTTCAACGGCTGGCTGCACCGCTTCTTCCGCGCGCGCAAATACGGCACGCAGTTCGGCCCGACCTCGGGCTCCATGGGCTACGGCTTTCCCGCAGCGCTTGGGCTGAAGACGCTTTACCCCGAACGCACCGTGATCTGCTGGTCGGGCGACGGCGACTTCCTCATGACGGGCCAAGATTTCGCCACCGCGGTCCAATACAATCTGCCGATCGTCGTCGTGATCGCCGACAACGGCATCTATGGCACCATCCGCATGCATCAGGAGCGCGACTATCCCGGCCGCGTCGTCGCCACCGCGCTGAGAAATCCGGATTTCGTTGCCTACGCGCTTGCCTTCGGCGGCTACGGCGCGCTGGTGGAAAAGACCGCCGACTTCCCCGCGGCCTTTGCGCAGGCGCAGGCGACCGGCAAGCCGTCGATAATCCATCTCAAGATCGATCCGGAAGCGATCACGCCGACGACGACGCTGACCGTCATCCGCACCAAGGCGCTCGCGGGCGGCGGCGGCAAGAGCGTGACGCATCGGTAAATCCGCCGTCATTCCGGTACGGGCCGAATTGGGCCGGACCTGGAATCCATACTCCGCAGCGCAGGGATTATGGATTCCGGGTTCGCCGCTTCGCGGAGCCCCAGAATGACGGTGAGTTAGGCGGCTTGCCAAATTTCCGTGAATCACCATTCACTCGTTCGCATGCCCTACCGGCGCACCGAAAATGTCGTCCGCCGCCTGGCTGCGCGCGAGGAGACGATCCTCGCCGCCGCCACGGCCATCGCCGGCGAGGCCGGCATGGGCGCCGTGCACATCACGGCGGTGGCTGAGCGCGCGCAGATCGCCGCCGGCACCGTCTATCGCTATTTCCCGTCGAAGGCCGATCTCATCGCCGAACTGGTCGCAGCCATGGCGGAGCGCGAAATCGGCGCCATGCACGATGCCGCCGAAGCCGCGCCCGGCCCGCTGTCGGCGCTTGCCGCAAGCATCGTTACCTTCGCCGCCCGCGCGCTCGCCGAGCGGCGGCTCGCCTGGGCGGTGATCGCCGAGCCGGTCGACGCCGACGTCGACGCGGTCCGGCTCGACTTCCGCCAGTCGCTCGCCGCCGAGCTCGCCGCGCGCATCGGTGCCGCGATCCTTGGCGGCCATCTGCCCGAACAGGATGCCGCCGTCTCAGCGCCGGCAATCGTCGGCGCGTTGCTGGGGGGGCTGCTTGGCCCGCTGGCGCCAATGCACGATGACGCGGCGGCGAGCCGCGAAGCGGTGCAAACCGTGACGCTGCTGGCGCTGCGGGCTCTCGGTGTGGTGGACGCCCGCGCCCGCGGGCTTGTGGCGCAATGCAGGCTGCCTCTGTCTACTCCCTCCCCCTGAAAGGGGGAGGGTTGGGGAGGGGGTCTTCTTATTTTTTAAATGCTATTTTGAATTGAGCCCCACCCGACAGCTTTCGCTTCGCTCAGCGGTCGACCTCCCCCTTTCAGGGGGAGGGAAGGGAAGAAGGCACTTCATCGAGTGGCAGGGTCACGACCTTCATGTCCCGCTCGCTCGGATCTTCGGCAGCATGGAAGCCGAGCTCGCCGCACATCAGCAGCATCGTGTGGTTCTCCGCCAGCACCTGGCCGTGCACCGTGGTCAGCCCCTTTGCCTTGGCGTTGGCGATCATGTGTTTCATCAGCAGCCAGCCGAGCCCGTGGCCCTTGAGGTGCGAGCGCACGAGGATGGCAAATTCGGCGCTTTTGCCGCCCGGGTCGTCGTGCAGGCGCACGACGCCGAGCATGCGCCCGCTTTTTTCCTCGATGGCGATGAAGGCCATGGCGCGCTTGGGGTCGTAATGGACGAGCTTGTCGATCATTTCCGGCGATAGCTCGAGCATTGCCGCGAAAAAGCGCAGCCGCAAATCTTCGGGCGTTACATCGGCGAGAAAATCGGGATAAAAAGCGGCGTCCTCCGGCCGCAGCGGCCGCAGTAACACCGGCGTTCCGTCCAGCAATGCGACATGGCGCGTTTGCATTGCCGTATTCAAGCGGACTTCATGCCAGGTTAATGCGACATCAGCGCCGGCACGGTCATCGACTCGAGGATGCCGCGGGTGACGCCGCCGAGTATGAATTCGCGCAACCGCGAATGGCCATAGCCGCCCATCACCAGCATGTCGGCGCCGGAATCCGAAACGTAGGACAGGATGGTCGAGGCTATGTCGATGTCCGGCGAGGTGATGCGCTTGAGCGTGACCTTCAGGTTATGGCGGGCGAGATGCTGGGCGAGATCGGCGCCGGGGGCCTCGTCGACCTTGAAGCCCTTGGTTGTCACCAGGACGACCTCCACCTGCTTGGCTTTCTCCATGAACGGCATGGCGTCGGCGACGGCGCGGGTGGCGGCGCGGCTGCCGTCCCAGCATACCATCACGCGATCGAGTTTTAGTCCGGCTTTCTGAATAAACGGCACGATGATCACCGGCCGCCCGGATTCAAACAGCGCGCCTTCGTCCAGCACTTCGGTCGGCGCCGCATTGTCGCGGTTGGCCTGGCCGACGATCGCCAGATCGAAGCGGCGCGCCAGTTTGCCGAGCTGCTCGGCGGCGCCGGAAATGCTGGCGCTGAGCATGCGGCTTTCATAGGAAATGCCGGTGCGCTTGGCTGTCGTTTCGAAGCGCGCGATCGCGGCATTCGCCGTCTTTTCAGCTTCGGCACGCTGCAACTCGATGAATTCCGGCGGGATGCCGCCCATGACCGACCCGGGGATGACCGGATCGTAGACAAAGGCGACGCCGGTCAAGTGCGCCCCGAACGTGTCGGCAACCGAGATGGCGAAATTGCCGGCCGGGTCGTTCGCGCCCGGCTCAAGATTGACGATAATATCCTTGATCATGCGGTGTCCTCCTGCCTGCGCCCTATTGTTGCAGCATGCCCGCAATGAAACGTTGCGGCCTTGATTAAGGTCAAGCGTCTGCCGCGCTCATTTCTTCTTCCCGTCCGGCCCAAACTGCTTGAGATACGCCCACAGGTTGTTGACCTCGGTCTCGTTCTTGATGCCGGGGAAGATCATCTTGGTGCCGGGGATCTTGGCTCTGGGGTCCCTGATGTATTCCTTGAACGTCGCCTCGTCCCAGACGATGCCGGATTTCTCGTTGGCGTCTGAATAGTGATAATCGGGCGCGGTGCCCGAGTGGCGGCCGTCGATGCCGTTGAGCTCGGGCCCGACCTTGTTCTTGGCCCCTTCGCCGATCGAATGGCAGGGGAAGCATTTCTTGAATGACTGCTCGCCGGCGGCGACGTCCTGCGCCTGTGCCGCCTGTACCGTCGCGGCCAGCGCCAGAGCCGCGACTATCAGTGCCGTTTTCATCATTCTGCTCCCATTGTGACGTTTTGCCGCCGCCCGCCCGGCCGTCAGGCCCGGCCCGGTGTTGAAATGGTTTTGCCAGCCCTATGTATCAACGGTCAAATAGCGATATCGTTGAGCCAGAACAAATTGCCGGGATTTACCCCCTATGACCCTGCGGATGCCTGAGCCGGACGGCGAGGTGCTCAAGCGGCGCGACCGCATTGTCGCGGCGCTGCGCACCATCGTGCCGGGCGAGGGCGTGATCGCCGCGGAGCGGGAAATGAAGCCGTTCGAGAGTGACGGCCTTACCGCCTACCGGCAGACCCCCATGGTTGTGGTGCTGCCGGAAACGACGGCGCAGGTGGCCGAGGTACTGCGTTACTGCCATGGCGAAGGCATCAAGCTGGTGCCGCGCGGCGCCGGCACCTCGCTGTCCGGCGGCGCGCTGCCGCTCGCCGACGGCGTGCTGCTCGGCATGGCCAAGTTCAACCATATCCGCGAGATCGATTTCGACAACCGCGTCGCCGTGGTCGAGCCCGGCGTCACCAATCTCGCGGTCACCGAGGCGGTCGCGCATAAAGGCTTTTATTACGCGCCCGATCCGTCCTCGCAGATCGCCTGCACCATCGGCGGCAACGTGGCGGAAAACTCCGGCGGCCTGCATTGCCTGAAATACGGCATGACCACCAACAACCTGCTCGGCTGCGAAATCGTGCTGATGAGCGGCGAGGTGCTGCGCATCGGCGGCAAGCATCTGGATAGCCAAGGCTACGATCTGCTCGGCATCATCACCGGCTCGGAAGGCCTGCTCGGCGTGGTCACCGAAGTCACCGTGCGCATTCTCAGGCGCGCCGAAACGCAGCGCGCCATGGTGGTCGGCTTCCCGTCATCCGAAGACGCCGGCGCCTGCGTGTCGGCGATCATCGGCGCCGGCATCATTCCCGCCGGCATGGAGATGATGGACAGGCCGGCGATCCACGCGGTCGAGCAATTCACCCATTCCGGCTATCCGCTCGACGTCGAGGCGCTGCTGATCGTCGAAGTCGACGGCACCAGCGCCGAAGTCGACCATCTGATCGAGCGCGTCGAGGCGATCGCGAAAAAACACCGCGCCGTCTCCTGCCAGATCTCCAATTCCGAGGAGCAACGGTTGTTGTTCTGGGCCGGGCGCAAGGCGGCGTTTCCCGCGGTCGGCCGCATCTCGCCCGACTATTACTGCATGGACGGTACCATCCCGCGCGCGAAACTCCCCGAGGTGCTGGCGCGCACCAGGGCGCTGTCGGAAAAATACGGGCTTGCCGTCGCCAACGTGTTCCATGCCGGCGACGGCAACATGCACCCGCTCATTCTCTACGACTCCAACAAGCCGGGCGAACTCGAACGCGCCGAGGAGTTCGGCGCCGACATTCTCAGGCTCTGCGTTGAGGTCGGCGGCGTCCTGACCGGCGAGCACGGCGTCGGCGTGGAAAAGCGCGATCTCATGCCGGTGATGTTTACCGAGATCGATCTCGACGCGCAGCAGCGGGTCAAATGCGCCTTCGACGAGAAGGGCCTGCTCAATCCCGGCAAGGTCTTTCCCAAACTGCACCGCTGCGCCGAACTCGGCCGCATGCATATTTCCGGCGGCAAGCTGCCGTTCCCGGATATTCCGCGGTTTTGAATCAGGATTTGCGATGACAGCTGGACCGAAAGACAAAGCTCGCGCGACGAAATCGTATCGCGCCACCCCGGCGGAACTGAAGGCGATTGACGAGGCGCTTGCTGCCGTTGAGCGGGGCGAGATTGCGACCGATGAGGAAGTGGAAGCTGTGTTCGCCAAATATCGCCGACCGTCCTCACCGGGTTTGTCCCGGTGATCCCGAGTCCTTTGACTACGCCAAGCCCAAAAAATCGGGATGGCCGGGACGAGCCGGGCCATGACTGACGTGTTGAAACCCCGCGACGCCAAGGAGGTCGAGGAGGCCGTGCGCTATGCGCTCGGCAACGACAAGCCGCTGGAGCTTGTGGGGCAGGGCTCCAAGCGCCGCATCGGCCGGCCGAGCCAGACCGATCTCACGCTCGATCTCTCCGGCCTCACGGGAGTCACGCTCTACGAGCCGGAGGAGCTGGTGCTGTCGGCACGCGCCGGCACGCCGCTGGCCGAAATCGAAACGCTGCTGGAAAAAAACAACCAGCAGCTCGGCTTCGAGCCGATGGATTACGGGCCGGTGTTCGGCGAAAAACCGGGGCAGGGCAGTATCGGCGGCACCATCGCGGCCAATCTCTCAGGCCCGCGCCGCATCAAGGCCGGCGCCGCGCGCGATCATTTTCTCGGCGTCTCCGCCGTCACCGGCCGTGGCGAAACCATCAAGTCGGGCGGCCGCGTGGTGAAAAACGTCACCGGTTACGACCTGTGCAAGCTCTTCGCCGGGTCCTGGGGCACGCTCGGCGCCATGACCGACGTCACCGTGAAAGTGTTGCCCAAGGGCGAGACCGAGGCCACTGTGGTCATCTCCGGCCTCGACGATGCTCGCGCGGCACAGGCGATGTCGGCTGCCATGGGCTCATCCTTCGACGTCTCCGCCGCCGCGCATTTGCCCGATCATGTGGCCTCGTGGTTTGCCGGCCTGCCCAACGCCGAGGCCGCGACGGCGCTGCGGCTGGAAGGCTTCGCGCCCTCGGTTGCGCACCGCAAGGAAGCGCTTGCCGCGTTGATGAGGCCATTCGGGCCGGTCACCATCCTCGACGCCGGCGGCTCGCGCGCACTCTGGCGCGACGTGCGCGAGGTCAAACCCTTCGCCGTGGACGCCGCGCGCGACCGGCCGCTGTGGCGCGTTTCCACCGCGCCGGGCAAGGGCCACGAGATCGCCAACATCATCACGCCGGCAGCGCAGATGTTCTACGACTGGGGCGGCGGCCTCGTCTGGGTGGCGATGCCGATTGCCGATGAGCCCAACGCCGCCGCCATCCGCCGCGCCGTGGCGCAAGTCGGCGGCCACGCCACGTTGATCCGCGCGCCGGCTGCGGTGCGCGCCGCGGCCGACGTGTTCGAGCCGGAGGAGGCGGTCGTCGCCGCCCTGAGCAAGCGGGTGAAGGAAGGCTTCGACCCCAAGGGCGTGCTCAATCCCGGCCGTATGTGGGCGGGGGTGTAAATGCAAACCAACTTTACCCTCGCTCAACTTGCCGATCCGCAGATAGCCTCGTCGGAAAAAATCCTGCGCGCCTGCGTGCATTGCGGCTTCTGCACCGCCACCTGCCCGACTTATGTGCTGCTCGGCGATGAGCTAGATAGCCCACGCGGGCGCATCTATCTCATCAAGGAAATGCTGGAGCAGGCAAAACCGGCGACCCACGAGGTGGTCAAGCATATCGACCGCTGCCTCTCTTGCCTCGCCTGCATGACCACCTGTCCCTCCGGCGTCAACTACATGCACCTGGTCGATCACGCCCGCGAGCACATCGAGAAGACCTACAAGCGCCCGCTCGCCGACCGCTTCATCCGCAGCCTGCTCGCCCGCGTGCTCACCGACCCGGCCAAGTTCCGTCTCGCCGTGACGGCGGGGCTGATCGGACGGCCGTTTGCGCCTATCCTCAATGCCCTCGGCCTCACGCGCATGGCGGCGATGCTGCGGCTCACCCCGCCTGGGAAACCGGCGCCGCCGGTCGAGCGCACCGGCAAGGTTCATCCGGCGCAGGGCGAGCGGCGCGGCCGCGTCGCGCTGCTCTCCGGCTGCATCAATCCGGTGCTGGCGCCCTCGACCGACGAGGCCGCCATCCGCGTGCTCAACCGGCACGGCATCGAGGTGGTGGTCGCCGAAGGTGAATCCTGCTGCGGCACGCTCTCGCACCACATGGGCCGCGAAGCCGACGCGCTTGCCTTCGCCCGCAACAATATAAACGCCTGGACGCGCGAGATCGACGGCGAGGGGCTCGACGCCATCCTCATCACGGTGTCCGGCTGCGGCACCATGATCAAGGACTACGGTTACGTGTTTCGCGGCGAGGCGGCCTACGCGGACAAGGCGGCGCGTGTTGCCGCGTTGGCGAAAGACGTGAGCGAATATCTCGCCGGCCTGGCGCTGGCGCCCGTCCGCGATGTGCACGGTCTCGTCGTCGCCTACCATTCGGCCTGCTCGCTGCAGCACGGACAGCAGATCAAGCGCGAGCCGAAGGAGTTGCTGGCGACATGCGGCTTCACCGTCAGGGACGTGCCGGAAGCGCATCTGTGCTGCGGCTCGGCCGGCACCTACAACATCCTGCAGCCGGCGATCGCCAGGCGCCTGCAGGCGCGCAAGGTCGCCAACATCGAAAGCGTTGCGCCCGATCTGATCGCCGCCGGCAATATCGGCTGCATCACCCAGATCGGCGCGGGCACCGCCATTCCCATCGTGCACACGGTCGAGCTCATCGACTGGGCGACCGGCGGGCCGCTGCCGGAGCCGTTGACGAAACTGGCGGAGAGCTGGGGCGCCGCCGCGCAAGCCGCCGAATAGCGGTTAACGCTTCACTAACGACAAGCCGCGTCATTCCGTAAAGCAATTCATTACCGCGCCACCATACAGTCGCGCCGATTTTGCCGAATGCAGGGGCTGTGCGTGGATATCGTCTGGGCGGGTCTCGTCCGCAACTTCAACCATCTTTGCGACGTGCTGCTGTCGGCCGGCTCGCAGTTTTCGCTGACCTCGCTCGCCTGCGCCTTTGTCATCGCCGTCGCTTTCCTCGCGCTGCAGCGCCACCGCAAGGGCCGCCGCCTCCGCTGGCGCGCGATTTGGCGCGCGCTGTTTCCCCGCCGCATCGTGAAGAGCCCGTCCACCGCCGCCGACCTCGGCTATTTCCTCTTCAACACCTTCGTCTATGCCGGCATCTTCGGCATGGCGGCGGTGTCGTACCAGTTCCTCACCAACGGCGTGCTCGACGGCATGATCGCCGTCTTCGGCCACCCTGCGCCCTCGGCGCTGCCGGTCATCATCTCGCGCTCGATCATCACGCTGTTGCTTTTTCTCGCCTACGAGTTCGGCTACTGGCTCGACCACTTTCTCAAGCACCGCATCCCGGTGCTGTGGGAGCTGCACAAGGTGCACCACACCGCGGAGGTGCTCACCCCGCTCACCAGCTTCCGCATGCACCCGTGCGACACCTGGATCTTCGGCAACATCCTCGCGGTGACGGCGGCGCTCACCAACGGCGTCGCCGCTTATCTGTTCGGCGACACCGCCTATCAATACGCGCTTGCCGGCAACAACGTTATCCTGGTGATTTTCATCCACGTCTACGTGCACCTGCAGCACACGCATCTATGGATTTCCTTCCGCGGCTTGCTCGGCCGCGTCTTCATCAGCCCAGCGCACCACCAGGTGCATCACTCGACCAACCCGGTGCACTTCAACAAGAACCTCGGTTCCTGCCTCGCCATCTGGGATTGGCTGTTCGGCACGCTGCACCTGCCGGGCAAGAGCCGCGAGAAGCTGACCTTCGGCGTCGCGCCGGGCTACCCCGACGCGCACACCATCACCGGCGAATTCTTATCGCCGATCGGCCGCGCCGGCGCGGTGCTGGCCGCGTCCATTCCCAAGCGCACGGCGCGCCTCGCCGCCGCCGACAGCGAGCAATAGGCGTTATTTCTTCTTCAGCCCGTCGCGGAAGGCCATCGCCTCGAGCTCGACGCGCACGGCGTCGTCGATCGGAATGACCGGGCGCGCCTCGAAGACGAAAGCCGGCAGCATCGAGCAGAACTTGTGCACCGCCGTCGGATCGTCGCAGTCGAGCAGCATGTAGCCGCCCCAGTCGCCGACGCGGATGACGAACATCTCAATCTTGAAATTGCCCGGCGCCTTCCACTGCGTGAACACTTCGAGGATGCGCTTTTGCGCGTTCTCGTATTCCATCGGCGAGCCCTGCGGCCGCTCGTTCCAGGTCAGCATGTATTTCATCGTCACCCCCTATTTGCGCTGAAATCGTCGCGGCGGCTGTTCTTGAACCGGACCCTTGCGTGGCTGGGCTTCATTGGCAAGTCGGGATTCGACGCGAATGCTTGACATTCCACAATGCTAGGAATATAGTCCACATGTCCTACTCTTCGAGGGCGTCTTCTAGGGGCGCTTGGATGATGGAGTAGGATGCGGCGCCTGCTGCTGCGGCTCGTAACCGCGGCACCGGGCCGCTCCGGGGCCCCGCCCGTGCGGCAATACGACCGCGCTGCGAGGTGCTCGCTGGGCTGGGACAGGCCGAAGGCATCTAACGGGTGCCGAAGCCGCGTCCCAGGAAGCGCGGGCCTGGAGCCGAGCTCCGCGGCGAAAGCCGCGATGGAGCGCCGCGGGGCGTGCACCCTTCGCGAAGGGTGCCCGCGCTCCGCAGAGCGTGGATCGATGGTTGCGCCACGCGGCGCTCCATCCCCTCGGCTTATTGCCGGGGCAGGAAAGGGGACTACGGCGCCCCCGCGCCGCAAAGAACAGGGGCGATGACGCTTGCCCGCGCTGCAAAATGTTCGGTGTCATGCCCAGACTTGACCCGGGCATCCATGATGAGCAACCGCACAAAAATCCCTACGTAAGGCACGACGTTGCCGCATGGCCCATGGATTGCCGAGACAAGCCCGGCAATGACAGATCATTGGACCCCGCATTGCATCGCCTCAATAGCGCGCCTAGCATGTCCGCAAGCGAGAAAGATGGTCCATCGCGTGGGCCGGAACTTTCTCCACGCTCAATCGAAATGCACGGGAGGATAGAGCTATGGCGTACAACATCCTGATCATGGGCGCGGCCTACGGCTCGCTGCTCGCCTCCAAAATGCTATTCGGCGGCAACAAGATCCATCACGTCTGCCTCCCCGCCGAAGCCGACTTGATCAACGCCGAGGGCTTCCGTATCAAGCTGCCGGTGAAGGGCCGCAAGGACCCGGTGCTGCTCGATTCACGCAAGCTGCCCGGCAAGGTCACCGCCAGCGGCGCGGCCGGCGTCAACCCGAACGACTATGATCTTGTCGGCCTCGCCATGCAGGAGCCGCAATACCGCTCCCCCGGCGTGCGCGAACTGCTCGACGCCGTGGCCAAATCGCGCAAGCCCTGCATGTCGATCATGAACATGCCGCCGCTGCCTTACGTGAAGCGCATCCCGGGGCTGAACTACGACGCATTGAAAGCCGCCTATACCGATCCGGCGGTGTGGGACAATTTCGATCCCGGCGCCATCACGCTGTGCAGCCCCGATCCGCAGGCGATCCGCCCGCCCGACGGCAAGGCCAACGATTTGCTGGTGACGCTGCCGACCAATTTCAAGGTGGCGCGCTTCGACAGCGACAAGAGCACTGCGATTCTGCGTCAGCTGGAAAAAGAGATCGACGCGGTGCGTTACGATCCCGGCGACGGCGTCAAGATCGAATTGCCGGTGAAGCTGCGCGTGCACGATTCGATCTTCGTTCCGCTCGCCAAATGGGCGATGCTTTGCGCCGGCAATTACCGCTGCATCACCAAGGACGGCATGCGCACCGCGCAGGAAGCCGTGCACACAAATATCGAGGAGTCGCGCTCGGTCTATAATTTCGTCAACGACCTCTGCGTCAAGCTCGGCGCCAATCCGAACGATCTGGTGCCGTTCGAGAAATACGCCGCCGCCGCGCAGTCATTGTCGCGCCCGGCGTCCGCCGCGCGCGCACTGCAAAATGGCGCGCCCAATATCGAGCGCGCCGACAAGCTGGTGCAGCTCATCGCCAAGCAGAAAGGCCTGAGCAATCCGATCCTCGACGCGGTCGTCGCGCTGGTCGATGAGCGGCTGGCGGCGAATCGGAAAAAGGCCGCGGCCTGACGGCGGGCGCCGCTTTTTTCCGCGTATGACGGGATTCCTCCCGTTGTTCCTGAGGGTTATCCCGGCCGACCGGAAAGATTTCCACAGGCCTCCCGAAATTGCGGTTTTGGCGCCGGCACCGCCAGAAAACGGTCAATTTGGCCGGAAAATTTTCGTGTATCCGAAGAAAAATGTGACATTCACGCAACAGCCCAAAGATTTCATTGAACTTTGAGCCGATTCGCCCAAAAAAGCAGCAATTGCCGGTGTTTTCGCCTTGCTGGCGCGGGTGCTCACGAGTGAAATCCGCTGCTAGTGCACGTCATGTTGCGTACGGGTCGATCGCAGCCGGGCTCCTACGGAGCCTCACGTACGCAGAAGTGACGCGCAAACTTGTAATCGGCTGTAAGTCGATCGAACCGAAAAGGGGCAGGATCTATGAAGAAAGTTGTTTTGTCGGTTGTCGCGGCGCTCGCTCTGTCTGCGACCTCCGCAATCGCCGCGGATATGCCGGTGAAAGCCATGAAAGCTCCGGCGGCCGCGCCGAGTCCATGGGACATCGCGTTCGGCACCGCGTTCACCACCGATTACGAACTGCGTGGCGTGTCGCAGTCTGACCATCATCCCGCCGCTCAGGGCTATTTTGAACTCGACTACACCGTCAATGACTGGCTCAAGCTTTATGCCGGCGTCTGGGGCTCGAGCCTGTGGACCGGTTTCGCCGATGCGGAATTCGACATCACCGCCGGCGCGCGGTTTACCTGGGGCAACTTCGGCCTCGACGTGGGTAACATCTATTACGCCTATCCGGGCGGCCTTAACACGGCAGGTGGGCTTGCAAACGGCAGCTACGACGAGATGTATGTCAAGCCGTCGTACAAGGTTGCCGATTGGCTGACCATCGGCGGTATCTTCGAAACCGGCTTCAACAACTTTAACGATAAAAAGGTTCTGCCGGTCGTCGGCGGTGGTCTCTTTAACGGAGTATGGACTGGCGATGCCAGCCATTATTTCTACGCCGGCAACGCCGTGATCACGCTGCCGTGGACGCCGATGGGAATTACGATTTCCGTCAATCCTGAAGTCGGCTACGAGCACTACAGCTCGGGCGTCACGTTCAATTACGGCCCGGTGAGCGACACCTACTGGGATGTGGGCCTCGACTTCAACTACAAGGCCGTCACGCTCGACCTGCGTTATTGGGATATCAACGTCAGCCCGAATCCCGTGGCCACGCCTGCCGCTCCGCTCGGCTTCAACCAATGCGGTCCGGCTTTGGGCGGCGCCAATCTCTGCGGCCAACGCTTCGTCGCCACTCTCAAGTTCGACACCACGTTGTCGGCGCTTAAATAAGCTCGACACGTCCAATCTATAAAACGCGACGGGCGGCGGTTGCGATGAACCGCCGCCCGCAGCTTTTCGGCGTATGCCGCTTGCCCTACGCGGGCGCCGTCAGGCCGCCCTCGCGCAGCCAACTGCGGTCGCCTTCGCGATTAAGGGTGAAGCGGCGGCGGTGGAAGGCGGCCAAGGTCGACCTGTGGCCGATGGAGACGATGGTGCTGCGCGCGAGCCGTTCTTCCAGCAGGTGGTAAAGCGCCGCCTCCGCCGGCTCGTCGAGCGAAGCCGTGGCCTCGTCGAGGAACAGGAAATCGGGCGCCAGCAGAATGGCGCGCGCAAGTCCCAGCCGCTGCTGCTCGCCGAGCGACAGCATCCGGTTCCAGTGCGCCTCCTCCTCGATGCGCGGCACAAGCGCCGGCAATCCGACCGCCTCGATCAGCGCGGCGACACGGGCGGCATCGAATATGCCCGGCTCGGCCGGATAAACGACCGCCTCGCATAGCGGCGCGATCGGAAAATACGGCCGCTGCGGCAGCATCATCACCCTGGCGCCTTTCGGCACCGTCACGGTACCGGAGCCGAACGGCCAGATGCCGGCGAGCGCGCGGAACAGCGTCGATTTGCCCGAACCGGACGGCCCGGTGACCAGCACCTTGTCGCCGGCCTTGATCGATAAATCGCCGGCGCTGAGCAGCGGGACGCCGTTGGGCAGCCGCACCGCCAGGTTCTTGAACGACATGGCCGCCGCGTCACCCGGCGCGATTGCGATGACCGGTGGCGTCACCGCCGCCGCGCGCGCAGCGGCAATCGTCTGATCGAAACCGGAGAGGCGTTCGATAACGGCGCGCCATTCGGCGAGGCTGCGATAGATGCTGATGAACACCGAAAGCGCGCCCTGCACCTGCCCGAAGGCGTTGGCGGTTTGCATCAACCCGCCGAGCTGGATGGCGTTGGCGAAATAGGCCGGGCTCGCCATGACAAAGGGGAAGATCACCGCGGCCTGCGAATAGCTGGCGGTGAAGAAGGTGAGCTTCTTCTGCCGCGTCATGATCGCCATCCAGTTCGCGACCACGTTGCCGAAGCGCAACAGCAAGCGGTCATCCTCCGCTTGCTCACCGGCGAGCAAGGCGATCTGTTCGGAATTCTCGCGCACCCGCACCAGATTGAAGCGGAAGTCCGCCTCATAACGTTGCTGCTGGAAATTGAGCGCGATCAGCGGACGGCCGATCAGATGCGTGAGCGCGGTGCCGATCACGGCGTAAAGCAGCGCCGCCCACAACAGATAGCCGGGAATATCGTAGCTGACTCCAAAAAGATGCAGCGGTGCCGCTGCGGACAATCCCCACAGAATGATGAGAAAGGAGAACAGTGTGACGCCGGAATTGAGCAGTTGCAGGCTGATGTTCAACGTTGCCGAGATAAACTGCGCGATGTCCTCGGAAATGCGCTGGTCCGGGTTATCGGCGGCGTCGCCCAGCAATTGCATGCGGTAATGGTTGGCGCCCGCCAGCCAATGGTCGAGATAACTCGCCGTCATCCAGCGCCGCCAGCGGATCTGCAGCCACTGATTGAGATAGAGTTGATAGACCGCGAGCAAAATGAACGCCGCCGCCAGCACGCTGAAATAGCCGAGCTGGTAGACGAAGGCATTCCAGTCGCGTTCCTGCAGCGCGTTGTAGAAGCGCGCGTTCCAGCTGTTGAGCAGCACGGTGATGGCGACGATCGACAATTCAATGCCGACCACGGCGGCGAGCAGCATGAGGCCGGCCCAGCGGTCCTCGGAGCGGAAATAGGGACTGGCCAATCGCCAGATGATGCCGAGCGTCGCGAATTGCCTTCTCAAGGGAATCTCCTGTTGCGGCCGGATGCGGCATGAGCTGAGCGACACGGTTGTTAGCGGTGGCGCTTTCGCGTGGCGAAGATGCGGCAATTCTCGTCGTTATAATAACGGTCGAAAGTCAGTCATCGAGCGGACACTTTTTGTTGTTATTTTGATTGAAGTTAGAACAGATCTATAGACGAAAGTCTGCCTTTGGCGAGCGCTGAATCGTTGCAATTTCGCGTCCGCAGGCGCTATCACTCGTGAGAGTGATCGCGAGAAAGGTAAATTTGCGGATGGTGCCGCCCGGCGCCGGTTTGCGCGTGCAAATGCCAAAAAAAATCTCGCGATACGACTGAACAAAACCTGAGGGAGGTTACTATGAAGTCCGAAATTATTACAACGAAACTCGACCGCCGTACGCTGCTGAAAACGGCGGCGGCGGCCGGCGCGCTGCAAATTGCGTCGCCGTTCGTTGTCACTGCGCGCGCTGCCGACAACATCAAGATTGGCCTCGACAACCCGCTGACCGGGCCGTTTGCCGCGGTTGGCAAGAACGAACTTATCGGCTGCCAGCTCGCGGTCGAGCAGATAAACGTCAAGGGCGGCATTCTCGGCCGCAAGGTCGATCTATTGGTCGAGGATTCGACGTCCGGCGAATCCGCCGTCGCCGTGCAAAAGGCGAATAAGCTGATCGAGCGCGACAAGGTCGACTTCCTGCTCGGCAATATCAACTCGGCGCTGGCGCAGGCGATGGCCAACGTCAGCTTCGAGAAGAAGGTGTTCCATATCGTGCCGGGCGGGCATACCGACTCGGTCACCGGCACGCAGTGCCACTGGAATGTGTTCCGCGTCTGCAACACGACGCGCATGGAGACCAATTCGGTTTCCAAGCTGCTGCTCACGAACTACGGCAAGAAGTGGTATTTCATCACCACCGACTACGCCTTCGGCCGCGCTCTGCAGGTCGGCTTCGAGGCGAGCCTGAAGGCGGCTAACGGTACCGAACTTGGCGCCGACTACACGCCGCTCGGCACGACCGATTTCTCCGCCAACCTGATCAAGGCGCAGTCGACCAACCCGGATGCGATCATTTTGCTTTTGGCTGGCGACGACATGGTCAACTGCCTCAAGCAGGCGGTGCAGTTCGGTCTTGACAAGAAGACGCATATCGCCGGCGCCCAGCAGGAGCTTGAGGTCAACCTTGCCCTGCCGCCGCAGGCGCTGCTCGGCGACTGGTGCTTCGAGTGGTACTGGAAGCAACCGGGCGTGCCGCATGTGGAGCAGTTCGTTGCGGATATCCGCAAGAAGAGCGGCGGCCACGTTCCAACAGCGCGTACCTGGTTTGGCTACGCCGCGACCTGGACCTGCAAGCTCGCCGCGGAAAAGGCCAAATCGCTTGACGCTGTCAAGCTCGCCAAAGCGATGCAGGGTCTGGTCCTGCCGCCGGAAATCGCGCTGATGCCGAACGATCCGTTCTATCGCGAAGGCGACAACCAGCTCATGCCGACGCTGTTCGTCGGTCATTCCCAGCCGGCTCCCGCCGGCGGCGACAAGGAAGATCTCTTCAAAGTCACAAATCTGATCAAGGGTACCGACGCCGCTTTGTCGGTTCAGGAGACCGGTTGCAAGATGGTGTGGCCGAGCTAACGCACAAAAAAGGCCGGACGCTGCGATATTCGCGGTGTCCGGTTCTTTTTTTGACGCGGCAGTTCATAGTAATTAACGTCATTTTGTGGTGGCCCGCCGGAGAGACGGGCCACAGTCGCGATAGGACGCCGGTTCGATTGGTGTTAGTGATCCGCCCATGACTCAATTGTTGTTCTTTAATGTATTCAACGGCCTGATTATCGGCGCCTTTTATGCGCTGATGGCGCTCGGTCTTTCGCTCATTCTCAACCTGTCCGGCGTCATTAATTTCGCGCACGGCGGGTTCCTTGCGATTGGTGCCTATATCGCCTACATGCTCATCCCCTATATTGGGTTCTGGGGCGCGCTGATCGTTGCGCCTGTGCTGACCGCCGTTCTTGGCCTTGCCGTCGAGCGCGTCTTGATTCGCCGCCTGTATGGCCGCGATCCTCTTTACAGCCTGCTGCTGACCTTCGGCCTGGCGTTCATCATTGAGGACGGCACCCGCTACATCTGGGGCGCGCAAGGTCTGCAATACCAGATCCCCGCATTTCTTCAGAGCCCGCTGAGCAACGAACTCTTCTTTCTGACCGGCTATCGCGTGTTCATGGTGGCGATGGTCGGTCTGATCGTGCTGATTCTGTTTCTACTCTTGAATTATACGCGCCTTGGTCTGCGCATTCGCGCCGGCACGCTCGACCTTGAAACCGTCTCCGTCCTTGGCGTCAACGTCCGCGTTCTTCGCAACCTCAATTTCGGACTCGGCATCTATCTGGCAGGCCTCGGCGGCGTGCTCGCCGCGGGCATGCTCGGCCTGCAGCCAACCATCGGCGACTCGTTGATCATGCCGAGCTTCATTTCGATCATCATCGGCGGCCTCGGCAGTCTGCCCGGCACGCTGCTCGGCGGCATCCTCATCGGCGTTGCCTCTGGCATCACCACAGTCTTCCTGCCGCAGGCAAGCGAAGCAATCATGTACGTGATGATGGCCGCGGTGCTTCTGGTTCGCCCACGCGGGCTGTTCGGCGAAGAGGGGCGTTTCTGATGGACCGTCTTCAAGTCCGCACGGGCGCCGTCGTCGTCTGGCTGCTGCTACTGAGCGCGCCCTATTGGCTGCCGTTGACCGGCGGCTATGTCGAATTGGGCAGCCGCATATTGATCCTCGGTTTGGCGTCGATGGCGCTTAACTTTTTGCTTGGCTACACCGGCGTGTTGTCGTTCGGCCATGCAGCGTATTTCGGTCTCGGTGCTTACGGCGCCGCCGTGATGATGAAATATTACTACGAGAGCACTCCATTGGCTTTGCTCTTCGGCGTTCTCGTCGGCACGGTGGCGGCGGCCATCATCGGCCCCTTGATCGCGCGCCTGCGCGGGGTCTATTTCGCCATGTGCACGATCGCCTTCGGTCAGGTGTTCTATTTCATCGCCTTCCAGTGGCGTGACTTTACCGGCGGCGACGACGGCCTGTCGGCGTGGCACCGCGAGCCGCTGCATTTCGGTTTCGCCACACTCGACATCCTAAACAACAACAAGGCGTTTTATTACTTCGTGCTTGCGGTCTTCGCCCTGGCCGTCGGCGTCATGGCTTTCCTGTTGCGCTCGCCGTTTGGGCGTACGCTGCTGGCGATCCGCGAGAATGAGCGCCGCGCCCGTTTCCTCGGTATTCCGGTCGACCGGCACATCTGGATGTCCTGGGTGATCTCCTGCTGCATCGTTAGCCTTGCCGGCGCGCTCTATGCGCTGCTCAACGATTTCGTCGACCCGCGCGCGTTGCGCTGGGACCAGTCCGGTAATTTCGTCATCATGGCGGTGCTCGGCGGCATGCGCAGCTTTTGGGGACCGCTGCTGGGCGCCGCGATCTTCATCGTGTTGCAGGACTACATTTCTAGCCACACGGAAAACTGGATGTCTTTTGTCGGTCTGATATTCGTGCTGGTCGTCCTGTACTTCCCGCGCGGCATCCTTGGTATCGTCAAGCGGAAACTCACGTCATGAGCCTGCTGCGAGTCGAAAACGTCACTAAGGCCTTCGGCAGCCTGATCGCCGTGGATAATGTGTCGATGACGGTCGAGTCCGGTGAGCTGCGCGCTGTGATCGGCCCGAACGGCGCCGGCAAAACCACGTTTTTCAACACCATCAGCGGCTTCCTCACGCAAACGTCCGGCAAGATCCTCTTCGACGGCGAGGATATATCCGGCTTGTTGCCGGCGCGTCGGGTCTGGCGCGGCATCGCTCGCACCTTCCAGATTACCGAGGTGTTTCCCGAACTGACGGTGCGCGAGAACCTTCGCATCGCCGTCGAAGTGGCGAGCGGCTACCGTACCCGCATTTGGCAAAGCGCTGATGCCGAGGAAGAGGTCAAGGCGCGCGTTACTGACTTGTTGCAATTGGGCGGCTTGACGGAGAAAGCGGACCGGCTGGTCGGCGAGATGTCGCATGGCGACCAGCGCGCCAACGAGATCATGATGGCGCTCGCGCTCAAGCCGCGCCTGCTGCTGCTCGACGAGCCGACCGCCGGCATGGGCGACCAGGAGACCTACGACATCACCCAACTGATCGGTAAATTGCACCATGATCAGAAGCTGACCATCGTGCTTATCGAGCACGACATGCGTGTCGTCTTTCATCTTGCCGACCGGATCATGGTGCTGGCGGAAGGCAAGATGCTGGCCGAAGGCACGCCCAGGGAGATCGCGGCCAACGAAGCAGTGCAGGCCGCCTATCTTGGAAAGGCCGCGGCATGAGCGACGTCATTCTTCAGGCGGAAGGTCTGCACACCTTCTACGGCAAGAGCCATATCCTGCACGGCGTCAGCCTGGAGGTGCGCGAAGGCGAGATCGTGACCCTGCTTGGCCGTAATGGCGCTGGCAAGACCACAACGTTGCGGAGCCTCATGGGCTTGACTCCCGCGCGGGAGGGCGCGGTGCGCGTTTTCGGTCATGCCACCACCGACTGGCAGCCGTACCGCGTCGCCGCGCTCGGTGTCGGCTATGTGCCAGAGGGGCGCAAAATATTTCCCAATCTGAGCGTGGAAGAAAATCTCAAAGTCCCGCTTGAGCGGCCGGGACCGTGGACCATTTCGCGCATCTACGAACTATTCCCGCGGCTGGCCGAGCGCAAGGGCAACAAGGGCCGGCAGCTTTCCGGCGGCGAGCAGGAGATGCTTTCGATCGCACGCGCTCTTCTGCTCAATCCGAAACTGCTTTTGCTCGATGAGCCAAGCCAAGGCCTTGCGCCCTTGATTGTTCAGGACGTGTTCAGGGTCGTCACCTCCGCGCGCTCACAGGGTATTTCCGTGCTGCTGGTGGAACAGAATGTGCGTGCCGCGGTCGAAATTTCCGACCGCGCCTATGTGCTCGATGACGGCCGCGTGGTCTATTCTGGCGCCGCGGCGGAATTCGCCAAAGACGAGGAACGGGTTCGCGCGCTCGCCGGCGCCAGCGCCGAGGAGTGGGAGCCGCAAGGCTCGCCCACGTAACTTATTTCGCAATTTCGAAAATTTGTGCGCTTCGAACCGCCGCTGATTTAAGCGCGCGATGTAGCATCGTCGGTGTTTTGCCCATTTGGAAAGCAGCTCAAGGCGAGCAATTTTGCGCCGTCGGCGCCGCTGGCTCCGTGCTGCTCGCTGCTCTCTATAAATCGCTTACCTTCCAGCGGTTGAAGGAAGCCGTCTACCTGACCGCCCGCGCCTCGGCGATGGTCTGCTACCTGTTTATCGGATCGTGGACATTCTCCTTGGTATTTTCGTATCTCGGCGGCCATGAGGTGATCGAGCGCTGGGTTCTGGCGGCGCATTTGAACGCCACCACTTTTCTCATCCTCGCCCAGTTCATCATCTTTCTGCTCGGCTGCCGCTGGAATGGACCGAAATCATCATCACCTTCGTGCCGATCTTCCTGCCGCTAGTGAAGTTCTTCCATATCGAACCGACCTTGTTCGGCATTTTGGTTGCGCTCAACATTCAGACCTCATTCAACACGCCCCCGATGGCGATGGCGGCGTACTATCTCAAAGGCGTGGCGCCGCCACACGTGCGGTTGAACCAGATTTTCGCTGGCGCGTTGCCATTTGTGTTCATGGTGTTTATCACTATGGCGCTTGTCTATATTTTCGCCGGCATTGCGCTGTGGCTGCCTGGCAAGTTATACGCGAATTGATGGTGGACGACTCCAACCTGACAACGCTCACTGCCATCGAGGCCGCCGAGCGCATCGCCGGCGGCGAAATGAGCGCCGAGGCCTATGTCGGCGCCTGCCTTGATCGGATCGCGGCGGTCGACGATCAGGTTCACGCCTTCGTCCATCTTGATCCGGCCGAGGCGCTGGCGCAGGCCAAGGCGATCGACGAGCGTCGCCGCAACGGCAAGGCGGTGGGGCCGCTGCACGGCGTGCCGGTTGCCATCAAGGACATCTTCGACACCGCCGACTACAAAACCGAATGCGGCTCGCCGCTGCTCAAGGGCCGCCATCCGATGCGCGATTCGGCCGCCGTCGCGCGGCTGCGCGAAGCCGGCGCGGTGATCATCGGCAAGACGGTGAGCACGGAATTCGCCTATTTCCATCCGGGTCCGACGCGCAACCCGCATGACACCTCGCGCACGCCGGGCGGCTCGTCGTCCGGTTCGGCGGCGGCGGTCGCCGCCGGCATGGTGCCGCTGGCAATCGGCTCGCAGACCAATGGCTCGGTGATCCGGCCAGGGGCCTATTGCGGCGTCTACGCCGTCAAGCCGACGCATGGAATGATCTCGCGCCACGGCGCCTTGATGTTGTCGCGCGCGCTCGATCATGTCGGCGTATTCGCGCGCACGCTCGCCGACGCAGCGCTCATTCTCGAGGCGCTTGCCGGTTACGACGCCGACGATTCCGATACGCGCGCGGTGGCATCGCCGGCCTTTCTCGACACGCTTGCCACGCCGCCGCCAATGCCGCCGCAAATCGCCTTCGTGCGCACGCCGGTGTGGGACAAGGCCGAACCGGAGACGCGCGCCGCCTTCGAAGCTCTGGCGATGCGCCTGGGTGAGCGTGCCGCAACGGTCGACTTGCCGGACGCCTATGCCGCCGCCTGGGACGACCACCGCGTCGTCATGTCGGTAGACATGGCGCACAATCTCGGCGCCATCGTCGAGCGCGGCGGCGAAGTTTCGAGCAAGCAGTTGCGCGATTTTCTCGCCGCAGGGCGCGGCGTGAGCGCGGTGCGCTATCTGGCAGCGGGGGACAATGCGCGGCGCTATGCCGCCGGCATCGAGGAAATCTTCAAGCAATACGACGCGATCCTGACGCCGGCGGCGCCTGGCGTCGCGCCGAAAGGCGAGGCCACAGGAAGCCCGGTGTTCTGCTCGCTGTGGAGCCTCACCGGCTTGCCGGCGCTGTCGCTGCCTTTGCTCAACGGCGAAGGTGGCATGCCGCTCGGCGTGCAGCTCATCGGCGAACGCGGCGACGATGCGCGCCTCATGCGCACGGCGAACTGGCTGATCGAAACCTTGAGTGAATGACGCCGCTTATTTCTCGTCGGGCTTGATGACCGGCTTCCAGTCGTCGCCCCAGAAGCCCCAGAGCATCAGCGCAACGCCGATCAGGCAGCATATCCACAGTGGCGGCGCGGCGAGCTTGGCGGCAATCAGGACAATATAGCCGACCATGATGATCGCGCCGATCAGGGCCGTGACTGCATCCGCCATTTAATCCTCCTGCCGGCGTTTTTCGCCGTCCTTACCGGCATTCTAGCGCGCCGGCCGCCCGTTTGTCACCCGGCCTTTGGCGGCGCGCCAAGGTTTTCCTTGAGGAAGGCGATGGTGCGGCTCCACGCGAGATCCGCCGCCGGCTTGTCGTAGCTTCTGCCGGTATCGTTGTTGAAGGCGTGATTGACGTTCGGGTAAATGTAAATCGTGTAGCGCTTGTGGTCGGCCTTGAGCGCAGCTTCGTAGGCAGCAATCCCCGCATTCACGCGCTGGTCGAGCCCGGCATAGTGCAGCAAGCAGCGGCGCGCGGATCGCCGGAATCTGATCGGCGGGCACCTGCAGGCCATAATAGGCGACGGCGGCTTTGAGGTCGGGCGCGAGCACGGCGACGCGATTGATGCCGCCGCCGCCCCAGCAGAAGCCGACGGCGCCGACATTGCCGCTCGATTCCAGATGATGCTCGAGGAACGGCACCGCGGCAGCGGCGTGCCGCGCGGTCTCCTCCGGCTTGAGCGTGCCGATCATATCGCGCGCCTTGTCCTCGTCAGCCGGCGTGCCGCCAAGCGGCGACAGCAGGTCGACGGCGAAGGCGAGGAAGCCTTCCAGCGCCAGACGCCGGGCGATGTCCTGGATGTGCGGGTTGAGCCCGCGGTTTTCGTGGATGACGAGGACCGCCGGGCGTTTTCCTTTGTCTTTCAGCCGGGCCAGATAGCCGCTGATTTTTGTTCCGCCGGCGTCATAGGACACAGTGTCGATCGCCAGCCGCGCGTCGTCCGCTGCAACGATTGCCGCGCGCGCGTAGTCGTTTTGCAGCAAGGGCAGCAGCGCGACGGCCGCCGCGGCGGAGCCGGCGATGGCGGTCAGCCGGTCGAGGAAGGCGCGGCGGTCGATGACGCCGTGGGTGAAGTGGTCGTAAAGGTCGATGACGCGTTGGTCCATGGAACTCCTCGGCTGGCCGCCGGCGTTGCGGTTACTAACACGTCTGGTGCGCGGATTATTTCAAAACTGCTTGACCGCGCCCCACAAAAAAGGCGCGGCCGAAGCCGCGCTGGATCAGTTGTCTTGGCTAGCGGATTTACATCATTCCGCCCATGCCACCCATGCCGCCGCCGCCCGGCATGGCTGGAGCCGGATCCTTCGGCAGTTCGGCAACCATGGCCTCGGTGGTGATCAGCAGACCGGCGATCGAGGCCGCGTCCTGCAGCGCCGTGCGCACGACCTTGGCCGGATCGATGATGCCGGCCTTGATCATGTCGACGTATTTCTCGGTCTGGGCGTCGAAACCGTAGGTCTCCGAATTCTCGTCGATGATCTTGCCGACCACGATCGAGCCTTCGACGCCGGAATTTTCCGCGATCTGGCGGATCGGGGACTCCAGCGCCTTGAGCACGATGTTGATGCCGGCTTGCACGTCCGGGTTCTCGTCGTGGATGCGGCCGACGGCCTTCTTGGCGCGCAACAGCGCGACGCCGCCGCCCGGGACGATGCCTTCCTCGACCGCGGCGCGGGTGGCGTTGAGCGCGTCCTCGACGCGGTCCTTCTTCTCCTTGACCTCGATCTCGGTCGCCCCGCCGACGCGGATTACCGCGACGCCGCCGGCGAGCTTGGCCAGCCGCTCCTGCAGCTTTTCCTTGTCGTAGTCGGAGGTGGTCTCCTCGATCTGCGCCTTGATCTGGTTCACCCGCGCCTCGATGTCGGCCTTCTTGCCGCCGCCGTTGACGATGGTGGTCTTTTCCTTCTCGATGATGACCTTCTTGACGCGGCCGAGCATGGCCGTGGTCACGTTCTCAAGCTTGATGCCGAGGTCCTCGGAGATCAGCTGCCCGCCGGTAAGGATGGCGATGTCTTCGAGCATGGCCTTGCGGCGATCGCCGAAGCCAGGCGCCTTCACCGCGGCCACTTTCAGGCCGCCGCGCAGCTTGTTGACGACGAGGGTGGCGATGGCTTCGCCTTCGACGTCCTCGGCGATGATGACCAGCGGCTTGCCCGACTGCACGACGGCCTCAAGCACCGGCAGCATCGACTGCAGGCCGGAGAGCTTTTTCTCGTGCAGGAGGACGTAAGCGTCCTCGAGCTCGGCCAGCATCTTTTCGGCGTTGGTGACGAAATAGGGTGAGATGTAGCCACGGTCGAACTGCATGCCCTCGACGATCTCGACTTCGGTGTCGAGCGCCTTGGCTTCCTCGACGGTGATAACGCCTTCGTTGCCGACCTTCTGCATCGCCTTGGCGATCATTGTGCCGACGGCCTCGTCGCCGTTCGAGGAGATGGTGCCGACCTGCGCCACTTCGGCCGAGGAACCGACGGGCTTTGCGCGTTTCTCTAGGTCCTTGACCACAGCGGCCACGGCGATGTCGATGCCGCGCTTGAGGTCCATCGGGTTCATCCCGGCGGCGACGGATTTTGCGCCTTCGCGCACGATCGCCTGGGCGAGAACGGTCGCGGTGGTGGTGCCGTCGCCAGCCATGTCGTTGGTCTTCTGCGCTACCTCGCGCACCATCTGCGCGCCCATGTTCTCGAACTTGTCCTCGAGCTCGATCTCCTTGGCGACGGTGACGCCATCCTTGGTGATGCGCGGGGCGCCGAACGATTTGTCGAGCACGACGTTGCGGCCCTTGGGGCCGAGCGTCACCTTCACCGCGTTGGCGAGGATATCGACGCCGCGCAGCATCCGCTCGCGCGCATCGCCGGCAAATTTTACGTCCTTGGCAGCCATTTCAATTACTCCGTTTGTGTTTTTGCTAGGTCCGCAATCAGGCGATGACGCCCATGATGTCGGACTCCTTCATGATCAGGAAATCCTCGCCGTCGAGCTTGACCTCGGTGCCCGACCACTTGCCGAACAGCACCTTGTCGCCGACCTTGAGATCAATGGGGATCAGCTTCCCGGCCTCGTCGCGGCCACCGGGGCCGACACCGACGATCTCGCCCTGACTCGGTTTTTCCTGGGCGGTGTCGGGGATGATGATGCCGCCTTTGGTCTTCATGTCGGCTTCGATGCGGCGCACGACCACGCGGTCATGCAGGGGACGAAACTTGGTCTTGGCCATGTCTTCCTCATTGGCGCGAACGCCCGGTTTGAACGAAAAATCTTCTATTTCACAGCTATTTAGCACTCCCCCTCAGAGAGTGCCAACAACCTGCCGGGAGATATGGCCTGGACGGCGGGGTGTCAAGCGCGAAGCGGATCGGCTCGTACTGGCGGCGCGCCGCAGCGCTAATGCGGCGCGGCGCGGATTGCGTCGGCCGGCCGAAAACCTGCGCTTGCACTGATCGGCGCGGCCCCGCAAAGTCGGTTTGCATCGCCGCCGGGAGCCCCGATGAGCCCTCAATCCAGCCGCCTGCCGACCAGTGCTTGATACTCGCTGCGCTCGCGTTTGGCGGTCGCCGCCTGCGCCACGGGTCCCGCACCGGAAGCGCCGCCGCTGGCGGCGCCGGTCATGCCCACCTTGCCGCCGGCCTTTCCACCGCAGGACATCGTCGGCCGCTGGGGCCTTGCCGCCTATCACAAGGACGAGGACCGACCGCGCATCGAGGCGGCCGCCGCCCAGCAATGCAAGCAGCCTTACGTCATCACGCTGGGCCCGACCGGCGGCGTCATGATGCATCTCGCCGACCAGGCGACGCCTTCCGAACTGGCGCTCAAGGGCGCGCCCAACCACAAGACCTATATCGGGCCGAAGGACGAACCGCCGGCGGCGACCGACGACCGCGAGGTCGTTTCCTTCGACGGTCGCATCCTGATCCTGCGCTGGATCGACCCGGAAGTGCAGGGCCGCTACGGCACCATGGTCTACGTGCGCTGCCCGCCGGAAGGCGCCAAACCGGTCAAGCATAAGACCAAGCCAAAGCCGAAACCGAAGACGCCGCCGAAGCCGCAAGGCAGCCCGCAAGCAGAGCCGGTGCAACCGCCGATCCAGCAGCAAAAGCCGTGACAACTTTTCAGTTGTCGTTGCCGGGCTTGTCCCGGCAATCCTTGATGACGTTCGACAAGTGTGGACTGACGTAAGATCGTCATTCATGGCCGCTCATCATGGATGCGCGAGTCCAGCCCGCGCATGACGGAGAGAGCGGTTCTGCATGAGATCACTTCGCGACTTCATCGTCGGCCCCTGGCGTGCCGTGCCGGTGCTCGGCGTCACGCAGATCCTTTCCTGGGGCACGATTTTCTATACGCCGGTGCTGATCGTGCCATTGATCGCAGCCGAGCGCGGCTGGTCGATCGCCTTCGCCATGGGCGGCTTCTCTGTCGGGCTGCTCACCGCCGGATTGGTTTCGCCCTATGTCGGGCGCTCGATCGACCGCTTCGGCGGTCACGTGACCATGACCTTGGGCTCGTTGATCGGCGCGCTCGGCCTCGTGCTCATCGTGCATGCCGCCAACCGGATCGCATATCTGGCGGTATGGATGGTGCTCGGCGTCGCCATGGCGGCAAACCTCTACGATTCCGCCTTCGCCACGCTCGGCCGCATCTTCGGTGGCGCCGCGCGCCGGCCGATCACGGCGCTTACGCTCGCCGGCGGCTTTGCCTCGACGGTAAGCTGGCCGACGACGCATTTCCTGCTCGAGTGCCGTCGGCTGGCACGAGACTTATCTTGTCTATGCCGCCTTGCTCGCTTTCGTCTCCGCGCCGCTGCATGCGCTGGCGCTGCCGCGCGATCGCGCCGAATTGGCCGATCACGAAACCGGGCGATGTGCAGGCGCCGGTGAAGCTGCTGCCGTCGCGCGGCTTGCCGTTCCTTCTGGTGGCGTCGGCTTTCGCGGCCTACGCCTTCGTCCCGTCCGGTCTTTCCGCGCATCTGCTGGCGATTTTCGCGCGCGCCGGAATCGATGGCGGCACGGTGGTATGGGTCGGCGCGCTGTTCGGTCCGGCGCAGGTCGGCGCGCGGCTGATCGAATTTGCCTTCGGCCGCGACGTGCATCCACTGTGGATCGTGCGTTTCGCGCTGAGCGCCTTGCTGTGCGCCTTCGTCATGCTCGCGGTACTCGGCGTCTCGGTGCCGGTGGCGGCGGCCTTCGCGTTGATGTTTGGCGGCGCCAACGGGCTCGTCACCATCACGCGCGGCGCGGTGCCGCTGGCGCTGTTCGGTCCTGCCGGTTACGGGCGGTTGATGGGGCGGCTGGCCGGGCCGTTCCTGCTGGTGCAGTCGGCGGCGCCGCTGATCATGGCCTTTGTCATCGAAAAGACGTCGGACGCGGCGGCGCTCGGTCTCGCCGCCTGTTTTGCCGCGATCGCGCTTATTTGTTTCGTCGTGATCCGGAAGCCGGCCTAGCCGAACATCTTGTCGATGTCGCGCTGGCTGGCGCGGTCGGCATCGCCGTCAAGGCTCGGGCCGTTGGCCAGGCGGCGCCCGGCCGAATGATTCGCCGCTGCGGCCGGATGCGGCGCGTGGCCTTCCATCAGCGCGATCATGCGCGTCACGTGCGCTTCGACGGCATTCAACGCGGCGATCGCCTTGCCGATGCGCTGGCCGGCGAGGTCCTGAAAGTGACAGGCCTCGTAGATGCGCACCGTCTGCTCCTGGATGTCCTGGGCTAGCCCGCGCTCGTAGCCGGTCTTCAGCGTGGCGGCGAGCGTCCGCGCACTTTCGTCGATGATCTCGGTGCCCTTGAGGATTTTCTGCGTCGCCTTTTCCATGCCGTCGATGGCCGCGCCAAGTTCGTAGGCGGCGCGGGTCATGCGCGGTTCGGACGCGGGGCCCGGCAAGCGCGGCAAGCTCGCGCCGGTTGCGGGCAATGGTCTCGCGCAGGGTGGCGAGTTCGCGGGCAAGTCCGGCCTGATCCTCGTGCGGCTGTTCGCTTGCGCGCGGCGTGTGTGCCGCGCGATGGTGACCGAACATCTGTTCGACGCGAAAGACTTTACGCTGCAAGGCCGCCCCCAGTGTCCTCGCGAAGTTCTATCAGGCCGGCGATTAACGCAGCGTTGCAGGAAAATCGAAACCGCGCGTTTACCATGCGCGCTCGCGTTTTACGCAAAATAAACTCTATGGCGACGTTCCGCGTCTAGCGCGCGGTCAACCGGGCCGCGCTAACGCCGATTTACCAATGGGTATCTATATCGCTGTCTGCAGTTCGACGACATGTGCGTCGCAGAGTTCCGATGCGTTCGATTGTCCTTGCCGCTATCACCGGTCTGTCTTGCCGCAGGCGCAGCTTCCGCGCAAACGCCGCCGCCCGCGGGCTACGCGGCGCCGGTAACGCCGCCGAATGGTCGTGGTGGCGCAGCCGCCGGTGATGAAGTCCGATCTCGGCGGCGGCTTCATCGAATTCTTGTTCGGCGATTCGGCGCCGGCGCCCGCGCCGTCCGTGCCCGCCGCCGCAGGCCTATGCGCCTCCGGGCGCGCCGCCGGGCTACGTGGTCGTCCCGGCGGCCTTTCCGGTGCAGCCGCAGGCGGTCCTGCCCGACGGCATGGACCCACGCTATCTGCGCCGCGAAGTAGATTACCGCAGCGATGAAAAGCCAGGCACCGTCATCATCGATACGCCGAACAAGTTTCTTTATCTGATCGAGCCGAACGGCAAGGCGATCCGCTACGGCATCGGCGTCGGCCGCCCCGGCTTCACCTGGGCCGGCGTGCACAAGGTTTCGGCGAAAAAGGAATGGCCCGACTGGGTGCCGCCCGAGGAAATGATCGAGCGCCAGCCTTATCTGCCGCATTTCATGGCCGGCGGCCCCGACAATCCGCTCGGCGCCCGCGCGCTCTATCTCGGCTCGACGCTCTACCGCATCCACGGTTCCAACGAGCCGTGGACCATCGGGCACAACGTGTCGTCGGGCTGCATCCGCCTACGCAACGCCGACATCATCGACCTCTACGATCGGGTCAAGGTCGGCGCTACCGTCGTCGTACTCTAGTTCGCTTTTCTCGGCGGACGGCCGAGCGCGACGTTGTGCGCCTTGAGAACCATGCAAATTCGTCGGACATGAAGAACTCGTATTCGCGCTCGCGCAGATCGGTGAGCGAATCGAGCCGCTTCAACTCGGCATCGACAAAGCCGGGATGGCACATGATCAGCCCGCCATCGGGCAGCCCTTCGAGAAAACGCGGGAAGATTTTAGCAAACACCGCGCGTTTGGAAAAATTATAGCTGCCGGCGAAGGCCGGGTTGGTGGCGATGCCGAGGCTTGTTGCGCCTTGCTGGCGAAAGCGGACGCTAAGCACGTCGAGGGTGAGCGCCTTGTGGTCGCGCAGGACCGCTTTGCCGCGCGCGCGCGGCCGCACTGGCGCGCCCAGGCGTTCGGCGTCGCCTCCGCCATCACCTCGAGCAGGGCGTCGCGCACCTGCGGAAACAGATGGATATGCTGATGCCCGTCGATGAAATCGGGCAGGTGGCCGAAGGCGCCGGCGAAGGCGTGAATCTGCGCGGCGATCTCCAGTTTCAGCGCGCCGGGGTTGAGCCGGCGGGCAAGCGCCGAAAGCTGCATCGCTTTCATCGGCAGGAAACGGCCTTCGCGCTTGGGCGTGAAGCTCTCGCTCACCGGCTCGAACGGCGCGGTCAGCGTCAGATGCAGGCCGAGGGCGGCGCGTTTCGCCCCGGCGTTGAGCATTTGCAGCGAGCGCGCGTCGCCACGGTCGAAATGCGGCGCCAGCACCATCACCGAGGCGGCGTTGAGCCGCCCGCGCATGATCAGGTCACGGATCGCGGAATTGACGCCGCGCGAAATGCCGTAATCGTCGGCGCAGAGCCAGATGTGGCGAAGCGCCTCGGGCACGCGATTTACTCCGCCGCGCGCGGGGTCGTGGTCTTGGCGGCGTCGCTCGCCGCGCTTTTCACGCTGTGCTCGGCGACGAAATAGACCGGGCGCCCTTTCATCTCGGACAACAGCTTCCCGATATATTCGCCGAGCACGCCGATCATCAGCAGTTGCACGCCGCCCAGCACCATCAGGCCGACGACAAGCGAAGGATAGCCGGGCACGTCCTTGCCGTAGAGGATAGTCTGCAGCGCAATCCAGGCGCCGAAGAACAGCGCGGTGGCCGCCAGCAGCACGCCGAGGAGGCTGGCAAAGCGCAGCGGCGCCACCGAAAACGACGTCAGCCCTTCGATCGACAGGCCGATCAAGGTCCATACGCTCCACGACGTTTTGCCGTAAGCGCGCAGAGCCGGCGTATAATCCACGCGCGCCTGGCGGAAGCCGATCCAGGTCGCCAGCCCCTTGAAGAAGCGGCTGCGTTCAGGCAGTTGCCGCAACGCCGCCGCCGCGCGCGGCGACAGGAGGCGGAAGTCGCCGGCGTCCTCGGGCAGCGGCTGCCGCGCGCCCCAGTTGATCAGCGAATAGAAACATGTGCACGCCGATGCGGCGCAGTCCACGGCTCGTTCTCGCGGTTGGCCTTGGCGGTATAGACGACGTCGTAGCCATCGTTGATCCAGCGCGACACCAGCGTATCGACCAGATCGGGCGGATGCTGGCCGTCGCCGTCCATGAACAGCACGGCGCCGAGCCGGGCATGATCGAGGCCGGCGAGCAGGGCGGCCTCCTTGCCGAAATTGCGCGACAGCGTCACCACCTGCACGTCGAGCGGATCGGCCGGCAGCGACAGGGCGATGCCGTTGGTGTCGTCCTTGCTGCCGTCATCGACATAGACGATTTCCGCCGCCAGGTCGTATTTGGCCCTGAGCGCACGCGCGACCTGAGCGATGCGCTCGTGCAGCCCGGCGAGGCCCTTGGCTTCGTTGAACAGCGGAATGACGATCGACAGCCCTTGCGCGGAAGCGGCGCGCGGCGCGCGGTTCGTGCGTTTGCCGGGCTTCGCCATTGTCCGTTAGCCTGCCGCCGGGTAGTTCACGTCCCGATCTATAGCGTACCCGATCTGGCCTGTCGCGCCCTTCGGCGGGACGTGTTAGCGCATGATCCCGAAAAGCGGGAACCGGTTTCCCTCCTTCGCGAAGCCCGTTTCGGCGGGCGAAGGACGGTCGGATCAGATCATGCGCAAGATGGTATGAGCCGGCAAATATGATTGCACCGTTGCAAAATATCATCGATCGCCTCAACGTTGCCTGGCATGATCGCGCGGTGGCGCTGAAGGCGGCGAGCTTCGCCATTGTCGGCGTTGCCAATTCGGCCGTCGACTTCGCCGTATTTTCGTTCGCCTATTATTATCTGCTGCTGCCGATTCTCGTCGCCAACACCCTGGCATGGATCGTCGCCGTTACCGGCTCCTATGTCATGAACTCATCCATTACCTTTGCCGCCGAGTCGGGCCGGCGCCTCGCCTTCGACCGCTATTTCGCATTCGCGCTCTCGCAGGTCGCCGGATTTTTCGCCAATACCGGCACCGTCTGGTGCCTGGTCGAACTCGCTCACATCCCGGCCTGGGCCGGCAAGGTGGCGGCGATCGGCGTCAGCTTCGTGGTCAATTTCTCGCTTTCGCATTTCATTGTGTTCCGCGCTCGCAAAGAGGACGCGCCATGACGCTCGAGGACAATCTGCGCGGCGAACGGCCGAGCTTCGTCACCCATCTTGAATGCGCCATGACCGGCGAACGGCATGAGGCCGACCAGATTCATAATCTGTCGCGCGCGGGCAAGCCGCTGCTGGTGCGCTACGATCTCGCCGGCGTGCGCAAAGCCTTGAGCAAGGACATGCTGGCCGCGCGCGCGCCCGATCTGTGGCGCTATCGCGAACTGCTCCCCGTTCGCCGCGCAGCCGACATCGTCAGCCTGGGCGAGGCAATGACACCGATCGTGCCGATGCCGAAGCTCGCGAAGAAGCTCGGCGGCGGCTGAAATTCTGGTGAAGGACGAGGGCCGACTGCCGACCGGCTCGTTCAAGGCGCGCGGCCTTGTCATGGCGGTGTCGATGGCGAAAGCGCTGGGCATCAAGCACATGGCCATGCCGACCAACGGCAACGCCGGTGCTGCGCTCGCGGCCTACGCCTCGCGCGCCGGCATCAAAAGCACGATCTTCTGCCCGGAGGACACGCCGGAGGTGAACGTCAGCGAAATCGCGCTGCAAGGCGCATCCGTCTATCGCGTCAACGGGCTGATCGACGATTGCGGCAAGAATCGTCGGCGAAGGCAAGGCGAAAGTCGGCTGGTTCGACACCTCGACGCTGAAGGAGCCCTACCGCATCGAAGGCAAGAAGACGATGGGGCTGGAATTGGCCGAACAGCTCGGCTGGCAGGTGCCGGATGCGATCTTCTATCCGACCGGCGGCGGCACCGGGCTGATCGGCATGTGGAAGGCATTCGCCGAGCTGGAGACAATCGGCTTCATCGGCAAGAAGCGCCCGCGCATGATCGCGGTGCAGGCGGAAGGCTGCGCGCCGATGGTGACGCGCCTTTGAGGCGGGCGAGGAGCATGCGCCGCGCTGGGAGAACGCGCACACCATCGCCTCAGGCATTCGCGTGCCGCAGGCGATCGGCGATTTTCTCATTTTGCGCGCGGTGCGCGAGAGCGGCGGCTTCGCCATCGCCGTCTCCGACGACGCGATCACCGCGGCGCTCGACGAGATGGCGCGCGAGGAGGGGTTCTTGCTGTGCCCGGAAGGCGCGGCGACCTATGCCGCCTACAAACAGAGCCTGGCGGATGGCCGCGTGAAAAAAGCCGATCAGGTGGTGCTGTTCAATTGCGCCACGGGTCTGAAATATCCGCTGCCGAAGATCGAGCGCAAGCTCGACCGGACAAAGCCGATTGATTACACGGCGCTATGATTTTCTTCGTTACCTCCCCCTGAAAGCGGCGAGGTCGATTTGCGAAGCAAAGCGGAGTGGCGGGTCAATTCGATGCCGCGATGACCCCGCGTTACCAGCCGCCTCCCCGCTTTCAGGGGGAGGGAAATAGAACAGCGTACGCCTGCGAACACGGAGTTACCTACAACCCCGCCTCGAGCTTCGCGAACAGCGGATTGTCGCGCGAGAACACGTAATCGAGATCGGCGACCGCCACGGCTTCCGCGCCGTTGTCGCGCAGGAACGCGGTGAGCGCATAGACCTGATCGGGCGGGCAGTGCAGCGTCAGCATGCCGGACGAAGTCGGCCCGCCGAACGGCGTCTCAACGCCGAATTTGTCTTTCGCCAGGTCCACCAGCCGCGCGTCGCAGGCAGCAAAGCGGGCGCGCACTTCGCGGTAAGCGCGGGCGCGCGCCTGCGCGGCGATGCGGTCGAGAATGACCTTGGCGAGCGTGCGCTCGCTCTCGCCCCAGGAGGCCGTCCGCGCGGCGACGAGATTTGCCTGCGAGCGCAGGATGACGCCGTCCTCCAACGACCTTCAGCGCGTTGGCGGCGAGCGTCGCGCCGGTGGTGGTGATGTCGACGATCATCTCGGCGCTGCCGGCCGCCGGCGCGCCTTCGGTGGCGCCCGAGCTTTCGACGATGCGGTAGTCCATGATGCCGTGCGCGGAAAAGAAGCGCCGCGTGAGATTTACATATTTCGTCGCCACCCGCATCTTGCGGCCGTGATGCTGGCGAAAGGCGGTGGCGACGTCGTCGACGTCGGCCATGGTGCGCACGTCGATCCAGGCCTGCGGCACGGCGACGACGACATTGGCAAAGCCGAAACCCAGCCCTTCGACCAGCACGACTTTATTGTCGGCGTCGGGGATCATCTCGCGCACCAGATCCTCGCCGGTCACGCCGAGATGCACGCTGCCCGCCGCAAGCTGCGCGGTGATTTCGGCGGCGGACAGATACGCGACCTCGATACCGTCGAGCCCGGCAACGGCGCCGCGATAATCGCGCTGCGCCGCGCGGCTTCACCAGCGCCAGGCCTGAGCGGGCGAAGAAGGTTTCCGCGTTTTCCTGCAGCCGGCCTTTCGCCGGCACCGCGAGTACCAGCGTCATGCCGCGCCCCCATAGACGGCGAGGCGCTCGATCCAGGCGGCAAGTCCGACCGCGGGGATCGGCGTCGCGCTGCCGAGCCGCGTGAACAGCCCGTCATAGCGGCCGCCGGCGACCAGCGGATCGCCGGTGCGCGCCGGATCGGTCAATTCGAAAACGAAGCCGGTGTAGTAATCGAAGCCGCGGCCAAAGCCGCTGGAGAAATGCACGCGCTTCAAGTCGATGCCATGCGCGGCGAAAAATCCGATGCGGCTTTCAAACAGATCGAGCGGGCCCTGCAACGCCTTGCCGACGTCGCCGTTGAGCGCGCGCAAGTCCGCCGCCGCCTCGTCGGGGTCGCCTTCAATGGCGAGGAAGCGTTCGATCAGCGCGCGCACGTCGCGCGGCAATTTGGCGCAGGCGCCGAGCGCCGCCTGTTCAAGAAAGCGCTCGGCGATCTCGCCGACCGTGCGGCCGCCGACGGCATTGATGCCGGCAATCGACAAAAGGTCGGTCACCAGCGCATGCGCGCCTTTCGGATCGGAACCGGCGAGCGCGGCAAGCACGCCCTGGTATTCCGGCCGCGCATTGGCGCCGCCGAGCACCAGCCGGTCGAGGTCCTGCGCCAGATTGGCCTTGCGGTTGAAATCCTTGACCAGCCGCCGCTTCCACGCCGGCGCGAGATCAAGCCCGGCGATCAGCGCGGCAAACAGCGCCACATCGCCAATACGAATGTCGGGCTGCGGCAACCCGTAATGCGCGGTCGCTTCCAGCGCCAGCGCCAGCATTTCGGCGTCTGCCGCCGCCTTGTCGTCGCGGCCGAAGGATTCGATGCCGGCTTGCAGAAATTCGGAAGGCTGATCGTTGCGATAGCGGAACACCGGGCCGAGATAGCAAAAGCCGGCGATCTCGCCGGCTGCGGGCGAGGCGAGGTAGTCGCGCGACACCGGAATGGTGAGGTCCGGCCGCAGGCAGAATTCGCCGCCGTCCGGCGCGGTGGTCAGATACATGCGCTTGCGGATGTCCTCGCCGGAGAGGTCGAGGAACGGCTCGGCCGGCTGCAGGATGGCAGGCGCCACGCGCGCGTATCCGGCGCGCTCGTAGGACGCGAGCAGCGCTTGCGCGCGCTGATCGGGCAAAGTTCCAGCCTGGGTCGTCGTGGCGTCCATCGAGAAAGTTCCGGAAAGCGGCCTTCCGCCGCGCGCCCTTTAGCACGCTGGGCTTAAGGATTCGACGCCGATCGGCCGATGGGCTTAATGCCGACGCCCGCCAAATCATTGCCAGCGTTAACGAATTTGGAGCGCCGCTAGGGCGCGCCGCGGCACACGCGCCATTTGGCTAACAAAATTTAAATACAACTGACGCTAAATGGCAGGATGGAAGCTGCACCTGCCGCCGAACCCGTCCCGCGTGTCGTCGTCGAGGCCTTTTTCCGGGCGTTGGCCAACCGCGACTTTGGGACGCTTGCCGGCTACCTCGCCGACGATGTCACCTGGACAATCGGCGGACCCGTCGATCTGCTGCCGTTCTGCGGCGTGCGCGTCGGCAAGGCCTCGGTCATGACTCTGCTCGACCGCATCGCCCCGGCTTTCGTCGACGGCCGGCGCTTCATCGTGAACGCCATGCTGGTGGACGGCGACCGCGCCGCGGTGCTCGCCCAATTCGTCGGCACCAAGCGCCTGGGCGGCCGCGCCATCAGCTTCCGGACCACGCACTTCATCCGCTTCAGCGGAGAAAAAGTGATCGAATATCTTTCCATCATCGACAGCTTTGACGCGGTGGAGCAGGTGCTCGGGCATTCGCTGGCGCTGCAGGACGACCGCAAATCTGCCGGCGCTGACGATCTGGTCGCAGTCTAGGCGGCCTCGCTCTTCCTGATATCGATCGAGTGCCGGTGTGGCCGCGGCATGGTATGCTGCCGTTCCCATGCGCCGAGGGACCCCCGCCATGCTTCGCCAAATCGTCATCGCCGCCGGCGTCCTGCTGTTCGCCGCTCAAGCCGCCGCCCTCGACCTGCCCACGCGCAAGGCCGGCCTGTGGGAAATCAAGATGATGTTCGAGAGCCGCAATCTTGCCGGCGCAGACGATGAAGCAATGCATCTATGCGGCGAGCGACAAGGTGATGAACGCCAATTTCGGCGGCTCGATGCAGGAGACCTGTTCCAAGCGAGACATGCAGAACGTCGGCAACACCATCGCCGTCGATTCGGTCTGCAAGTTCGGCGCCGCGACCACAACCTCGCATGCAGTGATGACCGGAAGCTTCGACAGCACCTACAGCGTCGCCTCGACGCGCAGCGGCGCGCGTGGGCATGCCGGCATGGCCATCGCCCTGAAGATCGAGGCGAAATGGATGGGCCCCTGCGCGGCCGGGCAAAAGCCGGGTGACGTCATCGTGGGCAACGGCTTCAAGATGAACATGCTCGAATGCAGGCGCGCTGGCCGAAACGGTAGCCGGTCAGGCGCGCTTAGGGCGCTGTCGTCCCGGCTGCGCACGGTGACATCCACCGTCATGCCGAGAAACTGCCCCTGCGTGCCGTTGAACGTGCCGGCAATCGGGATCGCCTGCGAGGGGTCGCGCGTTACCGCGACGCGGATCAGGTTCTGCCCGGCGATCAGGCCGTTGGTCGGGTCGTATTCCACCCAGCCGGCGCCCGGCAGATAGACGTCGGCCCAGGCATGCGTCGCGCCGGAGCCCTGCATCGAGCCGTCGGCGCCGTCGAGCGCCGGGTCGTAAAGATAGCCGGTGATGAAACGCGCGCCGAAGCCGAGGCTGCGCACCGCCTCCATGAACAGCAGCGCGAAGTCGCGGCAGGTGCCGCTTGCGTACTGCAAGGTTTCGACGGGCGTTTGCGTGCCCTCGAAGGTGCGCGTGCTGTAGGTGAACTGGGTCCTGATGGCGCCGTTGATGTTCGACAGCAGATTGTAGGTCGACATCGGCTGTGCGGTCACAAAGCGCTTCGCCCAGGCCTCCACGATGCCTTGCGGATCCGGGTAATGCCGGTCGAGCAGACGGCCGAGGTCGCTGCGGTCATTGGCGGAATAGACGAACGGATACATCTGCGCCTCGGGAGCGATGGGAAACACCGGCCGCGTCAGTCCGAAATGTTCGAGATGCAGCGTGCTCACGATCAGCAGCTCGGGCGCGGCTTGCGCGAACTCCACCTGCGCCACCGAGTTGCCGAACACGTCGTGCATCCAGCGCATCTCGCCCGGCGGCGACAGCGTCAGCTCGGCGTCGACCAGGCGCAGGTCGTGGCTGTCGCGCGGCCGCAACATCAGCCGGTGCGTGCCGAAGGTGACCGGCGCGGAATAGCGGTAGTGGGTTTCGTGGCGGACGGTCAGGTATTTCATGCTGGCGAATTTCCTCGGCCATATATAGGGACTGGCCCGGCGCAAAAGAATGTCTGGGGTCGGCGGAGGTTCCGCTGTGCCACGCCGCGGCCGGGCCCGAGCCTGTAGAAATGCCGATTGCCTATGCGAGTTTATGACGCTTGAGCAGTTTGTCCACAGCTTCGACCAGTTCGCTTTCCTTCACCGCGAACTGCGCCTCGGCCTGCTTCTTCAGGTAATCCTCGCGCTCCCTGGACGCGCCGGCGATGTCGGCGCCGACGATCAGATCCTTGATCTGCACGACGCCCTGCGCCTTTTCGTCCGGACCCTGGATGACGGCGCAGGGGCTGCCGCGGCGGTCGGCATATTTGAGCTGCTGGCCGACGGCGTGCTTGGGATTGCCGAGGTAAAGCTCGGCGCGGATGTTTGCTGCGCGCAAAGCGGCGACGAATTTCTGCGCATCGGCAATTTCCGTTCCGGGAAACACCGTGACCACCACCGGCCCGGCTTGCCGTTTGTCGCCGAGCTTGCCGAGCGCGGTGAGCGCCGCCTGCAGCCGCGACACGCCGATGGAAAAGCCGGTCGCCGGCACCGGCTGGCCCATGAAGCGCGACACCAGTCCATCATAGCGCCCGCCGCCGCCGACCGAGCCGAAGCGCACGGGGCGGCCTTTGTCGTCTTTGGTTTCGATCAGGAGTTCGACCTCGAAAACCGGGCCAGTGTAATATTCAAGACCGCGGACGACGGATGGGTCGATCTTGATTCGCTCGGCGTAGCCAGATGCTTGAATTAACTGATCGATCTCATGCAGGTCTTTCAATCCAGATTCAGTTGAATCGGGCAAAGGCTTGTCGCCAAGATAGGTTTTGAGTTTCTTCGTGTATTCTTGAAAATTGAACGGTGGCTTTTCGCCTTTTTCAATTGTGTCGATAGTGGTTGGCGCGAGAAGTTCCTCAGATGAATAACTTGAAAAGATTGTGAGGCTCGAAGCCGTCGACGAACTAGTGGTTATGAAATTGTTTGCCGAGTTCGGTAATCCAACCCCCTTTGTGAAATCGCCGCTTTCATCTTTTCTGCCAGCACCGAGTAGCTGTTGCACCCCACGCATCCCGAGACGATCGAGCTTGTCTATTGCGCGGAGGGCGGTGAGACGTTGCTGTCCATCGATGACGTGGGCAGCGTCCAGGACTCCCTCAAGTAGCTTTCGACTCCAGACCTTCACCACATAACTTCCGCGCGGAATGCCCAGCGCCTCCATCGTATCCGCCGCGAGCATGCACATCTCGGCATCCGCCGCCATCGTGGCTGAGCCTACGGTGTCGGCATCGAACTGCATGAACTGGCGATAGCGGCCGGGGCCCGGCTTCTCGTTGCGGAACACGGTGCCCACGCGATACGAGCGATAGGGCAGCGCAATGTTCTGGTAATTCTCCGCCACGTAACGCGCCAGCGGCGCGGTCAGGTCGTAGCGCAGGCTCAGCCACTGCTCGTCGTCGTCCTGGAACGAGAACACGCCCTCGTTCGGCCGGTCCTGGTCGGGCAGGAATTTGCCCAGCGCGTCGGTGTATTCGATCGCCGGCGTCTCCATCGGCTCGAAGCCGTAGCGCTCGAACTGCAGGCGGATGGTCTCGATCATCGCGCGCGTGGCGGCGATCTCGGCCGGTCCGCGGTCGGCGAGCCCGCGCGGCAGGCGCGCTTTGAGTTTTTGCGGCTTTTTGCCGGATTTGGGATCGGACATCGGCGATTCGCCCAGGAGCAATCGCCAGCGTCGTACCAGCCGCCCCAACAGGCGGCAAGCAGGCCTGTCACTGCTGGCGGAATTCCGATGGGCCGTGCGCGGATTGTGCTGGATGGATGATTTGCTGCGCCGTCTCGGCCGCCGGCCCGAACAGTTTGCCCAGCGTCATCCACAACATGGCGAAGCTCAGGCTGACGGTGGCGGAGATGACGGCGATCAGGATCACCAGCCGGTAGTTGTCGCGCAATGTGCCGGCGAATTGCCGGCGCCAATCTCGCATCCTCGCGACGGCGCCGTGCGGCGCAATGTTAGGCCGGAACAGCGGCACATAGCCGCCACTCGGCAGCTCGATGACAATCGGATCGCCGCGCCCTTCGGTCGCGTAATAATGCTCGAGCGTGCGGCGCAGCCGGCCGGCCTCCACACGCACGATCGGATCGGCCTGCGGGTCGAAGCGGGCGTCGCGCCCGAGCGCGTCGGTGGCGACGGTGTAGGCCTTGATCGTGCCGGCTCTGGCCGTTGAATTCGGCTTCGACGACGAATTGAAGGAAGCTGACGAGTTGCGGCGATTTGCCGAGGCCGGGACTTGCCACGACGCGCTCCAGCGCGGCGCGGATGTCCGCGTCTCCTGGCTTCTCCTCGATATTGCGTTCGAACTTCATCGCGCCAGTGGCTTCCGCCAAGAACGGGTACCGTCAAGCAATTCCCCGAATTTCAATAGCCCTCGCCTCTGTCACGCTACGCGAATCATGCGTGATCCGAGTGCAGAAAAATGGCATGCTAGCCGGCGTTGCGCCGGTCAAAACTGCTCAATCGCAAAAATATTCACTGCAATATTATATGAATTTACGGATGGTCGCTCGATCCGTTGCCGTCGTGCAGAACCATGTTCAGCAGCGAGGTGTGGACTTCCAGTTTTCCGTTGTATTCGATGAAGCCGAGACGGCGGAATTTGTTCATGAAAAAGCTGACGCGCGAACGCGTGGTGCCGATCATGTCGGCGAGCGTTTCCTGGCTGATTTTCGCGATCACCGGCTCAGGCTTGCTGTCCTTGCCGAAATTCGCCAGCAGCAGCAGCGTGCGCGCCAAGCGCTTTTCGCTGGAATTGAACAATTGATCGACCAGGTCTTCTTCGACCCGGCTGTTACGGTGCAGCAGGTAGTCGATGAACAATTCCGCGAATTTCGATTGTTCATGCAGCACGCGGACCATGGCGGGCTTTTCGATCCGCATGATCGAGCAGTCGGTCATGGCGGTGACGGTGGCCATGCGCTTTGGCTGGCCGTTCAGGCAGCCCTCGCCGAAAAAATCGCCGGGGCCGATCAGTGCAAGCACCGCTTCCTTGCCGTTCTTGGACAGGACGGTGACCTTGGCCTTGCCTTTTTGTATGTAGAATACCGCGTCGGCGGGTTCGCCTTGCGAAAACACGCGCTCATTGGCGCGACAATTTACGTTCGTTCTGCCGGCGCCGATGCGCGACAGAAACGCCTTGGGATCGAATGACGCGCGTTTCTTTCTGGCAGCCATCGATGGTGCCCTTCGTCAGGCTTTGTTGCCAGTTTACCAGCCTAGTTGCCCCGCAAATAAAGCAGTCGGGTTACCGGCACTGTTCAAAATTGCTCATAGGCAGGACGGATGCGCCTTCACGGGTGGTCCGATCGCCTGCGGTGATTTCCGGCTGGACTGAATCGCTGGTAGACTGCGGGCGGTGCAAAAATACCGCCGCTGTATCGGCAAAAGTCAAAGTCAGGAGCATACCCCATGGCGCCCAGCCAAGCCGCGGCCAGCAGCCGCCAGCGTCCCCAACGATCTAGAGCCGTTCTGGATGCCGTTCACGTCCAACCGCGCCTTCAAGGCACGCCCGCGGCTCATCGCCGGCGCCAAGGACATGCACTTCATCACGCCGGATGGCCGCAAGGTGCTCGACGCTTCGGCCGGCCTGTGGTGCACCAATGCCGGGCATAACCGCGATCCGATCGTCAAGGCGATCCAGCACCAGGCGGCCGAGCTCGACTTCACGCCGTCATTCCAGTTCGGCCATCCCAAGGCGTTCGAGTTGGCCGGCCGCATCGCGGCGCTGGCGCCCGGCGATCTCGATCACGTGTTCTTCTGCAATTCCGGCTCCGAGGCGGTGGATACCGCGCTCAAGATCGCTCTCGCCTATCACAACGTGCGCGGCAACGCCTCGCGCGTGCGCCTGATCGGCCGCGAGCGCGGCTACCACGGCGTCGGCTTCGGCGGCGTCGTCGGTCGGCGGCATGGTCGCCAACCGCAAGCAGTTCGGCGCGCTGCTCGCCGGCGTCGATCACCTGTCATCGACCTATAACCGCGCCGAGCAGGCCTTCTCCATCGGCGAGCCGGAATGGGGCGAGCATCTCGCCGACGAACTCGACCGTCTGGTCGCGCTGCACGACGCCTCGACCATCGCCGCGGTGATCGTCGAGCCGGTCTCCGGCTCCACCGGCGTGCTGCCGCCGCCCAAGGGCTACCTCAAGCGCCTGCGCGCCATCTGCGACAAGCACGGCATCTTGCTGATCTTCGACGAAGTCATCACCGGCTATGGCCGGCTCGGCTTATGCCTTCGCCGCCGAGCGCTACGGCGTCGTCCCCGACATGATCACCTTCGCCAAGGGCATCACCTCGGGCAGCGTGCCGATGGGCGGGGTCATCGCGCGCAAGGGCATCTACGACGCCTTCATGAAGGGCCCCGAGCACGCGATCGAACTGTTCCACGGCTACACCTATTCGGCGCATCCGCTCGCCTGCGCGGCGGGACTCGCCGCGCTCGATCTTTACCGCGACGAGGGTCTGTTCGAACGCGCGAGGAAACTCGAACCGGTCTGGGCACAGGCGGCGATGGGTCTCAAGGGCCTGCCCAACGTGCTCGACATCCGCCCCATCGGCTTGACGGTCGGCATCGATCTCGCGAGCCGTCCGGACGCCGTCGGCAAGCGCGGCTACGAGGCGCTGGAGCGCGCCTTCCACGAATACGATATCATGTTCCGCACCGCCGGCGACGCCATCGCCATGAGCCCGCCGCTGATCGTTACCGAGGCGCAGATCGGCGAGATTTTCGACAAGGTCGGCAAGGTCATCAAGGCGGTGGCGTAAGCTTCGCGTAGGACGGCCGCGGCTGCAAAATGGCCCAGCCGACAGTGTGGCTGCCGCCGCCGCGCAGATAATCGAGCCGCAGCGGCGTCTGCATCGCCGCGTCGGCGGCGAGCGTGCGCAGCTTCACCGGCATGATCGTCGGGTCGCCGGCAATCCACACTACCAGCGCGCCGCGCGCCTTGAGATCGGCGAGATCGATCCACGGCGCGCGCGCAGGCTCGCCGTCGATCAGCACGCGCGGATGGCTTGGGCCATAATGCTCGACCAGGCCGCCGTCCCACATGGCGCCGATCACATAAATGATCGGCTGCCCGGTGAGGGCGCGATAGCGCTCGGATAATTCGCGCGCCATTTCGTTGCCGGGAAAGAACACCGCGCGGTAGCGGTGGTCGTAATAGGGCAGCACCGTAGTAGTTGGCGATGAAGGCCACCGCCAGACCGCAAAACACACCGCCCAGGTTCCGACGATGCGCGAAAAGCCGCGCCTCGTCGAGCGCGCGTTGCGCGACCAGCACCAGCCAGACGCCGAGGAAGAGCCAGATCGGATAGCCCCACATGGCGACCGTGCCGCGGCCGCTGAGCGCGGAGAGCGCCAGCACCGTGACCATCGGCCCGAACACCAGCCAGTTGACGATGCGGCGGTCGAAAGCGTCGGCGCCGGTTCGCGGCGGCGGCTCTCCCGTGGATCGTGCGCGGCAAGAACAGCGGAACGGCGATGAGCAGCGCCGGCAGCAGGAAGTACAACTGGCTCAAGGCGAATTGCAGCGGATGCCATAGGTGGTCGAGCAGCCCGCGCGGCAGCACCGCCCGGTGTTCGGCGTAGGCGAGCGGCAGGAAGTCGTGGCGCACCAGCCAGACGAGGTGCGGCGCCATGACCACGAGCGCGGTGGCGAGCGCCACATAGGGTCCGGGCGTCGCCCAGGCCTTGCGCGCGTCGCGGTCGGCGATGAGGAACACCAGCATCGGCAGCGCCAGCACCAGGACGAAATATTTTGCCCACAGTGAGAGGCCGATGGCGATGCCGAGCAGCAGCCAATCCCTGAGCGCGCCGCCGCGCAGCGCGCGATGCAGGGACAATCCGGCGAGCGCCCAGAACGGCAGCTGGTCGACGTCGTGGTTGAACTTGTCGGCGGTGTAGTTGAGGTAGTGCAGCCCGTCGATGATGAGCACGGCAACGAGCGCGCCGACGCCGCCGATCAGCGGCCACGCCATGGCGAAGACCGCGGCGAGTGCCGCGACCACGGTGATCTGCGCCAGCAAGTAATAGGCGAAGTCGTGCCCGATCAGTCGGTAGGCGGCCTCGGCGAGCCACCAAGGCAGCGGCGGCAGCTTGTCATAGCCGAGCTGCCATTCCCGCCCGTAGACCAGGGCCTCGATCAGGTCGAGCGGCAGATTGGGGTAAAGCAGCGCCGGCAGTGCCGTCCACACCGCGGCATGCAGCAGCGCAAAGGCGGCGAATGCCTTGGCCGGCGAGGCCTCGATCCGGCGAATGAGTGCGAAGCTGCGATAGACCGCCATCCTGGCAATAGTTCCAAATCGCCCGGTTTGCTGCAAATAAACGGCGAATTGGCCCGATCATAGCAGGAGTTGCCTGTTGCGCGGACCCGTGGCGTCATGAACATTGTCGGGGAAAGTCGCGAATCACTCGACGGGACGTCGGGCCCGCTTAGGACCAACGGCATGCGACGCGTCAGCGCCATTTTCATTGCCGTCTGCATGGTGCTCATCGCCGCCTCGCTCGGCGCGCTGCTGTTTCTCGCGCTGAAGGTCGATGGACGCGCCTCCGCGATCGTCGCGCTCGCGGCCCTGATCGGCATGGTGCTCTACAACACAAGCGCCAATCGCCTGCGCGACCGCGGCGATCTCGGCGACCAGATCGCCGACCTCTCGCGGGGCACCGCCGACCTCTCGCGCCAGGTCGCGGAAATCACCCGCCGCCTCAACGAAATGGAAGGCCACGTGCACAAGACCGTCAATCGCGCGCGCGGCGCGGTCGACCCGCTCGCCGCCGAGATCGGCGAATTGGGTGGCCTCGTCAAGCAGCTCGCCGAAACAGTCGCCGGCCACGAGGCGATCCTGCAGGAACAAGGCGTCATGCCGACGCCGCGCGAGCCGATGCCGGCTCCCGTGCCGGTGCCGGAGGGCACGCTGGCCCTAAGCGAGAGCGATACCGTGGACCTGGCCAGCGTCGTCGCCGGCATCAGCCGCGACGGCATGAGCGCGCTGGTGGCGGCGGCCATCGACGCCAACCGCATCGATCTTTATCTGCAGCCGATCGTCACGCTGCCGCAGCGCAAGGTGCGTTACTACGAAGCGCTGTCGCGCCTGCGCACCGAGCAGGGCGACGTGGTGCCGGCCGTCGAATTCATCGACGTCGCCGAAAGCGCAGGACTGATGCCGAAGCTCGACAACCTGCTGATGTTCCGTTGCGTGCAGGTGATGCGCCGGCTGCAGATGAAGAACCGCGACGTCGGACTGTTCTGCAATCTCAGCGCCAAGACCTTGATGGACGCCGCCTACTTCAAGCAGTTCTTCGATTTCATGGACGCCAATCGCGTGCTCGGGCCCTCGATGCTGCTCGAGTTCACCCACGCCGCCTATCGCGGCTTCGGCCCGCTCGAGCACGAGGCGCTCGCCTCGCTTGCCGAGCGCGGCTACCGCTTTTCGCTCGACCACGTCACCGACCTGCGCCTCGAGCCGAAGGAGCTCGCCGACCGCGGCTTCCGCTTCGTCAAGGTGCCGGCCAAGATGCTGCTGTCCCGCATCACCGGCGCGTCGAGCGACATTCATCCGGCCGACCTCGCCGATCTTCTGGCGCGCTCCGGCATCGATCTCATCGCCGAGCGGATCGAGAGCGAAAGCATGGTGGTTGATCTCCTCGACTACGATGTGCGTTTCGGCCAGGGCTTCCTGTTCTCGGCCCCGCGGCCGGTGCGCGCCGAGGCGCTGCAGACCGGCGAGGGCGAAAAGCCGCAAACGGCGGGCGAGGCGGCGAGCGACCTCATGGCTGCCGGCGGCATCATCGGCTGATTTGATTTTCCCTTACCTCCCTCTAAAAGGGGGAGGTCGCCCGCTGAAGCGTAGCGAAAGCGGCCGGGTGGGGCTCATCAAACTCCGTATTGACCCCCTCCCTGACCCTCCCTCTTTCAGGGGGAGGGAAAAGAAAGTGTCCATGACCGCCTCGCCCCCCATTATCCCGCATTTTTCCGCTCTCGCGCCGGGCTACGACGTGCTGCTGTGCGACGTCTGGGGGGTTGTTCATAACGGCCTGCGCAGCTTCGCCGAGCCGTGCGATGCCTTGATGCGCGCCCGCGCGCGCGGCGCTGTCGTCATCCTCATCACCAATGCGCCGCGCCCGAACGAGGCGGTCATCCGCCAGCTCGACCGCCTGCAGGTGCCGCACGAGGTCTATGACGCGCTCGTCTCCTCCGGCGACGTGACACGCGGCGTCATCCAGCAGCACGCCGGGCAGAGCATTTTTCACATCGGCCCTGAGCGCGACCATTCGATTTTCGCCGGCCTCGACTTGCGTTTTGCGCCGCTGGAAAAAGCCGATTACGTCGTCTGCTCCGGCCTGTTCGACGACGAGAAGGAGACGCCGGACGACTACCGGCCGCGCCTCGAAACCATGCTCAAGCGCAAGCTGTTCATGCTCTGCGGCAATCCGGACGTGGTGGTCGAACGGGGAGACCGGCTGGTCTATTGCGCGGGATCAATCGCCGACATCTATGCCGGCATGGGCGGCGAGGTGCTTTACGCCGGCAAGCCCTATCGGCCGATTTACGAACTGGCGCTGGCGAAAGCAGAAGCTGCGCTCGGCCGCAAGGCCGATCCGCGCCGCGTGCTGGCGATCGGCGACTCGGTGCGCACGGACTTGGCCGGTGCGCACGCCTTCGGCATCGATTGCCTGTTCGTCACCGCCGGCATCCACGCCGAAGAATTGGGCGGCCGCGGCCAGCCCGAGGCGCACGCGATCAGCGGCTTGTTCGCCGCCGCCGGGCAAATGCCGAAGGCGGTGATGCGGCAGCTTGTCTGGTAGGGCTTAGGACGCCTGCGCGGTTTCGACGTCGGGGAACACCGCGTCGATCTTGCTCTTGAGCGTCTGCGCGTTGAACGGCTTGACGATGTAGTTCGACACGCCCGCCTTCTTGGCGGCGATCACGTTCTCGGTCTTCGACTCGGCGGTGACCATGATGAACGGGATGGCGGAGAGGCTCGGGTCCGCGCGCACTTCCTGCAGCAGGTCGTAGCCGGTCATCGGCTCCATGTTCCAGTCGGAGATGACCAGGCCGTATTTGCGCTCGCGCATCTTGGCGAGCGCGACCGAGCCGTCATTGGCGTCGTCGATATGCTCGAAGCCGAGCTGCTTGAGCAGGTTGCGAATGATGCGGACCATCGTGTTGTAGTCGTCCACGATGAGAACCGGCATCGAAAGATCGGTCGCCATGATGCGTTGCCCGCTTCTCGGGCCTCCCGAATTGTGCTGAGGCTAGCAACGGCGCCTGAATAGGAGGTTAATTTGAAACTTTGTTAACGAAGCTGTAACCGTATCCGTCGCCAAAGCAGCGGGCATGCCGCAAACTTCGGCAAACCGGCTTTGTCATTTTGAGCGTTTCAACCCCCCACCCGCCGATGAATGATTCGAACCCGCCGGTCAATGCTTTCACAGTCGTCCGCGATGGCGACGATGCTGCGCTGCACGGCGCCGTGGTCGCCATCGGAAATTTCGACGGCGTGCATCGCGGCCACCGCGCGGTGATCGGCGCGGCGCTGACGCGCGCCAAGGCGCTTGGCCGCAAGGCGGCGACGCTGACGTTTACGCCGCATCCGCGCAAATTCTTCCGCCCGCAGGATACGCTGTTCCAGCTCTCGAGCGAGCGCGACAGACTGCGCCTGTTTGCCGGCGCCGGATTGGACGGCGCCATCGTCATGACCTTCGACGCGGCGCTGGCCGCCACCTCGGCGGAAGATTTCGTCGAAAAGATTCTTGTCGGCCGCTTCGGCATCGGCGGCGCGGCGATCGGCTTCGATTTTCATTTCGGCAAGAACCGCGCCGGCTCGCCGGAATTCCTGCGCGAGCAGGGCGGCCGCCTCGGCTTTGCCGTGGACATCGTGGCGCCGCTGGAAGACGAAGGCCGCGCGGTGTCCTCCGGCGTGGTGCGCGGGGCGCTCGAGCAGGGCAAGGTAGTGGAGGCAGCGGAGCTCCTGGGCGCGCCATGGTTTGCCTCCGGCAAGGTGATGCACGGCGCCGCGCGCGGGCGCGAGCTCGGCTTTCCCACCGCCAACATCCGGCTCGATCCGGCCTGTGGCTTGAAGCACGGCATCTACGCGGTACGCGCGGGCATCGGCGGGCAACGTCACGACGGCGTGGCGAGCTTTGGCGTGCGGCCGATGTTCGACGACGGCGCGCCGCTGCTCGAAGTCTATCTGCTCGATTTCGACGGCGACCTCTATGGGCAGACGATCGACGTCGCCTTCATCGGCTGGCTGCGCCACGAGCAGAAATTCTCCTCGCTCGACGCGCTCAAGCGCAACATGATGGCGGACGTCGCGCAGGCCCGCGTCTCGCTGCAGCGTGCCGGCAAGGCCGCGTTTCCGGTGCTGGGGGAGATTTAGGTATTTGGTCATTCCGGGGCGCGCCGCAGGCGCGAACCCGGAATGATGGGATTGAGCGCCCTTTCCGCCGTGAAATCAGCCTGCTACACAGCCGCCCATGTCGAAGCCCGAGCGCGATTATTCCGAGACCTTGTTCCTGCCGCAGACGTATTTCCCGATGCGCGCGGGCCTCCCCGCAAAGGAGCCGGAGATTCTGGCGCGCTGGGAGAAGGCCGGGCTTTACGAGCAGCTGCGCGCGGCATCCAAAGGCCGCGCGAAATTCATCCTGCATGACGGCCCGCCTTACGCCAACGGGCCGATCCACATCGGCACCGCGCTCAACAAGATCCTCAAGGACCTGGTGACGCGCAGCCAGCAGATGCTCGGTTTTGATTCCAATTACGTGCCGGGCTGGGACTGTCACGGCCTGCCGATCGAATGGAAGATTGAGGAGGAGAATTACCGCTCCAAGGGCAAGCAGAAGCCGGACCTCACCGATCCTGAGGCCATGGTCGCCTTCCGCCGCGAGTGCCGCGCCTATGCCGAGCACTGGCTCGGCGTGCAGCGCGGCGAGTTCAAGCGGCTCGGCGTCGTCGGCGACTGGGCGCACCCTTACACGACGATGGCGTTCTACGCCGAGGCGCAGATCGCGCGCGAGCTGATGAAGTTCGCGGCGAACAAGACGCTATTCCGCGGGAGCAAGCCGGTGATGTGGAGCGTGGTGGAAAAGACCGCGCTCGCCGAGGCCGAGGTCGAGTACGAGGACTACACCAGCGATACGGTGTGGGTGAAGTTTCCGGTCAAGAGCCTCCTCACGGCTGGCACGGGACCGAACTTACTTAAGGCATCCGTCGTTATTTGGACCACGACGCCCTGGACGATCCCCGGTAATCGTGCGGTGAGCTTCTCGCCGAAGATCAAATACGCGCTCTACAAAGTGACAGATGCGCCGTCAGATAATTGGGCGAAACCTGGCGACGAATTTGTCTTGTCCGAAAATCTTGCAGGCGATGTATTCAAACAGGCGCGTGTGACAACATACGAAAAGGCCGCCGACGTGCCGGCGAATGTCTTGGCGTCGGCAGTGTTAGCCCATCCATTTGCCGGCAAGGGCTACGACTTCACCGTGCCCTTGCTCGAAGCCGACCACGTCACCGACGACGCTGGCACCGGCTTCGTGCACACAGCGCCCGGCCACGGCCGCGAGGACTTCGAGGTGTGGTCGGCAAACCGCGCAGCGCTCGAAGCGCGTGGCATCAATCCGGCGATCCCCTACACCGTCGATGAAAATGGCGCCTTTACCGAGCAGGCGCCCGGCTTCACAGGCAAGCGCGTCATCAACGACAAAGGCGAGAAGGGTGACGCCAACGAGGCGGTAATCCAAGCTTTGATCAAAGCGGGAGCTCTGATCGCGAGAAGCCGCCTCAAGCACCAATATCCGCATTCATGGCGCTCGAAAAAGCCGATCATCTTCCGCAATACGCCGCAGTGGTTCATTGCCATGGATCAGGGAATCGACCGCGCGGGCGATACCTTGCGCGCGCGAGCCATGCAGGCGATCCGCGACACGCATTGGGTGCCGCCACAGGGCGAAAACCGCATCAACGGCATGGTCAACAGCAAGCCGGACTGGGTGATCTCGCGCCAGCGCGCCTGGGGCGTGCCGATCGCCGTGTTCATCAGGGAAAAGCCGGACGGCTCGGTCGATATCCTCGAAGACCCCGGGGTCAACGTGCGCATCGTCGAGGCCTTCGAGCAGGAAGGCGCCGACGCCTGGTACAAGGCCGGCGCGCGCGAGCGCTTCCTCGGGCCGAAACTCGCCAACGAACCGTGGAAGAAGGTCGACGACATTCTCGACGTTTGGTTTGATAGCGGCTCCACGCACGCTTTTGTGCTGGAGAACCCGGAGCATTTTCCCTCGCTCGCCGGCATCAAGCGCAAGCGCGACGGCGGCAAAGACACCGTGATGTATCTCGAAGGCAGCGACCAGCACCGCGGCTGGTTCCAGTCGTCGCTTTTGGAAAGTTGCGGCACGCGCGGGCGCGCGCCTTTCGACGTCGTGGTCACCCACGGCTTCACGCTCGCCGAGGACGGCCGCAAGATGTCGAAGTCGCTCGGCAACACCATTGCGCCGCAGGACGTGATCAAGCAGTCCGGCGCCGATATCCTGCGCATGTGGGTGGCCTCCGCCGATTACTGGGACGACCAGCGCATCGGCCCGGAAATCCTCAAGACCACCACCGACACCTATCGCAAGCTGCGCAACACCATCCGCTGGATGCTCGGTAATCTCGCGCATTTCCACGAGGACGAGCGCGTCAAGTTCGACAAGATGCCGGAACTGGAGCGGCTGATGCTGCACCGGTTGTCCGAGCTCGACGTGTTGGTGCGCGAGGCTTACGCCGAATACGACTACAAGCACATCTTCGCCGCGCTCTCGGCTTTCATGACTTCGGACTTGTCGGCCTTCTATTTCGATATCCGCAAGGACACGCTGTACTGCGATCCGATATCGTCGATGCCGCGCAAGGCCTGCCTCACCGTGCTCGAGGACCTATTCCGCTGCACGGTGGTCTGGCTCGCGCCCATGCTCTGCTTCACCGCCGAGGAATCCTGGACCTCGCGATACGGCGCTGATGCCGGCTCGGTGCATCTTGAAGTCTTCCCCGAGCTGCCTGCGGTCTGGCGCGACGACGCGCTGGCGGAGCGCTGGCGCAAGGTGCGTGCCGTGCGCCGCGTCGTCACTGGCGCACTCGAAATCGCGCGCGCGCAAAAGCGCATCGGCTCCTCGCTCGAAGCGCATCCGATCGTGCACATAGCCAACGAGGATTTGTTCGAGGCGACCGTCGGCGTCGATCTCGCCGAAGTGTGCATCACCTCGGCGGCCACGCTGGTTGAGGGCGAGGGGCCGGCCGACGCGTTCCGGCTTCCCGAGGTTGCGGGCGTCGCGGTCGTCACCAATCTTGCCGAAGGCACCAAATGCGCCCGCTCGTGGAAAATTCTCACCACCATCGGCGACGATCCGAAATACCCGGATGTCTCGCCGCGCGACGCCAAGGCGCTGCATGAATGGGAAAACATGCGCAAGGCGGCGGAATAGTCCGCGGGCCGGAAAAAGCGAATGAAAATTTCGCCTTACCTCTCCGGTCCGCTCACCCGCTTCGGCGTCATCGTGGCGGCCGTGGTCTGCGCGCTGGACCAGGCAAGCAAGCTCTATCTTCTGTTCGTCTTCGACCTTGCCCGGCATGGTCCGGTGCATGTCGGACCCTTTTTCGACCTTGTTCTGGCCCGCAATACCGGCATCAGCTACGGCCTGTTGCAGACGCAGACGCGGCTCGGCGAGGCACTTTTGCTCGGTTTCAAGGCGGTTGCCGTGATTCTGCTCTGCGCCTGGCTCGCCCGTTCCCAGGCGCGGCTGACGGCCCTTTCCCTCGGCCTGATCATCGGTGGGGCGATCGGCAATGCCATCGACCGGCTGGCCTACGGTTGGGTGGCCGATTTCGTGTTTTTTCACATTTCCGCGGCACATTGGCGCTTCGACTGGTACGTCTTTAACCTCGCCGATGTGGCTATCGTTGCCGGGGTCATTGGCCTGCTGTATGAATCCCTGATCGGGGAACGCGCCGCAAAAGCGCCCTGATCCTGGCGAAAGTGCTGATCCGGACGGTCGTTGGCCCTATGGGGCGCCTTCAGGCGGCAGCCCCTGAAAAAAGCGAGTGCGATGCCGGTAGTCCCGCGAATGAGTGCAAGATCCACCCTGCGAGCGGCATTTGGCTGCGCGCTGGGGCTTGCCGTCATTTTCGCATGGACCCCGCCGGCGCGGGCCGGCGACGACGACGTCGCGCCCGATGTCAAATTCCTGCGCGGTCTGCTCGAAGGCATCGGCTTGAAGTCAGGTCGCGAGAAGGACATCGACTATCGCGAGCGTTCGCCCTTGGTGATCCCGCCGAGCAACACGCTGCTGCCGCCGGAAACCGACGCGGCCACGAAAAATCCGAATTGGCCGGTCGATCCCGAGGTCAAATTGCAAAAGCAACTCAGAGCGGCCGAGCGCAACCGGGCTGCCGGTTCCAGCAGCGACGAATTCGTAAACGACGCGAAACCGGTTTCGGTCTATGACATGACCAAAGGTCCGAAGGGCAGTTCACCGCGCAATGCCGGGGCGATGAGTCCCGAGGATTCCGCACATCCGTTCTCGCCTTCGCAGTTAGGCACGAAGCCCGGCGGATTACTGAGCGGTTTGTTCGCCAAATCGCCGGATGACGAAAAATCCGTCCAGTTCACCGGCGAACCGCCGCGCGCAAGCCTGACCGATCCTCCCGCCGGCTACCAGACTCCATCGCCGAACGAAGTCTATGGCAAGGCCAAGGAAGTCTATAAGCCCAAGGCCGATAATTATTACGAAACACACGGCGTAAGCGACGGCGTCCATTAGACCGCGAGCCTGCTGACGGCTTTGTCGCAGTTCAAGGAACAAATAATGCGGCGCGGCGGCTGAAAAATATTGATGGCATTTAACATCCACCGGCCTGCCGGATTCGCGTTCCCTCTTGTGGCGATGCTCGCGGCTGTGTGCGCCGCGACGGGCGCGTTCGCCCAATCGGGCGGGCCTAACGTATCGCATTTCACCCTCGCCAACGGCCTCGAGCTGGTCGTCATCCCGGATCATCGCGCGCCGGTGGTCACGCACATGGTCTGGTACAAGGTGGGCGCCGCCGACGAGACGCCGGGCAAGTCGGGGCTGGCGCACTTCCTCGAGCATCTGATGTTCAAGGGCACGGCGAAAAATCCCACCGGCCGCTTCTCGCAGGCCGTCGCCGCCCTCGGCGCGCACGAAAACGCATTCACCTCCAATGACTACACCGGCTATTACCAGCGCATCCCGGCCGACAAGCTCAAGTCAATGATGGAATTCGAGGCCGACCGCATGAACGGCCTGCAACTCACCGACAAGGTGCTGCTACCGGAGCGCGACGTGATCCTCGAAGAGGAGAGCATGCGCATCGAGAACAATCCGCGCGCGCGGCTCGGCGTGCAGATCGACGCGGCGCTCTATCTCAATCACCCTTACGGCAAGCCGACGATCGGCTGGCGCCACGAGATGGAAGGGCTCACGCGCGACGACGCCATCGGCTTCTACCGGCGCTGGTACGCACCCAATGACGCCGTGGTGGTGGTCGCAGGCGATGTCGAGCCGGATCAGGCGCTCAAACTCGCAGACGATACCTACGGCAAGCTGGCGCCCAACAAGATGATTGCGCCGCGCGAGCGTCCGCAGGAGCCGCCGCCCGCCGCTGCGCGCTCGCTCACGCTCGCCGACGCACGCGTCGAGCAGCCAATGCTGCAGCGCGCTTATCTCGTGCCGTCGTTCCATAGCGGCAAGCCCGGCCAATCCGAGGCGCTGGAAGTGCTGTCGCAAATTCTCGGCGGCGGCGAGAACAGCCGCCTCTACCGCGCGCTGGTGGCCGACAAGCATGTCGCCGTGGCCGCCGGCTGCGGCTACGACGGCATGGCCCTCGATGCGTCCAAATTCGCCGTCTACGGCGTGCCGCAGCCCGGCGTCGGCCTGCCGCAGCTCGAAAGCGGGATCGACGCCGTCATCGCCGACGTCATCGACAAGGGCGTCGGGCCCGAGGAATTGACGCGCGCCAAGACGCGGCTGATCGCCGATGCGGTCTATGCCCAGGACAATCAGATGACGCTCGCGCGCTGGTACGGCACCGCGCTGACCAGCGGGTCAACCGTCGACGACGTGCGCCGCTGGCCCGACCGCATCCGCGCCGTGACCGCCGGTGAGGTGCAGGATGCGGCGCGCGCCTGGCTCGAGAAGAAGCGCTCGGTCACTGGCTATTTAGTCAAAGACACGAGCGCGCGGGCGGAGAAAAAATCATGATGCGGCTTTTCGCTTTCGCCGCGCTGAGTGGGCTGGCGCTGCTCGCGGGCGCATCCGCCGCCTCGGCAATGCACATCGAAAAGATCGTCAGCCCAGCGGGTATCGAGGCCTGGCTGGTGCGCGAACAATCCGTGCCACTGGTGTCGCTCAGTTTCGCATTCCAGGGCGGCTCCAGCCAGGACGAGGCCGCTAAATCCGGGACCGCCAGCCTTGCCGCCAGCCTGCTCGACGAGGGCGCGGGGGATCTCGACGGCAAGACCTTCCACGAACGTCTGGAGGGCAGCGCCATCGAGCTCGGCTTCCGCGTCGGCCGCGACAATTTCCGCGGCTCGCTGCGCACGCTCAACGATAGCCACGATCGGGCTTTTGATATGCTCGGCCTGGCGCTTGCCAAGCCGCGGTTCGACGCCGAGGCGATCGAGCGCATGCGCAGCCAGACCTTGTCCTCGCTGCGCCGCGCCGCCACCAGCCCCAACGACATCGCCAGCCGCAAATGGTGGGCCACCGCCTTTGCCGGCCACCCCTATGGCCTCGAGAGCAGCGGCTCGCTGGAGACGGTGCCGCGCATTAGCGCCGCCGACCTGCGCGATTATGTGGGCCGCGTATTCGCGCGCAATGGACTGACGATTTCCATCGTCGGCGACGTCGACGCCGCCACCGCCGGCCGACTGATCGACCGCGCCTTCGCCGCGCTCCCGGCAAAGAACAATCTCAAGCCGGTGGCCAAGACGGCCGCGCAAGGACTTGGCCGGCGCATCGTCGTTCCCATCGACGTGCCGCAGGCTGTGGTGACATTCGGCGGGCCCGGCATCGCGCGCAGCGACCCGGAATTCATGGCGGCCTATCTCGTCAACCACATTCTCGGCGGCGGCTCGATGACCTCGCGCCTCTATACGGAAGTGCGCGAAAAACGCGGGCTCGCCTACGGCGTGTCGGAAAGTCTGGTCTGGTTCAAGGACGCCACGGCCGTGCTCGGCGGCACCGCCACCCGCGCCGACCGCACCGGCGATGCGCTGGCGATCATCGAGCGAGAGACCAAGCGCATGGCCGATGACGGCCCAACCACGGCCGAGCTTGCGGCCGCCAAGTCCTTCGTCAAGAATTCCTATGCGCTCGGGCTCGATACGTCGGGCAAGATCGCGGCGCAATTGACGCAGATCCAGCTCGACAATCTCGGCACCGACTATATGGAGCGCCGCGGCGCCCTGATCGACGCTGTCTCGATCGACGATGCCAGGCGGGCAGCCAAGCGCCTTTACAGCGGTGGCATGCTGGTGACCGTGGCCGGCAGGCCGGTGGGCGTGACCTCGACCGGCGAATAGGCCCGTTGCGCTAGCCGCGCAACTCTTGGCAAATAGCGCAGCCAACCTCTCGTTCGTCATGCCCGGCCTTGTGCCGGGCATCCACGATTTTCTTTGCAGCCAAGCCGTGGATGGCCGGGACAAGCCCGGCCATGACAGATAAAAAAGCACCCATGCCCATCATCCAGTCCATCGACAACGCGCTGGAGAAAAACGTCGGACCGCACGGCGTCGCCGCCGCGGCCATGGCCGCCTTGCTCGAGCGCACGCATGGTGCGCTCGAGACGCTGCGTGCGCGTCATGCCGACAGCACCCTGCCGCTGCTGCGGTGGCCGGAAGAGCAGGACGATCTTGCCGGGATCCGCGACGCCGCCGGGCGGCTCGCCAAGGGCGCGAGCGACATCGTCATTCTTGGCACCGGCGGCTCCAGCCTCGGCGGGCAGACGCTCGCCCAGTTGGCCGGCTATGCGGTGCCCGGCGTCGCCGCGCTGCGCAGCCCCCCGCGTGTCCACTTTATCGACAATCTCGATCCGCTGTCGTTCGAAACTTTGCTGGCGAAGCTGCCGCTTGCGACCTCGCGCTTTGTCGCGATCTCGAAGTCCGGCGGCACCGCCGAGACGCTGATGCAGACCATCGCCACGCTCAGCGCGCTCAAGCAGGCCGGGCTCGACGCGCGCAACGCCTTCCTCGGCATCAGCGAGCCGGTAAAGCCCGGAAAACGCAACGGCTTGCGCGATCTGCTCGGCAAGCACCAGGCGGCAATGCTCGATCACGATCCGGGCGTCGGCGGGCGTTTTTCGGCGCTGACCAATGTCGGCCTGCTGCCGGCGGCGATCCTCGGCCTCGACATCGCCGCGATCAGAAAAGGTGCGGCGGCGGCGCTTGCGCCTGTGCTGGCGAAGAAGAAGCCGGTCGAGGTGCCCGCCGCGGTCGGCGCCGCGCTCGGCGTTGCGCTGGCCGAAAGCAAGGGCAAGACGATCAGCGTCGTCATGGCCTATGCCGACCGGCTCGAACGCTTCACCCACTGGTACGTGCAGCTTTGGTCGGAAAGTCTCGGCAAGGACGGCAAGGGAACCACGCCGGTCGGCGCGCTCGGGCCTGTGGATCAACACAGCCAGGTGCAACTTTATCTCGGCGGCCCGCGCGACAAAATGTTTACCGTTGTCAGCGTGGCGGGCGCTGGGCTCGGACCGCGCATCGACAAGGAGCTGGCCATGCTTGCCGGCGAGCCGGGCCTTGGCGGCAAAACGATTGGGGATCTTGCTTCTGCGGAAGCGCGCGCCACCGCTGATACGCTCGCCAAGAATGGCTGCCCGGTGCGCACCATCGCGATCCCCAAGCTCGACGAAGAAAGCCTCGGCGAACTGCTGATGCATTTCATGCTGGAGACCATCGTCGCCGCGCGTCTTCTCGGCGTCGACGCCTTCGATCAGCCGGCGGTTGAAGAAGGCAAGGTGCTGGCGAAGAAATACCTGGCCGGCGCCTGAGCGCACAAAAAGATGCTCCGCGTCACTGATACGATCTCTATCGACGACAGCGAACTTTCGGAAAGCTTCGTGCGTTCGTCGGGCCCGGGCGGGCAAAACGTCAACAAGGTCTCGTCCGCGGTGCAACTTCGCTTCGACGCGCGCCATTCGCCGTCGCTGCCCAACGACGTCGCGGTGCGTTTGATGCGGCTTGCAGGAAAACGCCTGACCAAAGAGGGCGTCATCGTCATCATCGCGCAGAGCCACCGCGCGCAGGAGCGCAACCGCGCCGACGCGCGCGAGCGCCTGTTCGACCTCATCCGCCAGGCGGCGGTGAAGCCGGTGCCGCGCCGCGCCACCAAGGTGCCGAGGGCGCAGAAAAAGGCCCGCATTGAGGGCAAAAAGCACCGCTCGCGCATCAAAAACCTTCGCGGCGGCAAACCGTCGTTCGAATAGCGGGGGTAGCTTCGGCCTTTGCCTCGCGGGGGTCGCGCCGCACCGGTAATGTCGGTGCAAACCCGAATCAGGCCTGCTTCCATGCCCGTCCGCCAACTCTCCGAATCGGTCGTCAACCGCATCGCCGCTGGCGAGGTGGTCGAGCGGCCGGCGAGCGTGGTCAAGGAGCTGGTCGAGAATGCGCTTGACGCAGGCAGCCGTCGCATCGACGTGCTCACGGACGGCGGTGGCCGCCGGCTGATCCGCGTTGCTGACGACGGCGAGGGCATGACCCGCGCCGACCTTGGACTGGCCGTCGAGCGCCACGCCACCTCCAAGCTCAAGGGCGACGATCTCCTCGCCATCAACACGCTCGGCTTTCGCGGCGAGGCATTGCCATCGATCGGTGCGGTGGCGCGGCTGACCATCACCACGCGGCACGAAAGCGAGCCGCACGCCTGGGCGATCGAGGTCGATGCCGGGAAAAAGTCCGAGGTAAAACCGGCAGCGCTCTCGGCGGGCACCAGCGTCGAGGTGCGCGACTTGTTTTACGCAACGCCGGCGCGCCTGAAATTCCTCAAGACCGACCGCAGCGAGGCCGAAGCCGTGCGTGAGGTGGTGCGCCGGCTCGGCATGAGCCGGCCCGATGCCGCCTTCACGCTGGCCGGTGAGGAGCGCGCGCCCGTGACATGGAACGCGACGGGCGAGCGCCTTGCCCGCCTCGGCGACATTCTCGGGGCCGACTTCCGCGCCAACGCGGTGACAATCGACGCCGAGCGCGAGGGTGTTCACGTCGAAGGCTTCGCCGGACTGCCGACGCTGTCGCGCGCCAATACGCTCGGCCAATATCTGTTCGTCAACGGCCGCCCGGTGCGCGACAAATTACTGGTTGGCGCGGTGCGCGCGGCCTACGCCGATTATCTGCCGCGCGACCGGCATCCGCTGCTGGCGCTGTTCGTCAGCGTCGGCACGCGCGAGGTGGACGTCAACGTGCATCCGGCCAAAACCGAAGTGCGCTTCCGCGACGGCGGGCTGGTGCGCGGGCTGATCGTGTCCGCGCTGAAAACCGCGCTGGCGCGCGAGGGGCAAAAGGCCGCGACGACCGGCGGCAGCGCCACCATCGCCGCCTTCCGCCAGGTGACGCCGCTGCGCCGCGGTGCTTACGATTGGCGGCGTTCGCCGGCGCGCCCTACGTTTCCGATGCGTGGCAATGCCGCGCTCGGTTTTGCCGAGGCGGCGCAGGTCGCTTTCGACGTCGGCGCTCCCTCGGCCGATGCGCGCATTGAGGCGCATGAACCTGCGCCGGAGCTGATCGACAACCCGCTCGGCGCCGCCCGCGCGCAGGTGCACGAAACCTATATCGTGTCGCAGACCCGCGACGGCCTGATCATCGTCGACCAGCACGCCGCGCACGAGCGCATCGTCTATGAGCGGATGAAGGTGGCGATCGAAAAATCTGGCATGGCGCGGCAGATCCTGCTCATTCCGGAGATCGTCGAGCTCGACGAGGCCGACGCCGCGCGGCTTGCCGCGCGCGCCGAAGAGCTTACCCGCTTCGGTCTCGTCATCGAATCGTTCGGCCCCGGCGCCGTGGCGGTGCGGGAAACGCCGGCTTTGCTGGGCGAAGTCGACGCGCGCGGGCTGCTGCGCGACCTCGCCGAGCACATGGCCGAATGGGACGACGAGCTGCCACTCGAGCGCCGCCTGCTGCACGTCTCCGCCACCATGGCCTGTTACGGCTCGGTGCGCGCCGGGCGCAGGCTCAAGCCCGAGGAAATGAATGCATTGCTGCGCGAGATGGAGGCGGTGCCCAATTCCGGCCAGTGCAACCACGGCCGGCCGACTTATGTCGAATTGAAGCTCGGCGATATCGAGCGGCTGTTCGGGCGGAAGTGATCCGTCACCCTGAGGTGGCCGCGCGGAGCGCGGCCCTCGAAGGGCGACGGCCCGGGACTCAGTGCCCGTCATCCTTCGAGGCTCGCTCCGCTCGCACCTCAGGATGACGGATCGAGGGAGCGAATGAATACCAATTCCGTACCATCGTACGGGCGCCGCTCCAGCTCGGTAAATCCTTCCGGCACGACGAACCCGGCGTCGGCCGCTTCCTCCACAACAACTAACGCCTCCGGCAGCAGCCAACCGCCATCGCGTGCCGAGGCAAGCGCCTTCTCCGCCAGCCCCTTGCCGTAGGGCGGATCCAGAAACGCCAGCGTAAATGGCTTGACGTGGATGCGCCGGGCCTAACTTCGTCGCGTCCCGGCGGAAGATGCGGGTGACTCCGCCCAGGCCCAGCGTTTCCACATTGTCGCGCAGCAGCGCGCGCGCTTCGACGCCGTCATCGACGAACAACGCGTAGGCCGCGCCGCGCGAGATCGCCTCGATGCCGAGCGCGCCGGTGCCGGCGAAGAGGTCGAGCACGCGTGCGCCCGTCACCGCATCGCCGTAGGCGTGCATGAGGATATTGAACAGCGACTCGCGCAGGCGATCCGCGGTCGGCCGCAGGCTTTCGCCCTTCGGCCCGGTGATCGGGCGCGAACGCAATCTGCCGCCGACCACGCGCATTAAATCTTTCCTGCGCGCATGATCTTATCCGACCTTCCTTCCCGCCGAAGCGGGCTTCGCGAAGGCGGGAAACCGGTACCCACTTTCCGGGATCATGCGCGTGGCCTCGACGGCCGCGGCCCGCCGCGCCGGTCGCGGCGGGGCTTTTTGTTGTCGCGGCCACGCGCGGGCGTCGCTCCGTCGTCCTCACGCGAGCGTCTTCGCGCCTCGAAGGACGAACGGCGCATGCCCTTGTCCGCTGTCTTTCGCGGCTCGCGCGCATTGCGCGCTCGCGCCTCAGGACGGGGAGGGGTCTTCGGCTCGTGATCGAGGATCGGCCCTCGAAATCGCAAGCGGCCTCGCTGACAATGCGCTCGCCAAGCTCGGCGCGCAGCGCCTGCGATTCGATTTCCTTTACCGCGCCGTCGCCCAACTCGCCGAGCTGGAACGGCCCGAACGAGACGCGGATCAGCCGGTTGACCTTCAGCCCGAGCGATTCCAGAACTTTGCGCACTTCGCGGTTCTTGCCCTCGCGGATCGCGAAAGGTGAGCCAGACATTGCTGCCCTGCTCGCGGTCGAGCGTGGCTTCGACCGGCCCGTAACGCACGCCGTCGATGGTGACGCCGCTGCGCAGGCGGTCGAGCGTCTCTTGCGTGACGCGGCCGAGCGCGCGCACGCGGTAGCGGCGCAGCCATGCCGTCGCCGGGAGCTCCAGAACGCGCGCGAGCCCGCCGTCATTGGTGAGCAGCAGCAGGCCCTCGGTGCTGAGGTCGAGGCGGCCGACGCTGATCAGTCGCGGCAGGTTTTTCGGCAGGCCACCGAAGATGGTCGGCCGCCCCTGCGGGTCGGAATTTGTGGTCACGAGCCCGCGCGGCTTGTTGTAGAGGAACAGCCGCGTTCGTTCGCGCGAGCGCAAGGGCTACGCCGTCCACGGCGATCCTGTCGGCGGCGGTGACGTTGAGCGCGGGCGAGGCGATGACTGCGCCATTGACGGCGACGCGGCCCGCGGCGATCCAGGCTTCCGCCTCGCGCCGCGAGGCGAGCCCCGCCCGCGCGATCACCTTGGCGATGCGCTCGCCTTCTGGTCTGGATGATGTCAGTCATGGCTTGTGCCGGGCATCCACGCCTTTATACACGGCATCTATGGCATCCTCGTCCTTCATGTCCATCGCCCTGGACGAAGCCCGCGCCGCGGCCGCCGTGGCGAGGTGCCGGTCGGCTGCGTCGATGGTGCGCGGCGGACGAGGTCGTTGCGCGGGCGGGAAATCGCACGATTGCCGACAGGGACCCGACCGCGCATGCCGAATTGCTGGCGATCCGCGCTGCGGCGGCCGCGCTCGGCTGCGAGCGGCTCACCGATTGCGATCTCTATGTGACGCTGGAGCCCTGCGCCATGTGCGCGGCGGCGATGTCCTTTGCCCGCATACGCCGGCTTTATTTCGGCGCCGCCGACCCGAAAGGCGGCGCGGTGGAACACGGCGTGCGCTTCTTCACGCAGCCGACCTGCCATCATCGACCAGAAGTCTATGGGGGGATTTCCGAGAGCGACAGCGCCGTGCTGTTGCGCGACTTTTTCGCCGCGCGGCGTTAGCATAAAACCCAGAAATCATTGTCTTCGACGAATTTGCCCATGCCGGGCGGCGGCGGCGCCTGCTTCGGCGCGTCGTCAGCGACGTTATCGTTCGCCGGGGGAGCCTGCGACTGCGGCGGCGGGGCGTCTGCGGGCTGGTTCCGGTTTCCGGCATGATGGTCTGGATGCCGATAGCTCGACGCGCTCATGATTGCACTTTCAATTGAGCCGGCAGCATAAGGGGCTGGCGTCAATATTGCGCTGTGCGATGCGTGAAGTTTGCCGCCGCCTGGAAAGAACTTGTTGACTCTGTCAACGCGTCTTAGGCCTGCCGCGCGAACTCCCAGGCCTTCTCGGCCAGCGGGCGCACCATCTCGGCCTTGGCCGGCGCAAACTCGGAGGTGGCGGTGCCGTCGCGCACGCGGCCGACGATGCCTTGCAGGATGGCGGCGATGCGGAAGAAATTATAGGCGAGATAGGCCGGCAGAGCGGGGCGCGGGTCGAGCCCGGTGCGGGTGACATAGGCGTCGACATAATCCGCCATAGAAGGAATGTCGAGCGCGGCAAGGTCGTGCCCGGCGAGCGTCGCGGTGCCGGCGGCGCTGTCCGAATGCGGCATGTGCCAGGCCATCAGATGGTAGGTGAAGTCGGCGAGCGGGTCGCCGAGCGTCGATAATTCCCAGTCGAGCACGGCAAGAATATTCGGACTGTCCGCGGCCACGATAAGATTGTCGAGCCGGTAATCGCCGTGCACCAGCCGCGCCGGCCCGCTCGGCGGAATATGCTGCGGCAGCCAGCCGATCAGCCGTTCCATAGCGTCGATCTTTTCCGTTTCCGAGGCTCGGTACTGCTTCGACCAGCGCTCGACCTGGCGCGCGACGTAATTCTCGCCTCTGCCGAAATCGCCAAGGCCGATCTTGGCCGGATCGAACGCGTGCAACCGCGCAATCGTTGCATTCATCGCGTCGTAGACGGCGCGGCGCTCGGCCGGGCTGGAGCCGGGCATCTGCGGCTCCCAGAAGACGCGGCCGTCGACAAACCCCATGACGTAGAACGGCGTGCCGGCAACGCTCTCGTCGGCGCAATACAAGACCGGTTCGGCCACCGGAAAGCCTTGCGCCGCAAGCGCGCTGATGACGCGGAATTCGCGATCGACCGCATGCGCCGAAGGCAGCAGCTTACCGGGTGGCTTGCGCCGCAGCACGTAACGCCGCGCCGGCGTTTCCAGCAGATAGGTCGGATTGGACTGCCCTCCCTTGAACTGCTTGACCGTCAGAGGGCCCGCGAAGCCCTTCACCTGCTGCGTCAAATAGGCTTGCAGCCGCGCCGCATCGAGCGCAAGCGCCGCGGCCACCTCCTTGGTGCCGGAAAATACCTGCTGCCGGTCGATGGACGTCATGGTTTCACGCGCTAGCTGGCCGTGAAAAAGTCTAGCAAAGCGGTGGCTGTCGCATGCGGATTTTCCTCGGTGAGGAAGTGGCCTGAATTGACCGACTTGCCCGTCACGTTCATCGCCCATTCGCTCCAGATGCTCAACGGCCCGCTGGTCTCGTTGGGAATGCCGGCCGAGCCCCACAGCGCCAGCAGCGGACAGGCAATCTTGTTGCTGGCGGCGCGGTCGGCTTCGTCATTGGTCAAATCGGCGCCACACCCGGCGCGATAATCCTCGCATTGGGCGTGGATGCGCAGCGGATCGGAAAAAGATGCGCGGTAGTGGTCCATTGCGCGGGAATCGAAGGCGGACAGGTTTTTCGCTTTAGTCCAGCTCGCCATCTTCCATTCCAAATATTCGACCGGCGCCTTCGAGATCAGCATTTCCGGCAGCGGTTCCGGTTGCGCGAGAAAAGGCCAGTGCCACACTTTCATGGCCATGTTCCGGTCCATACCGTGCCACATGTCGTAGGTCGGCACGATGTCGAGGGTCGCCAGGCGCTCGACGCGCCCCGGATGATCGAGCGCGAGGCGATAGGCGACGCGGCCGCCGCGGTCATGGCCGACCAGACGAAAGCGCACATGACCCAGCGCTTCCATGACTTCGATCATCACCTTGGCCATCGAGCGCTTGTCGTAAGGCGCATGCGCGGAGTCCGCGCGCGCCACCACCGACCAGCCGTAGCCGGGCAAATCGGGGATAATCAGCGAAAAGTGCGCCGCCAGCGAGGGTGCGACGCGATGCCACATCACGTTGGTTTCGGTGTAGCCGTGCAGCAGCAATAGCGGAGGTCCGCTGCCGCCGGAACGGACGAAGATCTTGCCGATCGAGGTATCGATCCAGTGCGAGGCAAAACCGGAGTAGAGGTCCGCGAGGTCGGGCATGCGGGGGCCTTTCGTGAGGATCGCGCAAGGACTCTAAACGCGCACCGGTCCGGCACAAGGCCAAGACGTGCCTGAGCCGCCCGCAAAAAGCCGTAAAAACAAAGCCCGGCGTGGAGCGCCGGGCTTTGCTTCGTTACGCATCGATGGCCGGCATCAGTTGCCGCCATTGAACTCGGTGTGATCGCCTTCGCGCGGCAGCTGCGTGCGAATGGACGAATCGGGATCGGCGCCGATAACCTTGCCGTCGTCCACGATCGTGTCGGCATTCGGCGCGACGTAATCATAGGCGCTGTTGGCCGAATCGTTGCGCATGGCGCGGTGCTGCGTCGCGGCCAGTGCCGGCGAAGCTGCGAGGGCGGTAAGCGCGGCTGCCAAAAGATACTTCTTCATGTCGGGTCTCCAAGTGTTGTAGCCCCGCGCGCAAGGTAGGCATGGCGCCGCGCGCCGATAGCGGCGTCCGCGCATACGAGCCCTGTGCAACCAATGTGCATTTATTTGACGGTTATTTTTGGCGAACGACGCGCGTGCAGCCGCTTATGCGCGCGCCCGCGACCAAAGACGCATGACTAGCGGTGTTTTAATGACGCCGACGTGATGATCGCGTATTCGAATTGTCAATTTATTTTCCCGCCACCGCGCGCCAGCCGATGTCGCGGCGGCAGAATCCATCCGGCCATTTAATTTTATCGACGGCGGAATAAGCCCGCTGCTGTGCTTCCGCCACAGTTTTGCCCGTCGCGCAGATGTTCAACACGCGCCCGCCATTTGCCACAATTTTTCCATTCTCGCTTTTTGTGCCGGCGTGAAAAATCTGCACGCCGTCGATCTGCGCCGCCGCATCCAGTCCTTCGATCACGGAGCCTTTGCCATAAGCTCTCGGATAGCCCTTCGTCGCCATCACCACGGTGAGCGCCGCGTCGCCGTACCAGCGCAAGTCGAAGTTCCTCAATTGCCCGTCGCGCGACGCGATCAGCGCCGGAACGAGGTCCGACATCAGCCGCAGCATCAGCACCTGGCATTCCGGATCGCCGAAACGGACATTGTATTCGATGAGCTGCGGGCCATCTTTTGTGATCATCAGCCCGGCGAACAGCACGCCCTTGTAGGGCGCGCCCAGATTTTTCATGGCGCGCACCGTCGGCATGATGATCTCGTCCATCACGCGCTTGTTCATCTCTGCCGTCATGATCGGCGCCGGCGAATAGGCGCCCATGCCGCCGGTGTTCGGCCCCTTGTCGCCGTCGAAGGCGCGCTTGTGGTCTTGCGCCGAGGCAAGCGGGACGGCCGTTTCGCCGTCGCACAGCGCGAAGAACGAGGCTTCCTCGCCGACGAGGCAATCCTCGATCACGATCTCCCAGGCGCGCTCACCCAGCCCGCCGGAAAACATCATGTCGATGGCGGCTTCGGCTTCGGCGACCGTTTCCGCCACCACGACGCCCTTGCCGGCGGCAAGTCCGTCGGCCTTGACAACGATCGGCGCGCCTTTTTTCTTCACATAGTCCTTCGCCGCCGCCGCGCCCTTGAAACGCTCGTAGGCCGCGGTCGGGATTTTGTTGGCCTTGCACAGGTCCTTGGTGAAGCCCTTGGAGCCTTCCAGCCGCGCCGCCCATTTGCTCGGCCCGAAAGTCTTGACGCCGGCATTTTCCAGATCGTCGGCGATGCCGGCGCAAAGCGGCCCCTCGGGGCCGACCACGACGAAATCAATCCTGTTCGCTTGGCAAAAGGCGATCACCGGCTTGTGGTCGGTGATGTCGAGGCCGACACATTCGGCCTCCTGCGCGATGCCGGCATTGCCGGGCGCGCAGTAAAGCTTGGTCGTCAGCGGGCTCGCCGCCATCTTCCAGGCCAGCGCATGCTCGCGGCCGCCGGAACCGAGGATGAGGATTTTCATGCGCGCTCAGATCGGCCCTTAGAGGGTAAACGCCGGTTGGTGTAGCATGGACCCTTGGACCCGCAAGAGATTCGCCCCGTGACCGACGCTAGTCTCAACAACGTTGTGGAATGGACCGTCACCGAGCTGTCGGCGGCGCTCAAGCGCACCGTCGAAGACGCCTACGGCTACGTGCGCGTACGCGGCGAGGTGTCAGGCTTCAAGGGCGCCTCGCCCTCCGGCCACGTCTATTTCCGCCTCAAGGACGAAAAGGCGGTGCTGGAAGCGGTGATCTGGAAGGGCGTCTTCGGCCGCATGCGCATCAAGCCGGAGGAGGGGCTCGATGTGATCGTCTCCGGCAAGCTCACCACCTTTGCCGGCTCGTCCAAATACCAGATCGTGGTCGAGGCGCTGGAGCCCGCCGGCATCGGCGCGTTGATGAAGCTGCTCGAAGAGCGCAAGAAAAAGCTTGCCGCCGAGGGGCTGTTCGACGAAGCGCGCAAGCAGTTGCTGCCGTTCCTGCCCGAGGTGATCGGCGTCGTCACCTCGCCGACAGGGGCTGTTATCCGCGACATTTTGCACCGCCTCGCCGACCGCTTTCCGCGCCGCGTGCTGGTGTGGCCGGTGCGGGTGCAGGGCGAGGCTTCCGCCGCCGAAGTGGCAAACGCCATCAGAGGCTTCAACGCGCTGCCGGAGCGTGGGCCGTTGCCGCGGCCCGATCTCATCATTGTCGCGCGTGGCGGCGGTTCGTTGGAGGACCTGTGGTCGTTCAACGAGGAGATCGTGGTACGGGCGGCGGCCGAGAGCATGATCCCGCTGATCTCCGCGGTCGGCCACGAGACGGATATCACGCTGATCGATTTCGTTTCCGACCGGCGCGCGCCGACGCCCACCGCCGCCGCCGAAATGGCGGTGCCGGTGCGCGCCGAATTGCTGGCTGAAATCGCGGCACTGGCGTCGCGCAAGGTCGGTGCCTGGCAGCGCGGGCATGGAGGTGCGGCGCACCGAGCTGCGCGCCGCCACGCGGGCGCTTCCGGCGCGCGACGAATTGCTCGCCGACCCGCGCCAGCGGCTGGACGCCGTGGTGAAGCGCCTGCCGCGCGCCTTGCACGCCAACGCGCAACTGCATCGCACGCATTTGACGCGCGCCGCCGCGCGTCTGACCCCGCGGCTGTTGAAGCTGCGGTTAGCCCGCTCCAGCGAAATCGTCGCCGCGCTCGGACAGCGCGGGCAGCGCGCGCGCACCAATTACATGCAGCGCCGTTCCGACCGCCTGCGCTCGGCCGGGCAATTGCTCGCGGCCTTTTCCTATCGCGGCGTGCTCGCGCGGGGGTTCGCTCTTGTCCGCGACGGCGCGGGCCACCCGCTGCGTTCTGCCGCAGCGGTTGCCGCCGGTTCCCGCCTCGATATCGAGTTTTCCGATGGCCGCGTTGGCGCGGTGGCGGACGGCGAGCGCGCGGTACAAAGCCCGGCGGCCAAGCCAAAGCCGCGTCCGCGCGGCGGTTCCGGCGGGCAATCCGGCGGTCAAGGCAACCTGTTCGGGGCTTGAGCCCAATCCTTGGGCATCGCCGCCTTTTAGGGTTTCGCAAGCTGCGGCGAAGGACTATCTTGGGACTCGTTTCGAGCCGGTTTGGAGGCCACTTTGCTCAACCGTTTTGATCGCGCTCCGCCGATGAATGGCGAAGCCGAGGTCAGGTATCTCGACGGCGATTTCCGCGTGGTGCGCCCCGGCGCTTTTGTGCGTTGTGCGGTGACCGGCGTGCCGATCCCGCTCGAGGAGCTCAAATACTGGAGCGTCGACCGGCAGGAGGCCTATGCCACGCCGGAGGCAGTCATCGAGCGCCATCGCGAGCAGCGCGTGGGCTAACGCGTCTGCGCCGACAGCGCCTTCAACGCAGCCATCTCCGCGATCTCTAGCGTCACCGGCAGCACGTGCGCGCGCTCGGCGAGCGCCGCGAGCGCGGGATCGCCCGCCATGCGCGCGTGATCCTTTTCGGTCGTGAGCAATTCGAGACCGTCATGCTCGGCCTGCATCACCAGATTAGCCGCCTCTTCGGCGCTGAAGCGGTGATGATCGGCGAACGCCACCTGCTGTGGCGCGGCGATGCCGGCAGCGGCGACGGTTGCGAAAAACTTGTCCGGGTCGCCGATGCCGGCAAAGGCAAGCACCCGTTTGCCGGCGAGCGCGCTCACGGCGGCGGGATCGGCGATGAATTTGGCATGCCACACCGGTTTTCCCCGCGCCTTGGCGGCGGCGATCACATTCGCCGCGCCGGATATCTCCCCGACCACCAGCAGCGCATCGATGCGCGCCACTTGCGCTTCGATCGGCGCGCGCAAGGGTCCTGCCGGAAACACCTTGCCATCGCCAATGCCGCGGCGGCCGTCGACCACGGCAATGCTGACGTCCTTGGCGAGCGAGGGATTCTGCAAACCGTCATCCATCAGCACGATACCGGCGCCGGCCGCGCGCGCAAATTGCGCGCCGGCCACGCGATTGCGGGCGACGATCGTCGGCGCGACGCGCGCGAGCAGCAGCGACTCATCGCCGACTTGCGCGGCGTGGTCGGCATGGGCGTCCACCTGCTTTGGCCCGGCGACGCTGCCGCCATAGCCGCGGCTCAGGCAAAACACCCGCTCGCCGGCGTCCTGCAGCATTTTTGCAATCGCGATCGCCGCTGGCGTCTTGCCGCTGCCGCCGAGGGTGAAATTGCCGACGCAAACGACCGGCACGCCGACGCGCGCGCCGGCCTTGGCCATTCGCCGCGCGGCAATGCCGCCGTAAACGGCTCCGATGGGCGCCAACAGCGCCGACGCAAGGCCCGGTTTGCGCCACCAGAAGGAGGGCTCACGCACGGGCGCGCTCGGCGAGCTGGAGCTGCGTCAGATAAGGCTCGAGCGATTGCAGCGTGCGCTCGAGCGCACCGCTTTGCGCCTCGACCGTTGCCCGCGCGTTTTCCGCGATATGGGCGCGCGCCTGCGGGTAGTTGAGCAGCTTGCCGATCGCGGCGGTCAATCGCCCGGCGTCGGCCACAAGTTCGGCGCCATGCGCATTGTCGAGCGCGGCATAGATTTCGGTGAAATTTCCCACATGCGGGCCGTGCAAAATGGCGGCGCCGAGCTTGGCCGCCTCGATCGGGTTCTGCCCGCCGTGCGGGATCAGCGAACCGCCGATGAACACGATCGGCGCCAGGCGATAGATGATGCCGAGCTCGCCCATGGTATCGGCGACATAAATCTCCGTGCCGGCGTCGGGCAACTCCCCGTAGGAGCGCACCGCGGTCTTCAGCTCCGCGACGCCCGCAATTTGGGCGATGCCGACGCCGCGCTCGGGATGACGCGGTGCAATCAGCGTTAAAAGGCCGGGGAAATTTTTGCGCAGGCGGCTGTGCGCCTCGATGATCGCCGCTTCCTCGCCGGCATGGGTGGAGGCGGCTGCGATCACCGGGCGTCCGGCGATGGCCTTGCGCAGCGCTTCAAGCGCACGCACATCGGCCGGTGGCGCCGGTACGTCGAGCTTGAGATTGCCGCTGGTGACGACGCGCGGCGCGCCCAATTCGGAAAAGCGCGCACCGTCGGCAGGCGTGCGCGCCAGACACAGGTCGAGGCGGCCGAGCAGGTTGGCGATCGTATTGGGCAGCCGCTGCCAGCGCTGGAACGAGGCCTCCGACAACCGCCCATTCACCAAGACCAACGGCACGCGGCGCCGCGCCGTCTCGATCATCAGGTTCGGCCACAAGTCCTGCTCGACGAAGAGCGCCAGTCCCGGCCGCCAGTGCTCCATGAAGCGGCGTACGAAGCGCGGTGCATCGAGTGGCACGAACTGGTGGATGACGTCCGCCGGCAGCCGCTGCTCGGCGAGATCGCCCGAGGTGACGGTGCCCGACGTGACCAGCACGCCGAAGCCGCGCGCGCGCAGCCGCTCGATCAGCGGCAGCACGCTGACGATTTCGCCGACGCTGGCCCCGTGCACCCAGACCAGCGCACCGGGTGGACGGCGGATGCCGCTCTCACCACGCCGCTCGCCGAGCCGGGCGCCGTGTTCCTTGCCGCGGCGCAGCCGCCGCGCCAGAAATAACGGCGCCAATGGCGTCACCATCGCCGACAACAGCCGGTAGGCGCGCAGCGCTGCCGGCATCGACTCTCTCACGTCCGTGCTCCGGCAAGCCCGTCGGCGATCGCATAGGCACGCGCGGTGGCCCGGTTGAGTTCGTTCTCGACTTTCTGTCTCGCGGCTTCCAGTGCAGTCGCGTCGGCGTCGCGGGCGACGAAAATTGGTTCGGCCGCGACCATGGCGATGCGGCCGAACGGCAGATTGATGGCCGTGCGGTCCCAGTTCTTCAGCTCGATACGGTGCTGGGTCGCCAGCGCCGCGGGGTAGATCGGCCGTCCCGAAAGCTGCGCCAGCTTGACGACACCGAGCCCGGCAACGCGCGCCACCTTGGGCACGTCGGCGGTGAGCGCGACATTGTAGCCCTGCGCCAGTGCGTCGAGCATTTCGCTGAAGGCGGCGGCGCCGCCCTTGCGATGGAACTCGCCATTGTGCGCGCCGGAGCCGCGGATGGTGCCGATGCCCAGCCGCTCGGCGGCCCGCGCATTGAGTTCGCCGTCGCGATGCCGCGAAATCAGCACCTTGACGCGATGGCCTCGCTCCTCGCGCTTGATGAACGGCGCCATGAAATGCTGGCCGTGCCACAAGGCGATGATCGCCGGCATGTCGGCGGTGTCGTAAATCGTGGCGGGCTCGGTGATCGACTGCGTCGTGTTCCAGACCAGGCGCAGATATGACGCGGCCACCGCGCCGGCGGCGTCCTGGAAGGCCGATGAAGCCACCAAACGCTTGAGTGTTGTCATCGGCCCCCGGACATCAGCGCACCGGCGCGGCCGCCGCGTCGGGATCGAGCAGGCGGTGCAGGTGAACGATGAAATAGCGCGCATGCGCGTTGTCGACGCTCTGGTGCGCCTTCGCCCTCCAGGCGGCATAGGCGCTGGCGTAGTTCGGGTACAGACCGACGATCTCGACGCTGTTGAGGTCCTTGAATTCGCTGCCGCCGAGCTCGGCGAGTTCGCCGCCCAGCACCAGATGCAGTAGTTGTTTTCCGGGTCCCATTTCGGGCATGGCTTGATCCTTCGAGAAAACCCGGCAGTGGACTATACTTGGATACGGCAGGCTAGATTTAGCGGCAGAAGCGGCGTTTATGCAAACTCGCTGTGGCGGTCGCGGACGAGCTTGAGCAGCGTCGCGTGCCGGGCAGGGCCGGCGGCAACCAGCGCGTTATGCGTGATGTGCGGCCGGTTATAGGCCAGCGGTTTTCCGCTAATATCGGTCACGACGCCGCCGGCTTCGTGCACCAGCAGGTCGGCGGCCGCGATATCCCAGTCATGACTGCCGGGCGAGGCCAGCGCGGCGCCGAGGGTGCCCTGCGCCACGCGGGCGAGCCGCAGCGCGAGCGAATGCACCTTAGGCCTTGGCGCGATAGCCGTATCGAGGCGCGCGAGCCGGTCGAGGTAGCGCTTGGGCCCGGCGAGGCTCGCGCCACTCAGGCCTTCGCCGGCGCTGGCATGGACGTTCTTGCCGTTCAGCGTCGTGCCTTTGCCGCGCGCGGCGAGAAACATTTCGTCTGTCACTGGCGCAAAGAGCGCGGCAAGCCGCGGGCGGCCATTCTCCACCAGCGCCACGGACACCGTCCAGTCGGGAAAACCGGCGAGAAAGGCGCGCGTGCCGTCGATCGGATCGACGATCCACACCTGCGCTTGCGAACGTCCAGCTGGACTATCTTCGGTTTCTTCCGACAGCCACCCCGCCTCGGGCGCCAGTGCGGTCAACCGCGCGCGCAGAAAATTATCGACCGCGATATCGGCGTCGCTGACCGGAGAATTGTCGTCGCCCTTGGTCCAGCGCTTGTAGTCGCCGCGCGATGTGTTCAGCGCGAGCTCGCCCGCCTCGCGCACCACCCGCTCGAGGCCGGACAGCGCGGCGGATTCACTGGCCGGCAACGGTCAGGCCCTCAAGACGCAGCGTCGGTGCATTGGTGCCGTAGCGGAACTCAAGATCGTTTGCCGGCGTGAGGTTGCGGAAAATATCGAGGAGATGTCCGGCGATGGTAACCTCGCTCACCGCGTAAGTGCGCTTGCCGTTCTCGATCCAGAACCCGGAGGCACCGCGGCTGTAGTCGCCGGTGATCATGTTGGCGCCCATGCCGATCAGGTCGGTCACGTAGAAGCCGTCCCTGATGTCGGCGATCAGTTCTCCGGGCGTGAGCCTGCCGGCCTCCAGGTGCAGATTGCTCGGCCCCGGTGACGGCGTCGACGAGGGGCCGCGCTGGGCGTGGCCGGTGGTCACGAGGTTAAGCTCGCGCGCCGTGCCGCAATCGAGCAGCCAGGAGCGCAAGATCCCGTCATCGATCAGTGCAAGCGGCTTGCCGGCGACCCCCTCATCGTCGAACGGGCGCGAGCGGAGCCCGCGCTTGCGCAGCGGATCGTCGATGATGCGCAATCCGTCGGTGAATAATTTCTGCCCCATCTTGTCGCGCAGGAAGCTGGTCTTGCGCGCAATCGAGGCGCCGTTCACGGCGCTGGCCAGATGCCCGACGATCGTACCGGCAATGCGTGGATCGAACAGCACCGGCACCTTGCGCGTCGTCACCTTGCGTGGATTGATCCGCTTGACGGCGCGCTCCCCGGCGGTACGGCCGACTTTTTCCGGGCTCTCCAGATCGGCGGCATGCAGCGTCGAGGAGTAATCGTAATCGCGTTCCATGCCGGTGCCCGTGCCTGCGATCGCGGTCATCGCCAGCGTGTGACGCGAGCCGAGATAGGCGCCGTGAAAGCCGTGGCTGGTGACCAGCACCGTGCCGCCAATGCCGGCCGAAGCGGACGCGCCGCCCGACTTGGCGACGCCCTTGACGTCAAGCCCTGCGCTTTCCGCAGCGCGCGCCGCCGCTTCCAGCTGTGCGACCGTCGGCAAGTCCGGATCGAGCAGGTCGAGGTCGGGAAAATCATGCGCCAGCAGCTTTTCGTCGGCGAGGCCGGCGAACCTGTCCTCCGGTGCCGCGCGCGCCATGGCCACCGCGCGCTCGGCCAGCGGCTTGATGCCGTCGGCGGACAGATCGTTGCTGGAGACGACCGCCTGGCTGCGTCCGACCAGCACGCGCAAGCCGAGATCGTCGCTCTCGGAACGCTCGCTTTCTTCCACCGCGCCGTCGCGCACCTCGACCGATAGGGAAACCGAGCGCACCGCGACCGCGTCGGCGGCATCGGCGCCGGCTGCGCGGGCGGCTTTCACCAGGCGCTCGGCGCGGTCGGCAAGGGCGGTCTGATCGAACAGCGATGAGGAAGGAGCGCGCATGAGAGGGTAAATGCTTTCTGCTTTTTTTGGCTGACGCACAGGTGGCGCTTGTCCGGCGCAGGTTCAACCGGCTTTTTCGACAATTTGCCGGTGCCCGGCAACACCTCGTCAATCATGGTTCGCAACGGCGCGTCAATCATGTGCGCGCGAAGAGCGGCCGCAACGCCCGGTTAACCCCGAAACTTAAGCGAAATCGGACGCCTTTCCGCCACGATCTGCGCACGACCGGGCGCATAAGCCCGGCGTGGGAGAGCTTTGAGGCGTCAAATGCGAAGTGGCGGATGCCCCGCCGGGTCGAGCCGCGCGTTGCGGCTCGACCCGTTCGCCCTGCCGGCGTGCTTTGCGGCGAGCGATGCCGTGGCCGACGAGCGGGTGCGGCATGTGGAACTTCATCGCGAGCGCGTGGTGGTGCGGCGTCGCCTGCGCGGCATGCGCATGGCGCTCAACATGCCGGTCACGGCTTTTGCCGGGATTTCCCTGAAGCTCGTGGCGGGCGAGGGCGCAGCACCGGCCGTTGCCACGGTCACGCTCGAGCACATGGATCCGATGCTCGCGCTGCCGTTGTTTGTTTCACCCGAAGCCGACGACGCCACCGCCGAATGGCGCGTCTGGGCCCATGTGCTCGGCCTGCCCATGCTGGTCGCCGAAGATGACGGCGTGTTGCGCGAGTCGTTTACGCGCATCGGAGCATTGCGCGTCGAGCCGCCGCGTCCGCGCCGGCGCCGGCGCAACGTTATCAGCAAGCGGCGCCCGTCGATTCTCATGCGGCGTGGTGTGCGCCGCCTCGCCGGCGCAAGACCGGTCTATCAAGGCGAACGCGAGATCATCGCGCGGAATTGACTGCCTATCGCCGGCCGCGCCTTAAACTCCGTTCGTGCCCGCGGACGCGGGCATACAGTCTTTGCCAAACCCCGGGTCCCCGCTTGCGCGGGGACGAACGGGGACAGAATTAGGCGTTGAAGTCTACTTGCAGCGCTGCAGCTTCAGCGTGCCGCCGTGCTGCATTTCCATTTCGATATGGTCGCCGTCGATCTTGTGCAGCGTGTAATTGACATGCGCAGCGCTGATCTGGCCGGTCGTGAATTCGTCGACGATGCGAAAATGCGCGGCATCAACCGCGGTGACCGTCCGGTTGCGATAGGCCGGCACGCCGCCTTTGCTGTCGGTGCGCTGGTCGCCGTTGAAGGCGATGACGCGCAATTTGCCGCAGTCGATGGCGGTCTTTGACGGCGGCGCGCCAGCGCCCCACTTGCCGCTGACCGGATAGGTCGCGGCCAGCGCCGGCGCGGCGGCGGCAAGCAAGATCGCTGTGAGAATCGCGGTGCGCATTGGAGGGAGAGTCGCGCCCGCCCGGCGCAAAAGCAAGGTAACGCGCCGCGCATGGCTAATGGCGGATTAGCCCCGCCGCGGCAAATTTACTTTTTGTAGGCGGCCAGAAACGTCTTCACGGCAATGCCGACGACGTGCTCGACGCGGTCGCGGCTCGGCGGCGGGGCGAAATTGAACAGCACCGGCTTGAACAGCGTGGACTGGCAGGCGTCGAGGAATTGGGCGGCGGCCACCTCGCAATCGTCGATTTTGAGCACGCCGGCCTTAACTTGCGCTTCCAGATAGGCCTTCACCCGCTCGATGCCGTTGCCCGGGCCGGTCTCGTAGAAGGCCTTGCCGATCTCCGGCATGCGCTCGGCGATAGCCGCAACGATGCGTATCGAGGAGGCCTTTTCCGGGCGGCAGAGGAAATTCACGAATTCGACGCCGATCCGCGTCAGCGCGGCGCCGACATCGCTGTCGGCAAGGTCGAGCCCGAAAACGCCCTCGGCGTGGTTGCAGCACTCCGCCTGCACGATGGCGGCGAACAGCTCTTCCTTGTTCTTGAAATAGACGTAGAGCGTGCCTTTGGAGACCCCGGCTGCTTTGGCGATGTCGCCCATGCTAGCCGCGTCGAAACCCCGCGCCAGGAAGATCTCCCGCGCTCCATCGACGATCTGGCCCCGTTTGGCGCTGTCCTCGGCCTCATTGACCGGACGGTCTTGGACCAAAGTATCAGTCACGGGCGCTCCCCTCGATTTTTCAGGGACTAAGGCCGAATCCAACCTCATCCATTCCCTTATATGGACCAACCATCACCAAAAATCAATGACCGAACGGTTCGGTCAGTATTGACATGGATCAAGGGCCGACGTATTTAGCGCCCTGACCGAACCGTTCGGTCATTCGGAGTACTAGCCATGTTGCAGCGCATGAAGAGCCGGGACAGCTCAACTTTCAGGATCGTATCCGAGCCGCAAGAGCTCGAACCAACCCCGCAGCCCGAGACGATCGAACCCAATGCGGCCGAGGTCGAAAGCCGCGCCGCCGAAGCGCCCGCCGCATCAACTGGCGCCAAGGCCAAGCTCGCCGCCGGCTTCAGGCGCATCCGCAAGCGCGCCCTGATCGGCGTCGCGATTGCGGCGCTGATCGGCGTCGGCTCGTACGGCTACGACTACATGACGACCGCACGGTTCTATGTGTCCACCGACGACGCCTATGTGCGCGCCGACGCAACCACGCTCGCCGCCAAGGTCGCCGGCTACGTCTCCGAGATCGACGTCCCCGACAATTCGCCCGTGCGCGCCGGCGACGTGATCGCACGCATCGACGACGGCGACTACAAGCTCGCGGTTGACGCCGCGCGCGGCAAGGTCGCCACCCAACAGGCGGCCGTCGAGCGCATCGGCCGGCAAATTCCGGCGGCACAAGCCGCGGTCGAACAGGCGCGGGCGCAGCTCGTGTCCGCGCAAGCGGCCGCCACGCGCACGCAATCGGAATTCGCGCGCCAGCAGTCGCTGTCCGCCAAGGAATTCGCCAGCCAGCAGACGCTGGAGCAGGCCCACGCCAACCGCGACCAGGCCGTCGCCGGCGTGCAAAACGCGCAAGCCGCGATCGATGCAGCCCTTGCCAATGTCGACGTGCTGCGCGCGCAGCAACAGGAAGCGGCGCGCACGCTCGCCGAATTGCAGACGGCGCAGGCGAAAGCCGAGCGCGATCTCTCCTTCACCGTCATCCGCGCGCCCATCGATGGCGTGCTCGGCAACCGCGCCATGCAAGTCGGCGACTACGTGCAGACCGGCACGCGGCTGGCGAGCCTCGTCCCGCTCGACGACGTCTACATCGACGCCAATTTCAAGGAGACGCAGCTCGCGCACCTCAAAGCCGGTCAGCCGGTGAATGTCAGCGTCGATGCGCTGCCCAACCACGAGATCAAGGGCGTCGTGGCCAGCGTGTCGCCGGCCTCAGGCTCGGTGTTCTCGCTGTTGCCGCCCGACAACGCCACCGGTAACTTCACCAAGATCGTGCAGCGGCTCGCCGTGCGCGTGAAGCTGCCGGCCGACGTAACCGGACAGCGGCTGCTGCGGCCCGGCATGTCGGTCGTGGTCAGCGTCAACACCAAGCCGTCTGCCACGGGCAACGCGCTCTCGTTCGCCGCGCAGGCCGCGCCCGCGCCCAAATTTGCGACCATGGCTCAATAAGTTCGGTGGTGTCATGAGTTCAGCCACCACCATCGACGCGCTTCCGGTCCCCGCCCGTTCCCCGACAGGCGGTGGCGCCGGAAGCGCGTCCGAGTTATCGCCGCGAAGGCTCGCAGCCTTTGTCGCCATGTGCTTTGGAATGTTCATGGCATTTCTCGACATCCAGATCGTATCGGCCTCGCTTGCCGAGATCCAGGCCGGCCTGTCGGCGTCCGCCGACGAAATCCCCTGGGTGCAGACGTCCTATCTCATCGCCGAGGTGATCGCGATCCCGCTTTCCGGGTTCCTCTCGCGCGCGCTCGGCACGCGCGTGCTGTTCACGCTGTCGGCGGCGGGCTTCACCTTCGCCAGCGTCATGTGCGGCCTGTCGTCGTCGATCAACGACATGATCGTGTGGCGCGCGCTGCAAGGCTTCATCGGCGGCGGCATGGTGCCGACGGTGTTTGCCTCCGCCTATCTGATCTTTCCCGGCGCGCGGCAGAAATACGTGGCGCCGGTGGTCGGGCTGATCGCGACGCTGGCGCCGACGGTGGGACCCACGGTCGGCGGCTACGTCACCGATGCGCTGTCCTGGCATTGGCTGTTCTCCATCAACATTGTCCCCGGCATTGTCGTCACCGCGGCGACCTGGGTGCTGGTCGACTTCGACAAGGCGGACCATTCGCTGCTGAAAAATTTCGACTGGTGGGGCCTGCTGTCGATGGCCGGCTTTCTCGGCGCGCTCGAATACATTCTTGAAGAGGGGCCGCGCAACGACTGGTTCGACGACAACACGATCACGCTGTTTGCCGTCGTCTCAGGCCTGTCGGCCGTCGCTTTCTTCGCCCGCGTGCTGACGGCGCGCTCGCCGATCGTCGATCTGCGCGCCTTTACCAACCGCAATTTCGCTGTCGGCAGCGCCTTCTCCTTCGTGCTCGGCATCGGCCTTTACGGCCTCACTTACATCTATCCCGTCTATCTGGCGCAGATCCGCGGCTACAACTCGCTGATGATCGGCGACACCATGTTCGTCTCCGGGCTGGCGATGTTCCTCACCGCGCCGATCGCCGGCCAGCTCGTGCAGCGTATCGATCCGCGCTTCGTGCTGATGACCGGCTTTGTGCTGTTCGCCATCGGCACCTGGCAGATGACCCATGTGACGCAGGACTGGGATTTCCAGGAATTGCTCTGGCCGCAGATTTTCCGCGGCGTCGGCCTGATGCTGTCGATCGTGCCGGTGACCAACACCGCGCTCGGCACGCTGGCGCCGCCGCTCATGAAGAACGCTTCCGGCCTGTTCAACCTGATGCGCAATCTCGGCGGCGCCATCGGCCTTGCCGCCATCAACACGGTGATGAACAACCGTATGGATCTGCATCTGGCGCGGCTGCATGAAGCGGTGAACGTGACGAACGTGACGGCGACCGAGACGTTGGCGCACCTCGCCGCGCGCTACTCAGGCTCCAACGCCAAGCTGATGGCGCTCAAGCAGATGATGGGCATGGTGCGCCAGCAGGCGGCGGTGATGAGCTTTGCCGACGTATTCCTGATGCTGACGGTCCTGTTCCTCGCGCTCGCAGCGCTCGGCATCATCATGAAGAAGCCGGTGCCGGTCGCGGCCGGCGCGGGCGGGCACTAGTCGGGTTTGCCGTATCCCCCGGCTGTCGGCGTCTGAATGATAACCGCTTCGCCGGGGTCGATTGTGGTCTCGTCGCAGCCTTGCAGTTTTTCGACACCGCCGCCTTTGCGCCGCACCGAATTCTCGCCGATTTGCCCGGCGTCGCCTCCGGCAAGACCCGGCGGCGGCACGCGGCGGTGGCCCGACAGGATCGTGCAGTCCATCTTTTCCAGGAAGCGGATGGTGCGGCGGATGCCGTCGCCGGCGTGCCATTTTCCCTTGCCGCCTGACCCTTTGCGGATATGGAAATCCTCCAGCACCACCGGATAGCGGAATTCGAGAATTTCCGGATCGGTGAGCCGCGTGTTCGTCATGTGCGTGTGCACGGCATCGGTGCCGTCGAAGCCGAGGCCGGCCGGCGAGCCGGAGCAGATCGTCTCGTAATACTGATATTTTTTGTTGCCGAAATTGAGGTTGTTCATGGTGCCTTGCGCGGCGGCGAGCGCGCCGAGCGCGAGGAACAGACAGTTGGTGACGGCTTGCGAGGTTTCCACGTTGCCCGCGACAACGGCGGCGGGATATTCCGGCATCAGCATCGACTTCTTTGGGATGACGATGTTGATCGGCCGCAGGCACCCGGCATTCATCGGGATGTCGTCGTCGACCATGACGCGGAACACATAAAGCACTGCCGCGCGCGTCACCGGCTCCGGCGCGTTGAAATTGGTTGGCTGCTGCGGCGACGTACCTGTGAAATCGACCGTCGCCTCGCGCTTTTTCTTGTCGATTGTAATCTTCACCTTGATAAAGGTGCCCTGATCCATTTCGTAGGAATATTCGGCGTCGTGCACGCGGTCGATGACGCGGCGCACGCTTTCCGCCGCGTTATCCTGCACGTGCTGCATGTAGGCACGCACAACGGGCAGGGTGAACTGCTCGACCATCTTGCGCAGCTCGGCGACGCCCTTTTCGTTGGCGGCAATCTGCGCTTTCAGATCGTTGATGTTCTGTATGGGATTGCGCGCCGGATATTTGGCGCCGGTCAGCGCCGCCAGCAGCTCCTTTTCGCGAAAGCGGCCGCGATCGACCAGCTTGAAGTTGTCCATGTAGACGCCTTCCTGCTCGATGGTCGTCGCATTGGGCGACATCGAGCCGGGTGAGATGCCGCCGACATCGGCGTGGTGTCCGCGCGAGGCGACCCAGAACAGGATGGTCCTCTTCTTGTCGTCGAACACCGGCGTGCATACGGTGATATCGGGCAGATGGGTGCCGCCGTTGTAGGGCGCGTTGATGGCATAGACGTCGCCGGGCGCGATCTTGCCTTTGTTGTCGCGGATGATGGTTTCGACCGAGCGGTCCATGCTGCCCAGATGCACCGGCATGTGCGGTGCGTTGGCGACCAGCGTGCCGTCATGCGCAAAGCAGGCGCAGGAGAAGTCCAGCCGCTCCTTGATGTTCACCGAATAGGCGGTGTTCTGCAGCGACACGCCCATCTGCTCGGCGATCGACATGAACAGGTTGTTGAACACTTCCAGCATCACCGGATCGGCATGGGTGCCGATGGCGTGCGTGCGCTTGAGCTTCACCGCGCGCGTCAGCACCAGGTGATTTTTCCTCGTCAGCTCGGCCTGCCAGCCGGGCTCGACGATGACGGTCTGGTGCCGCTCGATGATGATGGCCGGGCCCATCACCTTGCTGCCGGGCCTGAGCTGGTCGCGGGTATACACCTTGGCCTGGTGCCATTCGCCGGCGGAGAAAAACTGGGTCTTGCGCGCGGGAGCCGGAAGCCTGCTGTGCGAGAGCTTGCCAGCTTTCTCGCGGAACTTGGCGCCGCCGCCGACGGCCTCCACCGACACCGCTTCGACCACGATCTGCTTAGTGCGGTCGATGAAGCCGAAGCGCGCCTTGTGCGCTTTTTCAAATGACCGTTTCATCGCCGCGAGCGATCCGGCATTGACGATGAGCGCCGTATCGGTGCCGGCGTAGCGGATATGCGCGCGGACGATGACCGCAATTTTGCCCGCCGGCACACCCTGGCCGGTGACTTCCGCTTTGGTCTCGCGGCCGAGCCGCGCTGCCGTGCGCTTGAGCGCAGCGAGGGTCTTCGCCCCGAAGGGCAGTTCGATCGCCTGCTGGCGCGTGGCGCGGATATCGGCCAATCCCATGCCGTAGGCCGAAAGCAGCGATGAGAACGGATGGATCAGCACCTTGGTCATACCCAGCGCGTCCGCGACCAGGCAGGCGTGCTGGCCGCCGGCGCCGCCGAAGCAGTTGAGCGCGTAGCGCGTCACGTCATAGCCGCGCTGCACGGAAATTTTCTTGATCGCGTTCGCCATGTTCTCGACCGCGATCTTGATGAAGCCGTCGGCGATCTCCTCGGGCTTGCGGCCGCCGCCGACCTGCTGCGCCAGATCGGTGAACGCGTTGCGCACGGCGTGCGCGTCGAGCGGCAGGTTCTGCGACGGCCCAAAAATCTTGGGGAAGAAATCCGGGATCAGCTTGCCGGCCATCACGTTGGCGTCGGTGACGGCGAGCGGCCCGTTGCGGCGGTAGCATTTCGGCCCCGGATTGGCGCCGGCCGAATCCGGGCCGACGCGGAAGCGGGCGCCGTCGAAATGCAGGATCGAGCCGCCACCGGCGGCAACCGTATGGATAAGCATCATCGGCGCGCGCATGCGCACGCCGGCGACCTCCGTCTCGAAGGCGCGCTCGTATTCGCCGTCGTAGTGCGACACATCGGTCGAGGTGCCGCCCATGTCGAAGCCGATCAGCTCTTTGAAGCCGGCTTCGTGTCCGGTCTGCGCCATGCCGACGACACCGCCGGCGGGTCCGGAGAGAATTGCGTCCTTGCCCTGGAACAATTCGGCGGCGGTCAAGCCGCCCGATGACATCATGAACATCAGCTGCGCCTTGGAGCGCCTGGCGTCGAGGTCCTTGGCTACCTGCGCCACATAGCGCCGCAAAATCGGCGACAGGTAAGCATCGACCACTGTGGTGTCGGCACGGCCGACCAGCTTGATCAGCGGCGAGACCTCATGGCTGACCGAGACCTGCGCGAAGCCAAGCTCGCGCGCCATTGTCGCTACACGTTTCTCGTGCTCGGGAAAGCGATAGGCGTGCATGAACACGATCGCCACGGCAACGATGCCATCGGCTTTGGCCGCATCGAGATCGGCGCGCACGGCGGCGAGATCCGGCTCGCGCTCCACCGTCCCGTCGGCGCGCACGCGCTCGTCGACTTCCGCCACGCGCTCGAACAGCATGTCGGACTTGATGATGTGGCGGGCAAAAATCTTCGGCCGCGCCTGGTAGCCGATCTTCAGCGCGTCGCGAAAACCCTTGGTGATGAGCAGCAGGGTGCGGTCGCCCTTGCGCTCGAGCAGCGCGTTGGTGGCGACCGTCGTGCCCATTTTCACCGCGCCGACGCGGCCGGCCGGGATCGGCTCGCCGGGTTTGAGGCCGAGCAGGTCGCGGATGCCCTGCACGGCGGCGTCCGTATAGGCCTCAGGGTTTTCCGACAGCAGCTTGTGCGCCGTGAGCGTGCCGTCGGGCCTGCGGGCGACGATGTCGGTGAAGGTGCCGCCACGGTCGATCCAGAAGCCCCAAGACTGCGGTGAGGTTTTGGCTGGCATGGCGCCTTTCCGTTACGGCGCACTATGTCCAGCCTGCCGGGCGTTAGACAAGTCTCCTGGCTCTGTGGCATGGAAAACTGTTGCTGTGCTCCGAGCGAGACGCCATCATCCGGGTAAATTGAGAGGCTCGATGCGTATTTTTCTTGATCGGCTTTACCTGTTCGCGGGCTACGTGGCTGGCGCGTTTCTTGTCCTGATTTTCGGGATCATGATGGTGATGTCGCTCGGGCGGCAGGTCGGGCTCAATATTCCCGCCGGTGACGACTTCGCGTCCTGGTGCATGGCCGCAATGGCCTTTCTCGGGCTCGCGCACACTTTCAAGCGCGGCGAGATTATCCGTGTCGGCATTTTGCTCGAACAGTTCGCCGGCCGCAAACGCTGGGTACTGGAATTATGCGCGCTCAGTATCGCGACGGCCTTTACGCTCTACTTTGCCTGGTACGCCGTGGCGATGGCCTACGACTCCTGGCGTTTCGACGACAGGGCACAGGGCGTGCTGTCCATTCCGCTGTGGATTCCGCAGCTCGGCTATTGCGGCGGGCTCGTCATCCTGGCGATCGCGCTGATCGACGAATGGGTCCATGTCGCGTGCGGCAACAAGCCGACCTATGAGAAAGAGCCGCCGACGTCGCCCGATGAATTCGTCGAGCGGGTCGCCTCGGGCGGAGCCGGCTGATGGGACACGGTCTCGGATTGGTCGAGCTGTCGCTTGTTTTGCTCGGCTTTCTCGTCGTCATCCTGGCTAGCGGCGTCTGGATCGCAGTCGGCCTCGGGCTGGTCGGTCTCATTGCCATGCTGCTCTCCACGACAGTTCCGGTCGGGTCGGTCTTGGCGACGACGGTATGGAGCGCCAGCGCCTCATGGCCGCTCGCCGCATTGCCGCTATTCATCTGGATGGGCGAAATCCTGTTTCGCACGCGGCTATCGGAGGAAATGTTCCGCGGCCTGTCGCCGTGGCTGCAATGGCTTCCCGGGCGACTGGTGCACGTGAACGTCATCGGCTGCGGCATTTTCGCCGCGGTGTCTGGCTCGTCCGCCGCGACCTGCGCGACCATCGGCAAGATCGCGCTGCCCGAGCTCGACAAGCGCGGATATGACAAGGGCTTGAGCCTCGGTTCGCTCGCAGGTTCCGGCACGCTCGGCCTGCTGATCCCGCCGTCGATCCCCATGGTGGTCTATGCCGTCACCGCCAACGTTTCGGTGCTGCAAGTATTTCTCGGCGGCTTTCTGCCCGGCTTGCTGGTGATGGCGCTTTACTCCGGCTACATCATCGGCTGGTCGCTGCTGCATCCCGGTCGCATTCCGCCACGCGATCCGCCGATGCCATTTCGCAAGAAGCTCAGCGAATCGACCAAGCTCATTCCCTGTCTGCTGCTGATCCTCGCGGTGTTCTTCTCGCTAGTGCTCGGCTTCGCCACCGCGACCGAATGCGCCGCCTGGGGCGCCAGCGGCGCGCTGCTGCTCGCCTGGTGGAGCGGCACGCTCACGCACAAGAGCTTTTTCGAAAGCGTGATGAGCGCGACGCGGTTGACCTGCATGATCATGCTGATCCTCGCCGGCGCCGCCTACACGACCGCAGCGATGGCCTATACGGGCATTCCGGCCGCGCTCGCCGAATGGGTGAAAGGACAGGACCTCACGCCGGGCATGCTCGCGCTCTATCTTAGCATCATGTACATCATCTTGGGCTGCCTAATCGACGGCATCTCTATGATCGTGCTCACGATGGTCATCGTGTTGCCGATGATCAAGCAGGCCGGGCTCGACCTGGTCTGGTTCGGCGTCTACCTCGTGATTCACGTGGAAATGGCGCAGATCACCCCGCCGGTCGGTTTCAACCTCTTCGTTCTGCAGAATATGAGCGGGCGCGACACGTTCACGGTCGCGCGCGCGGCGTTTCCGTTCTTCCTGCTGCTGATCGCCGCGGTTTTCATCATCACCGAATTTCCCCAGATCGTGCTCGTCCTGCCGCGCCTTGCATTTCCGCAAGGGTAGCAGGCGCCAAAAGGCCCTACAGTTGCCGCCCGCTTTGCTGCTAGACTGCCGTCCACCTGCCAGTTTCCCGTGAAAGTGTTCGCCAAATGGAGCGTCCGATGATGTACCGATCCGTGCTGGCCGCGGCCTTCGCCGCCCTGGCGCTTGCTGCCCAGCCCGCCATTGCCCAGACCAAATGGGACCTGCCCGCCGCTTACCCGGCCGACAACCCGCACAGCGTCAACCTGACGATGTTCGCCAAGGACGTCGCCAACGCCACCGGCGGCAAATTGCAGATCACCGTCCATCCTGGCGCCTCGCTGTTCAAGGCGCCCGACATCAAGCGCGCGGTACAGACCGGACAGGCGCAGATCGGCGAAGTGCTGATTTCGCTCCACGAGAACGAGGATCCGATGTTTGGCATCGACGTCATCCCGTTCCTCGCCACCAGCTTCCCGCAGGCGAAGAAACTCTGGGATGTGTCGAAACCGGCAATCGAGAAGAAACTGGCCGCGCAGGGGTTGATGGTGCTGTTTGCGGTGCCGTGGGCGCCGCAGGGCATCTACACCAAGAAGGACCTCAATACGATCGACGACATGAGGGGCCTTAAGTGGCGCGCCTATAACGTCGGCACTGCCAAAATCGGCGAGCTGGTCGGCGCGCAATCGGTGACGGTGCAGGCGGCGGAACTGCCGCAGGCGCTGGCGACCGGTGTCGTCAACTCGTTCATTTCCTCGGGCGCTACCGGCTACGACAGCAAGGTGTGGGAATCGCTCGACCACTTCTACGACACGCAGGCCTGGATTCCGAAGGACATCACCTTCGTCAACAAGGCCGCCTTCGACAAACTCGATAAGTCGGAGCAGGCGGCCGTGCTCAAGGCCGCGGCGACCGCGGAGACGCGCGGCTGGAAGATGTGGCAGGACAAGGCCCAGTGGTATCTTGACCAGCTCAAGGCCAAGGGCATGAAGGTCGGGCCGCCAAGCCCGGCGCTTAAGGCCGGTTTCGAGAAGGTCGGTGCGCAGCTCACCGCCGATTGGCTGAAGAAGGCCGGCGCCGACGGCCAGGCCGTCATCGCCGCCTACAAAAAAATGTAATTCACTGCTGATGATCGACTACCGCCAAACGCCTCTTCGCACCCGCGAAGAGGCGTTTGCTTGACCACACCGTGCTGCAATCCTCTAATGGGGGGGACGAGGAAACGTCCCATGCAGCAAAAGCACGACCCCAAGCGCACGGCGAAAAAGCCCGATACGCCGCCGCCGGCTAACAAGAAGCGCGAGAAGCGCACCATCACGGAAATTCGCGACTCGAAAAAGACCGGCGAGAAGATGGTCTACATGTCGGTGCCCGACTACACCTCGGCCAAATGGGCGGAGATGGCGGGAGTCGACGTCGCGGTGGTCGGCGACAGTCTGGCTATGGTGGCGCATGGCCACGCCAACACCGTGCCCGCCACCATGGACATGATGATCCTGCATTCGCTGGCCGTGCGCCGTGGCGCGCCCAATACCTTCGTGCTCGGCTGCATGCCTTACCAGAGCTACAACACGGTCGACCGCGCGCTGACAAACGCCACGCGCTTCATGCAGGAAGCGCTCTGCGACGCGGTGAAGCCGCAAGGCGGCAAGTCGCAGGCGCATATTTTGCGCGCGCTGGTCGATGCCGGCATTCCCACCGCTTCGCATATCGGCTTGACGCCGCACACCATCGCCATGTTCGGCGGCTTCAAAATCCAGGGCCGCACGGCGGAAGCGGCGATGAAGATCCTCGAAGACGCGCTGGCGATCGAGGACGCCGGTTGCTTCATGCTCGAATTCGAGGCGGTGCCGGCGAAGATCGCGACGCTGATCTCGCAGCAACTCACTATCCCGACCATCGGCATCGGCGCCGGCGTCGGCTGTGATGGGCAGATTCTGCTCTGCTACGACCTGCTCGGCGTGTTCACCGACTTCAAGCCGAAATTCACCAAGCGCTACGGCAAAGTGACCGAGCATGCGGTCAGCGCCATCAAGCAGTATGTCGATGAGGTGAAATCAAGCCAGTTTCCCGACGACGAACATTCCTACACGGTGAACGATACCGAATACGAGAAGTTCGCCGGCATGGTCGCCAGGCGCCGGCAGATTTGAGGGTCGCCGATGAAGACCTATGAAGGCAAGCGCACCATCGACGGCCTGGTCGTCACAGTCGATGGCAAGCCGCTGCCCGAGCATTACCATGTGCATCGCTTCACAAAATTCGGCTTCGAATGGACCTATGAGGGCGACAGCCCGCGCCAGCTGGCGCTGGCAATTTTGGCCGATTACACAGGCGACAACGATAGGGCGATCCGGCTCTCCGAGCCTTTCATGAAAAAAATCGTGGCCAACCTCGACAATGACTGGCAACTCACGGGTACCGAGATCGACGCGGCGCTTGGCAGTTTGCAGAACTAACAGGCGCGGTTGCGCGGCGGCGTCAGGGTGCTAAATTTGCGCAAAGCAAAAAACAAGGCGAGGCGAAACCAAAGGGGCCGGCCATGATCTCGCAACGGCAGATCGACTTCCGCAACGAATATCGCTCGCGCATCCTCGGCTGGTACAACGGCTATTTCCACATCGTGCTGATCTACGCCATGGGCGCGGCGGTGATGTATGTCTACGTCTCGCACATTCATAATGTGAGCTGGTTGGAATGGCTCACCGTGCTGGCGACCTTCATCTTCACCAACATCTTCGAATGGGCGGTGCACCGCTTCGTCATGCACCGGCCGGTGAATATCAAGGGCCTGCGCGCGGTCTATGAGCGGCACACGCTCAACCACCATCAATTCTTCAGCGACCACGAAATGCGCTTCCGCGACGACAAGGATTGGCGCGTCACCGTGTTCCCGCCTTACGCGCTCGTCGTGTTCACGTTGATGTCAATTCCGCCCGCCGCGCTGCTCGGGCTCATCTTCACGCCCAACGTCGGGTGGCTGTTCATTTCCGTCACCACCGGCATGTATCTCATCTACGAGTTCATGCATTTCTGCTGCCACGTCGACGAGGGCTGGTTCGTCCAGCATGTCCCCTTCGTCAACACCCTGCGCCGCCACCACACCGCGCACCACAATGCGCGGCTGATGATGGAGGTGAACATGAACCTCACGTTCCCCATCGCCGACTGGCTGTTCGGCACCTCCGATCTAGACACCGGGCTGATCGGCCACCTGTTCAACGGCTACAGCACGCGCCACCTGAAAAAGAATCTGCGCGCCACGCCGGTCAGCCCGAAAGAGGCCGCGGCTGAGCCGGTCGGCAATAACTGACGGGGGCGGAGAATGCCGACCGACGTCAAGGCAATCGTCTCTGCGGTGGTCATCTTCGTCGCGCTCGGCCTCATCTTTTGGAGCGGCTCGCCGATCCGGTCGGACTTCGACAAATTTGTTTTTTTTGTCGCGATATTTTTTGTCGTGGCCATGTGGATTTTCCCCGAAGCCGGGGTGAAGAAGGGGCGACATTAAGAAGAGCTAGGTTCCCACAAATCAACGTGATGGAACGGAGTGGCATCGCCGCGACTTGAACCGCTGACTGCGCCTCCGCGAGGCACGGGCGAGTCGAGGATCGGCAATGCGCGCATTTGAGTGGATGGGCGGGATTTTGATTCTTCTGGCGTTGGCGCCGATGATGACGCGACCGGAAAACGCCTTGGCGCGGCGGCATGACAATGTCGGCCGCCGCTGACACCGCCGATTGAAACAACTGCACCACGCCAAAAGACGCCGGCATAAGCCGGCGTCCTTCGAATTCACGGCGTGACCGCGCCGGTTGCGGAAAATCAGATCCTGCCCATCAGCACCAGAATGAGGACAACGATCAGCACGAGGCCGAGTCCACCGCCGCCGTAATAGCCGGTGCCGTAAAACGGTCCGCCGCCCAGGCCGCTGAAGCCGCCAAGCAGTGCAATAACCAATACGATGAGAATGATTGTCCCAACTGACATGTCGCCCGTCCTCCCAGCCAATGCACGATTACACTTAGACCTCGCTGACTAACGCGTAAGCTGGAACTAAGTTCCGTTGCGCGAACCCTTCGCCGGTGGCACACCAAGGGCCCCTAGAGTCCGAGGCCTGAACGAGACGCCAAGACGTATTGGCAGCGGCGCAGCTGCTTGCATAAGATAAAATCATGGCCCCACAATTATGCGCCGGCTGCCAGGCGCAAATCCCGTACGGCAGCCGGTTTTGCCCGCAATGCGGCGCCCCGCAGAGCGTCGCCTGCTCGGCCTGTGGCCACGTCAACACGGCGGGCTCCAGGTTCTGCGCACAATGCGGCGCCAAGTTCGACGCAGCGGCGCCGGCGACGCCACCGTCGCCATCTGCGCCTGCGCCACGCGCCGGTTCGACCGCCGAGCGCCGCCAGCTCACGGTCATGTTCTGCGATCTGGTCGGCTCCACGGCGCTGTCGACGCGGCTCGATCCGGAGGACCTGCGCGACGTTATCGCCGCCTACCACAAATGCGCCGCCGCCGTCGTGGCGCGCTTCCACGGCTTCGTCGCCAAATACATGGGCGACGGCGTTCTTGTCTATTTCGGCTACCCGGAGGCGCATGAGGCGGACGCGCCGAACGCGGTGCGCGCGGCGCTGGCGATGATTGAGGCGATCGGCGCGCTTAAGGTCGGTGAGGGCCGCCATCAGGTGCGCATCGGCATTGCCACCGGTCTGGTCGTGGTCGGCGAGTTGGTCGGTAGCGGCGAGGCGCAGGAGCGCAACGTCGTCGGCGAGACGCCGAATCTGGCCGCGCGGCTGCAATCGGCCGCCGTTCCCAGTACGGTGCTGATTGCGGCAAGCACTAGGCGGCTGACCGGCGATCTGTTCGAATACGAAACCGTCGATCCCGGCGCCCTCAAAGGTTTTGACGGCCCGGTCGGTGCATGGCGTGTGCTGCGCGAGCAAAGCATGCAGAGCCGCTTCGAGTCGTTGCGCGAGGCCAACCAGGTGCCTTTGGTCGGCCGCGTCGAGGAGCTCGATCTGCTCACCCGCCGCTGGCAGCAGGCCAAGGATGGCGAGGGCCGTGTCGTGTTGCTCTCCGGCGAGCCGGGCATCGGCAAGTCGCGCCTGATCGCGGCCTTGATCGACCGTGTTGAAGCCGATCGCGCGGTCTGTCCGCGCTACTTTTGTCTGCCGCATCACCAAAGCAGCGCATTGCAGCCGATCATCGCGCAGCTTTCACACGCCGCCGGCTTTGAGCGCGACAACTCGCCGGTAGTCAAGCGCGGCAAGTTGGAAAAGCTCTTTGTGCAATCCAGTGACGATGCCACCGCGGCAGCCGGTGCCTTGTCCGATCTCTTCGGGCTCGGCGAGGAAAGCGACGGCGCGGCGGACCCGCAGCGCAAACGCGCGCAGGTTCTTGCGGCGCTGCTGGGGCAGTTGACAAACCTCGCACACCGCGGCCCCGTGCTCATGGTATTCGAGGACGCGCACTGGAGCGACCCGACGTCACTTGAACTCTTGTCGCTTACGGCCGAGCGTCTGCAGACCTTGCCGATCCTGCTGCTCGTCACCTTCCGCCCCGACTTCCAGCCGCCTTGGACCGGCCAGCCGCATGTCACGACCATGACGCTTAGTCGCCTTGGGCGGCGCGAGCGTATGGCGATGGTGGAACACGTCACAGGCGGCAAGGCATTGCCGCAGGCTTTGCTCGAACAGATCGTCGAGCGCACCGACGGCGTGCCGCTGTTCGTCGAGGAGCTGACCAAGGCGGTGCTCGAGAGTGAGCAACTCGAACAGCCGATGCAGCAACTCGCCATTCCGACCACGCTGCAAGCCTCGCTGATGGCGCGCGTCGACCGGCTCGGTTCCGCGCGCGAGGTGCTGCAGATCGGCGCCGCCATCGGCCGCGAGTTTTCCTATGAATTGCTGGCGGCGGTTGCCGGCCTGCCCGACCAGGTGCTGCAGGATGCGCTCGCCCGCTTGATCGAGGCCGAGATGCTTTACGGCCGCGGCACGCCGCCGAACGCTACTTACGCCTTCAAGCACGCACTGGTGCAGGACGCCGCCTATTCGACGATGCTGCGCGCGCGGCGTCAACAGTTGCACGGCGCCATCGCCGCCATGCTGGAAAAGCGCGTCCCCGACTCGGCGGCTGAGCTGCTGGCGCAGCAGTTCGAAGGCGCCGGCCGCGCCGAACAGGCGATCCACTATTGGCGGCAGGCCGGCAACCGCGACCTGCGCCGCTTCGCGCTGAAGGAGGCGGTCGCTCACTATTCGCATGCGCTACGTCTCGTCTTGGCGATGCCGGAGGGAAAGCCCCGTGATGAATCGGAGCTTAGCGTCAGGCTCGAGCTCGGCCTCGCCGAGCAGATCAGGATCGGTCCTACCTCAAAGGAATCAGGCGCGCATTATCACCGCGCGCTAGCGCTCGCCGAGGCAATGCCCGAGAAGGGCCGCGAACGGTTTCTTGCTACCTGGGGCGTCTGGTTTCATACGACGATGTCGGGCCGCACACAGGAAGCCTATCGGCACGCCGACGAGTTGGTCACGATTGCGCGCGAGCTCGATAACGCGGATCTGCTGATGGAGGCCTATCACGCGCGCGTCCCGGGGCTGCTGCGCAAAGCAGACTACGTCGCGATGAAAGAGACCGCGCAAGAGGTCATGCGGCTCTACGACCGCGACCGGCATCGCGACCACGGTTTCTATTTTGGCGGCCACGATGCGCGCATCTGCGCGCAGAGCTTCTATGCCATCAGTTTGTGGGCTTTGGGTTTCGGCGATCAGGCACAACGCGCGGCCTGGCAAGCCGTCGACGACGCCCGCTCGCTCGGCCACGCATTTTCGATGGCCCATAGCCTCAATATGGGCGGGCTCACGCACGTTCTCGCCAACGATCTCGATGCCTGTCGCAAGGTGACCGACGAGCTCTACCCGCTCGCCGAACGCAACAGGTTTTCCTGGCCGCTGGTGTACGCGAAGTTTCAGCGCGCGTGGATCGTCGCGGAGCAGGAGGACCGCAATGCCGGCATCGAGCAGATGATCGCGGCAGCCGAAGGTGCGCCGGCCGCGGTTCTGGGAGTCGTCTTGCTTACGCTGATTGCCCGGCAGCAGATGCTCGCCGGGCGCGCCGATGCTGCCCTGGCCACTCTGGACCGCGCCGTTGCCGAGATGAATAAGCAGGCAAACTGGTTTTACCACGCCGAGATCGTCCGGTTGCGCGGCGACATCCTGCTCGCGTTATCGCGCGATAATACTGTCGAAGCAGAGCGCATTTTCCGTGAGGCAATGGCGATTGCGGCGCGGCAGCCGTGCCGCCCGCTCGAATTGCGCGCGGCTACAAGTCTTGCGCGGTTGCTCGGCGAAGTCGGCCGCGGCGGCGAAGCACGTGAGCTCTTGGCGAGGCTCTACGGCGCTTTCACCGAAGGTTTCGGCATGCCGGATTTGCTGGAGGCCACTGCCGTCCTCGCCGAATTGAGCTGACGCGCGCCTGCCAAAATTGGCGGGGGCCCGGCGGTTTTGCCGCCGAGCCCCCGTTTGACGTATCAGCCGGCCTGTAAGCCGGGTTCTGTATGGCATGTTGCCGAAGCAACATGCGTGACGGCCATTCCTCTTGTACGCCGGTTGCCCGGCGCATCAAGCAACCTACCCGAACGGCTGATCAGGACTGATCGGGAAACGCTCCCGCGCCGTTCCTATTCGGTCTTGCTCCCGGTGGGGTTTGCCGTGCCGTCTCCATCGCTGGAAACGCGGTGCGCTCTTACCGCACCGTTTCACCCTTGCCGCGGCCAATACACAACGCAGCCGTGGCGGTCTGTTCTCTGTGGCACTGTCCCTGAGGCGTCTGAGCCCCGCCGGCCGTTAGCCGGCACCGTTCGTCCATGGAGCCCGGACTTTCCTCCCCACGCCGCCTTTCGGCATTGGCGCAGAGTGGCCGTCCGGCCGACTGACGCTCATAGCAATGGGACGCCGGGCCCGCGGCGTCAAGCCGTTGCCGCACTCATGGTTTCCGGCTCAAGACCCCAGCGGCGCCGGCCGCGTTTCGATCAGCGCGCGCAGCGTGAGCTGCGTGGACGGATCAGCGATACCGTCTACCCGCGCCTGGCGGAAATGGCGTTGAAATGCGGTGATCACGTCGCGGGTGAGATCGTTGTAGACACCGCTGTCCTTGATCTCGTAGCCGTAGGTCTTCAGCGATTTTTGCAGCCGCGTGACCGCCTCGCCGCGATCGCCCGGCCTGAGCGTGGTGCCGACGAGGTCGAGCGGCGCCGGGCGCACCCAGTGGCCGACCCCGGATTCGCTCAACAATTCCCAGGGAAATTTCTCGCCCGGATCCTGCTTGCGCTCCGGCGCCACGTCGGAGTGGCCGAGCACGCGGTCGGCGCTGAGCGGTCCGCGCCGGGTCAGAATCGTCTTGCACAGCGCGATCACCGCCGCGGTCTGCCGCAGCGGGTAATCCGGATAGCCGAACTCGTGTCCGGGATTGACGATCTCGATGCCGATGGAGCGCGAATTGATGTCGGTCTCGCCGGCCCAGGAGGAAACGCCGGCATGCCAGGCGCGCATCGCCTCCGGCACGCATTGCACGATGCGGCCGTCCTCGAACACGACGTAATGCGCCGAGACCTTGCTCGCGGCGGTGGTGAGGCGCTCCAGCGCCGCCTGCCCGCTCTGCATGCCGGTATAGTGGAGCAGGATCATGTCCGGCTCGCCGTCCTTGCGCTCGTCAAGATTGGGCGAGGCCCTGACGTCGGCCACGATGAAGGAATCCGGCTGAAAAGCGGCCATGGTGCCGGGACCTTACAGGACTTCGAACGGGACGGGATGCGGGCGGCGGGCGGGGCAAAGTATCGTATTTCGCCCGCCGCGGCGGCAACAAATCCTTAAGTTTAAGGGCCGTTAATAGTGGCTTCGGCGATGCTTCGCGCCGGCGGCCGGGCGGGGCCTTGGGCAGAGCCTGTCCCCGCGAAGGCGGGGATCGTTCCATTGACGCCCATATAATCCCATGATATCCCACGAGATCTCATCCAGTTGCGTCCGGTCGGTTTGGGGTGCGGGATATGACCCGCTTCGTGTCGAATTTCATGTTGCCGCTCGACTCCAAGGGGCGCGTCTCGATTCCGGCTTCCTTTCGTTCGGTGCTCGGCCGCGACGGTTTCGACGGCCTCTATTGCTACCCGGCCCTCGATCGGCCTGCGATCGATGCCGGCGGGAATGCGCTGATGGCGGAGATCGAGGCGTTGATCGCGCGCTATGCGCCGTATTCGGAGGAACGCGAGCAGTTCGCGCTGTCGCTTTACGGCACCAGCGAGACGCTCAAGATCGACGGCGAGGGCCGCGTGATGCTGAGCGAACCGTTGAAGATGCATGCGCGGATTACCGACCAGGCCGCCTTCGTCGGCCTCGGTCACAAGTTTCAGATCTGGGAGCCCGGCCGCTTTCGCAACGAGCTCGCGGTGGCCACCCAAAAGGTGCGTGCGCTCAAGAATGCGTTGGGCACTCAGGGCGGAGCGCGGGAATGATGGCGGGCGGCGACGGCTTTGCGGCTGTCGCTGGCGGACCAGCCCCCCACATTCCCGTGCTCGGCCGTCCCGCGCTCGAATTCCTCAACGTCCATAACGGCGGAATTTATATGGACGCCACCTTCGGCGCCGGCGGCTATAGCCGCGCCATCCTCGCCGCCGCTGATTGCAAGTTGATCGGCATCGACCGTGACGCCAGCGCGCTCGCGCTAGGACGCGAGCTTGCCGAAACGTCGCGCGGCCGCCTCATGTTGGTCGAGGATCGGTTTTCCAATCTCGATGCGGTGGCGCAGGCGCAAGGCTTCGAGGCGATCGACGGCGTGGTGCTCGACCTCGGCGTTTCCTCGATGCAGCTCGACACGCCGCAGCGCGGTTTTTCCTTCCGTCACGACGGGCCGCTCGACATGCGCATGGGCGGCGAGACCGCAAGCGCGGCCGACGTCGTCGCGCATGCAAACGAGCGCGATCTCGCCAACATTATTTTCCTTCTCGGCGAGGAGCGCCATTCGCACGCGGTTGCCCGCGCTATCGTCAAGGCGCGCGCGGACGCGCCGATCGTGACCACCGCGAGGCTCGCCGAGATCGTCGCCTCCGCGGTGCGCATGCGCCCTAACGACATCCATCCAGCGACGCGCACATTTCAGGCGCTGCGCATTTTCGTCAACGACGAACTCGGCGAGCTCGTTGCCGCGCTCGCCGCCGCCGAACGCATTCTCAAACCGAACGGACGGCTGGTCGTGGTGTCGTTCCATTCGCTGGAAGACCGTATCGTCAAGTCGTTTCTCGCCGAGCGCAGCGGCACGCGCGCTGGCTCCCGTCACGCGCCCGAGCGCAAACGGCCACAGCCCACCTTCCGCGTGCTCACCAAGCGGCCGGTAACCGCCGACGCTGAAGAACTTGCGCGCAACCCGCGCGCCCGCTCCGCCAAGCTGCGCGCCGCCGAGCGCAGCGCCGCGGCCGCGCGGGATGGCGACATGTCCGGCCTGCTGCCGCGGCTGCCGTCCATGGCCGACGTGCTGAAAGGCCGCTAGCCATGCGCCTACTCAACATTTTCGTCATCGGCGCGCTGATCCTGGCGGCCTCCGTGGTCTACAAGATCAAGTTCGATTCCACGCTACAGGCCGAACGCGTCGCCAAGCTATCCGGACAGTTGCGCCGCGAGCGCGACGCCATCGCCGCCTTGCGCGCCGAATGGGCCAGGCTCGACACGCCCGGCCGAATCCAGGCGCTGGCCGACCGGCATCTGTCCCTGCACGAGATCAAGCCGATGCAGTTCGACAGCCTCGACAATCTGCCGCTACGCCCGGCGCCGACAGTGGCGGTGGCGCCGATTCCCTTTGCCGACCCGATCGGCGCGATGATTGCACCCGCCGCGCCCGATGCCACCGGCAGCATTCCTGCCCCCGCACAGGACCGTTAGCGATGCAGCCCGCCGCCGCACGAACCGAGAGTCGCTGGCAGCGCGTCATGCGCAAGCTGCTCTACGGCCGCGACGTCAACCGCACCGTCAAGGCCAAGGCACGGCTCGGCCTCACCATCCTCGCCTTCGCCGGAATCTATGGCGTGATCGCGCTGCGCCTCGTGATGTTCGCAGCGGTGAGCGACGGCCACGGCGAGCGCCGCAGCGTCGGCCAGGACGCGGTCGCGACCGCGCGGCCCGATATTGTCGACCGCAACGGGCGGATTCTCGCCACCGACGTCAAAGCGCCGTCGCTGTTTGCCGAGCCGCGCAAGCTCATCGATGTCGACGAAGCCGTGGAACTGCTCACTGCGGTGCTGCCCGATCTCGACGCCACCGAATTGCGCGACCGGCTCTCCTCCAAACGCGGCTTCGTCTGGCTCAAGCGCGAGATCACGCCGCAGCAGCAGCAGGAAATTCACCGGCTCGGCATTCCCGGCGTCGGCTTCCTCACCGAGAACAAGCGTGTTTATCCCAATGGACCGGTGGTGTCGCACGAGATGGGCTTCGTCAATATCGACAACCAGGGCATCGCCGGCATCGAGAAGTGGCTGGACGGGCAGGGGCTCGCCGCGCTGCACATGGCCGGGCTCGCCACCGACCGGCTGCAGCGGCCGGTGCAGCTCGCCCTCGATCTGCGCGTGCAATACGCGCTGCGCGACGAACTGATAAAGGCGCGGGAGAAATTCAAGGCCAAGGCGTCGTCCGGCATCGTCTACGACGTCAACACCGGCGAGATCGTCGCTTTGGTGTCGGAGCCGGACTTTGATCCAAACAATCCCAAGGAAGCCAACGACCCCAACCGCATCAACCGCCTTACCACCGGCGTCTACGAGATGGGCTCGACCTTCAAGTCGCTGACCATCGCCATGGCGCTCGATAGCGGCAAGGTGACGCTCGCGTCCAAGTTCGACGCGCGCGCCTCCCTGCGCTACGGCAAGTTTACCATCCACGACTATGAGCCGCAGGGCCGCTTTCTCACGGTGCCTGAGTGCTATACCTACTCGTCGAACATCTGCTTCGCGCGCATCGCCACGGCGATGGGCGTTGATTATCACAAGGCGTTCCTGAAGAAGATGGGCGAACTCGACCGGCTGCGCACTGAATTGCCGGAAAGCGCCGAGCCGCTGGTTCCGAAGAGCTGGGGCGAGCTCAACACCATGACGATTGCCTTCGGCCAGGGCCTGTCGGTGGCGCCGCTGCAGGCGGTGATGGGCATCGGCGCACTGGTCAATGGCGGCAAGCTCATCCACCCGACCTTCCTCAGGCGCAGCCGCGAAGAGGCCGACAAGATCGCCGAGCAGGTGATCAAGCCGTCGACCAGCGAGGAAATCCGCTATCTGATGCGGCTCAACGTAGAAAAAGGCACGGCGCGCAAGGCCGACGTCGCCGGCTACTACATCGGCGGCAAGACCGGCACGGCGGACAAGGTGGTCGGCGGGCGCTATTCCAAGACCAAGGTTTTGACCAGTTTCACCGCCATTCTACCGGCCGACAAACCGCGCTATTTATTGCTGATCATGCTTGACGAACCGGAAGGCTCGGCGGAAACCCACGGCTTCCGCACCTCGGGGTGGAACGCGGTGCCGACCGGCGCCGCGGTGATCTCGCGCATCGCGCCGCTGCTCGACATTCCGCCGCGCTTCGACATGCCGAAGGCCGATCAATTGCTACTGGTGAGCGCGAAGGACACGCGGTGAAGCTCGCCGATCTCCTGCCGGATGCTAGGCTCGATGCGCGTAACGGCGGCATCCACATCGCCGGACTGTCCGCCGACAGCCGCAAGGTGAAGCCCGGTTTCCTGTTCGTCGCCATCGCCGGCGCCAAGGCTGACGGCGCGCATTTTGCCCGCGCCGCGGCGAGCGCCGGCGCGGTGGCGGTCGCCGCCGAGCAGAAACCCGACGGGCTACCAGACACTGTCGCCTTCGTTCCGGTGAAGAATGCGCGGCGTGCACTGGCTATGGCCGCGGCGAAATTCTACCCGCGCCAGCCGGTAACAATCGCAGCCGTGACAGGAACGAGCGGCAAGACGTCGGTCGCCGCCTTCACGCGGCAGATCTGGGCGGCACTTGGATTGCAGGCGGCAAGCATCGGCACTGTCGGCGTGGTCTCGCCTAAAGGAGAGAAATACGGCTCGTTGACCACGCCCGATCCAGTCGAACTGCAGCGCACGCTCGACGACTTGGCCGGCGAGGGCGTCACGCATCTGGCGCTGGAGGCCTCCTCGCACGGGCTCGACCAGTACCGGCTCGATGGCGTGCGCGTCGCCGCCGGGGCCTTCACCAACCTCTCGCGCGACCATCTCGACTATCACCCGACCATGGAAGCCTATCTCGCCGCCAAGCTGCGCCTGTTTACCGAACTGCTGCAGACCGGCGGCGCGGCGGTGATCGACGTCGACGATTGCTACGCGGGGCAGGTGGTCGAAGCGGCGAAGGCGCGCGGGCTGAAGGTCATGACCGTCGGCACGCATGGCGACGACATCAAGCTCGTCGCCGGCAGCATCGACGGCTTCGCGCAGGTCGTCACCTTCGGCCACGGCGGCAAGACCTACAAGGTGAAGCTGCCGCTGGTCGGCGCCTTCCAGGTGCAGAATGCCGCCGTCGCCGCAGGCCTCGCCATTGCGACCGGCAGCGCGCCCGCGCGTGTCTTCGCCGCGCTGGAGAAACTCACCGGCGCCAAGGGCCGGCTGGAGCTCGCCGGAGCCAAGAACGGCGCGCCTATTTTTATCGACTACGCGCACAAGCCCGACGCGCTGGCGAAAGCGCTCGCGGCGCTGCGGCCTTACGCCAGCGGCAAGCTCATCGTCGTGTTCGGCGCCGGCGGCGACCGCGACGCGGGCAAGCGCCCAATCATGGGCCGAATCGCCGCCGAAAACGCCGACCGCGTCATCGTCACCGACGACAATCCGCGCAGCGAGCAGGCAGCCAGCATCCGCGCCGCCATCCTCGCCGTCGCGCCCGGCGCGACGGAAATCGGCGACCGCGCGGAGGCCATCCGCACCGGCATCGAATCGTTGAAAAAAGGTGATGTGCTGCTGATCGCCGGCAAGGGCCACGAAACCGGCCAAATCATCGGCGACCGAGTGCTGCCGTTTTCCGACCACGCGGCCGTCGCCGCGGCCTTGCAGGGAAAGGTCGCATGAGCGCGCTATGGACCATCGACGACATGGCGGCGGCGATCAAAGCGACGCGCTCCGGTCCATTGCCGGCGGACGTGCCGGGCCTTTCCATCGACACCCGCACGCTCGGCAAGGGTGACGCTTTCTTCGCCATCCAGGGCGAGAACCGCGACGGTCACGACTTCGTTGAGGCCGCGCTGAAGCAAGGCGCCGGCGTCGCCTTGGTGGCGCGCACGCAACACGCACGTTTCGCCGAAAACGCGCCGCTGCTCGCTGTCGATGACGTGCTCGGCGCTTTACGCGATCTGGCGTGCGCCGCGCGCGCCCGCTCGCAGGCAAAAATCGTTGCTGTTACCGGCTCGGTCGGAAAGACCTCGACCAAGGAGGCGCTGCGGCTGGCGCTCTCGGCCGACGGTGAGACGCACGCCTCGGCCGCCTCCTACAACAATCACTGGGGCGTGCCGCTGTCATTGGCGAGAATGCCGGCGAGCGCCAGGTACGCCGTGTTCGAAATCGGCATGAACCATGCCGGCGAGATCACGCCGCTCACCAAACTGGTGCGGCCGCATGTCGCCGTCGTCACCGCTATCGAGCCGGTGCATCTGGAATATTTCGGCACGCTGGAAAAAATCGCCGACGCCAAGGCGGAAATTTTCTCCGGCGTCGAGCCGGGCGGTGCCGCCGTGCTCAACGGTGACAACGGCCAATATACGCGGCTCGCTGCCGCGGCGAAGGCGGCGGGGGTCGCCCGCATCGTTTCCTTCGGCGAGGCGCCGCAAGCCGATGCGCGGCTGTTGCGCCATTCGCTGCAGGCCGAAAGCTCGACGGTCGAGGCGAGCATCCTCGGCCACGACGTCACCTACAAGCTCGGCGCGCCCGGCCTGCATCTGGTGCGTAATTCGCTCGCCGTGCTGGCGACAGCCGTGCTTGCCGGCGCCGACCTTGCGCTCGCGGCGCTGGCGCTCGGCAAGCTCAAACCGGCGGCCGGCCGCGGTACGCGCCTCGAGCTCACGGTGCCCGGCGGCAGCGCGCTGCTGATCGACGAGAGCTACAACGCCAACCCCGCTTCGATGGCCGCCGCCATCGCGCTGCTCGGCCAGGCGCCGCTCGGCCCGAGCGGCCGGCGCATTGCCGTGCTCGGCGACATGCTGGAGCTTGGCGGCGAGGGACCGGCCATGCACCGCGATCTGGCCGGGCCGATCGCGGCCGCCAAGGTCGACCTGGTTTTCTGTTCGGGGCCGCAGATGCGCGCGCTCTGGGAGGCCCTTCCCTCAAACCACCGGGGCGGCTATGCCGAGAGCGCGGCGGCGCTGGAGCCGGCCGTGCTCGGCGCCATCCGCGTTGGCGACGCGGTGATGGTGAAGGGCTCGCTGGGCTCGAAAATGGGGCCGATCATCAAGGCGCTGGAACGTCAGTTCTCCAAGCAAGCCGCGCTCGATCGTGCTGCCCAAGGCTGACCGCTTATGTTCTATTGGCTGACCGAACTCTCCGACAAAGTCTCGTTCCTCAACGTCTTCCGCTACATCACGTTCCGCACCGGCGGCGCGATCGTCACCGCATTGGTGTTCGTGTTCCTGTTCGGCGGTCCGATCATCGACCTGCTGCGCCTCAAGCAGGGCAAGGGCCAGCCGATCCGGGCCGATGGGCCGCAATCGCATCTGGTCAGCAAGATAGGCACGCCGACCATGGGCGGGCTGATGATCCTGTCCGGGGCGCTCGTTTCAACCTTGCTGTGGGCGAACCCGATGAATCCCTATGTGTGGATCGTGCTCGGGGTGACATTGAGTTTCGGCCTGATCGGCTTCTACGACGACTATCTGAAAGTCACCAAGCAAACCAATTCCGGCTTCGCCGGCCGCACGCGCCTTGCCGCCGAAACGCTGGTCGCCGTCGTCGCCTGCTTGGCCTTCGCCCATCTCGGCCGCGGCACCATTGCCACCTCGCTGGTGTTTCCGTTTTTCAAGGAGCTGGTGGTCAATCTTGGCTGGGCCTTCGTGCTGTTCGGCGCTTTCGTCATCGTCGGCGCCGGCAACGCGGTCAACCTCACCGACGGGCTCGACGGGCTCGCCATCGTGCCGGTGATGATCGCGGCCGCGAGCTTCGGGCTGATCTCGTATCTCGTCGGCAACGCGCTGTTTGCCGAATACCTACAGATCCACTACGTCGCCGGCACCGGCGAACTGGCGGTGCTGTGCGGAGCGGTGATCGGCGCCTCGCTCGGGTTCCTTTGGTTCAACGCCCCGCCGGCCTCGATCTTCATGGGCGATACCGGCTCGCTGTCGCTCGGCGGCCTGCTTGGCGCCGTCGCGGTGGCGATCAAGCATGAAATCGTGCTCGCCATCGTCGGCGGACTGTTCGTGCTGGAAGCGGTGTCGGTGATCGTGCAGGTGGTCTCGTTCAAGCTCACCGGCAAGCGCGTGTTCAAGATGGCGCCGATCCATCACCATTACGAACAGATGGGCTGGACCGAGCCGCAGATCGTGATCCGCTTCTGGATCGTCGCCGTGGTGCTGGCGCTGGCGGGTCTTGCCTCGCTGAAATTGCGTTAGGACCCGCGGAGGCGGCGCATGCTCTTCATGGTGATCGAGCATTTCAAGGGCCGCAACCCTGAGCCGGTCTATGCGCGATTTCGCACCAAGGGGCGCATGGCACCGGCCGGTCTGAAATATCATGGCAGCTGGATCGAGCCCAATTTTGCCCGCTGCTTTCAGGTCATGGAATGCGACGACATCGCGCTGCTGATGCAGTGGATTGGGCAATGGCGCGACCTTGTCGATTTTGAAGTCGTCCTGGTCGCGCCGTCGGACGTCACGGCAGCCGTGGTCAACGGGCGCGGCAAAAAGCGGCGCCGAAAAAAATGATCCCCATCACGACGTTCGCCGGCAAACGGGTCGCGATCTTCGGCCTCGGCAAGTCCGGTCTCGTTTCCGCGGGCGCGCTGATCAAGGGCGGCGCCGAAGTCGTCGTCTTCGACGACGACGAGAAGATGCAGGCCGAGGCGAAATCTGCCGGGCTCGACGTGCAAAACCTGCGCGAGATTGAATGGACAGGCATTGCTGCGCTGGTTCTGGCGCCGGGCGTGCCGTTGACGCATCCCAAGCCGCACTGGAGCGTTTCCCTCGCGCGCAAGAACGACGTCGAAATTATCGGCGACATCGAGCTGTTCTGCCGCGAGCGCGCCGCTTCGGGCGTCGGTTGCCCGCTCGTCGCCATCACCGGCACCAACGGCAAATCGACCACCACCGCGCTGATCGCCCATATTCTGAAAAGTGCCGGCCGTGACGTGCAGATGGGCGGCAATATCGGCGTGCCGGTGCTGGCGCTGGAGCCGTTTGCGGCGCGCCGGACTTACGTGCTGGAAATATCCTCATACCAAGTCGATCTCGCGCATTCGCTGCACGCCACCGTCGGCGTGTTGCTCAACGTCTCCGAGGATCATCTCGACCGTCACGGCGCCATGGAGAATTACGCGGCGCTGAAGATGCTGGTCCCGGCGGCGGTCGAGAAGGGCGGCACTGCGGTGGTCGGCGTCGACGACCGCTACACGCGCGAGGCGGCGATCCGCATCGGGCGCGCCGGCAAGATGCTGGTGCGGGTCTCGGTCGAGGCGCCGCTGCGCGAAGGCTACTATGCGCAAGGCACGCGCATCCTGCGCGCGAAAAACGGCAAGGCGCACGCCGTGGCGCAGCTCGCCGGCATCGGCTCGCTGCGCGGCAAGCACAACGCGCAGAACGCGGCTTGCGCGGTCGCGGCTTGCGTTGCGCTCGGGCTCGACCTCGCGGCGATCCAGAAAGGGCTGACGACGTTCCCGGGCCTCGCCCATCGCATGCAGCCGATCGGCAAACTGGGCAGCGTGCTGTTCGTCAACGATTCGAAAGCGACCAACGCGGATTCCGCGGCCAAGGCGCTGGCGAGCTACGACGACATTTTCTGGATCGCCGGCGGCAGGGCAAAGACCGGCGGCATCGAAAGCCTCGCCGAATATTTCCCGCGCATCCGCAAGGCCTATCTGATCGGCGAGGCAGCCGCTGAATTCGCCAAGACGCTCGACGGCAAGGCGCCGCACGAGATCACCGAAGTTTTGTCGGCCGCCGTCGATGCGGCTACGCGCGACGCGCAAGCCTCAGGCGCGAAGGAGCCGGTGGTGCTGTTGTCGCCGGCCTGCGCCTCGTTCGACCAGTACCGGAATTTCGAGCTGCGCGGCCAGGCCTTTGTCGATCTGGTGCGCGCGATCCCGGGAATTACGGGTCTCAAATGAGTTGTCATTCCGGGACGGCCCGAAGGGCCGGACCCGGAATCCATATTCCGCAGCGCCGGGATTATGGATTCCGGGTTCGCGACCTTCGGTCGCGGCCCGGAATGACAGCTAAAATTAATGCTTCGTAAACCGTGACGCGTCAGCTTGGGTTGCAGGGACCCCGGGATGATTTCGCGCACGCAACGCACGCCGTTCGGCGAATGGTGGTGGACGGTCGACCGGCTGACGCTCGCAGCCATCGGCGCGTTGATGCTCGCCGGCATCGTGCTCTCGCTCGCCGCCAGCCCGCCGGTCGCCGGCCGGCTCGGCCTCGACCCGTTCTTTTTCGTCGATCGCCACATCCTCTATCTCATCCCCACCGTCGCCATCATGCTCGGCGTTTCGTTTCTCAATCCGCAGCAGATCCGGCGTCTGTCGCTGGTCGTGTTCCTGGTCAGCCTCGTGCTGGTGGCGGCGACGCCTTATTTCGGCCAGGAGATCAAGGGCGCCCGCCGCTGGCTGGTCATTCTCGGGGTCAACATCCAGCCCTCGGAATTCTTGAAACCCGCTTTCGTCATCCTCATCGCCTGGCTGTTCGGGGAATCGGTGAAGCGTCCGGAAATGCCGGCCAACGCATTTTCGCTGGCGCTGTTGCTGCTGGTTGTGGCTCTCTTGGTGCTGCAGCCCGATTTCGGCCAGACCATGCTGGTCGTGCTGGTGTGGAGCGCGCTGTTCTTCATGGCCGGCATGCGCCTGTTCTGGGTGTTCGGCCTCACCGGCGTCGGCGCGGCAGGCCTGACGATCGCCTATTACACGGTGCCGCACGTGGCGAGCCGCATTCAGAAATTTCTCAATCCGGCGTCCGGCGACACTTTCAACATCGACATCGCCACCGAGAGCTTCATGCGCGGCGGCTGGTTCGGCCGCGGGCCTGGCGAGGGCACGGTGAAGCGGCTGCTGCCGGAGAGCCACACCGATTTCGTTTTCGCCGTGGCGGCGGAGGAATTCGGCGTCGCCCTTTGTCTCGCGCTGGTGGCGCTTTATGGCTTCATCGTCATCCGCGCGCTGGTCCGCGCGCTGCGCAATGACGACGCGTTCACCCGCTTTGCCGCCGCCGGCCTCGCCATCCTGTTCGGGACACAATCGGCGATCAACATGGCGGTGAACCTGCATCTGATCCCGGCCAAAGGCATGACCTTGCCGTTCATTTCCTACGGCGGCTCCTCGATGATCTCGCTCGCTTACGCCATGGGCATGCTGCTGGCGCTGACGCGCGAGCAGCCGCGCTCGGCCATGCTGACGGCGCCGGATCTTGCCAATATTTCTTATACCTCCCCCTGAAAGGGGGAGGTCGTCCGCCGAACGCAGTGATGGCGGGCGGGTGGGGGTCTTAAAATATGGCATCGAATAGTGACCCCAACTCGGATCGCGTTCCGCGATCCGACCCTCCCCTTGCAGGGGAGGGAAAAGAAAAATGGCTGGTGCTGCTTGCGGCCGGCGGAACCGGCGGCCATCTGTTTCCCGCCGAGGCGCTCGCCGTCGCCTTGCAGAAACGCGGTGCAACAATCGATCTCGCCACCGACGCGCGCGCCGCGCATTTCCAGTTTCCCGCGCGCGAGGTGCATCTCGTCCCCAGCGCGACGGTGCGCGGTAGCAACGCGCTGTTGCTGGCGCGCACCGGCGCGCTGCTGGCGCTGGGCACGGCGAAGGCGTGGACCTTGATCGGCCGTATCCGGCCGGCGGTCGTCGTCGGCTTCGGCGGCTATCCCACGGTGCCGCCGGTGCTGGCCGCATCCTTGCGTGGCTTGCCGACGGTGCTGCACGAGCAGAACGCCGTGATGGGCCGCGCCAACCGGCTGCTTGCCGCGCGCGTCACCGCGATTGCCACTGGCTTTCCGACACTGGCGCGGCTGGACGCGCGGCTCAAGGCCAAGACCGTCTTCACCGGCAATCCGGTGCGCCCGCAGGTCGTCGCCGCGGCGGCCACTCCTTTTGCCGCGCCGGAGAAAAATGCGCCTTTCCGCCTCGTCGTGTTCGGCGGCAGCCAGGGCGCGCGGGTGATGGCAGAGATCGTGCCGGCGGCGCTGGAAAAGCTCGGTTCGGTTTTGCGCGCGCGTCTTTCTGTCGTGCAGCAGGCGCGGCCTGAAGACCTCGGCGGTGTTCGCCGGACTTACGCGCGGATCGGCGTTGACGCCGAATGCGCGCCATTCTTTCCCGATCTGCCGGTGCGCGTGGCGGCGGCGCATCTCATCGTTTCCCGCTCCGGCGCCTCGACGGTTGCCGAGCTTTCGACAATCGGCCGGCCCGCCATCTTGGTGCCGCTGCCCAATGCGCTGGATCAGGATCAGTTGGCTAATGCCGGGGTGCTGGAGGCGGCCGGCGGCGCCATCCGCATCGCGCAACCCGACTTCACCCCCGACCGCCTGGCCGCGGAGATCACTGGCCTGGCCGGCGACCCGGCGCGACTTGCCCACATGGCGGCGGCCGCCAAGTCCGCCGGAACCGTCGATGCCGCCGAGCGACTGGCGGATCTGGTGATGAAAGTCGGGGGAATTTAAGTATCCCGTCATGGCCGGGCTTGTCCCGGCCATCCACGTCTTGCAAAAGACAAGAAAGGCGTGGATGCCCGGCACAAGGCCGGGCATGACGGCTGAGAATCCGGGGTAACCATTCATGAAACTGCCGCGCGACATCGGCCCGATACACTTCGTCGGCATCGGCGGCATCGGCATGAGCGGCATCGCCGAGGTGCTCAAGACGCTTGGCTACACCGTGCGCGGCTCCGACGTAGCCGATAGCGCCAACGTCAAGCGCCTGCGCGAGCAGGGCATTGCGGTCGCTATCGGCCATAGGTCCGAAAACATCGACGGCGCCGACGTCGTGGTCGTCTCCTCGGCTATCAAGCGCGACAATCCCGAACTCGTCGCCGCGCGCGCCAAGCGCCTGCCGGTGGTGCGGCGCGCCGAGATGCTGGCCGAGCTGATGCGGCTGAAATCCTGCGTGGCGATTGCCGGCACGCACGGCAAGACGACGACGACCTCGCTGGTCGCCGCCTTGCTCGATGCCGGCGGGCTGGACCCGACCGTGATCAACGGCGGCATCATCAACGCCTACGGCACCAATGCGCGCCTCGGCGCCGGCGACTGGATGGTGGTCGAAGCCGACGAATCCGACGGCACTTTCCTCAAGCTGCCCGCCGACATTGCCGTCGTCACCAATATCGATCCCGAGCATCTTGACCACTTCCATACTTTCGAGGCGGTGCAGGACGCGTTCCGTGCCTTCGCCGAGAACATTCCGTTCTACGGCTTCGCGGTGATGTGCATCGATCATCCGGTGGTGCAGACGCTGGTCGGTAGACTGGAAGACCGGCGCGTCGTCACCTACGGCGAAAATCCGCAGGCCGATGTGCGCCTCGCCGATCTCGATCACCACAACGGCGCCTCGCATTTCTCGATTCTGTTCCGCGACCGCGCCGGCAACAACACGCACACGATCGACAAATTGTCCTTGCCGATGCCCGGCCGGCATAACGCGCTTAACGCCACCGCCGCGGTCGCGGTGGCGCATCAGCTCGGCATCAAGGACGAGGCGATCCGCAAGGCGCTTGGCAGTTTCGGCGGCGTCAAGCGGCGCTTCACCAAAGTGGGCGAGTGGAACGGCGCCGTCATCATCGACGACTACGGTCACCATCCGGTGGAGATCGCCGCGGTCTTGCGCGCCGCGCGCGAAAGCGCCAAGGGTCAGGTAATCGCGGTGATGCAGCCGCACCGCTACACGCGGCTGCACGATTTGTTCGAGCAGTTCTGCACCTGCTTCAACGACGCTGACGCTGTTGTCGTGGCGCCGGTCTATCCGGCGGGCGAAGCGCCGATCCCCGGCGCCGACCGCGACGCGCTGGTGGCCGGTCTGCGCGCGCGCGGACACAAGCAGGTGATCCCGCTCGAAGGTCCGGAAAAGCTCGCGGCCTTGGTTAAAACTCTGGCCGAGCCCGGCGATTACGTCGTCTGCCTTGGCGCCGGCTCAATCACGCAGTGGGCTTACGCGCTGCCGGCGGAATTGAAGGCGCTCGACGGCAAAAAGTGATGGTCGCTTTTCCCGACATGACCGCTGATCTCAAGGCGCGCATGCCGGACTTGCGCGGGCGCTTGCTGGCCAATCAGTCGCTCGGCGAATTCACCTGGTTCCGCGTAGGCGGCCCGGCGCAAGTATTTTTCATGCCGGAAGACGAGAACGACCTCGCTTATTTCCTGCGCAACCTGCCGGCGGACATTCCGGTCAGCGTGGTCGGCGCCGGCTCCAATCTCATCGTGCGCGATGGCGGCGTGCCCGGCGTAGTCATCCGCCTCGGCCGCGGCTTCAACGCTATCGCGATCGAGGAGGGGCATCGCCTGCGCGCCGGCACCGCGATGCTCGACGTCATGGTCGCACGCGCGGCGCGTGACGCGAGCATCGGTGGTCTTGCCTTTTACAGCGGCATCCCCGGCACTATCGGCGGCGCGCTGCGCATGAATGGCGGCGCGTATGGCGGCGAGACCAAGGACGTGCTGATCGAGGCGCGCGGGCTCGACCGGAAAGGCAACGCCCGCAATTACAGAAACGCCGACATGGGATTTTCCTACCGGCACTGCGGCGTCGGCGACGACGTCATCTTCACGCAGGCGCTGTTTCAGGGCCGCGCCGGCTCCGTGGAAGAGATCGCCGCCGAGATGGCCGAGATCAAGAAAAAGCGCGAAGCGAGCCAGCCGCGCAACCGCACCGGCGGATCGACTTTCAAGAACCCGGAGGGCTTGAGCGCCTGGAAGCTGGTGGACGAAGCCGGCTGCCGCGGCCTGCAGGTCGGCCAGGCCAAGGTGTCCGACCTGCACAGCAATTTCCTCATCAATCTCGACGGCGCCACGGCGGCCGACATCGAGACGCTGGGCGAAACGGTGCGCGCGCGGGTGAAGGAGCACTCGGGCATCGATCTCGAATGGGAGATCAAGCGCATCGGCGTGAACGCGTAGAATCGCGGCAATGCGTGGTTCTGTATGCGTCAGGACGCCGTACCGCCGGCCGGCACGGCGGATGCAATGGCTTGGTGTCGTATCGTCTCCCGATAGAGCACATAAAGGGCGCAAGCCACGATGATCGCTGCGCCAAGCATGCTCCAGACGTCGGGGACGTTGCCGAACACAACGTAGCCCGCGATGCCGCCCCATACGAGCAGCATGAATCGAAAGGCGGCGGCAATATAGAGCGGCCCGATCCGGCAGGCATGAATGAGAAGAACCGTTCCGATGAGCGAGGCGGCTGCGGCGGCGGCCAGAAAATATGCATCGTGGACGGCAACAACCTTCCACGTCTGGCCGATGCCAAACAGAAATGCGATGCCGGCGGCGGCGGCGGTAAAAACCGCGCCGACGAGAGTGACTTCAACGGTCGAGATCGTTGCGTGAATTTTGACCGTGACATAATCGCGAAGGGCGCCGGCCAGCGCGGCAAGGAATGCAATGGCCGCCCAGTAGTTAAAGCCCTGCGTATCCGGCTTGATGATCAGCAGCGATCCGGCAAAGCCGCCGCAAATGGCGAGCCATCGTCGCCAGCCGACCGGCTCCTTGAGAAGAACGACCGCCAGGATGGTCATCAGGAACGGGGTCGTCAAAAGAACCGAGTAGATCTCGGCGAGATCGATGTGGACGAGAGCGATGACAAAGGAAAATGAGTTGATGCTGTCGAATGCACAGCGCAACAGCACCGCTGGCCTCAGCACGTTCCCGGAGAACAGTTTTCGACTCGCAGCGAGATAGAGGCCAAAGCCGCAGGCAATCACGAAGCTTCGCCAGAAGATGACTTCGACCGGGGGATAGGTTTGCCCCAAAGTTTTGACGAGCACATCTCCGACCACGTAGGCAGCCATGCTCAAGTTGATGCTGTAGACCTGCCGGAGAATCATTGACTCACAATTCGCTGCCGCGAGTAGACCTGACGCGGAACCGTGGAGAGTTCGCTTATCAGATCTTCTTGCCCTCGTTGTAGCCGTCGATCAGCCGCCGTTCCTTCAGCCACGGATCGATTGCCAGCGCCTGCTTCAGCGCGACCTGCGCTTCGGCATTTTTGCCCTGCTGGATGAGGATGATGGCGCGGCCCGCCAGCGCCGCGTAATGCATTGGCTCGAGTTCCAGCGTTTTCTCGATGGCGACCAGCGAAGCATCGTACTTGCCGGCGAGAAAGAACACATAGCCGAGCTGGTTCCAGCCTTCGGCGAATTGCGGCGCATGCACGACAGTTGCTCTGTTGTAGAAGAGCGCCTCATCATAATCGAAGCGTAGTTGCGCCTTGCGCGATTCTTCAAGCCACTGCCGCGATTCATCATCGGCAAATTTCAGCCAGAATTTCCAGATCTTCTGCTCGATTTCGCGCGCGTCGGCTTCATTCGGCGCGGCGGCGAGTTCGGCGAACAGTGCGGCACGCTCCTTGAGGGCCGCCTCGCTCGCGCCCACAATCGGCGGCAGCGGCTCGGCCGCCTGCGACGGCGCGCCGGCGGCCAGCAGCAGCGCGAGCGCCAACAGGCGAATTGTCCCCATGCCGCAATGATGCCGTGACGCCGCGTTAGCCGCAACGGGCGCCGTGGCCCTCGACGGCGCGGCCAATCTCGATTCTATTGGGGCGGAAACGAATCAGTCGCCAGGCGCCAAAGAGCCACATGCCCAAGCACGTCGCCGTTCTGATGGGAGGCTGGTCGGCCGAGCGCGAGGTCTCCTTGAACTCGGGCAAGGCCTGCGCCGATGCCGCCGAAAAAGCGGGCTATAGCGTGACCCGCGTCGACGTCACCCGCGATATCGCCACGACGCTGCGCGACCTCAAGCCCGACGTGGCGCTCAACGTGCTGCACGGCCGGCCCGGCGAGGACGGCACCTTGCAGGGCATACTCGAAATCATCGGCATCCCCTACAGCCATTCAGGCGTGCTCGCCTCGGCGCTGGCGATGCAGAAGGACATCGCCAAAACGGTGCTGAAAGCGGCCGGCGTGCCGGTACCGGGCGGGCTGGTCGCCTCGCGCGCCGAAGCCGCCAGGAAACACCTGCTGCCGCCGCCTTACGTCATCAAGCCGATGGCGGAGGGCTCCAGCGTCGGCGTCTTCATCGTGCGCGAGGATTTCAAGCATCCGCCGCAGGAATTGACCCGCGCCGACTGGTCTTACGGCGATGCGTTGCTGGTCGAGCCCTTCATCCCCGGCAAGGAGCTCACCTGCGCGGTGATGGGCGACAAGCCGCTCGGCGTCATCGAGATCGTGCCGGCGACCAAATTCTATGACTACGAGGCCAAATACGCGCCCGGCGGCTCCAAGCATTTGCTGCCGGCGCCGATCGCGCCAGATGTCTACAAGGAGGTGCAGCGCCTCTCGGTGGTGGCGCACCATGCGCTCGCCTGCCGCGGCATCACCCGCGCCGACTTCCGCTACGACGAGACGCTGGAGGGGACGAAAGGGCTGTTCTGCCTCGAGGTGAATACCCAGCCGGGCATGACGCAAACCTCGCTGGTGCCGGACATGGCCACCCACGCCGGCATCGCCTTCGAGGAATTGGTGCGCTGGATGATCGACGACGCGTCGCTAAACAGGTAGCGGAGTATCGCGGCGTTAAAATCCGTAAACCTTTACTAATCGTTAACCGAATGCCCTGAAGACTAGGCATGGCGGCGTTTTCCAGCGCTTCGCCGCGGTTTTGCGCGTGCGCACATCTACGCGCCGAGGGGACATGGGGCTTGCCTGAGCCGATCGCGATAGATCAAAGACGCCTCGCTCAACCGCCGAAGCCGAAAGCCAGATGGCGCGGCGCGGCGCTCAAGCGGACACGGTTTGCCGCCTCGTCGGCGCCGCTGTTGCGCTGGCGGCGCTTCGGGCGGCGCTGGCTCGGACCCATCATCGATTTGAACCCGCCGCGTGGGGTCGGTCCCGCGGCCGCCATCCTGCTGATCGCGGCCAGCGTCGGTTACGGCGCGGTCAAGGGCGGCCATGCGCCCGACATCGTCGCGCAGGTGCAGGACCTCTGCGACAACGCCGCGAATGCCGCCGGCTTCCGCATCGCGGAAATCGCGCTCGCCGGCGAGCATCTGCTGAGCCGCGAAGAAATTCTCGCGCTTGCCGGCATCACCGGCCGCTCCTCGCTTTTGTTCCTCGACGCCGGCAATGCGCGCGCCCGGCTGCTGACCAATCCGTGGATCGCCGAAGCTGCCGTGCTCAAGCTTTATCCGGGCCGGCTGCGCATCGGCATCAAGGAGCGCGAGGCCTTCGCGCTCTGGCAGAAGGACGGGCGCGTCTCGCTGATCGCCGCCGACGGCACCGTGCTCGAGCATTACGTGCCGCCGCGCTTTGCCTCGCTGCCGCTGGTGGTCGGGCAGGGCGCCGAGCAGGCGGCGGCCGAATTCCTTAGCGTTGTCGCCCGCTACCCGGTCATCGCCAGGCAGGTCACCGCCGCGGTGCTGGTCGCCGAGCGGCGCTGGAGCCTGCACCTGAAAGACGGCGTCGAGGTATTGCTGCCGGAATCCGCGCCGGAACACGCGCTGCAAACGCTGGTCGATCTCGACCGCGACAAGAAGCTTTTGTCGCGCGACATCGTCAACGTCGATCTGCGCCTGCCCGACCGCGTCACCGTGCGCCAGTCCGATGCCGCCGCCGCCGCGCGCGAGGACGCGTTGAAAGCCGCCGACAAGGCCGCCAAGAAAAAGAAAGGCGGTGAGGCGTGACCGTCACCGCATGCCTCGCCACGCGCACTGAGCGCTCCCTCCCCCGCTTGCGGGGGAAAGCTGGGGAGGGAGCCACCGCATGACCGTTATTCACTTCGGTCTCACTCCGAAGATGAAGCCGGTGTCGCCGAAGCGCTCCGCCGTGGTCGCCGCCCTCGACGTCGGTACCAGCAAGGTCGTCTGCATGATCGCGCGGCTCGAGCCGCAGGGGCCGCAGGAAGTGTTGCGCCGGCGCAGCCACGGCGTGCGCGTGCTCGGCTTCAGCCACACCGCGGCGAGCGGCATGAAAGCCGGCAGCGTCGTCGGCTTGATCGAGGCCGAGGAGATGATCCGCCAGGCCATCGATATCGCCGAGAGCGATGCCGGGATGCAGCTTGAATCCGTCGTGGTATCGCTGTCCGGCGGCCGCATCGGCAGCGAGCGCTTTGTCGCCAATATCGAGCTTGCCGGCGGCGCCGTCTCCGACGGCGACATCGGCCGCGTGCTCGCGGCGGCGAGCCGCCATTCGGTGCGCGACGGTCGCGCCGTGCTCCATTCGTTGCCGACCGGCTATGCGGTCGACGCCACCACCGGTATCCGCGAGCCGCGCGGCATGCTCGGGCGCCGCTTCGGCGTCAACATGCACATGGTGACGACGGACGTCGCCACCGTGCGCAACCTGATGCTCTCCGTCGAGCGCAGCCATATCGGGGTTGAGGCCATGGCCGCCTCCCCCTATGTGGCGGGGCTTTCCGTGCTGGCCGACGACGAGGCCGACCTCGGCGCCGCCTGCATCGATTTAGGCGCCGGGACGACGACTTTCGCTGTATTCTCCGGGGGCCGATTTGTTCACGCCGATGGCTTTGCCCTCGGCGGGCACCACGTGACCATGGATTTGGCCCGCGGGCTCAATACCCGCATTGCGGATGCTGAGCGAATCAAGGCGATTTATGGCAGTGTTTTGGCCGGTGGGTCGGATGAACGGGACATGATCTCGGTGCCTCCTGTGGGCGATGACGAGCGCGAGCCGCCGCAATTCGTCTCGCGGGAGACGCTTGTGCACATCATCAAGCCGCGCGTCGAGGAGATCCTGGAGATGGTCCGCGACCGTCTGGCGGCGTCGCCTTTCGCGGCTGAGCCGCGCGCGCGCGTTGTGTTGACCGGCGGCGCGAGTCAGTTGTCCGGTCTTGCCGATCTTGCCGCGCGTATCTTGAAGCGGCCCGTGCGTATCGGGCGTCCCCTCGGCGTTGCCGGCATGCCGGACGCGGCCAAGGGGCCCGCCTTCGCGGTGGCGGCCGGTCTGCTGGTCTATCCGCAGGCGGCGCACCTGGAACATTTCGAACCGCGGCGAACGCGGCAATTGATGACGGGTACAGGCGGTTACATGACACGGGTCGGACGATGGCTGCGCGAGAGTTTCTGACCCTCACACTTCCGAAGCGGCCGGTGGCGGACCGGTCCGACCTGGCGGGGTGCCGTTGCACTGCCGCTCGTGCATTCACAGAGGCAAACTCATGACGATCAATCTGAAGATTCCTGACATTCGCGAGATGAAGCCCCGCATTACCGTTTTCGGCGTCGGCGGCGCCGGCGGCAATGCGGTCAACAACATGATCACGGCTGGCCTCCAGGGCGTCGACTTCGTCGTCGCCAATACCGACGCCCAGGCGCTGACCATGTCGAAGGCCGAGCGCATCGTGCAGATGGGCGCGCAGGTCACCGAAGGCTTGGGTGCCGGCTCGCAGCCAGAAGTCGGCCGCGCCGCGGCGGAAGAGGTGATCGACGAGATCCGCGATCACCTGACCGGCGCGCATATGGTGTTTGTCACCGCCGGCATGGGCGGCGGCACCGGCACCGGCGCCGCTCCCGTCATCTCCAAGATCGCGCGTGAACTCGGCATCCTCACGGTCGGTGTGGTCACCAAGCCGTTTCATTTCGAAGGCCAGCGCCGCATGCGCTTTGCCGAAGCGGGGATCGTCGAATTGCAAAAGGTGGTCGACACCTTGCTGATCATCCCGAACCAGAACCTGTTCCGCGTCGCCAACGAAAAGACCACCTTCGCCGACGCCTTCGCCATGGCCGACCAGGTGCTCTATTCGGGCGTCGCCTGCATCACCGACCTGATGGTCAAGGAAGGCCTGATCAATCTCGACTTCGCCGACGTGCGCGCCGTCATGCGTGAGATGGGCAAAGCGATGATGGGCACCGGCGAAGCCTCCGGCGAAAAGCGTGCGCTCACCGCCGCGGAAGCCGCGATTGCCAATCCGTTGATCGACGACGCCTCGATGAAGGGCGCGCGCGGCCTCTTGATCTCGATCACCGGCGGCAAGGACTTGACGCTCTACGAAGTGGACGAGGCCGCCACCCGCATCCGCGAGGAGGTCGATGCCGACGCCAATATCATCGTCGGCGCGACCTTCGACGAGACGCTCGACGGCATCATCCGCGTCTCAGTGGTGGCGACCGGCATCGACCACACCGGCATCGTGCGCCAGCCGCAGCCTGCGGAGACCGCGCTCAAGGAACTCGCCGGCAAGGTGCGCACCGACACCCGCCGCATCACCGACCGCATCGAGCGCACCCAGCCGGCGACCGCCGCCAGCATCGAGGCCGCCCATGCCGCGGTTGCCGCGGCAATCCTGCCACCGGCAACGGATGACGTCTCGATCCGGCCCATGCCGGTGAAGCCGTCTTTGTTCGAGCCGGCCGAAGTGGCGCAGGCTGAGCCGCCTTTGGCGAAAACCTTTATTCCGCCGGCTCCCGACCGCGGCGTCGTGCGTACGCCGCGCATGCCGCGCATCGATGAACTGCCGCTGCCGGTGCAGAACGAGATCAAGGCGCAACGCGGCGAACTCGGCGACGACCATCCCGAGAAGCGCCGCATGTCGTTGATGCAGCGGTTGGCGTCGGTCGGCATCGGCCGGCGCGGCGAGGAGGTGGAGCCACCGCCGGCTCCGCGCACGGCCCGCGCAATGCCGACGCCGCCTGCGCGTCCGGCCGCGCGTCAGGCGGATGGTCCTTCGCCGGTGTCGGAATACGCCCGGCGGCCGGCCCCGCAAGGTCTCGACCCGCATGGCCGCACCGCGCCTGTGCATAATTCGTCCGAGGAAGACCAGCTCGACATTCCGGCCTTCCTGCGCCGTCAGGCGAACTGATACCGGCGCACAACCAAATACGGCCCGGTCCCGCGCTCACGGGGCCGGGCCATAAGACCAAGTTAAGCAATTGAATTTATTCGTATTTTTAATACACCCGCTTAGTATTACGAGCTAGCCGGCTGTCTGACTAAGCAATGGTCAACCGCCCGGATGGGGGCCGCAGGTCCTTCAATTGCGGCAGAAAAAGGTAACACTCGGTAAGAAAGCGTGAGTTGGAGATAGCCCCTCGCTTGGCCTAAGTTGCGGCCGTGTAAGGGACTTTTCGGTCCCGGGGGGTTTCTTGGTGCGGCGCAATGCCGCGTTCGAAGTGTAGGCTAAATTGTGGCCCCGTTGGGTCTGGGATTGGGACCGCACCGCCTGAGTGGCAATGCGGGAACGGGTTGAATGAAGGGCGCTAAGCAAACAACGCTGCGCGATCACGTCGCCGTCTCTGGCATCGGCGTTCATTCCGGTTTGCCCGTCACACTCAGCATGCATCCGGCCGATGATGATGCCGGCATCGTTTTCCAGCGCGTTTCCGCCGACGGTTCCGTCGAGCGCGAGATCCGCGCCGACGTACGCGCGGTCACTGCCACCGAATTCGCCACCGTTCTCGGCGATGCCGCCGGTCCCCTCTGTTCCACCGCCGAGCATCTGCTGGCCGCGCTGCGCGGTCTCGGCGTCGACAACACCATCATCGAAATCGACGGGCCCGAAGTGCCGATCATGGACGGCAGCGCCGCCGCCTTCGTCGACGCCATCGATCAGGCGGGCCTCACCACGCGCGCTTTGCCGCGCCGCTATATCGAGGTCATCAGGCCGGTGCGCGTCGCCGCCAAAGACGGCGCGATCGGCGAACTGCGGCCCTATAGCCACGGCTTCCGCATCGAAGCCGAGATCGACTTCGATCACCCGCTGATCGGCCATCAGGCGCTCGCCCTCGACATCGAGCCGGACACCTTCCGCCGCGAGATCGCCCGCGCCCGCACCTTCGGTTTCATGAAGGACGTTTCCAAATTGTGGAGCGCCGGTTACGCGCTCGGCGCCTCGTTCGACAACACGCTGGTGGTTACCGACGACCGCGTGCTCAATCCGGAAGGCTTGCGCTTCGCCGATGAATTCGTCCGCCACAAGGTGCTCGACGCCATCGGTGATCTGGCGCTCGCCGGGCAGCCGCTGCTTGCCGCCTATCGCAGCGTCCGTGGCGGTCACAAGCTCAATCACGCGGTGCTGTCCGCGTTGATGGCCGACAAGACGGCCTGGCGGGTGGTCGAATTCTCCGAGCCGGCCCCGCGCCTGCGCGGCCGTGCCACCGCCGGCCTTGGCGCTGCGGCCTATAGCCCGGAAGTGTCCTGAAACACTCAGGATTTAGCCTCAAAACGCCGCCTTAATGCGGGCCGAATGTGCGGCTTAATCGTTTGGCCGTAAGGGGTTATTTCGACTGGACTGGCGCCGCGGCGAGCGCATAAACAACCTGGCAAGCCAAATCTGGCATTCTGCCGCTTCGGGGATCGCAAACCGTTTGCCCATGAACCTGACACCGAGACTTCCTGCCGGTTTGACGCGCTCGCGGCTTGTCCGCCTGCTGGCGATTGCCGCGCTGGCGGGCTGTCTTGCCGCCTGCAGCAGTTTCGACTTTTTCACGAGCAAAGAGGACGTGCCGCCCGACGAGTCGGCGGACCGCCTCTATAATGAGGCGCTCTTTCTCCTCAACGAGCAGCACAATCCGACAAAGGCGGCGGCGAAATTCGAGGAAGTGGACCGTCAGCACCCCTATTCGGAATGGGCGCGCAAAGCCTTGCTGATGTCGTCCTTCGCCTATTACGAGGCGGGGTCCTATGACGACTCGGTCAATGCCGCCAAGCGCTACATCTCGCTGCATCCGGGCAGTCAGGACGCGGCCTATGCGCAATTCCTGATCGGCTCATCCTATTACGACGAGATCCCGGATATCACCCGCGACCAGTCGGGAACCGAGAAGGCGCTCAACGCGCTCGATGAGGTCATCCGCAAATATCCCGCCAGCGAATACGCGGCAAGCGCCAAGCAGAAGATCGAAATGGCGCGCGACCAGCTCGCCGGCAAGGAAATGCAGATCGGCCGCTACTACCTGGACAAGAAGGACTACCCCGGCGCCATCAACCGCTTCAAGGTCGTTGTCACCAAATACCAGACGACGCGTCACGTCGAAGAGGCGCTGGAGCGACTGACCGAATGCTACATGCGGCTCGGCATTATTGCCGAAGCGCAAACCGCCGCCGCCGTGCTCGGGCACAATTTCCCAGACAGCGTCTGGTACAAGTACGCCTATGGTCTGGTGAAGACCGGTGGCGTCGAGCCGAGCGAAAACAAGGACTCCTGGATCAGCAAGGCGTTCAAGAAGATCGGGTTGGGGTAGCTGACCGCCGCGCCCACGCCTCGGCGCATTCCGGATTGCTGGACCTAGTTACGCACACCGTCATGGCCGGGCTTGTTCCGGCCATCCACGTCTTTAAAGATGTGGCAGAATCAGCAAGACGTGGATGCCCGGCATGAAGCCGGGCATGACGGCTAATAGGCTGCGGTCCAAATCCATGCTCTCCCGATTGTCCATCCGCGATATCGTGCTGATCGACCGGCTCGACATCGATTTCGCCGACGGCCTTGCCGTGCTCACCGGCGAGACCGGCGCCGGCAAGTCGATTTTGCTCGACGCCTTTGCGCTGGCGCTCGGCGCGCGCGGCGACCAGGCTTTGGTGCGCCAGGGGATCGAGCAGGGCCAGGTGATCGCCAGCTTCGAGGTCCCCCGCAACCATCCGGCGCGCGCGCTGCTGAAGGCGAACGACATCGCCGCCGACGACGAATTGATCCTGCGCCGCGTCCAGCTCGCCGACGGGCGCACGCGCGCCTTCGTCAACGATCAGCCGGTCAGCGTGCAGGTCTTGAAGCAGCTCGGCGAGGCGCTGGTCGAGATTCACGGCCAGCATGACGAGCGCGCGCTGGTCGATGCAGCGACGCATCGGCGCCTGCTCGACGCCTTTGGCGCGCTGGAAGACGATGCGGCCAAGGTCGAGGCGCTTTGGCAGGCGCGCCGCGCGGCGCGGGACGCGGCTGATGCGCACCGTGCCGGGATCGAGCGCGCCCGCCGCGAGGGCGACTATTTGCATCATGCGGTCGAGGAGCTTGAGAAGCTCGCACCGCAGCCCGGCGAAGAAACCACGCTCGCCGAGCGGCGCGCGCTGCTGATGTCGGCCGAGAAGGTGGCCGAGGATTTGCGCGACGCGCATGAGGTGATCGCCGGCGCCAATTCATCCGTGCCGGCGCTCGCCGGCGTCATCCGGCGGCTGGAGCGGCGGGCGAGCCAGGCGCCGCAGCTGGTCGAGCCTTCGGTGAAGGCGCTCGACGCGGCGCTCACAGCGCTTGACGAGACACGCGGCCATCTCGAGGCCGCGCTGCGCACCGCCGATTTCGATCCGGCCGAGCTTGAACGCATCGAGGAGCGGCTGTTCGGCTTGCGCGCCGCGGCGCGCAAATACAACGTGCCGGTCGATGAACTTGCCGCGCTCGCTGCCAAATACAAGGCGGATGTGGCGTTGATCGACGCCGGCGAGGGCAGGCTCAAGGCGCTGGAAGACGCGGCCCGCCATGCCGACGCCGATTATCACGCCGCCGCCGCAGGTCTCTCCAAGGCGCGCGCCAAGGCCGCCGGCGCCCTCGACAAGGCGGTCAATGCGGAGCTCAAGCCCCTCAAGCTCGACCGGGCGAAATTCTCGACCGAGATCACCATCGACGCCGCCGCCGCCGGGCCAAATGGCATCGATAAAGTTGAGTTCTGGGTGCAGACCAATCCCGGCACGCGGCCCGGCCCGCTGATGCGGGTCGCCTCCGGCGGCGAACTCGCGCGCTTCCTGCTGGCGCTGAAGGTGGTGCTGGCCGACCGCGGCTCGGCGCCGACTTTGGTGTTCGACGAGGTCGATACCGGGGTCGGCGGCGCCGTCGCCGACGCCATTGGTCTCAGGCTCGCCCGGCTTGCCAAGGGCGTGCAGGTGCTGGCGGTGACGCATGCCCCGCAGGTAGCGGCGCGTGCCGACCGCCACTATCTCATCAGCAAGGACGCGCTGGACAAGGGAAAACGGGTGGCCACCCGGGTCACCGAAGTGGCACAGGACAAGCGCCGCGAGGAGATCGCCCGCATGCTCGCCGGCGCCGAGATCACCAACGAGGCCCGCGCCGCCGCCGAGAGGCTGATCAAGGCGGCGGGGTAGCCTATTTCTCCGTCATTCCGGGGCCGGCCGAAGGCCGGAACCCGGAATCCAGAGGCAACCACTATCTTGTATTTCCCGCATACAAGTCTTTCCAATCCGGGTTTTCTTTTTCGATTAAGTCGACTTTCCACGCCCGTCGCCACTTTTTGATTTCCTTTTCACGTTCGATCGCATTTGTAGGGTCGTCATACATCTCGAACCAAACTAGTCGGCGGACGTCATAGCGAGAGCTGAAGCCGGGCAACAATTTTTCCTTATGTTGATATATCCTGCGGACGAGATCCTTCGTAACGCCAAGATAGAGCGTTCCTTGTTTTCGGCTTGCGAGGAGATAAACGTAGAACAATGTTCGGCCCCGAATTCGCGTCTGGATTCCGGGTTCGCTCGCTACGCTCGCGCCCCGGAATGACAAAGAGTAGCATGGCCAAAGCCGATCCCAGCAAAATCCCGCCCGCCGACCTGACCGAAGCGCAGGCCAAGGCCGAGCTGAAGCGGCTGGCCTACGAGATCGCGCTCAACGACAAGCGCTACTATCAGCAGGACGCACCCAAGCTCACCGACGCCGCCTATGACGCGTTGCGTCATCGCAATGAGGCGATCGAGAATCACTTTCCCAAATTCATCCGCCATGACTCGCCAACGAAGCGCGTCGGCGCCGCGCCCACCGGCAAATTCAAGAAGGTGCGGCACGTGGTGCCGATGCTGTCGCTCGGCAATGCGCTCGCCGACGAAGACGTGGTCGATTTCGTCGCCCGCATCCGCAAATTCCTCAAATTGAGCGACGACGAAAGAATCACCTTCAACGCCGAGCCGAAGATCGACGGCCTCTCCATGTCGCTGCGCTACGAGGACGGCGCGCTGGTCACCGCGGCGACGCGCGGCGACGGCTCGGAGGGCGAGGACGTCACCGCCAATATCCGCACCATCAAGGAAGTGCCGCAGCAGCTCAAGGGCCGCCACCTGCCGAAAATCTGCGAGGTGCGCGGCGAGGTCTACATGACAAAGCCGGACTTTCTGAAACTCAACGAGCGGCAAAGGGAAGCGGGCGAACCGATTTTCGCCAATCCGCGCAACTCCGCCGCCGGCTCCTTGCGGCAGAAGGATCCGGGCGTCACCGCCTCGCGCCCGCTCGGCTTCTTTGCTTACGCCTGGGGCGAGATGAGCGACATGCCAGCGCAGACGCAGTCCGGCATGATCAAATGGTTCGAGCATTGCGGCTTCAAGACCAATCCGCTCACAAAAGTCTGCCACACGACTGAGGAACTGCTCGCCTTCCACCGCGACATCGAGCAGCGCCGCTCGCATCTCGACTACGACATCGACGGCGTCGTCTACAAGGTCGACCGCATCGACTGGCAGGAACGGCTCGGCTTCGTCTCGCGCGATCCGCGCTGGGCCATCGCGCACAAGTTCCCGGCCGAAAAGGCGACAACGGTACTCAAGGACATCGAAATTCAGGTCGGCCGCACCGGCGCGCTGACGCCCGTCGGCAAACTCGAACCGGTCGGCGTCGGCGGCGTCATCGTGCAGAACGTTACGCTGCATAACGAGGACTACATCAAAGGCATCGGCGGCAATGGCGAGCCCTTGCGCGACGGCCGCGACATCCGCATCGGCGACACCGTCATCATCCAGCGCGCCGGCGACGTCATCCCGCAGGTGGTCGATGTCGTGCTCGCCAAGCGGCCGAAAAGCGCCAGGCCATATCACTTCCCGAAGAAATGCCCCTGCTACCTGCACACGCCAATCGTGCGCGAGGAAACCGCGACCGGCGAGGAAGGCGCCCGCGCCCGTTGCACCGGCGAATTCGCCTGCCCCTATCAGAAGATCGAGCATCTCAAGCTGTTTGCCTCGCGCCGCGCCTTCGACATCGAGGGCTTGGGCGAGAAGCAGATCGAGCTGTTTTTCGAGAAGGAATGGGTGAAGCAGCCCGCCGATATCTTCACGCTGGAGGAGAAGCACAGAAAGGAATTGCTGGAAGAGGAAGGCTACGGCGAGACCTCGGTGCGAAGCCTGTTCGCAGCAATCGAACAGCGGCGCGAGATTTCGCTTGAGCGATTTATCTTTTCGCTCGGCATCCGCCAGGTCGGCGAAACCACGGCGCTGGCGCTGGCGCGCGGTTACGGCTCCTGGAAAGCGTTCCACGACGCCTGCCTGAAGGTCGCCAAGGGCGATGAGGAAGCGATTGCCGAAATGGACGCGCTCGACCAAATCGGTGAGACGGTGATCGAGGCGATCAAGGATTATTTCGGTGAAAAGCATAACAGGGACATCGTCGAGCGGCTCACCCGCGAGGTGACAATCCTCGACGCCGAAAAGCCGAAGACGGACTCGAAGGTCGCCGGCAAAACCGTCGTCTTCACCGGCACGCTGGAAAAGATGACGCGCGAGGAAGCTAAAGCCACCGCCGAGCGCCTCGGCGCCAAGGCCGCGGGCTCGGTGTCGAAGAAGACCGACTACGTCGTCGCCGGTCCCGGCGCCGGCTCCAAGCTCGGCGAGGCGCAGAAGCTCGGCGTCAAGGTGCTGAGCGAGGACGAATGGCTGAAGTTGATTAAATCCTGAGCCCGCAAACGGCCAGGCGCCGCCCTCATTTCGACTGCGCGTGCGACTCGGCGCCGCCGATCAAGGCCATGACCCGGCTGGCGAGATAGGACGCGGCCACCTTGTGGCCTTCGCGCGTGAAGTGAATGCCGTCCCACTGGTACAGGTCCGACGGCACGATCGTGTTCTCGAATATAATGACCTTGATGTTGCGCGCCTGCATCCGCTTTTCAATGGCAGCGAGATTTTCTGTGCGCTGCCGTTTCGTTCCGAAAAAACGCGTATCGTTGCCGCCCGGCTGCACGATGACGATGGACGTTCCGGGCGGCACGGCCGCATCGAGCCGCGCCAGCATTCCGGTGGTGGTGTCGAAGCTCTTGCCGGCGTTCAAAACCTGCGCGTGATAGCCTTTGGCCCAGAGCACGGCCTGCAATTGCGTCGGGTATGCGTTTTCTTCGCCGACGCCCCAGCCGGCGGTATTGCTGGCGCCGAGCGCGACAATCTTGATGTCAGTGGCGGAATGATCCATCGGCTTGCCCTGCGCCGCTGAGTTCGGCGAATAAGCCGGCAGCATCATGGCGGCAAGCGCCAGGGAAAGGTAAATCGCGGTGCTTCGCGGTGGCGCCATGATCATAGCGGCCTGGTCGCCACCTCTAGCCAGGCCAGCGTCGGCGCGTCGAGCAGCGGCCCTATCTCCTCGCGCACGCGCGCGTGATAGGCATCCACCCAGGCGCGCTCCTTCGCGGTCAATAACCGCGTGTCGATCAGCCGCACGTCGATCGGCGCAAGCGTCAGCGTCTCGAAGGCGTTGAGCGTCTTTTCCGCGCCGGGCGGGGTTTCGGCGCCGGTCACCAGTTCGAGATTTTCGGTGCGGATGCCGTAGGCGCCGGTCTTGTAATAGCCCGGCTCGTTCGAGAGAAACATGCCGCGCTTGAGCGGCGCGGTGCCGAGCTTCGATATGCGCGCCGGCCCCTCATGCACGGACAGATAGCTGCCAACGCCATGGCCGGTGCCGTGATCGAAATCGAGTCCGGCCTGCCACAGCGCAACACGCGCCAGCGAATCGAGTTGCGCGCCGCTGGTCCCTTCCGGAAACAGCGCGGTGGCAATCGCGATGTGGCCCTTGAGCACGCGGGTGAAGCGGTCGCGCATCTCCTCGGTCGGCGCGCCGACGGCGATGGTGCGGGTGACGTCGGTGGTGCCGTCCTCGTATTGCGCGCCCGAGTCGACCAGAAACAGCTCGTTCATGCCGATGCGGCGGTTGGAGGCGCGCGTCACGCGGTAATGCACGATGGCCGCGTTTGGCCCCGAACCGGCAATCGTCGGGAAGGAAATGTCCTTGAGCACGCCGGTATCGCGGCGGAAGCTTTCCAGCGCCTCCACGGCGTCGATTTCGCTCAGGCGCCCGGTCGGCGCCTCGCGGTCGAACCACGCGAGGAAGCGCGCCAGCGCCGCGCCGTCGCGCTTGTGCGCCGCGCGGGTGCCGGCGATCTCGGTGTGGTTTTTCACCGCCTTCATCAGCGTGATCGGGTCGGCGCCGCGCGCCGGCTTGCCGCCGTTCTCGGCCACCAGCCGCGTCAGCGCCTCGGCGGCGCTCGCCTGGTCGAGCCGCACGGTCTTGCCCTTGAGCGCGACGAGATCGCGGGTCAAGGCGTCGGGCGCGCGCACGTCGGCAATTTCTTCAAACGCATGGCGCACCGCGTTGTCGAGCTTGCCGCTCTCCACATAGAGCGCCGCCCGGCCGTCCTTGCGGACCAGCGCGAAACCGAGCGCCAGCGGCGTATGCGCGACATCCGAGCCGCGGATGTTGAACAGCCAATCCACATTCTGCGGATCCGACACCACCAGCGCATCTGCACGCAGTCTGACAAGCTCCGAGCGCACGCGCTTGAGCTTTTCGGCGGCGCTTTCACCGGCGAATTTCGCGTCGCGCAGCACCACGGGCCCCGCCGGCGGCGCCGGGCGGTCCTTCCACAGCGCGTCGATCGGATTATCGTCGACCGGCACCAGCGTGGCGGAGGCCGCCGCGCAGGCCTTGCTCAGACGTTCGACGTTGTCTGCCGTGTGCAGCCACGGGTCGTAGCCGATCTTTGTGCCGGGTTTGAGATTTTGCTCAAGCCATTGGTCCGGCGGGTTCTCGACCAGATGTGCGATGGAAAAAATCGACGTGTCGACCTGTGACGCCGCCTGCACCGTGTAACGGCCGTCGACGAACAGCACGGCGCGGTCGGCCAGCACGATGGCCGCGCCGGCCGAACCGGTAAAGCCGGTGAGCCAGGCGAGCCGTTCTTCGCTGGCCGGGAGATATTCGTTCTGCTGCCGGTCGGCGCGCGGCACGATGAAACCGTCGAGCCCGCGTTGCTTGAGTGCGGCGCGAAGCGCATCGACATGCGCGCCGCTTCCGCCGCGCTCGCGCGAATCATCGAAGGTCTGGAAGCGCGCTTCGAACATGAGGCGCGCACTCTAACGGTCTTGCCGCATGGGGCAATGCAGGCATGCGCGCCGCGCCTGCCCGGCGATGACGCATTCATCGGCATCGGCCGCCCGCAGTATGGGCGTTTTTCTGGCGGCGAATTCAGCAACGAATCGTTTTTCTGACTCCGATTTGTGCAGTGCACTCTTTTTGGCCCATTGCTGCCATTGATCTTGCCATCTCGTTAACGTGATTATGCTGTAAATACAGGGCCTCTATGCATTGTTATGCCTTCTACGCATAGCTGATTCCGTCTATGTTGCGATGCAATAGAGGGGACAAAAAGCGTTGTCCCGAGAAGGAGAGATGAAATGGTTGCTGTTACTTACGGAACCGCGCGTGTTGCCGCCCCGGCCGTCGTCGAGGTCAAGACGGGCAAGGGCTTTTTCGCACGCTTTCTGGCGGCGATCGAACGATCGCAGCTGCAGCGCGCCGAGCGCGACCTCGCGCGTTATCGCCATCTTCTGCCGCTCAATCATGAACTGCGCAGCGGCGAACTGGTGCCGCACAGCCATGACAAGTTGCCGTTCGGCGGTTGGTAATCGCCGCGTTTGCCTGCCGAAGCCGCCCCGGTGCCCCCGGGGCGGCTTCGTTTTTAAGCCTTGCACAAAACCAGCGTGACCCATCCTTCAAGCGCGATGCGGCGCTCGAGCATCAAGCCTTGCGCGCGATAGATCGACAGCACGGCGTTGGCGTGGCTGGGCAGCAGGCCGGAGAGAACGATGCTCCCGCCGCGCGCGGCAAGGCGCGACAGATCGGCGGCCATGCGCGTCAGCGGCCCCAGCAGGATGTTGGCCAGGATGAGATCGTAGGGCGCGCGACCGCGCACAAAATGCCCGTTGCAGCCGTTGGCGCGGGCGAATGAAATCATCGCCCCGGCGCGGTTGAGCCGCGCGTTGGCGCGCGCGACGGCGACCGCAGCGGAATCGATGTCGGTGGCGGTGACGCGGCCGCGAAACGCCCGCGCCGCGGCAATTGCCAGTACGCCGGATCCGGTGCCGAGGTCGAGACTGCTGCGCGCGCGGCCACGCTTGGCCAGATCGTCCAGCGCCAGCAGGCATCCGCGCGTGGTGCCGTGATGACCGGTGCCGAAGGCGAGCGCCGCCTCGATCTCGATGCCGATGCGGTTTGCCGCGACCCGCGCGCGATCGTGCGCGCCATGCACCGTGAAGCGCCCGGCCGCGACCGGCGGCAATCCGGCGAGACTTGCCGCCACCCAATCGGCGGCGGCGACGGGTCCGAACGCGAGCGCGGCGGCTATCCGCTCGCCGGCGGCCAGCGCTGCCAGCGTCCGCACGGCGGCCTGATCGGGCGGTTCGCGAAAATGAATCTCCACGCGCCATTCGCCATCGCCGCCGTCAAAGGCCGCGCAGACGCAGCCGTCGGGGTCGAGACTTTCGGCGACATAGGTCGCGAGGCGCCGCGCGGTCGGCTCGTCGCAGTTTACGCAGGCGCGGATGACAGGGGCGTCGGCCATTGGTGCAAGGTTCACCCGCCGCGCCGGCGCGCGCAATGCGCAAGGAGGATAAGCAGCCTCAATGCCGCTTGAAATACTGGATGTCGCGTTCGTGCTGCACGGCCGCCTTGCGCGAGCCGAAGGTGCCCAGATTGCGCCGCCGCCCGGTCTTGGGATTTTTCTTGCGCGAATAGAGCCGGTACTTGCCGGATTTGAGCTTGCGGATCATGCGCGCTTCGTGCGGCGCCGGCGTAAGGCGGCCTGCGCCTTCTTGATGTTGGCGATTTGGGCCCGGCGCATCGCCGGCGTCGGTTTCTCGCTGGCGGGAATCTTGCGCCGTGGCTTGGCGATGAAGCGGTCGCCGCCGAGATGGCGCGGCGTCGAGCCGAGCGTGCCAAGCACCTTGCGCGCCGCCGCGGTGTCCGCTGCGAGCCGCTTGCCGATGCGGTGCGCTTCGTTTTTGCCGATCAGCCATTTTTGCGTGTCCCACGAGCCGTTGGCGCGCCGGCCGGCGATGCGTTCGATGCCGCCACGCCCGCCCACGTCCTGATTTCGGAACGTCACGAATTCGCCGCGCGGGCGCACCTGGATGTGAAAGAAGCCGCCGCGTCCGCGCGCTCCCGGCTTGGCGCGTTTGCGGGATTTAGCTTTTGTCTTCGCCATGTGGTCCTCCGCCAAAGCTATAAAACGTTAGCGAAGCGCCGGTTCCCTGGGAACGCGTTGATCTAGCGCAAGCCCGCTACCAGCCGAACGGGAAGGGGAACGGCGGGCGCGCGTAATAATATCGTCGGGGCACGTAATAATAGGCTGAGCCGGCGCGATGCCAGCGCGCGTGCGTGCGCGGTCGGCGCTGCGGTGGCAGCGCTCCGGTAAAGTCGGGGTCGTCGTCGCTGGCGACAGCCATGCCGTTTTGTCTGTCGTTGTTGCGCCGTGCCACCTGCGCATCGGGCGCATCGGGCGCTTCGCCGGTGAGCTCCAAGCGCGTGTGGCTCATGCCCTCCTGCTTCACCAGGTCGAACAGGATGGCGGCGTTCTTCGGCTCCAGCCGCACGCAGCCATGCGAGGCTGGCGTGCCGATGGCCTTGAGATGGCCGGAGCCGTGGATGGCGTGGCCTTCCTGCGTGAAGAAGATCGAATGCGGCATCGGCGCGTCGTCCCATTCGCGGCTGAAATGGTCACGCTCCATGCGGAACGGCTTGAACTCGCCCGAGGGCGTGTCGTAGCCGGGCGCGCCGGTTGACACCGGCCACTGATAGAGCAGGGCGCCGTCTTCCTCGACGGCCATCTGCTGCGTGGATTTGTCGATCCTGATGACGATGTCGGCTTGCGCCGCCGGCGCGGCGGTCAGGACGACGAGCGCGGCCAGTGGCGCAACTATGAGCGCAGCCTTCGCGCGGCAGCAACGCATGGAAACACTCCGGGCGCCACGCCTGGCAGTCTAGCACGGCGATGGGCGGGACTATGGCGAAATAATCGCCGCCGCGCCGATCAGTTCCCCAATTCCAGCGCCCAATAATGGCGGCCGTTATCGGCGGTGGCGTGGGCGATGCCGTACATCGACACGTCGCCGCGCAGCATATTTGCGCGGTGGCCTGAGGATTTCGCCCACATACGGATGGCGCAGTCCTCGCTGTCGCAGCCCCACAGCACGTTTTCGGCGCCGACGCCGGACACGATATTGGCGATGCGCGCGCGGAAGCCGTCGTGATCGATGTGGTTGCGCCGCGCCATGTTGTGCGCCTGCTCGTAGGCGGCGCCGGCCAAGGCGGCGCTGTAGGACAGCGCCGGCCGGCCATGCTGGGCGCGGAAGCCGTTGAGGTCGAGCGCGAAACTCGGCGTCGCGAGCAGGGCCAGGATCGCAGCGGCAATGAGCGTGAGGCGCATGGCGGCAGGATAGACCCGGCCTCGCCGCGCGGCGAGGCCCGGACGCTTCAGTTCGGCATCACGTAGGTGATGATGCGGCTGCGCGGATAGACCGCTTCGGCGACGGTATGATTGTGGTTGCCGGAGACGATGATCGGGTTGCCGTTGGCGTCGATGCCCAAGACGACGCCGACATGGCCGCCGCCGCGCCGGCCCATCACCGCGATGGCGCCGATTTCCGGCCCGTGCACGCGCGTGGCGTAATGGACGGAAGGTGCGCTGCATGGCGCGCTGGGCGTCGTCCAGCCTGCGCTCGGCCTTGCGGTTTACGGCGTCGCGCGCGTGGCGCAGCCGGCGTTGCAGGCTTTGCAGCGCATCGCGTTTGCTCTTGGCGATGAAATGAGCGGTGCCGGCCTTGAGCTGCCGCAGTTTGCGCTGCGCGCTTATGCGCAGATCGCGCCGGAGGCCGCGCAAGGTCCGCCGCATGGCGTTGACCTGGTGCAGGCCGCTGGAGAGGCCGCGCGCGATGCGTTCGCGATCGACTTGGAAGTTGTCTTGTCAGTCGTCTTGGCCCGCGATGGGGCGGCAGCGCGCCGCACATGCGAACGCTTGGTCAGCGTCTTGGCCGACGCCCTGACCGACGCCTTGGCGGTTTTTGCGGTCGTCTTGGCCTCTTTGGCAGCCGCCGCGCGGCCGCGGGTCTTGCGTTTTGCCATCGGTTGCGCCTCACGAAACAACGTCACGCCGGTAAGCATCCCGGCCGGAGTTCTAGGGTTCGGCGTCCGGCAGACCATTGGAATTGTACGTGACCAATATACAAATTGATGACTGTTTAATGTTAATGGTAAAAATTGCCGCTGATATTTGCGGTCGTGAAGAAATAGACTTAACGCGATCAATTGTCTGCGTCTCCAATACTCTGCAATACGAATCGTTGTTGTGCATCGCCGCGCGAAATCTAGCGCGCAAGTCGAAGCCGCGTCTTTCGCAAGATGACGCGCCGCGCCGCCCGCGTTTTGGCGTCCGGCAAACCTGCTAGACACGGCGCCGGGGCAGGGGCGCCAAAGAGCGCCAAGGGGCCGCATGACCGTCAGCCGCATCTATTTCGCCTGGATGGCGCTCGCCGGCCTCGGCTGCGGCCTGGCGCTGGTCGCGCGGCCGGCTTTGCAGGACGCCGGCGTGCCGCCCTATTTCTGGGTGCTGATCGCCGCCGCGCTGTTCGACGGCGCGCTTTACCTTGGCCGCCGCAGCGCCCCGTGGGGACAGCTCGCGATGCCGGCGCGGCTTTTGGGCTTTCTCCTCGGCATGGCGATGATGGTGGCGGTCCCGCTCGTCGCCGGCGCGCCGGTGCGCTTTCTTTGACGCGGAACTTCAGCGCAAGCTTTCGGAAAATTTGAGCGATGCGGCTCAGCCGCCGGTAATCCGTTAGCGCGACACTTCACCCATGCTTCGCATCGTGGCCACGCTGGCCGTTGCGGTCAGCATCGACATCCTCTGGTTCGACGGCAAATACAGCGGCGCCGTCGAGCATATGGCCGTCACCATCCTGCGCCATTTCGGCGTGAGCTGGGTTTAGGCGCGCCCGCCGCCATCGACTTTCCCGCGCAAAGGGCGCACCGTCCCGGCGACCGAAACGCCAGCCCAAAGCGGCCGGCCCGTCACGCCACCTCGCGATCGGAACCCATCCGGGTGTCCGTTGCTCTCGCTCCGAGCCCGTTTCGGACGAAAGGATCATTCATGCAACTTCCTTCAATGCTGAAGGGCGACTCCCGCGCGCGGCTCATCCAGGGCGCCGTCGCCGGCAGCCTGCTCACCGTCATCGTCGGCTTCGGCTTTTCCGGCTGGCAGATGCAGTCGAACGCCGAGCGGCGCTCCGACGCCGCCGTCACCAACGCAGTGGTCGCCGTGCTCACCCCGATCTGCGTCGAAAAATTCCGCCAGGCCTCCGACGTCAAGGCGACGACGGTGGCGCTGAACGCGGTCGACAGCTGGGAGCGCGAAGGCTTCGTGGAAAAGGGCGGCTGGGCGACATTTCCCGGCAGCAAGGTGGCCAACAGCGACGTCGCCGACGCGTGCGCCCGCATCCTGAGCGGCGATATCAAGCAATAAGGCTGCTTGCCTGTTGCGCCGCGGATTTAACGGCTGGCTTGTCCTTGCGCCCATTGCAACCGCTGGGCGCAAGCACCATGTCAGTGCGGCCATGCAACCTGCCGACTATCTTGTCGAGAAAGCGAATGAGTGCTCGCCTGGCGCGCTATGCGCGCAAGCCGGGCATCACCAAATTCGACGTCGCCACCAAGATCGAGGCGATGGGCAACGAGTTCATGACCAAGGCCGTCGAAATCGAAACCGACCGGCAACGCGTTCGGCGAAAAAATTAGACGGCGGGCGGCTCGCGGCCCTCATGGTGAGGCGGCGCGTGTCTCGGCGCTGCTTGCTGCGTTCCCCGGACGCGGTGCAGCAGGAGCGCTTCCCTCTCCTCGCGTGCAATTCTCTTTTCACCTCCCCCTGAAAGGGGGAGGTCGGATCGCGAAGCGATCGGGGTGGGGGTCATTTCGGCGCGTCAACACCCCCTCCCGTCCGCCCGCGGCGGACCTCCCCCCTTCAGGGCGAGGGGACGAAACCTTCCTTCTGCGCGGCTGATCCCTACATCCTCAGCATGCCCGAACCGCTCGTCGTCATGATCCCCCACCGCCTCGGCAAGGCCGAAGCGCTCGCCCGCATCAAGGCCGGCCTTGGCCGCGCCGAGGCCGAGTTCGCCCGGCTGATCAATTTCGAGCACCAGCAATGGGACGGCGACCGGCTCGCCTTCCGCGTCTCCGCGCTCGGCCAGCGCGCGCAGGGCTTCCTCGACGTCTACGAGGGCGCGGTGCGGCTCGAGGTCACGCTGCCGTGGCTGCTGGCGAAGTTCGCCGCCGCCGCGCAGCGGGTGATCGGGCAGAAGGGGCAGTTGATGTTGGAGAAGAAGTGACCCCAAGCAACATTTGAAGACATTAAGGGGTTGCCGGCCACCGCTGTTTAGCTAACGCTTTCGATAGTCGGTCCCCCAAAGGCTTTGAGAATGTGGGATCAACTTCGTTTGCAAAGTTTAGTAGGCCCCGCACATGGCGAATCATGCCCCATAAGGAAATAAAGTGCCGGTTTACCGCGTGTCTTTTCAGTTCAAATTTTTCAATACCACGCACATGATCAGATATTCGTTTGCGGACGTTCAATGGTATTTTGAGTTTACTTGAATCGACAAGTACTCCGAGCACAATTTTGCGAGCACCGGGCGGAGCAATTTTTGTTTTCTTTCTGTGAATTGTATGACCAAACGAAGAAAGAATATGGGCTGCCTCACGCAAAAGCTCTTTTGCCTTTAAATGAGAAAAATCACGACCGGTCGAAAATGTTAGGTCGTCAGAATATCGAGTATATATAAGTTCGTATTTTGCTGCGAGCTTAAGAAGCGCGTCATCGAGTGCAATGCTCACTAAATTCGATAAAGATGGACTAGTGGGAGCTCCTTGTGGCAAGTGCCCCATGGTTGAAGCTTGATCGGCAACGATGCCGTCAGATTTACGATCGAAATCTATTTTCCACCGCGGATCACTCACGCCTCCTCCAGTCGAAGTCATCGTACAAATCCGCGCTAATTCGAAAGCAACGAGCGGTTGATAGGCGAACCAATTTTTTTGGAAGCTCTTCTATTATTTTCTGCAAAGCAAGGCGGAACTTCGTTTCGCTTACGAAGTCTATGCTATCCACCAAAAGTCGAGCCGAAATTCGATCTGGCTCCGCGAAATTTAACAACCATCGCTCGCCACGTGACGTTTCGCTCGGTTGCATTTAGAAAGCCCTCACACCCTCTCCACATAACTATCCACCACCCGCTTCTCTCCCGCCTTGTCGAAGCGGATGGTGAGCTTGTTGCCGTCCACCGCCGTCACGTCACCGTTGCCGAATTTCTGGTGAAACACGCGGGCGCCGACCTCGAAGGAGGAGACGGCGCCGGTCGATTTGGCGATGAGTTCGCCCTCGATGGTAAGAGGGACTTTGTTGCGGGCCTTGTTTGAGGATTTACCCCTCCCCCTGTCCCTCCCCCCCAAGGGGGGAGGGGACGATGGGGTGGCGTCCGCGCCTTCGTCTGAATCGTCAGTGTGTGCGTCGTCAAAAACCCCGTCCGGCACATACCTTGGCTGCCCGTTCTCGCTGAACCCACCGCGCCCCTTGCGCCCCTGCGCGCGCTGCCAGCCGGGCGTCGTGTAATTCGAGCCGAAGGAATTCGTCTCGTCGAAGCGCGAGGCGCCGTAGCCCGACATGCCGAAGCCGCCGGCGCCGCCCGCCGGCTCCTTCACCTCGACGTCCGCCTCCGGCAGCTCGTCGAGAAAGCGCGAGGGCACCGTCGTCGTCCACATGCCGTGGATGCGCCGGTTGGTGGCGAAATAGATCTTGGCGCGCTTCCTCGCGCGCGTCAGGCCGACATGCGCCAGGCGGCGCTCCTCCTCCAGCCCGGCGCGGCCGCTCTCGTCGAGCGAGCGTTGGTGTGGAAACAGGCCTTCCTCCCAGCCGGGCAGGAACACGGTGTCGAACTCGAGGCCCTTGGCCGAATGCAGCGTCATGATGTTGACCGCCTGCTCGCCCTCGGCGCCATCGCGGTCCATCACCAGCGAAATGTGTTCGAGGAAGCCTTGCAGGTTCTCGAATTCCTCCATGGAGCGCACCAGCTCCTTGAGGTTTTCCAGGCGCCCGGCGGCGTCGGCGGAGCGGTCGTTCTGCCACATCTCCGTGTAGCCCAACTCGTCGAGCACGATTTCGGCCAGTTCGGTGTGCGGCGTTGAATCCTTCATGGCGCGCCAGCGGGCGAAGTTCGCCATCAATTCACGGAGAGTGCCGCGCGGTTTCGGCTTCATCTCGTCGGTGGCGGAGAGCGCGGCGGCTGCTTCCGTCATCGGGATGCGCGCCTTGCGGGCATAGTCGTGCAGCATCTGCACGGTGGCGTCGCCCAAGCCCCGCTTGGGCACATTGACGATGCGCTCGAAGGCGAGGTCGTCGGCCGGCTGCGCGATGACGCGTAGATAGGCCAGCGCGTCCCTGATCTCCGCGCGCTCGTAGAAGCGCGGGCCCCCGATGACGCGATAGGGCAGGCCGAGCTGGATGAAGCGGTCCTCGAATTCGCGCATCTGGAACGAGGCGCGCACCAGAATGGCGATCTCGTCGAGCGGGTGGTCTTCGCCATGTTCGCGCGCGTCGCGCTGAAGCTGCTCGATTTCCTCGCCGATGGAGCGGGCTTCTTCCTCCGAGTCCCACGAGCCCGTCACCTGCACCTTTTCGCCGAGCACATCTTCGGTGCGCAGCGTTTTTCCCAATCGTCCTTCGTTATGCGCGATCAGATGACTCGCCGCCGCGAGAATGTGCCCGGTGCTCCGATAATTTCTCTCCAGCCGAATGACCTTCGCGCCGGGAAAATCGTGATCGAACCGCAAAATATTATCGACCTCCGCCCCGCGCCATCCATAGATCGACTGATCGTCATCCCCGACGCAGCAGATGTTTTTTTGTTCTTTCTTCTCCCTCTCCCCGCTTGCGGGGAGAGGGTCGGGGTGAGGGGCACTTAGCAATTGCTCATGCGGCGGCGCCACGACATTTTCTGACTCGTCATGGCCGGGCTTGTCCCGGCCATCCACGTCTTCTTTCAACACAGTAAGACGTGGATCACCGGGACTCGCGCCTTCGGCGCGGCCCGGTGATGACGGAGAAAGGGCGGAGCTTGGTGAAGTCGCCTGCGCCAGCAACCGCAGCCACAAATACTGCGCCACGTTCGTATCCTGGTACTCGTCCACCAGAATGAATTTGAAGCGCTGCTGGTACTGCCGCAGGATTTCCGGATTGTCGCGAAACAGCCGGATGTTCTCCAGCAGCAGATCGCCGAAGTCGGCGGCGTTGAGCGTTTTGAGCCGCGCCTGATAGGCGAGGTAGAGCCTCTTGCCCTTGCCGTTGGCAAAGCTCGCGGCTTCGCCTGCCGGCACCAGATCGGGCGTGAGCCCGCGGTTCTTCCAGCCGTCGATGAGCATGGCGAGCACGCGCGCCGGCCAGCGCTTCTCGTCGATGTTTTCCGCTTCCAGCAACTGCTTCATCAGCCGGATCTGGTCGTCGACGTCGAGAATGGTGAAGCTCGACTTCAGCCCGACCAGCTCCGCGTGACGGCGCAGAATCTTCACGCCGATCGAGTGGAAGGTGCCGAGCCAGGGCATGCCCTCGACGATCTGCCCGACCATCTGGCCGACGCGCAGCTTCATCTCGCGCGCCGCCTTGTTGGTGAAGGTGACGGCGAGGATTTCGCGCGGGTAGGCGCGGCCGAGGTTCAAGATGTGGGCGATGCGGGTGGTGAGGACCCTGGTCTTGCCGGTACCGGCGCCGGCCAGAACAAGCACTGGTCCATCCAATGTCTCGACGGCCTGGCGCTGTTCTGGGTTCAATTCTGCGAGGTACGGCGCTGATCGGGCACCGATCGCACGCGCGGCAATGCCGCCCGGCGCCGGCGTCGCGGATGGGGTTTCCGGCAAGTCATTGGGAATGGGCAGCTTTTTCGGTTCGGCCATGGGCGGTGATTTTGTCACCGCAAACATGGCACCTGGGAGGCACAAATGGGAGAGGCGGCGGCCTTTATGGGCACCGCCGCCCCCTTCACTCAGCCCGCAATATCAGAGCTCATCGCGCAATTCGCCGCCGAGCATGCCGGCCAAAGTCGCCGCCACCGCGCCGAACAACAGCGCCATGAACGACCAGAACGACACATAGGCCGCGGCCTCCCGCGCCGCCTCGGCGTCGACAACGGCCCTGTTGCCGGCCGCATGCGAGCCGAAGATGGCGGCAAACAGTACCACGGCGGTCTTATTGTCGGTCTCATCGCCGCCGTGCTCGGCTTTGGCGGCATTGCCGGCGCCTCCTTCGCGCTGGCCAAGACCATCTTCTTTGTCGTGCTGGTTCTGATTCTGTTGTCGCTCATTTTCGGCACGGTGCGCCGACCATTGCTGTAGCGCTCACCGTTTCGCAGGCATTTGGACGCTGCGCCCGGCGGCCTCCGGCCATGGCAGTTTGGCGTGAGCGGCTTTCATTTTTGCCAGCGCATCGACGACGGACGGCGCGAAGGGCGACACTTTCTTGGTCGTCATGTCCACGCCCAGCGTCATGTTTTCCGACGTCGCCGACAGCCAGTTCTCCGTGGCGTGGCGCAGTTCCTCGAACAGATAAATGCGCTTGGTGTCGCAATCGAGCAACTGCACCACGACCCGCACCGGGTCGCCTTGCTTTAATTCGCGCAAGTAGCGCACGTGCGCTTCCACTACCATGGTCGAGTGCTGGTGCTGCTTGAGATAATCCGGGCCGAGGCCGACGAGTTCGTAGAGCTCATCCACCGCGCGGTCGAACAGCACGTTGTAATAGGCAACGTTGAGATGGCCGTTGTAGTCGATCCATTGCGGCTCGACCGTCATCACCGAGGAGACGAAGGGCGCGGGAAAGTTCGCCATGATTGCTTTAACCCGTTCGTCCCCGCGACCCGCCTACGCTCGTTTTGCGAGCTTCTGCGGGTTTGAAGTCCGCCGAAGCGCGGAGCGCGAAGGCGGAAAGCGGGGACCCAGGGCCAAAGAACTGAATTCCCGCTTGCGCGGGAATGAGCGGGGTGTGGATCATGCGCTAATGGGATAAACGGCTTTTTCGCCGGAGAGCACGCGGGCAACGTCGGAAGCGCATTTGCTCTGCAACTCGTCGAGCGCCTCGATCGAATAGAACGCGGTGTGCGGCGAGATGATCACGTTATCGCGACCGAGCAGGGCTGAATCCTTCGCCAGCGGTTCGGTGGCGACGACGTCGAGCCCGGCGCCGCCGAGGTGCCCGCTGTCGAGCGCGGCGATCAAGGCCGGTTCGTCAATCAGCGGCCCGCGCGCCGTGTTCACCAGGTAGGCGCCCTTTTTCATCTTGGCGAAAACGTCAGCGTTCATCATGCCGCGCGTTGCCGGCGTCAGCGGCGCGTGCATGGAAATATAGTCGGACGTTTTCAGCAGCGTATCGAAATCGACCTGCTCGACACCGGCACGCTTGAAAATATCCGGCTTGGCGAACGGGTCAAAAGCCAGGAGCTTCACGCCGAATGCTTTTGCCTTGGGCGCAATCAGGCGCGGTATATGCCCGAAACCGACGAGCCCCAGCACCGTCCCCTCGATGCGGCGGATCGGCACCACCGCCGGCATTTCCCAGCGCCCGCTCTGCACCAGTTTATTGGACAGCGGAATCTTGCGGATCAGCGCCAGCAGCAGCGCCATGGCGTGATCGGAGACTTCGCGGATGCAATAGTCCGGCACGTAATTGACCAGAATGCCTTTTTCCTTCGCCGCCGGCAGGTCGATATTGTCGACGCCCAGCCCGAAGCGGCCGATCGCCCGGCATTTCGTCGTCTGCATCAAGACGTCGCGCGTGAGTTTGGCGTAGGTCACCAGGATGGCGTCGGCATCCTTGGCAACCGCCAGGATGTCGTCGGCATTGGCGCTTTTCGACATCCGGAACGTCGGATTGAGCTTTGCCAGCGCAGCCTTGGCCGGATCGAGCGAGGGAAATACGGTGTCGGTGACGGCAATCACGGGCCCGGCCATTTCGAACTCCAACTGCGGACAAACGGAACGCGGCAAAACCTACGATAGCGGTTTGCGGCCGTCCACGCGTTAACCAAACATTAACGCTATCCGCACGCGGAGGTATCCCTTGGCTATTCTGCGCAAAAGCCAAGGGAGACGGGGCAATGCTCGGCAGGCTGGCACGGGGGGCGTATATCCTGACGCTCGCGTTGATTATTGTCGCCTATGCCCTGTCGGCAGCTAAAACCAGCCCCCAGCCGGCGCCTCAATCCGACCAGGCGGTCGAATACTGGTATTGCTGACGCGCAAATCCGGCCACGCCCCGGGGGCTAATCAAGCCCGGCCTTTCGAAATCCTTCCAGGTAGTGTTCGCGCTCGGCGTCGGAACAGATCGGCATGTTGGCCGCGATCCAGGACAGCGACACGTTCGGCTGCGCGCGGCGTAACTCGCGCAACGCCTGCTGAGCAAGTTCGGTTTGTCCGGCCATGCCGGCGGCCGCGGTCAACACGCGATGCGCGCCGACGAAATCGCCCCGCTGGCGCAGCGCTTCGCGCGCCAGCGGGATGGCTTCCTCGTAATTGCGGCCGACAAATTGCGCGTAGGCCGCGATGCCGTAATAGACCGCGGCAAAAGAATCGCGCGGGCTGAGGCGGATGGCGCGGCGCACGATCTCGTCGGCCTCCTGCCAGCGGCCGCTATAGGACAATGCCAGCCCGTAATAGGCTTGCGCCTGCGCGAAGTTGGGATTGAGGCGCAGCGCCAGCTCGTATTCAGCGAGTGAGTCGTCAAAGCGGCGCGCCAGCAAGTAAACATGACCGAGCGCGATATGCGCCCACGCGTCTTCGCCGTCGGCCCGTATTGCCGCCAGAGCCGAGCGTTCCGCGACGGCCGCCGCCGTTGTCATGTCCAGCCAGCCCATATGGGCGCTGAACATGTAACTGTTGGCCAGCACGCCCAGCGCCTGGCCGTAGTTGGGATCGATGCTGATTGCCTTCTCCAAAAGCGCCTGCGCCACGACGCTATCCTGCCGCGTCACCCGCCAGTAATGCGACAACGCGCGCATCACCAGGTCCCAGGCATCAAGGTTTTCCGGCGGCTTGCGCTGGGCGCGGAAATTCTCCGCTGCATAGATCTGCGGCTCGATGGCGGCGACGATCGCTTCGGTGATCTCGTCCTGCACGGCGAAGACGTCGGCCAGATCGCGGTCGTAGCGCTCGGCCCAGATGTGGCTGCCGGTCGAGACATCGTTGAGCTGGGCGGTGATGCGGACGCGCTCGCCGCCTTTGCGCACGCTGCCTTCGAGCACATAGCCGACGCCGAGCTCGTCGCCGATCCGCTTGAGATGCACCGACTTGCCCTTGTACTGGAACGAGGAATTGCGCGCGATCACCAGGAACCAGCGCAGCTTCGAGAGCGCGGTGATGATGTCTTCGCTGATGCCGTCGGAAAAATATTCCTGCTCGGGGTCGCCGCTCATGTTGGTGAACGGCAGCACGGCGATCGCCGGCCGCTCCGGCGCGAAAAGCTCCGCACGCGCCGGCTCAGCGGCCGCGTCTCGCAACGTGCCGATAAAGCGAAAGCCTTTGCGCGCCACGGTCTTGATCAGGATCTGCGCGTCGCCGCTGTCGCCGACGGCCTTGCGCGCGGCATTGATGCGGCTGGTCAGCGTCGATTCCGAAACGATGCGGCCGTTCCAGACGGACGCGATCAGGTCGTCCTTGCTGACCACGCGGTCGCGGTTCTCGATCAGGACTATCAGTAGATCGAAGACCTGCGGCTCAACCGCGACAAGCTCGCCGCCACGCCGCAGCTCGCGCGTTCCGGTGTCGAGGACGTAAGGCGCGAAAGAATACAGCAAAAAACAAGGCCTCTCGCGGGCACCGCCCGGGTGATTATCAAGTCCTTCTCAAGCTTAAATCAAGCGCCGGTCAAAGGCTTTAGCGGGCGCGAGGTGTATTTTGTCGCGACGCGACAACAAAAGGAGACCGCCATGGGACGCATATTCGGCTTTATCTACGGTATCGTGGCCTATTTGCTGTTCTTTGTCAGTTTTCTCTATGCCATTGGATTTGTTTCCGGCCTCGTCGTGCCGAAGACCATCGATAACGGAACGGCAACGCCGCTCGTTGCGGCAATCGTCATCGACGTTGTGCTGATGTCGATTTTCGCCATCCAGCACAGCGTGATGGCGCGCCAGGAATTCAAACGGATGTGGACGAAGATCGTGCCGTGGCCGTTCGAGCGCAGCACCTACGTGCTGCTGGCGACGCTGGCGCTCATTCTGATGATGTGGCAGTGGCGGCCGATCCCCGACATAATCTGGCACGTCGAGCAGCCGGCCGTCGCCAAGGCGCTGATTGCGCTGGAGGGGGCCGGTTGGCTGCTGGTGCTGACCAGCACCTTCCTCATTAATCATTTCGAGTTGTTCGGCCTGCACCAGGTTGCCAATAACCTGACGGGCAAGCCGATGCCGAAACCGCAATTCAAGACGCCGCTATTCTACAAGCTGGTCCGCCACCCGATCTATCTCGGCTTCATCATCGCCTTCTGGTCAACGCCCTTGATGACCGCAGGGCATCTGCTCTTTGCCGCGGTGACGACGGCCTACATTTTCATCGGCATCGCGCTCGAAGAGCATGACCTGATCACGTTGTTTGGCGACCAATACCGCGATTACCGGCGGCAGGTGGGCATGATCTTCCCGCGCTTCGCCAAATCCGGCACGCGTGAGGGCCGAGCGCGGCAGACGACGTGAATTGAGACTTTTCCGCCGCTTTCTCCCCGGCGGCATCCTCTGCTAGGGTCCTCGGGAAGGACCCTAGCCGGGGATATTTCATGTCCGTTGCCCACTTCGCCGACCAGAAATCTCGCCGCGACCCGGCTGCGATCAACAAGACCGTCCGCGAACTGACCGCGGCGTTCGGCAATCGCGTCGTCACCGCGCAGTCGGTGCGCGAGCAGCACGGCAACACGCTCACCTGGATCGCCAACCAGCCGCCAGACGCGGTGATCTTTCCGCAGACGACCGAGGACGTGCAGCAGATCGTGCGCATTTGCGCCGCGCATGGCGTGCCGATCATTCCCTTCGGCGTCGGCACTTCGCTCGAGGGCCACGTCAATGCCCCACTCGGCGGCGTCTCCATCGATTTCCGCGACATGAACAAGATCCTCGCCGTGCACGCCGAGGATCTCGACTGCGTGATCCAGCCCGGCATCACCCGCAAGACGCTCAACGAGCAGCTGCGCGACCGCGGCGTGTTTTTCCCCATCGATCCCGGCGCCGATGCCACGCTCGGCGGCATGGCGGCGACACGCGCCTCCGGCACCAACGCGGTCCGCTACGGCACCATGAAAGACAACGTGCTGGCGATGAAGGTGGTCATGGCGGACGGCGAGGTGATGACGACGGCGCGGCGGGCGAAGAAGACCTCGGCGGGCTACGACCTCACGCGGCTGATCGTCGGCTCGGAAGGCACGCTCGGCGTCATCACCGAACTCACGCTCAAGCTGTCGGGCATTCCCGAGGCGATTTCCGGTGGCGTCTGTCCGTTCCCGTCGGTGGAGGCCTGCTGCAACGCCACCATCCACACCATCCAGTCCGGCATTCCGGTCGCGCGCATCGAATTGCTCGACGCGCTGCAGGTCAAGGCGGTCAATCTTCATTCCAAGCTCGGCCTGCCGGAAACGCCGCTGCTGCTGCTGGAATTCCACGGCAGCGAGGCGAGCGTCGCCGAACAGTCTGAGCGCTTCGGCGAGATTGCCGCGGAATTCGGCGGCGGCCCGTTCACCTGGGCGACGCGCCAGGAGGACCGCACCCGATTGTGGGACGCGCGCCACCAGGCCGCTATGTCGAATTTCGCCCTGCGCCCCGGCGGGCAGATGATCGCCACCGATGTCTGCGTGCCGATCTCGCGGCTCGCCGAATGCGTCACGCAGACGCAGCGCGACATCGAGGAGAGCCGGATCATGGCGCCGATCGTCGGTCACGTCGGCGACGGCAATTTCCATCTCACGTTGCTGATCGACATGGACGATGCCGACGAGGTTGCCCGCGCCAAGGATCTCAACGAGCGCCTGGTCAAGCGGGCGCTCGCCATGGACGGTACCTGCACCGGCGAACACGGGGTCGGGCAGGGCAAGATGAAGTATCTGCTCGCCGAGCACGGGGCGCCTGCGCTTGCCGCCATGACCGCGATCAAGCGCGCGCTCGACCCCCAAAACATCATGAATCCGGGCAAGATCGTCGCGCTATGAACTGTCATTCCGGGGCGCGCCAGCGGCGCGGACCCGGAATCCAGATACGTTGGGGGACGGCTCTGGATTCCGGGTTCGCTCGTTTCACTCGCGCCCCGGAATGACCGGAATAGGTGACGACACAGATTTGCCGCCTGCGCCTGACAAAATGGCGTACCATTTCAACTTATGGACCGCGGCCGCCGGACCGCACGGCTCGACGCTGGAGTTGGCGTTGCAAACCACCCTGCTTGGATTGGCGATAGCGATCATTCTGGCGCTGGTGGCCGCGCTCGTCGGCCCGCTGCTGATCGACTGGGGCGGCTATCGCTCTGTGTTCGAGGCGGAAGCAAGCCATCTCATCGGCGTCGACGTGCGCGTCACCGGCGCGATCGACGCGCGCCTGCTGCCGTCGCCACAGCTGGTGCTGCACGATATCGAGATCGGCCGCGGCGACGACACGATTAAAGCCGGCTCGCTCAGCATCGAGTTTGCGCTCGGCCCGTTGATGCGCGGGCAATGGCACGCCGCCGAGCTGCATTTGGCCGGCGCGCAACTGCGCCTCGGCCTCGACGACAAGGGCCGCGTGCAGGCGCCGAATATCCCGATCAATTTCAGCCCGGACGCGCTGTCGATCGACCGGCTCAGCATCGAGGACGCGACGGTGAGCCTCGGCGATGTGGCGAACGGCGCCGGCCTCCAGCTGGAAAAGCTATGGTTCAACGGCGAGGCGCGCTCGCTGATCGGTCCGTTCAGCGGCGAGGGCGCAACCACCATAGGCGGCGATCTCTATCCGTTTCGCCTGTCCACCGGCCGCGTCAGCGACGACGGCGTGCTCAAAGTTCATCTCAATGTCGATCCGGTGAATCACCCTCTGAGTGTCGAGACGGACGGCTTGCTCACGTTTGCGGCTGCCGGGCCGACCTTCGACGGCACGTTGAACCTCACGCGCCCGGTCGGCATCGCCGCGCGCAATGCGGCGCTTGTCACCCAGCCTTGGCGCGTCAGCGGCAAGCTCAAGGCGACGGCGGCTTCGGCGCTGATGCAGCAGGGCGAATTTCAATACGGCTCGGACGATCAGGGCTTCAAACTCACAGGCACCGCCGAATTCAAATTCGGCAAGCATCCGCGCTTCGACGGCGTGGTGTCCGGCCGTCAGATCGACCTCGACCGCGCGTTCGCCGCCGACACCGGCCAATCGCCGCCGGCGGCTGCAATCCGCAAGCTCGCCGATCTCGCCGCGGCGGCATTCCGCCCGACCTTTCCCATCCAGATCGGCGTCGGCATCGATCGGGTGACGCTCGGCGGCAATGCCATCGATGCGGTGCGCGGGGATATTTCCACCGACACCGGCGGCTGGAATCTCGATCGCTTCGAATTTCGCGCGCCCGGCTTTACTCAGGTTCGATTGAGCGGCCAGCTTGCGGTGTCGGTGGGCGCGGAAGGCGTTGCCTTTACCGGGCCGGCCGAGATCGAGGCGACCGATCCGAAGGCGTTTGCCGCGTGGATCGAAGGACGAGCGGCGCCGAAGCAAAGCGAGTTGAAGCCGCTGCGGCTGCGCGGCGACGTAACGCTGTCGAGCGAAAAACTTGGCATCGAGCGGCTGCAAGCCGACTTCGACCGCAAGCCCGTCAGCGGCCGGCTGATCTACAGCTTCGCCGCCGGCAAGCGCGCGGCAAAACTCGAGGCCGCGCTCACCACGCCGGAGCTGGATGTCGATACCGCGCTCGGTTTCGGCAAGGCGTTGCTAGCGGGCTCAAACCTGCAGCGGCCGCAGGACATGATCATCGACCTCGATATCGGCCGCGCCAGTTTCGCCGGCGCCGAGGCGCGCGATTTCAGCGCGCGGCTGAAGGTGGATGGCAGCGGCCTGCAAATCGACCGGCTGTCGGTCGCCGATTTCGGCGGCGGCTCACTTTCGGCCAGCGGGCGGATCGAGACCGGCGGGCACGCGCCGCGCGGCGCGCTGGTGCTTGATTTCGAGACGCGGCAAACGGCCGCCGTCGCCGCGCTGGCCGGCAAATTTGCCAGCGCCTCGGCGACCCCCATCGCCAAAGCGCTGGACCGCGTCACTCATGCGAAACTGCGCGCCACGCTCGACGTCGCCGACGTCAAAGACAGCGCCGCGACGACCGTTGCGCAGTTGACGGTCGCCGGCGACCTCGACGCGATGCACATAGACGCCAACGCGCGCATCGCCGGCGATTGGGCCAAGCCCGCTGCCGCCGACGTGCACGTGAATGGGACAATCGACGCCGGCGATGGCGCGGCGCTGATCAGGCTTGTCGGCCTTGACCGCATCACTGCGGCGGGCAAGGGGCCGGGCCAGCTCAAGCTGGATATCGCCGGACCCGTTGACGGCACGATGAGCGGCGCCATGCATCTCGCCAGCGGCGGTCTCAGCGTGAATTCGCGCCTCTCCATCGCGGGCCTGAAAGTTGCGCTGGACGACATCGACGCCAAAGTCGGCGGCGCGGCCGTGCGCGGGCGCCTCGCCGTTACCGCGGCGTCGCCGATGCGCGTCGACGGCGCGCTGGACACCGACACGGTCAATGCGGCGACCATGATCGCCGACGCCATCGGCATGCCAGCATCGGCGGCGGCGAGCCGTGGCGGCTGGTCCTGGTCGAGCGAACCGTTCGCCGGCGGTGCCTTGGGCGATTTTGCCGGTCAGGTGGCGCTCAGGGCGCAACGGGTCAATGTCACGTCGCGGCTGGTGGCGCGCGAATTCCGCGCCGCGATGCGCTTGAGCAAGGACGCTATCGCCTTCGACGATATGACGGCCGAGATTGCCGGTGGCCACCTGGCCGGCCGCTTGGCGTTCCGCTCAACCGACACAGGGCTGAGCGCGCAAGCCAAGATGACAATGACCGGCGTCGATGCGGCGAGCCTGCTGCCCGCTGCGACGCGCCCGCCGGTCACCGGTTCGCTTGACATCGCGACGGAGCTCGAAGGCGCGGGTTTAAGCCCGGCGGCGCTTGTCGGTTCGTTGCGCGGCACCGCGCACGTCACGCTCAGCGACGGCCAATTGGCGGGGCTCGATCCGCATACCTTCGACATTGTCAGCCGCGCCGCCGACAACGGAATGGCGCCCGGCGTCACGCAGCTGTCCAGCATGGTCGGCAGGGCGCTCGATGGCGGCCGCTTTCCGGTCAAACGCGCGCAGGGCGACATCACGGTCAGCGCCGGGCAGGCGCGGCTGAGCGACCTGAAGGTGCACGGCGATAAAGTCGACTTGTCGGTTGCCGGCAATGTCGACCTCACCGACGGCGCGGTCGACGCGCGGCTGATGCTGTCGGGCGAGGCGGAAGCCGGCGGCCCGCGGCCGGACATCTACATCGCGTTGAACGGGCCGTTGGCCGGGCCGGCCCGTGCCGTCGATGTGTCCGCGCTGACCGGATGGCTCACGCTGCGGGCGATCGAAAGCCAGGCCAGGAAGTTGAAGGCCATCGAAGGCGCGGTGCCCCCCAGCTCGGCGGGCGAACAGATCCAGATGCCGAGGCCGAAGACGCAACAAGCGCCGGCACTGCCGGCGCCTGTCGATATCAGGCCGTCGCCCGCTCCGCCGCCGCCCACGCGTCCGGAGGCCTCAGTCGATCCGCATCATTGACGGTGCCGCGCGGACGCCAACCAAGTCGCGGCTCGCGTCACGGGCGCGGTGGTCGTCGCCGATCTGGGCGCGGTAATGGTCGAGGACGAAAAGGCGGATCGTGGAGGACAGGTTGCCGTGGCGGCGGTCCGTGTCGATGCTGGCCACCAAATCCGAAAGAGTCATCTTCCGCGTGCCGGCGATTTCCTTCAAGCCCTTCCAGAACGCGTCTTCGAGACTGACGCTTGTCTTGTGCCCGGCTATGACGACCGAGCGTTTGACAACCGGAGATTTCATCGGCCGTCTCCTCTTTCAATCCGGTGCTGTTCGAGATCGCGGCTGGCTTTGACCTGACGCTCGGCTTCAAGCTCGCGAGAGTGTTTGGGCCGGCCGTGGGCAACGCGATTGGCGTCAGCCAGCCCATCGGCCTGCAGCCGTTTGGCTCGCTTGCGCGCCGTTCGCAGATTGACCAGGTCAGCCATGCCGCTTCTCGATGGTAACCGGATACATGGGCGTTGGGCTCCGACGGAGCCCTGTGGAGTGCCGCCAATTGCGCCGCAACGGTAGCGGAAGACCGCCAGAGTCTTTTGGCGGACGATCCATAAGATCGCACCGGCTACAATGCGGTATATGCGCGAAAACACAGAGTGTCAGTAAATTAGCACCGCGTTCCCTGCCGGCGTTCCACGGCAATACACGCAGCTCGGTGCGTGTAATCATTTGCCTCTGCAATCTTTCGTTGCGGAAGTCCGCGGCGCCGGTTGGTTTCCGTTCGCACCGAATTACCGTAGCCGCTTCCGAAATTACCTCGGCCTAACCATCTTTTCCGGCCGCACAATCCGATCGAACTCCTCGCCGCTGACAAATCCAAGGCGCAACGCCTCCTCGCGCAGCGTGGTGCCGTTGGCATGCGCGGCTTTTGCCACCTGCGCCGCCTTGTCGTAGCCGATCTTCGGCGACAGCGCGGTGACCAGCATCAGCGAGCGCTCGAGCAGCTCGCGGATGCGCGGCTCGTTGGCGCGAATGCCGACGACGCAATTGTCGGTGAAAGATTTCACCGCGCCGCCGAGCAGGCGGATCGACTGCATCATGGCGTAGGCGAGCACCGGCTTGTAGACGTTGAGCTCGAAATGGCCCTGGCTGCCGGCGACGGTTATGGTCGTGTTGTTGCCGAATACCTGGCAGCAGACCATGGTCAGCGCCTCGGTCTGCGTCGGATTGGTCTTGCCCGGCATGATCGAGGAGCCGAGCTCGTTGCTCGGCAATATCAATTCCGCCAGACCGGAGCGCGGGCCGGAGCCGAGCAGGCGGATGTCGTTGGCGATCTTGAACAGCGCGGTGGCGGCGGCATTGAGCGCGCCGTGCGCGAACACGTAGGCATCGTGGCCGGCCATGTGCTCGAACTTGTTCGGCGCCGACACAAAGGGCATTTTGGTCAGTCGCGCGATGCGCGCGGCGAAGGCCTTGGCAAATTGCGGCTTGGAATTGAGCCCGGTGCCGACCGCGGTGCCGCCTTGCGCCAGCGGAAACAATTCGGCTTGTGCCAGCTTGATGCGCGCGATCGACGATTTGACCTGCGCGGCGTAGCCGGAAAATTCCTGGCCGAGCGTCAAGGGCGTTGCGTCCATCGTATGGGTGCGGCCGATCTTGACGATCCTGGCGAACTCCCTGGTCTTTTTGTCGAGGGCTTTCTGCAGGCCGGTGAGCGCCGGCAGCAGATGCCGCCTGATTTCCATTGCCGCCGCGATGTGCATGGCGGTGGGAATGCTGTCGTTCGACGACTGGCTCATATTGACGTGATCGTTCGGATGCACCGGCGTTTTCGAGCCGAGCTCACCGCCGAGCGCGACATTGGCCTTGTTGGCGATCACCTCGTTGACGTTCATGTTGGTCTGCGTGCCGGAACCGGTCTGCCACACCAGCAGCGGAAAATTGTCGTCTAGTTGGCCGTCGGCGATCTCTTGCGCGACGGCGGCGATTGCCGCGGCGCGCTTGCGGTCGAGCGAGCCGAGATCGCGGTTGACTTCCGCCGCCGCGCGCTTGATCAGGCCGAGCGCGTGCACGAGCTCGATCGGCATGCGTTCGCTGCCGATGCGGAAATTGTGCAACGAGCGCTCGGTCTGCGCGCCCCACAATTTGTCGGCAGGGATCTCCAGCGACCCGAAGGCGTCGCTTTCCGTGCGGGTGGTTGCCGGTTTCCTGGCCATGGCCGACTGTAAGCCCGCGAACGCGCGGGCGGAAGGCGGCGGCTTAGGTCAATTCTTGGCTACTTCTTGCGGAAGCGATCGAGACGGACGACTTCGCCGCCGCCGCTGACCGGCTTCGGCTCCTTGGCCGGTTTTGCTTCGGCTGCCACGGGTGACGGGGCCGCCTGCGGCGCGGCCGCGGCGGGCACGCGCGGCGCCGTGCGCGGTCGCTTGTCGCTGCCTTTGTCCTGAATATTGGCCGGCGCCGTGTGCGGGTCCTGGCCTTCGCCAATTTCCTCGAATTGCAGGCCGAATTGCACAGAAGGATCGAAGAAGCTGTTGATCGACTCGAAGGGAACCGCGAGCTTTTCCGGAATGCCGCCAAACGACAACCCGACCTCGAAGCCGGTGTCGTTGACGCTGAGATCCCAGTACTGGTGCTGCAGAATGATCGTCATCTGCTCGGGATATTGCGTGCGCAGCCGGTCCGACAGCTTCACGCCGGCGGCGTGGGTATCGAAGCCGATGTAGAAATGATGGTCGCCGGGCAGGCCTTTCTTGGCCGCTTCGGTGAGAACGCCGCGCACCACGCCGCGCAGCGCCTTCTGGGTCAAAAGATCGTAGCGAATTTGGTCGGCCATGGTCCGTCCGGAAACCGTCGAGAACGCCCCTTGAATCTAGCGCGCCCGGCGGCGAAAGCCATACCTACACGCAAAACGACCCGCCATTGTCACAAAGACGAGCCGCCGCAAAAGAAAGTGGAGGCTTCTGTTGCCAGGTGCCTCCGAACCCCGCCTGACGGAGCTTAACCCGTCAGGGCTTCAAGTTCGGTCTTTCGAGCCGCTTACGCGGCCAGAGCAACCGGAGCATAGTTGTCGTTGGCAACTATGGTTAAGGCCCATAACGTTGGACCCATTCCGGGCAAAAGCGCGCCTTTTACGCCCTCGTCGATCCTGTTTCGGCCCCGCCGAAATCCACGTCTGCGCATGGACTTGGGTGGAGCCGCCGGGTACTGCCCCCGGGTCCGAAAGGTTTATTACGACGCCCGTTTATCGCCATAGCCGGCTTTTGACCGGCCCCCGGAATATAGACGCAAAGGGTTGACGAAAGAAGTGCTCTCGGCGGCTTTTTTGTGAAATAATTCCTAGCCGCGCCTTTAATCACGCCTTATGCCGGCCATGCAAAGCGGCGCCGCGCCGGCGCCTCTGGTCGGCGCCGGGCGGGCGGGGTAGGTGTCGAGCGCAATGCCCGATCAGCCGATAGCCGGTCCCGCCGTCACCCCGCCGTCGCTCGCCGAACTCTTCAAAGGCTTTGCCCTGGTGTCGATTTCCGGTTTCGGCGGCGCGCTGCCGTGGGCGCGGCGCATGATCGTCGAAAAACGCCAGTGGATGACGGCGGAGGAGTTCAACGAGACTTTTTCGCTGTCGCAATTTCTGCCGGGGCCGAATTTGGTGAATTTCTGCGTCGTGTTCGGCTCGCGCTTCGGCGGCGTCGCCGGCGCGGCGGTAGCGCTCGCCGGGCTGCTCGGGCCTCCGCTTGTCATCGTCACCGTGCTCGCCGCGCTCTACGCGCGCTTCGGCGATCTCGAAGTGCTGACCCGCATCCTCGGCGGCATCGCCTCGGCGGCGGCGGGGCTGATCATCGCCAATGTTGTGAAGATGGCGGAGCCGATGTTCCGCAAGCGCTGGAATTTCGGCCCGCCGGTGGCGATCGCGGGCTTCATCGCCGTGGCGCTGGTGCGGTGGCCGCTGCCTTACGTTTTCGCGGCGCTGGCGCCGGTCAGCGTGGCGTTGGCTTTTGTCTGGATGCGGCGATGAGCGACAATCCGCTGCTCGCGCTGTTTGGCTATTTCGCGCTGCTGTCGCTATTCGCGGTCGGCGGCGCCAATGCCGCAATCCCGGAAATGCACCGCATCGCCGTCGACGTCATGCACTGGATGACCGACCGGCAGTTCGCCGACAATTTTGCCATCGCCCAGGTCTCGCCCGGACCGAACGTCATCGTCGTCACCTTGATCGGCTATCACGTCGCCGGCCTCGCCGGCGCGGCGCTGGCGACAGTCGGCATGTGCGGCCCGACTTGCGCCATGGCGTTTTTCGTCGCCCGCTTCTGGGACCGCTTCAAGGAAGCGCGCTGGCGCATCGCCATCCAGGCCGGCCTCGTGCCGGTCTCGCTCGGGCTGATCGCGGCATCCGCCTTCGTGCTGGCGCGCGCTGCCGACCACAGCATCTACGCCGGCCTCATCACGGCGGCGACGGCGGTGGTCGCCTACTGGACGCGGATCAACCCACTCTGGGTCTTTCTTCTCGCCGGGCTGCTCGGGCTGTCGGGCTGGCTCTAGCCGCCGAACCCGTTGACGATCAGCGCCACGCCGACCGCGAGCGAGGCGACGACGCGATCGGAATAAGCGAGTCAAGCAATGGCGCCCGCGCCAGGCGGTGCACCTGGCCGTTGCGCGGCATGAAATACCACAGGCTTGCGCCGCCACCGCCGACGACGATGAGCCCGGATATAATGGACATCAGGGCAAGACTCCCGCTCCGCAATCGATTGCGTGGGAGTCATTTTGCTGCGTCCCGGCGCCGGGCTCGAATTAAGCTTGGCCGCCGTCCAGTAAAAACTGCGTATCGGCCTGCCGGCCTGGTGAGCCGACACGGCGCGCTTGGTCTGAAATGCATGAGGCCGCCAACCGGGGCGGCCTTTGTCATGATCGATTTTTCTTTTGCGACCACGGCCGCCAATGGGTCGGCTTGATCGGTACCAGCCGGTTGAGGGACAAATCGCGCCAGCCCGAACTATCGCGCCGGCAGGGAAATACCAGCGCGTGATATTCGCCGTCATCATAGATACTGACCTCCAGATCGACCTGGATCGGGGCCGTGGTGATAGGTTGCCAATCAGACATCAAAATGATCTTTGCCAGTCAAAAACGATGCGGTAGTTTGTGCAAAGCCGCGTTGATCTAGCTCAAGGGCCGAGGCAGGACATCGAGCCTTTAGGAGCGGGCCTTGGAACGCTTTGTCGGGCGGCAAAATATTGAACACTATAAGGAATTGCTGAAAACCGTGACCGATCCGGTCAGGCGCGGCATGATCGAAAAATTGCTCCGGGAAGAAGAACAGAAGCTCAAGCTCGCCGAGAAAAAGCCCGAGAAAAAATAGCGGCGGGCGTCGGCATTGCGCCAACGTCCCGCGCTAGACTGAGTTTGCGTCCGCGAGTTAACGTAGCGGTCGAAATCGGGGCGAAGCCTCAATCGAGTGCAGGCCATGGTCGATAAATTCATTGCCCAACGCGACGTCGAGTACATTAACGAGCTGCTGGCGAAAGAAACCGACGAGAATCGGCGCGTCATCCTTCTGCGCTTCCTCGCCGACGCGAAAAAAAAGCAGCAGGCGGAAGAAGAAGAATCGAGAGAAACGAAGAATTGAGCAGACCGCCGCAGCGGTTTCGGATTGTACCGTCCGCGCTAGCCGCTCAACGCCCCGACGATCGCCAGCGAGCCGGCGGCGAGCAGCACCACTTGGATGCAGAAGGCGGTGATGTTCACGTCCCAGCGCTTGGCGATGAGCGGGAGCGGCGCGGCGAAGGGTTTATAGCCGTTGTCGTCGTAAGCGCCGCCGCCATAGAGCGGCATGGCGAGCACCGCGACGAAAAACGCCGCGTAGACGATCGCCCCCATGATGGCGACGAGGACGAGCCGCTCGGCGGCGTAAGGTCCGGGCCACCACAGCAGCGCCAGCGACAGAAGTCCGAAGCCGACATAGCTGCAGATCTGCCAGACCACGTGGAAGCGCGCGTGCGGGGTCCATTTCGGATTGGTCGCGTGCGTCTTGTTGAAGTCGGCGAGGACGGTGACAAAGCCGTAGCCCAGCGTCACCAGCGTGAGCAGGATACGGGCGAGAAGAGTGTAATGGAAGCGCATGGGATGTCCCCCGTCTGTGGCGGGGCGGATGCTAGCAAAAGCCGCGTGGATTGCGCAGTGGGGCGATGAGACCGCCGTTGCCACGGTTGATAAACCGCTCCCCGGCAGTTGCCGCCGGGGCCAAACTTCCCCATCTTTGCCCCGACTCAAAGGACCTGCCGCCGGATGCGCCAATACCTCGATCTGATGGAACATATCCTCCACTACGGCGTGGACAAGCGCGACCGCACCGGCACCGGCACGCTGTCGGTGTTCGGCCATCAGATGCGCTTTGCGCTGGACGAGGGTTTCCCTCTTACCACCACCAAGAAGCTGCACGTCAAATCGATCGTGCACGAGTTGCTCTGGTTCCTCGCCGGCGACACCAACATCAAATATCTCAACGAGCACGGCGTGCGCATCTGGGACGAATGGGCCGACGAGCGCGGCGACCTCGGGCCGGTCTATGGCCAGCAGTGGCGCTCGTGGCCAGCGCAGGACGGCCGAACAATCGACCAGATCGCCAACGTTATCGCCATGATCAAGCGCAACCCGGATTCGCGCCGCCTCATCGTCACCGCCTGGAATCCGGCCGACGTCGACAAGATGGCGCTGCCGCCCTGCCACTGCTTGTTCCAGTTCTACGTGGCGGAAGGCAAGCTCTCGTGCCAGCTCTATCAGCGCTCGGCCGACGTCTTCCTCGGCGTGCCGTTCAACATCGCTTCTTATGCGCTGCTGACTCTGATGGTGGCGCAGGTGACCGGCTACAAGCCCGGCGACTTCATATGGACCGGGGGCGACACGCATCTTTATCTCAATCATCTCGAGCAGGCGAAGCTGCAATTGTCGCGCGCGCCGAAGGCCTTGCCGGCGATGCGGCTAAACCCGGCCGTGAAAGACATCTTCGGCTTCCGCTACGAGGATTTCACCGTCGAAGGCTACGACGCGCACCCGCATATCAAAGCCGCGGTGGCGGTGTGAGCCTTTCCATCCGGCAGGCCGCGCCCGCCGACAGCGCGCTGATTTTTTCGCTGGTGCGCGAGCTTGCCGATTACGAAAAACTCACGCACGAGGTCGCCGCGACGGAGCGCGACATCGCCGCCGTGCTGTTTGCGGCGGAGCCGCGCGTCTTCTGCGACATCGCCGAATGGGACGGCGAGCCCGTGGGCTTTGCCCTGTGGTTTCTCAATTTTTCGACGTTTCGCGGACGGCACGGCATCTATCTCGAGGATATTTTCGTGCGGCCGGCGTTTCGGCAAAAGGGCATCGGCAAGGCACTGCTCAAGCGCCTTGCCGCGCGTTGCATCGACAACGGCTGGGCGCGGTTCGAATGGGCGGTGCTTGACTGGAACGAGCCGTCGATCCAATTCTACCGCTCGATCGGGGCGCAGGTGATGGAGCAGTGGAAAATCTGCCGCCTCAGCGGTGAAGCGCTCGACAAATTTGCGGCGCACGGTGCGGCATGAAGATCATCGTTGTCGCGGCCATCGGCGAAAACAACGTCATCGGCAACAAGGGCAAGCTGCCCTGGCGGCTGAAGTCGGATCTGCGGCATTTCCGCGCGCTCACCCTCGACAAGCCGGTGATCATGGGCCGCAAGACCTACCAGTCGATCGGCAAGGCGCTCGACCGCCGCACCAGCATCGTCGTTACCCGCGACGCGAAGTTCAAGGCCGACGGCGTTGAGACCGCGCCGACGCTGAAGGCGGCGCTGGAGATCGCGCGCAAGGACGCCGCGCGGCGCGGCAGCGACGAGATCATGGTGATCGGCGGCAGCGCCATCTTCGCCGAAGCCATGCCGCTTGCCGACCGGCTGGAGATCACCCATGTGCATGCGACCCCGCAGGGCGATGCCTTCTTCCCGCCGATCGATGTCAAGCACTGGCGCGAGGAAAAGCGCGAGAAGCGCGCTGCCGGCGCGGAAGACGACGCGAGCTATACGGTCGCCACCTATATCAGGCGCTAAAGCGCCACAAAGCGCGGCTAAGTGCGCCAAAAGGGTGCTAAAGGGTAATTGTCCGCGCGTTGTAACGGCGGCTCGCAACCCCTATAACCCCCTCCAAACAAGCCGGTTCTGACGCCGGCGCCGGGAGATCAATTCAATGCCATGGACCAATCAGGGCGGCGGGGGCGGCGGCCCGTGGGGCTCGGGCGGCAAGGGCCCCTGGGGCTCGGGACCGCAGTCGTCGGGACCGACGCCACCGGATCTGGAGGAAATCCTCCGCCGCGGCCAGGATAAATTGCGCCGCTTCCTGCCGGGCGGCAGCCTCGGCAGCAAAGGCTTCGCGCTGCTGGCGCTGGCGGCAATCGCGCTGTGGGGATTTTCCGGCTTCTTCCGCGTCGAGCCGGACGAGCTCGGCGTCGTGCTGCGCTTCGGCAAGGTCGTGCGCGAGGTGCAGCCCGGCCTGAATTATCATCTGCCGTATCCGATCGAGGCGGCGCTCACGCCGAAGGCGCTGCGCGTCAACAAGATCGACATCGGCATGCGCACCGTCAGCGACATCAGTGGGCGCACCTCGTCCCGAAACGTGCCGGAGGAGAGCCTGATGCTCACCGGCGACGAGAACATCGTCGACGTCGACTTCTCGGTGTTCTGGAAAGTGAAGCCGACCGGCGTCGGCGAATATCTGTTCAACATCCAGAATCCGGAAGGCACGGTGAAGGCGGTGGCGGAAAGCGCCATGCGCGAGTTGATCGGCCGCTCGGACATCCAGCCGATCCTGACCGGCGCACGGCAGACAATTGAGGCTGCGGTGCAGGAATTGATGCAGAAGACACTCGACCATTACGGCGCCGGCATCCTGATCCAGCAGGTACAGCTGCAGAAGGTCGATCCGCCGACGCAGGTGATCGACGCCTTCCGCGACGTGCAGGCAGCCCGCATCGACCTCGATCGCTCGGTCAACGAGGCGCAGACTTATGCCAACCGCGTGATCCCGCAAGCGCGCGGCAACGTGGCAAAGATCACGCAAGCGGCGGAAGCCTACAAATCGCAGACCGTGGCGCAGGCCACCGGCGAGGCCTCACGCTTCCTGCAGATCTACGAGCAGTACAAGAAGGCGCCGGATGTGACGCGTGAGCGCATGTATCTGGAAACCATGGAGCGCGTGCTCGGCGGCGCCGACAAGATCATCATCGATTCCGGCAAAGGCGGCACCGGCGTGGTGCCCTATCTGCCGCTCAACGAATTGACGCGGCCGCAGCAGCCGCGCAGTCCGTCGCCGGCGGGAGCCCAGCAATGAAACTCAATGTCATCGGCGGCGTGATCCTCATCGTCGCATTCACTGCGCTGGTCATCGTCTACACCTCGCTGTTCCAGGTCTATCAGACGCAACAGGCGCTGGTGGTGCGTCTCGGCCAGGTGGTGCGCGTGGTCAACGAGCCGGGCCTCAACGTCAAGGTGCCGTTCATCGACACCGTGATCGCCATCGACAAACGCATTCTCGATCTGGAAGCGCCGGCGCAGGAAGTCATCGCCTCCGACCAGAAGCGGCTGGTGGTCGATGCCTTCGCGCGCTATCGCATCAACGATCCGCTGCGCTTCTACCAGAGCTTGGGCTCGAAGGTGGCGGCCGACTCACAGCTCGCCATTTTGCTCAATTCGGCGCTGCGCCGCGTGCTCGGCGAGGCGACCTTCATCCAGGTGGTGCGCGATGAACGCGCCGATCTGATGGCACGCATCCGCGATCTGATCAACAAAGAGGCGGAGAATTACGGCATTCAGGTCGTGGACGCGCGCATCCGCCGCGCCGACCTGCCGGAGCAGAACAGCCAGGCGGTCTATCAGCGCATGCAGACCGCGCGTCAACGCGAAGCGGCCGAATACCGCGCCCAGGGGCAACAACAGGCGCAGGAAATTCGCTCCAAGGCCGACCGCGAAGTGACGGTGCTGGTGGCGGAAGCAACATCCAAGTCCGAGCAGATCCGCGGCCAGGGCGACGCCACCCGCAACAAGATCTTCGCCGACGCCTTCAACCAGGATCCCGGCTTCTTCGCTTTCTACCGGTCGATGCAGGCCTACGAAACCGGCCTGAAGGCCAGTGACACGCGCATGCTGCTGCAGCCGGGGAGCAACTTCTTCCGCTACTTCGCCAATCCGTCCGGCAAGCCGCCGGTGGAGCAGGCGACGCCGCCGGTGGCGAGCGCCACGCCGGGCGCTGCGGCCGCGCCGGCGAAGTAACCGGCGCGAGCATGATCCCGAAAAGTGGGGACCGGTTTCCCGCCTTCGCGAAGCCCGCTTCGGCGGGCGAAGCAAGGTCGGGTCAGATCATGCTCAAGCAATATGGCCCGGCATGACGGATTTCCTCGCCGCGATCGGACTGGTGTTCGTGATCGAAGGCCTGATATTCGCCGCCTTCCCCGGTCCGGCCAAGCGCTCGATGGCCGCCGTCATGGGAACCCCAGACCCGACCTTGCGGCTGATCGGCCTTGGCTGCGCGCTGCTTGGCCTCGTTCTGGTGTGGCTGGTGCGTGGCTGATCATCGTATTTGCGCCAGAATCTCGTTCTCATGCTGTTGATCGCGGCACTCTTGAATCCCCGTCAGGACGGGGGCAGTGTCGAGTTCGAACCCCTCCCAGGAGAATTGACGCCCATGGGCGCTAATTTCAGTCATCTGACGCAGCGCGGCCGCGCGACTTTGGCGATTTTCGCCGCTGCCGCAATCGCTTGGCCGATGTTCACGCAAGCTGCCGCTGCGCGCGGGCCGGACGGCATCGCCGACGTGGCGGAGGCGGTGATCGATTCGGTGGTCAATGTTTCGACCAAGCAGACGGTCGACATGGGCGGCGGCGCCATGCCGCAGCTTCCGCCCGGTTCGCCGTTCGAGGAATTCTTCGAGGAGTTCTTCAAAAACAAGCGCGGGCAGAGCGACGGCAATGGCGATGCCCCGCATCCGCGGCGGGTCAATTCGCTCGGCTCCGGCTTCATCATCGATCCGTCCGGTATCGTGGTCACCAACAACCACGTCATCGCCGATGCCGACGAGGTGGACGTCATTCTCAACGATGGCACCACGGTCAAAGCCGAGCTGATCGGCAAGGATCAGAAAACCGACCTGGCGCTGCTGCGGTTCAAGCCGCCGCATCCGGTCAAGGCGGTGAAATTCGGTGACAGCGACAAGCTGCGCTTGGGCGAATGGGTGATCGCCATCGGCAATCCGTTCAGCCTCGGCGGCACGGTGACCGCCGGCATCGTCTCGGCGCGCAACCGCGACATCCAGTCGGGCCCCTACGACAGCTACATTCAGACCGACGCCGCCATCAACCGCGGCAATTCCGGCGGCCCGCTGTTCAACCTCAACGGCGAGGTGGTCGGGGTCAACACGGCGATCATTTCGCCGTCCGGCGGCTCGATCGGCATCGGTTTCGCCATCCCATCGAAGATCGTCGTCGGGGTGATCGACCAGCTTCGCCAGTACGGCGACGTGCGGCGCGGCTGGCTCGGCGTGCGCATCCAGCAGGTGAACGACGAGATCGCCGAAAGCCTCAACATCTCGCCGCCGCGCGGCGCGCTGATCGCCGGCGTCGACGACAAGGGCCCGGCCAAGCCCGCGGGCATCGAGCCGGGCGACGTCGTCGTCAAGTTCGACGGCAAGGACGTGAAGGAAATGCGCGATCTGCCGCGCATCGTCGCTTCGACGCCGGTCGGCAAGGACGTCGAGGTGGTGGTGATCCGCAAGGGCCAGGAGGTCACCAAGGCCGTCAAGCTCGGCCGTCTCGAGGACGGCGAGAAACAGGCAGCGCTGACGCCAAAAAAGGACAATGACGCGACGGAAAAACCCGTGGTGAAGAAGGCGCTCGGCCTCGATCTCGCCAATCTCACCGACGAGCTGCGCAAGAAGAACAAGATCAAGGATAAGGTGAAAGGCGTGCTGATCACCGGCGTCGATCCGAATTCGCCCGCGGCCGAAAAGCGGCTGCAGCCGGGCATGGTGATCGCCGAGGTGCAGCAGCAGCCAGTGTCGACCGCGGCCGAATTGCAGCAGCGGATCGACAAGCTGCGCAAGGACGGCAAGAAGGCGGTGGTGCTGCTGGTGGTGTCGCCTGACGGCGACCCGAGCTTCGTGGCGCTGAGCTTGCAGTAGCGCTTATCCCTCCCCGCTTGCGGGGAGGATGCCGAGCGAAGCGAGGCGGGTGGGGGCCAAGCGCGCCCCACCCGGCTTGCCGCGTTGCGGCTCGCCACCCTCCCCTTGCAGGGGAGGGATTCACGCCTGCACAAATTCCTCCTTCCGATACCCCTGCACATAGAGCAGTGCGCTGAGGTCGCCGTGGTCGATGCGCGCGGGCGCTGCGGCCGCCACCATCGGCTTGGCGTGGAAGGCGACGCCGAGGCCCGCCTCGGCGATCATGTCCATGTCGTTGGCGCCGTCGCCGATGGCCATCGTCTCGGCCTTGGCGAGACCAAGCGCCTGACGCAGCTCGATGAGCGCCGCGCGCTTGCCGTCGCGGCCGAAGATCGGCTCGGCGACGGTGCCGGCGAGCTTGTGCCCATCGACGATGGTGAGCGTGTTGGCCCGCGTCTCGTCAAATCCGATCATCGCCGCGATTCGATCGGTGAACAACGTGAAGCCGCCCGAGACCATACAGGTGCGCGCGCCGTTCGCCCGCATGGTCGCGATCAGCATGCGCGCGCCGGGCGTCAGCTTGATGCGTTCGCGCAGAACCTCTTCGATCACCGACACCGGAACGCCTTCGAGCAGGGCCACGCGCTCGCGCAATGCCGGCTCGAAGGCAATCTCGCCGCGCATGGCGCGTTCGGTAATGGCGGCGATATGGGCTTTCAGGCCGGCATAGTCGGCGAGTTCGTCGATGCATTCCTGGCCGATCATGGTGGAATCCATGTCGGCCAGAAACAGCTTCTTGCGGCGGCTGGCGACCGGCTGCACCACGACGTCAAACGATGGGCCGATCTGAAAGCGTACCAATTCGGACACGGTGCGTTGGTCGATTGGGGCTTCCGCGCTAAAGGATATGTCGGCGGCGACGCGATCGGCAAGCCACACGGGCTCGCCGGCGCTCGGCAACGCGGCATAGGCCCGCGACAGCGCGGCATCGTCGAGGACGCCGTTCGGGGCGATCAGGGTTGCGACATGAGTCATGCGGAATATACGGCCGGCACCGCGGTGCTTATTGCAGGCCCGACCGCGAGCGGCAAGTCGGCGCTGGCTTTGGCGCTTGCCGAACGCATCGGCGGCACCGTCGTCAATGCTGACTCGATGCAGGTCTATCGCGATCTGCGCGTCATCACCGCGCGCCCCTCGCCGGAGGACGAGCGCCGCGCGCCGCACCGGCTGTACGGCCATGTCGATGCGGCGGTGAATTATTCGACCGGCCAATGGCTGCGTGACGTCGCCGCCGTGCTCGACGAGACGAAAGCGCAAGGCCGCGTGCCGATTGTGGTCGGCGGCACCGGGCTTTATTTCAAGGCGCTGACGACGGGGCTGGCAGCAGTGCCACCGATCCCGGCCGACATTCGCGCGAAGGTGCGTGCCCGCGTGCAAAGCGAGGGTGCCGCGGCGCTGCATGGGGAGCTCATGCGGCGCGATCCGGCGACGGCGCGGCGGCTGATGGTCAACGACCGCTCGCGCATCGCCCGCGCCCTGGAAGTGCTCGAGGTCACCGGGCGTTCGCTCAGCGATTGGCACCGCGAAGGCATGCTACCACTCGTCGACCCGGGCAAAGCCGCCAAGGTGTTTCTCACCTGCGAGCGAAAGGCGCTGGTTGAGCGCATCGAAAATCGGTTTACTGCGATGCGGCAAGCCGGCGCGCTGGAGGAGGTGAGGGCGCTCGCGGCGCGCAAGCTCGATCCGCTGCTGCCGGCGATGAAGGCGCACGGCGTGCCATGGCTGATCCGCCATCTCCACGGCGAGATTTCGCTGGATGAGGCCGCGGCAGGCTGCGTCATGGACACACGCCGCTATGCCAAGCGCCAGCTCACCTGGTTACGCAATCAGATGAAGGATTGGCCGTGGGCGCCGGCGGACGATGGCCAAAAGGCTCTCGAAAGCCAGTTAGCAGGAGGCTGATTTCTTATGCGTTCTCGGATATGATATATTGTCCGGCATGAAAAAGGCTGAAGCGATCAGGAAATTGAAAGCCCAGGCCGACGCGATCAGGGCGCTCGGCGCGACCTTGCTTTATCTGTTCGGCTCCACCCGACGAAGCCGAAGCCAAGAGCGACCTTGATCTGTTCGTCGACTACGACCCGAACGGCAAGTTCAATGCCTTAGACCTCATCGATATCAAATTGCTGCTGGAAGCGGAGTTGGGCGCGCAGGTCGACGTCACCACCCGCGACAGCCTGCATCCGATGTTGCGTGCCGACATCGAGCGGTCGGCCGTGCGCGTGTTCTGATGGCGCGCAAGCTCGGCCCCGTCCTGGATGAGATTATCAGCGCTATTGTGGGGATTCAGACGGCGATCGCCGGCAAGTCGTTTCGCGATTTTCAAAGGGACTGGCTGCTTTGACACGGCGTGCAACGAGGCATCGAGATCATCTCGGAGGCGAGCCGCCATCTCCCGGCCAATCTGAAGGGCCAACACAAGGACGTGCGCTGGCCGGCGTTGGCCGGGATCGGCAATGTGTTGCGCCACGAATACCATTCGATTTCAGACAAGGTCATTTGGGATGTCATCCGCGATGAAGTGCAGTCTCTCCGCCGCGCAATCGAAGCGATGATCGCGGGACTTAAGGAATAGTCGCCGCTTGGAAGTGGCGCGGATTAGGCTATAAGCGGCTTGACTGCGCAGGGCGCGCCCTCTATAAATTCGCGCAACGAAATGACGAGTTGAACCTATGTCGCGCAATATTATTACTCTGGTAGCGGTTCGGACGCGTTCCAGGCAGCCCTGACAGGGCTTGCCCAAGGAAAGCGTCCGGACATGGCCCTTCGCGGGCCTTTTTTATTGCCGCGGCACGGCGAGCAGGACGGAAAGGAGGAGACCCATGACACGCGAAATGACCGGGGCCGAAATGGTGATCGAGGCGCTCGCCGACCAGGGCGTGAAGCACATCTTCGGCTATCCCGGCGGCGCGGTGCTGCCGATCTACGACGCGCTGTTCGCGCAGGAAAAGGTGCAGCACATCCTGGTGCGCCACGAGCAGGGCGCGGTGCACGCGGCGGAAGGCTATGCGCGCTCGACCGGCAAGGTCGGTTGCGTGCTGGTCACCTCCGGCCCCGGCGCCACCAATGCGGTCACCGGTCTCACCGACGCGCTGATGGACTCAATCCCGATCGTCTGCATCACCGGTCAGGTGCCGACGCATCTCATTGGCAACGACGCCTTCCAGGAGTGCGACACCGTCGGCATCACGCGGCCGTGCACCAAGCACAATTATCTGGTCAAGCGCATCGAGGACTTGCCGCGCGTGCTGCACGAGGCGTTCCACATCGCGTCGAGCGGCCGGCCCGGCCCGGTCGTGGTCGATATCCCCAAGGACATCCAGTTCGCCACCGGCATGTATTCGAAACCGAAGGAATTCCCGCACTCAGGCTACAAGCCGAAAGTGAAAGGCGACCTCGACAAGATCAAGGCCGCGATCGATCTGATGGCGCATGCCAAGCGGCCGCTGTTCTACACCGGCGGCGGCGTCATCAATTCCGGCAAGCACGCGAGCGAGCTGTTGCGCGAGCTGGTCAAGGTCACCGGCTTTCCCATCACCTCGACGCTGATGGGGCTCGGCGCTTTCCCCGCCGCCGACCCGCAATGGATGGGCATGCTCGGCATGCACGGCACGCTCGAAGCCAACATGGCGATGCACGATTGCGATGTGATGATCTGCGTCGGCGCCCGCTTCGACGACCGCATCACCGGCCGCGTCGACGCCTTCTCGCCCGGCTCGAAGAAGATCCACATCGACATTGACGCCTCCTCGATCAACAAGAACGTTCACGTCGATATTCCGATCGTCGGCGACTGCGCGCACGTGCTGGAAGACATGGTGCGGTTGTGGCGCACCGGCGCCAAGCAGGCCGACAAGAAGGCGCTCGACGCCTGGTGGAAGCAGATCGACAAGTGGCGCTCCCGCAAGTCGCTCGCCTATCGCAATTCCAACGAGGTGATCAAGCCGCAATACGCCATCCAGCGGCTCTACGAGCTGACCAAGGACAAGGACGTCTACATCACCACGGAAGTCGGCCAGCACCAGATGTGGGCGGCGCAGTTCTACCGTTTCCAGGAGCCGAACCGCTGGATGACGAGCGGAGGGCTCGGCACCATGGGCTATGGCCTGCCGGCCTCGGTCGGCGTGCAGCTCGCACATCCGAAATCGCTAGTCATCGACATCGCCGGCGAGGCGTCGGTGCAGATGACCATGCAGGAAATCTCGACGGCGGTGCAGTACCGGCTGCCGATCAAGATCTTCATCCTCAACAACAAATACATGGGCATGGTGCGGCAGTGGCAGGAATTGCTGCACGGCGGGCGTTATTCGGAGAGCTATTCGGAAGCGCTGCCGGATTTCGTCAAGCTCGCCGAGGCCATGCACGCGCACGGCATCCGCTGCGAAAAGCCGAGCGATCTCGACCACGCCATCAGCGAGATGGTCGACGTCGACAAGCCGGTGCTGTTCGACTGCGTGGTCGATCCCAAGGAAAACTGCTTCCCGATGATCCCGTCGGGACGCGCGCACAACGAGATGATCCTCGGCGATGCAGCGGAAACGCTCGACGAGGCGGTGACCGAGGAAGGCAAGGTGATGGTCTGATGAACGCAAACGCAAATGTGCCGCCGAGCACCTCGCATTATCCGGCCGCGCCCAAGGCGCAGAAGCAGGAATTGCACACGCTCTCCGTGCTGGTCGACAACGAGCCGGGCGTGCTCGCCCGCGTGATCGGCCTGTTCTCGGGACGCGGCTACAATATCGAATTGCTCACGGTGTCGGAGACCGAGCACCAGGCGCACCTGTCGCTGATCACGCTGGTGACCACCGGCACGCCGATGGTGATCGAGCAGATCAAGAACCAGCTCGACCGCCTGGTGCCGGTGCATCGCGTCATCGACATGACGCTCGCCGGCAATTCGATCGAGCGCGAACTGGCCATGATCAAGGTGCGTGGGCGCGGCGAGAACCGTGTCGAGGCGCTGCGGCTGGCCGACGCCTTTCGCGCCCGCGTGATCGATGCCACCACCGAGAGCTTTGTGTTCGAATTGACAGGCGCCAGCAACAAGATCGAACAGTTCGTGGCGCTGATGCTGCCGCTCGGCCTGGTCGAGGTCTCGCGCACCGGCATCGCCGCCATCGCGCGCGGGCCCGAGGGGATGTAGGCGTAGCATTCAATGCAAATCGACGTCTTTCTGGCGCTCGTCGTGTTCGCTAACGTGATGGCGTTCACGCCGGGGCCGAACAACATCCTGCTCACCGCTTCGGGCGTGAATTTCGGCTTCGCCCGCACGGTGCCGCATCTGCTCGGCGTCGATGTCGGCTTTGTCGTGCTGCTCGCGGTCTTTGCCGCTGGCCTCGGCATCGTCTTCGCGGCGCTGCCTGGGTCGCAGCTCGCGCTGAAAATCGCTGGCGCCGCCTACATGCTGTGGCTGGCATGGAAAGTGGCGAGCGCGCGGCCGGCCGCGGATGGCGCAAGCGGGAATATTCTGGGCAAGCCCATGACATTCCTGCAGGCCGCGGCGTTTCAGTGGATCAATCCGAAGGCGGTGGTGGCCGCGCTCTCGGGCGTCGCCGTCTATATGCGGCCCGGCCACGAGCGCGAGGATTTCGTCATCGTGCTCGCGGTTTTCGCGCTGGCCACGGCGCTATCGACCGCGACTTGGGCCGGCTTTGGCGTGGCGCTGCGCCGGTTTCTTCGCGACCCCGTGCATGCGCGGATTTTCAACGCCGTCATGGGCCTGCTGCTGGTCGCCAGCATCTATCCGATCGTCACCGATTGAATAAACGCCGGGCCTTGTGGCCTCACGCCCGGCGTCCTAGAAGCAGGGCCGACATTATCGGGGCTTAAGCGAGGGTATCATGCGTGTTTATTACGACCGGGACGCCGATCTCAATCTCATCAAGGGCAAGAAAGTCGCCATCATCGGCTATGGCAGCCAGGGCCATGCCCACGCGCTTAACTTGCGCGACTTAGGCGTGAAAGACGTCGCGGTGGCGCTGCGCAAGACCTCCGCTGGCGTGAAGAAGGCCGAAGCCGAAAAGCTCAAGGTGATGGAGGTCGCCGACGCCGCCAAATGGGCCGACGTGATGATGATGCTCACGCCCGACGAGCTGCAGGCCGACATCTATAACGACCATCTCGTGAAAAACATGAAGCAGGGCGCGGCGCTGATGTTCGCGCACGGGCTCAACGTGCATTTCAATCTGATCGAGCCGCGCGCCGATCTCGACGTGATGATGATCGCGCCCAAGGGCCCCGGCCACACCGTGCGCTCGGAATATGCGCGCGGCGCCGGCGTGCCGTGCCTCTTGGCGGTGCATGCCGACAAGTCGGGCAACGCGCAGGAGCTCGGCCTCTCCTATGGCGCGGCGATCGGCGGCGGCCGCGCCGGCATCATCGAGACAACGTTTAAAGAGGAATGCGAGACCGATCTCTTCGGCGAACAGACCGTGCTCTGCGGCGGTCTCGTCGAGCTGATGAAGGCCGGCTACGAGACGCTTGTTGAGGCCGGCTATGCGCCGGAGATGGCCTATTTCGAATGCGTGCACGAGGTGAAGCTGATCGTCGACCTCGTCTACGAAGGCGGCATCGCCAACATGAATTATTCGGTGTCGAACACCGCCGAATACGGCGAATACGTTTCCGGCCCGCGCGTCATCACCCCGGCGGTGAAGGCGGAGATGAAGAAGGTGCTGGCCGATATCCAGTCCGGCCGCTTCACCAAGGATTGGATGCTGGAGAACAAGGTCAACCAGACCTCGTTCAAGGCGACCCGCGCCAAGCTGGCCGAGCATCCGATCGAGCAGGTCGGCGCCAAGCTGCGCGACATGATGCCGTGGATCAAGCAGCGCGCGCTGGTGGACCGGTCGAAGAATTAATGCCCGTCATTCCGGGGCGCTCGCCGAAGGCGAGCGAACCCGGAATCCAGCGGTTACGCCGTGCATGTCTCTGGATTCCGGGTTCGCGCCGCCGCGCGCCCGGAATGACGTTCCCGCGCTTCCCGCGATGACAATTTCACTCTACGTTGCTGCTGGCATGGACACCCGAGCAAAAACAAACGCAGTTTCGCTGTCCGGCGTCGACGTTACCTTCCGCCTCGCCGGCGGCGGCAGTTACCGCGCGGTCACCGGCGCGACGCTCACCGTCGCCGACGGCGAATTCGTTTCCATCGTCGGCCCGACCGGATGCGGCAAGTCGACGCTGCTCAACATCGTCGCCGGTCTGTTGGCGCCTGCCGCCGGTACGGTGGACATTTTCGGGTCATCGCTTGCAGCGCTCAATCGCCAGGCGGGCTACCTGTTCCAGGCCGACGCGCTGTTTCCCTGGAAGACGGCGCTGGAAAATGTCGCCATCGGATTGGAGACGGCGGGCACGCCGACACATGAGGCGCGCGAGCGCGCGCAAGCCTGGCTCTCGCGCGTGGGGCTTGGCTCGTTCGGCGACCGCCACCCGCACATGCTGTCGGGTGGCCAGCGCAAGCGCGTCGGCCTCGCGCAGGTGCTCATCCGCGATCCGAAGATATTGCTGATGGACGAGCCGTTCGGCCCGCTCGACGCGCAGACCCGGCAGATCATGGGCAATCTGCTCCTCGACCTGTGGAACGCCGACCGCAAGGCGGTGCTGTTCGTCACCCACGACCTGGAGGAGGCAATCGCGCTCTCCGACCGCGTCGTCATCATGTCGGCGGGGCCGACCTCGCGGATCATCGGCGACTGGCGCGTGCAGCTTGCCCGCCCGCGCGACATCGGCGAGGTAAAGCGCGATCCCGCCTTCAACGTCTTGCACCGCGAGATATGGCACACATTGAAAGCCGAAGTGATCAGGGGCTACGCGATGACGGAGGGGAGTAATGGGCTTGCGGATCGGAAATATTGAAGTGCGGGAGAGCAGAGCCTGCTCCCTCCCCCTGAAAGGGGGAGGGTTGGGGAGGGGGTCATCTACCGTCACAAGCTACTTTGACCCCCACCCGACCGCTTCGCGGTCGACCTCCCCCTTTCAGGGGGAGGTAAAGCGAACGTGCGGCGAGGCCTGATGCAGCGCGCGCAACTCCTCGTCTTGCAAGTGCTGGTCGCGGTGGTCGCGCTCGCGGCCTGGTATGTGCTGGCGACCTACCCGATTTTCGGCCACATGGTGCTGCCGCCGTTCTTCTTCTCCAACCCGGTCGACGTGGCGAGCCAGATCGTCGCCTGGTTCGCCTCGGGCGTCATCTGGAAGCATCTCTGGGTGACGCTGGAAGAATCGATCCTCGCCTTCGTGCTCGGCGCGTTCGGCGGCGTGCTGGTCGGCTTCTGGTTCGCGCGCCAGCCGCGCACCGCCGCGGTGTTCGATCCCTACGTAAAGATGGCGAACGCGCTGCCGCGCGTCGTGCTGGCGCCGATCTTCACGCTGTGGCTGGGTCTCGGCATCTGGTCGAAGGTGGCGCTCGGCGTGACGCTCGTTTTCTTCATCGTCTTTTTCAACGTCTACCAGGGTGTCAAGGAAGTGAGCCAGACGGTGCTCGCCAATGCGCGCATGTTGGGCATGAGCGAGCGACAATTGATGCGCCACGTTTATTGGCCATCGGCGCTGTCGTGGATGTTTTCATCGCTGCACACCTCCGTCGGCTTTGCCGTGGTCGGCGCGGTGGTCGGCGAATATCTCGGCTCCGCCGCCGGCCTCGGCTATCTCATTCAGCAGGCCGAAGGCGTGTTCGACGTCGCCGGCGTCTTTGCCGGCATGTTTGTGCTCGCCGTTTTCGTCATCGTCATCGACATCGGGGTGACACTCATCGAACGGCGCCTGCTGGCCTGGCGGCCGCAGGCCGAGACGCGAAGCTGACGGCGCGGCGTCCGCGTCGGTATTTTCCCGTACCAATTCCATACGCGGTTACCACCGGTAAAATTTCCGCCGTTTTGAAAAATTGTCGAAAGATGCAACGCCGCGCGTTAACGATCTGCCGTCAAAATGGCGCGAACCGAGTCGGTGCTCCCGCGTTCATCGCGCGATGCCTGCCGCGCGAATTGCATGCAAGGTCGTCACATGAAAATGGCTCATTCTCCGGCGCTGGTGCCATCGGCCGAGGATCCGGGCGAGCGTCACGCCGCGACAACACCGGATGAAATGGTGGCGCGCAAGCGCGAAAGCGAGGAGCGCCGTAAAATCGTCGAGGCCTCGCTCGATCTGATACGGGTCGCGGCAGCCCTTCGATCCTGCAGCAAGCGCTCCTCCGATGTCGTCGCCCGTTACGGCGGCGAGGAGTTCGCCATCGTCCTGCCGGAAACCGCAGTCAAGGGCGCGACGCGGGTGGCTGAAACGGCACTGAACGCGGTGACGCAATTACGAATTCCGCACGGACATTCTCCGGCGGGTCCCTATGTCAGCATCAGCGGCGGCGTCGCCGCTACGGTTTGGCAGGGCGAAACGACTGCAAAGCAGCTGATCGCAGCGGCGGACAAATTGCTTTACGAAGCCAAAGATCTGGGCCGCAACCGGATGATGTCCGCGCGGGCCGTGGCGGCCTAGCCATGCGTCCCGTCGGCGGCGGCATGCACTAGTCAGCGCCCAAGGGCTGGCTTATTGTCGCCGGCGAAATCGGGCCAACCAAAAGTCTCAAAAAGTCTCAAGAAACACCGGGAGGAATTCATGTCCGCAACGTTCGTCCGGCGGCTGGGCTTGTCGCTCGCCGCGCTGTTGCTGTCGTCGGGCCTTGCGCTCGCGCAGTCCAAGGTGACGCTGTCCATCGGCGGCGCCAGCTGCCTGTGCTACCTGCCGACCATGCTCGCCGATCGACTCGGCGAATACAAAAAGGCCGGTGTCGACGTCGAGGTGGTTCAGTTCAAGGGCGGCTCGGAGTCGCTCAAGGCCGTGATCGGCGGCTCGGCGGACGTCGTCTCCGGCTATTTCGACCACACCGTCGAGCTCGCCGCGAAGAAACAGATACTGCAATCCTTCGTGGTCTATGACCGCTTCCCCGGCTTTGCGCTGGTGGTCTCGCCCAAGCACAACGCCGAAGTGATGGCGATCAAGGACCTCGCAAATAAGAAGGTCGGCGTCAGCGCGCCCGGTTCTTCGACCGACTTCTTCCTCAAATACATATTGACCAAATTCGGCGTCGACCCGAATTCGGTCGCCGTCATCGGCGTCGGCCTTGGCGGTTCGGCGATTGCCGCAATGGAGCAGGGGCAGATCGATGCCGCCATCATGCTCGACCCGGCGGTGACGGTGCTGGCCAACAATTACAGCGATCTCAGGATTCTCAGCGACACGCGCAGCCAGAAGGACACGCTCGCCGTGTTCGGCGGCGAATATCCCGGCGGCGCGCTCTACACCCGCGTCGAGTGGATCGCCAGCCACCCGAAGGAAGTGCAGGGCATGACCAATGCGATCGTGTCCACGCTCAAGTGGATCGACACGCACACGCCAGAGGAGATTGCCGACAAGATGCCGCCGGAATTCGTCGGCAAGGACAAGGCGCTCTACGTCGCCGCGCTCAAGGCCACGCTGCCGATGTATTCCAAGACCGGACTCATGGACCCGAAGGGCGCCGCCGCGGTGCTCGCCGTGTTCAGCCAGTCGTCGCCCGAGATCGCCAAGGCCAACATCGATCTGTCGAAGACCTACACCAACGCCTTTGTCGATAAGGCGGGCAAATAGGTGGCATCAATTAAATGCTCTCCCTCAGGCGGAAGAGATGTGCTGTCTTACGGCCTCATGGCGCGATCTGCCGTGAGGCCGCTTCTTTTCCCCGGGGACGTTCATGCGCCGCCGCTTCGCCACGCTCGACGTGTTCACGCAGACGCGCTTCGCCGGCAATCCGCTGGCGGTTGTGCTCGAACCTGCCGGCCTTGATACGCATGCGATGCAGGCCATCGCCCGCGAATTCAATCTTTCGGAGACGGTCTTCGTCTTTCCGCCGACCGAGCCATCGCACCGCGCACGCTTGCGCATCTTCACGCCGGCGCGCGAACTGCCGTTTGCCGGCCACCCGACGGTCGGCACCGCCGTGTTGCTCGGCTGCCTCGACGGCGGCGGCAAGCGTGACTTTGTTCTCGGTGAGGAGGTTGGCCCGGTGCCTTGCCGCGTCAACGCGGGCGGCAAGGATCGCGGCCACGCCCTGTTCGCCATTCCGCGGTTGCCGGCGCCGGATGGCAAGCTAGGCAGCCGCGAGGCCACTGCAGGTGCGCTTGGGCTTGCATTGGACGATATCGGGTCTGGCGGTTTGCAGGTTTCCGGCTGGTCGGCGGGCGTCGCGTTCGCATTCGTGCCGCTGCGCGGGCTTGAGGCGATCCGCCGCTGCAAGCTCGATCTCGCTGGGTGGGACAAGGCCTTCGGCGGCATCGGCACGGGTTCGGCTTTCGTCTTCTGCAGCGAAACCGTGGACGCGGGCAACCATTTTCACGCGCGCATGTTCGCGCCGCGTATGGGCGTGACCGAAGATCCGGCGACCGGCTCGGCGGTGGCGGCCTTCGCCGGTCTGCTCGCGCGCGACGGCGGCCTCGCCGACGGCGCGCATACGTTCGCCATCGAGCAGGGCTACGAAATGGGTCGGCCGAGTCAGATCCGGCTCGGCCTGACCATCACCGGCGGCAAGCTCACGGCAGGAACGGTCGGCGGCGGCGCTGTGGTGGTCGTCGATGGCGTAATCGAGGCTTGACGATCGCTTGTTCCTCGCGTCGATTGCCGCCGATGTCCGAACCCGCCGTCTATCCGGTCGAGCGCCTGGAGCTCGCCTTCGCGCCGCAGCCCTGGGCTTTTGCGGACGAGCGGCGGGCGGAAATCGACGCATGGTTTGCCGCACTGCAATGCGAGAAGCCGGCGTTGTGGAACGGCCGCGTGCTGCTGCTCTACCATCAGGCCATCACGGACGCGGTCTTCCGGGGCGCCTATCTGGAAACCGACTATGCGAGCTTCGTCGCCTGGGGGCGATGGGGGCGGCCAGCGGCGGGGGTGCACGACTGCTTCGGCGCCGCGGCAATTTGTGCCGCCGACGGCGCTTTTCTGCTCGGCGTCATGGGCGCGCACACATTGAACGCCGGGAAAATCTATTTTCCCTGCGGCACGCCGGACCCCGGCGACATTATCGACGGCCGTGTCGATCTCGGCTTTAGCGTGCGGCGCGAACTCAAGGAGGAGACCGGGTTCGCCGCCGACGAATTCACCGCCGAGGCGGGGTGGACCGCCGTCGTAGATGGCTCGCTGACCGCGCAGATCAAGGTCTTTCATGCCAGCCAGGGCGCCGACGAGTTGCGCGAGCGCATGCTCGGGCGGCTGGCGCGCGAGGCGCAGCCGGAACTTGCCGATATCCGCATCGTGCGCGGCGCGGCCGATCTCGATCCCGGCATGCCGCGCTATGTGACGACATTCCTCGACTACCACTGGCGCGCCCGGTGAGCCCTTGCCATGACCGCGGCAGTGGCGTGGAGTAACGGCCATGAAACTCGAGACCCTTGCCCAGCGCTTCCGCATCGACAAGCCGCACAAATTCAAGCTGTCGGATCACGATCCCGGCGACAGCGCGGGCCTGTCCATCGACAAGTCCGACGCCAAGGCCATGCTGACCGACAGCATCGCGCGGCTGTCGGATTTGCAGGAACGGCTCTACGCCAGCAACACCTGGTCGGTGCTCATCGTCCTGCAGGCGATGGACGCCGCCGGCAAGGACGGCGTCATCGAGCACGTCATGACCGGCTTGAATCCGCAAGGCGTCGACGTGCATTCGTTCAAGCACCCGAGCGCCGAAGAGCTCGATCACGATTTCCTCTGGCGCGCGGCGCAGCGCCTGCCGCAGCGCGGCCGCATCGGCATCTTCAACCGGTCCTACTACGAGGAGGTGCTGATCGTTCGCGTCCATCCGCATTTGCTGGAGGCGGAACAATTGCCCACGGGCGCCGGCGGCAAGGACATCTGGCAGCGCCGCTTCCACGATATCCGTGGCTTCGAAGAGCATCTCGCCGGAAGCGGCACGCTGATCCTCAAATTCTTCCTCAACATATCGAGGGACGAGCAGCGCAGGCGTTTCCTCGACCGCCTTGACCAGCCGGCCAAGCGCTGGAAATTTTCCATGAATGACGTCGAGGAACGCAATTTCTGGGACAAATACATGGAGGCCTTCACCGACGTCATCCGCGAGACCAGCCGTCCCGAAGGTCGCTGGTACGTCGTGCCGTCGGATCAGAAATGGTTTTCGCGGCTGGTGGTGGCGGCGGCGCTGGTCGAGGCGATGGATGGGCTCAAGCCAAAATTCCCCGTGGTCAAGGGAAAGGCGCTCAAAGAACTGGACCAGGCGCGCAAGGCGCTCAAGGCGGAAAAATAGCCGCGCTTACCAGACGTGGGGGATCAACCGGTAACGCACGCGGCGGCAATAGTCGGCGTAGCCGAGAAGTTGGACCTTGAGAAATCGCTCCTCGTCGAGCAGGCGCCAAATCAGCGCCGGCATGATCACGACAAAGAGCAGCACGCCCCAATATGAGCCGAGCGCGGGCGGCATGCAGAGAAACATCGGCAGCGCCGCCGCATACATCGGGTGGCGGATGACCGCGTAGGCGCCGGTATCGACCACCGGCTGGTCTTCCTCGACGCGAATGGTCGAGGCAGCGTAGCTGTTCTGACGCAGCACCAGGGTGATGGCGAAGAAACTCAAAGCCACGCCCGCATTGGCGGCAATCGAAACCCAGCCGGGCACCGCGGACCATTGCCAGCGGTGGTCGAGCGCCGACACCACGATCAACGCGACGAAACCGACCGAAGCGACGGCCATGATTAGCCGTTGCGCCGGCTCCTTCTCCGCGGCGGGGCCGGCCCGCATGCGCCGCACGATGAGCTGCGGATCGCGCCGCAGAAAATAGACACTGCTGATAACGCAGGCGCCGCAGAACACGGCGATGAACAGCCAAGCCTGCCAGTACGACCATGACCAGGCCGGCAGCAGGATCAGTGCCGCGATGGCAAGCGTGAATTGCGCCAGCCCTTCAAAGGTGCGGTGCGCGAGTGATTTTTCGATGGCCATTGTTCCCGGTAGCTATGGCAGCAGTGCTGACCTAATCCTTCCTTGCATCGTTCGCAGCGTTTCCGCTAGAAACCGCCTGCGGTTAAGGCGGACTTTACCTTGTTCCGTCAGTTTGACCGGCGACGCTTTGAGGTTTCTGAGGCCAATTCTGAGACATGACAACGCGGCAGACCAACTGCGCGATCGGGCGGACGGCGAAAGCCGGCTCCGCGGCCTCCCTCATTCTGGGCACGCTCCTGCTGCTTACCCGCCCCTGAGGGCCGGCTGGGCGTTTTGCGCCTGGGCACTCGGGGGACGAAGCGAACAAACCCCTTTAGAGCGTTCAAGCGGCGCATTCGATCAGAAGGATTTAAGCCATGAGCACCCCGACCCAGTCCGACAAGGACCGCGTCGTCATCTTCGACACCACCTTGCGCGACGGCGAGCAATGCCCCGGCGCCACCATGACGCATGAGGAAAAGCTCGAAGTCGCCGAGCTGCTCGACGACATGGGCGTCGACATTATCGAGGCCGGCTTTCCCATCGCCTCCGACGGCGACTTCGCCGCCGTCAACGAGATCGCCAGGCGCTCGAAAAATTCGGTGATCGCCGGGCTCTCGCGCGCCTCGCCGAAGGACATCGACCGCTGCGCCGAGGCGATCAAGCCGGCCAGGCGCAAGCGCATTCACACGTTCCTGTCCACCTCGCCGGTGCACATGAAATACAAGCTGCAGAAGGAGCCGCACGAGGTCTACGAGATGGTGATCGGCCAAGTGACGCGCGCGCGCGGCCACACCGACGACGTCGAGTGGTCGGCGGAGGACGGCACCCGCACCGAGTTCGATTTCCTCTGCCGTTGCGTCGAGGCCGCGATCAAAGCCGGCGCCACCACCATCAATATCCCCGACACCGTCGGCTACACGGTGCCGGAAGAATACCGCAAGCTGTTCGAGCGGGTGCGCGAGGCCGTGCCTAATTCCGACAAGGCGGTTTTCTCCGTGCACTGCCATGACGACCTCGGCATGGCGGTCGCCAATTCGCTCGCCGGCGTCGAGGGCGGCGCGCGGCAGATCGAATGCTGCATCAACGGCATCGGCGAGCGCGCCGGCAATACCGCGCTCGAGGAAGTGGTGATGGCGATGCGCACGCGCAACGACGTGCTGCCGTTCTGGACCGGCATCGACGCGACGATGCTCACCCGCGCCAGTAAGCTTGTCTCGGCGGTGACCTCGTTCCCGGTGCAGTACAACAAGGCGATCGTCGGGCGGAACGCCTTCGCGCATGAGAGCGGCATCCACCAGGACGGCATGCTCAAGCACACGCAGACCTACGAGATCATGACGCCGGAATCGGTCGGCGTGAAACAGACCTCGCTGGTGATGGGCAAGCATTCGGGGCGCCATGCCTTCGTGCACAAGCTCGAAGAGCTCGGCTATCACCTCGGCGACAACCAGGTGGAAGACGCCTTCGTCCGCTTCAAGGCGCTTGCCGACAAGAAGAAGCAGATCTACGACGAGGACCTCGAGGCGCTGGTCGACGAGGAAATCGCCACCGCACATGACCGCATCAAGATCATCTCGATGACGGTGATCGCCGGCACCATGGGGCCGCAGTCGGCGACGCTCTCGCTCAACATCGACGGCAAGCACATGACCACGCAATCGACCGGCAACGGCCCGGTGGACGCGATCTTCAACGCCATCCACGCGCTGGTGCCGCATGAGGCCAAGCTCGAGCTCTACCAGGTGCACGCGGTGACCGAGGGCACCGACGCGCAGGCCGAAGTGTCGGTGCGGCTGTCGTCGGAGGGCCGGGCGATGACCGCCAAGGGCGCCGATCCCGACACGCTGGTCGCTTCGGCGAAAGCCTATCTCGGCGCGCTCAACAAGCTGACCAGCCGGGCGCAGCGCGGCGGCGGCGTCGAGCCGCGCATCCACTCGACGGATGTGGGGTGAGACGCGCTGCATCGCAAAGCAAAGCCCCGCCGGAAGGCGGGGTTTTTGTTTGCACGATGGTTGGTTTGACGACGGGGACCGACATTACAGCGGCGCCGCCGCAACGTCCGCTTTTGATCCATGCATCCCGTTTCACTCCGAAGGTGCGCGGAAGGCCGCTGCATCGCCGGCTTGCCAGCCGAAGCTCCGAAGGAGCGAAGGCCGGAACCCAAAAATCATAGTTTCTCCGCAATTTCCCCGCTCCTGTGGCGGATTCGACGGCTATCGCGTGATTCGAATCCACTCAGAATTTCGGGGATCTTATCGGAATGAAAAAGACCATTTGCGCGGGCATTTTCACGCTCGCGATGCTCGCTTTGTCGCCGATCGTGCCGGCCGCGGCCGAGGAACTTCCGAATGGCGGCGCGGCGCCGGCGGAACATTCGATCGACATCGGCCATATTCATAAAGCGCTACGGCTGACGCCGGAACAGGAGCCGTATTGGGCTCCAGTTGAATCGGCGCTGCGTGAACTCGCCCGCCAGCAGGCGCGCAACGAGCCGGCCGGTTTCTTGCGCCGGATCGGCCGGCGCGTCGTGTCGGTCGTGCTCAACAGTTCCGCCGTCGAACGGCTGGTCGTGGCGGCGCGGCCGCTTATCGCCGTGCTCAATGACGAGCAGAAACGCACGGCGACCGGAATGGCGCAGGACATGGGGCTCGGCCCGGTGCTGGCGGCGCTGAACTAGACGTTCAAAACGGCGCTTTTGTGGGAAACCGGCACCTGCTCGCCGGCGTTTTCCACTTGACGCTAGGCGCTGTGACTGGTGGCTTTGGCGCCACCCGGCCGGAAATGCGGGCGCGTATCAATAACATCGTGGGGGAATACGGTGTCGCTGCGAGAGGCGGTGCACCGCGCCGAGGAAGGGCTTATCGCGCTGATCCTTGGCTTGATGACGGTGCTGACGTTCATCCAGGTCGTTCTTCGCTACGTCTTCAACTCCGGCTCCATCTGGCAGCTCGAGGCCAATTTTTATTTGTTCTCCTAGCTGGTGATGCTTGGCATCTCCTATTGCGTGCGCGTGCGCGCGCATATTGGGGTCAACGCCGTGGTGCGGCTGCTGCCGCCGGGGCCGCGGCGCATGGTCGGCATCGTGGTGCTGCTGCTGGCGCCGCTCTGCGCCGTGCTGATGCTGTATGGCTCGGTCGAATACTTGCACCGCATGTACATCACCAACGTCGAGGCCGAGGACATTCCGGTTCCCGCCTGGGTTCTGAGCATCTGCCTGCCGCTCGGCTTCGCGTTGCTGCTGGTTCGTCTGCTGGAGATGGGATGGCGCATCTTCACCGTGCAGTCGAAATACTACGAGCTCGCCGATGAGTTGACGGAAGCGGTCAAGGACATCACCCACGACAATATGCCGGACGCCACGACGGTTCGGCGATCAAGACGATCTTTCACTTTGTCTCGCTGATGTCGTTCCTCGGGCTTGGCCTGCCGATCGCGATGGCGGGCTGTCGTCTATGCTCACCATCCTGCTCTTCGAGCACGATATACTCGCCTCGCTGGCGCTGGCATTTTTTCAGACCATGGACCAGTTCACGCCGCCAATTTTCTTACCACCGGTGGCGTCGTCAAGCGGACGATCAATTTCGCCATCTCCGCGGTCGGCCATCTGCCCGGCGGCCTCGCCATCGCCTCGGTGCTGGCTTGCATGCTGTTCGCACGCCGGCCATGAACAGCCGGCCGACCGAGGCTTCGGTCGCCGGCGCCGTGGCAGTTCCTGCTTGTCATCAATGTCATCCTTTTGATCGCCGGCAATTTCATGGATCCGTCGGCGATCGTGCTCATCACGGCGCCGATATTCTTCCCGACCGCGGTCAAGCTCGGTATCGATCCGATCCATCTCGGCATCGTCTATGTGGTTAACATGGAGATCGGGCTAGTGACGCCGCGGGTCGGGTTGAACCTGTTCGTCGCCTCCGGAATCACCGGCAGTCGCTCACCGCAGTGGCGCGCGCGTCGGTGGGGTGGCTGATGATCCTGCTCGGCTTCCTGATTTTCGTCACCTACGTGCCGGGCGTCACGACGTATTTGCCGAACCTCCTATTCGGCAAGTCGCTCTGAGCGGGACGCCACAACGCAGCGGCACGCAAATACCTGCGCTGTTTCATTCTGAATGGCCGTACATCTACATTGCGCGCCTTTAATCTCTGTCCAAACTTTAACTTGATGAAATGCCGGCGCTTAATTCTATTAGGCGCATCAGAAACACCATTGGAGGAATTTCATGTGGAAGACTGTTCTTGCCGGCACGACCGCGCTTGCGATCGCCGGCACAACGCTGGCCTACGCGCAGCGGCCGGCGGGTCCCGACGGCGCGCATCACTGGCGTCCGAGCGCGGCGGATATCACCGCCTTAGGCGACGCACGCATCGCGGCGATTCATACCGGCCTCGCATTGACTCCTGATCAGGAGAAGATGTGGCCGCCGGTGGAAAGCGCGCTGCGTGATCTCGCCAAGCAGCGCTCGGCCCGCTTTGCAGCGCGCGCCAGCGCCGACAAGCCGACGGATCCGATCGAGCGCCTGAGCCTGCGGGCGCAGGTGATGTCGGAACGCGGCGTGGCGCTGAAGAAGCTCGCCGACGCAACCGGCCCGCTCTACAAGAGCCTCGACGACGGACAGAAGCACCGCTTCGTCATGCTCGCTCGGCTCGGCGGAGAGCTTGACGGTCATATGCGCGGCCATCACGAGTGGCGGCATCGCGGCACCGGCGGTCCCGGAAACGAGGCGCCAAAGCCGCAGTAAGGAAAAAGCGACTGACAAACGGCGGCCAACGCGCTCATCGCCGAGGCGCGCCGCCGTTCAGAGAGAGCCGCCGGGCAAGGCAACCCCGGCGGCTTTTCTCTTGCCCATCGGTGCGGCCGCGCGCGGCTGGACACTCCGACGTCGCTTTGCTAAGGCAGCCCGGCCACGCGGAAATCTTCCGCGCTTGGCAATCCGGGCGCATAGCTCAGTTGGTAGAGCAGCTGACTCTTAATCAGCGGGTCACAGGTTCGAGCCCTGTTGCGCCCACCAAACATTCCAACAACTTAGCAAAACTTATCGGTGGAGTTTTCGACACGCTTTACCGAGACTTTACAGTTTTCGTTCGCTTTTCCTTCCGCTCAAGCTTCCGCACCGCATTCTCTGCAAGCCTAACGTCGCGACCCAGATAGTGCCTGTCCAAGATAGCCTCAACGTCCTTGAGAGCGTGTCCGGTGAACGTCGCGATCTGGGGAACAGTGGCATCGGCCAGAGCCAGCCGCACCACGGCCGAGCCGCGCAAATCGTGGAACGTGAGCCCTTCGATTCCGGCCTTCACACATAGCTTCTTCCAAGACGTACGAAACCCGTCGGACGTCCATGGTCGCCCATACGCATTGGTGAGAATCTGGGTGCTGATACGATCCGCGCTGTCGAGTTCTGCCTTGAGACGTTTGCTTACGGGGACAGTTACGCGGCGCCCAGTTTTTGATTGGCGAAGTCGAATATATTTTCCGTCATAGGCGGACCAAGCAACCCGCAATAGGTCGCCTTGGCGTTGTCCGGTCCACAACGCCATGAGAGTTGCCATTGCAAGGCCTGGCGATGCGACGGCCAAGAGATTGGCTATGTCGGTTTCAGTCCATACCTTTTCAGTTCGATCAGCCTCATACAGCCGACCACCGCGTTGGCACGGGTTTACGGGAATGCGTCCGCGGTCATGTGCGACCGAAAGAACGCGCGCGAGGGTGGTCCAGGCATAATCAGCTTTGCGGGGTGTGTCGGCCATACCGTCGCGCCAGCGTTTGAATTCTCCGCGCACTTGAGGGTCCGATAATGCCTCGATCGGCATGTCTCCGAATTCCGTCTCGATCATTCTGAGATAAGCGGCATAGGCGCGTTTGCTTGAATCCGAGAGTGACGAATATTCGGTCGATGCTTTGAACTCTGCGATCAAAGTGAACAATAGTCCCTGCACGGGCTGCCGGCGGGTTGCAATCGCTTCATTGTAAGACCGCATGAATTCCGGTGAGCCGGGCTCGCCGTTGAGACGAGGGCCACGGCGCCAAGCATAATAATAGGTGGCAATTGCCCCATTCGCGAGCTTCCACCGAACCCGATGAATTCCCTTAAGCTGCACTCGCACGGCGTAGTTTCCAGCTTTCTAACGACGATGCTTGAAGCGTAGGCTCAAGCCCCGAGGCTCGGTCAAGGGCCACGTCGATGGCTTTTCGGTCCCACCGTTTGGTTCCTGGTAAAGGACCGGGGACGATGCCGCGGCGAACCCAGTCGCTGAAGGTGGCAATGCTACAGCCGCAATAATTTGCAGCTTGCTCTCGCGTCATGCCGCGCGGGATTGGCGGATCGACGCTCATACCGCGTCCTCGCTTACATCGGAAGTCCGCTTAGCGGTCTTGCCACATGACGGGATCAGATTGAGGCCAACAAAACCACAATCTTCTCTTCTTTTCTCTGAAGGCGTCGGACTGTTTCGTTTCTCAACGTTAGATATAAGTATGTAGGGCGACGAATTAGTCCGATAGGATTCTTGCCAATTCTTGGCTCGCCGCACGTACCAAGTGCTTCTCGATATGCCTTCGGCCTCCCACGGTCTTGTTCGGGCGAGGGATTGAGAATGCGGCGTAGCGCCAGTGGCGAGTCGTTTTGCCGCTTGCCGCTCACGGGCGCCATTCTTTTTGCGTTCTTTGGTGAGTTTTTTGCGGTCCTCTTTGCCAACATCGTAGGAACCGATGCTGTATGCGCGGAGGCGTCGGCGACGAGCGTAGGACAGTCCTATCTGGCGTCCCAGTTCGTCGTCGTCGGTCATTCTGACCCATCGGGCATCAAAAATGGAGACAAGAGACGGCAGCGCGTCACAATCCGCCCACGGCGCAAATTGCATGCACCAAGCGTTAAAGCGGTCACGCTGCGCAATGCGCGGTCTTATTGAAGCCGATACCCTGATGCAGCGGGCCACCTCATCCAAAAAGTACCTAGCTTCTTCGGTCTGCGGGAGCTTGTGCGACCGGAATTGATCATAAATGATCTTTTCCAGATGAGCCTGCCGCAGCCTGGGGCGGGAGAATGTTTTGCTGTAGTGCCGCTCATTGGCTTGATAGCACAATGGCGATATTTTCGGAATGTATGGCTTGCGCGGCTCGGTCATGCGGCGACCTCGCATTGCCGATGCACGTCCAGCAACGTTACGGGCGAACGCAGCAAAGTCTCGGCTGGCGATCTACCATGCTCGAGCAGAATACGCGCTTTATCGACAAACGGTTGAGCGGATCGACAGAGTAATTCGTCACCTGCTATCGCGTCGAATTGTCCGGCGCCGGCTGGTTCGATGATGATTTCGATTGCGTCCGTGACTGCTTGACAGGATGAAATGCTTTTATTATGCGCCATAGAGTCAATCTTGAAATTGAAACCGTGCTAGTCACACGGTGTAAGTCAAATATCTCGGCGCCCCCGGCTAAATGCCGGGGGTGTTTATTTCTATTGCTCCAGTTGTGCGGTCAGCTGTGCGGCCGAGCCTCGCGACTTAAGACCAAGAGTCGCCCTGGCCTTTTTAATTTCGGCAATGACAGTTTCTTTGACGTACCAATGGCCGTCCTCTCGCAGCAAATTTCCTGTCCGGGTCAAAACCTTTTGCAGCCCGAATGGAGTCATGGAAAGCCTCGCCGCCGCAACACGGAGCGAAATGGCGCCCTGAATTTGGTTCATGCCACATCTCCCACAACAGGAGATTGCTCAAGGCCGAGCATATCTTTGAGGCTTTGGACGATGATCAGTCTTCGCTGGCCATCTTTGGTTGTTTGCAGCTTACCGTCCTTTACCCGGCGCTGCAGCGTCCAGACGGAATATCCGCTCATCTGGGATGCAGTTGTAAAAGAAACTGTAAGCTGTGTTCTTTGTAGGGGCATTGGCGTCTCCGGCATTGGGCTGTAGCAATGCCGAAGCAAACACCATTTTTGTAACTCGAAAACAGGGCCCTATTTTTGAGGGCGCGCTTACATTTCTCCGGCTAAGCAGATTTGCGGCGAGCACCGAGCAGACATTTGACCATGAAGTCTAGTGTCATGCCGTTGTAATCAAGCGGAAATTTTGTTTTAAGGCGCTTCACGGTTTCCATTGGCATCAGCCCGGCAAATTGTTTTTCCTTGCTGCGTTCCAAGAGACTTTTATTCCGTTCTTTAGTTTTGCTGCGTGAGCCGACAGGCGCGCCAGCTTTCGGAAAGACTATATTACAAAGATATAGCATCAAAATGCGCCACTGCCGTGGGTCCGTATGGTCAAGCTCATAGTAATCGAAAGCCCTGCGGATCGACTCCTCGCTTGGATTGTAGCCGAGCCAGGTCATTTTGTTTGCCAACTCTGAACGGCCCGGGTCGCGGTACCAATCAATTCCGTTTGGTTCCACCTTAAAAATTGGCGTCTTGCGAAGTCTTTCTTTTCGCTTTGCTGCGAGATTTTCTGCCATGGGCTGCCTGCGCCTCGCTCGAATTGATTATTCGGATCGGGGATGCCGCACGCGGTGCAAATTAACTAGAGTTATTATCACAAGAACAGGTGCAAAAAAATAGCCACTCAATTGATACGACCTGTGAATATCTTGGACACGCCTAAGACAAGCCACAGTGACCCATCGTGTCGGCCGTCTGTGCCCGATGCGTCGGCCCTGAGCACTTGAGAAAAATAAATGCACTCACAGATACTACGCAAATTGCTGCAACAACAAACATCGCAATGGAAAAGGCTAGTTCACGATGGTATTCCAATAATCGGTATCTCAAGTCGAAATCCCAACGTGACGCTCAGTCTACGAGTGGATCGCAATTTGAGTTACCGGCAAAAGTGGAAGCATCGCTAAAATAGCCAAAAATAGCCCATGGCGCGAGGATCACAACCTGGAGAACGACGTGGCGGCCGACAGAAGGGTACGCCGAACAGGCTAACCTCTATGGCGCGCGAGGCCATTGAGCAGGCTGCTGAAGGCCTTGGAGGTGCAGAGCGCCTCGCCGCATGGGCGAAAGAGGATAAAGCGAACGAGCGCGTATTCTGGAGCACGATTTATCCGAAACTGTTGCCGCTTCAATTGACAGGCGAGCACGGCGGCCCCATTCAGCACCAAGAGATCACTGACGAACAGCGGCTCAAAGCTCTGGGGATGCTTCTGGCTAAGGTTGCGTCTGGGGCCCGTCGGACGTCGGATGATGGTTGACCCGATAATAACGCGCCGTTGCTTTAACCGCGCGGCATTAGGCGCACCTTTAAAGCAGGCCAGCCCCCGCATGGTCGCGGAATAGTTCGGCATCGCGGACATAGCCGCGCAATGTGTCCACGCTCTTGTGGCGGCTTGTGTCCATCATTTTGAACACGCTCGCGCCTTTAGCCGCCGCCGACGTAAGGAAACCCGCTCGCAGAGAATGGCCGCCGAATGCCTTGGCATCAAGTCCAATTTGTTGCGCGTAACGCTTCACGATATCAGCCACGCTCTTGTCGGTAAGCCGGGCATTCACGACATGACCGCCCTTCGCCACCGGCCGGAACAACGCCCCTTCGGCGATTGCCGCAGCCGAGAGCCAAGCTTTTAGCGCCTTCACCGGACACACCACCGAGCCGGGCACGATGCCAATGGTAACGCCTTGGCCTTCCTGATCGGTTTTAGATCGGCACACCCGGACGCGAAGGCCACTTTCGCATTCCTCAATGTCCGCAACGTTGAGCGCAACCAACTCGGACCGCCGAAAGGCGCCGGCAAAGCCGAGCAGGAGCAAAGCGCGGTCACGAAGGCCAGCAAGTGTGCCAGGGGCTGTTAACGCCATAGCCCGTACCTTGTCGGCGGTAGCGGCTGCCTTTCGGACGGGGGCAGCCCCGACGCTGCGCCGAATGCCCCGCACGGTCGCCTTGACGGCCTCGGAGGCGGTCGGCGGCTCGTGGCCGGCCAGCTTGTGAGCGTACTGGATTGCTGCCACGCGGCGGCCGATGGTCGAGGGCTTGACGCCTGCACCAGCCTCGACCGCCAGGAATGCCGCCACCGAGTCAGGGCTGGCCGGTAATGCGTTTAAGCCGCGCACCTCGCACCATGACCGGAAAATCGCGAAATCGCTTTTGTAGGCCTTTCTAGTGGCTGCCGCCTTCTCGGCCTGGGCATAGCCGACGGCGGCGGCCAGATCGGCTTGGGGGATGGTGGGGAGGGTGGGGGTGGTTAGGGCGGTCGCGGTGGTCATTTTGAACCCCTGTTTTTACTTCCGAGAACAATCATTATCGTAAGTAAACATGATAGTCTGCTAACACGCAAGCATTGTTTTGTCAGGCACCACAAAATGCCCGGGGCTTTCGGGATAGCCCGCTAGCCTGATAGCGTGCCCGTCCAGCAAAAGGGGGGAGTGGGTGGCATGGCAAAGGGAATGCGCAGCAAGCCCGTCGACGCGGACAAGGCGGTTAAAGCGGTCCTGACGCGGGTAAACCCCGAGGGGCTAAAGGCGCTGCGATTGCTGGCTTTGGAACGGGATACGACGCTGCAAGCGGTCGCAATCGAGGCTTTCAATGACGTGCTCAAAAAACACGGCAAACGGACGGTGGTCCAAAATCCGTTGCTTGATTAGGCTTCATAATATGCCGCGCCGCGCCATTTCTGGTCGCTATTGGGGGCATAGCAGACATCGGGCCTGCACCGGCGCTAAATTGTTAGTCCGCTTATGACCGATGGCGTTGATAAAGTCGGCTACTGAAGATTTGCGGCTCTTTATTTGATCTTTAGACGGGGACCCCCCGTCTTATTTATTGGTCTCGCCCCTTCGAGGGGTTTGCCATTGACCCTATCGATCCGCTGCTTCGGCAACTGACATTCACGTAGCACAAGCGACCGCGGCATCAGGCGGTGGCCGCCAGATGTGGTTGGCCAGCGTTTTGAGATTTTGCGCGATGGCGGCGAGATGGAACTCGTCGCGCGCGCCGGAGAGCCCGCGCAGCCGCATTCGCTCGAAGCGGTGATGGGTCTTCAAGTGTGCAAAGCGCATCTCAACCTTTTTGCGCCGGTTGCTCAATTCCCGGAATGCCGGTGTTCCATCGAGCGAACGCGCATGATCGCGAGCATCCTCGTTGACGTCGCGCGGCACTATGCGTTGTGGAGTGTTGGGGCAGCACTTGGGCTTGAGCGGGCACGGGCTGCAGTCGTAGGTGCTCGCCGTATAGCGCAGCACGTAGCCCGATAGAATGCGGCCCGTCGTCTTCAGGGACTTGCCCGCCGGACAAACGTATATGTTGCGTTCCTTGTCGAACCTAAAGTCGCTGCGCGAGAACGTACCGTCATCGCGTTGGCTGAAGTCCCGAACCGGGATGTGAGGCTCGATTCCCTTGCCGACGATCCAGGCGAGGAACTTCCCCGTCCCATAGGCCGTGTCAGCGGCAAGGCGCTTAGGCTTTAAGCCGAATATCTTCTCGGTGCGCTCAAGCATCGGCCTGGTTGCCGCGACCTCATCGTAGGTGCGAGCTGGGGTTGCCTCAACGTCAACGATGACAGCGCCGGGCCCGATATCGATCAGGTAATTGAGGCCATAGCCGAACTGCACGCGCTTATTGGCCTTTGCCGTCCAGGCCGAACAAGGATCCACCGGCGAGATCACCTTCGGTAGATTACGGTTGGCATCGGGGTCCTCGTCATCGAGCCCGGCAAGGAACTCGGCAGCGGCCCGCGTCTGTCGTCCCGGTGCCGACCAGTCGATGTCATCGGGAGGCTTGCCGTGATAGCGGCTGGCATTCGCCTCCATCACACTGGCATCGACGGCAAAACCTTCACCCTTGACCAGCCCTGCATTCATGCAGGCAAACACCACCGCCTCGAATAGCTGCCGGAATATGTCGCTGTCGCGGAAGCGGCCGTGACGATTGACCGAGAATGTCGAATGGTCAGGCACCTCATCGTCAAGATCGAGCCGGCAGAACCACCGATAAGCCAGATGCAGATCAACTTCCTCGCATAATCGCCGCTCGAAGCGGATGCCATAGCAATACCCCACGATCAGCATCCGCAGCATCAGCTCGGGATCGATCGAAGGACGACCGATCTCGCTGTAAAACGGCGCCAGCTTCTCGCGAAGCTCTACCAGAACCCGTGTCACAATCGGGTTGATCCGGCGCAGTAGATGGTCTGCCGGGATGCGCCGCTCAAGGTTGAATAGATAGAATAACTGGCTCTGATCGTTCGTCTGCCGACCCATCATGGCAAACCTCCGCCATCAAGAAGCTCACGCTGACGGAATCACTGTTCGCCAATGAATGCGAGCCCTTTTTCAACGGTATCGACCCGTCAGCGACATTGCGTGTCGTCGCAGCAGTCAGGTCAATGCTGCCGGTAGGCCCTATGCAGCACCGGTGACAGGTCAAAGCAGGTCAGTGCCGCTGCCCTATGCAGCGCCACCATCTGCTATCATTAAAAAGTGCCTCAGAATTAACGGGCAGGAGAACATCATGCGTATCGCAACAATCTGCGTAGCAACTAGCGCATTTGCCGTGCTTGCACTGTCTGCCAATGGAGCGAGTGCTGTCGAAGTTACAACCAAAGTGCCGAATGTTCATGTCAATCCAGTGAAGCCTAAAGTTTACAGCCCGAACACTCACGGCGGATGGGATCAACGCGGCACCGGAGGATCAGGGGGCAACAATGCTATTGGTTCGGCCACCGGCGGAGGTGGCAGCGGCAAGGCGGCCGCCGGACCTGGTGATGAAGGTCCAACAGAACGCGCCGTTAAGTAGCGTTGCAGCGGCAGATATACGAAGTTGAGGCACTGACCGGAAGGAGCGCGTCGTGACTCGCATCTCGACACTATGTGTTCTGAGCAGCACGTTAGCCGTGCTTGCGCTGTCAGCTAATGCGGCGAGTGCTGCAACGATCACTGTTCACACTACTGTGCCGAGGGTTGCTGTTCATCCGGTGAAGCCCAACGTCAATGTTCATACGCCACAGCTCAAAACTTTTGGTAACCACGGCACCGGGGTAGGAACTAAAAGCGGTAGCAACCAAGGTAGCTTCAAGAAAACGTTGTCCAACGTTCTAAAGAAGATGGACAGCGTTGATGAAAACATCGTCCAGAACCAGAAATAGTTTCCGGTATTTGTCTAAAGACGGTACTTCTTTGTGCGCCGATTATGTTGCGGTGCAGGAGTCCGGTTATGGCACTTTTCGGAAAAGCCGACCGCGCCGAAGTTTGTCGCCTTCTGGACCAACAACGGACAAACGTCAGCCCCGAAGCTCAATAACTACGTCGCGATTGACCCGACAGCGACATTCGTTGTGCATCGCGGCCCTGCGACCATTGTTGCCGGTAGGCCCTATGCAACGCCGGTGGAAGCTGAAAGCTTGATCTCGGTTAGGTCAGTTCCATTGTCCTAGGCAGCGGGCCGCACTTCCACACTCTGCCGATGTCTTCCGGCGTACCCCGCCGTCTGCTATCATTTACTTACGGTCTATATTTTATCGGCGGAATGTCGATCAAGAGAGCTTGGCTCATCTGCCGGGGCTATTGCCCGGGAGAACACCATGACGCGTATATCGATGCTCTGCGTACTCCTCGCCGTTGCCCTCGCCGCAACGATCCACAGCGTCGCATATGGCAGCGAGATCAAAGTATCAGTACCCCAAGTCGTGCCTCATGTTGTCGTACCTAAGGCGGGTAAGGCGAGCTCGCTCGACTACTCGAAAGGAGTGGAGGTTCAGGGGTTTAATTATTCGGTGAAGGCGCCAGTCGATCCCAAAACGGGAGGACAGCCCACCAGCAAGCATCAACACCAACCAGTTGTAGTTACAAAACAGATAGGAGCTAGCTCTCCACAATTATTAGCCGCGCCTTGGAACGGTGAAGCCTTCGCCCCCGCCAAAACGGGAGGCGTAACGGGCAAGCGCCCACACCACCATCCAGTGAGCTCGCTCGATTACTCGAAAGGTATGGAGACCCACGGGTTTGATTATTCAGTTCAGACACCAAGTCACTAACCGGGCAGAACACCATGACGCGCAACTCGACACTATGTTTTAGCTGCACGCTGGCCGTGCTTGCATTATCAGCGAATGGAGCGGGCGCTGAAACCATCGCACCTCATGTTCCGCCGCCACCGAAGTTTACTATTCATCCTAATACGCCGAAGCCAAAAATTCAAAGCAATACACCAAAGACAAAAGCCTTCGAGATAAAAGACTACAGCTTTGGTGTCGAAAATCCGACAACAGTCGGTAGCTCCACCAAAGGCGCGGGAGCGGGAAAAACAAATGTCAACGAAATTACGATTAAAAAAACAACCGACACGGCATCCCCGAACCTGTTCAAGAAGCTCGCGCCAAAATAGTGCGAGGTTTTTGCGCGGTTGATCCATTTCAATCCACGAGTGTGGCGGACGCTCTCTCCGCGACCTGTCCTGCCCGATTGCGGCCATGTCAGAAGACGTGCGCTGCCTTGCTCGGAACCGGAATGTCGCCTTTTGATACTGTGGACGGCTCCTCCACCGGCACGTGAGTGCCATAGATGTGGGCGCTGTTAAGGCCCCGCCATGATGGCCATGGGCAAGTGCTACAAACAACCCGTCGCAATCAGGACAACCCACATGTGCCATCGCATTCTTGACTGCGTGTTTTTGACCGGGACCTGATCCGAGGAGGGCATTATGGCTAGCGGCCTCGTGTGCCGCACTCAAAGGCCGAACACATGGCTGCACCGACCAAGGCTGCAAACGTGAAGAAAACTTTTGCCAACTCGGAGCCGTCCACACATGACCCTTAACATTGATTGTGCATCGCGGGTCTGCGGGCAATGCTGCTGGTAGTCTCTATACAGCGCCGAGGAAAACTGAAGTCCCGCCTCGTTTAGGTCAACGCTTCTTCCCTATGCAGCGCCCGGTGAATACCCAAACGCTCCGCCGTCTGCTATAATTATCTCAAACTAAAGCGGGCCGAGAAGGCTCTCGACCATCATGTGGAGGTTAATGCCAGAGAGGACACCATGTCGCGTATATCGATGCTCTGTGTACTCCTCGCCGTCGCCGCACCGATCCACAACGTCTCATATGCCAGCGAAATCAAAGTACCAGTACCCCATGTACCAGTACCCCATGTACCCGTGCCCCATATAACCACGCCTAAGGTGCACACCGGGGCGAAAATAAACGGCGGCATTCAGCCATCCAGTGGCGGCAGTGCGAGCGGTAACGTGATTGGCGGTTCGAGCAGCAACGGTTCGGACGGTAACTTGATTGGCGGTAACGTGATTGGCGGCTCGAGCACCAACGGTTCGGACGGTAACGTGATTGGCGGTAAACCGATTGGCGGTTCGAGCAGCAACGGTTCGGACGGTAACTTGATTGGCGGTAACGTGATTGGCGGTTCGAGCAGCAATAGTTTGAACGGTGGCGGAATTTTCAATAACCGGACTGGCAGTTCGAGCAGCAACAGTTCGAGCGGGGGCGGAATTTTCAATAACGGAACTGGCAGTTCGAGTAGCAACGGTTCAATCGGTGGCGGAATTTTCAATAACGGGACTGGCGGTTCAAGCAGCAACGGTTCGAGCGGGGGCGGAATTTTCAATAACGGGACTGGCGGTCCGAGCAGCAACGGTTCGAGCGACACTCTTATGCCCCCTGGGGGCAGTGTAATGGGAATATATAGTGGAAAGGATTCCCCTGGGGGAGCAGGGAACGGAACGGCCGACGGGGGCGGTATTGCTATTGGTTCGGCCACTGGGGGAGCAGGCGGTACTGGCAAACAAATAGACACTAACGAAACAACAATAATTCAGCGGACGTTTCAGAAAATCGAAATAACAACCACAAACAAAAACGGGGCTTCGCAAGACAACTGGAACGCCGGAAGCGACGGACTGCAGACCAAATCAAAAGGCGTGCCTAATCTCGTAAAAGGAGCAACATACTGCACCGGCCCCGGCTGTGGCGGACCGCCGCCAAAATGAGCCGCAATACCGAGCAGGAGAACACCATGACGCGCATCTCGACATTCTGTGTGATGACTACCGCGTTAGCCGTGCTTGCGTTGTTTGCCAATGGGGCGAGTGCTGAAACCATTGTTACGCCGAAACCTGTTACGCCGAAGGTAACCGTTCATCCGGTGAACCCCAAAGTTACCCAGCCTAGTTCAGCCACCATCGACTGGGGAGATGGGACCAGAGCCACCGGGGGAGCGGGGAGCGGCAAGACTCAACTCGGCGGCATCAGCCCCAATGGCAACAGAACTTATCGGAAGCTCCCCGGCACGAACCAATTAAATCCACAGCCCTTGCCACCTTAATATTGATTTCGGAGAAATCCGGAAGGGCTGGGGCCCGGAGCCGCTAAAAACGACTTTTCTTTGATGTAACCCACACACTCCGCAGTCACGACCGATATGCGGGGGTTGAGGCGTTGACCGAGGACGCCGGATTCCACCTACCATTGTTTTCGAAGGTTAAGCCCCGCCGACCCACCTTCCATTGCCCGGCCGAAGCGAAACTGGCCCGAGAGAGTCACGCTGTAGCCGTCAGGCAGATTGAAACACAATTCTGGATCAAGCTCGCCGCGCACCAATCCTTCATCCGTTGGCGCGCTCGCCGCACCTAAGGCACCGGCTGTGATGCTGGTTCCCGTAACGATGGCATCACCGTAGACGAGCCCCTTTAGGCTTGCATCCACACTAACTCCGTTAACGTGCCACGTGGCGCCGAGGCGAGCGCCAGCTTGGAGGCGAAGGGTGTTGGAATCTTCCAAGTTGAGTGCAGCAGCGCCACTGCCGAAAATCGTGCGCGTGAAGGAGAAGCCCGCTGTAGGTTCGACGAAGTTATTATCCGCCCAAGTAACCTTGTACTGTAGATTTCCACTTAGACCAGCATTCGTGATATCGATGGACGTGTTTGCGGCCACACCGGCAAAATCCAGTTTCATCTGGAGGAAGTCGAATTTCGTCGTCAAGTCAGCGGAAAACCCGCCCCTCACATACTCGCCATACACGCCGACGCCTGGACCGTCTAAGCGCATTGTCGTCGGCGTGTTGTCATAGCTCACATGCGAACCCGTCCAACTTGACACGATACCGACCACCAACGCGTCGTCCGATGCAGCTAAGCCCCGCCATGTTCGATCGACACCACCCTGCGCGGCATAGGTACTGGTGAAGTGGCCGACGTCGGTTGCTGATAATGCGTTGTCGCGCTCCCAATCCCCCATGCCCTGGACCCAGCCGCCCCAGGCCGGATTCGCCGGTGCCGACGCAGCGGCGTGAGCGGACGATGCGAGCGGGTTGGTTTTCTTAGACTGACTGTCATATCCCAGAGCATGCGTGTCAGAGTCAAAATCAGACGACGCGTATCCGGAAATAATCGAACTATTTCCACGTCCGCCCAACGTGCCTTGTAGCTGATCGCGTCGTTGCTGAAGCATCATCTGCACGCCCCAAAATGACAGCTGCTGCTGGCTGGCGGCGACGTGACCGGCGTTGCGCCCGGGACAGATTGCCGGTACGACCACGAGTACGTTGTTAACGCACGTGGTGCTCGTGGCCGGATTAAAACCAGCAGGACATGAACACCCGGCTGCAAGCTGAGCTTGGGACGGGCTGGCAATTACCCCGATCGCACTGGCTATGGCCAACGTAAAAAGACACTGCCAAATACGCCCTGCGTTCATTAGGCCCCCAACGCAAAATCCGGTAAACTGGGATCACGCGCCCGAACGGTTATTATCGCCTTTCCGGCTTGCCTGCTAGATAAACGCGTAGCGTGGACGTCTGACGGGTAGTCGCGCATTGGTCGCCCGAGCGAGAACGCGCCCGAAGGGTTTGAACCCGAAGCTTTATTCGATCGAGCGTTGAGAGACCCCTGCAGAACACTTTGAGTTGCCATGGATATTAGAACCAATCTCACCACGCGCCTCCCCTGCGTCGCCAGCACGCTGGGGGTGCTCGTCATGGCGTCGGGTGTAACGATTGGAACCGCGCAGGCACAAAACGCAGCCACAGCCCCGAGCCGTGCTTCGCAGTCGGGTATCCAATCAGAGATCACTCATACTCGCGATTCGGAGCAGCGCCGTATTCGGGCCATGCAGCAGCAGTCGCAGGATAAGCACCTCCCTACGACGAAGCCAGCCCCCGCTGACCCGATCGCGAAATGACCCGGTTGATGGATCGGCTAGATTGCAGGCGCAGGATTGCAAGGAGTTCGTCTGCCCCTACCTTCTCGACGTCAGGGCCGCAGATGTCTGATGCGGCATTTTGATTAGGTCAATACCGTTGCCCTATGCAGCACCGGCATGTGCCAAAAAGGTGAGCCGTATGTTATCCTGTATGTAGGATAGGCTTTAGACGAGCTGGTCATGGATAGTATCGCACCACTATTATCCGACCCACGAGCCGAAACTTTTGGCTACGTTTGCCATCGCTGCCTGAAATGCTGTCAGCACAAACGCATTCAACTCAATCCGTATGAAGTTGCGCGACTTGCGCGCAATCGCGGAATGACGACCAGCGAATTTCGCGCCGCCTGGACCGAGGACGGCGCTGGATTGGTTCTAGGGCACACTGAAACCGGAGCGTGCGCGTTTCTCGGCAGCGAAGGTTGCGCCGTACACCCGGATCGTCCGCTGGTGTGCCGTCTCTATCCGCTGGGTCGCCACGTCAGCGCCGACGGTGCCAAATCGTTCTCCCATGTCGAACCGCATCCACAATCGCGCGGAGAATTTACGCGCAGCGGTACGATTGCCGATTTCCTCGTATCGCAGGATGCTCATCCTTTCATGCGGGCAGCGGATGACTATTACTTTTGGTTATGCGCCGCCCACGAATGCCTGGATGCGGCGAGCGATGGCGAAGTGACGAACGTGTCCGCAGAGGACGAGGACATTGCCCGCGACCTACTCGACATGGATGCGGCCATCGCACGCCATTGTGCAGTGGCCGAAATTGCGGAACCGACGGGTATCGAAGCGCGCAGGGAACTCCATCTGACGATTCTCTACCAACAGCTCGAGCAAACTACAGGAGAACGCCATGAGCAAGCATGACAAGTCGAACCGAAGCAACGTGTCAGAGAAGGGCCAAAGCAAGCGAGTCGGCACGTCCGTCCTCGTGGCCGCGGCCTCTCTGCTCGGTACCTCGCTCGGAGTCTCGGCTGCCGCGGCAGCCGAACCAAAGGTAACTGTTACGACGCCCCACATCTCGGTCAAGCCTCATGTCACGGCTAAGCCCATTCGGACGCCCAGTAATCAGCTAAAGGGTGTGCAGCCCGCTAATCAGTCAAAGACAGTAAATCAATATTACACTCAGGATTGAAAACAAAGGATACCCCCGGGGGGCGTGGTCATTGGGCTAACGGGTTTGGCCTCAGGTCCTCTGACGTTTTCAATCAAGCTGCCGTTTGATCAAGCGAGAAATGCAGGATGAGACGGAGGTTCAGAATTGAAGACCCTGTTACCTGGTATCACCATCGCGGCGGTTGGAAACAGGCAGTCTCATGGATTTATCAGTACCTCCACACCGACGACGGCACGTTGTTCATTCCAGTCGTCGATGAATTCATTGCGGACGGTCGTGTGGTACAGGAGCCTTGGTGCGGCTTCATTCATGGCGTGCCGCGCAGCGAACGCAAATTTCCGGATCTGGAGCGGCTTTTGGATTTGGACAGCTTCAAAGCCAACATGCGCTTTTGTCGAGGGTTATGGGCGCTGTCGGATTATCTCAAGGATTATCTGGTTGGGCGTGGTGTGCCGTTTCCAGTGGGAAAAGTGCTTCTAGCGGTAGACACGCAAGTCGCTCAGTTCGACTTTCCGTCTTTCGAGAAAATGTCTCGACGCCGGTTGCTTCTCGTGGGCGATCATTTGCGGCGCTATGGCTCGTTCTATGATCTCGTCGCGCCGGGATACGACAAAATAATCCTGAGGTGTTTTCCCGATCTAGCCCGACAAAAAAACTTGCCAAACGACGGCGGCGTGACGGTTATCAATCGGATTGACGACGCGGCGTATGACGATTGGCTCTCTTCCAGTATAGTCTACCTTGACTTGATCAATTCAACTGCAAATACAGTGATTTCCGAATGTATCGTTAGGGCGACACCCGTCCTCGTAAACCGGGTCGGCTCGGTCGAAGAATATCTCGGGCCCAACTACCCCTTGTATCACGAAAACCTTGCAGAAGCCGAAAGCAAGCTTCAGGATCTTGATCTGATCGCGAGCGCAGTCGTCTATTTGAAACGCCGGCAACAGGCGGTCGATCTTAGTTTGGGCGGTTTCGTCCGTACCATCGAGAGCCACGCGATCTATCGGTCTCTTCCCGTCCCGTGGTGTCGTGCCGGCACCTTTCAGGCGATGATGCCTTCGATGCGGCAGAATTCCTAACGATTGGCGGAAATACAAAGGTGAGACACTAACGGGGGCAAAACGAGCCGCCTGATCAAAACACCTGACCGGATTTCGGAGAGACCGCCGCACTGAAGGCCGTGTGAAAACTCCAACGTCGGAGAAATATAGAAAATACAATTCTCCGACGCGGCGTCAAACCGTATGTCCGCAGCATCATCAGTTCTTATGATGCCCAATTTATAAAACTTTTTTCTAAACGCTCGGCAAGCGTTAGAGTTTTCACACGGGTGCGCCGGGAGACCGGCAAGGAGTAGGTGGTGCAAGTCCACTACGATGAAGGAGTAGCGAACCACATCGGCCCCGAGCCGTGCGCAGGCATCCGCGAGGATGTCGGCGAAGCGTCGGTAGGGGAGCGCACAGGCCAACCATTGAGCCGCGATAGAAAACTGATTCCGGGTGCCGACGCTGTCTGTGTAGCGGAAGGCAATATCTCCAAGAGCGGTAACGCAAGCACTTGGGCGACCCGGCGTGGTCGAAGACACTGGCATGTGCGGACGCTCCTTGCGCGGGAACCGGGAGACCCCACGTCCGACCACAGGCACGTTGCCGATCTGGTCCGCATCGGGAAGGCGAGGAGCCGTAGCCGATGATGCACGGACGTGGGGAGTCAGACTCCGCCATAGTAGCTGCGAAGCCGACGAACAAAGCGGAGCGATCCGCTGCGGAGCCGGTGGAGCCAAGGGCGGAGGCCAAGGGGAATGCGGGACAGCAAAGCACGGGCCGGACACAGAGCCGGGGAACCGTGTCACAGGCGCTGGAGCGCATACGGCAAAGAGCAAGGCAAAGGAAGAAGGAGAGGTTCACATCGCTCCTCCACCACATCAGCATCGAGCTGCTCGACGAGGCATTCTTCGAACTTAAGGAAGATGCCGCACCGGGCGTAGATGGACTGACCTGGACGGACTACGAGCTAAACCTCGAGCGCAATCTCGAGGACCTGCATGCTCGCATCCATCGGGGAGCGTATCGGGCACTACCGTCACGGCGAACATTCATACCCAAGCCGGATGGCCGGCAGCGCCCGCTCGCAATTGCGGCCCTGGAGGACAAGATCGTCCAACGGGCGACCGTTGCGGTGCTCAACGCGATCTACGAGGAAGACTTCCTCGGGTTCTCGTATGGATTCCGACCCGGACGCGGCACGCACGACGCGCTGGATGCGCTCGTCGTCGGGATCGAGAGCACGAAGGTGAACTGGATACTGGACGCCGATATCCGATCGTTCTTCGATGAAATCAGCCAGCAATGGCTGGTCCGCTTCCTGGAACACCGGATCGGCGACCGACGCATTATCCGCCTAATCCAGAAATGGCTGAAGGCGGGTATCTTGGAAGACGGGGTCGTGACCGTCAGTGAGAGGGGGACGGGGCAGGGTGCGGTGATCTCGCCGTTGCTCGCCAACGTTTACCTGCACTACGTCCTCGACCTCTGGGCCGAGCGCTGGCGACGGCGCGAGGCCACGGGCGACATGATCATCGTGCGCTATGCCGACGACTTTATCGTCGGTTTCCAGCACGAGGCTGACGCCCGGCGCTTCCTCGACACGATGCGTGAGCGGTTACAGGAGTTTGCGCTGTCGCTTCATCCGGAGAAGACCCGGCTCATCGAGTTCGGACGCCTTGCGGCGGAAAACCGCAAGCGGCGCGGGCTTGGCAAACCGGAGACCTTCACCTTCCTGGGCTTCATCTTCATCTGCAGTAAAACTCGCCGGGGTAAGTTCCAGATCAAACGGAAATCCCGACGGGATCGCATGCGGGCAAAGCTGCAAGCCATCAAACAGGAACTGCGGCGGCGTATGCATCAGCCGATTCCCACACAGGGAAAGTGGCTGAAGCAGGTCGTCACCGGCTACTTCAACTATCACGCGGTGCCGACAAACGGTCCGACACTGACCGCGTTTCTCTTCCACGTCACCAACCTATGGCGACGCACGCTGCGGCGGCGAAGTCAGAAGGATTGGACGACCAAGGAACGGACCGCGCGGTTGGCCAACGACTGGCTCCCAAAACCGCGAATCCTTCACCCCTGGCCGGATGCGCGATTTGCAGTCAGACACCCGAGGTGGAAGCCGTATGCCCGAATTGGGCCCGTACGGTTTTGTGCGGGGGGCGCGAGGTAACTCGCGTCCCTACCGCGATCCTGCGCGAGGCGGTGTTTCTTTTTACACCGATCATGCTGCAGTAAGTTGGTCGCGAATGGCACTTAGCGTCGTTTTGCGGCGACGTAACAAGTCGGTTGCTTTCGGAGCGAAGTGGACGTGGGCCGGCATGCAAACCCGGCGGCTTCAGTCAAAATTGATCCGAACATTGAACGCGCGCGCTTTTGAGCTTCGTGGCCCGCTAGTGAAAGCCGGGCGCGGTGACGCGGGGCGTGGCCTTTCGGCGTCCGAACGGGTGCTCGCCCTCGCCTAGTGCCGTACGGCCGAAAGGATCGCGGTCGGATAGGTGTACCAGAGTTCGCCGGCTTCGAAGGTTGCCGGTATCCCGAGGCTGTCGTCCCTTACCGACGCGGCGAACATCGCCGTGATCTTGGCGTCATCGCCGGGATTTGGAAACGAGCGGCCCAGCAAGTTTTTTACCGAGTCGTGAACGCCGTAAAGCGATTCCGCCGGCTGCTCCAATCCGACCTTGCCGAACAACGCCTTCAGTTCGCTCAACGGCAGGCATCGCACGTGGCTCGGATCGCGCAACAGCTCCAGCCGGTTCCACTGCGCCGCCTTGGCGTCGTTTTCCGAAGCGTACATATCGACCACGGCGATGCGGCCGCCGCGCCGGCAGACCCGCACCATCTCCTTGAATACCGCGAGCGGGTCGAGGAAGTGATGAAAGGTGTACCGCGTCACCACGACCGAAAAGGAGCCGTCGGGAAACGGCAGCGTGGTCACATCGCCCTGCTTGAACGTGACGTTCGCGAGGCCTTTCTTGGTGGCAAGCTCGCGTCCGAAGTTGAGCATCGCCGGTGTCATGTCGATGCCGGTCGCATGTTTCACATGCGGCGCGAACGCACAGAGCACGACGCCGCCGCCGCAGGCGACGTCGAGCACGGTGTCGTCAGGCCCCGCCTGCGTCGCGGCGACGATGTTCAGCAGCGCCTGCTCGTTGGTGAGGCTCGGCGCGACGTTGAACACTTCGGCCTGACGCGTGAACTGATCGACAATGGCGCTGTTGTGGTCGGAAAGTTTCATAGTGATCCCTCACAGCTCCGAGCGACCTGACAGAAGGCCATGTCATTTCCAATTGACGTATTCATCGATGTGGCTCCGGTGCGAACGTATTCCTGTCCAAGGCTCAATCATGAACCATTTCCGGCCTCTCGCATTAGCGCTATGCTGACAACAAATGTCGAGAAACAGCCAAAAGACTCTCCGCCGGCCGCGCGTAGATTCATCGTTGCCGCGGCCGGTGGATTACAATTGTCCAAGAGCAATTGTTGCCACCGCGCGAGATTATGATGCGGCCCGGGAAACCCCGCCGCATACTCACCCTCGCGGGCAACTGATTTACGCCGAACGCGGAACCCTCACGACCACTGCCGCAACAGGTACCTGGGTGGCTCCGCCAAACCGGGCGATCTGGATTCCGGCTGGCGTGACTCATGTCACTCGCCTCACGGTCAACACTGAAATTCGATCTATCTATATCCGCAAGGATGCGATTTCGGGTCTGCCTATCCACTGCGCAGTCGTTCAGGTTAATCCGTTGCTGCGTGAGCTAATCTTGGCGGTCGTGCGGTTACCTGCGCTCTATGACGAAGATGGCGCGGACGGTCGCCTTGTCGAGGTGCTGCTGGACCGTGTCGCGGCTCTCCCGCAGGAGCCGCTGCACCTGCCGACACCAACGAGCGCGAAGTTGCGCGCCGTTGCGGCAGATCTTGCGGAACGTCCTGACCTGCCGCTTGCAGAAGCAGCGCGCTGTGCCGCTATGAGCCAACGCTCCTTTGCCCGGCATTTCTTGGTTGAGACGGGGCTTACTTTCGGTGCCTGGCAAAGGCAGGCGCGCCTATTGCGCGCACTGGAGCTTCTCGGCACCGGAATGAGCGTGGGCGATGTTGCCTTCAGCCTTGGCTATCAAAGCACCAGCGCTTTCATCGCTATGTTCCGCCTGTCATTCGGAAGTACTCCGGCCAGATATTTCGAACGCTCGGCGTGAGAATTGCGGTGCTCTCGATGCCATAAGTCTGTTGTTGGCACGTCGCGTCATTCGCCGCGTTGCATCATTTCCGGTCGCTATCGGACTAACAGCGGACATTGAGCGGGACGGGCGCTGGATGGCTCGGTCGCGATTGACCCAGACCAGACATTCACCACACGATCATGCGAGTTATTGAAAGTGCGAAAAAATTTCGGACATCGTTTGGCTTAGCGCCTTGGAGTACATGCCATTATAGTAGAGGTCATCAACTCCGTATAAAATAGCGATGCAAACGGCTGCAGCAATCGCGACATTCTTCATATGCGAAGTCCATTCGCGTAAACGGTGTTTGCCGACCCTTGCGAGATCTTTTGCTGCAAAATATTGCAATCGGTAATTTTTATAAAGTCAGCACGGCTGTCCTAAGCAACGACCATAACTACCGTCAGGGCTCAGCTTGTATTAGGCGGTTTTTGAGCATAGGGAGGAAACCTAGTCGATCAAGCGCACATTTTGCGCTGTGGTGAATGTCAGAGCTACGCGCATTCGCGGCGGGGCGTGACTTGGATCGAGATCAATGGCCCAACAAAATAACACGCCGCAAAAATGGCTCGTTGCGGCAGTGCTCTGCGCCATCCTTGCTCTAATATTTATCGCCGCTTATTTGCGCTGACGGCCTACCGTGGCAGTGCGCTGAGTAAAACATAGTTCCTTTTGGAGAGCCCTGATCACCCGCCGGTGGTTAGGGCTCTTTTTGCTCCTCGGTTGGCGGCTACTGGTTTGTGAACTTTTTACATTTCCCTAGGATGATCGAGCCATGAAAACGATCCGCGCGTTCCTCAAAGACGAAACTGCCGCGACCGCCATCGAGTATGGCCTTATCGCTGCGGGCATCTCGGTTGCGATCATCGCTGTGGTGAATGGTCTTGGTACGAAACTGAATACTACGTTTTCTTCAATTTCGACCAAGCTCATGTAGTCGGAAAAAATCTGAACAATGCAATAGAGGCCGCCTCAGTTGGCGGCCTCTTTTATTTTGCACCGCGCTCTCGATGTCGCCTGTTGGCATTTAGCGTCCTTCGCCGCGCCGCATCATTTCCGCTCGCTAACGGAAGCCAGCTCAACCGGTCGACGCAACACTTGCGTAACGCACACCAAATGCTCGCCTAATCGATTTCAAGATCACCGGCGGCCAGCAATGCCAAAGCGCCAGGTTTCTCGGGCCGCAATGAGCCCTGGACGACATTTTTCCCTTATCAGCCTGCGCTCTCTATCTTTTCTGTTTTTGATAAGTGTTGCGTCGATCCGTTGAGACCACCGAGCAAAGCGGACATATGGCGGTGTCGGGAGCTGTGTGAGTCGGTCGCAAATGACCCAACGCGGACAATCCAACCGCAATCCCGTTTGTTCGCTACTGGAATACGTTTGAATTTATTGGCCAATCTGTTTGCTGACTGCGTTCTCTTGCTGGTTCAGCGACTTTTGTTCCGCAGGCGTAATGTGACCATTGTTAAATCCTGACATGGTGCGTTCTTCGCCTCGGATAGCCCGATCTTCGCTATGTAGTTGGTTGGCTTGCCCCTTGGTAATTTCACCTTCGTGAAGCTCGTTGTTAATCCTCCGATTTTGATTTTGGAGGCGATCGTTAACTTGCTCGCGACGCGGATGATTTTGTTGCCATTTATTTCCTGCAATTGCGTCCGTCATTGATGTGCTGAGCATCGCTAAAGTAATAACAAGAATGGTGCTGTAACTTGTCCGCGTCATGTGACCGTCCTTTGCGCTTTCGTAATCGCTTTAGATCGTAAAATTAATGCGCTCGATCCGATACTGCGGATATAGCCGCCGCATTAATTTACGACGCTAATTCGTAACGCCACTGCTCCTTTTGATAATCGCAAATGAGACCTGTCGGCTCATCTGCAATTATATTTGTCCCGAAATCCGGCCAATAACACAAATGCGATTTCGAAAAGAATGGTCGCCTTGAGGCGGCCTTTCTGTTTGCACTATTGGTGGCTATTGCCACATCGCGCCCTTCGCCGCATCGGACCGCCAATGACGCTATTGGAGCAACAACGGACATCGGGCGGCCCGGAGGCCGAATTGGTCCGTAGCGTTTGACCCGAAGCGGACATGTCCGACGAAATAAATAGGACCTCGGCGAGTCCAGGTTCTCTTGTTTTAAGCCATGCTAAAGCGCTGTATCAGTCGTCGTACTCCACCGAGATGTCTTTGCCCGTGTAGTCGGGCATGAACGATGCCGCTACCAGGCTGATCACTGCGCAAGCGGCGATGTAGACGGAAATCGCGTAACCAGTGTGATACGCGGCGAACAGAGCTGTTGCGATTAGCGGCGCCGGTCCGCCGGCGATTATGGCGGCAAGCTGATAACCCAAAGAGGCGCCGCTGTAGCGCAACCGCGGGGTAAAGGCCTCGGCAATAAGTGCTGCCTGCGGACCATATTGCATGTCATGCGGGATAAGCGACAGGACGATGGCGATGAACACCGCCGAAGGTATCGCGGTGTCCACCATGCCAAAATACAGGAAGCCGAACAAGCCGGTTACTGCCGCGCCGATCAGATACATTTTCCTGCGGCCAATGTGATCAGAGATGTGACCTGACAGCGGAATAGTGACGAACGACAGGCAAGACGCCGCGAGAACAGCAATCAAGATCAGATCGCGCGACATATGCAAAGTGCCGACAGCGTAAGCGAAGATAAATGCGGTGAAGACATAGAACGGTGCTTGTTCGGACATGCGCAGCAATGCCGAAAGGAGTATCTCCTTCGGGTGTTGTTTGAAGACCTCGATGATAGGAGCTTTCTCGATTTTCTTTGTATCGAGTAGTTGCTGGAACACTGGCGTTTCAAGGATGCCGAGGCGAATCCATAGTCCGATGCCAACGAGAATAATCGAGAGCGCGAACGGAATGCGCCAGCCCCATGTAGCGAACTGATCGCCCGACAATTGGCTGAATACGAGGACAGCAAGGTTTGCCAGGAACAATCCGCACGGGACGCCGAATTGCGGCCAGGATGCGACCAAGCCTCGTTGACCGTGGGTGCGCGACCATTCCATCGCCAGCAGCACGGATCCGCCCCATTCGCCACCAACGCCGATGCCCTAAATCATTCGGAGCACCGTCAGTATGATCGCACCCCAGATGCCAATCGACGAATAGGTGGGAACGAACGCGATGAGAAAAGTCGCGATGCCCATGCACAACAGCGTGGCGATCAGCGTTGCTTTACGACCGATACGATCTCCATAGTGGCCGAAAATCGCCGCGCCGATTGGGCGCCCGACGAAACCGATGAAATAGGTGCCGAAGGCTAAAAGCGTTGCCGTTAGTGGATCCGAACCAGGAAAGAACAGCTTCCCAAAGATAAGCCCGGCAGCCGTTCCATAGAGGAAGAAATCGTACCACTCGATTGCGGTGCCGATCGTTGATGCAATTACCGCCTTGCGCAGCATTGCGCTGTGATCGGACTCGGATAGCGTTGTAGGTGTGACTGCCATAGCCATCGTTGACCCCCAATTGTTTCCTTGCCCAGCGGAACGGCTTCTGTTGTCCGCTTCCAACGCGCAGGGTAATCGACAATGAAGGGCGTTCCAAGCCGTCACCGTCCTGGCTCAGGTGGCCGCAAAACGCCTCGTAAAATTAAGAGCGGTCACGCAGCCGACTTGCTGTAGGCAGTATTTAAAGCCAGCCGAGATTGAGATTGCGCTTGAAATGACGCGAATGGCACGAAGCGGACATTCGCTGCGTCGCAATAGTTTGTCCGCTTTGAACCCAGCTCAACCGGTCGACGCAACACCTGCGTAACGCGCACCAAATGCTCGCCTAATCGATTTCAAGATCACCGGCTGCCAGCAATGCCAAAGCGCCAGGTTTCTCGGGCCGCAATGAGCCCTGGACGACATTTTTCCCTTATCAGCCTGCGCTCTCTATCTTTTCTGTTTTCGATAAGTGTTGCGTCGATCCGTTGAGACCACCGACAAGAGCGGACAAAGCGTTAGCGCCGGATCGGTTTGTCAAGTTTTTGGCAAAACTATATATAGCCCCGAAAGCCGCGCGGCGGATGTCCGCGTTGCTGAAGGCGGGGTTGTTTGTGACTACGGGCCCCGGTACGGCTTGCATACGCCATCTTGCACCGTGTAGTGCGGCGGGCAGCCGGTTATGCCGTAATAGGCACCGTTGCCCGGATCGCCAGGGCCTCCGTAGTAAGAGCGTGGCGGCGGTCCGTAATAGCGTCCGCCACAAGGCGCACAGTAGCAGCCGCGATGACCACAAATACGGTGCTGACCTAGCGGGCAATAAAAATCGTTCGGGTAATCGCAGGCCGCTTTCTGAAAAAGTCCCTCTGCGGTAAGTGTTTTAGCGACGCTCGGACCACCGAGCACGGGGTCGGCTTGGGCACTCGCTGCGATGCAAAACAGTAGAGCGAGACTTACAAACAGTCGGCGCATTGAAGTCACTCCTTGGTGAACGCGTAGACTACCAACGAAAGCAAACGCTAATGGTTCAGTCAGATATTAAAAGATACGACAAGAACTCTGCACTATAACGCCCATATCTAGTTTTGGGCGTCAATCCTAGGCCTAACCAAAACACCTGATCGGATTTCTGAGAGACCGCCGCGCTGGCGGTCATTCTGTTTGCGCTGCCGGTACGCCCTATGCGGCGCCATTGGAAAAGCATAATTTCAATACGTGGCAACACCTGCGAGAACGGGGCTATGCCATGCAATCAAAACATTTGAGTGTGACCGCACGGCGTGGAATCGCCACTCAGCGCGAGTCATGTGGATTCACATCTGTTAGGAGGGCTATGCGATGAAATCGAATTTATTGGGACTGATCGTGTCTCTGGCGCTCATCGGCCCAGCTGAAGCTTCGAGTATAACTTACAGTGTGGACATTCAAGAAAGTATCTTCTCAATTACGGGAACTATTACGACTGATGGCACCATAGGCGCGCTATCGTCTGCCGACATTCTCTCTTACAATTTGGCGGTGGGTGGAGTTCCGGGCAACAATGGAATTGCACTCGCATGTTCAACTGGATGTGCTGCCGACCTCGAGACAGACGCTAACGGCGTTATAACGACTGGCATCGTTCCCGACTTTGTCGCGAGCGCGACGACGCTAACTTTCAATTTCGCAGCTGAAAATTCTGATTATATTCGATTTTCAATTTCAACATACCCAATATACTTTGAATTCTACGACCATTATTTTGCAGGAACGCCAGCCGATGAGGGGCCCGGAGTTTGGCCATCGGTGGCAACGCGGGCGTAGCCATAAACGAACATCACAATGCTCCATTTTTGAACATCGTTGTCAGGCTTGTTCATGGTCCTGTTCGCGCAACTGGCTCACCCAGGTTGGAGCCAAGACCCTGTTCATCGAACCAGGCAGCCCCTGGGAGAACGGCTACTGCAAATCCTTCAACGGAAAGCTACGCGATGAGCTGCTCAATGGCGAAATCTTCTACAGCCTGAAAGAAGCACAGGTCGTCATTGAGCAATGGCGCAAGCACTACAACACGGTCAGACCGCACTCTGCGCTCAATTATCGGCCGCCGGCGCCGCAGACATTTGCGCCCTCGGCTAACCATCTAGATGAGATCATGTCGATAGAGTAATCTCTGTCCCGCTGGTCCAAAAAATCCGTCAGGTCATTCCGTTGCGTGTTTAAGCAATGCCGCAACAGTCAGTCCCGTGGCATCCATCTCATCCGCAAATGCTGATGCGCCGGCGGAATTCAACATGTCGTCGTATCGGCCTGGCGCTTCATTGGACGGCATAGTTTGTCCCGGTCCATGGTCGTCCGGCTTTGTACTGGTCTCCTATGCAGTCTTTCAGAAGGCTGCACTCCAGAAAATCCTACTTTTTGTCCCGCTAACAGACGTTAGTTTCCGAGGGGCAGACCAAAGTATAGCGAACTCGGTTGTTGCCGGTTTGTCGTGAGGCGGCAGTTAGGTTCGAGTTCATTTGGTCAGTTTCATTCCAAGCTCGTCATCATCATTCAAGCAAGGGGAGTGTTTTTTGCTCATATATCAAAATCGAGCGCTGGCATCAGACGCTCAAGAACCGCACCCTCCTGGAAAACTACTACCTGCCGGGTGATCTTGACGCCAGCATTGGCCGGTTCGTCGATCACTACAACCATCGGCGCTATCATGAGAGCTTGAGCAATCTAACGCCGGCCGACGTCTACTTCGGCCGCGGTCAAACAATCTTGCTGCAGAGAGAAAGGATCAGACGCAACACAATCCAGAATCGGCGCTTGCAACACCAGAAGAAAGCCGCTTAAACTAAAATCAGATGAGCTGACATCTCACGTAAATCACGCCGCCATCTGTCTCAAATTATCTGATGACGACACCCATTCCGCTTCTTGGGTCACTAAGATGTCTTATCGTGATCCTTGGGGGTGGCAATGCGACGGCGGGAGTTCATCAAGGCACTCGGTGCAACGGCGACCTGGTGGTCTCTTAGAGCGGGCGCACAAACCCAACCCGACTTGCGTGTGGAGACTGCGTCGCCCGCTGCACAAGGTCAATCGACCGAACTCACGAAATCACAGTCCGATGCGCTCAATACGTACAAAAATACAGTAAACGACTTTAAGTCGATCTTGAACCAGCGGCGCGCACAGATAAATTCAAATCAACAATTGCCGAATGCACCTGGGCAAGCACTTTACCTTGGGCGCATCAACATGATGAGTGCATATAAAGACCTCACGGATGCGCTTCCGGCCAAAATCGGAAGACCCAATAAATTCGGAATTCCTCCGGCCTACTTTGATGCCGACAATGAGGCGCTGATCGATGAGTATAGGAATCTCTTTGACATCATGGAGGCGCCGCCCGCCAACGCACAAAAATCGGATACCCCCTTCAAGGACGTTGTCGATCTGGGAATAGCTATTGCGCGAGTCAAGGGCGTTGATCCAGCAATTTCTGAAATAGCAGGCCGTATTAGCCTGGGGATCTTCTTTGCCGAGACAAATGGCAAACAAAACGTAGGGAATGCACGCTCGAATACTTACAAAGGAAGTCTCCAAACAAGTCCATCTGAAGACCAAAGTGGCCAAAAGAAATGGGCAGCGATCAAAAAGTCGATAAGAGTCTTCGATCCTGCAATGAGCACTCGCGACGAAATGGAAGAAATGAGGGTCGGCAATTTAGACCATCGGCTCAATCACTGGACTGCCGTGAGAGATGCCCTTGTGGGTGTAGACGCAGATCTATTCCCGCAAATACCAGCGATCGTGAACAGTCTGCCAGATCCGATCGATCAAATGAAACTTTTTGAACTCATCCAGATTATCCCAACTCCTACCAGGGCCGCTCTTAAGTCAGGCAACTTGATCGCCTATAAAATCTCCGATCCGAGGATCATGGGATATCTGAGAAACAATAGCATCTTCACCTTTGGCCAAGCTGACAGAGCAAAAAAATCTGCGACCTTCCGTGAAATTCTTGATGCGATGTGGCTCTTCAATGACAAATTTGAACAAGCAGTGTTCAAATTCAATGAGATCAGGGGCCGGCAATAACGCAAAAATCAGCAAATGCCCGCGATCCGCGTGTTCTGCCCTGCGATGGATTGTCGCTTGCACTTCAAGCGAAAGATTAGCTAAGCTACTTGACATACAGGCGGGACTTTTTTCCGACTGATCGGTGCTTGGCCGGGGTGGACGCTAGCTTTGATAGCGTCGCGGAGTCAGGACGACATTATGCGAAAGCGCATCGGGTCGAGGGCTGCCGCTGCTTTGCTGATGCTGTGGGCATCATCGGGGATAGCCCGTGGACAAATCCTGCCGCCAACGCAACCGATATTTCGCATTGAAACGAACACGCATAGTTCGGAGATTGCCCGGATCGGGGTGGATGCAGCTTGCCATATTATGGTAACCGGCTCCCTCGATAAGACGACTCGGGTGTGGATGTTACAGCCCAGCGGCGCTCGTGAGCCCAAGCTCTTGCACGTGCTTCGAGTACCGATAGGGCCAAGTGGCACTGATGAAGGCGAAATTCGTGCTGTCGCGTTGTCGCCAGATGGCCACCTTGTGGCCGCTGGCGGATTGGATGTTTACGGGGAGCGTACCCACGATAACGCAGTTTACATTTTTGATACGATCAGCGGAAAGTTAATCCGCCGTCTTGGCAAACTCAAAAATGCTATTGATCATCTAACTTTCTCTTTTGGCGGCAACCATCTCGCGGCAACTCTTAGGAATGGCGAAGGGTTGCGGGTTTGGGACACTAAGAACTGGAGCCTTGTCGGTGAGGACGCGAACTATGGAGGTGACAGTTACGGCGCGGCATTCGATTTGATCGGCAGGCTTTATACTGTGGCCCACGATGGCTTTCTACGGCGCTACGGGCAAGATTTCAAACTTGAGGCAAAATCCAAGACGATTGGCGGTGCGACACCCTACAGCGTTGCTGTACATCAGAAGGGGGACCGAATAGCGGTTGGCTTCAGTGATACGACAGCGGTCGAAGTTTACAGCACCGAGAATCTAAAGTTGCTATACGTCGCTGACAGATCAGAAACAAATAGGGCCGGCAACCTTCATGCGGTCGCTTGGAGCGCTGACGGCGCTGAGCTTTTTGCAGGTGGACAGTATCATTACGATAAAGCCCACCAAAAATACGTCGCGGTTCGCATCTGGGATAAAGAAGGTCACGGCAAGGGACGTAGCGTATCGCTGGCGCGCGATACGATCATGCAACTCGTGCCTTGCCGCGATGCGATCGCAGTCGGCGCGGCGGACGCGTCCTTCGGCATGATCTCCCTTGCTGGAAAAAAATTGTTCTGGCTGGAGGGCGTCAATCCTGACATGCGCAATAAAATCAGAAGTGCGTTTACCATTTCGAACGACGGCGGCAAAGTGCGTTTCGGCTTGGGTGCCGGTGGCGCACAACCCATCCTGTTCGATGTTCGAGCTGGCGACCTTAAGGACCAGCTTCAACCCGAAGGCGACCTTGCTGCTCCAGAGACTGCCAGTCTCAGGGTCAGCGACTGGGAGGACCAGCTAAAGCCCAAGCTCGGCGACAGCAAGCTTTTGCTTGCCGACCGCGACATCGCCCGTTCCGTAGCCATCGCCCCTGGCAGCGACCGCTTTGTGCTCGGCACTGACTATTCTGTCAGGGCATATGACAAGAACGGCAAGAATCTTTGGACAAAGTCTGGACCGGGCAGCGCATGGGGCGTAAACATTTCTCGCGACGGCAGGTACGTACTTATAGCGTACGGCGATGGCACGATCAGTTGGCGCCGGCTCTCGGACGGCGGCGAAGTTATTTCGCTGTTTGTGAACACGAGAACTCGGGAATGGGTGCTGTGGACTCCGCAGGGTTATTATGAATCCTCCGTCGCTGGCGACGAAAATATCGGCTGGCAACTCAACAAGGGCTGGGAGCAAGCGGGCGAGTTTTTCACTGCTGCGAGATTGAAGAAAGATCTCTATCGCCCCGACATCGTCAAGCGAGCCTTCGAGCTTGCTGACGCCGAAGCAGCGGTCCGCGAGGCCGGGGTTTCGGAATTCAAGCTCGGCGCCCTCGTGAACCACTCGCCCCCCGAATTCCACCACGTCAGTCTCGGGGACCACACCGACCGGAGCATCGTCGGCGTGAATATCGAAGTTGCTGCGAACGAAGATCCAGTGACCGAGTTGGACGTGAAAGTGAATGGTCGGCAGGTAACGCCGCGCAGACTGCGGGAACTTCCGCTGATAAATGCATCTCAAGTCCACAACCTCAACATTCCGCTCGATAAAGGCGACAACCACGTTCAGGTTACGGCGCGCAATGCGGTCGGAGACACAGTTCAAGATCTGGTCGTCCATATCGATCACGAGGACATACTCGACAAGACAGGAAAATTATTTATTATCGCCATTGGCGTCGACAAATATGCAAACTTTGCCCCGGAAAACTCACTATTCCATGCGGCGGACGACGCGCGTCTCATAGTTGATACCTTAAAGAAAGAGGCTGGCCCTCCATTACATACAGAAGTGAAATACAAGCTCCTGGTGAGTGGCTGCAGGGCTATGGAAGAGTGCAAGCCGCCGACCAAGAGCAATATCGAGGATGCACTCCTCTTATTTCACGAGGCTGGACCTTATGACACTGTGGTCTTGTATCTCGCTGGCCATGGGGTCAGTGAGGGTCCGAACTATTTATTTATGCCCGAAGATGCCAAAGGCGCTGATAACAAGTATTATCTGCCATCATCAGTGATACATTGGACTGTTCTGCAGCAGGCAATGCAGGATGCAGAAGGCCATCGCATCATGTTTGTCGACACTTGCCATTCACGTGGCGCCTATAACCCGCGCCTTATCAAGGATGCAGGCGATAACAATATCGTCGTATTGTCGGCAACTGAAGAGAATCAGCTAGCGGAGGAGAACGACGCACTCGGCCACGGTTTGTTTACGTATTTTCTTGATCAAGGTCTCAAGGGGGGAGGAGACCCCTGGAAAACGGGCGTGGTTAGTATGTGGGAGCTCGGCGCTTTTGTCTCCAAGGAGGTAAGGCGCCTCACTCATGGGGCACAGAAGCCGACCTTGAGCACGTCGGGTGTAAGTGATTTCGAGCTGGCAAGGCCTTAGGATAGGGTCAGCATGCAATCCTACGTACTGCCCGGCAGCGCGGCGATTATTGGGGAGATTTGACGATGAGGCTGTTTTCTCTGTTGTTCTTGATTGGTCTGTTCATGGTGTCGTCGTCGAGGGCTCAGATCCCAAGAGTACAATTTATTTCGGGCAAAGATCGGCTTGACGTTCTTGCATTGGACTCGCAAAGAGAAAAGGCGGGAGGAGAGCAAGAGAAGGAAAAGGCGACTGGATCTATAAAAGAGGGAGCGCCCGGTCATTCTCGGCCTCGCTCACCGCCCGGCCCTCTACCGCCGGCAGAGTCTAGGAACTTTACCACCTGAAAAATAATTCATACATGCTGACGCACGCGTGTCCATCAATGGTGTGAGTTTTTAGTTTCGCTTGGGGGCAGACGAGTGGTCCGGGCTAGGCGAGTCGCCGCGACGTGTGCATCACTTTTTATTGCAACAACCTCGCTTAATGGTTGCGAGGTAGTTGGGCCGTACTCGATCCAACTCGGAAGAAATAATTACAACGATGTCATACATCAGACTTCGGGGAACCAATTATTACTTAACTTGGTACGAGTTCATAATCACGAAATGCCGCTTTTCCTTGACGTGACCGAGGTCGATGCTGCGGTTCAGGTTCAAAGCAGCATTACAGGAGGGAAAACGAACATTGGCGCACATGCGCCGACCATCGCGTCATCCGCCGGCACAATTGCTGGCGCATTGGAAAACGTGTCGATCAGCGGACAATATATCGAAGCTCCAATTATACGATATCAACCACTGCAGGGAGCTCCACTTATAGCTCAGTTTAATTCGCCAATCAGCGTCGATTCGCTCGTCTCTATGTTCAATTCGGATTGGCCGTTGGACGCATTACTACCTCTAACGGTAGATCGGTTGACGTCGGGGTTCTCGGACTACTATTCAGCACTTAATGCGATCATGGCTCTCGACCACAATGGGGCAGTCATTATTGAAGCAGCACCAGCGGGCCAAATTATTGCCAATAACAAGAAGGCGGCGGCTGGACCAAATAATGCGCTCACACTTTATTTTGTACCAAAAGGTTCGGCGAACGCTCAATTTGAGTGCGAAACAGGTTTGAAATACACTCCGATCAATATTGAGCGGGTTAGCGTCTATCTATGGCTGCGACTGCTCAGAATTTATCGCCCGACAGATATCCATGTTTCTGTTGCACAGATAAAATCTGCCTCCTTAGCAGAACTGCACAGGCTAATTTCGCAGTTACCAACCAGCATAGAGATTCCGGCTGCCTCGTTGCCGAGTTGAAGTCGCGACCGATCCGCACCAATATTGCGAACCCGTTCCGCGTTGGGCGTGCTCAAAAATATGGCAGAAGGAGAGTATACTCTGGCGGTGTTCGTCTCTCCCGATCAAGCAACCAGTATTCTGAATACCAAAACAATTGACTCGGGGTGTCCCGCTCCGGAACACTATTATTTAGTCGCCGACGAGAAAGACGACGTAGATTTTGAACTCAGCAAAAGGCGAGGCATTACTTCTAGTTTTGATCGCGATGTGAACGCTCGCGCTGAGGGTGTGCTATACAACCATCGGAAATATATGCTGATACAGATTTCACCAACCCCTCCCGCGGACGCCTTCGTCTCCGCGTTTGAACATGATCACTTTTACTATATCGCAAACGACGACACAGTTTCCAAACGAACGTTGGCGCTATTGGCTCTCATCACGAGCGTACAAGCGATTCCCGCGCAGAGCGGCGGATTAACGCCGGCACTAACAATAGGCGCGAAATAACGTATGATTGTCCCATCTTGATGCGATCCATGTCGCGCCCACTTAGGGCAGTAAGCTTGACCCTTGGCTGCACTAGAGCCACCGGGTGGCGGACTGCAATGTTTTAGCTGAAAACGCTTGGGCACAATCCAATTCGATTTTAGAGTACGAAAAATCCGTGGTCGCTCGAATGCGGGCTGAATTCAACTTGAAAAAACTCTATACGTAGATATGGGCGTAATAGCGCAGAGCCTTTTTACTACATGGCTTTCAATGTCCGAGTGAACGATTAACGCTTGCTTTGGTTGGTGGTCTACGCGTTCACCAAGGAGTGACTTCAATGCGCCGACTGTTTGTAAGTCTCGCTCTACTGTTTTGCATCGCAGCGAGTGCCCAAGCCGACCCCGTGCTCGGTGGTCCGAGTGTCGCTCAAACACTCACCGCAGAGGGGCTTTTTCAGAAGGCCGCTTGCGATTATCCGAATGATTTTTATTGCCCGCTAGGTCAGCACCGAGTTTGTGGTCCGCGCGGCTGCTACTGTGCGCCTTGTGGTGGACGCTATTACGGACCGCCGCCAGGCTCTTACTACGGAGGCCCTGGCGATCCGGGCAATGGTGCCTATTACGGCATAACCGGCTGCCCGCCGCACTACACGGTGCAAGATGGCGTTTGCAAGCCGTATCGGGGCCCATAGTCACAAAATAACGCCGCTTCCAGCAACCCACTGCCCGCAACCGCCGACAAGCCGGGGCTATGCTGCAAGCCGCGAGGAAGCGATGGCAAATTTTAAGGCAGCGTGGGAGCGCGAGCCGTGATCCTCACGGCAAAAGTGGAAGCATCGCCGAAAGCGCGTTCTTAAACCTGCGCGGGGTTCTCTATGACCGATGACAACAAGAACACTGTGATAACAACAATTACGGGTTCTACCGCTGCCACGCTCACGGAAGCGTTTGGCCCACAAATTTGGAAAGCACCTGAATTACCCGTAGCGCGACTGCCAGATGACCACCCAGTCTATAATTTGCTTGGGCGTCTCGCCTCTGACTGGTCGCACGTGGAGCATACGCTGGACACGATTATCTGGGCGCTAGCGCGTGTCGAACCCGAGGCTGGCGCATGCGTAACATCGCAGCTTCTGGGCCACTACGGTCGATTTAAAGCAATTGTTGCTCTGCTAACTTTGCATGAGCAAAAGACCCAAAAGAAAACGGCACATTTGACCGCAAGAGCAACCAAGTTACAGGGAAAGGCGAACCGTCCAGGCGACCAAAGAAATCGGAATATTCATGACCCGTGGTACATTTTCACAGGACACGACGTGCCCGGTCAGTTTAAAGCAATGCCACACAAAGACCTCAGGTTTGGCGTGCACCCCCGCGACCTGGAGGAAATTAAAGGCACGCTAGACGCTATTTACAAATTTTCAGCCCAGGTGGAGGAATTGAGAACCGACATAATAAAAATGCTCGCGGAAACGACATGACCAGCAATAAAAATCCATAGCAATTTCACGGCAAGAAGTAGCCTATTTCTTGCACGGCCAATCCGCCAGCAAAGCCTCAAGGGCTAACGCCATGAAATTCTCATTCAGCCTCGCTGGCCTATCGTCGATATACTTCACGACGACGCGGACCAATTGCTCGTTCGACCATCGGCTGCGCTATGGCGTCCGGCGTCGCGGCCGATCTTCCCCGAAAAACAACCGAACCTTGACGCCTAGCGCTTTGGCTATGTGCCAGAGAGTGACAATCGTGGGATTGCGCTGGCCCAGCTCAAGGCCACTGACGTAAGCACGGTCTACACCCATTCGCTCGGCAAGCTCGGCTTGAGTTAGCCCGGCTGTTTTCCGCAGCCGCTGCACATTCCGCCCCACCATCCGCCGCACGTCTTCTGACATGGGCCCAGTCGGGCAGGGTGTGCAATTAAATGCGACGTATTATAATGCACAGTTATAGTTTCCAGCATTTCCGAAGTCGGGGGTCGGAGGCGCATCAATGTTTCGATTTATGCGTGACGTCGGCCTCCTCGCAGTAGTGACGATGGCATCGTCCCTAGCCGCATGTGCAACGCTGCCGCAGAAACAATGGAATAAGGAAGGTGCGACCCAGCAGGAATTCTACATGGACCAGGGGCAGTGTAAGGCCCAAGGCTTTAGCATCTCTGGCGGAACTTTGTTGCAAGCGGCAATTGTCTTTAATTCCTGTATGCAAGGTAAGGGTTGGGAACTCCGCTGAAGCGAGCTAGAGGACTCTTATCTCCGGGCTGTCGATCATGCTAGGCACACAGAGAAAGACCGCCGCGAGTTGGGCGAACTGCTCACAGAGCTCAGGAACAATTGTCCCAAGAATCTGGGCGAAAACATGAGCGACCTATGCGCCGCTCGCTGCCAGGATCTAGGGCGGTGACGCGCGTCGCTTCTCTATTTTCAATACTTTTATTATTTTCAACGGATGCGATTGGAAAAAGTAAACTGCCTCCGTGTCCGAATGATGAACCAGTGTCGTCTTGGAATAACTGTAATGGCACCACAACGTTTCCTAACGGAAGCGAATACGTCGGCGAGTTTAAGAATGGCAAAGCTAGCGGACAAGGTGCCGCGATGTTTGCTAATGGGAGAACGTACGTCGGTGAATTCAGAAACGATAAATTTAACGGGCAAGGGACATACTTCGAAACTGATGGATCAATTATGTCTTCAGGAAAATGGGTCGATGACAAATTTGCAGGAACCGTCGGTAATCAAGAAACAATTAGAATGGAAAAGAACGGTGGCGTATATGTCGTTCCTGTGCGCTTCAACGATGCAATTACGTTAGACGCTGTCGTTGATAGCGGTGCAAGCGATGTCAGCATTCCTGCTGATGTCGTACTCACTTTGATGCGTACCAAAACTGTGTCCGCGCAAGATTTTTTAGGGCAGCAAACATATGTTCTCGCAGATGGTTCAAAAGTGCCATCTGAGCGGTTTCGAATTCGGTCAATGAAAGTTGGCAACAAAACCGTGGAAAATGTAACGGCGAGCATCACTCCAGTGAAGGGAGAAATACTCCTCGGGCAAAGCTTCCTGAGCAAATTCAAGTCTTGGTCAATTGATAACGAAACGCATGTTTTGTTCCTTAGGCAAGGTAACGAGGCTAGCCTCGAAAGCCAGGAGCCTGAGGTTAGGGTTAAGGGCCAGCCTAAAGTTATCCCTCAAAGCAAGCAGCCTCCTTCGCTCAGTCCGCAAGATTCCCCAGCACCAATTGGAAGCTACTCTGTCCAAGTGTCCTCGCAGAGAAGCTTGGCGGACGCGCAAGTGGCGTACCAATATATGCAAAAAGTATTTCCAAGCATCCTTGGCGGTCGACAGGCATTCATTCATAAGGTCGACCTTGGTGAGCACGGAATTTTATACCGAGCCGAGGTTGGTCAGTTTAGAACTGTCGAAGAGGCGAGCGATCTCTGCTCCCGTCTGAAGGCGGCCGGCGGACAGTGCATCGTCCAGAGGAATTAGATTTGACGATGGAACCGACAGTCATCACGGCTGGAATCCGCTAAGTGCCGATTTTGTTGCAGAAGTCGGCGATGGGAAGAATGAGGCGAGCGTCTCGATGTCTTTAAGCCGTCTGCTGCGCCCGCTCCATTTGGCGGTGGGGCCCTTAAGGCAGAAGCACTGACAACCGCAACGCTTACGCAGCACAAGCGGCGGCCATCGGTGGTGGCCTAACGACCAGTTTGGCGAGCCGGCGTAGGTTCTGTGCGATAGCCGCAAGCGTGAACTCATCCTGTGCGCCGCACGGGCCACGAAGCCTAAGGCGACCAAGCTTGAGGATGCGCTTGAGATGGGCGAACAGCATCTCGATGCGTTTGCGATCACGGCGTGATTGCTCGAAGGCCTCGGTGTTGGCCAGTGCGCGGGCAACGTCGCGTGCCTCTTCATAGATGCTGCGCGGAATCCTGCGGAAAGATGCCTTTGGACAGCATCGCACCTTGAGCGGGCAGTCCCGACAGTCGGATGTGCTGGCGAGATAACGAAGGGTCTCGCCATCATCGATCGCCGTTCCTGTCGTGGTTAAAAGCTTGCCCGCTGGGCAGACATAGACGTTACGCTCTTTGTCGAACCTGAAGTCTTCTCGGCTGAAAGTTCCGTCCGCGCGCTTCGATTTGTCGATGACCGGGATGTGCGGTGCGATATCCTTGTCTTTGACGAGCCAGTTGAGGTTCGGGCCTGAACCGTAGGCCGTATCGGCCGCAAGCCACTTCGGTTTAATGTTGAAACGCTCCTCGGTGCGCTCAACCATGGTCTTGCCCGCCCCGACTTCGGCCTGGCGGATGGCGCGTGAGGCTTCGACATCCATGATAACGCCGAACTTCACATCGATCAGATAGTTGTCGGCATAGGCGAAAAACGCCGGACCTCGCATCGCACCCGTCCATTGCGCGGCCGGGTCGGACGGTGAGACGAACTTCGGCGTGACCTCGCTCGCTGCACCGAAGGCCGCATCGTCAAGGGTTGCCAGATACTCCTGCACGGCGCGGCTCGCCGTCTTGGGATCGCGTGTCTTTTGCCATTCTGAGCCCGGCATCGAGCGCTGCTTGTTGGCGTCGGCCGCAATCAGACTGGCATCCACGGCAAACCCTTCACCGCCAACGAGATCGGCTGCAATACAGGCCTCGACCACACGCTCAAATACCTGGCGAAAAATGTCGCTGTCGCGGAAGCGCTCATTGCGTGCTCGCGAGAACGCCGAATGATCAGGGATCTTGTGCTCGATGCCGAGCTTGCAAAACCATCGATAGGCGAGGTTCACCTGAAGCTCGCGACACAGCAACCGCTCCGATCGCAGCGCAAAGACATAACCGATGATTAGCATCCGGATCATCAGCACCGGATCAACCGAGGGTCGGCCGAGCGTTGGATAGTGCGGCGCGAGTTCAGCGTGCACCCATGATAGATCGAGAACGCCGTCGATCTTGCGCACCAGATGATCATCAGGAACCGCCTCATCGAGGCGGAACTCATAGAATAAAGGATCCTGGTCGTTGTTCTGGCGTCCCATCATCGCCCGTCTCCGGCGCAAAATGTCGTCAGGAAACGAAATCACTGTTCGCCGAAGCCTTCAAATCACTTCTGCAACAAAATCTGCCATAAGCCGACATGGGGCAACGCCGCTGACGGCTAACACTGGCCGCCTTTTTCGAGCAATCCGAGCGCGCGACGCAGCACATCCGCCGCCGCCTTGCGCTCTTCGTCGGACATGCGGTCGGCGTCGACTTCAAGCCGTAGATGTGCCGTACCGGCCTGTTCCCGATCTTTGCTGCGATGCTGCCGAAGGCCTTTACATCGCGCGTCTAACCCATTGATATCGAACCATCACGAAACGACGCCCTTTACAGCCACGCCATTGATATCTAAGGCAAAGCATCAGTCTCTTAATCAGCGGGTCCCAGGTTCGAGCCCTGGTGCGCCCACCACCCAGTCTCCCACATCTCCAAAGACCGCAGTCTCCGGCCAAAAGACGGCCAATTGCGGGGGGCAGCGCAACTCAAGGTTGGTCTTTGCCCTGGAGTGAGCGACGCACGTGCGTTTTTTGAGCTCGCGTCTCTGGGGGCCGAAATTCCGTTTCCCGGGATTCGGAGCGAGGTTGCTCGCAGGCGCGACAACGCTGACCGATGACCCTACGGCACGCACTTGATCGAATTCATTCCGTGCTTGTGGTAGAGCGGTGCCGCACCACCCAAGCATCCCACACGGCATTGAAAGCGGCGAAATCAGTAGAATCCAGAATTTGTCGGAAATCTTTTAGGCGATTTTGGCGAGTTCAG
>CAVWEF010000009.1:0-302585 GCA_963753925.1 uncultured Alphaproteobacteria bacterium
GCTGCACAAATCGACCAACCGTATCCCTTGGTGCCGATTCTTTAGAGGTCTACCTGAGCCCTGTGAGGCGAGGCACCGAGCGGTGTGAAGAAACTCTTCCGGCTAAGCCATGCGCTTGCACGTAGTGCAAATTGCCGCTATAATTGGGGCACATTGCCAAACCGGTTCTGTCATGGCACATAAAACAATTACCCAACGAGAATCACCACTGGGACTACTTTGTCCGCTTGAGCGGGAAACTCGGCATCGCACGCATTCACTCCGACCACGACCTGGCTTCGTTGGTCGAGAAGCGCCTTGCTCCTGCGGCCATAAAATCACTCGTCCGAGGCGGTCTTTCCGACGCCGAGGTCTACCGGTTAATTGTGCCGCGAAGGACATTGGCCCACCGCGTAGCCAAACATCAGCCGCTCTCTCGGGAGGAGTCTGACAAAGCGGTCCGAGTGGCCCGCGTCACCGCCATGGCTGAGCATGTGTTTGGCGAGCCGGTCGCGCATGGCGGTGGTTGCGAAAACCAAAACGCTTCCTCGTCGGCAAAACTCCGATCGAGATGTTGGCCACCGAGTCTGGCGCCCGCATCGTCGAAGAGATCATCTTCCAAATCGATCACGACATTGCAGCGTGACTCTCTGGCGCGTAAGCAACCATCCATCATTGGATGGCATGGGGGGACTACGATATCCGGCCAATGGAACACTCGAGGCGGGCGTATTGCTACTGCGCGCCGAATCCCGCCACAGCTTTGCTGGAAGTTTTGGTACATGCGGAGATCGACTTCGAGGACATCCCGTTAACTCTTCGGTATCTCGAGATCGAAGTTCCGGATACTATTCAAGCCGGCATAATCGACAGCGGCGCACTAGGAAGCGCCTGGCGCACAAACCGGAATGAGACCCGCCAACTCGGCGATGAGTGGTTGCACGCCGGGCAAACCGCTCTCTTTAGTGTGCCCTCGGTGATCGTACCCGTCACTTGGAACGTTCTGATCAACCCACTGCATCCGGACAGCAGACAAATCCGGATCGCACGGATTCACGAGCACGTGATCGACCCACGCTTGCCGCGATAGCATTCGTGCTGGGCGATGCTGCGAGCGCTCTCAGTTCGTCCCCCCCGACTGCTGGTAGAAATCCGCCATCGACTTGCTCAACCCGTCCAGACAGCTCTGCTTGGTGTACAGCATGTGGCCGGCGCCGCAATACGTCAGGTGAAATGACCGCTCAGCGACGGGTCGAGCCCCAGATGGTTCACCGTGTACTCGGTGGCGAAGAACGGCGTTGCCAGGTCGTAGTAGCCGTTCGCGATCAGCACTTTCAGGTGCGGCTCCTGGCTCATCGCCTGGCGCAGCATCTCCGCCACGTTCAGATATTGATTCTCAAATCTCTTGAAGCTCCACGGCTGCACTTTTCCGGTGAGGATCTCGTAGGGCAGATCGCTTTCGTATTTCAGATCTGTGCCACGTATTCGTTGAATGCGGCAGTGTACGCGCCTTGCACCGAGGCGTAACTGGGATCATACTCGGGATTCTCGCCGGCCGCATCGAAGTCCATGCCTTCCAGCCGGCTGTCGTAGCGGCCGACGGTGCGCCGCTCCTTGCGCAGCAGCTCTTTGGTGAAGCGGAAATCGAAATGCGCAAGTTGGCTTCCTCGACGAATTCGTCGGAAAGCCCAGTGAGGCGCGCGAGTTGGCGCGCAGTATTGGTCCGCTCGGCGGCGGTCAGCTTGTCGCCCTTCATCAACGCCACCGTGTACTCGTTCATGGCAAAGCGGCGCGATTCACCGATCGCCTTCTCCAGATCGCCCAGGTCCTTGCGGAAGCTTCTTGTGATACCAGGCGGTAGCGGTGTAGCTGGGGAGGTACAGGATATAGGGCAAGTCGTTCCCCGCGGCAAAGCTGATGGTTTCGAAATTCAGGACGGACGAGATCAGCGTGATCCCGTTCAGGTAAATTCCGTGCGTGCTGCAGCAGGTATTGCGACAACGCGGAGGCTCGCGTGGTGCCATAGCTTTCTCCCGCCAGGAATTTCGGCGAATCCCAGCGCTGGGAGCGAGTGGTCCACAGCCGGATGAAGTCGCCCACCGATTCGAGGTCGCCGTCGAAGCTATGGAACTGCGCCGGATTCTCGCCCGGCGCCTCGCGGCTGAAACCGGTGGTTACCGGATCGATGAAGACCAGATCAGTGAATGCTAGCGCGGTGTCTTCGTTGTCGACCAGGCGATAGGGCGGCGCGGGCTGCTCGCCCTCCGGACCCATGGCGACGCGCTTCGGACCTAGCGCGCCCATGTGCAGCCACACCGAAGAGGAGCCGGGTCCGCCGTTGAACGTGAACGTCAGCGGGACGCTTGGCTGTGTCGGTGACATCGTCGCGCGTATAGGCGACATAGAAGATGCTGGCCCAGGGTTTGCCGTCGTCCTTCTTCAGGACCAATGTTCCGGCGGTCGCGGTGTAGGAGATCTTCTTGCCGTTGACCGTGATTTCGTGCTTGGTCTTGGAAGTTGTTTCGACGGCCGGAGGCGCCGGGAACTGCTCTGAACCTGTAGCCAGCTTAGCGGCCGCGTCGGGTTGGGCGCCGGGAGCGGCGGGCGGTTGGCCCCCCGGCCGTCGACCCTGACCCTGCGCGCATAACGCCGGAATCAGCGGGACGGATGCAGCAAGAATTGCGAGCAAACGAAAGCGCACGTGATTATCTCCTGAGGATTCTGCGAAATCACTATCTTATCCCGGAAACATGTGGGGCAGGTTGGCAACCTGCGCGCCGATTGGCAATCGGCGCAAACCTGCGCGGGTTACCAACCCGTGCGCAGGATGCCATCCTGCCCCACAAGCAAGACCGACTAGCGCGCGACACGCGTGCTAAACTCACTGGTCAAAGCCCTCCATGCTGTTGCCTTACTTGCACCGCGTCTGCCGCCCGGGAGAACCTTTCGGCCGAGGACGCGCGGCTGGCCATGCTCGCGATATTGAGCGGCGAAGCTACCACACCGCAGATCGCCGCGTTCCTGATTGGTCTGCAAAACCAAGGGCGAAACGTCCGGACGAGCTACTGGGCTTCGCGCGAGCGATGCGCGAGAAGTCGCGCTCGCGTGGATGCAGGCGTGGACTCCGAACCTCTGCTCGACACTTGCGGGACGGGCGGCGATGGCGGATCGACGTTCAACATCTCCACCATCGCCGCGTTCGTGGTGGCGGGCGCGGGAGTTCGAGTGGCCAAGCATGGAAACCGGTCGCTCTCGAGCACCTGCGGGAGCGCCGACGTTCTGGAAGCGCTCGGCATCAACATTTCGATCTCACCCGAAGCAAGTTGGCCGGTCGATTCGCGAGGTCGGGATCGGGTTCCTCTTCGCGCCTCTATTTCATCCCGCCATGAAACACGCCCAACCGGCGCGGCTCGAGTTGAAAATGCGAACGGTGTTCAATCTGCTGGGGCCGTTGACCAATCCGGCCGGAGCGACGCGGCAATTGATCGGCGCGCCATCCATGCAGGCGGCCGAACTCATGGCCCAGGCACTGGCGGGCCTGGAACCCGAGCGCGCGTTTGTAGTGCACGGCTCGGATGGCTTGGATGAAGTCACTATCACGGGCCAAACGACGGTGTTCGAAGTGACACGCGAGGGAGTGCGCCAGTTCTTCTGGAGCCCGTCGGATTTCGGCGTGGAGCAGGCCACTGCCGCGGATCTCGCCGGCGGCGACCGCGCGGTGAACCGTGAGATTGCGATCGCTGTTCTACAAGGCGCGCGCGGCCCGCGGCGGGATATCGTGCTGGTGAACGCCGCCGCCGCTTTGTTAGCGCCGGCGTGGTCGCGGATCTCCGCGAAGCGATGCAGCGCGCCGCCGAAGCTATGGATTCTGGACGCCGCTGGGAGAAATTGGAGCGCCTCGCCGCGTTCACCACGGCCGCGCAACGAGAAACGAGAAACTAGAAACGAGAAACGTAGTCTGCTAGCTGGTTCATATCGTCGATCACGATATCCGGCGGGTCTTGCTCGAAACTTTCCGGCTGAAATCCATACGAGACGCCGCAGGCTTTGATGTTGGCGTTGCGCGCGGTGCGGACATCCACTCCGCTGTCGCCCACCATGATGGTGCGCTCGCGCGAGGCTCCGCTTTCTTCGAGCAGCGTCTCGATGCCAATCGGATCCGGCTTCTTCTGCTCGAAGCTGTTGCCGCCATAGATCTGAAAGAAATGATCTCCAAGCCCAGCCCTTCGACGATGGCGCGGCTGAAGCGCACGGGTTTATTGGTGAGCACGGCCATCCGGGCGCCGCTGTCGCGCAAGCGGTCGAGCGCTTCTTTCACGCCTGGATAGAGCCGCGTGTTGTCCAGCATGTGATCGCGATAGTAGCCCAGGAAAAATTCCAGCGCACGGCGAACCTCCTCTTCGCTCGCCTCAGGTCCCAGAGCGCGGCGCATCAGGACTGGCGCGCCGTTGCCGACATAGGAAGCAACCACTTGTTCGAGAGATGGGCGCGAGATTCATGCAGCCCGCGCGCGGCGTTCACCGAGTGGACCAGATCGAGCTTGGAATCGACCAATGTGCCGTCCAGGTCGAAAATCAGGAGATTCATTCGTGCCGCACCTCCGGCTTTTCGGGACGTGTGCTCCGACCAGGTCTTCTTCACTTTTTCCTTGGTGTCCCGGAAGGCGTCTTTCACTTCGTGCGGCGTAAGGGCGGCGAGGATGTTGGAAGCATCGATGCATGTAAGGCATCAGCTTCGAGTCCACGACCGAGCGCGGCGGCGGCGAGGGCGCGAACGCCAGCAACACCGTCACCAGCGCCACCGCGATCACGACTCCACGCAGGAACCCGAAGCCCGCGCCCAGCAGCCGGTCCAGCCATGACAGGCCGATCCATTTGAACAGCTTCGCGAGAAGCCGCCCGATCACCGCTCCGATAAGCACGACGCCGATGAAGACGGCGAAGAAGCCGATCAGGTTCGCGATCGCGCGCGAGCTGACGTAATCCAGCACGTACGCCGCCGCAATGCCATAGCACCAGAAGCCGAGAAAGATGCCCAGGATGGTGGCGATAAAGCCGACGCCCACGCGGGCGAAGCCGGCGGTAAAGCCCGAGAGAACCGAAAAGCCGATCACCAGTACCAGGAGAATGTCGATCCAGTTCACAGTGGCTTCCCCGTGAGCACGCGGTAAGCCTCCCGGTATTTTTCGCTGGTGCGTTGCGACCACATCGGCTGGCAGAGCGGGCGCGGGAGGCTGCTTGTTCCAGTGAATGGATTCCAGATAGTCGCGCACGTATTGCTTGTCGAAGGAAGGCTGCGGGCCGCCGGGCTGATAGCTGTCGCGCGGCCAGAAGCGCGAGGAATCCGGCGTCAGCACCTCGTCGGCCAGGACCAATTGATCGCCGATGAAGCCGAATTCGAACTTCGTATCGGCGATGATGATGCCGCGCGTTTCGGCGTAGCTGGCCGCGCGGCTTGTAGATCGTCCAGAGTCAGGTCGCGCAGGCGGCCGCCAGTGATCGCGCCGATCAGCTTCGCGACACGGCTTCGAACGAAATGTTTTCGTCGTGGCCGGATTGCGCCTTGGTGGCGGGCGTGAAGATCGGCTCGGGAAGCGCGTCGCTCTCGCGCAGGCCGGCCGGCAGCTGGAATGCCGCAGATCCTGCCGTCCCTGCCGGTAATCCTTCCAGCCGGAGCCCGGAGATGTAGCCGCGCGCGACGCATTCCACGTCGATCATTTTGGCGCGCCGAACCAGCATGGATCGGCCTTCCAGCTGATCGCGGTACGGGCGGAACTGCGCCGGGTAGTCGTCAACGTTGGCGGACACGAAATGATTGGGCACAACGTCGCGCAGCAGGTCCAGCCAGAAGATGGTGAGCTGCGGTCAGCACGCGGCCTTTGTCGGGGATCGGCGTGGGCAGGATGTAGTCGAACGCCGAGAGCCGGTCGGTGGCGACAATAACCAGCGAATCGCCAGCGGCGTAAACGTCGCGCACTTTGCCGCGCGCATAGGCGCTCGATGCCGGGCAGATGAGTTTCAAAAAGGGGGTCCAATATTTAGTGGTATCACGTAACGGTGACAGTTCGGTAGTGGGTACTCGCGAATTTTTGCGCACCGCGAGTATAAATGTGGCGCGTGCACTCCTCGGTGCAGCGCTCACAATCGTGTGAACGCCTGGAACTTATCCATAAGCTGGTGTTCGCATGAGTGCGAACACGGCACACAAGCGTGTGTGCGCTACGATTGCGAGCCCACCCGTGACAGTTCGCACCCCGCCCCGTAAATTTTTCCACGTTAGAAGCGCGAATGGAATGGCTCTTCAATAGTTTACGGATGGTCTTTGCCTTGCGATGGAAGTGAGCGGAAGGAGCATACGATACTTATGAATTGGGACAGAGTCGAAGGTAACTGGAAACAGTTGAAGGGCAAGGCCCGCGAGAAGTGGGGCAAGCTCACTGACAGCGACTTCGAACAGATTGCAGGCAAGAAGGACCAACTGATCGGGCGTATTCAAGAACGCTACGGAATCAGCAAGGACGAAGCGCTGAAGCAAGCCGATGAGTGGGTGAAGGTGCAGGCGGTCGACGAACCCGAAACGCACATGCACACCAGCGGCAAACGCTAAGCTCAGACAGTCTGATCCTCATTTGAACCTTGGGCCGCCTTGACGGGCGGCCTTTTTTTCAGCCTGTTTTTTTTCCGTCGCACGACGGTCCCCGCGCTGAGGTGCGAAAATCCGTTGGCAGGCGAAAGCGCCTGCCCCACCGGCCTGCAAACCCCCACACTATACTGAGGAGTTGCGGCTTTCCGATCTTCATGCTGAAGATTTTCGACAAGACGGTTTGGGTTTTGAAGGATTGAGAGCATGCGTTCCGCTGTCGCCTTCAGGCACGCAATCTGCAACGAGGTATATGAGCGGTGGCCGTTGGAGAAGGTGTGCCTCAGCATCCGGCGGATCGGATACGCGGGCATCGAAATCGCGCCGTTTACACTGGCCGAAAGTCCGGGCGAGGTCCCGGCCAGCGAACGGCGGCGTTATCGCGACATGATTCAAGCGGAGGGATTGAGCTTCGCCGGACTGCACTGGCTGATGGTCGCGCCCCAGGGGCTGCATGTGACGACGCCCCACCGGGCACTCCGGGAAAAAAGCTGGCGGCATATCCTGGAACTGATCGATTTGTGCGCGGATCTGGGCGAGAATGGCGTTATGGTCTTCGGATCCCCGAAGCAACGTTGCGCGGTGGATGGATTGAGTCCCGCGGATGCCACCAAGTACTTCAGGGATGGGCTAGCCAGCGTCGCGCCTCGTGCCGGAGAGCGGGGAGTGACTATCCTGGTGGAAGCGCTTCCTGTCGGACAATGCAACGTGGTCACGACCCTGGCCGAAGCAGTCGCCGTTGTGAATCAGATCGACAGTCCCGCCGTACGCACGATGTTCGACACGCATAACGCGGTGGATGAAGCCGAGCCGCATGCGGTTTTAGTGGATCGCTATTTCGATCTGATTCGGCACGTCCACGTCAATGAGATGGATGGCCGTCATCCGGGGACCGGAAATTACGATTTCAAACCGGTGTTGGAGGTTCTGCGGCGCCGCGGCTACCGGCATTGGGTGTCGCTCGAGGTGTTCGATTTCGCTCCCGGCGCCGAGAAAATCGCGGCTGACTCGCTGCGCTTCCTCGAAGAAGAAATCGGGCAACTGGCCGCATGAAGCGTTACGTAGTGACGGGTGGGGCGGGTTTCATCGGTTCGGCGCTGGTGCGCGCGCTCTTGGCGCAGGGCGATGGCCAGGTGCGGGTAATCGATAATCTGCTTACCGGCCATGAGGAAAAATCTCGAGGAGGTGCGCTCTCGCGTCGAGCTGGATCGGTCTGATATTCGGGACTATGGCGCAGTAGCGGCTGCGTTCGGTGGTGCCGACATCGTTTTTCACCTGGCAGCAATTCCCTCAGTGCCCCGGTCCATTCGCGAGCCTGCGCCCTCGCATGAAGTGAACATCGACGGCACCTTCAATGTTTTTCGCGCGTGCTTGGAGAGGAAGATCCAGCGCGTCGTTTACGCGGCGTCCTCATCCGCTTACGGCGATACCGAAGTTCTGCCCAAGGTGGAGACAATGCGTCCGCGCCCCAAGTCACCGTATGCCGTGCAGAAGCTGATGGGTGAATATTACGCCAGCGTGTTTCACTCGTGTTTCGGTCTGGAGACGGTGTCGCTGCGCTTCTTCAATGTGTATGGCGAGCGGCAGGATCCGTCGAGTCCCTATTCGGGCGTGCTTTCCTTGTTCATGCGCGCGCTCATCGAGAGGCGCTCGCCTACCATTTTCGGCGATGGCGAACAGACCCGCGATTTTACTTACGTCGAAGACGTGGCGGGTCTATGTTTGAAAGCGGCGGCGGCGGCCGGGGTGGGAGGCAAAATGTACAACGCCGGCAATGGCGGCCGCTACTCACTGAATCAACTCTGGGAGCTGCTGCAAAAGATCGAGGGGGTCGCATTGCCGCCACACCACGCCCCCCCGCGAGAAGGCGATGTGCGCGATTCCGAGGCCGATACCACCGCCGCCCGGCGCGACCTCGGGCACGATCCGCAATATACGCTCGAACAAGGACTGCGCCGGACATTGGCATGGTATCGGGCGCAGTAGGTTCCCGATGCTGAGCATTATCCGCGACACGATTCGTAAGATTCCGAAAGGTAAGGTCGCAACCTACGGTGACGTCGCGCGCGCAGCGGGTTTTCCTGGCCGGGCGAGGCAGGTGGTGTGGGCCTTGCACAACTCGCGGGGTTTGCCGTGGCATCGCGTGTTGGGAGCAGGTGGCCGCATACGGTTACCCGGTGAGTCCGGACTAGAGCAGCGATTGCGTCTCGAGACCGAGGGCGTGGCTTTTCGCGGAGGGCGGGTGTGGATGGAGAAGCATCAATACCAGTTTCGGAAGTAGCCGTGGTGCAGGGCCGTGCGCTGCCAAAAGCGGTATCAGAATCGATTCTCCCCAATCATCTGTTCCCAGTTCTGCGGCGACTCCCGTTCGTACTCGCGCCAGTTCGCGATCTTCCCGCCCACAATTCGAACAATCACCATATCGTGCGTTCTGATTTGATACGTGAATGTATACTCGCCCATACCGATCCCGGTAGCTGGATCGAAGACGACGTGATGCCACAATAGCGACATTGGCTGTGAGCGGCCCTTCTGGCCTCCAAAGAACTCGAATAGCTGCTGGCGGCCCTTGCGTATCAGTGGATCGGGCGGGGCGCTGTACAGGGCGTCTTCGGTGAAGCAGCCGGCTGCCAGTCGCGCGTTGCCGGTATTCAAACCCAGCGCCAGCTTCGCAAGCAGGTCGCGAAAGTCGCTTTGACTGAAAGCCGTCGTTTTCCCAACCTGACGGCAGCCAGTTAGAGCAAGAATCGCCACCACAATCAGCATGCGCCTAAAGAGCATGCTATGAGGATCGCACGCGGTGTGAAGGTTGCACCGGCTTCTGTGTCCCGGTGGTGCGCCGCGATATTCTAGAGCCATGGTATTACCCCGCCTAATTCCCGTTCGCCAACATTTTCCCGATCGCCGCATCCACGACGTGGATCACGAAGTCCAGCGGCAACTGGCCGCTTCCGGATTCAGCTCGCGGCTCAAGCCCGGCGCTCGCGTTGCGCTGGGCGTCGGCAGCCGCGGTATCGCCGACATCGCGGCTATCGTGCGCTCGGTGGTGGACTACTTGAAATCACAAGGCGCGCGGCCGTTCATTTTTCCGGCCATGGGGAGTCACGGCGCCGCCACCGCCCAGGGCCAGGCTGACGTGCTGGCACACTACGGTATCCATGAGGCAACCATGGGCTGCTCAATCCAGAGCGCGCTCGAGGTTGTCTCGCTCGGCAAAACCGCCGACGGCATCGAAGCCTTCATGGATCGCAACGCTTTTGAAAGCGACGGCGTGCTGCTGATCGGGCGCGTAAAGTGGCATACCGATTTCGCCGGCAAGATCGAAAGCGGACTGTTCAAAATGCTGGCCATCGGCCTGGGCAAGTTCGCGGGCGCGCAACGCTATCACACTTACGCGTACAAGCTAGGCCTGGAACACGTGATCCGTAGCGTGGGGCGGCAGGTGCTGAAGTCCGGCAAGAGCGGCTCGAGAGCACATGCGCGGCGATGCCGAAGCGGTCGAGTTCAACCGCGCGGCGCACGCCCGCGAGCGTGTCGGCAAAGCCGGGATCGGCGCGGCGGGCAAAATCGAGCCCGTCGGCCAGCAGCTCCAGCCTCGCCGAAACATAGGCGACCGCGCCAGCGACGCTTTGCGGGTCGGCGAATATCGCGTTCTCGCAGGCGCTTTCCACCTTTTCGCCGGCTGCGCTGTCGAGACAGCCGAGCGCCGAGCCCGGCGCCAGCGCCCGCGCCGTCAAGACAGATTGGCGCTGCGCAATCCCGCGCCGCTCGGCGCCGCGATCGTTCTCGACCATGCGGTCAAGAATGGCGATAACTGCCAGGGCCGCGATCACCATGGCCGTAACCGGAATGCCGATCTTGAACGCTTGCTGCCCGACTTTGCGCACGGCGAGGACGACAAGCACCACGAACAGCGCGGCAAGCGCCCCGGCGACGGAAGCCGGCAAAATCAGAGGCGCGGACAGAAATTCGACCAAGCCGTTCATCCCCCTGTCTGTGCGCGGCGGGTGCGGCCGCCGTCCCCGGTTAGGCCCCGCCGGCCGATTTGAAGCCCGGAGCGAGGTCGGCGGCTGCAGCGAAGGCGCCCTTGGCCTCAGTCGAGGTCATGGCCACCGTGGTGCGCAGATCGGTGACGCCGCCGCCGCTGCCCGCGGCCAGGAGCACAGAAGCCATCTGCATGTCGCTTGGTGCCTCGGCGATAACCATAAAGTCGTATTCGCCGAACGTCAGATAAAACCCGATGAGTTTGCCGCCGGCTTTGGCCAACAGGCGGCCGACCGCGTCGGCGCGATCCTCCGGCTTGATGATCATGCCTTTGATGGCGTCGCGGGTATATCGGCCTTGCGTGATGTAGATCGGCATTCTCGTCCCTCCTGCGGCAGGGATGTCGGCCCCGCCCTCGGACGCGCATCATAGTCGATGCCGAATGCGAAATCGCGACAGTCGATGCAAAGCGCTGCTCAGGCCCGGTCGAGCTGGCTTTCCTTAGCCACGCGCTCGAAGGCTTCGCCGGAACTCTTGATCCGGTACTGGTAATCGTCGCCCTCGGACGGCAGCAGCTTGACCACGGTATAGCTGCCGGTCGCCGCGGCACGGCCGAAAGTCGGCGAGGTGAAGTAGACCGTCTCGCCCAAGTGGTACTTGTGTGCATGCAGCGAGATTTCATCAACCGCCGCCGGTTGCACCGGCGGGCTCACGGTGCGCAGCATCGTCGGCGCACCTTTTGGCGCCACGCTCGGCGATCGCACCGCGATGCCGCGCAGCGGGCGATTGCCGGCGCCGACATCGCGCCGCGCCGTCTTCGCCGCCTTCTTGGCTCCGTTGTGTGTGCTCTTTTCCGCTTTGGCGGTCTTTTTTGCCGTCTTCTGCACGGTTTTCGCCGGCCGCCGGGCGGACTTCACTGTGCTCTTAGTCATAGCCTTAATATAGCAGCAAATTTTATACGGCGGGGAAGTTTTTTGCGTAAGAACATAAGCAAATTCAATGTGTTAACTCAAACTTTTGCGCCGATTGCGTAAGGCTTTCGCCGTATCCGAGGGTCTTGGCGCGGTGACTTTTGCCTTCGATTATTGTGGCAAGTGGCTTGGTCCACACCCGATTTTTGCCGTGTGGAACTCCTGCGCCGTTGCGCGCGTTTTGCCGCGGGGCGAGTGGAGGTTTGTTATGCGGCTCTTGCTTGGATTGATCCTCGGCGCGGTCCTCACCATCGGCGCCGCCTATGTCTATGACAGCCACAACGCCGCCGTGGCGGAGAACGGTATCGCCACAACGCAACGGCCGCTGGTGAACTGGGACGTCGTCTCCAGCAAGTGGCAGTTACTGACGCAACGTGCGCGTGCCGAGTGGAATCGCCACGCCGGCTGAGGGCCATTTGCAAAAATTACGACGAACCTTTCGGCGTCAGGCCCCGATCTGCTCGCGCCCAGCTACCCGCAAGGCATCGGCAATTGCGCGCTTGTTCATCCGGGTGCCGTCGTCGCCCTCGATCAGCAGCGGAACGCGTCCTTTGCGCTCGACATGGCGCGACCAAGTGAGCGCGTCATCAAGCCCGTCGAACTCCTTGAACAGCAGCTGCTCCTTCTCCAGCGGGCTGACCTCGCCAGTGCCTTTGGGGCCGCTATAGACACGATATCGCATGTTGAATTCCTTGCGTTTGATTGATCGTCCCCCAGCAGCGGTCGAAAACCACGCAAAAAACTAACGCGCCGGAGCCCGCCGGGGTTCCCCACGGCAGACTGGACCGGCGCAGCGGCATGCTATCGTTGCCCGGTCAGGCAGGGAGGAAACGGTGATGCGCGCCGCCTATTATGAAAAAAATGGCGCCGCCCGCGAGGTTTTGCGGGTGGGAGAGATCGATACGCCGCAGGCGGGGCCGGGCGAGGTTCGCATCAAGCTTGCGACCTCCGGCGTCAACCCCTCCGACGTCAAATCGCGCCAGGGCACGGTGCGCAAGATCGCTTTCGCGCGCGTGGTGCCGCAGAGCGACGGCGCGGGCGTCATCGACCAGGTGGGCGACGGCGTGCCCAAATCGCGCATAAGCGAGCGGGTCTGGGTCTGGAACGGGCAATGGAAGCGACCGTTCGGCACCGCGGCCGAATACATTGTGCTACCGGCGATCCAGGCGGTGAAACTGCCGGACAAAGTAAGCTTCGAGGCCGGCGCCTGCCTCGGCATTCCGGCGATGACCGCCCACCGCGTGTTGGCGCTGGCGGAAGCCGACAAAGGCATGACCTTGCTGGTTTCTGGCGGCGCCGGATCGGTGAGCCAATACGTGATCCAATTCGCCAAAATGCGGGGCGCAACCGTCATCACCACGGTCTCGTCGGCGGAGAAGGCCGCGGTGGCGCGCCAGGCCGGCGCCGACCACGCCATCGACTATAAAAGCGACAATGTCGGCGCGCAGGTGATGCAGATCACCGGCAAACGCGGGGTGGACGCAGTGATCGAGATGGATCTCACCGCCAACGCCAAGCTCATCCCGGCGGTGCTGCGGCCCAAAGGCAGCGTCATCGTCTACGGCACCGGCCCGGAGGCGACGATTCCGGCAGCGTTCTGCCTGGTCAATGCGATCAGGATGCAATTCACGCTGGTCTATGAGCTCGACGCTAGCGAGCGCGAACGCGCGGTATCGGCCATCACCGGCGCGCTCGAACAAGGCAAGCTCGTCAACCGGGTCGCGGCGCCCACTTACCGGCTCGCCGACATCGCCGCCGCGCATGAAGCTGTGGAGCGCGGCACTATTGGCAACGTCATCGTGACGATCTAGCGGGTATTCGAGAACGGCTAGAACTTCTCCACCCAGGGCCGCAATTCCAGTTCATGCGTCCAGGCGCTGCGCGGCTGCGCCAGCACGTGCATGTAGCTTGCGGCAATCGCATCGGGGTCGAGCAGCGAATCCGGCCTGTCGGTCGACACCGGTCGGCGCGCGCTGGCGATGCCGCCGTCAATGACGAAATGGGCCACGTGGATGCCCTGCGGCGACAATTCCCGCGCCATGCTCTGCGCCAGCCCGCGTAGCGCGAACTTGCCCATAGCGAACGGCGCCGACTGGGCATAGCCCTTGACGCTCGCCGAGGCTCCGGTGAACAGGATCGCCCCCTGCCCGCGCGGCAGCATGCGCTTGACGGCGGCCTGTGCAACCAGGAAGCCGGCGAAGGCGGATACCGCGAGCGATTTTTCAACTTCTGCCGGATCGAGTTCGATCAGCGGCCCGCGCGTGCGGTAACTGGCGTTATAGACGGCCACATCGATCGTGAGTTTGGCCGCATCGAGCGCGGCGAACAGTTTTTCCACCTGCGCGCGGTCGCTGGCGTCACAGGCATATGTCTTGGCGCCAGTTTCCTGCGCGAGCGCCGCAAGTTTTCCGACATCGCGCGCGGCAAGCGCGACACTCAAGCCGGCCTTGGCGAAGGCGCGCGCCAGCGAGGCCGAAAGGCCGGCGCCCGAGCCGACGATCAGTGCCGATTTATAGTCCATTTCGCCCTCTGCCTAATTTTTGCACGCGCCAATCCATTTGGCATCGACGGTCATGTTGGAGGTCATCTTCTGGCCGCCGACCGACATCACCGTCTGTAGCCGGCCGGTATAGTGGCGCGCACTCTCGAAAGTGAACGACGCCATCATGCGGATCGTGCCCAAACTTTCGTCGCCGCAAGTCATGGCGAAAGAGACGAGATTGCCGGCTTGCTTTATGTCGTCCACGTTGCATTTGGCGCGGGCGTCATTCTGCATGCTGGTCAAGGCCTTGACCGGATCGCGAGCGTCCTCGCGCGTCACGCAATCGGTGGACAATTCCGGCTTGCCGGGCTTGCCGTCGACGTCGCTGGTCTCGCTCAATTCCCATTGGCCCGGCTCGATTTCCAGCGCGGCGCAAAGAGTGGGCGCGGCGAGAATCCCGGCCGAGGCAACAAATGAAAGCAGTGCAGTGCGCATTCCAAGCATAGTTGTCGCCCACCGCCTCACATCCTAAACACTCCAAACCGCGTCCCCCTTACCGGCGCATTCAGCGCGGCGGAAAATGCCAGCCCCAACACGCGCCGCGTTTCCGACGGCGCGATGATGCTGTCGTCCCACAGCCGCGCGGTGGCAAAATAGGGATTGCCCTCTTCCTCGAATTGCTTGAGCAACGGCTGCTTGAATGCAGCCTCCTCGTCCGCGCTCCAGCTCTTGCCGTCGGCTTCGATATTGTCGCGGCGCACCGTCGCCAGCACCGAGGCCGCCTGCTCGCCACCCATCACCGAAATGCGCGCGTTCGGCCAGGTGAATAGGAAACGCGGACCATAGGCGCGCCCGCACATGCCGTAATTGCCGGCGCCGTAGGAGCCGCCGACGATGACGGTGATCTTGGGCACGTTGGCGCAGGCCACCGCGGTGACCATCTTGGCGCCGTCCTTGGCGATGCCGCCGGCTTCGTACTCGCGGCCGACCATGAAGCCGACGATGTTTTGCAGAAACAGCAGCGGGATGCGGCGCTGGCAGCATAGCTCGATGAAATGCGCGGCCTTGAGCGCGCTCTCGGAGAACAGAATGCCGTTGTTGCCGAGAATGCCGACCGGCATGCCGTGGATATGGGCAAAGCCGGTGACCAGCGTCGCGCCATAGAGTTGCTTGAACTCGTCGAATTCGGAGGCATCGACGATGCGCGCGATCACCTCGCGCACGTCGTATTGCTTCTTCAGGTCCACCGGCACGATGCCGTCAAGCTCGGCGGGATCGAGCGCGGGATCGCGCGGCGCCACGAGCGGAATGTCCACGCTCTTTTTCGTGTTAAGATTGGCGACGATGCGCCGCGCAATGCTCAAGGCGTGGTGATCGTCCTGCGCCAGGTGGTCGGCGACGCCGGACTTGCGCGCGTGCAGGTCGCCGCCGCCGAGATCCTCGGCGCTCACCACCTCGCCGGTCGCCGCCTTCACCAGCGGCGGCCCGCCAAGGAAGATGGTGCCCTGGTTCTTGACAATGATTGTCTCGTCCGACATCGCCGGCACGTAGGCGCCGCCGGCCGTGCAGGAGCCCATGACCACGGCGATCTGTGGAATGCGCAAGGACGAAAGCGTCGCCTGGTTATAGAAGATGCGGCCGAAATGCTCGCGGTCGGGGAACACCTCGGTCTGCTGCGGAAGGTTGGCGCCGCCGCTATCGACAAGGTAGATGCACGGCAGCCGGTTCTCGCGCGCGATCTCCTGCGCGCGCAGATGCTTCTTCACCGTCATCGGAAAGTAAGTACCGCCCTTGATGGTCGAATCGTTGCACACCACCACGCATTCGCGCCCCTCGATGCGGCCGATGCCGGTGATTAGCGAGGCGCCATGGATGGCGTCGTCATACATGCCGTTGGCGGCGAGCGGCGACAGTTCGAGAAACGGCGAACCGGGGTCGATCAGGTTCATCACCCGGTCACGGGGCAACAGCTTGCCGCGCGCGACATGCCGCTCGCGCGACTTTTCCGAGCCGCCGGCCGCCGCTTCGCGCGCGGCGCGCTTGCAATTCCGCAGTCAGCGCCCGCATTTTTTCGGCGTTGGCGCGGAAATCGGCCGAGTTTTTGTCGATTGACGACGCCAGAATCGCCACGGTTGCCTCCCGGTCTTGGAGTGCAAACGTGCCTTGACGGAACCCGGAAGGCAATGGCGGGAACACCGTCTCCTTGGAACCTCCACAACCGAGCGACGTTTCCATCCAAGGGGAAAGGCAAAGGAGGCTGATGAGATGAAGAAGGTTCAATTGCTATCGACAGTCGCGGCGACGCTGCTGTTCGCCGTGGGCGCCGCGTCGGCGCAAGACCTGAAGAAAGACGAACATCCCGCCCCGGCTCCCGCCGCGCAGCAAAAGGCGCCAGCCGAGAAGATCGCCCCAAACATGCATGCCGGACAGCCTAAGGCTCCGGAAACGACCGGTCAGGCGCCGAAGATGTCGGAGCCGGACAAGGCTCAGCCGATCGATAAGGCCGGCAAGACGACCGAGCCGAGGGCCGACGTGAAGGGCGGAGCAGGCGTCGATGAGAAGGCTCAGATCAAGTCCAACGACAAGTCCAAGAATGCTGAGGTCAATTCAAACGAAGGGTCGAGCGCAACCGCCAAGTCCGGCACGACCGAACGATCCAAGCAAACGACCGGCCAGGGTGCCGCAGCTGGGGCGGCAAAGCTCTCCACGGAACAGCGCACCAAGATCACTAGGATTATCCGTGAGCACAAGACCCCGCCGGTGCATCTCAACGTGTCGATCGCGGTCGGAACCCGCATCCCGGCGACCGTGCACTTTTATCCGTTGCCGGTCGAAGTCGTCCACATCTATCCGGAGTGGCGCGGCTACGACTACATCATGGTCGGCAATGAGATTCTCGTGATCGACCCGCAATCGCACGAGATCGTTGCCATTATCGAGGCCTGACGCCTTAGCGAGACCCGACGATGCGGTCGCGTCGGACATCGTCGCGGCCGCCCCGTCTTTCCACCCGCGCGTAAATTTTTTTTGCATCCGTGCGAGTTCCCGGAACTTGGTTCCCAGACAGTCGTTGTGGAAGTGCCGCCCTGCGGCAATCACCCCTAAGGAGGAAATATGATGACGAAGACACTCACCGCTTTCACCGCCGTTGCGGCATTGGTCGCCGGCATTTCCGCCGCCAGCGCTGCCGGCACCATGAACAGCAATGCGAGCGCCACCAGCAACAATCTGACCGCCAGCGGATCGGCCTATTGCAACAAGACCAAAGCGGGTTCGCTGGACTGCAAGTTCGCCAGCATGTCGGCCTGCGAGAAGGTGGCACAGCCGGACGGCGGCACCTGCATCACCAACCCGAAAAGCGCGACCACGGGCTCGGGTGCCAGCTCCGACATGAACAAGACGGATAAGAGCAAGTAAATCTCGCCGTCGAGCGACATACCTGAATGTCGCCGAAATCCGCGCCGGAACGTCCGGCGCGGAGGTCCTTTGCCATCCGAGCGGCCTGCATGGCTGTGCCGCGGAACATTATCATGGGTCCACCGGTTAACCCCCCGATCTATGAACCAACCGAAGCGAGGACGTCATGAACAAGGATCGGATCGAAGGATCGGCCGAACAGGCCAAAGGCAAAGTCAAGGAAGTCGCCGGCAAGTTGACCGGCGACAGCAAGCTTGAAACCGAAGGCAAGACCGATCAGCTCAAGGGCAAGGTGCAAAACACGGTTGGCGGGATCAAGGATGCCGTCGATGAAGCCCTCGACGATTGACGGCGCAAACAGCCCGCCATTGGAAAGCCCGGTACAATCGCCGGGCTTTTCGTTTGCCGCTTGCCGAGAACGTGGTGGAAACCTTAGTCTGGGTTTTTAACCTCGGAGCCACGTTATGATCGCGCGTTTTTCCGGCCTGACGCCGACGCGCAGCCGCGCCGTCGTGCATGACGGGCTGGTTTTTACCGTCGCAGTCTCGCCGGACGCCGATCCCGGCTTTTACGAGCAGACCCGCAAGGCGCTCAAGCAAATCGACGAAAGCTTAGGCCTGGCTGGCACCGACAAGAGCCGCATCCTCTCGGCGATCGTCTACATTGCCGACATCACGCGCAAGGAAGAGATGAACCGCGCTTGGGACGAATGGGTGGATCGCGCCAATCCGCCGATGCGCGCCTGCCTCGGCGTCGATCTCGAGCCGCCGCATCTCGTCGAAATCGTCATTACCGCCGCGCAGAAATAGCCGAGGGTCTCGCCATGCACGCCGCTGACGACTACAAGGATTTGAAGCTCAAGCTCGACGGCATTGTGCCGCCCGACCACGGGTTTCACCGCAACCTGCTGTTCGACGCGCTCTACGCGTCATTGCCGCGCGACCCGCAGGTCAAGGTGCAGATCTACAACGCCGAGATCGTGCCCGGCGGCTATACCAACTGGCATTGCCACAATGGCGCGGCGTTTTTCGTGGCGCTGCAGGGCCTGTTCGAGGCCCACTTCCAGGAGGGGGTGCTGGTCAAGGCCAAGGCTGGCGACTGCTACTCCGAACCGATCGCAAAATTTCACCGTGGGCACAATCCGCACCCGGAGCTGCCCTATCTGTGCGTCGGCGTCTGTTTCACATCGCCCGACCGCGAGCACGTCACCAATTCGGCCGAACGTCCCTGGTGATTACGCACGGACTTCTTGTCGCTGAAACACGATGTAGCCGCCGACGAACAACAGGATGCTGGCGGCGATCATGCCGACGATCTGCGGCCAGGCGACCATAATGCTCTCCGACAGCGGCAAGGGCGCACCCATCACCGCGCCCTGCAGCTGGTCGAGATAGACCGGGCCGAGCGTGCGCGTCGTCGGATGCAGGATCGCCAGCACCGTCTCGCCGAACAGCGTGGAAGGCGACAGCCGCGCCAGAACCTGGGCCGTCGTGATCTGCCCCATTTGGTTGTCGGCGGAGACGAAGGCTTGCGCGATGGCCGGCGCCAACGACGGCCAGATGATGGTGAAAAACAGCCATACGCCAAGCGTCACCAGCGCGGCGGTCGCGGCGCTGCGGAAGATCACCGAGAACAGCATGGCGAGCGCCAGCCACACTCCCGCATAGACGATGGTCACCAGCAGGAACACCAGCGCCCGCCCCATTTCTTCGCCGCCCGGCGGCACGCCGAGCATGATCAGGCCGAGGCCTATGACCAGCAGCCAGAGCGCGACGAAGCTGATCGCCAGCACGGCCAGCCCGGCGAGAAATTTGCCGAACAGCAAGGCATCGCGATAGATCGGCTGCGACAAAATGCGCGACAGCGTGCGCCGGCTATGCTCGCCGTTGATGGCGTCGAAGCCGAGCCCGATCGCCATCAGCGGCGCGAGAAATCCGAGAAACGCCACAAACGACGGCAGCGGGTCGCGCGCCGTGGTGAACAAGCGCAGAAACAGGAAGGGGTCCTGCGCCGTAACCTCGCGCACCTGCGTGATGGCGCCGTAGACCGCGGCGAGCGCGGTCAGCACCACCAGCCATTCGAGCACGCGCATGCGCGCGCTGGTCAAGTGGTCGGTCAATTCCTTGAGAAAGACCACGCCGAGCCCCTGAAAGGCCGAGCCTTCACGCCGCATTGCGGGCCTCCTCCTGCGCGCTCTGGAAGTAGCGGGTGTAGATCGTCTCCAGGCTCGGCTCGTCGAGCATGAGGTTCCTGAGCTTGCCGCCCGCCGCCACCACCGCGGCGGCGGCCTCGGGCCGCACGTCGCGGTCGCAGAGCATGCGCAGGCGGCCCGGCGCACTCTCGCTGACGCCGCGGACGCCGGGAATGGCGCCGAGCCGCACACGCACCCCCTCACCCGCATCGGCCTCCACCTCGACGGCATAGCCGCCGCCCAGCACCTGACGGCCAAGCTCAGGCACGGTCCCCATGAGTGCGATCGTGCCGCCGCTGAACAGCGCCACCCGGTCGCAGACGCTCTGCACCCGGTCGAGCAGATGCGAGGACAGCAGCACGCTCACGCCGTTCGATTTCAACGCGCGGATCAAATCGAGAAGCTCGATGCTCGCCTGCGGATCGAGACCGTTGGTCGGCTCGTCGAGGATGGCGACGCGGGCGTCTTTCATGATGATTTCGGCAAGGCCCAACCGCTGGCGCATGCCGCGCGAGAATGTAGCGACCCTTTTCTCCGCGACGTTGCCAAGGCCGACGCGATCGAGCGCCGCGGCGATGCGTTGCTTGCGCTCGGCCGACGTAAAGCCCATCAGCCGCCCGGTGTAATGCAGATTGTCGGCGGCGGTGAGATAGTCGTAGAAGCCGACCTCATCCGGCAGGTAGCCGACACGCCGTTTGACCGCCAGCGGCTCGCGCACCGGATCGTGCCCCATCACCCGTGCCTCGCCGCCGCTGATCTCGGTGAGGCCGAGCAGCATCAGGATGGTGGTGGTCTTGCCAGCCCCATTTGGTCCGAGCAGGCCGAAAATCTCGCCCGGCGCGATGGAAAATGACGCGCGGTCGACCGCGGTCGTATCGCCGTAGTGCTTGGTGAGGCTGTTCGCCTCGATGACGGTGTCGTTCATGGCTGGGTCGCTCATCGCCGGCCAAACCGTGTCACTGCGCCCACCATGATCAGCAATGCGGCGCCGATAATGCCGACGCCGGCGATGCCCCATTCGGTCGAGGTCGCGACCGTGACGCGGAAATTGGCCGTGCCGGTTTCCCCGCGCGCGGCGCTGTTAAACGTCGTCACGTAATCGCCGGCGATGGCGTTGGCCGGCGGGCTGATGTGCGCCTGCACTTCCTTGTGCTCGTTGGGCGCGATGCGGTCGATGGTCTTGGGCGCAAACTCGATCTTCCAGCCGTCGGGGGCGCTGGCCGAGAGCGTCACATTATCCGCCGGCGCGGTGCCGGTATTTGTGACCAGGACGGGTACGGACGTTTCCTTGCCGGCGACGGCACGGGCGCTGAGCAGGCCCTGACGGCCCGACAGCTCAAGCTTGGGTTCGCCGGTAATGTCGAGGGCGACCTTGGCTGCGGCTTTGGCGTCTTCGGCAGCGACATGCACGGTGACGGGGTAGTGGCCGGCATCGACGGTGTCGGGCGGCGTCACCTTGAGCTTGATGTCTTTGGTCTTGCCGGCGTCGACCGGAATAGCGGTGAGCTGCTGCGAGCCATAGGCCTCGGTGAACGACGTGTCGAAGTTACGTGGTGCGTCGGCGGCGAGGCTGACCAGCAGCTTCTTGCCGCTGTCATTCTTGATGGTCATCGTATAGTCGAAACTGGAATGCACATTGCCGCGCAATTCCGGCAATTGCGGCTGCAGCGACAGCTTGGCCGGCAAATCCTTGGCCAATGTCACAGCGACCGGCAGCGTAATGTCCGAGCTGCCGCCTTTGGCGCTGACCGTCAGCGTATGCGTGCCGATCGAAGCGCCCTTCGGAACGTCCAGGCGCAGGTCGAGCGGCACATCTGCGTCGGTTGCCGGCATTGCTGCGGCAACGGGCTGGCCGCCCCCCAACAATGTCGCGGTCCAACCCGCGGGCACGCCAGAGACCGAAAGCGACAAGCGCTCGGGCGGCAGCGCGTAGTTGTGAAGATGCAGGGTGACCGTCGACGTGGTGCCGGGCTGTACCGTCACCGCCGGATAATCCGACAACAGGTAAAGCCCCTTGACCGCGGGATTGGCACTGTCGGTTGCGTAGGCGGGCGCGGCGAGCGCGAAGGCAACGGCAACAACCGCAAACAAAGATCGTGTCATGGCGAGCGACTCCGTGCGGCGCCTTGCGGCGCCGGCATGACGTCACCCCCAAAATGAAAGCACGGCGGAAAGCCGCGAGACCATTGTGGTCTTGCTCACAATCGTGACGAAATTTAGGACACAAGCCGCCAAAATTGCCCCGCGCATCACACCTTGCGCACCGTCGGCCAGTCCACCTCGTCTTCGGCGAGCACCCAAGGTTCTTTCAGCGCCGCGGCGTACCACTCGGCCCAGGCCGGCAGCGCCATCACCGCGTCCATATAGGCGCGCGCAGGCGCGCTCACGTTAACGGCATAGGTGTGCAGCCGCGACACGACCGGCGCATACATGGCGTCGGCCGCGCCGAAGCGGCCGAACAGAAACGGCCCGGCACTTTGCGCTTTTTGGGCAAACCGTGAGCGGCAGGCGCTCCACATCGCCTCGATGCGCGCCACATTCACCGCGGCCTCCGGCGTGAGCTCGCGCCTGATCACCGGGCGCCACATGTTCATCGGCAGAAGCTTGCGCAGCGGCGTAAAGCCGGCGTGCATTTCGTTGGCGACGGCGCGCGCGTGCGCCCGCGCCGCGGCGTCGACCGGCCATAAGCCGGCATCGGGAAATTTCTCCGCCAGATATTCCAGAATCGCCATCGACTCCCAGACCTGCACGTCGCCGTCGATCAGCGCCGGCACCTTGCCGGTGCCGGACACGGCGCTGACCTTTTGCTTGAAGTCGTCGGCGTTGAGCGAAATCACCGTCTCCTCGAAGGGAATGCCGGCGACCTTCATGGCGATCCACGGCCGGAACGACCAGGACGAATAGTTCTTGTTGCCGATGATCAGCTTCAGCGTCATGGCCGCCTACCCTCAACCCTTCGCGCTAAGTTGCGAGACGCCGTGACGGCGGACAAGCAAATAGTTGTTATGGCGGTGAACAGGCGGATCGATGGGTCACGGCTTCTTCGCGGGCTCCGGCGCCTCGACCGCGCCGCCCGCCTTCTTCCAGGCGCTAAAGCCGCCGCCGATATGGGCAACGGGCTTCATGCCCATGCGCTGCGCGGTCTGCGCGGCAAGCGCAGAGCGCAAGCCGCCGGCGCAGAAGAAGACGTATTTCTTGTCCTGCGCGAACACCGGCTTGTGATAGGGGCTGCCCGGATCGATCCAGAATTCGAGCATGCCGCGCGGGGCGTGGATAGCGCCGGGAACCTTGCCGTCGCGGTGCAGCTCGCGGATATCGCGGATATCGACCAGCACCACCTCCGGCTTGCCGGCGAGCTTGATCGCTTCTTCGGGCGGCACGGTTTCGATCTCCTTTTCGGCGGCCTCGACCAGCGCCTTGTATCCGGTGGTGATGTTTTGCGGCATGCCGTCCTCCAGACGCCTTCCATAGCGCAGGATCATCGCCGGTTGAAGGCCGCCACGAGAGCGGGCACCATGTGTGCGGGGAGAATCCGACCATGGGCCTCACAGTATGGGACTGGCTGGCGCTCGGCTGGTTTCTCGGCGTCTGGATCGTCTATTCGATCGTCATCGAGATGACCGGCAAGGGCCGCAGCGGCCTCAACGCGCTGATGAACGGCTATCGCGACGCGTGGATGGAGCAGTTGCTCGCCCGAGAGGTGCGCATCGTCAACTCGCAGGTGACCGCCGCCTTGCAAAACGGCACCGCCTTTTTCGCTTCCACCAGCCTGATCGCCATCGGCGGCACCTTGTCGCTGCTGCATTCGACCAAACAGGTTCTTGGCGTCTTGTCGAAACTGCCATTCGCGGCCGTGCAATCTCCGGAGCTGTGGGAGCTGAAGATGATCGGGCTCACCGTCATCTTCGTCTATGCCTTCTTCAAGTTTGCCTGGTCATACCGGCTGTTCAATTATTTCGCCATCATGGTCGGCGCAGCGCCGCCGGCGGCGGAAAGGGACACGGCCGATGCACGGGCTTTTGCGCATCGCGCATCACACTTGTGCGCCGACGCAGGGCGAAATTTCAATCGCGGGCAGCGCGCGTTTTTCTTTGCGCTCGGTTATCTCGGCTGGCTGATCGGTCCGCTGGAGCTCGCGCTGACGACGACCGGAATCGTCATCGTCATGTGGCGGCGGCAATTCAATTCGGAATCGCGCAAGGCCTTCGCCGCCGGCGCAGTCGACAATTCGGATGCGGGCAAGACCCCAGCGCGGGCGCCTAAGCCATCCCCATCAAAACGGCGATAGCCGCGACGACCAGAACCGCAAGGCTAGTGGCAACCACCATGACGACGCTCTCCCAATTGGCGCGCAGGCCAATGAGGCCGAGCCGCGGCTCGACGGGCGCCGAGGAACGCTTGGCAAACGCTATATTTCTGTCGAGCGACATGGGCCGATCCCCCCTTGCAAAGGTGGCATCGCGTCACCGCGATGGCGCACAAGCACGCAGACACGGACCAAGGCGGCGAATCGCCACCCAATCTGACCATAATACCGGTATCGGAGGGTCCGCTCAATCTTGCGGCGAGTATCAGCGCTTCTTCTTCCACTCCTCGTAGCGCTTCTTGTTCTCTTCGTTCGGGGGATAAAGGCCGGGGAGCTTGGCGCCCTTCTCTACCTCCTGCACCAGCCAGCTTTCCAGGAGTTCATGCTCGCCGCCTTCGCCGGCGACGAAATCAACCAGATCCTTCGGGATCACCACCGCGCCGTCGTCGTCGGCGACGATGATATCGCCGGGGAAAATGGCGCAGCCGCCGCAGCCGATCGGCTCGCCCCAGTTGACGAAGAGAAGTTCATGCACCGACGCCGGCGCAGAAATGCCGGCACACCACACCGGCAGACCCGTCGCCAGCACGCCGTGCTTGTCGCGCATCGCGCCATCGGTCACGAGCGCGGCGATGCCGCGCTTGACCATGCGCATGCAGAGGATGTCGCCGAAGATGCCGCTGTCGGTGATGCCCATGGCGTCGGCGACGGCGATCGAGCCTTCCGGCATTTCCTCGATGGCCGCGCGCGTCGAGATCGGGTTGGACCAACTCGCCGGCGTCGCCAGGTCCTCGCGCGTCGGCACGAAGCGCAGCGTGAAAGCGGGACCGACGACACGCTTGCCGGAAAAGCCGAGCGGCATCGGGCCGGTCATCCACGAGCGGCGGATGCCCTTCTTCAGCAGCATCGTACAGATGGTGCCGGTGGTGATATTGCGCAGCGCTTCGAGTGCAGACGTCATGATACGGTCCATGTTACCTGAGGCTGGTGAATTTCGCGTGGCCGGCCGCGCGCAACTGACAAGCCGGGCAGTCGCCACAACCGCGGCCCCAAATGTGCGGTGTGCGGTCGCCCAAGTAACAGCTATGCGTCTCCTCGACAACGAGTTTGAGCAGAGCCTCTCCGCCGAGGTTTTCGGCCATGGCCAAAGTCGCCGCCTTGTCGATCCACATCAGCGGCGTATCGATGATGAATGGCTTGTCCATGCCGAGGGCAAGCGCCGTCTGCATGGCCTTGACCGTGGCGTCGCGGCAATCCGGATAGCCGGAATAGTCGGTCTCGCACATGCCGGCGACGATGTGGCTCGCGCCGCGCCGGTACGCGAGCGCGCCGGCAAAACAGAAAAAGACGAGATTGCGGCCAGGCACGAACGTGGTCGGCAGGCCGTTATCGGCGATTTCGATGGCGGTATCGCGGGTGAGCGCGGTGTCGGAGATGGCGGCGAGCGCGTCGAGCTTGACCAGGTGATCCTCGCCGAGCCGCGCCCGCCAATCGGCGCGCATCGCCGCGAGAGCGGCGCGCAAATGCGGCCGCACCTGGAGCTCGACCGCGTGGCGCTGGCCGTAGTCGAAACCTACGGTTTCAACGCGCGAAAACCGCTCCAGTGCCCAGGCAAGGCAAACCGTGGAATCCTGCCCGCCGGAAAACAAAACGAGGGCGTTTTCGGCGCTGATAGACATGCCGCATCACTACAATATTTCCGGCCTGGTGTGGTAATGGATTGGCCGCATGGCAGACGAGAGCGCGGGCAATGAGCACACCTAGCCGCGGCATGATCGGCGTCGACAAGATGGGCGCCAAGATTTTGTTTATCGACCCAGTCACCTACGAGACGGGGACGGTGCTCGACGGGTTCCCGCGCACCGTGCATGAATTGCTGGTCGTGTCTGAAACCGGCCTCGCCTATGTGCCGATCTTTGGCGACGGCATCCACGGCCGCAATCCGCATCCCGGCCATATTCTGTGCGTCATCGATCTCCTCAAGCGCCGCCGCGTCGTCGACATCGACCTGCGGCCTTATATCGGGCCGCACACGCTCAAGCTCGGGCCTGACGGCCTCATCTACATTACCTGCGAGAACAGCGCGGTGGTGGCAGTCATCGACCGCAAGGCGAACAAGGTTGTCGATGCGATCGATTCCGGCTCGACCAACGGTCACCGGCTCATCATCGCGCCCGACGGGCAGCGCCTTTACACGGAAAACGAAGAGGACGGCGCGGTGTCGGTGATCGACCTGCCCCGGCGCAAGCTGCTCGGCAAGATCAAGACGCCGCAGCCGCTCGCCGGCATCACCATTTCGCCGGACGGCGCAACCGTCGTCGCCGTCTCCGACCAGGACCCTGTTTTGTTTCTGATAGACGCCAAAAGCGAGCGCGTGCGCGACGCCGTCACGCTCAAGGACGTGCCGAAGGCCGCGCAAATCGCCCGCTACAGTCCGGACGACAGTTTGTTAGGCGTGACCAGCCTCAACAGCGACACCGTGAGCCTGATCGCACCGTCGTTTACCGAACAGACCGCGGTCAAGGTCGGCAGCCAGCCGATGGACATGGCCTTTCGCGGCGACGAATTGTTCGTCGCCTGCCAGGGCGACGGCTCGGTGCACGTGATCGATATTCCGGGCAAGCGCTGGAAGCACAGTTTCAAAGCCGGAACCGGCTGCGAGTTGCTCGGATTCTACTAGCCTCCGCGCCCGCGCGCTCAATCCCAATTTGGCGCATAAGTGAAATTGACGATGCGGCCGCCGCCACGCGCGAGGCCGGCAATTTCCTGCATTTCAGCGTCGGACAATTCGAAATCGAACAGGTCGAAATTCTCCTCCAGCCGCTCGACCTTGCTGGTGCGCGGGATGACCACGACGCCTTGCTGCACGAGCCAGCGCAGGCTGACCTGCGCCGCGGTCTTGCCGTACGCCTTGCCGATCCGCTCCAGCACGTCGTTGCCCTTGGCGCCGCCGCGGGCAACCGGACTGTAGGCGACCATCGCCATCCCGGCCTTGCGGCAAGCGGCGATGACCTTGTCCTGGTTGAGGAACGGGTGGTACTCGACCTGGTTGCAGACCAGCGGCTCCGCGCTCAGCTTGTTCGCCTCCTCGAGCAGCGCCACGTTAAAATTCGACACGCCGAGCGCCTGCACGAAACCTGCGCGCTTCATCTTGGCCATGGCGCCGAGCGTCTCGGCCAGCGGCACGCGCGCGTTCGGCCAGTGGATCAGCAGAAGGTCGATCGTATCGAGCCGCAATTTAGCGAGGCTTTCCTTGACCGAGCGTTCCAGGTCGGGCGGCGCCAGCATGGTCGGCTGCACTTTGGTGGTGACCATCACCTCGGCGCGCAGGCCCGAGGCGCGCACCCCCTCGCCCACTTCCTTCTCGTTCTCATACATCTGCGCCGTGTCGATGTGGCGATAGCCGATGCGGATCGCCTGTTCGACGAGCCGCGCGCAGTCGCGCCCGCGCAGCGCCCAGGTGCCGAGACCGACGATCGGGATGGTGAAACCTTTGGCGACGACTGTTTGCATGATTCATCTTTCCTTGCGCATGATCTCATCCGACCTTCCTTCGCGCGCCGAAGCGGGCTTCGCGAAGGCGGAAAACCGTTTCCCACTTTTCGTAATCATGCGCCTATGCCGCGTCCCAGACCGGCGCGTGCGGCGGATTGACCACGCGCATGTTCGTTGCGTTGAGCGTCTTCAGTTCCGCCAATTCCGCAGGACTAAGCTTGAAATCGAACACCTCAAGATTTTCCTTCAGGTGCGCCGGATTGGTCGAGCGCGGCAATACGATGAGGCCGAGCTCGATGAGATAACGCAAGCTGATTTGCGCGGCGCTCTTGCCGTGCGCCTTGCCGATGCGTTCCAGCGCCTCAGCGCCCGGTACCTTGCCACGTGCGATCGGCACATAGGCCTCCACCGCCATATCGTACTTTTTGCTGGCCGCGATCACCTTGTCCTGGTTGATAAAGGGATGCACCTCGATCTGATTGCAGACCAGGGGTTCGCTCGTGACTTTCCAGGCTTCGTCCAACAGAGCCGTGGTGAAATTGGAGATGCCGACGTGCTTGGTCTTGCCGTCCTTCTTCGCCTTGCACAGCGCACCGATGGTGAGATTGAGCGGAACCGTCTTGCTCGGCCAGTGGATCAACAATAGATCGACATAGGGCAGTTCAAGGTTTTTCAGGCTTTGATCGACGACACGGGCGAAGGCGTCCGGCATGGCGTCGTCCTGCCGCACTTTGGTGGTGATGAAAACGTCCGCGCGCTTGACGCCGGAGGCGCGCAATGCCTCGCCGTTTTCCTTTTCGTTGCCGTAATGCGCCGCCGTATCGAGATGGCGATAACCGAGCTGCAGGGCGGTTGTCATTGCCTTCACGCCTACCTCGCCTGTCAGGGTCATGGTACCGAGGCCGATTTGCGGAATGCGGGCGCCGTGGGCTTCGATAAATTGCATCGCTGATCCTTTGGGTGATGGCTTTGCGGCAAACGAGCCGGTGAGAATGCCCGCTTGGCCGTGCCCTGCCAACCCGGGTGCCGGGCGAACGCGCGTGCGACGAAAAACCCGAAATGGCGGACGGAATAAAAGAACGCCTAAATTTTTTTCTGTCGCAATGCCGGACAATACTTTGGCGCTCAGGATATTGGCCGCGCTTCTTACATTGGAATAATTCAAGACTGAAAACAAACACTTGCGTCAGTGGCTTTTAATGCTTTTGTGAGGCTTGAGCGCCATTGAGGACCATATCATGCTCCGCATTACCATCCTTTTCGCATTTGCCGCCGCGCTGGCATTGCCGCCCGCGATGAGCCGCGCCGCCGATATCACGACCACCATCAAGGACCACGTATTTTCGCCGTCCGAAATCAAGGTGCCGGCGAACCAGCGGGTGGCGATTACAGTCGTCAACGACGACGCGACGCCGGAAGAGTTCGAAAGCCACCCGATGAAAATCGAGAAGGTCATCCCCGGAAAATCCAAGGGCGTGGTGCGCATCGGCCCGCTCAAGCCCGGACGCTATCTGTTCGTCGGCGAGTATCATGAATCGACCGCAAAAGGCGTGGTGATCGCGGAATAAAACATGCTCGGCGCCCTGGTCATCGTCTTTCGCGAGGTCATCGAAGCCGGCCTCATCGTCGGCATCGTCATGGCGGCGACGCGCGGCGTTGCCGGGCGAGGCCGCTGGGTGACCTACGGCGTCGTCGCCGGCATCGCCGGCGCGACGATTGTCGCTTTCTTTGCCGGCGCGATTTCCCAGGCCTTCGCCGGTTCCGGCCAGGAGCTGTTCAACGCCAGCGTGCTCGGCATCGCCGTGGTCATGCTGATGTGGCACAACGCCTGGATGGCGCGGCACGGCCGCGAGATCGCCGCCGAGATGCGGCAGATCGGCATGGCGGTGAGCGAAGGCGCCAAGCCCCTCACCGCGCTCGCCATCGTCGTCGGCCTCGCGGTGCTGCGCGAGGGCTCTGAAGTCGTGTTGTTCCTCTACGGCATTTTTGCCTCGGGCACCTCCGGCATGTCGCTGTTCATCGGCGGCATTCTCGGCATCGCCGCCGGGGCGGCCTTCACCGGGCTCACTTATTTCGGATTGCTGGCGATCCCCAGCCGTTACATTTTCTCAGTGACGAGCTGGCTGATCGCGCTGCTCGCCGCCGGCATGGCGGCGCAGTCGGTGCAGTTCCTCGACAATGCTGGGCTGGTGACGGTGCTCGACCGCACCGTCTGGGACACGTCCTGGCTCCTGTCGGAAGGCAGCATCTTCGGCCACCTGCTGCACACGCTGATCGGCTACACCGCACGGCCGAGCGAGATGCAGCTCATCGTCTATGTTGCCATCCTATTGCTAATGGGGCTGCTGATGCGCATCGCGCGCCCGGCGCCGCGCAAGCCGGTGCACGCGCCCGCCGAATAGTCTAGCGGCGCCTGCCACCAAGCGCGGCAAAAGCCGCCTCTGGCGCCTTGTCGATCAGCTTGAGCAGCGCGCGCGCAGGGCCGCGCGGATGGCGTTTGCCCTGCTCCCAGTTGCGCACCGTCTCGATCGGCACCTCGATGCTTTGCGCGAAGGCGGCTTGGGTGAGGCCGCAACGCGCGCGCACTTGGCGCACGAAGCTCGCCGGATCGGAATGGTCGATGGTCTTTTCGCTGCCGTCGGACAGGATTTCCACGATCCGCCCATCGGCCTTGAGGCGCACCCGAAGCATGGCCGTCTCCATCGCAAGTGAAGTCGGCCAATGCACTAGCTGATTCGGCGGCGGCAAGAGTTAACAGCGGGAGCCGACTATTTCGTCTTCTCGAAAATCTCCCGCCCGATCAACATGCGGCGAATTTCGCTCGTGCCGGCGCCGATCTCGTAGAGCTTGGCGTCGCGCAGGAGGCGGCCAGTGGCAAAATCGTTGATGTAGCCGTTGCCGCCGAGACACTGGATCGCCTCAAGCGCCATCCAGGTCGCCCGCTCGGCAGCGTAGAGAATGGCGCCGGCGGCATCCTCTCGCGTGGTGCGGCCCTCGTCGCAGGCCCGCGCCACGGCGTACACGTAGGCCTTGGCGGCGTTCATGGTCACATACATGTCGGCGAGCTTGGCCTGCATCATCTGGAAGCTGCCGATAGGCTGGCCAAATTGCTGGCGGTCGTGCAGGTAGGGCACAACGACATCCATGCAAGCCTGCATGATGCCGAGCGGACCCGCCGCCAGCACCACACGCTCGTAGTCGAGCCCGGACATCAGCACGTTGACGCCGTTGCCGACGGCGCCGAGCACGTTCTCAGCCGGCACCTCGCAGTCGGTGAACACCAGTTCCGAGGTATCGGAGCCGCGCATGCCGAGCTTGTCGAGCTTCTGTGCCGGGGCAAAGCCTTTCATCCCCTTTTCGACGATGAAGGCGGTGATGCCGCGCGAGCCCGCGGTGCGGTCGGTCTTGGCGTAGATGATCAGCGTTTCCGCCACCGGCCCGTTGGTGATCCACATTTTCGAGCCGTTGAGCATGTAGCGGTCGCCGCGCTTTTCCGCGGTGGTGCGCATCGACACAACGTCGGAGCCGGCGCCCGGCTCGGACATCGCCAGCGCGCCGACATGCTCGCCGGAGATCAACTTGGGAAGGTATTTGCGCTTGTGCGCCTCACTGCCATTGCGCGCAATCTGGTTGACGCAAAGGTTGGAATGGGCGCCGTAAGAAAGCCCGACCGATGCGCTGGCGCGCGAGACTTCCTCCATCGCCACGCAATGCGCGAGATAGCCGAGCCCCGCCCCGCCATATTCCTCATCCACCGTGATACCGTGCAAACCGAGCGCGCCCATTTCCGGCCACAGGTCGCGCGGAAATTCATTCTTGCGGTCGATCTCATCGGCGCGCGGCGCGATGCGGTCCTGGGCGAAGCCGTTGACCGACTTGCGCAGCATCTCGACATCCGGCCCAAGGCCGAAATCGAATCCTGCCCATGCGTTCGGGATCGTCATGCCGCCCTCAATTCAGTCGCGCATGGCCTTGTCCGAAAACCGGTACCGGCTTTTCGGGGCCATGCGCCCGCCCGGCCAGGCGCTATGAGGTGACTCTATAAGGTGCAGACGCCGATGTCAGCCTAAGCGCTGACCCTCATGCGCGCTGCGACCGACCGGCCCAATTTCGCCTGCTGCAGCAGCCGGTCGATGGCCGCGGCCGGGGCAGGCCTAGCGAACAGATAGCCCTGCATCTCGTCGCAGCCCGCCAGCCGCAGCAGCACCCGCTGCTCCTCGGTCTCCACGCCCTCGACGACCACGCTGACGCCGAGCGCGCGGCCAAGCGCCACCATCGCCTGGATGATGACGCCGCCGTTCGAGGAGCGGCCGAGCCCCGAGACGAAGCTCTTGTCGATCTTGAGCTTGTCGAAGGGAAACCGCTGCAGATAGCCGAGATTGGAATAGCCGGAGCCGAAATCGTCGAGCGCGATGCGCACGCCGAGCGCGCGCAGGTCCTCGATGCGCTTGACCATCTCATCCGGATTGTCGATTAGCACGCCTTCGGTCACTTCGAGCATCAGCCGCTCCGGCTTGATGCCCGTGTCGTGAAGCGTGGTGCGCACTAACTCGACGATGCCGCGGTCGCGCACCTGCAGCGGCGATAGATTCACGGAGATATACAAATCCGGCCAGTGCTTCGCTTCGCTGAGCGCGCGGCGCAGCACGAAGGCACCGAGGGTGTCCATGAGGCCCATCTGCTCGGCTACGGGAATGAATGTCGCCGGCGGGATCTGCCCGCGCGCGGCATGATTCCAGCGCAACAACGCCTCGACGCCGAGGATGCGGCCGCCATGCGCAGCGACGATGGGTTGGTAGTGGACCTCCAGTTCCCGCGCACTCAACGCCCGCGGCAATTCGCGGCGGATGAATTGCTGGTCGCTCGAGACGCTGTCGATCTCGCGTTCGTACGTGACGATCGCGCCGGGACCTTTTTGCGCCGCCTTGCGCAACGCCAGTTCGGCGCGATGCGTGAGTTCGCCGCGCGTCGTGGCATGGCGCTGCACCTGCGCCAGCCCTGCATGCGCGCAGACGCGCACCAGGCTATCGATCCAGTGCGGGCGCGCCACAGCGTCGATTGCCGCGCGCAGCACCGTCTCGGCATCGATCTCCGGCCCGGCGGTGAACGTCACCGCGAATTCGCCGCCTGCCACCCGGCCGACGATAGCGTCCGCATGCAGCGCATCTTCCAGCCGCCTGGCGACCGAGACGATAAGCTCATCACTGCCGAGCACGCCGAGTTGGGCGTTGATATCGGCGACGCCGTCGAGGTCGATGAGCGCGAAGGTGGTGACCTGGTCGCCGCCACGTTCGGCCAAGACAAGATCGAGCAGGTCGAGCACTTTGGAATGGTTCGGCAGCCCCGTGAGCTTGTCCTCGTCGGCGGCGCGGCGCGCCTGCTCTTCGCTCGCCGCCAGTTCGCGGGAAGCGCGGCGCAATTGCCACAACGAGAAGCCGGCGAAGGCGACCAGGCAAACGACCATGCCGGCGAGCCACGGCATCAGCCGGTGCATTGCCTGCGTCATGCGGTGCGCGGCCGCAAATGTGAAAAAGCCGACGATACGGCCATTGGCGTCGATCACCGGCTGCATCTCGCGGCCGTTCGCGACCGGGTCGGCCTCGAATTTCAGCCCCTTGAGGCCGACGCTTTGCTCCACCATGCGCACGAAGCGCGGATCGACCTCGCCGCTATGCCCGAACAGCGCGCTGAATTCGGAAATGGCGCCGCGCAACGCCTCGCGCTGCTCGAAGGCGCGCTGCGTGTCGTTCTGCCGCGCCAGTTGGTAGCCGACACCGCCGCAGGCGAGCGTTGTCGCCATGGCGATCACCGCCAGCATGACGATCAGCCGCGACGCCGACAGGCGCCGTTGCGCCTTCACTCGCGGCGTGCCGGAGGTGTCGCGTGCGGGCGGCTTCGCCACGGCTCGCGCCCGAGCCGCCGCCCGGGAAAAAAGCGAGCGTGCGCGGGCCCAATGCCGCGCCGCAAAATCGACTACGCCCGTCACTGAAACCTCTCCGCGCTACGCTGCGGTGCCGGCAAACAGGCTAGGAAATCAGCGTTAACAGCGGGTCAGCAAATAGGGTGAATGAAGTGTGACCGGGCCTTTTTCGGGGCTTACCGAAGGCCAAACCAAAAACTGGCGATGCTAAGAAACGAAAAGAAGCCGACCACGTCGGTGACCGTGGTCACGAAGGGGCTCGAAGCCACCGCCGGATCGACGCGCAGGCGGTTGAGCGCCAGCGGGATGAGAATGCCGCCGAGCGCCGCCGCCACCAGATTGCAGATCATGGCGAGGCCGATGACCAGCCCCAAGCCCGGCACCCTGAACCAGACGTAAGCGGCGATGCCGGTGATCACGGCGAAGGCCGCGCCGTTGAGCAGCCCGACCATCAGCTCGCGCAGGATTACACGCCGCGCATTGGCGTCGCTGAGTTCGCGGGTTGCGAGCGCGCGCACGGCGACGGTCATGGTCTGCGTCGTCGCATTGCCGCCCTGGCTCGCCACGATCGGCGCCAGCACGGCGAGCGCCACCATTTTCTGCAACGACCCCTCGAACAGGCCGAGCACCGAGGACGCCAGAAACGCGGTGGCGAGATTAACGAGCAGCCAGTTGAAGCGGCCGCGGGCGATCGTCCATACGGTGTCGGACAATTCCTCGTCGTGGCTGACGCCGCCGAGCGCCTTGATGTCCTCTTCGGCTTCTTCCTGGATCACGTCGGCGACGTCGTCGAAGGTAATGACGCCGACCAGCCGGTCGTGGCTGTCCACCACTGGCGCCGCCACCAGGTCGTAGCGCTGGAACAGCCGCGCCACGTCTTCCTGATCCTGATCGGCGCGCACGCGGCGGCGCTCAGCCTCCATCAGCTCGGCAATCGGCACCGGCCGCTTGCTGCGCAGCAGCCGGTCGAGCGGCACGGCGCCGAGAAAGCGCCCGGTCTCGTCGGCAACGTAGAGTTCGTAGAACCGCTCCGGCAATTCGACCGTCTCGCGCATGTAGTCGATCGCATGACCGACGTCCCAGCCGGACGGCACGGCGATGAATTCCATCTGCATGCGCCGGCCGGCCGAGTCCGCCGGATAATCGAGGCTGCGGCGCAGCGCGACGCGCTCGGGCGCCGATAATTGCTCGAGAATTTCGGACTGTTCCGCCTTGGGCAGGTCTTCGAGGATCGTCACCGCGTCGTCGGATTCGATGCCGCGCACGCCTTGCGCCACCGTGCGCGGCGTCAGCTCCTCGAGGATCTCATCGCGCACATGATCGTCCACTTCGGTGAGCGCGCTGAAATCGAAATCGATGCCGAGCAAGTCGACAAGGCGCGGGCGCTGATCGGGCTCGAGTGCCTCGACCACGGCGCCGAGATCGGATTCGTGCAGGCCCCCGACCAGCCGGCGCAGCGTCTCGGTGTCGGCCGCACCGATAGCCTTGACCACATTGCCGAAATATCGCTTGCGAATGGCGCCATCGTCGCCGCGCGGCAGTGTCCTGATTTTTCGTTTGGCCATGCCCGGTCTCGCCGATGCGATCAGGTCGCGCCGTTTGCGCCGCTTGTAGCCTCGGCCTTCGGGCCGGGCAAACGATTAACGCGTAAACTGCGCCGATGATTCGCCTCTTGGCCATCGTAACGACTGCGGCACTCCTTCCGATGGCCGCGATGGCCGCGCCGTGTCCGGGCAACCCAAATGCGCTCGGCACCGAACGCGTCCTGACAGTTGACGCCAAGACTACGCCGCAGGTCGGCCGCAAGGAGTTCCCCGTAACGTTGCCGCTCGGCCCGAAGGAACTGGTGCTCACCTTTGACGACGGCCCCTGGCCGGCGACGACGCCGAGAGTGCTGGACGCGCTGAAAGCGGAATGCGTGCTGGCGACCTTCTTCCTGGTCGGCCGCAATGCGGAAAGCTATCCCGCAGCTTGCCCGGCGCGAACTGGCCGAAGGCCACTCCGTCGGCCACCACACGTTTTCCCACCCCCTGCTCAATCGCATGCCACCGGCCAAGGCCGAGGCGGACATCGATCGCGGCATCGCCGCGGACGAATACGCGCTCTATGGCCAGCGGCGCACCGATCCGGCGACGCCCTTCTTCCGCTTTCCCGGCTTTGCCTCCGATCGGGCCCTGCTCGATCGCATGGCCGCGCGCGGCCTGGTGGTCTTCGGCGCCGACGTCTGGGCCAGCGACTGGCTGCCGATGACGCTCGAAATCGAATTAAACGTCATTCTCACGCGGATCGACAAACTCGGCCGCGGCATCGTGCTGCTGCACGACACCAAGGCGCAGACCGCGCTGATGCTGCCGGCCTTCCTGCGCGAGTTGAAGCGGCGCGGCTACCATATCGTGCATGTGGTCGCGGCCGGTCCGCGCGCGGCGGCGAATTGAACACTGTCGCCTTTTTGCCGCAGCGCAGCGCAAATCCGGACCATGTAATCCTGTGGGCGGCCTTGTTTGGTTAATGTACTGTTAATATTCGATTTCATAGATTCGCTGAGCCTCACCATTCGGGGTGCGTCAAAGACGCAAAGGGTGGGGGTTGGGAAGGTTCAATGCGCTCGACTGCAACGCTATTCTTTTGTCTGGCCGTGGCCGGATCGGCCCCGGCTTTCGCCGAGTCCTGCCCGGGCAATCCGGATGCGCTGGGCACCAGCCGCACCCTCACCATCAGCCCGAGCGAATTCAGCCGCATCGGCAGCATGCAGTACAAGCAACAGCTACCGCTCGCCGATCATGAGGTGGTGATCACCTTCGACGACGGTCCGCTGCCGCCCTACTCCGACAGGATCCTCGATACGCTCTCCTCGCAATGCGTGAAGGTCACCTATTTCCTCGTCGGGCAGATGGCGCGCGCCTATCCGTGGGTGGTGCGGCGCATGTACAACGAAGGTCACACCATCGGCACGCACAGCCTCGATCATCCGCTGATCTTCCAGAACCTGGGGCTAGATCGGGTCGAGCATGAGGTCGATGGCGGCATCGCCAGGGTCGACGCTGCGATCGGCGATCCGGCCGCCGTGTCGCCGTTTTTTCGCATTCCCGGCCTCGGCCGCTCCAAGGTCGCGGAAAGCTTTCTCGCCGCGCATGACCTGGTGACCTGGAGCGCCGACGTCGTCGCCGACGACTGGTTCCGCGGCATCGGCGCGCAGCAAATCGTGCAACGGGCGATGCGGCGCCTGGAGGCCAAGGGCCGCGGCATCTTGCTGCTGCATGACATCCACCCGGCAACCGCCATGGCGCTGCCGACGCTGCTCAAGCAGCTTAAAGCGCACGGCTTCCATGTCGTGCATGTGGTGGCACCGGGTGAACGGCCACAGTCGGTGCCGGTCCTCGTGGCCTCGCACGAAAAGCAGGCCTGGCCGACGGTATTAAAGACCAACGGCGCCGATGCCGAAAAGCAAGCGACGCCGACGCATCACCGCATCAAGGTGGCCTCCTCCCGCAAGCACCGCACAGCGGCCGCCAGCCCTCCCGCGATCGACTACTACGCGCTCAACCACCAGCAGGCATGGAACTAGGTTTCGGCCGCGCACGGGGGACCGACAAAAAGAAAGACCGCCGTGAGGCGGTCTTTTTCGATTTCAGATTGGAAGGATTGTTCAGGCGGCGGCGGATTTCCGCTTCCTGCGCCGTGCCAGCAAGCCAATCACCCCGAGACCGCCGGCAAAGAGCGGCAGCGCTGACGGAAGCGGCGTCGGGAACTTTCCACCTTTGATTGGTGCGGCCAAGAGGACTCGAACCTCCACGGGTTGCCCCGCTAGCACCTCAAGCTAGTGCGTCTACCAATTCCGCCATGGCCGCATAACGTTTTGTTCGAGCATGATCTTGTCCGAAAACCGGTTCCCACTTTTCGGGATCATGCTCGTGGAAAATGGACGAAAAGCCCTGAAAAACCTCGCGTCCCGACGAAGCGCGGTTCCTCTAACAAATAGGGTCCGGGCGAACAAGGGCCGCCCGTTTCCGGACTAAAACCCAACCGGATCAGCGCTATATGACAATCGAGGGTGCTTTGCCCTTAGCGCATGTCGGGCGGGCGCGGCAGTAATTGGCCGACCTCGACCGCGATGCGGCTGCCATTGACCACCACCGTGCCCTTGGCCACCGGCAGGTTGTTGGCGAGGATGCTGACGGCGTCGTCCTCGGAGGAGTCGAGCTCGATAATGGCGCCGCGGCCGAGCCGAAGCACCTGATGCACCGGCATGGAGGTGGTGCCGAGCACCACGGTGATATCGACGGAAACTTCGGTGAGTGTGGCCAAGCTGCTGATCCCCCTGCCCGGCGCGAATGCGGGCCTGGGCCAAGGTGACCATGCTATGGTGAACGAGTGGTTAACGCGCGCGACGCATTGACGATTGGACTTCCGGCGCCGCCAGGATCGCAGCCGGTCGAGTGGCGGGTGAGCGATGACCTCGTGCCTTATGAGGACGCGGTCGCCGTCATGCAAGTACGCGCCGCAGGCATCGTCGCCGGGGCGGAGCGAGAATTGGTCTGGCTCATCGAGCATCCGCCGCTTTACACCGCCGGCACCAGCGCCAACCGCGCCGACGTGATCGAGGCGCGTTTTCCGGTGTTCGACAGCGGCCGCGGCGGGCAGATGACCTATCACGGGCCGGGCCAGCGCGTGGCTTACGTGATGCTCGACCTTAAGCGGCGCGGGCCGGACGTGCGCCGCTTCGTCGCCAGCCTGGAGGAATGGATCATCCGCACACTTGGCGCCTTCAATGTGCGCGGCGAGCGGCGCGAGGACCGCATCGGCGTCTGGGTGCGGCGGCAGGACAAGGGGCGAAGGCTACGAGGACAAGATCGCGGCCATCGGCATCCGCATCTCGCACTGGGTGACGCTGCACGGCATGGCGCTCAACGTCGATCCGGACTTGTCGCATTTTTCCGGCATCGTGCCTTGCGGCGTTAGCGAGCAGCGCTACGGCGTCACCAGTCTCGCCGATCTCGGGCTGACCGCGACGATGCCCGAAGTGGACATGGCGCTGCGGCGGGAATTCGAGGCGCTGTTCGGGCCGACCGACTACGCCGTCGGCAGCATGGAAAACACCTCGCCCGGCCGGCGCAATTTGAGATCCTCCGCCGTTCCCTCGCGCTGATGCAGAGCGTCAACGCGGGCGCCGAGCGGACCGCCTGCGGCAAATCTCAATCATGGCGGCAACCATTTCGGCGTCGCCGGCAAACACCGCCTCGACCGACCCATCGTGCCGGTTGCGCACCCAGCCGCCGATGCCGCGCGTCAGCGCCTCGTATTCGACGAAAGCGCGGAAGCCGATGCCCTGCACGCGGCCAAGAATAACAACATGCACCATCACGTGACGGATCGACGCTCATGCGCATTGTCCGACATTGATGACGCGCGTGCCGGTGAAACGCGACGCGGACCAACGCTCGAGCGAGCGCACATAATCCTCCGGCAGTGTCCACTCGCGCGCGGCCTGGGCGACCAGTTCGATATAACCCGGCTTGGGTTTTCCCGGCGCGCGGCGGCGCAGCAGGTAGATCATCGCGGTTTTGCGTCGCGCGCCGGCGCGCACCGGCAGACGGCGCACGTCGTAGAGGCCGGCGTGCAGCCCTTCATAGGCATGCAGCGCGGCAACGTCGCGCGGCGTCAGCGCCCACAGCACACCGTGCACGAAGTCACCCGGGCTCGGCGTGACGCTGGCCCAACCGTCGATGCCGATGAAAAAGCGGTAATCGTCCAGCTGCGCCGGCCCGAGCGCGCGCGCCGCCGGACAGCGCGCGGCCATGCCTGCGCGGCTCATGTTGGACCCGTAGGCGAAATAGAGGGTCATCAGGCGAATTCAAGGATCACCGCGTCCACCGCCAGGCTGTCGCCCGGCTTGGCGTTGATCTTCTTCACCGTGCCGTCGATCTCGGCGCGCAGCACGTTCTCCATCTTCATCGCTTCGACGACCGCCACGGTCTCGCCGGCCTTGACCTCCTGTCCCTCCTTGACCGCGATGGAGACGACCAGACCCGGCATCGGGCAAAGCACCTGCTTGCCGGTATCGGCGACCTTCTTCGGCGGCATCAGCCGCGCGTAGGCGGCCTCGCGTTCGGTGTAGACATAGGCCTTGGCCTCGACGCCGCGGAAGGCCAGCGCAAAGCCGTTGGAAATGGAGCGCACCTGCACCGAGACCGGCTCGCTGTTGATGCTGCCTTGCCAGAGCACGTCGCCCGGCTTCCAGTCGGATTGCAGATGCCGCGGCGCGGCCTTGCCTTGGCCTGGAAAGCGCACCTCGATGGTGCCGTTCTCGCGCCTGACCTCGAGGCGGTATTCGGTGTCGCCAAGCCAGACGGCGCGGCTGCCTTCGCGGGTGACGCTGCGGCCCGCCATCTGCCCGGATATGCGCCGCTTGCGCTCGCCGAGCACGTAGTCGATCGCCGCGGCGACGCTCGCCAGCGCCAGCGCGCGCTCGCCCTCCGGCACCTGGGCGTGGAAGCCATCGGGGAATTCCTCGGCGATAAAGCCGGTGGAGAGTTTTCCGGCGCGCCAACGCGGATGCGCCATCAGCGCCGCGAGGAAGGGAATGTTGTGGCGGATGCCGTCGAGCGTGAAGGCGTCGAGCGCGTCGGCTTGCGCGCCGATGGCCTCGGTTCGCGTCGGCGCGTGGGTGACCAGCTTGGCGATCATCGGGTCGTAATAGATCGAAATCTCGCCGCCCTCGTAGACGCCGGTATCATTGCGAACGGTAATGCCGCGCTCGCTGCGCTCGGCCGGCGGCCGGTAGCGCGTGAGCCGCCCGTCGAGGGCAGGAACTTGCGGTACGGATCCTCGGCATAGACTCTGGATTCCACCGCCCAGCCGTTCAGCTTCACGTCGGATTGCTTGAGCGTGAGCTTCTCGCCGGCGGCGCTGCGGATCATCTGCTCGACCAGATCAATGCCGGTGACGAGTTCGGTCACCGGATGCTCGACCTGCAGCCGCGTGTTCATCTCCAGGAAGAAGAAGCTCTTGTCCTGCCCGGCGACGAATTCCACCGTGCCGGCACTGTCGTAGCCGACGGCCTTTGCAAGAGCTACCGCCTGCTCGCCCATCTTCTTGCGTGTCGCGGCGTCAAGCAGCGGCGACGGCGCCTCTTCGATGACTTTCTGGTTGCGGCGCTGGATCGAGCATTCGCGCTCGCCGAGATAGATGACATTGCCGTGCTTGTCGCCGAGCACCTGGATTTCGACGTGGCGTGGGTCGGTGATGAATTTCTCAATGAACATGCGGTCGTCGCCGAAGGAGGACTTCGCTTCCGAGCGCGAGCGGGCAAAACCTTCTGCCACTTCTTTTTCGGAATAGGCGATGCGCATGCCCTTGCCGCCGCCACCGGCGCTCGCCTTGATCATCACCGGATAGCCGATCTCGTTGGCGATCTTCACCGCCTCTTTTTCATCGGCGATGACGCCAAGATGACCGGGCACGGTGGAGACCTTAGCGGCCGCTGCGGCTTTCTTCGATTCGATCTTGTCGCCCATGGCGGCGATCGCTTTGGTGTTCGGGCCAATGAAGACGATTTTGGCTTTGGCCAGCGCTTGGGCGAAAGCCTCGCGCTCGGAGAGAAAGCCGTAGCCCGGATGCACGGCCTCGGCGCCGCTCTCCTTGCAGGCGGCGACGATCTTTTCGATCACCAGATAGCTTTTCGCCGCCTCCGGCGGGCCGATGGCGATCGCCGTGTCGGCCATCGACACATGCAGCGCGTCCTTGTCGGCCTCTGAATAGACGGCGACCGTCTCGATCCCCATCTTGCGCGCGGTCTTGATGATCCGGCAGGCAATTTCGCCGCGATTGGCGATCAGAATACGCTTGAACATGCTGGGCTTTCAGTCCCCGCCGCAGGCCGGCCCAGGAACTTTGCGGCAGCGCGGCGAAAAAGGCAATGCGACAGCGGCCGCCCGGAAGCGGCCGCCGCCACGCCCTCGATTTAGCCGGCAGCTAGAAGGTCAGCGCCGCCGTCAGGTCGCCCATGGCCGGCTGACCATTCGCCTTGAGCGCGGCGTCGCGTTCGGCCAACCCAGGCAGCACCGGCAGGTCGAAACGCCTGGTGATGAAGCGTAGAACCGAAGTGGTGTCGTACTGGGTGTGATCGACGGTGCCCTTCCTGGCGAAGGGCGAGATGATGAACGCCGGAATGCGCGAGCCGGGGCCCCAGCGATCGGCCTTTGGGCGGAGCGACGTGATCCCAGAAGCCGCCGTTCTCGTCATAGGTCACCAGCACCAGCATGTGCGCCCATTGCGGGCTCTTCTGGAGATGCGCGACCACTTCGGCGATATGCTGGTCGCCGGACATCGCGTCGGTATAGCCGGGATGCTCGTTGAGATTGCCCTGCGGCTTGTAGAACGTCACCTGCGGCAGCACTCCGGCATCGGCCGCCTTGATGAACTCGACGCCGTTCATGCCGCCGTCTTTCAGATGCATGGCGCGCGCCTCGGTGCCGGGCGCGAATTGCACGAAAAAATTGAGTGGTTGATGGTGGAACTCGAAGTTGGGCACCGGCTTGCCGCGGGGTCCGTCGAGCGTTGCCTGCCAGGCGCCCGCATACCACGCCCACGACACGCCCTTGGCGCTCAACAGATCGCCGATGGTCACGTCATGCTGCGGCGGCAGCGTGTTCGGCTTGCTCGGATCGGCCAAGCGCGGATCGCCTTCCGGCGGCGGCGGGTTGTTGCTCGGCTGATACGGCGGTTGCATGGTGTTGACCGCGTAGAAGTCCGGCGAGATCTGGCCGTTGTTGACGAATTTCGGCACAGCATCCATCGCCGACTTCGGCGAATTGTCGGCGAGTTTCAGCGACACGCCGTCGGCCTCGACCGCCGCGATTATTCCTTTGGCCGGACTTTTGTCGGCATCCGGATATTTCGGGATGCAGGCGCAGACGAGCTCGAAATGGTTGAGGAACGAGCCGCCGAACGCACCCTGGAAGAAATTATCCGCCAACACGAATTCTTTTGCGATCGGCCACAGCGGCAGCTTGGAGCCATCGTAGTGACCCATAACCAGTCCGCCGGAATCGGCGTAAGCGACGAACTTGTCGTTCTTGCCGCCGTCGATCTGCATCTGGTTCTGGTAGAACAGATGCCAGAGATCGCGGGTGGTGACGCCGAGCTGGGTATTGAGCCCGTTGGGATCGTCGATGGCGAAAGGCTTGGCCGGCATGTGCTCTGTCTGTGCCTGCGTCACCGCCGGCGCGACGCCCTTGGCGGTCAGCCCACCCCACGCCGGCGGCAACTCTTTCAGCTCGGTGCCGTCGCGGTCGACCTGCATCGAATTTTCCGGCGTGACATTTTGCAAGCCGTTAGCGCCGGGGAACGCGCCGTAGAGATTGTCGAAGCTGCGGTTCTCGGCGTAGATCACCACCACGGTGTCGATATTGGCGATGCCGCTTGGCGTTTGCGCCTGCGCAAAAGCGCCGACCGAAGCGATGGCGAACGATGCCAAAAGTGCGGTGCGGATTTTCATGGTGGGCTCCTGCGGCGGGACTGGATGGGGAACCGGATTTAATACGCGGTTCCATGGCAGTTGCATGAAAGTCACGGGATAAAGCGTATTCCGCTGTCAGAATTCTGTCATGCGATGGTCGCACCTTACGTTTTGGCAAAGAACGGCGCGCGCATGGATCGCCATCGTTTCCCCCGCGGAATGCTTGGGCTTGCGGTGCTTGGCGCCTTGGCTTTGTCCGCCGCGCACGCCGTCGAACCGGGTATGACCCGCGCCCAGGCTTTTGCCCGCGCCGCGGCGCTGCAGGCGCTCGGCAGGCAAATGTTTACCGACCCATCCCTCTCCGTCTCGGGACAATTGGCCTGCGCCACCTGCCACGACCCCAAACATGGGTTCGGGCCGCCGAACGCTCTGGACGTGCAGCTCGGCGGCGAGGACATGCAACAGGCAGGCGTGCGGGCAACGCCGTCGCTCACTTACCTGCAATCGGTGCCGCAATTCACCGAGCACTATTACGAATCCGACGACGAGGGCGACGCCAGCGTCGACAACGGCCCGACCGGTGGCCTCACCTGGGACGGCCGCGTCGACCGCGGCCGCGATCAGGCGCGCTTTCCCCTGCTCTCGCCCTACGAGATGGCCAACGACAGTGAGGCTGCCGTCGCGGAAAAGGTTCGCCGGGCGAGCTATGCCGGCGAGCTGACGAAGATTTTCGGAGAGGACGCGCTCGCGGACGATGCCAGGACATTCGCCGCCGTGCTCGAGGCGCTGGAAGTGTTCGAGCAAAGCGACAAGTACTTTTATCCGTACTCAAGCAAATACGACGCCTATCTCGCCGGCCGCGCCAAGCTCAACGCCCAGGAAGCGCGCGGGCTCAAGCTGTTCGAGGATCCGGCCAAGGGCAATTGCGGCAACTGCCACCGCAGCCAGCCTGGCGATGACGCCACGCCGCCGCAATTTACCGATTACGGATTCATCGCGCTCGGCCTGCCGCGCAACCGCAACATTCCCGCCAATGCCGATTCGAACTATTTCGATCTCGGCGCCTGCGGGCCGTTGCGCACCGATCTCGCCAAGCACCCGGAGTATTGCGGCCTGTTCCGCGCGCCGTCCTTGCGCAACGTTGCCTTGCGCAAGACCTTTTATCACAACGGCGCCGAGCACGATCTGCGCAAGGCAATCGAATTCTATGTCGAGCGCGATACGCGGCCGGAGAAATGGTATCCGCGCGGCCGGGACGGACGTGTCGAGAAATTCGACGACCTGCCGGCGCAATACCGCGACAACATCAACATGGAGCCGCCCTTCGGCGGCAAGCCGGGCGATCCGCCGGCACTCACGTCCGCATAGATCGACGATATCGTCGCCTTTCTCAAAACGCTGACCGACGGATACAATTCGCCGCCCCAGCCCTGAAAAAATATTTCCCCGCGGCGGCGCCATGCGGGTGCTTTGTGCTACACGCAATCGCAGGCCGGTGACTTGATGCTCTTTTTGCCCGGACCTATTCCACCCCTGCGGCGCCAACCTATGTTAGGCGTCCGCACAAACGTTGGCGTGAGCACTTGGAGGCTGTGATGGCATTGGCGATTGGCGACACCGCTCCGGATTTCGAGGCGGAAACCACCGAAGGAAAAATCCGCTTTCATGACTGGCTTGGTAATTCCTGGGGCGTGCTGTTTTCGCACCCGAAGGACTTCACCCCGGTGTGCACCACCGAATTGGGCACTATGGCGCGGCTCAAGCCCGAATTCGACAAACGCAATGTCAAGATCATCGGCCTCTCGGTCGATCCGGTTTCCAACCACGCCAAATGGGCGACCGACATCAAGGACGTCGTCGGCTTTGCGCCGAACTATCCGATGATCGGCGACACCGATCTCAAAGTCTCCAAGGCCTACGGCATGTTGCCGGCGTCGACCTCGGGCACCTCGGAAGGCCGCACGCCCGCCGACAACATGACCGTGCGCAATGTCTTCGTCATCGGCCCGGACAAGAAGATCAAGCTGGTGCTGGTCTATCCGATGACCACGGGCCGCAATTTCGACGAGGTGCTGCGCGTCATCAACTCGCTGCAGTTGACCGCCAAGCACCGCGTGGCGACGCCGGCGAACTGGAAACAGGGCGAGGACGTGATTCTCACCGGCGCCATCAGCGACGACGAGGCGAAGAAGCTTTATCCCGGCGGCTACAAGCAGCCCAAGCCCTATATCCGCATCGCGCCACAGCCGAAGTGACGCAACCAGCCGCAACGCAGGAGCGAAGGGCGCCGCGTCGGCGCCCTTCTCATGTCCGCGCATGGCGCGCCATTCTGTTGCGTCAAGAAGTATGCGACAAAGGCGCGGGAAAGCATTCGCTGGAGCCTTTGCAATGATCGACGCCGCCAACAAGCAGCCGCGCTTTGCCGAGTTTCTCGGCCTGAAGATCACGCATATCTCGCCCGAGCGCGTGACCGCCGAGCTTCATGCGCGTGAAGACTTTAACAACCGCTTCGGCATCATGCATGGCGGCGCCATCATGGCGCTGGCCGACAATCTGGGCGGCACCGCCACCACCGCCAATCTCAAGGAAGGCCAGCAAACCACCACGATCGAGAGCAAGACCAATTTTTTCGCCGCCGTGCCGATCGGCGATACGGCTTTTGCGGAATGCACTCCGCTGCACCGCGGCCGCAGCACCATGGTCTGGCAGACACGCGTCACCCGCGGCGACGGCAGGCTCTGCGCGCTGGTGACGCAGACGCAGATGGTGCTCGAGCGCGGGAAGAAATAGCGGCGGGGTCAGCGCGCGGGCGCGTCGTCTGCTTTGTCTTTTGCCGCGGTCAGGTCGTCAAGGTGGCTTTGCAACTTCTTGATGCGGTATTCCTGCACGATGCCGAACCAGCAGACGCAGATCAACACCCACCACAAAAGCTCGTAGGTGTCCGGAACATGAAAGACCCAGCCCCACATCGTGTCGAAACTTGGAATCCACGACATTCTTTGACCCTCGTCTCTAAGTCTCTCGCATGAGCGACGACATCATAGCAACATTCGACGCAAATTAGGATAAAGCCGCTTCGGCTAGTTCTCGGCGCCACCGGAGGCGCCAACATTGCCGGCAGCCGGGCGAATACGCGTGCCGCGGCTTGCCATGACCACGCCGACCGCGCACAGCCCCATGCCGGCAAGCGACAGCGCATCAAGTTTCTCGCCGAACAGGCCATAAGCCATCAAGGCCGTCACCGCCGGCACCAGATAGAACAGGCTGGCAAAGCCGGTCGCCGCCGAACGGCGGATCAGCCAATACATCAGTCCGACCGCGCCGAGCGACATCACCAGCACCAGCCATGACAGCGCAAAGACAAACTGCGGGCTCCAGTGGACGACGCGCGTCTCGAAGGCGAAGGCGCCGAGCCAGAACAGCACACAGGCGGTCACGTATTGCACCAGGTTGCCGGTGCGCCAATCGATCGCGCCGCAATAGCGCTTCTGGTACAGCGTGCCGAGCGTGATGCCGATAAGCGAAGCAAAGCTCGCGCTCCAGCCGAGCCACGAGCCCGAACCCATCACGCTCCTGTCGTGCAGCACCAGCGCCACGCCAGCAAGCCCAAGCACGAGACCGAGCCATTGCCGTTTCGTCACCGCCTCGCCCATGAAACAGTTGGCGATGGTCGAGGTGAGGATCGGCTGCAGGCCGGGCATCAGCGCCGAAATACCCGCCGGCACGCCCTGGCTGATGGCGATGAACACGCCGCCGAGATAAATCCCGTGCACCAGCGAGCCCGCCACCATGCTGTGGCGGATCTCGGCGCCGCGCGGCCAGCGCGCGCGCACGGCAAGCGCGATGACGCCAAGGACAAGCACCACCAAAATCATGCGCAGGCCGAGGAAAGTGAACGGCTCGGCGTAAGGCAGGCCGAATTTTGCGCCGATGAAGCCGGAACTCCACAACACGACGAACAACACCGGCGCGGCGGCGGCCGCCGCCGCATGGCTCATGCGCAATGGTGTCATGATGTTCCGGGCTGGCGGTGAATCACCTAACGGCAGGGTGCGCGTCTATAACATCCTACCGCATCGCCGGTGAAATTCTCGCCGCAACGCATCAAATCTGGTGTTCCACCGGAACCGCAGCCGCTCACAATGGTTTCCCCCACTCGCGACGCAGGAGCGTCCCAACGATGGAGGGTGACATGTCAGATCCCCGCTATACCGACCCGCGCTACGGCAATTCATTGAGCGATCCGGTCAGCCGGCGCAGCGACGTCGGCGGCACCTGGGGCTGGGTCGCCGGTATCGTCGTCATCGCCTTGATCGCCGTGTTCCTGATCGCCGGTGGACACGGCTTGACGAACAATACCGCCAGCCTGCTGCCTGGCGCGCCCGGCAGCACAGCGCCGACGACGCATCCGAGCACGACGACCGGCATGGGTGGCCCGGCGCAATTCCCGGCGCACAGGCCGGCGGCGCCGGTCAATCCGACAAATCCGCCCGTGCAGAATCAGTAAAGGCGACGACCGCAAGCGTGCGTTGAGTGCAGCGCGGTCGCGCCAGCCGCCGCGTCTATCCGATAATCGCGGAGAGGCCGAAGCCGACCGTGGCGCCGACCACCGCTTCGATCGCCTGAAACTGCGTGCCGCTCAGCAGGTGGCTCACATAGGGAAAAAACAAGTGCCCCGCCGGCAGCATGATCGCTGCGATCACGGCAACGCAGAGCAGCCTGCTAATCAGCGTCCGGTCGATCGGCATGAATGACTTCCCCCCCAGAGACGGCTTTTGCCTGTTTTGCCGCATCCTGTCATGGGTCGGCGGTACAAGGCAATCTCACTCGAACGCCTTGTCGATGGGCACCCGGTAGCCGTTGACGAGGCGGTTGGTCTCGTTCGCCATGCCGGTGACGGCCATCACCTCGCCGAACATGGCGTCGGTCATGCCCGCCTTGCGCGCCGCCGCGGTATGGCTGGCAATGCAGTAGGCGCAGCCGTTGGAGACGCTGACCGCCAGATAGATCATCTCCTTGGTGAGCGGGTCGAGCGCGCCCGGCGCCATGATCTCCTTGATGCTCTCCCAGGTGCGCTTGAGGGTGGCCGGGTCGTGGGCGAGGTACTTCCAGAAATTGTTCACGTCCGGCAGGTTGCGGCTCTTCTTGATGTCGTCAAAAACCGCCCGTACGGCGGGCGCGGCGTCGGCATATTCGATCGGCGGCATGGGCATTTCCGGCTCCTTTATGGACTGGCGTCCCGGGTTGTGAATTTATGTGGAAAAGCCTATCGGGGCACCCGCCCGGGGGCTAGGTTCGGCAACAGGCGTCCGGGGGAGTTTTCCTTGCAGCTCTATGACCGCGCGGCCATTGTCGTCCGCGCCATCTACGATCACCGCATCGATACGCCGGCGATTCTCGACGCCGACCGCTATTTTCCAAACGCCCGGCGCTTCACGCAAATGTGGGCCGAGATCCGACGCGAGGCGCTGGCCGTTGCCGTCAATCTGCCGCGGGTGCCGCGTTTCCACGACATCATGCCGGCGCAGGCCGACATCTCCGCCAATGATGGCCGCGACTGGCGGCTTTACATCATGAAGGCCTATGGCGTCTCCTTTGCCGACAAGCTCGCGCAATGCCCGACTGTCGCAGCCATCCTGCAAGGCGTGCCGGAGGCGATTTCCTGCTCGTTCTCCTTCATCGCGCCGGGCAAACATGTGCCGCGCCACCGTGGGCCGTTCCGCGGCATATTGCGCTTCCACCTGATGCTGTCGATGCCGGAGGACGAGAACCGGCCAACCCGCCTGCGAGCTCTACATCGACGATGTCCCCTATCGCCTGCGCGACGGCCAATACCTGCTCTGGGACGACACCTTTCCGCACGAACTTCGCAACCGCAGCGACAAGGTGCGCATCGCGCTGCTGCTCGACGTGTGGCGCCCGCAGATGCCGGCCGACATGGCGCTGTTGTCGAATGCGATCTATTTCGGCGCCAACACCATGATCCGCATGGGCGGCATGGATTACACGGCGTAAAAATGCGCTAGTCTCACCCCGTGGCCGCGATGCGCGGCATGAGTGATAAGGTGAGGAAACATGCCCAAGACGCCGGATTATTTTCACGGGAAGACCATCATCATCACCGGCGCCGCGAGCGGCATCGGCCGCGCCACCGCGCTCATTTTCGCCCGCGAAGGCGCCAATGTCGTCTGCGCCGACATCGACGAGAAGGGCGTGGAGCAAACGGCGGAAATGATCAACACAATCGGCGGACAAACGCTGGCGCTGACCATCGACGTGAGCAAGCGCGCGGCGGTGACCGACATGACGCAACTTGCGATCGACGGCTTTGGCCGCGTGCATTTCCTGTTCAACTCGGCCGGCTCGGCGCTCAAGCGCACGAAATTCCTCGACATCGACGACGATCTGCTCGACCGCACCTTCGACCTCAACTTCAAGGGCACTTTCTATGCGATGCAGGCGATTTTGCCGCACATGATCGAGCACAAATCCGGCGTGATCGTGAATGTCGCGAGCATGGCGGTGCGCCGGGGCGGCCCCGGCACCTCGGTGCATTACGCCGCCGCCAAGGGCGCGGTGAACACCATGACCTTGGGGGTGGCGCGCGAATTCGCCACGCAGGGCATCCGCTGTCTGTCGATCTCGCCCGGCCCGATCGACACCAACTTTGCCGCGGCGGCGGCGACCTCGCCGGAACTCAAGCAGGCGATGCTCAACGACGTGCCGATGAAGCGCTTCGGCAAGGCGGAGGAGATCGGCGAACTGGTGCTGTTCATGTGTTCCGACGCCTGCGAGTTCATGACCGCGGACACGGTCTATGTAAACGGCGGCGGCGGCTGGCGGTAATCCGCGCCGGTTACGCGAATAAGCGGGGATAATTACCGTTATATGCCTCCGCGTGCCTTACAGCGGGCGCGCTTCCGCGTAGGAATAATGGCATGGGCCTCTCCAATGTCAGCGCCGCGGCGCACCATCCCCTTCCCTGCGAAAGCACCGGGCGCCAGATTCTCGGCATCTTCATCCGCCGCGGAGTGGGCGCGGGCGGCACGCTGACGCGAAATTATTTCGTCGATGTGCGCGACGGCGATTTCCAGCGTGGGCTCGACGCGGCGACGGCGAACAACTGGATCACCATCGACGCGCGCAACCGCTATCGCTATGTGCTCACCGCCACGGGCTTTGCCGCCGGGCGGATGCTCAACGCCCAGGCCGCGCCGGTTGAGGCGTCGGGCGCCTGACGCAGCCGGCGTTGTCAGGCGCTTCCCCATCAAACTCCCGATCAGGCAAGCGCCATCGCCCGTGCTCTTTGGTCGGCCCCGGGCAGGCACCTTCAAAGAGTAGATGAGGCTCTTTGACCAAGATTGTCTCGAGAAGGTCCTCGGTTTTCGTTTTGTCGCGATTCGCTAAGCTCTGCACAGTCGGGCTTTTTTCCGGACCACCAATCTTCCAAAGCTTTATTTCCTTCACAGTGCCCCCCGCTTCACACCGGCAAATTATCGTGCTTCCTTGCCGGCATCTCCACCTTCTTCTCCCGCAGCATGGCGAGCGCCCGCGCGATGCGGCGGCGCGTGGAGTGCGGCATGATCACGTCGTCGATATACCCGCGCTCGGCGGCAACGAAGGGCGATAAAAACCGCTCCTCGTATTCCCTGGTGCGCGCGGCGATCTTGTCCTTGTCGCCGATGTCGGCGCGGAAGATGATCTCGACCGCGCCTTTTGCACCCATGACGGCAATTTGAGCCGTCGGCCAGGCGTAGTTGAGGTCGCCGCCGACGTGCTTACTCGCCATCACGTCATAGGCGCCGCCGAAGGCCTTGCGGGTGATGACGGTGACCAGCGGCACCGTGCATTGCGAATAGGCAAACAGCAGCTTGGCGCCGTGCTTGATCAGCCCGTTGTATTCCTGCGCGGTGCCGGGCAGGAACCCCGGCACGTCGACGAAGGTGACGATGGGGATGGCGAAGGCGTCGCAGAAGCGCACGAAGCGCGCGGCCTTGCGCGAGGCGTCGCTATCGAGCACGCCGGCGAGCACCATCGGCTGGTTGGCGACGAAGCCCACCGTGCGGCCGGCGACGCGGCCGAAGCCGGTGACGATGTTTTTCGCGTAAGCGCCGGCGATCTCAAAGAAGTCGCCCTCGTCCACGGTCTTGAGGATCAGCTCCTTGATGTCGTAGGGCTTGTTCGGGTTGTCGGGGATCAGCGTGTCGAGCGAGGCATCGGTGCGGTCGGGGTCGTCGGCGCTCGGCCACTCCGGCACGCCGCTTGAATTGTTCTCGGGCAGGAAGTCGATGAGGCGGCGCATCTGCAGCAGGCACTCGACATCGTTCTCGAAGGCGCCGTCGGCGACGCCCGATTTCGTCGTGTGCACGGAGGCGCCGCCCAGTTCCTCGGCGGTGACCACCTCGTTGGTGACGGTCTTCACAACGTCCGGCCCGGTGACGAACATGTAGCTGGTATCACGCACCATGAAAATGAAATCGGTCATCGCCGGAGAGTAGACGTCGCCGCCGGCGCAGGGGCCCATGATGACGCTGATCTGCGGGATGACGCCGGAGGCGAGCACGTTGCGCTTGAACACCTCGCCGTAGCCGCCCAGCGCCGCGACGCCCTCCTGGATGCGGGCGCCGCCGGCGTCGAACAGGCCGATGATGGGCGCGCGCGCGCGCATCGCCATGTCCTGCACCTTCATGATCTTGCCGGCATGCGCCTCGGAGAGCGAGCCGCCGAACACGGTGAAATCTTTCGAGAAGAGATAAACGGTGCGGCCGTTGACGGTGCCCCAACCGGTGACGACGCCGTCGCCGGGGATCTTGGTCTTTTCCATGCCGAATTCGTCGGAGCGGTGCTCGACGAACATGTCGAACTCCTCGAACGAGCCCTTGTCGAGGAGGAGTTCGATGCGCTCGCGCGCGGTGAGCTTGCCGCGCTTGTGCTGCGCCTCGATGCGCTTTTCGCCGCCGCCGAGGCGGGCCTCCTCGCGCCGCTTCTCCAGCCTGTCGAGAATATCCTTCATCTGGCCCCTGCCCAATTCAATCCGGCAATGTTTCCCGGTTTTGGCTGCAAAAGCCATACCATGCTTTCTTCCCTCTCCCCGTCCTTACGGGGGAGAGGGTGGCGAGCCGCGGCAGCGGCGAGCCGGGTGAGGGGCAATCCACACAAGCGCCCCTCACCCGCCCTCGCTCAGCTTCGCCTCCACTCGGGCACCCTCTCCCCGCTTCGCGGGGCGAGGGAAGAGAGCGCTTGGCATCGCCGCCCAACCCTGCTTAGAACCCGCCCATGAGCGAACCCGCGACATCCGAGCAGCTTCTCCAGCAGGGCCTGTTCCACCACCGCCAGGGCGACGTGAAAACCGCCATGGACCGCTATACCGAGGTGCTGCGCACAAATCCGAACAACGCCGAGGCGCTCTATTACGTCGCCGTGGTCGCCTGCCAGGAGGGGCAATACAAGGAGGGCATCGAGCTTGCCACCCGCTCGCTGTCCTTCAACCGCGGCCAGGCGCGCGCGCACAACCTGATCGGCCAGGCGCTGGCGCGGCTGGACCAACGCAAGGAGGCGCTGGCCTCCTTCGACGACGCGCTCGAATGCGACGTGAATTTCGCCGAAGCCTATGGCAACCGCGCGCAGGTGCTGAGCGAACTCGGCCGCGCATCGGAGGCGCTGTCGTCGTTCGACAAGGCGCTGGCGCTCAATCCGCACGCGGTCGCCGACTGGATCAACCGCGGCGGGCTGCTGCAACAGCTCGGCCGCCCCGCGGAGGCGCTGGCAAGCTTCGACAGAGCGGCGGCGCTCATGCCCGGCAATCCGACCATCCTCAGCAATCGCGGCATGGCGCTGGCCGCGCTTGGCCGCTTCGACGAAGCGCTGGCGGCGCTCGATGCGGCCATCGCCATCGAGCCGAAAATACCGGAAATGCACCGGGCGCGCGGGGCCGCGCTCGATGCGCTCAAGCGGCCCGAGGAAGCCCGCGCGGCCTTCGCCAGGGCCGATGAAATCGAGGTCGAGCGCGCCGCCAAGCCAGAGTGAGGGTCATTACGGCTTCACAAATGGAACCATAAATGTTCATACTGTGTTGGGGGGTAAGGCCTGCCGTTCGGGCGTCATCGCAGCATTGAGGATTTTCCCATGAGTAACGCAAAGTCATCGCGGACCGGCTCGCCACGCCTGCAGACGCCGACCGATCTCGGCGCCAATGCCACCAAGGACATCACCGGCGCGCTCAACGCGCTGGTCGCCGACACTTTCGCGCTTTATCTCAAGACCAAGAATTTTCACTGGCACATGAGCGGCCCGCATTTCCGCGACTATCATCTGCTGCTCGACGAACAGGCCGACCAGATCTTCGCCATGACCGACGTGCTGGCCGAGCGCGTGCGCAAGCTCGGCGGCGGCACCATCCGCTCGATCGGCGATATTTCGCGCCAGCAGCGCATCGCCGACAACGACGCGGCCTATGTCGATCCGCTCGACATGCTGGCCGAGCTGCGCGACGACACGCAACGCTTCATTACCTCGATGCGCGAGGCGCACGACGTCTGCGAGGAGCACGGCGACGTGGCGACGACGAGCATCCTCGAAGTCTATATCGACGAGGCGGAACGGCGCGTCTGGTTCCTCTACGAGGCCGGCCGCCACGGCGAGCCGACGGGGCAGTAAATTCTTGTCATGGCTGGGCTTGTCCCGGCCATTCACGCCTTTGCCGCGGCAAGAGGAAGGCGTGGATGCCCGGCACGAGGCCGGGCATGACGGAATAGCAATTCAGCGCAAGTGCGCGAGCACCGCGGCCGCGGCGCGAAACTCGGCCTCGCGGTGTGCGCGGCGTTCGAGCGCCAGTTCGTCGCGGCCCCATTGCGACATCTGCCAGTCCTCGTCCACATGCGCCGCCGCCCACACCGCGTCGGCGCCGAGATGTCCGTGCGCCAGCGCCAGAGCGAGCAGCGCCGAGCCCGTGAGCGTGGTGACCGAAGCGACGGCGGCGAGCTGCCAGGCATCTGTGGGATTTTTTGCGCGCGCGGCGGCTACGGCCGCGCGCGGCTGCTGGACCGGCATGACGCCCTGCGCCAGCACGAAGCGCGCATCGAATTCATCGCGCGCCCAGTCGAGCACCGGGTCCCACAACAGCGCCTGCCGCTCGATGAGGCCCTGCGGTCCCTCGGCGCGGTAGAACAGGAGATCGGAGCCGAAGTAATTCTCGATCTCCTCGGCAACGGCGCGCGGTTGCTCCGCCACCGCGTCGATCGTCACATTGGCGAGCCGCGTCAGCGGCATGCGCGCCGGGATCGATCACATCTTGTTGCGAATTCCATTCCCGCGTGATCGCTTCGGCGAGCGGGCGCGCCGGCGCCGCAAGCTGGCGCCGCGCCGGCGTCATGACCGGCTTGCCGTCGAGCAACACGGCAAAGGGGCCCTCGTCTTCGCGCGTTTTTTCGCCCACATGCGCGCGCTCATAGAACCGCTTGCGCAAGTGCGGCCGCGCGCCGCGGCGCGCCGATTCCATCGGGTCGAGCGGCTGGTTGGCGAAAATCTCGGTGAAAATGTCCCGCATCAGATTTGCGTGATTGTGCGCCGCAACAAGGCGTCATCTGCAACACGGCAGACCGCCCTGGCAAACGCTAAGGCGTACCCGAAAAGCCTCCAAATAGCGGCGCCGCGCCATGCTGCCGCCGCTTTCCGGGAGCGAAAAGGTGAGGTGCGACTAACGGTTGATGGCGGTTCACCATGACGGAAGGATAGGTAGCCTAGCCGCCGCCGACTCAATATTATCCGACCTCAGATTCGTGGCCGGATCGCAAGGTCGACGCCCGGGGGAAGCTCAGCCGCCAAGAGCTGAAACGCGGTGCCGCGTGGCGGGCACCGTCGAGTGGGGCGCGTGTCGAGGAATGAATGAAGAATACCAATATTGCCGGCCCGGACTACTTCCATAAAGTCGTCGACTGCCAGTGGGCCTGCCCGGCGCACACGCCGGTCCCCGAATATATCCGGCTGATCGCCGAGGGGCGTTACTCCGACGCCTACATGATCAACTGGCATTCGAACGTGTTTCCCGGGATCCTCGGCCGCACCTGCGACCGTCCCTGCGAGCCGGCCTGCCGGCGCGTGCGCGTGGAGAAGGAGCCGGTGGCGATCTGCCGCCTGAAACGAGTCGCCGCCGACTACAAGGACGACATCACCGCGCGGCTGCCCAAGCCCGCGGCGCACAAGAACGGCAAGCGCATTGCGCTCGTCGGCGGCGGGCCCGCCTCGCTCACCGTCGCGCGCGACCTCGCCCCGCTCGGCTATCAGGTGACGGTATTCGACGGCGACCCCAAAGCCGGCGGCATGATCCGCACGCAGATCCCGAAATTCCGCCTGCCCGACAGCGTCATCGACGAGGAATGCGGCTACATCCTCGGCCTCGGCGTCGACTTCCAGGGCGGCAAGCGCATCGACAGCATGAAGGCGCTGCTCGCCGAAGGCTGGGACGCGATCTTCGTCGGCAGCGGCGCGCCGCGCGGGCGCGACCTCGACATTCCCGGCCGCAAGGAAGCGGCCAAGAACATCCATATCGGCATCGACTGGCTCAACTCGGTGTCGTTCGGCCACACCACCAAGATCGGCAAGCGCGTGATCGTGCTCGGCGGCGGCAATACCGCCATGGACTGCTGCCGCTCATCGCGCCGGCTCGGCGGCGAAGAAGTGCAGGTCGTGGTGCGCTCGGGCTTCGAGGAGATGAAGGCGTCGCCTTGGGAAAAGGAAGACGCCATGCACGAGGGCATCCCGATCCACAATTATCTGGTGCCGAAGGAATTCACCCACGACAACGGCAAGCTCACCGGCATCACCTTCGAGAAGGTGCGCGCCGAATACGACGCCAAGGGCCGCCGCAAGCTGGTGCCCGCCGGCGAGCCGCCGCAGCATTTCCCCTGCGACGACGTGCTGGTGGCGGTCGGCCAGGAGAACGCCTTCCCCTGGATCGAGCGCGACGCCGGCATCGAGTTCAACGACTGGGGCCTGCCCAAGCTCGACGCGAAGACATTCCAGTCGACCAACCCGAAGGTGTTCTTCGGCGGCGACTTCGGCCTTCGGCCCGAAGAACATCATCTGGGCGGTGGCGCACGGCCATGAGGCCGCGGTGTCGATCGACAAGATGCTCAATGGCGAGGACATGGCCGACCGGCCGCTGCCGGCGGTCGAGCTGATCAGCCAGAAAATGGGCATCCACGAATGGTCCTACAGCAACGAGATCGCCAACGATAACCGCTACAGGGTGCCGCTGCGCGACAAGGTGATCGCGCTCAAGGACATCAAGGCCGAGGTCGAACTGGGCTTCGACCAGCAGCTGGCGCTCGCCGAAGCCGGGCGCTGCCTCAATTGCGACGTGCAGACCGTGTTCACGGCGTCGCTGTGCATCGAATGCGATGCCTGCGTCGACATCTGCCCGATGGACTGCATCACCTTCACCGCCAACGGCGAGGAAGCCGAGCTGCGCGCGCGCCTCGAAGCGCCGTCGCATCAACCTGACCCAGGACCTCTACGTGCAGGACGGCCTGAAAACCGGCCGCGTCATGGTCAAGGACGAGGACGTCTGCCTGCATTGCGGGCTGTGCGCCGAGCGCTGCCCGACCGGCGCCTGGGACATGCAGAAATTCTTGCTGGATATGACCTACGCAGGACCTTCATGCCGACCGTCACGCCGATCAGCCGCGTAAACGACTTCGTCGTCCGCTTCGCCAACGTCAACGGCTCGGGCTCGGCGAGCGCCAACGAGATGTTTGCCCGCGCGGTCATGCGCATGGGCATTCCGGTGGCGCCGCGCAACATCTTCCCATCGAACATTCAAGGCCTGCCCACCTGGTACGAGGTGCGCGTGTCGGAAGCGGGCCATCTCGGCGCGCGCGGCGGCACCGACCTGATGGTGGCGATGAACCCGCAGACCTTCGAGAAGGACATCGCCGCGATCGAATCCGGCGGCTACCTGTTCTACGATTCGACCAAGCCGCTGCCGGCCTCGAAATTCCGCTCCGACATCACCGTCATCGGCGTGCCGCTGACCGCCATCTGCAACCGCGAATATACCGACCCGCGCCAGCGCCAGCTGTTCAAGAACATCATCTATATCGGCGTGCTCACCGCGCTGCTCGACATGGACGTGGGCGTCGTCGAGAAGCTCATCGGCGAGCAGTACCAGGGCAAGGACAAGCTGATCGCGCCCAACATCAAGGCGCTGCATATCGGCCGCGATTACGCCACGCTCAATCTCGAATGCCCGATCGGCCTGCGGCTCAAGAAGAGCGACAAGGTCGGCGACCGCATCTTCATCGAGGGCAATGCGGCCGCCGCGCTCGGCGCCGTCTACGGCGGCGCCACGGTGTGCGCCTGGTATCCGATCACGCCCTCCTCCTCGCTCGCCGACGCCTTCACGCGCTATTGCGGCAAGATACCGCGTCGATGCGGACAGCAAGCAGGCGAAATACGCCATCATCCAGGCCGAGGACGAACTCGCCTCCATCGGCATCGTCATCGGCGCCGGCTGGAACGGCGCGCGCGCCTTCACCGCGACCTCCGGCCCGGGCATCTCGCTGATGCAGGAATTCATCGGGCTCGCCTATTTCGCGGAAATCCCGGCGGTGATCTTCGACGTGCAGCGCGCCGGCCCCTCGACCGGCATGCCGACGCGCACGCAGCAGAGCGACGTCTTGTCCTGCGCCTATGCCTCGCACGGCGACACCAAGCACGTGCTGCTGTTCCCGGAAGACCCGGCGGAGGCCTTCGACATGGCCGCCCTGTCGTTCGATCTGGCCGAGCGGCTGCAGACGCCGATCTTCGTCATGCTCGATCTCGATATCGGCATGAACCACCGCATGTGCCGCCCGCTCGCCTGGGACGACACGCGCGTCTACGACCGCGGCAAGGTGATGACGGCGGAGCAACTGGAAGCCGGCCGCGAGTTCGGCCGCTATCTCGACGTCGACGGCGACGGCATCCCCTACCGCACCTATCCGGGCACGCATCCGACCAAGGGCTCGTTCTTCACCCGCGGCACCTCACGCGACCGCTTCGCGCGCTACACCGAGGAAGGCGCGCCTTACGTCGACAACATGCAGCGGCTGATCCGCAAATTCGACACCGCCAAGGACCTGATCCCGCGGCCGCTTGCAGGCGACCGCCGTCAACCAGACCAAATACGGCGTCATCTATTACGGCTCGACGGCGCCGGCGATGGACGAGGCGATCCACATGATCGAGGCCAAGGGCCACGCGCTCGACAGGATGCGCGTTCGCGCCTTTCCGTTCCATTCGTAGCGTCAACTCGTTCGTCGCCGACCACGATTTCGTCTTCGTGGTCGAGCAGAACCGCGACGCGCAATTGCGCTCGCTCATCGTCAACGAATGCGGCATCGATCCGGTGCGGCTGGTGCCGATCCTGCACTATGACGGCACGCCGATCACCGCCCGCTTCATCGCCAAGGCGATCGGCGACCATCTCGATGCGCTGAAGGTGACGCCGCTAAAGGTGAAATCATGACCTATCTCGCCAAGCCGAAATTCCACCATCCGGGCCTGCCCAAGAACGAGCTTGGCTATACCCACCGCGACTACGAGGGCACCGTCTCGACGCTGTGCGCCGGCTGCGGGCACGATTCGATCACCGCGTCGATCATCGAGGCCTGCTTCGAGCTGTCGATCGAGCCGCACCGGGTGGCGAAGATTTCCGGCATCGGCTGCTCGTCGAAGACGCCGACCTATTTCCTCGGCAATTCGCACGGCTTCAATTCGGTGCACGGGCGCATGCCGTCGGTGCTCACGGGCGCCAATCTCGCCAACTGCGACTTGATCTATCTCGGCGTCTCCGGCGACGGCGACTGCGCCTCGATCGGCCTCGGCCAGTTCGCGCATTCGATCCGCCGCGGCGTCAACATGACCTATATCGTCGAAAACAACGGCGTCTACGGGTTGACCAAGGGGCAGTTCTCGGCGACCGCCGACCGCGGCTCGAAGTCGAAGCGCGGCTTCATCAATACAGACAATTCGATCGATCTTGCCGCCATGGCGCTGCAGCTCGGCGCAGGCTTCGTCGCCCGCTCCTTCTCCGGCGACAAGACGCAACTGGTACCGATCATCAAGGCGGCGATCGCGCACAAGGGCGCGGCCTTCATCGACGTGATCTCGCCTTGCGTCGCCTTCAACAACCACGCCGGCTCCACCAAGAGCTTCGATTTCGTGCGCGAGCACAACGAGGCGGTGAACCGGCTCGACTACATGACCAGCCGCATGCCGATCGAGGTCGACTACCAGCCGGGCGCGGTCGAAGTGGTGGAGCAGCACGACGGCTCAAAACTCACGCTGCGCAAGCTCGCCGCCGACTATGAGCCGACCGACCGCACGGCGGCGCTGGGCTTTTTGCAGCACCATGCGTCCAAGGGCACCATCGTCACCGGCCTGCTCTACGTGGACGAGGACGCCGCCGACCTGCATGCGCATCTGCACACCATGGACGCTCCGCTCAACAATCTGAACGAAAAAGAGCTGTGCCCGGGGCAGTCCGCGCTCGACAAGGTCAACGCCAGTTTGCGGTAGTTCCCCGCCCAAAAGAAGAAGGGCGCCCCCGCGCGGCACGCGGGGACCCCGTTCTTGTCGCACGCCGCATGTCCGGTCAGGAGGCCGCAGCCTTGTCCTTCTCGTACCAAGGGGCAAAAAGCGGCGTCGCACCGGTTTCGAGGAGGCTCTTGAGGTTTGACAGCACCAGCGGCCAGCCGTTGCTGATGCTCTCGAAAACCTTGCTGCCTTCGATGAAATCGTCGTGGGTGACGGTGAGCTTAACCTGACCGCGCTGCTGTTCGAGGTCGAACACCACCCGCGAGGGCTTTTCTTTACCGTCATGTGGCTCGTGCATCGACCGGAAGGTGTAGGAGAGCCGGCGCGGCGGATCGTTTTCGAGAATCCTTCCTTCTACTTTCAGGTCGCCCTCGCGGTGGAACGCCATCGGCGAGCCGACTTTCCAGTCGGAGGTGAGGGCATTTCCGAACCAATATTTTGTGGTCGCTTCGGTTGAGGTGAGCGCCTTGAACACCTTCTCGGGCGTCGAGGCAATGTAGGTGACATAGACAAAAACGGGTTTACTCATCGGTTTTCTCCTGACTTCTCCAATGCCTGTTTCATGTCGCTGAGGGCCTGAAGCCGCCCTCGTTCAAATTTCCCGATCCAGCGTTCGCCGATCTCGTGAATCGGCACCGGATTGAGGTAGTGCAGCTTCTCCCTGCCCCGCCGCACGGTGGCGACGAGGTTCGCGGCTTCCAAAATCGCCAGATGCTTGCTCACCGCCTGCCGCGTCATGTCGAGGCGCGCGCAGAGATCGTTGAGCGTCTGTCCGTTGTCGGCGCGCAGCCGGTCGAGCAGTTCCCTGCGGCTCGCATCCGCCAACGCCTTGAACACAGCATCCATAGTGACAATATGCAACCTTTTAGTTGCCTGTCAAGGGCATGGGCGACCGTAGTTCCGTGGATGGAACTCGTGCGCCGCCCGCGCGTTGGTCCGGCATGAACATCCGCAAAGCACGCGCGCGATGACGGCTGCCCGCAGCAAGGCCGGGGGCAAGTCCAAAGGCATCACCAAGCAAGAGATCGAAGACGTCGAGGAGATGTCATCTCCGCGCACGCCGGTGATCTACGAAGTGGTGCGCCGCCTCGGCGACGAGGAAATGCGGCGCCCGGTTACCTCGCTATGGTGGTCGGGGCTCGCCGCCGGGTTGTCGATCAGCTTCTCGTTGCTGGGACAGGCGATCATCGAGTCGCGCCTGCCCGACGCCGCCTGGCGGCCGCTGGTGTCGGGCTTCGGCTACAGCGTCGGCTTCCTCATGGTGGTGCTGGGGCGCCAGCAGTTGTTCACGGAAAGCACGATCACCGTCGTGCTGCCGGTGTTCGCGGACCTGAGCTGGAGCAGCGTCTGGCGCATGTCGCGGCTGTGGGCGATTGTGCTCGCCGCCAATCTCGCCGGCACGCTGATTGCCGCGCTCTTTTCCACCTATACGCCGGTGCTCAGTCCCGATCTCATGCACGGCATGCTCACCATCAGTCGCGGGTTGCTTGCCCTTGGCTGGTGGGAGATGGCGTTTCGCGGCGTCGCCTCCGGCTTCCTGGTCGCAGCCATGGTGTGGATGATCCCGAGCGCGGAGAGCGCGAAATTCGCCGTGATTACGCTGATGACCTACCTGATCGCCATCGGCGGCTTTACTCACATCATCGCCGGCAGCATGGAAGCCTATCTGCTGGTGTTCGCCGGCGACTGGCAATGGTGGCAGATGATCGTGGACTTCATGCTGCCGGTGCTGATCGGGAACATCGTCGGCGGCACCGCGCTGTTCGCGCTCATCTCCTATGCGCAGGTGATGCAGGAGATTTGAGCCTACTGATTGATGCAGCCGCCGATATAGGCGTTGCGGTCGCCGGTCTGCGCCGGGCCATAGACGCCGGCCTGATGCGCGCAACGCATGGCGCGGTCCTGCGACGTTTCGCTGCCGCCGGGACCGGCGCCGCCGACCGTCGGCAGATTGGGCAAGACCATCCCGGTTTGCGGCACATACATAGTCGGCGGCACGACATGCGGCAGCGGCGTCACCGTCTGCACCGGCGGCGGCACGTAATGCAATAGCGGCGGCAGAGGCGCGGGATAGACCGGATTTGACGAGCCGATGTGCTTTTTGCCCTTGGGCGGGGCGTTTGTCGTCTTCGGCGGCGCGACCGGCTCGGCAGGATGCTCGTCCTTTTGCTCCTTGAGCCGGCGCGCCTCTGGCGACCCCGGCTCCGGCCGCATGATGGTGAGATCATCGTCGATGCCCTGCGCACCCGCCGAGATGGCCGGCGCGGTCAGGGCAAAACCCAGCAAAACGATCAACGGAAATTTGTGCGCCATGACCAACAGATAGGAAGGCCGCCACACGGCGGCTACTCCTCCTCCGGCGCCTGCTCGATCGGATCGTAGCGCGCGGTGTCGAAGCCGAGCAGGTTCCAGGTCTGCTGCATGTGCGGCGGCAGCGGCGCCGAGACGTCGATTTTGCCGCCCCGCGGATGCGGCACGGCGATGCGCCGCGCCAGCAGGTGCAGTCTGTTCTGGATGCCGCCCGGCAGCTGCCAGTTTTCCTTGTTGAAATATTTCGGATCGCCGACGATTGGATGCTCGATATGCGCCATGTGCGCGCGCAACTGATGGGTGCGGCCGGTGACCGGCTTGAGCGACAGCCAGGCAAGCTGCTGCGCCGCCGTCTCCACCACGGCGTAATAGGTGACCGCGTGCACGGCGTCCTTCTCGCCGTGTTTGGCGATGCGCATGTACTGAATCTTCCTCGATTTCCTGCTTGGCGAGATACGTCGAGATGCGGCCCTGATGCGGCTTGGGCACGCCAACGACCAGCGCCCAGTAGATCTTGCGCGCCGAACGCGAGCGGAAGGTTTTCGCCAGCGCCGCGGCGGCAAAACGGGTCTTCGCCACCAGCAGGCAGCCGGCGGTGTCCTTGTCGAGGCGGTGGACGAGGCGCGGGCGCTGCGCGTCCGGGTGCTGACCACGCAGTGCGCCCAGCATGCCGTCGAGGTGATGCACCGTGCCGGAGCCGCCCTGCACGGCAAGGCCCATCGGCTTGTTGAGCACCAGCACGTCGTCGTCTTCGTAGAGCGTGATCGACTTGATGAAGGCGCGGTCCTTCTGCGCCTGCGGCGCGTCGTCGCGCGGCTTGGGGGCTTCGAGCTTGAGCGGCGGGATGCGCACCGCTTGCCCCGCCTCGAGGCGATTCTTCGGCTGCGTGCGCTTGCCGTTCACCCGCACCTCGCCCTTGCGGATGATGCGCTGGATATGGCTGAACGACAGGCCGGGAAAGCGCGCTTCGAAGAAGCGATCGACGCGCATGCCGGATTCGTCGGGGGTGACACTGACATTCTGCACGGCAGCCGAAAACAGCGCAGGCTTCGCCGCAGTCACTGGTGGCGGCGCGGGTTGCAAGGCGATCGCCGGCTCACGCGGCGGGCGCGCGGGAAAGGCCCGGCCCCGGCCGCCATCACGATTCGGCGAGTGCTTTGCGCGTAGGTCGGATTGGCGTGGATTGGACCGCTCTTTGGATCGCAGCTTGGTCCGTTCATCCCGGTCACGGCCGTGACCGCGGCCACGCGGTCCGGGCATCTGCTTGCCGCCTCCGGGCTGGCGCGGGCCGTTGCGTACCGCGCCTCATGCCGTGCCCGCCGCAAGGCGCGCCAGCGTCGTGTCGAGGCCGTCGAGTCCATCGACGCGGATCTTCAACAGATCGGTGAGCGCGTCACGCAACTCGGCGGCGCTGCCAAGCGTCTTCTTCTCGGTGCCGCCTTTGAGCTTGTGCACCGCGAGCTGGTTGTTCATCAGCGCATAGCGCCGGTCGGGCTCGGCGCGCGCGCCCAGGAGGCCTTTGACGAAGATCGATCCCGGATGCGCCGAGGTGAACCAATTGCCCATCTCGTAGTCGGCAGGATGCGTGTCGGAGAAATCGAACGCATAAAGCGGCGTCCAGGCGCCGTTGAGCTTTGCCTCTTCGACAAGAATTCCGTCGCCTTCGTCGATCAGGCGGAACGGCTCGTGCGGCGTTTCCTGCTCGACACGCGAAGTCGAGCAAAAGCGGCGCGGTCAGCACATTGCCGCCAAAGCCGACATCGACGAGATACCGTTCGCCCTCGGCCTCGACGAAAAGAACGGCGTGAACCCTTGGCGTCACCATGCCCGGCGGCGCGCTCCAGCGCACGCGGGCCGGTGCCCTCCTGCACCTTGAAGCCGAGCGCGCTCAGAACTTGCGCGAACAGCAGGTCCTGTTCGAAGCAATAACCGCCACGGCCGCCGGCGACGAGCTTCGCTTCCAGCGAAGGCAGATCGAGCTTGACCGGGCGCTTGAGCAGCGGATCGAGGTTTTCGAACGGGATCGCCTGCGGATGCAGCAGATGCAGCGCCCGCAGAGTCTCAAGCGTATTGGTGCGCGGCCCGTCATACCCAATGCGCTTGAAATAGGCGCCAAGATCGATGCTCATTCCCCGCCCCGCTCCTTCCGCAGCTTGGCCCAATACTCCAGCCGCTTCCTCACCTCGCGCTCGAAGCCACGCTCGGGCGGATTGTAGAAAGCGCTGGCGCGGCAGCGCGTCGGGAAAATAATTCTGCCCGGAGAAGGCCTCTTCCTCGTCGTGGTCGTAGGCGTAGCCGCGGCCGTAGCCTTCCGACTGCATCAGCTTGGTCGGCGCGTTGAGGATGTGCTTGGGCGGCACCAGCGAGCCTGCCTGCTTCGCCGTGCGCATGGCGGCGCCGAAGGCGGCATAAGAGGCGTTCGATTTCGGCGCGGTGGCCATGTAGAGCACGGCTTCGGCGACGGCCAAATCGCCCTCCGGGCGACCAAGAAAGTCATAGGCGTCCTTGGCGGCATTGGCGATGACCAGCGCCTGCGGATCGGCGAGGCCGATGTCCTCGATGGCCATGCGCACCACGCGGCGCGCGATATAGAGCGGCGGCTCGCCGGCGTCGAGCATGCGGCAGAAATAATAGAGCGCGGCATCGGGGTCGGAGCCGCGCACCGATTTATGCAAGGCGGAGATGAGGTTGTAGTGGCCGTCCTGCGCCTTGTCGTAGATCGGGGCGCGGCGCTGGACGATCTCCTGCAGTTTCGCCGCGCCGAAGGTCTCGCCCTTGCGCGCCGCGCGCCAGACTTCTTCGGCGAGCGTAAGCGCTGCGCGGCCGTCGCCATCGGCCATGCCGATGAGCGCCGTTGCGGGCGTCGGCGTCGAGCGGCAGCGGGTGCCCTTCGATTTCCTCGGCGCGAGCGAGCAGTTTCTCGATCGCCGTGACATCGAGCGGCTTGAACACAAGTACCCGCGCGCGCGACAACAGCGGCGCGTTCAATTCAAACGACGGGTTTTCCGTGGTGGCGCCGACCAGGACGATGGTGCCGTCCTCCATCACCGGCAGGAAACGAATCCTGCTGCGCCCGGTTGAAGCGGTGGATCTCGTCGACGAACAGCAGCGTCCCCTGCCCCAGCTCGCGGCGGCGGCGCGCCTCCTCGAAGACTTTCTTCAGGTCGGCGACGCCGGTGAAGATCGCGGAAATCTGCTCGAAAGCGAGGTCGGTCGCTGCCGCCAAGAGCCGCGCTACCGTGGTCTTGCCGGTGCCGGGCGGGCCCCAGAACACGAGTGTGCCGAGACGAGCGCGTCGAGAGCATCCGCGTCAGCGCGCCGTCGGCGCCGAGCAGGTGGTCCTGGCCAACGACTTCGTCCAGTTTCTGCGGACGCAGTTTGTCGGCGAGCGGGCGCGGCGCGTCCTTGTCGAGGCCGGCAGCGGCAAACAGCGTCGGGCCCGGATTTTTTGGCGCGCATGGCTACCCGTTGAACACCGCGGTGATCGTCTGGCTGCCGCGGCGGATGACGATTCGCCAGGAGCGGCTTCGGCTTCGCGAGCGAGGCGTTCGAGTTCGGCGGTGCGGCTGATCGCCTCGCCATTCACCGACTGGATGACGTCGCCGCGCTGGAAGCCGAGATTGCTGGCGTAAGAGCCGTTGTCGACGTCGACGATGACGACGCCGTGCGTCGTGTTGTCGAGCTGCAGTTCGTCGGCTAACGCCGGCGAAAGGTTGGCGACCTTGGCGCCGGAGAACGGCGAGCGCGAGCGAATGGTGATTTCATCGCGCGGCAGTTCCGGCGCGGTCTCCAGCGCGACCGGCACGATCTGCGCGCGGCCGCCGCGCAGGATGCCGAGCTGGGCCGTGCCGCCGACCGGCTTGAGTGGCAAAGCGGTAATCGAAGGCGTTGGGATCGTCAACTTCCTGCCCGTCAACCGCGACGATGACGTCGCCGGCCTTGAGGCCGGCCCGCGCCGCCGGGCTTGCCGCGATCGACACTGGCGATGAGCGCGCCGGCCGGGCGCTTGAGCCCCATGCTGTCGGCGATGTCGGCGGTCACCGCCTGCAGCTTGGCGCCGAGCCAGGGCCGCTTGACCGCGTCGCCGCCGCTCTTGGCCGAAGCGACCACCACGCGCACCATGTTCGAGGGAATGGCAAAGCCGATGCCCTGCGAGCCGCCGGAGCGCGAGAAGATCAGCGTGTTGATGCCGACCAGACGCCCGGTCATGTCGACCAGCGCGCCGCCGGAATTGCCCGGATTGATCGCCGCGTCGGTCTGGATGAAGAACTGATAGTCGGTGACGCCCAACTTGCGTGCGCGCCAGCGCCGAGACGATGCCGTGCGTCACCGTCTGCCCGACGCCGAACGGATTGCCGATGGCGAGCACCAAGTCGCCGACTTCGAGCGCGTCGGAATTGGCAAGTTCGAGCGTCGGGAAACGCTCATGCGCGTCCTTGATGCGCAGCACGGCGAGATCGCTGCGCTTGTCCTTGAGCACGATCGAGGCCTCGAATTCGCGCTTGTCGGCGAGCGCCACCTTCACCTCGTCGGCGCCCTCGATGACGTGCACGTTGGTGACGATAAGGCCGGCTCGGATCGACGATGACGCCGGAGCCGAGCGAGCGCTGCACCTGCGGGCCGCCGTTGCCGGGCACGCCGAAAAAGCGGCGGAAGATCGGGTCGTCGAACAGCGGGTTGCGGTTCTGCACCACCTTGGCGGCGTAGACATTGACCACCGCCGGCGCCACCCGGTGCACCACCGGGGCATAGGACAGGCGCAGCTCGCCGGCGTTCGGCACGCGGCGCTCTTGGGCGGTCGTTCGAGCGGTGGCGCCCCGGCGAGGCGATGGCGCCGATCAGAGCCGCGGTGCAGGCGTAGCAGGCGCGCATGGTTCTCGAATCCCGGTCATATAGATGCAATGATATAGGCCCGGCGCCGGGCTAAATGAAGGCCGGCGGCCGGGCTTGCGAGGCGAGATCGAGTTTGTATGCTCTTTTTCCTTCGGCCGAAGACGCACCGGGTCAACGGGAGGGGATCTAATGATCAAGTCTGCTGTCGCGGCCGTTTCGCTCATCGGCGCGCTGCTGCTCGCCATTCCGTCCGTCGCTAATGCCGCCGCAAACGCAGGTGCAGCGCGGCAAATATCTTACCAGCATCATCCCCTGCACCGACTGCCATACGCCGGGCACCTTTCTCGGCAATCCCGACATGGAGCGCTATCTCGGCGGCTCGGATGTCGGCTTCGAGGTGCCGGGGCTTGGGCGTGTTCTACGGGCCCAACCTGACCCCGGACGACGAGACCGGCATCGGCAAATGGACCAAGGAGCAGATCGCCGCCGCGATCACCGAGGGCAAGCGCCGGACGGGCGCATCCTGGCCCCGCCGATGCCGGTCGAATCGTTCAAGAATCTGAAGCATTCGCGACGCGCTGGCGATCGCCGCCTATCTGAAAAGCCTGCCACCAATCAAGAACAAGGTGCCCGGCCCGTTCGGGCCGACGGAAAAGCCAACGTCGTTCGTCTATCAGGTGCTGCCGCGCGGACCACTACACGCCGACACCGCCGCCGCCGAAGTGAGGGGGCGCCTATGTGGCAACTGGTTTGTCCGCTAAGCGCCAACAGCTGACCGCGACTATCGCCACCATATATTCGGGCGCAAATATTGCCCGGCGAATTGGTTGTGAATAATGGCCGCTATGGATCTCCTCCTGATCAAAGACAATCCGGGTGATTTGGTGCTGGCTCATGAAGCCTTCCGCGCCTCTAATAAACTTGTCGATCTTCTAAAGCGTCTTAAAACAGACGAGACCTGGAAGTTGATACCTACAGTCGTCCTCAGCACCTCCGACGCGGAGGATGATGTTCGATATTGTTATGGACAGCACGCGACGTGCTACATCAAGAAGCCCGACCAATGGGCCGCATTTACAAAGGTCGTGAAGTTCGTAACCGATTATTGGCACTTAGCGGCCAAGTCAAAAAACAATGTGTCGGAGTGTTTCCCGCAAATTACTTCAGCGGACCGCTTTTATTTTCAATCCAACGAACAGCTCGAATAAGGTAAACTGAATAGGGCGGCCGCGAAGGCCGCCCTATGCATTTCTGAAAATCGTCGAATCGTCAGGCCGGAACCGCCGCTTCTTCGTCGATCTTCTTTTCCTGCACTGGACCGGAGTCGAGACCCTTGGCGGCCTCGTCGCGATCGACGAACTCGATGACGGCGACGGCGGCATTGTCGCCGTAGCGGAAGCCGGCCTTCATGATGCGGGTATAGCCGCCATTGCGCTCCTTGTAGCGCGGGCCGATGACGTCGAAGAGTTTCTTGACCTGCGCGATGTCGCGGATTTCGGCGATCGCCTGGCGGCGCGCGGAAAGTCCGCGCTTTTTAGCGAGCGTCACCAGCTTCTCCACCACCGGGCGCAGTTCCTTCGCCTTCGGCAGCGTGGTGATGATCTGCTCGTGCTTGATCAGCGCGGCGGACATGTTAGCGAACATGGCCTTGCGATGCGCCGGCTTCTTGCCGAGCTTGCGGTGAACTTTTCCGTGACGCATCGCGGTCTTCCCTTAGTAATGATCCTCGAAGCGCTTGGCGAGCTCTTCGATGTTTTCCGGCGGCCAGCCCGGCACTTCCATGCCGAGATGCAGGCCCATCTGCGCCAGCACTTCCTTGATCTCGTTGAGCGACTTGCGGCCGAAGTTCGGCGTGCGCAGCATTTCCGCCTCGGTCTTCTGCACCAGATCGCCGATATAGACGATGTTGTCGTTCTTCAGGCAGTTTGCGGAGCGCACCGACAATTCGAGCTCGTCCACCTTCTTGAGGAAGGCCGGGTTGAAGGCGAGGTCCGGAATGGTCTCAGCGGCCTCGGCCTTGCGCGGCTCCTCGAAGTTGACGAACACGTTGAGCTGGTCCTGCAGGATGCGCGCGGCGTAAGCGAGCGCGTCCTCCGGGCTCAAGGCGCCGTTGGTCTCGATGGACATGGTCAGCTTATCGTAATCGAGGATCTGGCCCTCGCGGGTGTTCTCGACCTTGTAGGAGACCTTGCGCACCGGCGAATACAGGCTGTCGACCGGGATCAAGCCGATCGGCGCGTCCTCGGGGCGGTTGCGCTCGGCCGGCACGTAGCCCTTGCCGGTATTGACGGTGAATTCCATGCGGATCTCGGCGCCCTCGTCCAGAGTGCAGAGCACGAGGTCGGGGTTGAGCACCACCACGTCGCCGACGGTCTGGATGTCGCCCGCGGTCACGGCGCCGGGGCCCTGCTTCTTCACCACCATGCGCTTGGGGCCTTCGCCCTGCATCTTGATGGCGATGTCCTTGATGTTGAGCACCATGTCGGTGACGTCCTCGCGCACGCCGGCGATCGAGGAGAACTCGTGCAGCACGCCGTCGATGTGCACCGACTGCACCGCCGCGCCTTGCAGCGAGGAGAGCAGAATGCGGCGCAGCGCATTGCCCAGCGTGACGCCGAAGCCGCGCTCGAGCGGCTCGGCAACGACGGTCGCTGTCCGCGCCGGCTCGTTGCCGGCGGCGACCTGAAGCTTGTTCGGCCTGATCAATTCCTGCCAATTCTTTTGAATGGTCACGTGTTCACCTTTTGAGCGCGGGCTAGGCCCACGCACCCCACCCGCCGGTGTGGGGGACAGTTCGGCGGCTGCGGGCTCGAGCCCGCTCGAATGATCGTTCATACGCGACGACGCTTACGCGGCCGGCACCCGTTGTGCGGGATGGTGGTCACGTCACGGATCGAAGTGATGGTGAAACCCTGCGCCTGCAGGGCGCGCAGCGCCGACTCGCGCCCCGAACCCGGTCCCGACACCTCGACTTCGAGGGTCTTCATGCCGTGCTCCTGCGCCTTCTTGGCGGCGTCCTCGGCTGCGACCTGCGCCGCGTAGGGCGTCGATTTGCGCGAGCCCTTGAACCCCATCGTGCCCGACGACGACCAGGCAATGGTATTGCCCTGCGCGTCGGTGATGGTGATCATGGTATTGTTGAACGAGGCCGCGACATGCGCGACGCCGGAGGCGATGTTCTTGCGTTCGCGCCGGCGGACGCGGGTGGCTTCCTTACCCATTCCTCTTGTTCCTTTCGCGGCCCGCCGCCGTCCGGCGCGGGCCCGTAATCGTTATTGCGGTGTCGGTGTCTTCTTTTTGCCGGCGATGGTCTTGGCCGGGCCCTTGCGGGTGCGCGCATTGGTGTGGGTGCGCTGGCCGCGCACCGGCAGGCCCTTGCGGTGGCGCAGGCCCCGGTAGCAGCCCAGATCCATCAGCCGCTTGATGTTGAGCTGCACCTCGCGGCGCAGGTCGCCTTCGACCATGTAGTCGTGATCGATCAGCTCGCGGATCTGCAGCACCTCCGCGTCGGTAAGCTGCGACACGCGCCGGTCAGCCGGCAGGTTAACCTTGGTCACAATGTCCTTGGCAATCTTGGGCCCGATGCCATGGACATACTGAAGTGCGATGACGACACGCTTGTTGGTGGGCAGATTGACGCCCGCAATACGAGCCAATGCTCTCTCCTGTTATCGTCCGGCGGCGTGGATCGCGCCGATTTTCTCAATCCCGTGAGGGGGATAGCGCAAAGCGTAACACGACGCCCTGCCCCGCCTCACCGGGACCCGGCATCGCGTCAAACTTGTGAATGCGCTGCTTATTAGGGGATTCATCGGCGCTTCGTCAACCTCCGCCGGGTGCCTGATTTGCGCTGTCCCGCCTTGTTTTTCGCCTGCTTTTTGGCAGTTTTGCGGGCCGATTTCCTGCCCTTTTTGGTCTTTTTAGCCTTGGCCCGCCTGGCGGCGGATCTGCGGGCCGTCGACTTCGCCTTTTCCTTGGGCTTTTTCTTGCCCTTGCCGACGCCGAGCAGCCGGTCGATGGCCGCGGTCACAGCGTCAATCGGCGCCATGCCGTCCACGGCCTTGAGCATGCCCTTGCCGGCATAATGCTCGATCAGCGGCGCCGTCTGCGCCCGGTAGACCCCAAGGCGGTCTCTGAGTACCGCGGGATTATCATCGGCGCGCAGCTTCTCGCCGCGCGCGGTCATCTCGGCAATCCGGTTCTCGATGCGCCTGAGCAAAATATTCTCGTCCGCCTTGAGCTGGATGACGCCGTCGAGCTGCAGGCCCCGCTCGGCGAGCAGCCGATCGAGGGCTTCCGCCTGCGGCACCGTGCGCGGGAAGCCGTCGAGCACAAAGCCGCGCGCGCAGTCCGGCTGGCCGATGCGATCGGCGATGATCGCCACCACGACCTCGTCCGGCACCAGTTGCCCGGCATCCATGATGCTTTTGGCGCGCAGGCCAACCGGCGTTCCGGCGGCAACCGCGGCGCGCAACATATCGCCGGTGGAGAGGTGGACAATGCCGTGCTTGTGAACGAGACGCTGCGCTTGCGTGCCCTTCCCCGCCCCCGGCGGGCCGAGCAGGATCAGCCTCATCGACGCCCCCGCAGCTTCGAGCGTTTGATCAGGCCTTCATACTGGTGCGCCAGCAGATAGCCCTGGACCTGCGCCACCGTATCCATGGTCACGCTGACCACGATCAGCAGCGAGGTGCCGCCGAAATAGAACGGAACGGCGGCGTACGAGATGAGAATTTCCGGGATCAGGCAGACGATGGCAAGATAAAGCGCGCCGACCACCGTAATGCGCGAGAGAACATAGTCGATATATTCCGCCGTGCGTTCGCCCGGCCTGATGCCGGGGATGAAGCCGCCGTGCTTCTTCAGATTGTCGGCGGTCTCGGTCGGGTTGAACACGATCGCCGTGTAGAAGAAGGCGAAGAACACGATCAGCCCGATATAGAGGATGAGGAACAGCGGCCGCCCGTGGCCGAGCAGCGTGGTCACGGTGGTGAGCCAGTTCGGCCCCGAGCCGGCGTTGAAATTCGCGACCGTCGTCGGCAGCAGCAGCAGCGACGAGGCAAAGATCGGCGGTATCACGCCCGAGGTGTTGAGCTTGAGCGGCAAATGCGAGGATTGCCCCTCGAACATGCGGTTGCCGACCTGGCGTTTGGGGTACTGGATGAGCAGCCGCCGCTGCGCCCGCTCCATGAAGACGATGAAGGCGATCACCACCACCACCATGACGATGACGGCGAGGATCAGGCCGGTGGACAAGGCGCCCTGGCGGCCCAATTCCAGCGTGCCGGCGATCGCCGCCGGAAGGCGCGCGACAATGCCCGACAGGATGATGAGCGAAATGCCGTTGCCGATGCCGCGCGAGGTGATTTGCTCGCCCAGCCACATCAGGAAGACAGTGCCGCCCGTGAGCGTGATGACGGTTGAAATGCGGAAGAACCAGCCGGGATCGCTGACCACATTGGTCGAGCCTTCAAGCCCGATGGCGATGCCGTAGGCCTGGAATGCGGCCAGCACCACGGTGAGATACCGCGTGTACTGGTTCATGATCTTGCGTCCAGCCTCGCCTTCCTTCTTTAGCGCTTCCAGGGTCGGCGAAACGGTGGTCATCAATTGGATGATGATCGAGGCGGAGATGTACGGCATGATGTTGAGCGCAAAGATCGCCATGCGCTGGATGCCGCCCCCGGAGAACATGTTGAACATGCCGAGGATGCCGCCGGACTGCGTGTTGAAAATCTGCTCCCAGGCGGTGGGATCGATGCCGGGCAGCGGGATATAGGTGCCGAGGCGATAGACCATGAGCGCGCCGAGCGTGAACCAGATGCGCTTCTTCAGCTCTTCGGCTTTGGCGAGCGCCCCGAAGTTGAGATTGGCCGCGAGTTGTTCTGCCGCCGAAACCATCAGTCGCTCCGATTTCCGTTCTTCTTGCGCGTGAACTTGCCCGAAAACCGGTTCCCACTTTTCGGGATCACGCGTGCACCCCCGCCCGCACGCTCATATAGGAACGATCAAGCGCCCTTGCTGTCAGGCGACTCTGCTGGCTTCTCAGCAGCTTCGGCCTTCGGCTCCTTGACCTTCTGCTTGCCGCCGCCCTTGGCCGCGTCCAGCGCCATGCGCTTGTTCTTGCCGCGCGGCACCTCGTCCACGTCCTTCGGCGCCGCGAGAATCTTCACCGTGCCGCCGGCCTTCTCCACCGCCGTGATCGCCGACTTCGAAGCGCGATAGACGGCGAAATCCGCCTTGCTCTTGAACTCGCCGTCGCCGAGCAGCTTGACGCCGCCTTTGGCGCGGCGCATCAGCCCGCCCTTGACCATGGCGGCGACATCAATGGGAGCGTTGGTGTCGATTTTGCCGGCATCGATCGCCGCCTGCACCTTACCAAGATTGGTCTCGTTGAGCTTGACCGCGAAGGGCGAATTGCGGAAGCCGCGCTTGGGCAAGCGCCGGTGCAGCGGCATCTGCCCGCCTTCGAAGCCCTTGATGCGCACGCCGCTGCGCGCGGTCTGGCCCTTGCCGCCGCGGCCGCCGGTCTTGCCCTTGCCCGAGCCGATGCCGCGACCGATGCGCATGCGGTTTTTGCGGGCGCCAACGTTATCGGCGATCTGGTTGAGTTTCATCGCACGCGTTCCTTATTTCTCGCCGACCACACGCACCAGGTTGTTCAGCTTGCGGATCATGCCGCGCGTCGACGGCGTGTCCGGCAGGTCCTTGACCCGGCCGATCTTGTTGAGGCCGAGCCCGATCAGCGTCGCGCGCTGGTCGTTGTGACGCCGCAACGGGCTCGCGATCTGCTCGACCTTGATGGTTTTTCCTGCCGCCATGACCTTCCTTATCAATCCGCCACCGCTTCGGCGTCGGCGCCTTCGCGGCGCCGCGATTGCAGCGCCGACACCTTGATATTGCGCCGCGCCGCGACCGAGCGCGGCGAATCCTGATGCTTAAGCGCGTCGAAGGTGGCGCGCACCATGTTGTACGGGTTGGACGAGCCGAGCGATTTCGCCACTACGTCCTGGATGCCGAGCGTCTCGAACACCGCGCGCATCGGGCCGCCGGCGATGATGCCGGTTCCCGGGGGCGCGGCGCGCAGGAACACCTTGCCGGCGCCGTGATGACCGACCACGTCGTGATGCAGCGTGCGGCCCTCGCGCAGCGGCACGCGCGTGAGCCCGCGCTTGGCGGCATCGGTCGCCTTGCGGATCGCCTCTGGCACCTCGCGCGCCTTGCCGTGGCCGAAACCGGCGCGACCCTTCTGGTCGCCGACGACGACGAGCGCGGCGAAGGCAAAGCGCCGTCCGCCTTTAACCACCTTGGCCACGCGATTGATGTGCACCAGCTTGTCGATGAACTCGCTGTCGCGCTCTTCGCGGCCGCCGCGTTCGCGGTCTCGGCGGTGCTCTCGTCGGGGTTCTTGTGCCATTTGTGTCCGATCCTAGAAGTTGAGGCCGCCTTCACGCGCAGCATCGGCCAGCGCCTTGACGCGTCCGTGATAGAGATAGCCGCCGCGGTCGAACACGACGTCCTTGATGCCTTTTTCCTTGGCGCGATCGGCGAGCAATTTGCCCACCGCCTTTGCGGCGGCGATATTGGCGCCGTTCTTGGCATTCTCGCGCAGGGGCTTTTCCAGCGACGACGCCGCCACCAGCGTCTGGCCCTTATCGTCGTCGATCAACTGCGCATAGATGTGCTTCGACGAGCGAAACACCGACAGGCGCGCGCGTCCGTTGCGATTGGTCGCCAGCTTGACCTTGCGGCGGATGGTTGCCGTGCGCCGCGCAGTCCGGTCGCTTAATCTCGACATGACGCGTTCCTTACTTCTTCTTGCCTTCCTTGCGGAAGATGTATTCGCCCACGTATTTCACGCCTTTGCCCTTGTAGGGTTCGGGCGGGCGGAAGCCGCGGATCTCGGCGGCGACATGGCCGACTTTCTGCTTGTCCATGCCGGTGATGACGATTTCAGTCGGCTTTGGCGTCGCAATGGCGATGCCTTCGGGAATTGGAAACATGACGTCGTGCGAAAAGCCGAGTTGCAGCTGCAGGTTCTTGCCCTGCACCGCCGCGCGGTAGCCGACGCCGGTGATCTCCAGCTTCTCCTCGAAGCCCTTGGTCACGCCCGACATCAGGTTCGCCACCAGCGTGCGCGAGGTGCCCCACAGCGAGAGCGCGCGCTTGGTTTCGTTGCGCGGGTTGATTTCGATGGTGCCCTTGTCCATCTTCACCGTCACGTCGTCATGCAGCACGACCTGCAGCGCGCCCTTGGGGCCTTTGACCTTGACGGTCTGGCCTTCCACATTGGCGGTCACGCCGGAGGGAACGCTGACAGCTTTGTTGCCGATGCGGGACATTGTTAAAACACCGTGCAGATGATTTCGCCGCCGACATTGGCGTCGCGGGCGTCGTGATCGGCCATCACGCCCTTGGGCGTGGAGAGGATGGCGACGCCGAGGCCGTTGTTGATGCGCGGCAGCGCCCGCACCGAAGCATAGACGCGGCGGCCGGGCTTGGACACGCGGGAAATCTCGCGGATCACCGGCTCGCCGTCGAAATATTTAAGCTCGATCTCCAGCTCGTTGCGGCCGGACGCATGCGCGACGGCTGGCATAGCCGCGGATGTAGCCTTCGGTTTTCAGCACCTCGAGCACGCGCTCGCGCTGCTTGGAGCCGGGCATCGACACCTTCGACTTCGCCCGCATCTGCGCGTTGCGGATGCGCGCGATCATGTCGCCGATCGGATCGTTTACCATGCGATCCTCCTCACCAGCTCGACTTCACAAGGCCGGGAATCAGGCCCTTGGAGCCGAGCTCGCGCAGCGCGATACGGCTGATGCGGTGCTTGCGGTAATAGCCGCGCGGCCGGCCGGTTATTTCGCAGCGGTTGCGCACGCGGTTGGCGGACGAATTGCGCGGCAATTCGGAAAGCTTCAGCGTCGCAGCAAAACGCTCTTCCATCGGCAAGTTCTTGTCGCGGGTAATCGCTTTCAGTCGCGCGCGCCGGCCGGAAAATTTCTTCGCCAGTTTCTTGCGCCGGTTGTTCTTCTCGATCGAACTCTTCTTCGCCATTTACTTATCTCTCCTTGTTTCCGCGTTTAAGGACGGCCTGATGCCGCCTCACTGCCGGAACGGGAAGTTGAATGCTGTCAGCAGCGCGCGCGCTTCCTCGTCGTTGCGCGCGTTCGTGCAAACGGTGATGTCCATGCCCCAGGTATCGGTCACCTTGTCGAAATCGATCTCCGGGAAAACGGTGTATTCCTTGATGCCGAGAGAAAAATTGCCGCGACCATCGAAGCTCTTGACATTGAGGCCGCGGAAATCGCGCACGCGCGGCAGAACGATATTGATCAGCCGGTCGATGAAGTCGTACATGCGCGTCTTGCGCAAGGTCACCTTGCAGCCGATCGCCTGGCCGTCGCGCAGCTTGTAGGTGGCGATCGACTTGCGCGACTTGGTGATGACCGCCTTCTGCCCGGCGATCAGCGTGAGATCGGCAGCGGCCGAATCCGCCTTCTTGCGGTCGGCGACGCCCTCGCCGATGCCCATGTTGAGCACCACCTTGGTGATCATCGGCACCTGCATGCGGTTCTTGTAGCCGAACTGCTGAGTGAGCGCCGGACGGATCGTCTGCTCGAACTGCTCGCGCAGCCGCGGCTTGTAGTCGGACGCCACGCGCGGCTTCTTCACCTTGGGCGCGCCGTCGCCTTTGGCATCCTTGGCGGGCTTTGCCGCTTTGGGCGCCTTCGGCACGCCGTCCTGCGGCTGCTGTTTCGGCTTTTTGGGTTCAGTTTGCGCATCAGCCATCGATCTCTACTCCCGAGCGCTTGGCGATGCGCAGCTTCTTGCGCGTCTCGCCTTCGCCGACGATTTTGAAGCCGACGCGGGTCGGCTTGCCGTCCTTGGGGTCGGCCAGCGCCAGATTGGACAGATGGATCGGACCCTCTTTGGAAATGATGCCGCCTTCCTGCTGCGCGCTCTGGCGCTGATGGCGTTTGACCATGTTGACGCCGCGCACCAGAGCGCGGCCGTCGTAGTTGCGCACCTCGAACACCTCGCCGGTACGGCCCTTGTCGCGGCCGGTGAGCACGATGACCTTGTCGCCCTTGCGGATCTTGGCGGCCATCACAGCACCTCCGGCGCCAGCGAGATGATCTTCATGTGATTCTTGGCGCGCAATTCGCGCGGCACCGGCCCGAAGATGCGGGTGCCGACCGGCTCCATCTGCGGCGTGATCAGCACCGCGGCGTTGCGGTCGAAGCGGATGACGGAGCCGTCGGCGCGCTTGATATCCTTGCGGATGCGCACCACTACCGCCTTCATCACCTCGCCCTTTTTGACGCGGCCGCGCGGGATCGCCTCCTTCACCGAGACGACGATGACGTCGCCAATGGTGGCGTATTTGCGCTTCGAGCCGCCCAGCACCTTGATGCACATGACGCGGCGCGCGCCGGAATTGTCGGCGACGTCGAGATTGGTTTGCATCTGAATCATGGCGCTTACTGCACTTTCTGTTTCTTCTCGCCGCGGATCACTTCCCAGCACTTGAGCTTGGAAATCGGCCGCCGCTCCTCGATCCATACCATGTCGCCGATCGAGAATTCGTTCTTCTCGTCGTGGGCGTGGTACTTCTTCGACCGGCGCACGGTCTTCTTCATCGTCGGATGGGTGAAACGCCGGTCCACACGCACGATCACGGTCTTGGCCTGCTTGTCGCTGACGACGACGCCCTGGAGTGTGCGCTTCGGCATCTCTTATTCCTTTGCCTTCTTTGCTTTGGCGCGCGGTTTCGCGGCGGCTTTGGGCTTGGTCTTGGCCTCGGATTTCGGTTTGGCGGCTCTCGTCTTTGTCGGCGCCGCCGCGGCCTCGGCCTTGTGCGCAGGCTCCGGCATGCCGACGCGCTTTTGCGCGGCGATAGTCTTCATGCGCGCGATGTCGCGGCGGATGAGCCGCACGCGCGCAGTATTCTCCAGCTGCCCGGTGGCGCGCTGGAAGCGCAGGTTGAACTGCTCTTTCTTCAGCTTGAGGACTTCGTCGTCCAGCTGATCGAGCGTCATTGCTCTTACGTCGGCAACCTTCATGTCTCTTACTCGGCGATGCGTTCGATGAAACGAGTCTTGACCGGGAGCTTGGCGGCGGCGAGCGCCAGTGCCTCCTTGGCGATGGCGATGGGGATGCCGTCGACTTCGAACAAGATGCGGCCGGGCTTGACGCGGCAGACCCAGACTTCCGGGTTGCCCTTGCCCTTGCCCATGCGCACTTCGATCGGCTTCTTCGACACCGGCACGTCGGGGAAAATGCGAATCCACACGCGGCCCGACCGCTTCATGAAGCGGGTGAGCGCGCGGCGCGCAGCCTCGATCTGGCGCGCGGTGACGCGCTCGGGCTCCAGCGCCTTGAGGCCGTATTGGCCGAACGCGAGCGTCGCGCCCGAGGTGGCGACGCCGTGGATGCGGCCCTTGAAGCCCTTGCGGAACTTGGTGCGGATCGGTTGCAGCATGACTTACTCTTGTTTTGCTTTCTCAGGCCGCGGTTGTTTCGCGGCGCGGCGGACGGCCCTGAATCGCCCTCGGCGAGCTTCTTGTCCTGCGCCATCGGATCGTGTTCGAGAATTTCGCCCTTGAAGATCCACACCTTGACGCCGCAGGTGCCGTAGGTGGTGAAGGCGGTGGCGACGCCGTAGTCGACGTCGGCGCGCAGCGTATGCAGCGGCACGCGGCCTTCGCGGTACCACTCCATGCGCGCGATTTCCGCGCCGCCGAGGCGGCCGGAGCAGTTGATGCGGATGCCTTCGGCGCCCAGGCGCATGGCCGACTGCACCGCGCGCTTCATGGCGCGGCGGAAGGCGACGCGGCGCTCGAGCTGCTGCGCGATCGACTCGGCGACCAGCGTGGCGTCGAGCTCGGGCTTGCGGATTTCGACGATGTTGATGACCACGTCGCTGTCGGTCATCTTGGCGACCACGCGGCGCAGCTTCTCGATGTCGGCGCCCTTCTTGCCGATGACCACGCCGGGGCGGGCCGAGTGAATGGTGACGCGGCACTTCTTGTGCGGGCGCTCGATGATGATCTTGGACACCGCCGCCTGCTTGAGCTGCTTCATCAGCTCGGCGCGGATCTTGATGTCCTCGTGCAGCAGCGAGCCGTATTCGGTCTTGCCCGAATACCAGCGCGAATCCCAGGTTCGGTTGATCCCGAGACGCAGCCCGATCGGATTGACTTTTTGACCCATCGACTAACTCCCTCAGGCCTTGGCCGCTGCCGCCTGCGCCTCGACCTCACGCACGACGATGGTGAGATTGGCGAACGGCTTGAAAATCCGCCCCACTTTGCCGCGGCCGCGCGGGCTGAAACGCTTGATCACCAGCGCCTTGCCGACATGCGCCTCGGCGACGACGAGATCGTCGACGTCGAGGTCGTGGTTGTTCTCGGCGTTGGCGATCGCCAATTCCAGGCACTTGCGCACTTCCTTGGCGATGCGCTTGCGCGAAAACTCGAGGTCGGCGAGCGCGCTCGCCACCTTCTTGCCGCGGATCAGTTGCGCGACAAGGTTGAGCTTCTGCGGCGACACCCGCAGCATGCGGGCGACCGCCTTCGCCTCGTTGTCTTCGAGCGTGCGCTCGCGCGAGCTTTTGCCCATCGTCTCTCGTCCTTTAGCTCGCCGCCGGCGCGGCAGGCGCCGCAGCCGCAGGAGCGGCTCCTGGCGCCGCAACCGCGCCGGGTGCCGCCGTGCGCTTGGCCTTGCGATCGGAGGTGTGGCCATAGAACATCCGCGTCGGCGCGAATTCGCCGAACTTGTGGCCGACCATTTCCTCGGTCACCATCACCGGAATGTGCTTCTGCCCGTTATAGACGCCGAAATTCAGGCCGACGAATTGCGGCAGGATGGTCGAGCGCCGGCTCCAGATCCTGATCATCTCGTGACGGCCGGAACCGCGCGCGGCTTCCGCTTTGCGCAGCAAAAATCCGTCGACGAACGGGCCTTTCCATACTGAACGGGTCATCTCTCTAGCGTCCCTACTGCTGCAGCTTCTTGCGGTCGTGGCGGCTCGCCACGATGAATTTCTTGGTGCGCTTGTTCTTGCGCGTCTTGGCGCCCTTGGTCGGCTTGCCCCACGGCGTGACCCAATGCTTGCCGCCCTTGGTGCGGCCGCCGTGCGGGTGATCGACCGGGTTCATGGTGATGCCGCGATTGTGCGGCATGCGGCCGCGCCAACGCTGGCGCCCGGCCTTGCCGATCGTGGTGTTCATGTTGTCCGGGTTGGACACCGCGCCGATGGTCGCCATGCAGCGGCCATGCACCAGGCGCTGCTCGGTCGAATTGAGCCGCAGGATGACGTAATCGCCGTCGCGGCCGACGATCTGCGCGTAGGAGCCGGCCGAGCGCGCGATCTGCCCGCCCTTGCCGATCTTGATCTCGATATTGTGCACGATGGTGCCGACCGGAATGCTGGCGATCGGCATGGCGTTGCCCGGCTTCACGTCGGCGGACTCGGCGGCGATGACGCTGTCGCCCGGGGCGAGGCGCTGCGGCGCCAGGATGTAGGACAGCTCGCCGTCGGCGTATTTGATCAGCGCGATGAAGGCCGTGCGGTTGGGGTCGTATTCGATGCGCTCCACCGTCGCCGCCACGTCGCGCTTCATGCGCCGGAAGTCGATGCGGCGATAGGCCTGCTTGTGGCCGCCGCCGCGGAAACGCGAGGTGATGCGACCGTGATTGTTGCGTCCGCCGGTCGAACTCTGCCCTTCGGTCAGCGCCTTCACCGGCGCGCCCTTGTACAGGCTCGAACGATCGACGGTCACCAGCTGGCGCTGGCTCGGCGTGGTCGGGTTATATGTTTTCAACGCCATCGCAACTGATCCTTACAATCCCGTGGTCACGTCGATGCGGTGACCCTCTTCGAGGGTCACGATCGCGCGCTTCACGTCGGACTGCTGTCCGCGCATGTTCTTGAACATCTTGCGTTTGCCGGGGCGGATCAGCGTGTTGACGTTCTTCACCTTGACGTCGAACAGCTTCTCCACCGCTTCCTTGATCTGCGGCTTGGTGGCGTCGCGCCTGACCTTGAACACGACCTTGTTGTGCTCGGACGCCATGGTCGCCTTCTCGGTGATCACCGGCGCGATGATGACGTCGTAATGACGGGGATCGCTGGTGGTCATTTGAACCGCGCCTCCAGCGCATCGAGCGCGGCCTTGGTCAGCACCAAAGTCTTGCGCCGCATGATGTCGTAGACGTTGATGCCCTGCACCGGCAGCACGTCGATATTCGGGATGTTGCGCGCGGCGGAGCGGAAATTCGCCTCCACCTCGGCGCCGTCGATGATCAGCGCGTTGGCGAGCCCGAGCTTGTCGAAAGCGGCCGCCAGCGCTTTGGTCTTGGTAGTCCTTCATCGTCGCCTTGTCGATGACGACGATGCCGCCGTCCTTGGCCTTGGTGGAGAGCGCGTGCTTGAGCGCCAGCGCCCGCACCTTTTTCGGCAGGTCGATGGCGTGGCTGCGCACGACCGGGCCGAAGGCGCGTCCGCCGCCGCGGAACTGCGGCACGCGCGCCGAGCCGTGGCGGGCGCCGCCGGTGCCCTTCTGCGCATACATCTTCTTGCCGGTGCGCCAGATTTCGCTGCGGTCCTTGGTCTTGTGCGTGCCGCGCTGGCGCTTGGCGAGCTGCCAGTTGACGCAACGCTGCAAGGATGTCGGAGCGCGGCTCGAGGCCGAAAATCGCATCCGAAAGTTCGACCGAGCCGGCGGCCTTGCCCTCGAGCGTGGTGATCTTCATTTCCATGTCAGGCGCCCTCCGTCTTCGCGTCGGAGTCTGCGGCGGCGCGGCCGCGGCCGGCGCTTCAGCGCGGCTTGGCTGCGGCTTCGGCGAGCTTGAACTTGCCCGGCTTCGGCGCTTCCTTCGGCAGCTTCTTCTTCACCGCGTCGCGCACGGTGATCCAGCCGCCCTTGGCGCCGGGCACCGCGCCCTCGACCAGGATGAGGCCGCGCTCGACGTCGGTCGAGACCACCTTGAGATTGAGCGTGGTGACGCGGTCGACGCCCAGGTGGCCCGGCATCTTCTTGTTCTTGAAGGTCTTGCCCGGGTCCTGACGGCCGCCGGTGCCGCCGATCGAGCGGTGCGAGATCGACACGCCGTGCGAGGCGCGAAGCCCGGCGAAATTCCAGCGCTTCATGCCGCCGGCAAAGCCCTTGCCGATGGAGATGCCGCAGACGTCGACGAACTGGCCGGCGACGAAATGGTCGGCGGTGATCTCGGCGCCGACCGGGATCATGGCGTCGTCGCTGACGCGGAATTCGGCGAGCTTGCGCTTGGGCTCGACATTGGCCTTGGCGAAATAGCCGCGGTCGGCCTTGCTCATGTTGCCGGCGCGGCGCGGGCCGGAGCCGAGCTGGAGCGCGACGTAGCCGTTCTTGTCCTTGCTGCGGTGCGCGATCACCTGGCACTGCGCGAGCGCCAGCACCGTGACCGGCACGTGCTCTCCGCTCTCGGAGAACACCCGGGTCATCCCGACCTTTTGCGCCACTACTCCCGAACGCATTGCCGTCCTCGTTTACAGCTTGATCTCGACGTCGACGCCGGCGGCGAGGTCGAGCTTCATCAGCGCGTCCACCGTCTGCGGCGTCGGATCGACGATGTCCAGGAGGCGCTTGTGCGTGCGCATCTCGAACTGTTCGCGGCTCGTCTTGTCGATAGTGCGGCGAGCGGTTCACCGTGAACTTCTCGATACGCGTCGGCAGCGGGATCGGACCCCGCACCTGCGCACCCGTGCGCTTGGCGGTGTTGACGATCTCGCGCGTCGACGCATCGAGGATGCGGTGATCGAACGCCTTGAGCCGGATCCGGATATTCTGGCCGTTCATCTGCTTTTCTTTCGTCAGACGTGGATGGCCGGGTTTTCACCCGGCCATGACGCCTCTTTCAACCTTACTCGATGATGCTCGCCACCACGCCGGCGCCGACCGTGCGGCCGCCCTCGCGAATGGCGAAGCGAAGTTTCTCTTCCATGGCGATCGGCACGATCAGGTGCACTTCCATCGCCACGTTGTCGCCCGGCATCACCATCTCGGTGCCGGCCGGCAGGTGCACCACGCCGGTCACGTCGGTGGTGCGGAAGTAGAACTGCGGACGGTAGTTGGTGAAGAACGGGGTGTGACGGCCGCCCTCTTCCTTGGTGAGGATGTAGGCTTCCGCCTTGAACTTGGTGTGCGGCTTGACCGAGCCGGGCTTGCACAGCACCTGGCCGCGCTCGACTTCCTCGCGCTTGGTGCCGCGCAGCAGGCAGCCGACGTTGTCGCCCGCCTCGCCCTGATCGAGCAGCTTGCGGAACATCTCGACGCCGGTGACGACGGTCTTGGCGGTCGGCTTGATGCCGACGATCTCGACTTCCTCGCCGACCTTGATGATGCCGCGCTCGATGCGGCCGGTGCAGACGGTGCCGCGGCCGGAGATGGAGAAGACGTCTTCCACCGGCATCAGGAACGGCTGATCCTTCGGGACGCTCCGGCTGCGGAATGTAGTCGTCCACCGCCTTCATCAGCGCCAGGATCGATTCCTTGCCGAGCTTGTCGTCGGAGCCGTCGAGCGCCTTGAGCGCCGAGCCCTTGACGATCGGAATCTTGTCGCCGGGGAAATTGTACTTGGAGAGCAGTTCGCGGACTTCGAGCTCGACCAGCTCGAGCAGTTCCGGATCGTCGACCATGTCGACCTTGTTCATGTAGACGACCAGCGCCGGCACGCCGACCTGGCGGGCGAGCAGGATGTGCTCGCGGGTCTGCGGCATCGGGCCGTCGGCGGCGGAGACGACGAGGATGGCGCCGTCCATCTGCGCCGCGCCGGTGATCATGTTCTTCACGTAGTCGGCGTGGCCGGGGCAATCGACGTGCGCGTAATGGCGCTTGTCGGTCTCGATATTCGACGTGCGCGGTCGAAATGGTGATGCCGCGCGCCTTTTCTTCCGGCGCCTTGTCGATCTGGTCATAGGCGGTGAAGGTCGCCCCGCCGCTCTCCGCGAGAATCTTGGTGATCGCCGCCGTCAGCGTTGTCTTGCCGTGATCGACGTGGCCGATGGTGCCAATATTGCAATGCGGCTTGTTGCGGTTGAATTTCTCTTTTGCCATGGAACTCTCCGTTCAGATCCTTAAAGGTTGCGCCACGCGGCTTACGCGAACTTTCTTCTGCACTTCAGCGGACACGTTAGCGGGCAATTCGGCGTAGTGGTCGAATTGCATGGTGAAGGTCGCGCGCCCCTGGGACATGGAGCGCAGATTGTTGACGTAGCCGAACATGTTCATCAGCGGCACCATCGCGTTGATCACGTTGGCGTTGCCGCGCATGTCCTGGCCCTGGATTTGGCCGCGCCGCGAATTGAGGTCGCCGATGACGGAGCCGGTGTAATCCTCCGGCGTCACCACCTCGACCTTCATGATCGGCTCGAGCAGCACCGGGCGGCCCTTCTGCAGCGCCTCGCGCAGCGCCGCGCGCGCGGCGATTTCGAACGCCAGCGCCGATGAATTCGACCTCGTGATAGGCGCCGTCGATCAGCGTCACCTTGAGATCGACCACCGGGAAGCCGGCGAGCACGCCGGAGCCGAGCACCGACTCAAGACCCTTCTCGACGCCGGGGATGTATTCCTTCGGCACCGAGCCGCCGACGACTTCGTTCTCGAATTCGAACGGCGTGCCGGCCGGCGCCGGCTCGGCGACGATCTTGACGCGGGCGAATTGGCCGGAGCCGCCGGTCTGCTTCTTGTGCGTGTAGTCGACCTCGGCCTTCTGCGTGATCTTCTCGCGGAAGGCGACCTGCGGCGCGCCGATATTGGCGTCGACCTTGTAGGTGCGCTTGAGGATGTCGACCTTGATGTCGAGATGCAGCTCGCCCATGCCCTTGAGGATGGTCTGGCCGCTTTCCTGATCGGTGGAGACGCGGAAGGACGGGTCTTCGGCCGCGAGCTTGGCGAGCGCCACGCCGAGCTTTTCCTGGTCGGCCTTCGACTTCGGCTCGATGGCGATCTCGATCACCGGATCGGGGAATTCCATCTTCTCCAGGATCACCGGCTGCTTGGGATCGCACAGCGTGTCGCCGGTGCGCACCTCTTTCAGGCCGGCCAGCGCGACGATGTCGCCGGCAAAGGCTTCCTTGATGTCCTCGCGGTTGTTCGCATGCATCAGCAGCATGCGGCCGATGCGTTCCTTGCGCTCCTTGGTCGAATTGATCACGCCGGTGCCGCTGTTGAGCGTGCCGGAATAGATGCGGCAGAAGGTGATGGTGCCGACGAAGGGATCGTCCATGATCTTGAAGGCGAGCAGCGCCAGCGGCGCATTGTCCTTCGGCTCGCGGATGACGTCTTCGCCGTTGTCCGGATTGATGCCGTGGATCGGCGGCACGTCGAGCGGGCTCGGCAGATAATCGACGACGGCGTCGAGCAGCGGCTGCACGCCCTTGTTCTTGAAGGCGGAGCCGCACAGCACCGGGAAGAATGCGCCGGTGATCACGGCCTTGCGGATCAGCTTCTTGATGGTGGCCTCGTCGGGCATTTTGCCTTCGAGGTAGGCGGTGGTGGCGTCATCGTCGAGTTCGCAGGCCGCTTCGACCATCTTGTCGCGGTATTTCTTGGCCTGATCGAGCATGTCGGCCGGAATATCGATGTCCTTGTAATCGGCGCCGAGGGATTCGTCGGTCCACACCACGCCCTTCATGCGCACCAGATCGACGAGGCCCTTGAAATTCTGCTCGGAACCGATGGGGAGCTGGATGGCGATCGGCTTGGCGCCGAGGCGGGACTTGATGTCGTCCATGCATTTGAAGAAATCGGCGCCGATCTTGTCCATCTTGTTGGCGAAGACGATGCGCGGCACTTTATATTTGTCGCCCTGACGCCAGACCGTCTCGGTCTGCGGCTCGACGCCCTGGTTGCGAGTCGAGCACGACCACGGCGCCGTCGAGCACGCGCAAGCGAGCGCTCGACTTCGATGGTGAAGTCGACATGGCCAGGGGTGTCGATGATGTTGAGGCGCTTTTCCTTCCAGAACGCGGTGGTCGCGGCGGAGGTAATGGTGATGCCGCGCTCCTGCTCCTGCTCCATGAAATCCATGGTCGCAGCGCCGTCATGCACTTCGCCGATCTTGTGGCTCTTGCCGGTGTAATAGAGGATCCGCTCCGTGGTCGTGGTTTTCCCGGCATCGATGTGCGCCATGATGCCGAAATTGCGGTAGTCCTCGATTGGGTGGGCGCGGGGCATTTGCGTTCTAGTCCTTGAGGTTGTTCGTCGTCACCAGCGGTAATGCGAGAACGCCCGGTTGGCTTCCGCCATTTTGTGGGTGTCCTCGCGCTTCTTGACGGCGTTTCCCCTGTTATTCGATGCGTCGAGCAGCTCGGCCGACAGCCGCTCGGTCATTGTTTTTTCGTTGCGGTCACGCGCGGCCGATATGATCCAGCGAATTCCCAGCGCCTGGCGGCGCGACGTGCGCACTTCCACCGGCACCTGATAGGTGGCGCCGCCGACGCGGCGCGAGCGCACTTCGATCGACGGCATGACGTTGTCGAGCGCCTGCTGGAACACCTTGAGCGGATCGCTCTTGGTCTTGCTCTCGATAATCTCCAGCGCGCCGTAGACGATGCCTTCGGCGACCGATTTCTTGCCGGCATACATGACGGCATTCATGAACTTGGAGACGACGACGTTGCCGAACTTCGGGTCCGGGATGACTTCGCGCTTTTCTGCGGCGTGGCGGCGGGACATGGGTCAGCTTCCGGTTATTTCGGGACGCTTGGCGCCGTACTTGGAACGGCGCTGCTTGCGGTTCTTCACGCCTTGCGTGTCGAGCACGCCGCGCAGGATGTGGTAGCGCACGCCGGGCAGATCCTTGACGCGGCCGCCGCGGATCATCACCACCGAGTGCTCCTGCAGGTTATGGCCCTCGCCCGGGATGTAGCCGATCACCTCGAAGCCGTTGGTCAGGCGCACCTTGGCGACCTTGCGCAGCGCCGAGTTCGGCTTCTTCGGCGTCGTCGTGTAGACGCGCGTGCACACGCCGCGCTTCTGCGGCGAATTCTCCAGCGCCGGCGCGGTATTGCGCGCCTTGAGCGGCGTGCCGCGGATTGGCAATCAACTGGTTGATCGTCGGCATTCACTGTCCTCGTGGCGGGCTCGCGCCCGGAATCGGTCTCGGGCTTTCGCCCCTTCTCACTCTCGCGCGGGCTCGACCGCCCGTTTCGCATTTGGGCTTTTCGCCCCGGCATTCCCGCGGGAAAAACGCCCCCGCACGCGCGCAAAACGAAATCGCGCCAGCCGCTCATTTGCGGGGGCGCTCTTTCGCTTTCGGACGGCCACGCAGGGAAAAGTCCGCGCACCCGCTCACTGCAAGCCTGACATTGGCTGTCAGAGGCAGCGTTTGAGCTTTATTCGTCGAGGCGATGCGCCGGCAGATATTGAGAAAACTTAAGTCGTCTCAATGGCTTACCGGGCGGCCGTTCCGAGCAAGCAAAGCTCACCGCCTGCCGTAAAGTGTGGCGTATGTATCGGCGGTGATGCGGAGTGTCAAGCGCGAAAGTGCCCGAAAGATAGGGGTTTTTTCGATTCTAGGCGGCGAGCGCGATGACCGCGCCGGCATGTGCATCCAGGGTAAACGGGCCGCGCAGCGTCTCACCGTCGCGCTCCCCAGCGGATGACAGCAACAGGGTTCCGCTGCCCCCCGGCAGCGCCACGGCGATGGGAGCGGCGCTAAAATTCAGCGCGACCATCAACCGCTCGCCGCCCGCCTCGCGCAAGTAGGCCAAAACCTCGCCCGGCGCATCGAGCGGCCGGTAGGTCCCGCCCGTCAGCGCCGCACGAGAGCGCCGAAGGGCCAGCAGCCGCCGATACAAGTTGTAGAGCGAGGCCGGATCGGCGCGCTGGGTCGCCACGTTGCAGGTGGCAAAGTCGCCGGAGAGCGGCAGCCAGGGTTCGACGGTGGAGAATCCGGCGAAGGTGCCCGCGTCCCATTGCATCGGCGTGCGCGCGCCGTCGCGGCCGGGCACATGGGACGCGGCAGGATCGCGTTGGCGGTCCGGCGCGACGTCAACCTGGCGCATGCCGATCTCGTCGCCGTAATAAAGCGTCGGCGTTCCGCGCAGCGTCAGCAGCAGCATGGCGGCAAGCCGGGCGTTCTCCGGCCCGATGCGGCTCGCAAGCCGCGGCCGGTCGTGATTGCCCATGACCCAGTTCGGCCAGGCGCCTTGTGGCAACGACGCCTCGTAGCGCGCGATCAGCGCGGCGATGGCGCGCGGCGCAAACGGCGTCTCGATCAGGCTGAAATTGAACGGCAGATGCGCGCCGGACAAATCGCGGCCGTAATAGGCCGCGAGCTTTTCCACCGTCAGATAGATTTCGCCGATCAGCACGCGCTCGGGGAATTCGTCGATCACGCGGCGCATGTCGCGGATCACGTCGTGCACCTCCGGCCGGTCGGTGGAATAGAGCGGCAGCAGGCGTTTGTAATCTGGATCGCCGTCGCGGAAATCCGGATTGGGCGGATTGTCATGGAATTGCGCGTCCTTGATCAGATGCCACATCACATCGACGCGGAAACCGTCGACGCCGCGCTTCAACCAGAAACGCATCACCTCGTGCATCGCCGCGCGGACGTCGGCGTTGCGCCAGTTCAGATCGGGCTGCTGGCGCAGAAACGCATGGTAATAGTATTGGCCGGTGCATTCGTCGAATTGCCACGCGGAACCGCCAAATTCCGACAGCCAGTTGTTGGGCGGCCCGCCGCCGGGCGCGCCGTCGCGCCAGATGTACCAGTCGCGTTTCGCATTATCGCGCAAGATGCGGCTCTCGATGAACCACGGATGCTGCTCCGAGGTGTGATTGGGGACGAGATCGAGCAGGACGCTCAATCCACGCGCATGCGCCGCCGCTAGCAGCGCATCGAGACCGGTCAGCGAGCCGAACAGCGGATCGATGCCTGTGTAATCGGCAATGTCGTAGCCGAAATCGGCCATCGGCGATGGATAGATTGGCGACAGCCAGACCGCATCGACGCCGAGCTCGGCGAGATACGGCAGGCGCTCGACAATGCCCTTGAGGTCGCCGACGCCATCGCCGTTTCCGTCCTGAAACGAATGCGGATAGATCTGGTAGAGGACGGCCTTCTGCCACCAGTGCATGTGCCATCCTCTATGGGCCAATTCCTTACTGGCTTGTGACAATCCAAACGAAAAGGGCCGCCCGGAGGCGGCCCTTTTGATTGGCATAAGACCGACGGCTTACTCCGCCGGGGGCAATGCTGGGGCGGCGGCGGCTTCGGCGGCAGCCTCGGCCGCGGCGGCAACTTTCGCCGCGTCCTTTTCCCGCTCCTGCAGGATGAGCGCGTCGCGTTTTGTCGCCACCTCGCGCAGCTGGTTCATCATGGCGCCGGTGCCGGCCGGGATCAGGCGGCCGACGATGACGTTCTCCTTGAGGCCGTCGAGCGTGTCGATCTTGGCGTTGACCGCCGCCTCGGTGAGCACGCGCGTCGTCTCCTGGAACGAGGCGGCCGAGATGAACGAGCGCGTCTGCAGGCTGGCCTTGGTGATGCCGAGCAGCACGGGGTGCCCCGTCGCCGGCTTCTTGCCTTCGGCCTCGACGCGGACGTTAATCTCGTCGAGCTCGGTCTTGTCCATCTGCTCGCCCTGCAAGAGATCGGTCTCGCCGGCGTCGTCGATCTCGACCTTCTGCAGCATCTGGCGAACGATCACCTCGATGTGCTTGTCGTTGATCGCCACGCCTTGGAGCCGGTACACCTCCTGGATCTCGTTGACCAGATAGGCGGCGAGCTCCTCGACGCCCTTGATGGCGAGAATGTCGTGCGGCGCCGGATTGCCGTCGACAATGTAATCGCCCTTCTCGATGACGTCGCCATCCTGCAGATGGATGTGCTTGCCCTTGGGCACCAGATATTCCCTCGGCTCGTCGTTCTTGCCCGACGGCTCGATGGTGATGCGGCGCTTGTTCTTGTAGTCCTTGCCGAAACGCACGGTGCCGCCGATCTCGGCGATAACCGCCAACTCCTTCGGCCGCCGCGCCTCGAACAGCTCCGCCACCCGCGGCAGACCGCCGGTGATGTCGCGGGTCTTGGCGCTTTCCGTCGGAATACGGGCGATGACGTCGCCCGACTTCACATGCGCGCCCGGATCGACCGAGATGATGGCGTCGACGGCGAGCTGGTAGCGCGCCTCGCCGCCGCGGCTGAGCTTGAGCAGCTTGCCGTCCTTGCCCTTGACCACCATGGCCGGGCGCAGATCCTGCTGGTTGCGCGAGGAGCCCGTGCGCCAGTCGATAATCACGCGCTTGGCGATGCCGGTCGAACTCGTCGAGCGCTTCCGACATCGACAGGCCGTCCACCATGTCCTCGAAGGCGATGGTGCCTTCGACTTCGGTGAGGATCGGCCGCGTGTAGGGATCCCACTCGGCGATGCGCTGGCCGCGCTTGATCTTGTCGCCGTCCTTGACGCGCATCCGCGCGCCATAGGGGATGCGGTGATGCGCGCGCTCGGTGCCGTCGGCATCGAGCACCGCCACCACCATGTTGCGCACCATCGCCACAGTGTCGTTGTCCGAGTTCGTGGCGACGTTCTTGCTCTTGAACTTGATCGTGCCGTCGAAGTTCGAACTCGATGAACGACTGCTCGGAGATCTGCGCCGCGCCGCCGATATGGAACGTGCGCATGGTGAGCTGGGTGCCCGGCTCGCCGATCGACTGGGCGGCGATGACGCCCACCGCCTCGCCCATGTTCACCGGCGTGCCGCGGGCGAGATCGCGCCCGTAGCAGGCGCCGCAGACGCCGTTGGCCGCTTCGCAGGTCAGCACCGAGCGGATCTTCAGCTCCTGAACCGCGGCATTGGTGATCGCCTCGACCTCCGGCTCGGTGAGCAAGGTGCCGCGCTTGACGATGGTCTTGTTGGTCGCCGGGTCCTTGACGTCCTCGGCCGAGGTGCGGCCGAGAATGCGGATGGCGAGCGAAGCCACCACGGTGCCGGCGTCGATGATCGCCCGCACCTTGATGCCGTTCTTGGTGCCGCAATCCTCGGTCGTGATGATGCAATCCTGCGCCACGTCGACCAGACGCCGCGTCAGATAGCCGGAGTTCGCCGTCTTCAAGGCGGTGTCGGCGAGACCCTTGCGGGCGCCGTGCGTCGAGTTGAAGTACTCGAGCACCGAGAGGCCTTCCTTGAAGTTGGAGATGATCGGGCTCTCGATGATCTCGCCGGAGGGCTTGGCCATCAGGCCGCGCATGCCGGCAAGCTGGCGCATCTGCGCCGGCGAGCCGCGCGCGCCGGAATGCGCCATCATGTAGATCGAGTTGACCTGCATGTCGCGGCCGCTCGCGTCCTTCTTGGTGGTCGAGATCTCCTTCATCATCGCGTCGGCGATTTCGTCGGTGGACTTCGACCAGGCGTCGACCACCTTGTTGTACTTCTCGCCCTGGGTGATGAGGCCGTCGTTGTACTGCTGCTCGAACTCCTTGGCGAGTTCGCGCGTGCGGTCGACGATCTTCCACTTCGACTCCGGCACCACCATGTCGTCCTTGCCGAACGAGATGCCGGCCTTGAACGCGTGATGGAAGCCGAGCGCCATGATGCGGTCGCAGAAGATGACCGTCTCCTTCTGCCCGCAATGGCGGTAGACGGTATCGATCATCGACGAGATCTCGCGCTTGGTCATCAGCTTGTTGACCGCGTCGAACGAAATCTTCGGATTCTTCGGCAGCACGTTGCCGAGGATGACGCGGCCCGGCGTGGTCTCGAACCATTTCTTGAACGGCTTGCCCTTTTCGTCGACGCCGTCCCAGCGGTACCTGATCTTGGTGTGCAGTCCGATCGACTTCTCATGCAAGGCATGCTCGATTTCGGCCATGCTGGTGTAGTGGCTGCGCACCGTGTTGACGAGCTTTGAATCCTTCTTCAGCTGCGCTTCGGTGTGCAACGCGAGCTTCCACTCGCCAGGCTCGCCCTCGCTCATCAGCGACAGGTAATAGAGGCCGAGCACGATGTCCTGCGATGGCACGATGATCGGCTGGCCGTTCGCCGGATGCAGGATGTTGTTGGTCGACATCATCAGCACGCGCGCTTCCAGCTGCGCTTCCAGCGACAGCGGGACGTGCACGGCCATCTGGTCGCCGTCGAAGTCGGCGTTGAACGCGGCGCAGACCAGCGGATGCAGCTGGATCGCCTTGCCCTCGATCAGCACCGGCTCGAACGCCTGGATGCCGAGGCGATGCAGGGTCGGCGCGCGGTTGAGCAGCACCGGATGCTCGCGGATCACCTCGTCGAGGATGTCCCAAACTTCCGGCTTTTCCTTTTCAACCAGCTTCTTCGCCTGCTTCACCGTGGTGGACAGGCCCTTGGCGTCGAGCCGCGAATAGATGAACGGTTTGAACAGTTCGAGCGCCATCTTCTTCGGCAGCCCGCACTGGTGCAGCTTGAGTTCGGGGCCGACCACGATCACCGAGCGGCCGGAATAGTCGACGCGCTTGCCGAGCAGGTTCTGCCGGAAGCGGCCCTGCTTGCCCTTGAGCATGTCGGCGAGCGACTTCAACGGACGCTTGTTGGCGCCGGTGATGACGCGGCCGCGGCGGCCGTTGTCGAACAGCGCATCGACGGCTTCCTGCAGCATGCGCTTTTCGTTGCGGATGATGATGTCGGGCGCGCGCAGCTCGATCAGCCGCTTCAGAGCGGTTGTTGCGGTTGATGACGCGGCGATAGAGATCGTTGAGGTCGGACGTAGCAAAGCGCCCACCGTCGAGCGGGACCAGCGGCCGCAGATCCGGCGGGATCACCGGCACGACGGTGAGGATCATCCATTCCGGCTTGTTGCCGGAGGCGATGAAGGCCTCGATCAGCTTGAGCCGCTTGCCGAACTTCTTCTTCTTGATGTCGCTGTCGGTCTCGCCGATCTCGGCGCGCAAATCCGCCTGCATCTTGTCGAGATCGAGCGCTTTGAGCATCTCGCGGATCGCTTCCGCGCCGATGGTCGCGGTGAATGAGTCGGCGCCGAACTCTTCCTGCGCCTTGAGATACTCTTCCTCGGACAGCAACTGGCGGTCCTTGAGCGGGGTCAGCCCCGGCTCAAGCACGACATAATATTCGAAATAGAGGATGCGCTCGAGGTCCTTCAGCGTCATGTCGAGCAAGAGGCCAATGCGGCTCGGCAGCGACTTGAGGAACCAGATGTGCGCGACCGGAGCTGCCAGTTCGATATGGCCCATGCGCTCGCGCCGCACGCGCGACAGCGTCACTTCGACCGAGCACTTCTCGCAGATGATGCCCTTGTACTTCATGCGCTTGTACTTGCCGCACAAGCACTCGTAGTCCTTGATCGGCCCGAAGATGCGCGCGCAGAACAGGCCGTCGCGCTCCGGCTTGAAGGTACGGTAGTTGATCGTCTCCGGCTTTTTAATCTCGCCGTAGGACCATGACAGAATCTTTTCCGGGCTCGCGATGGAAATGCGGATCTGGTCGAAGACCTGAGCCGGCACCTGCGGGCTGAAAAGATTCATGATTTCTTGGTTCATCGCATTCTCCGCTGCGCCGGCCATTGCCGGCTGCTATCTAAAAATCAGATCAGGCTTGCTCGGACGGCGGGGCCTCGCGGCCCCGCCGCAGCGCCGATTATTCCGCGGCTTCCTGCGTCTCTCCACCCTGGCCGCGTCCCTGCTTGGAATTGTGCAGATCGACGTTGAGGCCGAGCGAACGCATTTCCTTGACCAGCACGTTGAAGCTTTCCGGAATGCCCGCCTCGAAGGTGTCGTCGCCGCGCACGATGGCCTCGTAGACCTTGGTGCGGCCGGCGACGTCGTCCGACTTGACGGTGAGCATTTCCTGCAAGGTGTAGGCGGCGCCATAGGCTTCGAGCGCCCACACCTCCATTTCGCCGAACCGTTGTCCGCCGAACTGCGCCTTGCCGCCGAGCGGCTGCTGGGTGACCAGCGAGTAAGGGCCGATCGAACGGGCGTGGATCTTGTCGTCCACCAGATGGTGCAGCTTGAGCATGTAGATGAAGCCGACGGTGACCTGGCGATCGAAGGACGTCGCCGGTGCGGCCGTCGAATACGCTGACCTGGCCGGAATGGTCGAGGCCGGCGAGATCGAGCATCTTCTCGATGTCGGCTTCCTTGGCGCCGTCGAACACCGGCGTCGCGATCGGCACGCCGTGGCGCAGGTTGCCGCTCAATTCGACCAGCTCGTCCTCGGAGAGCGACTTGATGGTCTCGTCGTCGCCATAGACCTTCTTGAGGATATCCTTGAGCGGACGCGTGTCGTGCTTGCTGTTGTAGAGATCGACCGCCTGCCCGATCTTGAGACCGAGGCCGGCGCAAGCCCAGCCGAGATGGGTTTCCAGAATCTGGCCGACGTTCATGCGGCTCGGCACGCCGAGCGGATTGAGCACGATGTCGACGGGCTGGCCGTCGGCGAGGAACGGCATGTCCTCCGCCGGCACGATCTTCGACACCACGCCCTTGTTGCCGTGGCGGCCGGCCATCTTGTCGCCGGGCTGGATCTTGCGCTTCACCGCGACGAAGACCTTGACCATCTTCATCACGCCGGGCGGCAATTCGTCGCCGCGCTGCAGCTTCTCGACCTTGTCGAGGAAGCGCTGCTCGAGCAGCTTCTTCGACTCGTCGTATTGCTTGCGGATGGCCTCGATCTCGGCCATCAGCTTGTCGTTGGGCGAGGCGAACTGCCACCACTGCGAGCGCGGATATTCGTCCGAGCACCGCCTTGGTGATCTTGCTGTCCTTCTTGAAGCCCTTCGGGACCGGCGATGCCCTGGCGGCCTTCCAGCAACTCGGCAAGACGGCCGTAGACGTTGCGGTCGAGGATCGCCTGCTCGTCGTCGCGGTCCTTGGCCAGACGCTCGATCTCCTCGCGCTCGATGGCGAGCGCGCGCTCGTCCTTCTCGACGCCGTGGCGGTTGAACACGCGCACTTCGACGACGGTGCCCTGCACGCCCGGCGGCACGCGCAACGAGGTGTCGCGCACGTCGGAGGCCTTCTCGCCGAAGATGGCGCGCAGGAGCTTTTCCTCCGGCGTCATCGGGCTTTCGCCCTTGGGCGTGATCTTGCCGACCAGAGGATGTCGCCGGCATGAACTTCGGCGCCGATATAGACGATGCCCGCCTCGTCGAGATTCTTCAGCGCCTCCTCCGAGACGTTGGGAATGTCGCGGGTGATTTCCTCGGGGCCGAGCTTGGTGTCACGCGCCATCACCTCGAATTCCTCGATGTGGATGGAGGTGAACACGTCGTCTTTCACGATCCGCTCGGAGAGCAGGATCGAGTCCTCGAAGTTGTAGCCGTTCCACGGCATGAACGCGACCAGCACGTTGCGGCCGAGCGCCAATTCGCCGAGATCGGTCGAGGGACCGTCGGCGATGATGTCGCCCTTGTCGACCATGTCGCCCACCTTCACCAGCGGACGCTGGTTGATGCAGGTGTTCTGGTTCGAGCGCTGATATTTCATCAGCCGGTAGATATCGACGCCCGGCTTGGTCGGGTCGGTCTCGCCCGTTGCGCGCACGACGATACGGGTGGCGTCCACCTGATCGACGATGCCGGAGCGGCGGGCGGAGATCGACGCGCCCGAATCGCGCGCGACCACGCCTTCCATGCCGGTGCCGACGAACGGCGCTTCCGAGCGCACCAGCGGCACCGCCTGGCGCTGCATGTTCGAGCCCATCAGCGCGCGATTGGCGTCGTCGTTCTCGAGGAAAGGGATGAGCGCGGCGGCAACCGAAACGAGCTGCTTCGGCGACACGTCCATGAAGTCCACCTTGTCGCGCGGGACGAGGTGAACGTCGCGGGTGCCGCCGGCGCGGCAGACGATCAGGTCTTCCGTGAAGCGGCCCTTGTTGTCGATCTGCGCATTGGCTTGCGCGACCGCGTAGCGACCCTCCTCCATCGCCGAGAGATAGACAACCTCGTCGGTGACGCGGCCGTCCTTCACCTTGCGGTAGGGAGTCTCGACGAAGCCGTATTTGTTCACCCGCGCGAAGGTGGCGAGCGAATTGATCAGGCCGATGTTCGGACCTTCCGGCGTCTCGATCGGGCAGATGCGGCCGTAATGCGTCGGGTGCACGTCGCGCACCTCGAAGCCGGCGCGCTCGCGCGTGAGGCCACCCGGACCCAGCGCCGAGAGACGCCGCTTGTGCGTGATCTCGGAGAGCGGGTTGGTCTGGTCCATGAACTGCGAGAGCTGCGAGGAGCCGAAGAACTCGCGCACCGCGGCGGCCGCAGGCTTGGCGTTGATCAGGTCCTGCGGCATGACGGTGTCGATATCGACGCTCGACATGCGCTCCTTGATCGCGCGCTCCATGCGCAGGAGGCCGATGCGGTACTGGTTTTCCATCAGCTCGCCGACCGAGCGCACCCGGCGGTTGCCGAGATGGTCGATGTCGTCGATCTCGCCCTTGCCGTCGCGCAGATCGACCAGGGTCTTGATGACGGCGATGATGTCGTCCTTGCGCAGCACGCGCATGGTGTCGGGCGCGTCGAGATCGAGGCGCATGTTCATCTTCACGCGGCCGACGGCCGAGAGGTCGTAGCGCTCACAGTCGAAGAACAGCGAACGGAACATCGCCTCGGCGGTGTCCACGGTCGGCGGCTCGCCGGGCCGCATGACGCGGTAGATGTCGAACAGCGCGTCCTCGCGCGTCATATTCTTGTCGACGGCGAGCGTGTTGCGGATATAGGCGCCGACATTGACGTGGTCGATGTCGAGCAGCGGCAGTTCCTTGTAGCCGGCCTCGATCAGGATCTTGAGATTCTTCTCGGTGATCTCCTCGCCGGCTTCCATGTAGATTTCGCCGGTGCGGCCGTTGGCGAGATCCTCGGCGACGTAATGGCCGATCAACTCGTCGTCGGTCATGCGCAGGTGCTTGAGGCCCTTGTCGGAGAGCAGGCGGGCCTGGCGCACGGTGAGCTTCTTGCCGGCCTCGACCACCACCTTGCCGGTGTCGGCGTCGACCAGATCGTTGACGGCCTTGTAGCCCTTCAGCCGGTTGGCATCGAAGGGCACGCGCCAGCCTTCCTTCGCGCGCTTGTAGGTGACGTGCTTGTAGAAGGTGCGCAGGATTTCCTCGCCGTCGAGGCCGAGCGCATAGAGCAGCGACGTCACCGGAATCTTGCGGCGGCGGTCGATGCGCGCATAGACGATGTCCTTGGCGTCGAACTCGATGTCGAGCCAGGAGCCGCGATAGGGAATGATGCGGGCGGCGAACAGCAGCTTGCCCGACGAATGCGTCTTGCCCTTGTCGTGATCGAAGAACACGCCGGGCGAACGGTGCATCTGCGAGACGATGACGCGCTCGGTGCCGTTGACGATGAAGGTGCCGTTGTTGGTCATGAGCGGGATGTCGCCCATGTAGACATCCTGCTCCTTGATGTCCTTGACCGACTTGGCGCCCGTCTCCTCGTCCACATCGAACACGATCAGGCGCAGCGTCACTTTCAGCGGCGCGGCATAGGTCATGCCGCGCTGGCGGCACTCGTCGACGTCGTATTTCGGCGGCTCGAATTCGTATTTGACGAATTCCAGCATCGACGAATTGGAAAAGTCCGAAATCGGGAACACCGAGCGGAACACCGCCTGCAGGCCCTCGTCCGGACGCCCGCCCTCGGGCTCCTTGACCATGCAGGAACTGGTCGTAGGATGCCTTCTGAACCTCGATGAGGTTCGGCATCTCCGCCACTTCTTTGATTGATCCGAAAAATTTTCTTACGCGCTTGCGACCGGTAAACGTCTGCGCCATCGTTCTCTCTCGATTCGATTTTTGAGGGCCAACGCGGGCGCCTCTCCGAACGGCCGCAATCCATCGCGACCATCAGGACAGGCGTCGGGGTTTCCCGTTTCTATGTGATTCGGGCCTCGCCCGAACCGCCGCACACTTCACAATTCCCGTAGAACGGACCGCCCCGTTCAGGTCTCGCCTCCACTGCGGCCGCTTGGCCGGCCGCTGCACATTTTTTAGCCGCGGTACCCCCAGGCAACGCGCCCGGGGATACCGGCTATCTGCGATCCCGGCTCTCGCTTCGCGAGGCCGGGATTTCGCTCACGTAAGCATCCGCTTACTTGAGCTCAACCTTTGCGCCGACCTTTTCGAGCGTGGCCTTGATCTTGGCCGCCTCGTCCTTGTTGACGCCTTCCTTGACCGGCTTCGGCGCGCCCTCGACCAGGTCCTTGGCCTCCTTGAGGCCGAGCCCAGTGAGCGCACGGACTTCCTTGATCACCTCGATCTTCTTCTCGCCAGCTGCGGCGAGAATGACGGTGAACTCGGTCTTTTCCTCGACCGCGGCGGCAGCGCCGCCGGCAGGACCGGCCGCGACGGCCACAGCGGCAGCCGCGGACACGCCCCACTTCTCTTCGAGGAGCTTGGCCAGATCCGCCGCTTCCATGACGGTCAGGCCCGACAACTCATCAACGATCTTCTGCAAGTCAGCCATTGTTCAGTTCCTTAAGGGTTCGAACCAGTCGGGTTTTGTTCAAGAAAGAGCCATCACGCCGCAGCGCTCTCGGAAGGTGCCTTGGAGGCATAGGCCTGGATCACGCGCGCGACCTTGGCGGCCGGCGCGTTGGCGAGTTGCGCGAGCTTGGTCGCCGGCGCCTGAATGAGGCCGATGATCTTGGCGCGCAATTCATCCAGTGACGGCAGCGAAGCGAGCTGCTTCACGCCGTTGAGGTCCAGAGCAGCCTTGCCGAACGACCCGCCGAGGATGACGAACTGCTTCGTTCGCCTTGGCGAAATCGACGGCCACCTTCGGCGCCGCCACGGGATCGCCGGAGAAGGCGATCACGGTCGGCCCCTTGAGCAGGGGCGCGATGACGGCGGCGTCGGTATCCTTGAGAGCAATTTTGGCGAGACGGTTCTTCGCGACCTTCACCTGCGCGCCAGCGCCTTTCATCTGCTTACGCAGATTTTGCATCTGGGCGACGGTGAGGCCGGAATAGTGAGCCACCACCACGACATTCGCGGCCTTGAAGACGCCGCTCAGTTCGCTGATGGACTCTGCTTTTGCCGCTCGATCCACTGCAAGCTCTTTCCGGTATGGCGGTTTGCCGCTTGGATCGCGGAAACCGCCGGGTTGCTACCAGCCGTCCCGCTGAATGAGCTCCACGCGAAGCAAACCAGGCAGGACGACGTTCCAGAAATCCTGCCCCCCAATCACGGCGACTTCGCCGCGAACGGGTATCCGAGGTTCGAACCAACTTGGCGCGCTTTTGACACGCGCAAACTCGGGTCTCATCCCCGTCTATGCTGGCCCTTTTCAGGATTAAGCTCGGTCTTGCGACCGGGCACCGGCAGTCTCGGACAGGTCGGCTGATTCATCTCTGAACCAACCTTGCGTGTCTTCGCCTTCAATGCGATTTGGGCCCTTCCTTTCAGATGTCCCGCCGGGATGTCCAAAAGGTTGAAACCTCCGATCACGAGTGAATGTAAGGACGCACAAAGGCGCGCCGACAAGAAGGCCGGCACGCCCGATGGCGATCATTTAGAGAGTCTAAAGGCCTTTGCCAAGCCCTTTTTCGCGAAAATTCACCGTGAAACAGGGCCAATTAAGGCAAAACCTAGCCCAATCAGCTCCCGGTCGCAAACAACGACGCCGGTTCGACCTTCACCCCCGGGCCCATGGTCGAGGAGATCGCCACCCGGTTGATGTAATGGCCCTTGGCGCCAGGCGGCTTTGCCTTCTGCACAGCATCGGCGAACGCCTTGATGTTCTCGACCAGTTTGTCCTCGGTAAACGAGGCCTTGCCGACTCCGGCCTGGACGATGCCGGCTTTCTCGACGCGAAACTCGACCGAACCGCCCTTGGCGCCCTTGACCGCGGTGGTCACGTCCATGGTGACGGTGCCGACTTTGGGATTGGGCATCATGCCGCGCGGCCCCAGCACCTTACCCAGGCGCCCGACCAGCGGCATCATGTCGGGGGTGGCGATGCAGCGGTCGAAATCAATCTCGCCTTTGTTGACCTTCTCGACCAGGTCTTCGGCGCCAACGACATCCGCGCCCGCAGCTTTCGCCTCATCGGCTTTGACGCCACGCGCGAACACGCCGACGCGCAGCGTGCGCCCCGACCCGTTCGGCAGATTGACTACGCCGCGCACCATCTGGTCCGCGTGTGTCGGATCGACGCCGAGGTTCATCGCGATCTCGATGGTCTCGTCGAATTTCGCCTTGGCGCGCTCCTTGACGAGCTTCACCGCTTCGGCGAGCGCATATGACTTGTCGCGGTCGACGCCTTCGCGCGCGGCCTTGGTGCGTTTTCCGATTGCCATGACCGTTACTCCTGCACCGTGAGGCCCATCGAGCGGGCGGAACCTTCGATCATCTTCATCGCCGCGTCGATATCGTTGGCGTTCAAGTCCTTCATCTTCTGCTGAGCGATCTCGCGCACCTGCGCCTTGGTCACCGAGCCGACCATGTCGCGGCCCGGAGTCTTCGAGCCGCTCTCGAGCTTAGCCGCCTTCTTGAGGAAATAAGACACCGGCGGCGTCTTCATCTCGAAGGTGAAGGAGCGATCCTGATAGGTGGTGATGATCACCGGGATCGGCGTGTTCTTCTCGATCTTCTGCGTCTGCGCGTTGAACGCCTTGCAGAATTCCATGATGTTGAGGCCGCGCTGACCGAGTGCCGGCCCGATGGGCGGCGACGGGTTGGCGGCGCCGGCGGGCACCTGCAATTTGAGGAATCCAGTAACTTTTTTCGCCATCTCTCTACTCCGTTAGTGGTGCGGATCTTGACGGTTGGCGACCGCCTCACCTCCCACGTCTTTATGAACTTACGACTTATATAATATCGCCTAGAGCTTCTCCACCTGTCCGTATTCCAGCTCCACCGGTGTTGCGCGGCCGAAGATCGACACCGCGACCTTCACGCGCGAACGGCCCTCGTCCACTTCTTCCACCGTGCCGTTGAATGAGGCGAACGGCCCGTCCGACACGCGCACCTGCTCGCCGACTTCGAATGAGACCGAGGGTTTGGGCCGCTCGATGCCTTCCTGCACCTGGTGCAGGATGCGATTGGCTTCGGCTTCCGAAATCGGCATTGGTTTCTTGTCGGTGCCGAGGAAGCCGGTGACCTTCGGTGTGTTCTTGATCAGATGATAGACCTCGTCGGTCAGATCCATCTTCACCAGCACGTAGCCGGGGAAAAACTTGCGCTCGGCGTCCACCTTGCGGCCGCGGCGCACCTCGACGACCTTTTCGGTCGGCACCATGACCTCTTCGAAATGATCGGACAGCCCGCGTTGCTTGGCCTGCTCGCGGATCGATTCCGCCACCTTCTTCTCGAAGTTGGAATAGGCGTGGACGATGTACCAGCGCTTGGGTTTGGTCGCGGTCGTTGCAGCGAGGTCGCTCATCTGTCTTCAGCCCTTAACCGGCAATGCCGAGCACGAATGTCACGGCGACGCGGATCAGTTGATCCGCCACCATGAAAAAAACCGACGCCAGCGCCACCATGACGAACACCATGCCGGTGGTGATCATGGTTTCCTTGCGCGAGGGCCAGGTGACCTTGTTGGTCTCCTCGCGCACTTCCTGCAGAAACTTGAACGGAGACGTTGCCATTAAAGCCAGTCCAAAATCGTTAAGCCCTATCTAGTCCCTGCCGGCCGGTTTTGCCGCGCCGGCGCCGCGAAATTTCCGCCGATCCCCGCCTGGCAGGAGTGGCAGGACTCGAACCTGCAACCCCCGGTTTTGGAGACCGGTGCTCTACCAATTGAGCTACACTCCTCCGGAAGCGGAAACGGCGAACCTAATAAGGGTTCGCCGCGGCGCTGTCATGCATGATGCAGAGTCGTTTTGCAAGGGTCGGATGCGGCGATTCTGGCCGGTTTTACCGCCCGGCGTCGCCCTGACGGGTTTCGCCGGGCAACCTTCGCGATCAAGGCTGGCTTGCCAAAGGAAGCGCCGGGCTGAGGCGCCCGCCTTCGCTATAGCTTCGGCGGGCAGTCTTCGCCACGCGAAGGCTGGCTTGCCATTCGAAGCTGCGGAGCAGCGAAGATTGGAGCGGGTGAACGGAATCGAACCGTCGTCATCAGCTTGGAAGGCTATGGGGAAAGCTAGGCATTACTAAGCGAGTTGATACTTTTTGAGTACCAAAAACCGCCCTAAACTACCCAGTTTTCGCGCCGTTGATCCGTCTGCGAGCCACTATGCCCCGGTCTCAAATGATCGCGTGGCGAACTCTGGCCGACACCCATTCACTGACGATCACGGTGCCGATGATTAACAGCAAGATCAGCGACACCTGTGTCCAGTAAAGCTGGGTGATCGCGGCGTTAAGTTCCAGGCCAATACCGCCGGCGCCGACCAGCCCGAGCACGGTCGACTCGCGGATGTTGATATCCCAGCGGAACACCGAGATTCCGGCAAAGGCGGGCATCACTTGCGGGACGATACCGAACAGCGAGACCTGCGCGCCGGTCGCGCCGGTCGCGCGCACCGCCTCGACTTGGGCTTCGTCGATTTCCTCGATCGCTTCGTAAAGCAGCTTGGCGCAGAAGCCGATCGAGCGCAGGCCGATGGCGATAATGCCTGCGAACACGCCCGGACCGACGATCGTGACCAGCATCAGCGCCCAGATCAGCGAATTGATCGAGCGCGACGCTACGATAATGAACAGGGCGACCGGCCGCACCAGCGTGACGCTCGGTGTTGTGTTGCGCGCGGCGCAGTAAGCTACCGGCACAGCCAACAGGATCGACATCACCGTGCCAGCGTGGCGATGCTGATGGTGTCCCACATCGGTCGCCCCAGGTGCCGGATGAAGCTCGAGTCGGGCGGGACCATGCGGGCGGCTAGGTCGCCGGCCTGCGCGGGAGCATCCCAAACGAAAGCCCAAATTGTTTTTTCGGAAATGAGGTGGAAGCAATAGACGAACAGCGCCGTGGCCGCGAGCCAGGACGCCCACACGGTCGAGTTGGGCCTTGCGGTCGCGCCGCCGCCACGTCTTGACACCGTGGTTGATTGCGACCGTCATCATTGCACCTGACGGCGCAGATAGCCCGACGAGTATTCGGCGAGCATGACGATGGCGATGATGACCAGCAGGATCGCAGCGGCGGAATCGAATTCGTAGCGCTCGAAGGCGGTGTCGAGGGTGGCGCCGATGCCGCCGCCGCCGACAATGCCGACCACGGCCAATTTACGGAAATTGATGTCGAGCCGGTAGAGGCCAAGCCCGATCATGCGCGGCATCACCTGCGGTTGCACGCCGAAATTGATCCATTGCAGCCATTTCGCGCCGGTCGCGCGCACCGCTTCGCCCTGCGCCGCATCCATGTCCTCAATGTCTTCGGCAAGGAGTTTGCCGTAGAAGCCGACGGTCGCCAGCGACAGCGTCATGGCGCCGGCAAAGGGGCCGAAGCCGAACAGCTTGACGAAGAAGATGGCGAGGATGACCTCCTGAAAGCTGCGCGAGACGGCAAGGATCGCGCGGCAGAAATAATAAACCGGCGCCGGCGATATGTTGCGCGCGGCGCCGATGCCGACCGGGATCGAAATCGCGATACCGACGACGGTGGAAATCACCGTCATCCAGAGGCTCTCGGAAATGCCTTCGACGATTTCGCTCCAGCGCGTGGTGAAGTCGGGAGGGAAAAACGCTTTCGCGAATTGCGCGCCACGCGGCAGCCCGGCCCAAACGCGCGTCCAATTCACATCCATGGTGCCGAGGGCGAACGCAAGATACAGCCCGGCGCCCAGGGCGAGCGTCCAGCGCAGCCAGGCGCGCTTGATCAGCGGCGGCTTTTTCCAGGTGCGCGGCGTTGCAATGGCGATGGTCATGCAAAGCATCCGTTCGCCGCGGCGAACCGCTGCCGGATGAGCGGAGATTGCGGCCGCGTCACGTCAGCCCCGCCAAACGATCGCGGCTGGGAAGGGGAGGTTCAAACGGCACGACATTATCGGCCCTCGGCTCGTCGCCTTCTTGGCTTCATCCGCCTTGCGGATGGTGGCGGACCAGTCCTCCTCGCCGTAGATCGAGGTCAACACCGCGGGCGTAAGTCGATCCGGTGGGCCGTCATAGACAATCTCACCCAGGCGCAAGCCGACAATGCGTTCGGCGAACATCTGCGCCAACATGACGTCGTGAATGTTGATGATGGCGGACAGCTTGCGTTCCGCGCACAGCTCCTTGATCAGCCGCATGATCTGCCGCGAGGTTTTCGGATCGAGCGAGGCAGTTGGCTCATCCACCAGCAGCAGCTCCGGATTCTGGATCAAGGCGCGGCAGATGCCGACGCGCTGGCGCTGGCCGCCGGACAATTCGTTGGCGCGCTTGTCGGCCATATGGTCGAGGCCGACGCGTCGAGCAGCCGGAACGCTTCGTCGATGTCGGATTGCGGAAAGCGGCGCAGCCAGCTCTGCCAGAAGCCGACATAACCGAGGCGGCCGCTGAGCACGTTCTCCATCACCGTGAGGCGCTCGACCAGCGCGTATTCCTGGAAAATCATCCCCATGCGCCGGCGTGCGCGACGCAGCTCGCGCGCTGCCGATGCCGGTGATCTCAATGTCGTTGAGCAGGATGAGCCGGCGGTCGGCTCGACCAGACGGTTGATGCAGCGGATGATGGTCGATTTGCCGGCGCCGGACGGGCCAATCAGCGCCATGACCTGGCCATCCGGCACATCCAGATCGATGCCCTTGAGCGCGATGTCGCCGGTGCGATAGCGCTTGGTCAGCCCCTTGATGCGCAACATGCGGCGTCGTCCCCCAGCGGCAGCAGAACGCCGGGCCGCGCCGATCAAGGCGCAGCCCGGCGAAGCGTCTACTTGCAGGTGTATTTCGACGCCGTTCGCCGCGTCGATCTTGCGGATCACACTCCAATCCTTCTTGTAGGTGATCGGCACGAAGAGATCCTCGTCCTTGAATTCTGCCTTGAGCGCGGAGCCTTCCCACTGGAAGGTGAAGAAGGCTTCCTTGATCTTGGCGACGAGCTTGGGATCGAGATTGTACACGTAGCCGTAGCCGGTGGTCGGGAACGTTTCCGACTTGTAGATCGTGCGGTTCTTGGCCGAGATCGACGACTTTGCGTTCGACCATGCGGTGCATCACCTCGTTGGCGATGGAGGCTGCGTCGTAATCTTTATTGGCGACGCCGAGGATCGAGTTGTCGTGCTTGCCGGAGAACACCGGTTCGAAATCGCGTTTTGCCTCGAGATTGAAATCGGCCTTGAGGATCGCGGATGGCGCCTTGAAGCCGGAATTCGAAGTCGGTGACGTGAACGCCAGTTTCTTGCCTTTGAGGTCGGCGGGCGTCTTGATCGAGCTGTCGGCGGGAACGATGATCTCCATCTCATAGCCGAACGTGCCGTCCTTGCCCGCCATGATCGCAAACGGAACGAAGCCGGCGCAGTTCACCGCGATCGGATTGCCGCCGGTATTGACGCCGGCGACATGCAGACGGCCGAGCGCATCGCTTCGAGTCTGTGCGGCGTTCGATTGAACCGGGAAAAACGCCACTTTCTTTCCGGTGACCGTTTCCATGTGTTTGATGAAGCCATCCCACACCTTCGAGTAGACCGCCGGGTCTTCGACCGGGGTATAGGAGAAAATGATTGTCGATGGATCGACAAGTTGCTTCGGATCGGTCGGCGTATCGGCGACCAGGTCGCCGTCGCGATCGCAATAGGCCTTGTCGAGATCGCCGCGCGGACAGTCTTGCGCGCGCACTGTGCCGATCAATCCTGCGCCGACGATAAGCGCAGCCGAAAAAGCTAGCGATTGTATTGATCTTCCGAACCATGGTCGCCCCCCTGCGGTTCCGGTGCCGCGAAGCCCACGCCCGCGCTCGGAATTGCCCCGCAGTTTAGCCCACCATTCATGGAAGCGAAATTGGGCACTTCCGCTTCTGCGTTGCGCCGTGCAATCAGGTGAATTGGCCTTAGATTTCAGCTTCAATTGGACCCTAACGACGCAGCGTCGCTGTGGACGGCTCCTTCACCGGCACGTAAGTGCCATGAACGTGAGTGGTATTATCGATTAACGAGCAAAAAAAATGCTGCGACGCATCGGTCGCCTATGGCACGCCACGCCGAAGCGCTTGCGCACAGCGGGGATGCAGAGGCCACTGAACGCTTCCTGCGATCCTGGAAGAAAGCCCGGAACACATTCAAATGTGCCGGGGTTATTTGCTACTATTACCATGACGATCTGGCGCCTGTGAGACGGCGAACGATCTTCGCCAATGCAGTTCACCTTGCGGCGATACCAGCGATCACAAAATCAAAAAACAGCGCGAGGGAGAGCCGTCAGCGAACAAAATCTGCAAACCGTCTGCTAACCGTGACAGAGCCGAAACACATCGCATCCAAAAATGATTTTGCGTCAGAGAGTTAGTGGCGCGTCCGGAGAGATTCGAACTCCCGACCCCCAAATTCGTAGTCTGGTAAGTCCGTTGCAATGTTGAATTTCGACCGCGAGCCCGCGATGCACTTCATAACCTGAGTGCAATCAATAAAGGCCTCGAGGGAGGGAGCTCTGCGCCTAATTATTCCACGGACCCAATTCACCGGCGCTTTCGCTGCGCGAAAACCTCGACACCCTGCCGGCTCTGGTGCTGTAGCGCATTCGCGATGACACAAAGCGACAGCCAGGTTTGATACGATACGAAATGCAGAACCCTCTAAGTCATTGAAAAGATTGGAGCGGGTGAACGGAATCGAACCGTCGTCATCAGCTTGGAAGGCTGTTGCTCTACCATTGAGCTACACCCGCGAAACGCGACACTATTTATCAGAAACTTCGCCCGTCTTCGCCCTAGCGGACTTCGACGGGCAACCTTCGCGATCGAGGCCCGTTTGCCAACCGAAGCGCCGCGAGGCGCGGAGGTTGGTGGGAGAGGTAGGACTCGAACCTACGAAGGCATAGCCAGCGGATTTACAGTCCGCCCCCTTTGCCGCTCGGGACACTCTCCCTGAACCCGTCACTATATTGATCGCGAACGATAAACGGCCCGCCCGCATGCCGAATTCGCGCGTTTATGGGCAGCCACCCCGGTTAAGTCAATGCAGGCGGTTCCGCTGATAGCGGGTTTCGGTTAAGGCAAGCCGCAATGGCACCCCGAGCCCCCCATTCGCCCGGCAAACCCGGCGCGACTCGCCAGCAAGTCGAGCGGCGCGAGCGCTTCGAACGCGCCCGCCGCGACGCCTTGCGCGGCGAGGCCGACGGCCCCGTCATCATGTATGGTTGGCACACGGTGACGGCGGCGCTGCGCAACCCGGCGCGGACCTTGCGAAAGCTGCTGACAACGGAGAACACGGTTCGGCGGCTCCAGGAAGAAGGCGTCGAGCTCCGCATTCAGCCGGAGATCGTGCGGCCCTCGGCCATCGCCGAACGGCTCCTCCCCGACGCCGTGCACCAGGGCCTTTACCTTGAAACCAACCCGCTACCCGCGCCCGCGGTCGATGAGCTTCCGGCCAAGGGCATCGTGCTGGTGCTCGACCAGATCACCGATCCGCACAATGTCGGCGCCATCTTCCGCTCCGCCGCGGCCTTTGCGGCAACGGCCATTGTCACCACGCAGCGGCACTCGCCGGACGCCACCGGCGCGCTGGCCAAGGCCGCGTCAGGCGCGCTGGAAAACGTGCCGCTGGTCAGCGTGCAGAATCTCGCGCGCGGGCTTGCCGCGCTCAAGGCCAGCGGCTTTCTCGTCGTCGGTCTCGACAGCGGCGGCGAGGCCGATCTCGCCACGCTTCCCTTGCGCGCGCCGCTGGCGCTGGTGCTCGGCGCCGAGGGCAAGGGGCTGCGCCAGCTCACCAAGGACACCTGCGATCATGTCGCCCGCATCGACCTGCCCGGCGCGATCAAAAGCCTGAACGTGTCGAACGCGGCGGCGGTCGCACTTTATATTGTCAGCCGCCCGCCGCCGGCCGACTGACCCCCGCCAAAAAGCAAAACGGCGGGTCCCCATGCCCGCCGTTCGCTCCCGCTAGCCGTTCAATCGTTCTTTGCTATTCGCCAGGCTGCGCCTTTGCCTCAGGCTCGGCGCCGTGCCGCTTGCGGAACAGACGGATGCTTATGCGGTCGGGACCGAAGATGGTAATTTCGGCCTCGGCGCGGATGACGCGCGCCTTGCCGTCGTCGGCGATCGCCGGCTCGTCGTCGTCAGCTTCGGCGACGGCGGCCTGCGCGCGGCGCTTCGGGCGCGACGGCGCGGCTGCGTCCTCGACAATATGCCGGCGTTCGATCACGCGCGGCGGATCGTCGACCACCCGCGTCGTCTCGCGCACCACGGGCGCTTCGCGCACGACCTTTTTGGTCTCGATCGTCGTCTCCTTCGGCTCGTAGCGCTTGCGCAATTCCTCGATCAGAGCGCGATCGGCCGGCTTGGATGGACGATCGCTCGGCTTTGCGTCCTCGGCCGCGCTTTGCTCGCGCACATAGGGGTAGGCGCGCAACGGCGCCGGCCGCTGGATCACATAGACGCCGGGCGCCACTTCGACGGCATAGGGCTGCTGCTGCGCGGCGGCGTAGGGATAAAGAGGCGGCTGTCCATAGGGGACGCGATAGGTTTGCGCCTGGGCGGCGGTCGCCAACGCGGCTGCGGTGAGCATGATCGCAATGCGCGTTGTCCTGATCGTCGTTGTCATGGCTTCACCGGTGGCGGCGGCAGTTGTCCGCCATACGGCGCTACGCCTTCATCGTCGAGCCCGCGCGCGTGAATGCGGATGTGCGGCACGCGGCGCGGTAACAGATCGGTCGTCCAGGCTCGGTAGAACGTTCCCGCCGGTTGCGGCACGCCGCCGGCGGCGGAGAGATCTTCTAGCCGTCCGACGGCCGGACGCTGCCCGGTGACCGGAAAATAATGGCGGTGACGCCAGGGCGAGAGCCAATAGGAACGCACGATGACGCCCAACTCGTAATCGTAGAGCACCACCGGCGCAACACGAACGCCGTGCGTCCAACCGCCGCCATAGGAGACGCCGTCGGTGTCGGGCTCGACCAAATCGGCCGCGCGCGCCGGCGTCAGGCCGGCGATGCCGAGCGTCAAAACCGTGAGAGCAAACAGCGCGCGCATCAGGGGTGCAATTCCAACCAAAAATATTCGACTGCATTTTATACGAAGGCTTTACTGTGACGCCGGCAATCGCGGGGTAACATTAATCGCCGCGGCGAACTGCGTCGTGGAACCGCCGCAATTCTGCGACGTTAATCGACCGCGTAAGTCAGCAACGGAATTAAAGTTAATCGCCGTGCCCAATCGCAAGCGGCCAACGTCTCTCAGCAAGCCCGCGCCGCAACCGCGGCTGAATTTCCGTCAGCGCTATGACGATCTGGAATCGCGACGCGCCAAACTGGTCGAACGCCTCACCACGCTCGGCGATGCCGCGCGGCGGCATGCCGGTTATCGGCACGCGCTCAAATTGCTCAACGACACATTCCGCAAGTCGTCGCTGGCGCAGCGCCTCACGGTGCTGCAGGCAGCCGCCTGGCTGATCACTGTTTTGGAAAAGATAGCGGGTAGCGCCTGAAATTGAATTGCCCAGCCATTTCAGGCCCCGCTATTCCTTTCGGGCCGAATGTTTACGCAATTTTCTCATACTTTAGGCTTACGACCCCAGTTGCACAGACGAGATCTGCTATCGGGCGTAACTCTGGGGCGGGGCGGGGTTTCGGCAGCACGACGATGCGACGGGGAAATCCCGTCCCCGAAAAAGAAACAATCAATATTTGGGGAATGAGGAAACGCCTATGTCAACTACGACAGCGAACGTCCGCCGTGAAGGCGGGATGACGGCTGAAGAACGGAAAGTTGTCTTCGCCTCATCACTCGGTACCGTTCTTGAGTGGTACGACTTCTACATCTACGGCACCCTCGGTGCCTTTCTGGCGAAATATTTCTTCTCCAACGTGCCGGCCAATGTCGGCTTCATCTTCGCGTTGCTCGCCTTCGCCGCCGGCTTCGCCGTGCGTCCGTTCGGCGCGCTGTTTTTCGGCCGTATTGGCGACATGATCGGCCGCAAGACGACCTTCCTGATGTGCATGACCCTGATGGGCTCAAGCACTTTCCTGATCGGCGTGCTGCCCGGTTATGCCACCTGGGGCATCTTCGCCCCGATCGTGCTGATCGCGCTGCGCCTGGTGCAAGGCCTCGCCCTCGGCGGCGAATATGGCGGCGCGGCGATTTACGTCGCCGAACATGCTCCTCCGGGCAAGCGCGGATATTATACGTCGTGGATCCAGACGACGGCGACGCTGGGCCTGTTCCTAGCGCTGCTCTTGATCCTCGGCATCCGCACCGGCATCGGCGAACAGGCCTTCAGCGACTGGGGCTGGCGCATCCCGTTCCTGGTCTCCGCTTTGCTGCTCTGCGTCACGATCTACATGGGGCTGAAGCTGAACGAAGCTCCAATGTTCAAGAAGATGTTGGCCGAAGGCAAAGCATCGAAGGCGCCGCTCGGCGAAGCGTTCGGCAATTGGGCAAACGGCAAGATCGCGCTCGCGGCCTTGTTCGGCGCCACCGCCGGTGAGGCCGTGGTGTGGTACGGCGGCCAGTTCTATGCGCTGTTCTTCCTCACGCAAACGCTGAAGGTCCCGGCCATCAACGCCTGGATCTTGATCGCGGTGTCGCTCGCTATCGGCACGCCGTGCTTCATCCTGTTCGGATGGCTGTCGGACAAGATCGGCCGCAAGCCGATCATGCTCGCCGGCTTCGCACTGGCGGTGATCACCTACTTCCCGATCTTCTCGGGCATCACCCACTTCGCCAATCCGAAACTCGAACATGCCCTGGCGGCGGCGCCGGTGGTCGTGACCGCCGATCCGAACCAGTGCTCGTTCCAGTTCAAGGCAACCGGCACCGAGAGTTTCACCACCGCCTGCGACATCATCAAATCGACGCTGGTAAATCTGTCGGTGAACTACGAGAACATCAAAGCGCCCGCCGGAACCAAGGCGAGCGTGAAGATCGGCGAGCAAACCCTGACGGCCGACACTGCAAATCTTCCCGCCGCGATCACCGCTGCGGTGAAGGCTCATGGTTATCCGCCCAGCGCCGACACCAATGACATCAACTACTTCATGACGATCATTCTGCTCGCCATCCTGGTGGTCTACGTCACCATGGTGTACGGGCCGATCGCCGCGTGGCTGGTGGAACTGTTCCCGACCCGCATCCGCTACAGCGGGTTGTCGCTGCCTTACCACATCGGCAACGGCTGGTTCGGCGGCTTCCTGCCGGCCACCGCCTTCGCCATCGTGGCAGCAACCGGAAACATCTACTCCGGCCTTTGGTATCCGATCGTGATCGCCGCGATGAGCTTCGTCATCGGGCTGATCTTCCTGCCGGAGACCAAGGACCGCGATATCACCCAGATGTAAGCCAATAGACGGGACGGCCGTGACCCGGCCGCCCCGTTCACACGATGACGCCCCGCCGTCCGCTTAAGGATTGCGGGGCGTTTTCTTGAGCCCGCGCTTGTCGGACGGCGGCGACGCTGATAGCTCTCAGGCCCAAGGCCGGGTTAGCTCAGCGGTAGAGCAGCGGTTTTGTAAACCGTTGGTCGGGAGTTCAATTCTCTCACCCGGCACCAGTAAAACCGGTTAAATTCACCCGTTATCGGCGCCACTACGCCGCCATGACTGCGATTTGACCAGGATCAACACCCCCGGACGCAATCGGACCACCGTTGGCGCGGGAGGGCGATGCCGTGCTGATTGCGCTATTCGCGGATATTCACGCCAATCGGCAGGCGTTCAGCGCTTGCCTTGAGCAGGCTCGCGCGCAAGGCGCGCAGCGTATCGTGCTGCTCGGCGATTATGTCGGCTATGGCGCCGATCCGGAATGGACGGTGACCACGGTCATGGAGCTGGTCGACCAGGGCGCCGCGGCCGTGCTCGGCAATCATGACAACGCAATCGGCGATCCACGCGAGCAGATGAACCTGGAAGCCAGGATCGCCATCGAATGGACGCGCGGCGAACTCAGTGCGGCGCAACGGCAATTCCTCGCCGGCTTGCCCTACACGCAAGCCGACGGCGAGCGGCTATATGTCCATTCCGAAGCGAGCGACCCGCCGGCCTGGATCTATGTGACCAGCACCGTGGAGGCCGCGCACAGCCTCTCCTTCAATCCGGCGATCATCACGTTCTGTGGCCACGTTCACCAACCCGCCATCTACAGCATATCGGCGACTGCGAAAATGACTGCGTTCACCCCGATCACCGACGTCGCCGTGCCCTTGCTGCAAGGACGCCGCTGGCTCGCCGTGCTTGGTTCGGTGGGGCAGCCGCGCGACGGCAACCCGGCCGCCGCCTACGCCATGCTGGATACGGCCAAGCGCGAACTCACCTACTGCCGCTCGCCCTATGACATCGAGCAGGCCGCAGCGGCGATCCGCAATAAAGGTCTGCCGCGATGGCTGGCCGATCGCCTGTTCGTGGGACAGTGAATGGTCAAGCCGCTGCACGAACCGGGCGCGGTGGTCGATGGTTTCCGGCTCGAAGAATTAGCCCACCAGGGCGGCATGGCGTCGCTATGGCGCGTTTCGCGTGCGGGCACGACCACGCCCATGCTGATGAAGGTGCCCAAGAATCGGCGAAGGCGCCGATCCCGCGGCGGTCGTCAGTTTTGAAATGGAACTGATGATCGTGCCGCGGCTTTCCGGCGTGCACGTGGCGAAATTCATCGCGGCCGGCGATTTTGCGACGCAGCCTTACATCGTATTCGAATGCATCCCCGGCAAGACCTTGTTCGCAAGGCTCACCGAACTTCCTCTGCCTTACGCGGACGTGGCGGAGAATGGCGCCAAAATCGCCCAGGCGCTGGACGACCTGCATCGCCAGCACGTGGTTCATCTCGACATCAAGCCGAGCAACATCATGTTTCGGCCGACGGACGAAGCCGTGCTGCTCGATTTCGGCCTCTCCCATCACGATCAGCTTCCCGATCTGATGCAGGAGGAGTTCCGCCTGCCGTTTGGAACGGCGCCTTACATGTCGCCGGAACAATTGCGCGGCATCCGCAACGATCCGCGAAGCGACATTTTCGCATTGGGCGTGCTGCTTTATTTCTTTTCGACCGGCGTGCGGCCCTTCGGCGAAAGCGAGACGCTGCGCGGCATGCGTCGGCGGCTCTGGCGCGACCCGGTCCCGCCGCGCCGATTGCGGCCCGATTATCCGCCCTCGCTGCAGGAGATCGTGCTGCGCTGCCTCGAGATCGAGCCTGGCTGGCGCTACCCGACGGCGGCGCAACTCGCGTTCGACCTGACCCACCAGAATGAGGTCAGGCTGACCGCCCGCTCCGAACGTTGGCGGCGCGATCCGCTCTCCACCGTGTTGCGGCGCCAATTCAACACGGACCTGACCCGGCCGCACGCCAAGCAAGTCCTCGACGCCCAATTATCGTCGGCGCCGATCGTTGCCGTTGCCGTCGATCTCGCGGAGGGCTCCACGGCGCTCAATGACGCGCTGCGCGTTACGGCCGGGCGCATTCTGGCAACGCTTCCCTCGGCGCGGCTTGCCTGCCTCAACGTGCTCAAGCAGGGCCGGTTGACCATCGACTTCACCCTCGACGCGCACGGCCATAACCGGCAAATTGACCGGCTGGTCGGCCTGCGGCATTGGGCAGAGCCGCTGAAGCTGGTGGAGCCTCGCCTCACCATGCACGTGCTTGAAGCCGTCGATCCGGCCACCGCCATACTCGAATTCGTGCGCGCCAACCGGATCGATCACATCCTGATGGGCGCGCGGCAGACCTCGCTGTTGCGCACGCTGCTCGGCAGCGTGTCGGCCAAAGTCGCCGCGGAAGCGCCCTGCACGGTCACGGTGGTGCGGCCAAATCCGACCGGCGAAACGGCAGACCAGGGACAACAAACGGCGGCGGCCGATCCGGGCCGTTCGTCAACCGGGTGAAATTCGCGGCTTGAGCAAGCCAATGATATGGCTGGTTTTTCCAAATGAATCCCAGAGTCACCGCGCCCGGTTAGCTCGTCCGCAGAGCGGCGATTTTGTGAACGGTTGGCCGAAAGTTCAATTCCCGCGCGCGCACCAAAAAAAAGGCATCCGGAACGCGTAAAAATTCGCCAAAAGCGGGGCTCCCGGCGCGCGAGGGACCTTGTTCGGCCATCGCCGACTGTGCCAAACTGCACCGTTGGTAAGACTTGGAGATCGAGCATGCCTCAGGGCACCGTAAAGTGGTTCAATCCGACGAAGGGCTACGGCTTCATCCAACCGCAAGAAGGCGGGAAGGATGTGTTCGTGCACATCTCGGCGGTCGAACGCGCCGGACTTAGCACGCTGAACGAAGGACAGACCGTTCAGTTTGAACTCGTCGAGAACCGCGGAAAGACGTCGGCGGAAAACCTCAAGGTCAAGTGACCTAGAGGCCCGAGGCTACTTTCGGCTTTTTTGACTACAAGATTGTGGCGCCGCGATTGCCGCGGCCGCGTTCGTGCGCGGCCGCGCTAGCGTTGCAGCTTTTGCAATTCGGGAAACGGCGCGTAGGCGGCGTCCTTGCACAAGTCGGCCGTGTCGTGCGGCCCGTCGAGGAAGCGGTCGAGTTTTCCGGATACGTAAATCGCCGCACCGGTTTTGGCGCCGGGATATTTGAGGCTGCTGTCGCGCGCGTTGTAGCGCACGCAGGCGACATAACGCTCGCCGGGGCCCACCGTCTTGCGCAGCGGCGGCGACACCGAGGCGTCGCGCACGTGCGTCGGGTCATTGAGATAGGTGCGCAGCAGCGCCAGCAGGTCATCCTTGTAATGTTCAGGGACGACGTTCTGCGCCTCCCATTGCGCCTTCAATTCCGCCGGGCTCGGCCCGACATCGGTCGCGCAACCGCCGACCAAAAGCACTGCGGCAAGGAACAACCATCGCATTCGCGCTTCCCCACTTCCGCCCTGCGTCGCCGTGCGCCTATCATAGCGGCAAGGCGCGGCCGATAATACCGATGATGGAATGAGGATGGCAGCGATCTCCCGCCGTTCGTTTCTTGCAGCACCCGCGCTTGCCGCCGGCTATGCGGCGTTTATCCGGCCGGCCGAAGCGGCGGCGCCGAAAAACGACGCGCAAGGGCCCGGCGCCTACCGCTACAAGCTCGGCGACTATCAGCTCACGGCGCTCTACGACGGCACCTGGTATCTGCCGATTGACGAGCACTTCGTGCGCAATGCGAGCGGTGCGGCGGTGAACGAGGCGCTCGCCACCGCCTTTTTGCCGCCGAGCGTACTGCCGATCACCTTCACCGCGCTGCTGGTCAATACCGGTGCAAAGCTCATCCTCATCGACACCGGCACCGCCGGGCAGATCACCGACACTGCCGGCTTCATGAACGGCAATCTGGCGGCGGCGGGGATCAGGCCAGCCGACATCGACACCATCGTCATCTCGCATTTCCATCCCGACCACATCGACGGCATCAAGACCAAGGACGGCGCCAAGGTGTTTACCAATGCCGAGATCCTGGTGCCGGAGCCGGAGTGGAATTACTGGATGGACGACGCGCACATGACCGGCACGTCGAAATCGGTGCACGGTTATTTCCTCAACGCGAGACGTGTCTTTGCCGACATCGCCGGCGAGGTGCGACGCTTCAAGCCCGGCACCGAGGTGGCGCCCGGCATCGTCTCGATCCCCGCTTACGGGCACACGCCGGGGCACATCGCTTTCGCCATCCACTCCGGCAATCAATCGCTGCTGGTGATGAGCGACACGGTGCGCAATCCGTATCTGTTCCTGCGCCACCCTGACTGGCAGCCGATCTTCGACATGGACGGGCCGCTCGCCGTGCAGGCGCGCCGGCGCATGCTCGACCGCGCGGCGGCCGACCGCATGCTGGTCGAGGCCTATCACTTCCCCTTCCCCGCCGTCGGCCACATCGTCAAGACACCGACCGGTTACGAGCTTGCGTCGGCGATGTGGGCTCCGCTCTAGAACGTCGCCCCGGCGCGCACGACGAATGTCCGGCCCGGTTGCGGATAGGCGCTGTAGAACCCCTGCGTGAACGCACTGGCGATCGCGTAGTCGAAGTAGCTGACGTTAAAAAGGTTCAAAACCGTTAACGACCAGAAAAAGCACTCGTACTCCCCACTGAGCTTCACATCGACTGTCGCGTTCGCCGGGATGAGCGGCTGGGTGTTGGTCTGGTCGTTGTCCATGTGGCGTGCGCCCACGAAACGCCCGGTGACATCGAGGACGAAAAGCTTCCTCCTGATGTCCCAGGACGCACCGGCGTTGCCGGTCCAGCGCGACACCAGCGGAATGTCATTGCCGGCGAAGGGCCCCTCGCGGAAGGTCGCCCGGGTATAGGCAAAACCGCCATGCAGACGGACATCGTCCGTCAGTTGATAAGTTGCGCTGTTCTCCCAACCCAGCCGTCGCGTCGGGTCCAGATTGACGTTCAGAAATAGTGCGGGAATGAAATGGATTTCGTTGTTGAGCTCCATCAAGTAAGCGCTCGACTCGAAATTGAATCGTGCCCACTTTACACGGAAACCGTCTTCGACATCGTAGGAGGTTTGGGTCTTGAGACCCAGGCTCGGCGGCGTGGCCAAGCTGTATGGGCTGCCGGCCCCCACACGTTCGTCCGCATTAGGCAGGCGGAATGCGCGAGCGGCTCGGCCGAAGAACGTCAACACCGAATTGGCCCGATACTCGTAGCCGATATGAGCGGCGTATTGCCATTCACTCATGTCAATCGGCGGAGCCTGTGGATCGGTGGCGTAAAATCCGGCATTGGGATCCGCGGCCGGGTTATAGGCGTCTTGCGCATTGACCATGTTGCGCTGCAGCCGCCCGCCAAGGGCGATGTCCAGGCTCGGCATCACGGTCGCAGTGTTCATGGCGTAAATCGCGGCCGTCGTCTGGCGTATATCGTAATGATGGATCGGGATATCGCCGGGAGTATCGGTGCGGTCGGAACCATACTGCGTGTTGTAGAAATCGATGCCAGTCAGCAAATGGTTCGGAACGCCGAACGCCTGATGCGAAACATCGAGCCGAGGGGTCAGCGACGATGTCGTCATCACAGTGTTGGCATAGGACATCGGCCCCGCGGTCGACGGATCGTATGTAAAAAAGGCGTCGTTGAAGTAGTTGAGAAAATTGCTCTGCTGAAATTTTCGCCGCACGCCGCCATCGACGATGAGTTCGACGCCCGACCCCAGCGTGTTGGTAAAACCGGCCGTGACGTTCACGTCCCGCTTGGTCGCCCAATCGAAAGGCGTGATCGAGGCCCTCGGATCACTCAGCGTGATGGGATATACCAGCGGCAGATTTTCGAGCCCGCCCGGAAGGTCCTGCGCCTGGCGGTCGCCGCTGACGGTCAAATAGCTGCTCCATCCCGGCGCCTTGTAGTTGAGGTTGCCGACGACATTTTGTTGATTGACCTTGCTGTTCTGGCGATAGCCGGCCCAGCCGACTGTGTTGCCGTAAACCGACGTCGACCACGGGCCCGATGAAGCGGCCGCCGATAGACGCCCCTCCTGATAGCCATAAGAGCCGATGGCGCCTTCCACTTTGCCGAAGAATGGCTGCGCCGACGCAGTCTTGGTCACGATGTTGATGACGCCGCCGATGGCGCCGTCGCCGTATAGCACCGCTCCCGAATTGCCGCGGGTGATCTCGATTTGCTCGACGCTGTTGAGTGGGATCGCGGAAAAATCGAACCCTTGCAGATCGAGGTCCTGAAAGCGCCGCCCGTTCACCAGAATGAGGACGTTCGACTGCGCGAACGCGCCAAAGCCGCGCAGATCGACCATATCGTTGGTGCCGATCGGACTGCCGAGCAGGTGCATCGACTTGCACCCCGGCGACTTGCGATAAAATGTCCGGCAAGGATTGCGCGGGTGAACGCTCGATATCCTCGGCTGTGATTGTCGAACTCGACGCACCGGTGATAACGCCGCCCAGACGGGATGTCCCGACATCGATCGGCGGCAACGCGACACTGTTCTGTGCGCTCGCGCCCTGTGCGAGCAATGCCAGTGCAATGCTCGCGCCGAGCAAACTGATTTTCGTCCCCATGACACAACGCTCCTTCGTTTGCGCCCGCGCAAAAGCGCAAAGCGCATCGGGTGAGACCAAGCCCGATGCGAAGGACGAATGAACGAAACACGCGTGAACAGCAGCGCGCGACGCTCAACCGCCGAAGTCGTGGGAGAGTTCTCTCACGGCCTTCGCATCGGCATTGTCGTCACCGCTGCGAAAGACCGCTCCGTATGGACGCCCCGTCCACCGGTTGGGTGACCGCGCTGGCAGGTCTCCTGGCTCGCGGGTCGTTGCCTTTGGTCCGGCCTTCCCAGTTTCCCAGTGGCCACGGTTGGACAAAAGGCTCGCCGCTTACAGTTACGGGGGTAGCCACGGATGCCCGCCTTACGGGTGAATTCCGTGTTCCCTCTTTCGTCCCCGGTGTTATCCGGGGAACCAGCACGTCAAAATGTTCCCCCCAAATGCCCGGCCGAGTCAAGCGCCGCCGCTGCGGCATAAGCGCAAGCAAGGCCGTGACAAAATCGTGAAGTTGCAAATGTCCACGGCTCGGGACTAGAGCCCGGTCATGGATTGTTTTTCCGCGTATTGGTCCCCGGTAACGCTAAATCGCCGCCAATTGCAAAGGAGCTTGCGCATGACCTTCACCCGGGCGCTCCGGCGCGCCTGCGTGCTCGCCGCCGCCGTCTTGCTCGCGACGGCGATCGGCGCAATGCCGGTCTATGCGGACAATGACAAGCCCGCCGATCGCACCACAAAAAGCCAAAAGAAAGCCGGCAAAGAGAGCAAGACTAAAACCACGCCGTCTAGCGACGGCACGTATGGCCCTCCCGAGCGCGGCGCCCCTACCGGCTACTGACGCGGAATGCGGGCTGTGAAACTTTCCATTTCGTCGTAGTATCCAACCTCGCCAGATTCCAGGAAGAAAGGTTTCCGCATGATCCTCCCTCAAGCATTTCGCCGCATCGGCATTCTCGCCGCCGCCGCATTGCTTGCGACCGCCGTCGGTCTCAAGCCGGTCACCGTGTACGCCATGGGCACCGACAACCCGCCGCCGTCGGACGACGGCAAGAAGAAAAAAAAGGACGGCAGCTTTATCGAGCAGCAGGAGCAGCAGCAGGCCGACGCCAAATTTCTGCGCGACTATCGCGCCGCCCGGCAACTGATCCTCGCCGGCGATTATCAAGGCGGCATCGCCGCCATGCATGCGCTCGGCCGCGACGAGCATCCCGACGTCGCCAATTACATCGGCTACGCCTACCGCAAGCTCGGCGACTTCAAGGATTCGCAAGTCTGGTACGAGGCCGCGCTCAAAGCCGACCCCAACCACGTGCGCACCTGGTCCTATTACGGCATGTGGCAGATGGAACAGGGCAACCGCCTGAAGGCGCTCGACGACCTGCAGAAGGTGAAGCTGATCTGCGGCAACACGACCTGCGAGGAATACCGCGAGCTCAAGGCCGTGATCGACGGCAAGGCGAGTTACTAGACGCTTAGCCGGAAGCGAATCGGCTGACACCACCTGCCCCCGCCTGCGCGGGGGCAGGGACTTTTTTGCGCCGCCTTTATCGGCCTTCAGTAGCGCGGATCGAACATCTGCGACTGCACGTAGGCGAGCAGGTCCTTCGGCGGCTGCCCGGCTGCGAGACCGCGTTTGTAGGCGACCTCGGCAACCGCGGCGGCGATATGCGCGGAAACCTCGCGGATGCGCGGCAGCGCCGGGTAGAGGCTGCCCTGTTCGAGGTCGGCCTCGCTGACGAGCTGTGCCAGCGTGTGCGCGGCGGCCATGAACATCTCGTCGGTGACCAGCCGTGTTCCGCTGGCGATGGCGCCGAGCCCGACGCCGGGGAAGATGTACGAATTGTTGCCCTGGCGCGGCACGAAGGTCTTGCCGTCGATCGTCACCGGATCGTAGGGACTGCCGCAGGCAAACAGCGCGCGGCCGTCGGTGTGCCGGTAGGCCTCTTCGGCGGAACATTCGGCCTTCGACGTCGGGTTGGAGAGCGCAAAGATGATCGGCCGTTGGTTGATCTGCGCCATGGTCTGCAGCACTTCGGGCGTGAAGGTGCCGCCGACGGCCGCGACGCCGATGATCGCGGTCGGCTTGAGCGTGCGGATCGCCGTGAGGAAGTCGTTGATCGGCGGATGATCATGCGCATAGGCGAGCTTTTGTTCGGCGAGGCCCGAGCGGCTCTTGACCACCAAGCCCTTGCGAATCGACCAGCCAGGTACGCCGACGCGCTTCGGCTTCGGTGGTGCCTTCCGCTTTCATGGCCGAAACCGCCAGATCGGCGATGCCGGTCGCCGCCTCGCCGGCGCCGAGGAACAGCAGCTTCTGGTCGGACAGCTTGCCGCCGGTCACGCGCAAGGCCGAGAACAGGCCGGCCAGCGCCACCGCAGCCGTTCCCTGGATGTCGTCGTTGAACGTGCAAATCTTGTCGCGATACTTGTGCAGCAGATGGAACGCCGAATGATTGGCAAAATCCTCGAACTGGATGAGCACGCCGGGGAAGGCGGCGCGCGCGGCGGTGACGAACTCATCGACGAAGTCGTCGTATGCGGCACCGCTGAGCCGCTTTTGTGGCAAGCCGACATAATAGGGATCGTCGAGCAGCGCCTGATTGTTGGTGCCGACATCGAGCATCACCGGCAGGCAGAGCTTCGGATGGATGCCGGCGCAGGCGGAATAAAGCGAGAGCTTGCCGACCGGAATGCCCATGCCGTTGGCGCCGAGGTCGCCGAGACCGAGAATGCGCTCGCCGTCGGTGACGACGATCAGCTTCGCCGGATAGGGCCAGTTGCCCAGCAATTCGGCGATGCGTCCGCGGTCGTTGGCGCTGATGAAGAGGCCGCGCGGCCGCTGGAAGATATGACCGAAGCGCTGGCAGGCGAGGCCCACCGTCGGCGTGTAAATCAGCGGCTGGATTTCATCGATGTTGTCGACCACGACGCGGAAGAACAGCGCCTCGTTGCGGTCGTGCAGCCCGTTCAAGGCCACGTATTTTTCCAGGTCGTTCGGCAGCTTGCGCAGATTGGTCATCACGCGCCTCGCCTGCGCGTCCATCGACAGCACATGCGCCGGCAACAGGCCGCGCAAACCGAAGGCGTCGCGCTCCTGCTCGGTGAATGCGGTTCCCTTGTTGAGAAGCGGATCGCGCAGCAGCGCCAGGCCGTGGGGCGAAATCATCGGCAGCGCTTGCTTGGCTGCGCGCGCGTTGAGGCATACTCATATGAAATACTCCGGCAAAAACCTTGTTGGCACGCGGCATGAATTCCACGCGCGCCCATGCAGCGTATTGATTGAGATCAAAGGCGACCGGAATTGCCGCTCATGGCGGCGCTAGGTTTTTGATCTGTTCTCGGCGACGCGGCGATCCGCGCCGGCGCTCTCCTCGACAATCCACCTGTGGTAATCCGCATCGAGACGTTCGACCGGCAGCACCATGATCGCCGGCGTGTCATAGCTGTGCATGGCCTTCACCGCCGCTCCGGCCTCCCCGGCCAACGCGGCCCGAGTCTTGACCAGCATCACGACCTCGTCGGCGCGTTCGATTTTGCCATGCCACCAATAATGCGAGATCATCCCCGGCAAGATGTCGACACAAGCCGCCAGCCGGCGCTCGACGATTTTGAGCCCTGCCCGCTCCGCCTCGACAATCGAGGGCCAAGTCGTATAGACGAGCACCGCGCGTTCCATTGGTGATACCCTCGATTTCGTCATGAACAAGCCGCTTCAGCGCGTCAAAGACATCGCCTTCGTCTCCAGCCAGACGGACGAGGCGCGCGAGGCCTATGCGCGGCTGGAAAAACGCTACGGCAATTGCGAACCCCGGGCCGCAGACGTCATCGTCGCGCTCGGCGGCGATGGCCTGATGCTGCAAACCCTGCATGACTTCATGATGTCGGGCAAGCCGATCTACGGCATGCACCGCGGCACCGTCGGCTTCCTGATGAACGACTATTCCCTCGACAACCTGGTCGAGCGCATCACCGCCGCGCAGATCACCGTCATCCACCCGCTGCTGATGCGCGCGCGCGATGCCCGCGGCGCCGTGCACGAGCATCATGCGATCAACGAAGTATCGCTGTTCCGCCAGCATGCGCAATCGGCGAACCTGCGCATCCTTATCGACGGCCAGGAGCGGCTCCTCGAACTCGTCGCCGACGGCGTGCTGGTGTCGACGCCGGCCGGCTCCACCGCCTATAACCTGTCGGTGCAAGGCCCGATCATTCCGATCAACGCGCCGCTGCTCGCGCTCACCCCGATCAGCCCGTTCCGCCCCCGCCGCTGGCGCGGCGCGCTCCTGCCGGACAGCGCCAAAGTCACCATCGAAGTGCGCGAGGCCGAAAAGCGCCCGGTGGCCGCCGTCGCCGACGCCGAAGAGGTGCGCTCGGTGCGCTCGGTCGACGTCAGCATGGACCACAGCATCTCATTGAATATGCTGTTCGACCCGGGCCACAGCCTCGACGAACGCATCCTGCGCGAGCAATTCGGCTTCTGACGGGAACCGGCTGAAGGCTGCTCGTGACGGCCTAAAATTCCTGGAGTAGGATCTGCTTCAGCCGACCGGGAAGAAAATCCGTCACTGCGCGCCCGGCGTCACATCGGGGGAATTCATGTCAAATCATCGTTCGCTGCTGGCAATCGCCGTCCTGGCGATGCTGGCCTCCACTCCGCTATCGGCGAAGACCCTGGTCTTCTGCTCCGAAGGCAGCCCGGAAAACTTCTATCCCGGCGTCAACACTACCGGCACTTCGTTCGACGCCAACAGCCAGATCTACAGCCGCATCGTCGACTTCGAGCGCGGCACCACTAAGGTGATCCCCGGTCTCGCCGAGAAATGGGACATCTCGTCCGACGGCACCGTCTACACCTTCCATCTGCGCCACGGCGTCAAATGGCAATCGAACGCCAACTTCAACCCGACGCGCGATTTCAATGCCGACGACATTATCTTCGCCATCGACCGGCAATGGAAGCAGGACAATCCCTATTTCAAGGTGACGAGCTCGAACCATTCCTACTTCAACGACATGGGCATGCCGAAGCTGCTCAAGTCGGTGGAGAAGGTCGATGACTACACGGTGAAGATCACGCTCAACGTGCCGGAAGCGCCGTTCCTCTCCGATCTGGCCATGGAATATGCCGGCATCCAGTCGAAGGAATATGCCGACGCCATGCTCAAAGCGGGCACGCCGGAAAAGATCGACCAGGAGCCGGTCGGCACCGGCCCCTACATGCTGGTGCAATACCAGAAGGACGCCATCATCCGTTACAAGGCCTTCCCGCAATTCTGGGGCGGCAAGGCCAAGATCGACGATCTCATCTTCGCCATCACGCCGGACGCTTCCGTGCGCTGGGCGAAGCTGCAGAAGAACGAATGCCAGGTCATGCCCTATCCGAATCCGGCCGATCTCGGCGCGATCCGCAAGGACCCGAACGTCGACGGTGCTGGAGCAGCCCGGCCTGAATATCGGCTACCTCGCCTACAACACGACGAAGAAGCCCTTCTCCGACGTGCGCGTGCGCAAGGCGATCAACATGGCGATCAACAAGAAGGCCATCATCGATGCCGTGTATCCTGTCGACCGGCATCCCGGCGATCAACCCGATCCCGCCGACCATGTGGTCGTACAACAAGTCCATCAAGGACGACCCTTACGATCCGGCGGCGGCCAAGAAGCTGCTTGCGGAAGCCGGCTATCCGGACGGCTTCGAGACGGATCTCTGGGCGATGCCGGTGCAGCGCCCGTACAATCCGAACGCCAAGCGCATCGCCGAACTGATGCAGGCCGACCTCGCCAAGATCGGCGTCAAGGCGGTGATCAAGACCTATGAATGGGGCGAATACCGCAAGCGCGCGCAGGCCGGCGAGCATCAGATGGCGCAGCTCGGCTGGACCGGCGACAACGGCGACCCGGACAACTTCCTCAATACGCTGCTCGGCTGCGACTCGGCCAAGACCAACGGCTCCAATATCGCCAAGTTCTGCTACCAGCCGTTCGAGGACTTGGTGCAGAAGGCCAAGCACACGAGCGACATCGGCGAGCGCACCAAGCTCTACGAACAAGCGCAGGTCATCTTCAAGCAACAGGCGCCCTGGTTCACCATCGCCCATTCGGTGCAATTCAAGCCGGTGCGCAAGGAAGTGATCGGCTTCAAGCTGAGCCCATTCGGCCGCCATACCTTCTACGGCGTCGACATGAAATAGTGCGGCAACGGGGCGGCCCAAAGCCGTCCCGTTTTCGTTTGGCATGCTGAGGTTTCTGTTCACACGCGTCAGCCTGATAGTTCCGACCTTCATCGGGATCACGCTGCTCGTGTTCGTTCTGGTCCGCCTCATCCCCGGCGACCCGATCGAAACCATGGCCGGCGAGCACGGCATCGATCAGGCGCGTGCACGAGCAACTGCGGCACGAATACGGTTTCGACCGGCCTATCATCGTCCAATACGGGCTTTATCTTTCGCGGCTCGCGCGCGGCGATCTCGGGCGCTCCATCGCCACGCACAAGCCGGTCGTCGAGGAATTCAAGGCGCTTTTTCCGGCAACGGTCGAGCTGTCGCTGACCGCCATGCTGTTTGCGCTCGGCATCGGACTGCCGGCAGGCATCATCGCCGCGGTCAGGCGTAATTCGATCTTCGATCACGGCGTCATGGGACTTTCGCTCACCGGCTATTCGATGCCGATCTTCTGGTGGGGCCTGCTGCTGATCCTGTTGTTTTCCGTGCAGCTCGGCTGGACCCCGGTGTCGGGGCGCATCGCGGTGCTCTATTTCATCGAGCCGAAGACCGGATTTCTGCTCATCGACACGCTGCTCGCCGGCGACACGGCGGCATTCCGCTCGGCGCTGTCGCATCTCATCTTGCCGGCGATCGTGCTCGGCACCATCCCGCTCGCCGTCATCGCGCGCATGACGCGCTCGGCGATGCTGGAGGTGCTCGGCGAAGACTATATCCGCACCGCCCGCGCCAAGGGCCTCTCCGCCTTTCGCGTCATCGCCGTTCATGCGCTGCGCAACGCGTTGATCCCCATCGTGACGGTGATCGGCCTGCAGGTCGGCACGCTGTTTACCGGCGCCATCTTGACCGAGACGATATTTTCCTGGCCCGGCGTCGGCCACTGGCTCATCGAAGGCATCGGCCGGCGCGATTATCCGGTGCTGCAGGGCGGCACGCTGCTCATCGGTGCCATCATCATGACGGTCAATTTACTGGTGGACGTCACTTACGGGTTTATCAATCCGCGCATCCGGCACACCCAATGAGCGCGCAGGCCCTCGATAGCTCCGATCGTCACCGCGCCGGCCATGGAGCCGCCGCATCCGCTGCGCGAACTCTACGCCGATTTTTCCCGCAACCGCGGCGCCGTCGCCGGGCTGATCATCATCTGCGCGTTGCTGCTCATCGCCGCGACGGCAAACCTCATCGCGCCTTATTCGCCCATCCTCACCAACGACGCCGACTTCCTCAAACCGCCGTTCTGGCAGGCCGGCGGCAGCCTCGCCCACCCGCTCGGCACCGACGCCATCGGCCGCGACATGCTTTCGCGCCTCATTTTCGGCGCGCGGCTGTCGCTGCTGATCGGCGCCACCGTCGTTGCGCTGTCGATTTTGATCGGCACCACGCTTGGGCTGATCGCCGGATTTTTTCGCGGGCTGATCGAGATCGCGATCATGCGACTGATGGACATTATCCTCACGCTGCCGAGCCTGCTGCTCGCCATCGTCATCGTCGCCATCCTCGGCCCCGGCGTGATGAACGCGCTGCTCGCGGTCGCCATCGTCTTGCTGCCGCATTATGTGCGCATTGCCCGCGCCGCTGTCATCACCGAGACGGCGAAGGACTACGTCACCGCGGCCAAAGTGGCCGGCGCCGGCAGCGTGCGGCTGATGCTGAAAGAAGTGCTGCCGAATTGCGCGGCGCCCTTGATCGTGCAGGCAACGCTTGGCGTTTCCACCGCCATTCTCGATGCCGCGGCGCTCGGCTTCCTCGGCCTCGGCGCGCAGCCGCCGACGCCCGAATGGGGCACCATGCTCGCCGACGCACGTGAATTCATTCTGCGCGCCTGGTGGGTGGTGACGCTTCCCGGCGTGATGATCCTCGTCACAGTGCTGGCCTTCAATCTGTTCGGCGACGGCCTGCGCGACGCCCTCGATCCCAAGCTCAAGCGGTGAACCGCATGGCTTTGCTCGACATCGACAATCTCACTGTCGAGTTTCCCTCGGCCGCCGGGTGCGTTACGCGCAGTGGATGACGTTTCGCTTAACGTCGAGCAGGGCGAGGTTCTCGGCATCGTCGGCGAATCCGGCTCCGGCAAGAGCCTCGCCATGCTGGCGCTGATGGGGCTGGTGCCGTTTCCGGGCGAGGTCAGCGCCGGCCGCCTCGCCTTCGACGGCCACGACATGCTGTCGCTCTCGGAGGCCGCGCGGCGCAGCCTCACCGGCAAGGCCATGGCCATGATCTTCCAGGAGCCGGCGACCAGCCTCAACCCCTGCTTCACCGTCGGCTTCCAGATCGCGGAAACCTTGCGCTTGCACGAAAAGATGGACCGCCAGCAGGCGCACGCGACGCTCCATCGAACTGCTGGAGCAGGTCGGCATCCCGGCGCCGGAAAGCCGGCTGTCGCGCCTATCCGCATCAGCTCTCCGGCGGCATGAACCAGAAAGTCATGATCGCCATGGCGATCGCCTGCAATCCGAAGCTGCTGATCGCCGACGAGCCGACGACGGCGCTCGACGTCACCATCCAGGCGCAGATCCTCGACCTGCTGCTGTCGCTGCAGCGCGAGCGCGGCATGGCGCTCATTCTCATCACACACAACATGGCCGTGGTGGCGCGAGATCGCGCAGCGCGTCGCCGTGATGTATTCGGGACAGGTGATGGAGGAACGCGCGGCGGCCGATCTGTTCGGCGCCCCGCAGCATCCCTACACCGCGGCGCTGCTGGCGGCGCGGCCGGAGAGCCGCGTCGGCGAGCGGCTCGCCACCATTCCCGGCACGGTGCCGAGCCTCTACGAGCGGCCGCACGGCTGCCTGTTCGGCCCGCGCTGCGCTTATGCGACGCCGCACTGCGTTGCCGACCGTCCGGAGCTGCGCTCCTGGATGGGCGGCAACGTGCGCTGTCATTACCCGCTCGGCGACAAAACGCGCGAGGCGCGCATCGCCACCGACCGGCAACCGGACAAGGACAGCGCCGCATGAGCCTGCTAGTCGAGGCCAAGAACCTGACGCGCGTCTATCGCTCCAAGCGCGGGCTGTTCGGCGAAGCGCAGGAACTGCGCGCGGTCGGCGGCGTGTCGTTTTCGCTTGAAGCGGGCAAGACGCTCGCCGTGGTCGGCGAATCCGGCTGCGGCAAATCGACGCTGGCGCGGCTGGTGACGCTGATCGAGAAGCCGAATTCCGGAACGCTGATGCTCGACGGCGCCGACGCCATCGACACGCCGGCGGCGGACGAAAATCGGCTGCGCCGCACCGTGCAGCTGGTGTTCCAAAACCCCTACGGCTCGCTCAACCCGCGCAAGAAGGTCGGCGCGATCCTCGAAGAGCCGCTGATCATCAACACCAAGCTGGGCAAGGCCGAGCGGCGCCAGCCAGGCGCTCGCCATGATGGCGCGCGTCGGCCTGAGCGCCGAATATGCGCGGCGCTATCCGCACATGTTCTCCGGCGGCCAGCGCCAGCGCATCGCCATTGCCCGCGCGCTGATGCTGCAGCCCAAGCTCCTCGTCGCCGACGAGCCGGTCTCCGCGCTCGACGTCTCGGTGCAGGCGCAGGTGCTCAATCTGCTCATCGATCTGCAGAAGCAGTTCGGCCTCGCCTACCTCTTCATCTCGCACGACCTCGCCGTGGTGCGCTTCATCGCCCACGACGTGCTGGTGATGTATCTCGGCCTCGCCGTCGAGCAAGGCGCCAAGGAGCGCGATCTTCGAGCGCCCGCTGCATCCCTATACCCAGGCGCTGCTGGCCTCGACGCCGGCGCTGGGCGGCATCCAGCGCGCGCGGCAGATGGTCAAAGGCGAGGTCCCCTCGCCGCTCAACGTGCCCAGGGGCTGCGTCTTCGCGACGCGCTGCCCCTATGTGACCGATCTGTGCCGCGCCGAACGCCCGCCCTTGCGCTCCGTAGGAGGGCGGCTGGTCGCCTGCCACTACGCCGAGCAGTTTCTTGACGGCGTGCCTGTGGCAAGGCCGGAAAAATCGCATAATGCAGTGGCAGCCAATGAGGTTCCCATGACGACGCCGCGAACGCTTCGCCTCTCCGACAAGGACAATGTGGTGGTCGCCATCGACCAGATTACTGCGGGCACGACCGCCAACGGCATCGTTGCGCGCGAGCGCGTGCCGCGCGGCCACAAGATGGCGATCGCCGCCATCGCGCGAGAACGCGCCGGTTTATAAATACGGGCAGATCATCGGCTTTGCCTCCAAGCCGATCGTGCCCGGCGAGTGGGTGCACGAACACAACGTCGGCATGCACGACTTCGCCCGCGACTACCGATTCGCCGAAGGTGCGCGGAACGACGAGATCCTGCCGCTCGAGCAGCGCGCGACCTTCGAGGGCTATGTGCGGCCCAACGGCAAGACCGGCACGCGCAATTACATCGGCGTGCTCACCTCGGTGAACTGCTCGGCCTCGGTCGCCAAATTCATCGCCGAGGCCTTCAACAAATCCGACCTGCTCGCCGACTATCCGGAAGTCGACGGCGTCGTGCCCTTCGTGCACGGCACCGGCTGCGGCATGGCCGCCTATGGCGAGGGCTTCGATCTGCTGCGGCGAACGCAATGGGGCTACGCCACGCATCCTAATCTCGGCGGCGCGCTGATGGTCGGCTTGGGCTGCGAGGTGTTCCAGATCGACCGCCTCAAGGACGAATACGGCCTGGTCGAGGGCGATCACTTCCAGACGATGACCATCCAGGCGACCGGCGGCACGCGCAAGACGATTGCCGAAGGCGTCGAGCGCATCAAGGCGATGCTGCCGATCGCGGCGCAGGCCAAGCGTGAAACGCGCCCCGCCTCCGAGATCACGCTGGCGCTGCAATGCGGCGGCTCGGACGGCTATTCCGGCATCACCGCCAACCCGGCGCTCGGCGCCGCCGTCGATCAGCTGGTCAAGCACGGCGGCACGGCCGTGCTCGCCGAGACGCCGGAGATCTACGGCGCCGAGCATCTGCTCACGCGCCGCGCGGTCAACCGCACGGTCGGCGAGAAGCTGGTCGAGCGCATCAACTGGTGGGAGGACTATTGCGCGCGCAACGGCGGCGAGATGAACAACAATCCGGCGCCCGGCAACAAGGCCGGCGGGCTCACCACGATCCTGGAAAAATCGCTCGGCGCCGCCGCCAAGGGCGGCTCGACCACGCTGCGCGCGGTCTATGAATATGCCGAGCCGGTCAAGGAGAAGGGCTTCGTCTTCATGGACACGCCCGGCTTCGATCCGGTCGGCGCCACCGGCCAGGTCGCCGGCGGCTGCGAACGTGATGTGCTTCACCACCGGCCGCGGCTCGGCCTTCGGCTGCAAGCCGACGCCCTCGATCAAGCTCGCCACCAACAGCGACATGTATCGGCGCATGAGCGAGGACATGGACATCAACTGCGGCGACATGCTCGACGGCGTCTCCATCGCCGAAAAGGGCCAGGAGATTTTCGACAAGGTGCTCAAGGTCGCCTCCGGCGAGCCGCACCAAGTCGGAAGGCTTGGGTTACGGCGATCTCGAATTCGTGCCCTGGCAGGTCGGCGCGGTGATGTGAGCGTCTAACCGCCTGCGAATGCTCGGCTTCCTCTCGCCATCCTTAACCACGCGTTAACGGCGGCGGGATAGCTTTACCGGCGCAGGTATCGGGCGGCGCCCGAAGCCCCGGGGCATCATGGTCCGCATCGATTTCAACCGTCTGCGCTTCCTCGTCATCGACGACAACGCCCACATGCGGCGGATATTGCGCACGCTGCTGCACGGCTTCGGCGCGCGCGAGGTCTACGAGGCGGAAGACGGCGCCGCCGGCCTTGAATCCTTCACCCACTACGTGCCCGACATCATCATCACCGACTGGGCGATGCCGATCTTCGACGGGCTCGAGCTCACGCAGATGATCCGCCAGCCGGGCGCCAATACCAATTCCTATGTGGCGATCATCATGCTCACCGGCCATTCGGAAAAGAAACGGGTGACGCTGGCGCGCGATGCCGGCATCACCGAATTCCTCGCCAAGCCGATCTCGGCCAAGGGCCTTTACGAGCGCATCGTCAACGTGGTCGCCAATCCGCGCCCGTTCATCAAGACAAAAAATTATTTCGGCCCCGACCGGCGCCGCAACGTCAACCCGAACTATGCCGGTCCGGAACGGCGCAAGGGCGGCAAGGCAGACGTGATCCGCCCCACCCCCTTGCTTGAAAAAGTCCGCGCCCCCGGCTGACAGAGGCAGACGCCCCCATGGCTCCCCGCAAAGACACCGCTTCCGTCGCGACTTATGCCGACCACGAAATCATCACGGTCGATAACAAGTTGCGCAAGGCCGTGTCGCACAAGCCCTATGAGCCCGGCGAAGACACCGCTGGCGCGCGCGGAAAAGGCGCTGGCCGAGCTGTCGAGCGAATTCGGCTCGTGGATGGAGGCCGAATGCGCGCGCCTCGATGCCGCGCGCAACGCCGTCAGCCAGAACGGGCTTCAGCAAGACCACCAAGGAAGCGCTATTTCACGCCGCCCACGACATCAAGGGCGAAGTCGCCACGTTTGGATTTCCCGCGGTGGCGGCGGCGGCCGACAGCCTGTGCCGGCTGATCGAATACACGCCGGACCAGACCCGCATTCCGATCAAGCTTGTCGATCAGCACGTAGACGCGGTGCGCGCGATCTACCGCGAATATTCCCGCTCCGACGCCAAGGAGCTTGCCGCCACGCTGACCAAGCGGCTGCGCGAGGTCACCGACGAATTCCTGCTGCACGAGAATCGCGACCGGCCCGACGTGATCGAGCAGATCAAGGGCGGCCCGTCGATCGTGCCGGAACAGGCGGAATAAACCGCCCTTTACGCCACCAGCCGCGTCTCGGCCGCCGGCGCGCGCCTGCGCGCCGGGCTGGTCGCCACCAGATCGTCGCAGAACATGCGCGCTTCCTCGCGCGCTGCCTCGACCGAGAAGCGCCGCAGCAGCGCCAGCGTCGACTCATCGGCACCCGGCTCGGCTTGGCAGCCGGCGAGCACGCGCTCGACCATCGCGCGCTTGAGCCGCGCTGCGTTGCCCTGCCCGCCCATCAGCACGCCCTCGCGCATGGCGGCGATCGCCTCGCGGAAGGCGGGATAGGCGGCGTCGGGCAGCCCGGCCTTGCGGTAGAGCGCGAGGAAGCCGGACAGGTTCTTGTCGTGGATATAGCCCGTGACGCGGTCGAGCGGCATGCCGGACAGCTCGGTGAGCGCCTCCTCGAACAGCACCACATTGCCGGAGAGCAGCCCGCGCAGGATCATGCCGGCAGTGAGCTGGCCGCTCTGGCGCAGATGCGCGACCAGCGCGGCAATCTCGTCATAGGGCGTCTCGGCGGCGAGCGCGACAGTCGCCCGCTCGCAGGCTTCCCGCGCCGCCTGTTCGGCGTGCTCCGAGCCGAGCCAATGCCGCGCGGTGACGAAGCCGGCAAGCGTCTGCGACAGCTTCGAGAGCAGCGCCTGGCGCGTCGGCATCGGCAGATCGTCGCGCGCCAGCAAGGTTTTCGCGGATGGCGGCAAGATGGCCGAAGCGCTCGACCATGCGGTCGATGGAAAAGTGCGCGATGTCGGCGTCGGAATTTTCCAGCAGCGCGAGACAGGCTTGCGCACGACCCCACTTCGGCAATGGCCGCGGCGAGCGTGCGCGGCAGCATCGGCGCGGCCGGCGATTGCCGTCTGCGCTTCCGGGTGGCCGGTGGCGATGAGATCGATGAGATCGGCTTCGAGCAGCAGCGGCGAGCGCGACAAAATCGGTACGGAAATCTGCGGATGATCGGCGGCCAGCGCATCGACGATGACGGGCGGCGCCTTCTGCGAGGAGGCGAACACCTCGGCCAGCGCGCGCCGCACCAGCGGCGACGGATCGTCGAGCAGCATGATCATGGCGCCTTCGGCGGCGGCGCGGTCGTCGGGGGAAAGGTCGGAATGGAGATAGGCGCGCGCCAAGGCGGACGTCGCATCGGCCCGTTCACCGGGCGGAGCGTTGCGCACCCATTGCAGAAACTGACGGACAATCATCGGACCAACGCCACCTACCGGACAAACTGCAACGCGCAGCGTAGCCGACGAGGCTTAACAAAGCGTTCACCATAGATATTGATGGACTGTTAACGACGATCGCCGCGGTCAGGACCCGAACAGCTTGCGCGGATCGGCGGGCGTGTCGCTGAACAGATTGAGCGGGCGCGAAGCGTTGGCGTCCGAGCCCGGCGGCGTCCACAATTCGCTCACCGTTTGCGTCAGCGCCTGCACGCGGTCGGTGAACATCGCCTGGAACAGCGGCCGGGTGTTGCGGATGGCCGGCGGATTAGCTGCGGCGAAGGCTTGCGTCATGCCGGCGGTATCGGGCGACGCGCCGACGCTGCCGCGCAGGCTGGGGTTGAAGGCGAGGTTGCGGGCGATCTCGAAGCGGCCGGCGAGCTTGCCATAGACCTCGCTGACGCTGCGCGCCGCCCCCCCACTCATATAGAAAATGCTCGGATTGGCGGCGGCCGCCTGCGGAAACATGACGGCGGCGTTCGCCTGCGGCTGCGAAGCGGCGGCGCTGATCAGTTTGCCGGCGCCGTCGGGGCCGAGGAAATGCGCGATGTAGAGTTCACCCTCGCTCGGCGCGCGCCCAAGCGCATTGGCAAGCTGGGCCGCGTTGCTGCGGGTGAAGGCGCCGGCCATCAGCGCGCTCACCGACGGATCGGAGCGCAATTTCAGGATCGCGCTGCGCGCCGTCGCATCCGGCACCTCGTATTGGCCGTCCGCGTTCTTCGCGATGGCGTCGGCATAACGGCCGAGCCCGAGCGCGGCGCCGGTCGATTTCATGGTGGCGAGCCAGGTCTGGTCGATGAACTGGTAGAGCCCCTTGGCCGAGGAGGTCGCGGCCTGTGCCGAGGGGTTGAGATTGGACTCGATCTGCGCGGTGGTGAGCAGGTATTCGAAGCTCATGCCGGTCGAGGCCGCGGCCTGCCGGATCGCGCCGGTGATCTGCGCTGCGCCGCCGTTGATCGGATCGATGCCCATGGCTATTGCCTTCCCCGCCGCATGCGGCGGGCCCTATGGACCATGGGGAATTATGGTAAATGAAGGGTAAACGGGACCAGGGAGGCGCGCGATGCAGGACACCATGCAACGCCACAAGCGCGGCGGGCTCTATTTCGAGGGCTTCGAGGTCGGCAAGACCTACGAGCACCGCTACACGCGCACGGTGACGCAGATGGACAACATGCTGTTTTCCAACATGACGCTCAATCCGCAGCCGCTGCACATCGACCGGCATTTCTGCGAGCAGGAAACCGAATGGGGCCAGCCGCTGATGAACTCGCTGTTCACGTTGGGGCTGATGATCGGCATCCAGGTCTCGGACATGACGGTGGGCACGACCATAGCCAATCTCGGCATGACCGACGTGAAATTCCCCAACCCGCTGTTCGAGGGCGACACGGTGAGCTGCACGACGCAGGTGGTGTCCAAGCGCGAGTCGAAATCGCGCAAAGGCGCCGGCATCGTCGAATTTCATCACAAGGCATTCAAGCAGGACGGCACGCTGGTCGCCGAATGCCACCGCAGCGCGTTCATGCTGATGCAGCCGAAGTGACGGCATGCGTGCGCGTGGTGCGGCCATCGTCATCGGCGGTCTCGATTGCCTGGCCGCAGCCGCGCTTGCTGCGATCTTTTTGAACTCGAACTCCGATCCGGCCACCAAAGGATTTGACGTCGCAGCCGGCTGGGTGACGATCATTTTGCTTGTGCTGACGGCACTACCCGCGGTGGTATTGTCGTTCCTGCGGCGGGCGCCGCGAACGGCGCTCGCCTTTTCCCTTGGCTTCCCAGCCGGTTTCGTTCTTCTGTTCGCGGCCGCCGCGATTGCGTTCACGTTTTTCATCCCATAGGAGATCTGGGTCGGACGATGCGCTCTTTCCTGTTCGTGCCCGCCGACGGCGGCGCCAAGCTTGACAAGGCGATGGCGAGCGGCGCCGACGCCGTCATCCTCGATCTCGAGGATTCGATTACGCCCGAACGCAAGGACACGGCGCGCAAGGCGGCGCTCGATTTCCTCAAAAGCGCGCAGCCGAAAAAAGACCGCCCGCGCCTCTTGGTGCGCATCAACGGGCTCGACACCGGCATGACCGATGCCGATCTCGACGCCATCGTTTCGGGCAAGCCCGACGCCATCATGTTTCCCAAGGCAGAGGGTGGCGCGACGGTGACACATCTCGACGCCAAGCTCGCCGCGCGCGAGGCCATCGCCGGCGTCGCCGAAGGCCACATCAAGATTCTGGCGCAGACGGTGGAGACGGCGACCGGCGTCTTCACCGCCGGCAGCTATGGCGGTTCCAGCGCGCGCCTGATCGGCATGACCTGGGGGCCGGAAGACCTTGCCTCGGAAATCGGCGCAATAGCCAACCGCGACGCCAACGGCGTGCTGACCGAACCTTATCGGCTCGCCCGCGCCATCTGCCTGCTCGGTGCAACGGCCGCGAAAGTGCCGGCCTACGAAACCATCCACGTCGACTTTCGCAATCTCGAGGCCTTGCGCCAGGACACCGAAGACGCGCGCCGCGACGGCTTTGCCGGGCGCCTCGCCATTCATCCGGCGCAGGTGCCGGTGATCAACGCCGTGTTCACGCCCGGCCCCGGCGAGATCGAAAAGGCCAAGGCCATCGTCGCCGCCTTCGCCGCCAGGCCCGGCGCCGGCACCGTCGGCATCGACGGCAAGATGTATGACCGGCCGCATCTTGTGCGCGCGCAGGCGCTGCTGGCTTCATTGAAGTCCTAGTCGCTTCTCTCTCCGCTCGTCCCCGCGAAAGCGGGGACCCAGGGCGACATATTACGGACGATAAGAACTGGATTCTCGCCTGCGCGGGAATGAGCGGGGGCGTGGCTAATCCCGCTTGCGCTTGGCGAAAGCGGAAAGCATCCGCGTCGGCTCGTCGGTCTCAAAGGCCTTTGCGAATGCATCGATGCTGGCGGCGATGGCCCCGGCGGCCGGCAGGTTTTCCCATTGCTGCATGAGGACTTTTTGCCGCCGCACCGCCTGCGCACCGGCCGCCAGCAGGGCCGCGACGATCTTGTCGACTTCGGCGTCGAGCGCCTCCGGCGTCACCACGCGCTCGATCAGGCCCCAGCGCAGCGCGGTCTCCGCGCCGATGATCTCGCCCAGCATCAACAGTTCGCGCGCGCGGCCGTAGCCGATCAGCGACGGGATCAGCGCCGCCTCGACCACCGAGGGGATGCCGACCTTGACCTCCGGCATGCCGAATTTCGCCCGCGTCGTCGCCACGCGCAGATCGCAGGAGACGGCGACTTCCAGCCCGGCGCCGAGCGCGTAGCCGTCGATTGCCGCGATCACCGGAACCGGCAGGCGGCGAAGGCAATCGCAGGTGCGATGGACCAGCGTAATGAAGTCGCGGGCGCTGTCGCAGTCAAGCGCCGCCATCTCCGGAATGCTGGCGCCGCCAATGAAGGCCCTGTCGCCGGCGCCGGACAGCAACAGCGCGCGCAGCTCATCGCGCGCGGACAGCGCGTCGACCGCGGCAATAAACTCGCTCATCAGCGCGCGGTCGAACGTGTTGAGCTTGGCGCGGTTGTCGATGGTGAGATACGCAATGGTGTCGCCGGCGCGCGCGTCGAGACGCACATCGACGCGGGCGCCGCTCATGGCTTGCCGTACACGCTCTTCGGATCGAACGTCTTCTCGTCGCGGAACTGCAGCATCACGCTGGCGGCGGGCCCCAACGGCACCGCGCGATAGAAGCACGAACGCCGTCCGGTGTGGCAGGCACCCTCGCCCACCTGCTCGACCTTGAGCCAGAGCGCGTCCTGGTCGCAATCGACGCGCAGCTCCTTTACACGCTGGACGTGGCCGGAGCTCCCGCCCTTCTTCCAAAGCTTTTTGCGCGAGCGGCTGTAATACCAGGCCTCGCCGGTCTCGATGGTCTTTTCGACAGCTTCGGCGTTCATATGCGCGACCATGAGCACGTCGCCGGTCGTCACGTCGGTGACGACAGCCGTGAGCAACCCGTCGGCGCCGAACTGCGGCGCGAAGGTCGTGCCTTCCTCGATCTCGGATGTCCCAGCCAATTTCGCCTCGCGTGTTGGCGCGGGCGTTAGCGTTGCGCCCCGCGCAGCATGGTCATGAACCGTACCTGCTCTTCCGCCGTTTCGCGGAAGGCGCCAGTGAAATGGGTGGTCACCGTCAGCGCGCCGGGCTTCTCCACCCCGCGCAGCGACATGCACATATGCTCGGCCTCGATCAGCACGGCGACGCCGCGTGGCTTCAAGATCTCATCGATGGCCGTCGCCACCTGCGTGGTCAGATGCTCCTGCGTTTGCAGCCGCCGCGCATAGACATCAACGAGGCGCGCGAGCTTCGACAGGCCCACCACCCGCTCCACCGGCATATAGGCGACATGCGCCTTGCCGAAGAACGGCATCATGTGGTGCTCGCAATGCGAGTTGAAGCCGATGTCCTTCACCAGCACGAAGTCGTCGTAGCCGCCGGTTTCGCTGAAGGTGCGGTCGAGCACGTCGGCCGGCACCTCGCGATAGCCCTGGAAGATTTCCTCATAGGCGCCGATCACCCGCTTCGGCGTTTCCACAAGTCCCTCGCGGTCGGGGTTGTCGCCGGCATAGGCGATCAGCGTGCGCACGGCCTCCTCGGCCTCTTCCCGCGTCGGCCGCGGACCGGCAGGCTCTGGCGTTGCGCGCACATGCTCGGACAGGCCCTGCTTGGGCCAGGTCACAACGGAAGGCTTGGTGAATTTCGCGTCCATGACGGGTCTCTCCGTTCGACCGGCCTGTATTCGAGGCCGGATGTGTCACCGGGGGCCGCGTCGGATATGTGAAACCGGACGCATTCCCTTCGCTTCCGCCTTCGAAAACCTCTTTCCGTGCGGCGGGATGAACACCTATATAATCATTTGCCCGGGGGACACAAATGCGCCCCTGCGGCCGGAAAACGTCAATGCTCAACGAGGTTTATAACGATCGCATCCTGGAACTGGCGGGCAACATCCCGCGGCTTGGGCGACTCCCCGCCCCCGACGCCAGCGCCACCGCTCATTCCAAGCTGTGCGGTTCGACCGTCACCGTGGACCTGAAGATGGACGGCCCGCTGGTCACCGATTTCGCCCATGACGTGAAGGCCTGCGCGCTGGGACAGGCCTCCTCCTCGATCATGGCGCGGCACGTCATCGGCGCTAAAGCCGACGAGCTGCGCCAATTGCGCGAGACCGTGCGCAAGATGCTGAAGGAGAACGGGCCGCCGCCCTCCGGCAAATGGGCCGACATCGCCGTGCTCGAGCCCGTGCGCGGCTACAAGGCGCGCCACGCCTCCACCATGCTCACTTTCGATGCGGTAGTCTCGGCCATCGACAAGATCGAGGGCAAGGCGAAACAGGCGGCGGAATAGCAGCCCCTATTTCACCGCCACGCCGCCAATTTGCTTCGCCGACAATTCTGCGCGGTCGCCGAGCGGTTTGGCGCAGCGCGCGGCGAGGCGCGGCAAGCTGCCCGGCGCGCCGGTATTGCCGACGCGGATGCCGGTCGCGGTAACCGCGCTGTCGGTCTCGATCATTAGCGAATGATTGCCGGCGGCGGCAAAGCCGGCAACGATGGAGGCCGGCAGCGTCGCGCTGGCGAAGGTGACGAGTTCGTCCGGATCCTGCCGGCGTTGCGACGACACCACTTTGAGCGGCGCCGAGGTCTTGCCGATCGTCATGGTGACGGCGCTGACCGCCTCGAGCAATGGATGCTGCGCGTCGGCATGGCGCCGCTCGGCATAGCTCACATCGTAAGTGCCAGGACCGCCGCAGGCGACGATGAGGTCGAAACTGCCAATCTCCTCGCCCTCGATGGTGAGCGGATTACGCCTGGCAAGCGCGGCCGTGCCGGCGTGATCGACCACGGCCCAACGATGCTCGCTGATCGCGGTGGGCTGCAACGCGGTGCCCACCGGCGCGATGAGTGGTGCCATTGCCGCCGCCGCGGGCGGCGAGGCCGCGATCGTCGCCGGCGCCGTTTGCGGCGGCAGGTCGGTGGCGACATGCATGCGGCTAATTTCGCTCGCGGTGAGCATATGCATCGGCTCCCACGGCGGAATGCGCAGCGACAGGTTAAGCAGGTCGATCGAGGCGCCCATCTCGATCGTGTATTGCGCGAGGCTGCCGATGTCGTGCTGCACCAGCACCAGGTCCTCGGCCGAATAATTCGCCGCCGTCGGATCCTCGCGGCGGTCGCCGAGCCAGATCTGGTGCACCATCACGCGCGCCTCGCGCGGCACCGTGCGCTGTACGCCGGCGAGCAGCACGAAGGCGCACATCGACTGGCAATCGGCGCGCGGCGACAGGCTTGCGTAAGGCGCGCGCGCGTCGCCGCTGTCGAGATCGATGCTGCGGCCGACGGTGGTGTTGAGCGCGAGCTTGCGGATTTCGCGACCAAGGCCGATGGCGCCGAGCACCGAGCCGCCGTCGGAATCGAGCGCCACGGTCAGGCCGCGCAGATCGCGGCCGTGGGCGAACAGCGTGAAGTCGCGCGGCGTGTCGGCGGTGATGGCGCCGCTGGCGCCGATCCAGACGCGGCAGCGGGCGCCGCATGCGTCGGCGGGATTCTGCCGGTAGAGATCGAAGCGCATCGGCAGCGCGCGCTCGGAGGCCTGCGCGGGTGCGCACAACGGCGCAGCCGGCGCCAAAGCAAGCGCAATAAGCAACGCCAGGGAACGAATCATCCTTCCCCCTTTAGCGCCGCTGAGCCCATGTTGTTTGGCACAGTTCTCTGCGCTCTTGGCATTCGTCGTGCCGGGCTTTCGCGGTGCAGTAATCCCCGCTGATGTCTTTTTTAATAAGCCGATAGATTCGGGTCTAGTGTAAAATGATGGCTGCCATCTGATCTTTAGGTCTAAAACTTGAGCAGTTTCGTCTCGTTGGAACTTTGCATGGAACTTTCGTAACGGCGATGAGTGCACGCAAGACTGTTTCCTACGAGTTCGCGCAACTGCCGCGGTTGGCCGGGCGCGGGCTTGTCGCGCTCTATCGCTATACGCTGTCGCCTATTCTCGGGCCCCGGTGCCGCCATCTGCCGAGCTGTTCGGATTACGCCGACCAGGCGATCGCGCGCTTCGGCCTGTGGGCGGGAACCTGGATGGCGCTCGCCCGCTTCCTGCGCTGCCACCCTTTCGGTACCGACGGCCTCGATTTCGTGCCGGAGACCGTGCCGGCGAACGCGCGCTGGTTCCTGCCCTGGCGCTACGGCCGCTGGCGCGGCACCAACGAGAGCCCGGCGCGCTAGAGAGCGCGCAGGTTTCACCCGAACTTTCTTCGCGAACGCCGCACGCCTAGCAGCGCGTGATCGTGATTTTCCGTTCGCCGCCGCTCTCTGCTGGAACCGCGACGGTCTCCTGATTATGGTGGCAGCTCAAGGCAAAGGAAGGCGCGATCAACGGGGCCGGTGATTGCACCGCTGCAATGCTGCCAACGGGCTCAGCGTCATAGCCGGGAATGCCGAAATAAGGCGCATAGGCTGAGCGCTGCCTCCGCGCGCGGAGACGGCGACGGACGAAAACAGAACCGCAGAAAAGCACAGCGCGGCGGAAATTCCGACAATGCAATATCTCTGGTTCATGGCATGGCTCCCCAATGCCGAAAATGCCACACTGAATTATAGGCGATCTCGAAGCCTCTGCGACAGGCCCGCCTGGTGTGGCCGCCGTCAGTATCGTTAATCAGCGTTTTGCGATGTCGGCGGCGGGCGCCGCCATGCATCAGAAACCGGGTGGCGCGACCTGCGATAAGCGTCTAATCCGAGCCATGGCCATTGACCGCCAGACCTGGCTGCTGCTGATCCTGCTCTCGGTGCTGTGGGGTGGCGCGTTCTTTTTCATCGGCGTCGCCGTGCGCGAACTGCCGCCCTTCACGATTGTATTTGTGCGCGTCGCGCTAGGCGCGCTGTTTTTGTTGCCGGCGCTCAAGCTGCTCGGCGGGGCGCTGCCGACGACGGTCTCCGGCTGGATGCCGTTTCTCGGCATGGGGCTGCTCAACAATGTCATCCCGTTCTCGCTGCTGGTCGCCGGACAGACGTACGTGTCCAGTGGGCTCGCTTCGGTGCTCAACGCGACGACGCCGCTGTTTACGGTGCTGGTGATGGCGGCGTTCGGCGACGAGAAGCTGATCGCGCGCCGCGTTCTCGGCGTGACGCTCGGCCTCGCCGGCGTGGTGGTGCTGCGCGCGCCCTGGCTCGACCAGTCGCACGGGCAGACCGTCGGCATGTTGCTCTGCCTCGCGGCCGCATTAAGCTATGGCTTTTCCGGCTGGTGGGCGCGGCGCGAGCTTGCCGGCGTTGCGCCGATCACCTCGTCGGCCTGCCAGCTCATCTGTTCCAGTATCGTGATGGCGGTCATCGCGTCGGTGTTCGACCGGCCGTGGCAACTGCCGATGCCAAGCGCGGCCACAGTGGCCTCGCTCATCGGCCTTGCCGCGCTGGGCACCTCGCTTGCCTACATCGTGTTTTTCCAGATCATAAACCGCTCCGGCCCCACCAATGTCATGCTGGTGACGCTGCTGATCCCGGTGACGGCGATCCTGCTCGGCTTCCTGGTGCTGGGCGAGCCGATCACCGCGCACGAGATCGTCGGCACGCTGATCATCGCCAGCGCGCTCTTGGTGATCGACGGACGGGTGCTCGGCTGGCTGCGCCGGCGGGTCTTAGCGGGGGCCTGAGCAGCCCCTGTTGCGCGAAATTATTCCCCTGCTATATCCCTGCCCCGAAGAGTGACGCTTACCTGCGCTCGTTCGCAGGAGTGAGCAGAAGGAGATAAAACATGGCGCAGATTGCGCTGACATTTCCCGACGGCGCACGCCGGGACTACCCCCAAGGCACCACCGGGCTTGACGTCGCCAAGGGCATTTCGCCGTCCCTGGCCAAACGCACCGTCGCCATGGCGCTGGACGGCACGCTCGCGGATCTCTCCGATCCGATCGAGCACGACGCCAAAATCGAATTCGTCAACCGCGACGACCCGCGCGCGCTGGAGCTGATCCGGCACGACGCCGCGCACGTCATGGCGGAAGCGGTGCAGTCGCTGTGGCCGGGCACGCAGGTGACCATCGGCCCGGTGATCGAGAATGGCTTTTATTACGACTTCTTCCGCAACCAGCCGTTCACGCTGGAAGACCTCCCCGTCATCGAAAAGAAGATGAAGGAAATCATCGCCCGCGACAGGCCCTTCACCAAGGAAGTGTGGTCGCGCGAGAAAGCGAAGAAGACCTTCCGCGACATGGGCGAGAACTTCAAGGTCGAGCTGGTCGACGCCATTCCGCAAGATCAGCAAATCAAGATTTACAAGCAGGGCGACTGGTTCGATCTCTGCCGCGGCCCGCACATGACCTCAACGGGCAAGGTCGGCAACGCCTTCAAGCTGATGAAGGTGGCCGGCGCCTATTGGCGCGGCGACTCGAACAACCCGATGCTCACCCGCATCTACGGCACCGCCTTCGCCAAGCAGGAAGAGCTCGACGCCTACCTCAAGCAGATCGAGGAAGCCGAAAAGCGCGACCACCGCCGCCTCGGCCGCGAGATGGACCTCTTCCATTTCCAGGAGGAAGCGCCCGGCTCGGTGTTCTGGCACGCCAAGGGCTGGACGCTGTTCCAGGCGCTGGAAAATTACATCCGCCGCCGCCAGCAGGAATTCGGCTTCTCTGAAGTCAACGCGCCGCAACTGATGGATTCATCGCTGTGGGTCGCTTCCGGCCACATGGCGACGTTCCGCGAGAACATGTTTCTCACGCAGCCGCGCGAGGACGACGAGCGCGTCTTCGTGGTCAAGCCGATGAACTGCCCCGGCCACATCCAGATCTTCAAGAACGGGCTCAAATCCTACCGCGACCTGCCCACCAAGCTCGCCGAATTCGGCAAGGTGCACCGCTTCGAGCCGTCCGGCGCGCTGCACGGGCTGCTGCGCGTGCGCGCCTTTACGCAGGACGACGCGCATATCTTCGTCACCGAGGCGCAGATCGAGGAAGAATCGCTCAAGCTCAACGATCAGATTCTTTCGATCTACGCCGATTTCGGCTTCGACGACGTGCACATCAAGTTCTCCGACCGTCCGGAAAAACGCATCGGCGAGGACGCCATGTGGGACAAGGCGGAAGCGGCGCTGATGGCGGCGCTGAAAGCATCCGGCCGGCCGTGGACGCTCAACAAGGGCGAAGGCGCCTTCTACGGCCCCAAGCTCGAATACGTGCTGCGCGACGCCATCGGCCGCGACTGGCAATGCGGCACCGTGCAGGTCGATCTCAACATGCCGGGCCGACTCGGCGCGTTCTATATCGACGAGCATTCCAACAAGGTGACGCCGGTGATGCTGCACCGCGCCATGTTCGGCTCGCTCGAGCGCTTCACCGGCATCATGATCGAGCACTATGCCGGCCATCTGCCGCTGTGGTTGTCGCCGGTGCAGGGGATCGTTGCAACAATCACCGACGACGCCAACGACTACGCGCGCGATGCGATTGCCGCCGCGCGTGCGCTCGGCCTGCGCGTCGAGCCCGACCTGCGCAACGAGAAGATCAATTACAAGGTGCGCGAACACTCGCTCGCCAAGGTCCCCGCTCTGCTGGTCGTCGGCAAGAAAGAGGCGGCAGAGCGCGCGGTCTCCGTGCGCCGTCTCGGCAGCGAGAAGCAGGAGGTGATGCCGCTCGACGCAGCACTTAAAGCGCTGGCCGAGGAAGCAGTGCCGCCGGACGTGAGGCGCCAGCGCAAAGCCACGTAAACAAGGGAGGATGCCAATGCCCAAAGGCTATTGGGTGACCTGCTACCGCTCGATCAAGGACCCGGACAAGCTCGCGGCCTACGCCAAGCTGGCGCCGGCCGCCACCATGGCATTCGGCGCAAAATATCTCGCGCGCGGGGCGCCGACTGCCACTTTCGAAGCCGGCCTCAAGCAGCGCATCGTCATCACCGAATTTCCCAGCGTGGAAAAAGCCATCGCTGCGCACGACAGCCCGGCCTATCAGGCCGCCGTCAAGGTGCTGGGCGACGGCGCCGAGCGCGACGTGCGTATCGTCGAAGGTCTGGAATAGTCATTTGCCTTGCATGGCGATGTAGGCGGCGAGATCGGACGCGTCGTTGCGCGACAGACCCATGTCCGGCATTTTCGGATGCGGGTCGAGCAGGAAGAACGCGAGCCTCGCGGCGTCGAAATGCGGCGTCTTGGCGACGGCGGAAAACGGCGGTGCCTGCGTCGAGCCGCGCGCCTGGTCCGCCGCGACGATATGGCAGGCCGCGCACCAGCGCTTGGCAATCGCCTCGCCGTGATGGGCGTCGGCGGCATGCGCCACGAAGGGCAGCGCCATGGCCGCCGCCGCTGAAAGCAATCCGCAAATCTTTGCACGCGTCGGCGCCGGCCTTGCGATCATGATGGAGTGTCCTTGCATTGCGGCGAGGGATTCGCCGCTGTGAGATATAACAATTCCTACCCGCCGCTCGCCACCCGGCTTTGCCGCTGGTGCTCGAACGGCGCCGGGCCCTCCAGCGCTTCGAGAAAGCGTTCGGCCCAATGGCCGAGGTCGTTCTGCACCAGCGCGCGGTAATTCACCGCGTGGCGCTGGAGGCGCTCGCCTAGCGACATCGACAGCGCGCGGTTGATGGCGATGGCGACACCTTCGTGATCGTAGGGGTTGACCAGGAGCGCGGCGACGCATTCGCGCGCGCTGCCGGCGAAACGCGACAGCACCAGCGTGCCGGGATCGTCCGGGTTCTGCGCCGCGACGTATTCCTTCGCCACCAGGTTCATGCCGTCGCGCAAAGGCGTCACCAGTCCGACGCGGGCGCCGCGGTAAAGTCCGGCCAGCGCCGTGCGGGTATAGGCCTTGTTGATGTAGCGCAGCGGCGTCCACGACGGCTCGCCGAAGCGGCCGTTGATGCGGCCGACCGCCTCGCCGACGTTGCGCTCGATATCGGCATATTCGGGAATGCCGGAGCGGCTGCGCGGGGTGATCTGCAGGTAGGTCACGTTGCCGTGCCACTCCGGGAAGATGGTGAGGAAGCGCTCGAAGGCGTTCATGCGCTCGGGGATTCCCTTGGAGTAGTCGAGCCGGTCGACGCCGATGATCATGGCGCGGCCGGACAGGCTCTCCAGCACTTCCTTGACGAAGGCCGAGCCCATGGCGCGGCGCGCCAGCCGCGAGAACGCCTCCGCCTCGACGCCGACCGGGAAGACCCCGATTCGCACGGGCCTCCCCTCATAGGCAAAGCTGTCCGCGTCGATGCGATTGAGGCCGCATTCGTTCGCCAGATAGCGGGAAAAATTGGTGGCATCGACCTCGGTCTGGAAACCGACCAGGTCGTAATTGCCCAGCGAGGGGATCAGCCGCTCGTGGTTGGGCAGCGCGGTGAGGATTTCCGGCGGCGGGCACGGCACGTGCAGGAAAAAACCGATTTTGTTCCTGTGCCCATGCTCGCGCAGCGTCTTGGCCAGCGGCATCAAATGATAATCGTGCACCCAGATGACGTCGTCGGGCCGCAGCATCTTTTCCAGGTTGCTGGCGAAATATTCATTGACCCGGAAATAGCCGCTGAGATCGCGGCGCACAAACTCGGCGAGATCGAGCCGGTAATGCAGGATCGGCCACAACACCCGGTTGGCAAAGCCGTTGTAGAATTCCTGGTAGTCGTCCTTGCGCATACCGATGGTGGCGTAGAGGACGTTGTCGCGTTCGATTGTCTTGACCGGACCCGGATCGCCGTCGCTGATGCGCCCGCTCCAGCCGAACCAGATGCCGCCCCGCTGCCGCAGCGCCGGGCGAATAGCCACCTCGAGGCCGCCCGCCCGCGCGCCGCCATCGGGAACGCCAACGCGATTGGAGACTACTACGAGCCGCGCCAATACCGGTCTCCCCAGCTACGCGACAACTTGATCGCGGTTAAAATCAATCCGGACATCGAATAGGTTTGGGGGAAATTCCCCCATAGTTTTCCGGTCACAGGATGAACGTCTTCCGACAAGAGGCCGTAACGGTTTCGCAACCGCAGCGCGTCGACGAACATGTCGCGGGCCTCTTCCCGCCGACCGATTTCCCACATTGCATCGATCAGCCAGAAACGGCAAATTAAAAAAGCCGTCTCCGGCAAGCCGAAATCGTCGGCAGCCACATACCTCATAACGTGGAAACCGCGGCGAAGTTCACGCTCGATCGCCTCGACGGTCGCGACAAATCGCGGATCGTCGGGCGCAATGAGCCCGATTTCCGCCAAAAGCAGCGCGCTGGCGTCGAGATCGTCGCTGTCGAAGGCGGCGACGAACGCATTGCGTTTGGGATTCCACGAGCGCGAGAGCACCTCTTCGCCGATCTTGGCGGCGGTCGTGCTCCAATATTGCGCGCGGTCGGCGAGGCCGAGATTGTTGGCGATGGCGCCGAGCCGCTGGCAGCCCGACCAGCACATCGCCGCCGAATGCGTGTGCACGCGTTTCCTGCCGCGATATTCCCAGATGCCGGAATCCGGCGTCGTCGCCAGTTTCGCCGCCTGCTCGCCGAGCGGCTCTAGCAGTCTGAACAGCGCCTCGTCGCCCGGCCGCGGCAGCCGGCGGTCGAAGAACATCGGCGCCGCCGCCATGATGATGCTGCCATAGACGTCGTGCTGATCCTGCGCGCCAGCGGCGTTGCCTATGCGCACCGGGCCGTCGCCGCAGTAACCGGCTAGCGCCGTCGCGGTGTGCTCCTCCAGCGGGTCGGTGTGCACGATGCCGTAGAGTGCATGCAGCGTGTTGGCGCGCCCGGCCGCAATGGTCAGGATATAGGAGATGAAGTCTTCCATCGTGCGCGTGGCGCCGATGCGGTTGAGCGCGCGCACGACGAAAAAGGCGTCGCGCAGCCAGCAGAACCGGTAGTCCCAGTTGCGCCCGGATTTCGGGCCTTCCGGGATCGAGGTGGTCAGCGCCGCCACGATTGCCCCGGTTTCCTCGAAGCTGCACAGCTTGAGCGTGATCGCGGCGCGGATGATTTCGTCTTGCCATTCGATGGAAAAGGCGAGCCGCCGCACCCATTCCTGCCAGTAGTCGCGCGTGCGTTCGCAGAACTCGCGGCAGGTCGTCTCCAGCGCGCCCTCGAACGGCTCGTCGGCGCCGAACACCATGTACATCGGCCGCGTCAGCACGAAGGGCGCTTCGCTCTCGATGTAGGACAGCGGCACGTCGGTGGTGACGCGCACGTTCACGTCGTCGCGCCAGAAGCGGATGTGGTTGCTGCCCGAGGTGCGCGTCGTCACCGGCTCGCCGTAACGATGCGTCGGGCGAAAGCGGATGGTGATGCGCGGCGTGCCGGCGACCGGCTCGATGATGCGGATGAGCTGCGGCGGCCGATGGGTGCGGCCGTATTCCTGGAAGCGCGGCGCGAAATCGGTGATGCGCACGGTCGCGCCGTTGGCGTCGACCAAATCGGTAACCACGATTGCGGTGTTGCGCGCATAGTCCGAACGCGTCTCGACGAAGCCGTCGAGCACCACGTCGGTGAAACCTTTTTCGTCGTTGCCGGCGAGCAAGCGGCTGAACACCGGATCGCTGTCGTAGCGCGGCAGGCACCACCAGACGATGCGCGAGGACGGATCGAGCAAGGCCGCGGTGCGGCCGTTGCCGATCACGGCAAGGTCGAGGCCGTAATCCGTCATGCCGGGCTACTCGGTCCGCGCGCCGCCAGGCGTTGCAAGGCGCGGCGCACCTGCTTGGGCGAATCGAAAATGCCGGCAAGGCCGGCGAAATTGCCGGCCGACCGAAAATCCCAATCCCTCCATGCCGGGCAGCAGCACGAACACCAATTCATCGGTCGCGTCGTCGCCGATGAACACCGGCTGGCGCCCGGCAAATGGCGGCTGCATCATCAACGCGCGCACGGCTTCACCCTTGCTCACGCCCGGGCGCTTCACCTCGAACATGAATTTGCCGGGCTGCACCTCGGTCGCCTCGCCGGGAAACGCCGCCCGGCCGGCAGCAATCGACGCGCGCAGGCGCTCCTCATGCTGCGGATCGTTGCGGTAGTGCAGCGCTAGCGAATAGCCTTTGTCCTCGACGACGATGCCCGAACCCGGCGTCGCCGCGTCGGCCAATTGCTGGCGCAGGTCCTGCGGCAGCGGCGCGGCACCCTGGACGACCTTTCCGGCGCGCAGGCGCATCTCGGCGCCGTGGCCGCCGATCGCCGGCAATTCGAGCGGCGCGAAAAGGCGATCGAGATCGGCGATCGAACGGCCGCTCACCAGCGCCAGCGCTCCGCCGGTCTGCCGCGACAGACGCGCCAGCATGTCGCGCAATTCGGGCGAGACATGCACCTCGCCCGGCGACGGCTTGATGTCGATCAGCGTGCCGTCGACGTCGAGCAGCAGCGCAACCGATTTAACATCGAGCGCGGGAAAAACTTCCATGGCATTACCATTCGCCAACGCTTGCGTGACCATCATTGTTCCTGCAACGGCTATCCGACAATAAGTAAATGTGCAGATCAGCGCTAGCGCGCCAGCACCTCGACGTCGCCGTCGACGCCGGTGACGACCTTGAATTCGCGCTCGTAAACCCGTCCTTCATTGCGGGCGATGGCGCGATACTCGCCCTCGGCGAGAATGACGCGCGGGAAGGCGCCGATCAATTCCTTGATGACGTCGCCGCCCGGCGTAAGCACCGACCACGCGGTATTGGCCAAGGCCTCGCCGCCCTTGTCGCTCACCAGCTTGAGCGTGATCGCGGCGGCGCGGTGGGTGACGGTGATGTCGGTGAGCTTGCCGGCGGCGACACGAATGTCCGAGCGCACCACCGAATTGGCGTCGCCGTAGTTCGAGACGATGTAATAGGTGCCTTCCGGCACCACCAATACATCGCTGGTCATCACGTGCTCGGCGATCGGCCGCCGTTCGCCGGTCTCGAACTGGCTGCCCTTGTAGACGTCGAAGGAAATTTGTCCGGCCGGAATGCGCACGTCGCCGACCCTGCCTTCGAGGCGCAACCCACCCGCCGGCAAATCGAATTCCTCGTGCACAGTCGTGCCGGCGAGCGTCACCGGCTTGACCGCGGTGGCGAGCCCGAAACCGACATGCACGATGTAGGGACCGGGCGGCAGCAGCAAAGTCGGCGCCGGCGATTTGTCTTCCTTGACCAGATGGAATTTTCCGCCGGCGTCGGCCTTGGCGGCATAGACCCGCCAGGTGAGCCCGCCGCCGATTTGACCCGCGTCCTTGCCGAAGCGCGCGTCGAGCGAGAGCGCGACCTGCCCGGCCGGCACCAGCGGCATTGGCGCCCGCTGCACCGCGTTGGGCTGCGGCGGCGCCAGCACGTTGCCGGGGCCGATCAGCGAGCCGCGCGTCTCCGGCGCGCTCCAGCCGGACGACGGCGCATTGGAGAACAGTTGATCGGATTGCGCCAGCGCCGTGAGCGGCGTCAGCAGCATCGTGGCGAGCGCAAGTGCCGGCGCCAAACGGCGGCCCGCCAATTTTGCCGCGACGGCTGTTGCAAATCGGTTGCGCATGCGCAGCGTTTTTCGGCCCAAATCGCGGCGATTTCAAGCCGCGGAGCCCGGTTTGTCACTCCCGAAGCGCTATGCTAGGCGCAACGCCCTGTCCTGTGGATGAAAAGCAATGCCTGACGCGCTGCAACTGCTCAAGACCCGCCGCTCGGTCAAACCGATGGAATTGATCGGGCCGGCGCCCTCGCCGGCGGAGATCGAAACGCTGCTCGGAATCGCGTCGCGCGTGCCCGACCACGGCAAGCTCTCGCCCTGGCGCTTTGTCGTCTTTTCCGACGACGCGCGGCTCGCTGCCGGCGAAAAGATCGCAGCGGTGTTTGGTCAGGATCACGCCGATGCGACGCCCAACCAGATCGACTTCGAGCGCAAGCGGCTTGCTCGCGCGCCCCTGGTGATTGCCGTGGTCAGCCGCGCCGGCCCGCATGTGAAAATCCCCGAATGGGAGCAGCAGCTTTCCGCCGGCGCGTCCGCCATGAGCCTGGTCATTGCCGCGCACGCGATGGGATTTGCCGCGAGCTGGATCACCGAATGGTACGCCTATGACCGGCGCGTGCTCGACGCACTGGGCTTGGCGTCCAACGAACGCGTCGCCGGCTTCGTGCATATCGGCCACATGGCCAAGCCGCCCGAGGACCGCGAGCGGCCCAAGCTCAGCGACATCGTCAGCTATTACGAAGGCTGAGGAACTCATGTTCTACGAGCCTGACAAGCGCGATTTGTCGGTGCTGCCGCACGACCCGTTCAAAGCGATCGTGGCGCCGCGCCCGATCGGCTGGGTCACTTCTATTAGCTTGAAAGGCGAAGTGAATCTCGCGCCCTATTCCTATTTCAATGGCGTTTCCAGCAAGCCGAACGTGGTGATGTTTTCCAGCGAAGGCCTGAAAGATTCCGCAAGTTTTATCGAACAAACGCGCGAATTCGTCTGCAATCTCGCCACCTGGGATCTGCGCGAGGCGATGAACGTAACCTCGGCGCCGCTCGCCCGCGGCATCAACGAAATGGTGCGCGCCGGTCTTGCGCCCCGCGCCGTCGCGGCTGGTGAAGCCGCCGCGCGTCGCCGCCTCTCCTTGCGCGCTTGAATGCAAACTGTTGCGCGTTGTCACGCTCGATAATCTCGACGGCGCGCCGCTCGACTGTCACGTCGTGTTCGGGCAGGTCGTCGGTGTGCATATCGACGACCGCTTTATCGTCGGCGGCCGGCTCGATACCGCGGCGATGAAGCCGATCGCGCGCTGCGGCTACGACCAATACGCCGTGGTCGAGGGCATCTTTGCCATGACGCGCCCGGCGGCATAACGCCTGGGCAACCAATCTGCCTGCTCGGCGTTTACCTTAATGTAATCACGCAAGCGCACGCTGCCGTCACGTTTCCGACACAAGGCTCCGCTGTTTTCACCATGTCGGCGTGAAACGCTTGTCGGACGGCTGGGCCGATCCGAAAATTGGGGTTGGGGAGATAACGTTGGTGTTTGAAGGTTTGTTCGCGCGTGCCCGCAACGGCGATCGCTCCGCCGAAGCCACCACCGCACCATTGCAGCCGGCCATGGCACGCCCGACCATCGGGCTCGCGCTCGGCGGCGGCGCCGCGCGAGGTTTTGCCCATATCGGCGTGATGCGCACTTTGATCGCGCACGGCATCGTGCCCGACGTGGTCGTCGGAACGTCGATCGGCGCCGTGGTCGGCGGCTGCTACGCGGCCAAGCAGCTCGACGGCCTGGAGAGCTGGGCGCGCAGCCTCACCATGCGCGGCATCCTGAGCTATCTCGACATCAGTCTGTCCGGCTCCGGCCTCATCCGCGGCGGCCATCTCGCGGGCCGGCTAGAGACCACCCTGCAGAACAAGCGCATCGACGATCTGCCGATCCGTTTCGCGGCCATTGCCACCGAATTCAACACCGGACACGAAATCTGGCTCACCCGCGGGCGAATGGCTGACGCGCTGCGCGCCTCCTACGCGCTGCCGGGAATCTTTCCGCCGGTGCGCATTGGTGGGCGCTGGCTGGTGGACGGCGCGCTGGTCAATCCGGTGCCGGTGTCGGCCGCGCGCGCGCTCGGCGCCAGACTCGTGATCGCCGTTAATTTGAACTCCGACTTGTTCGGCCGCGGCACCATCATCTCCGACCACGGCTCCGACGACAGCGACGACGCGCCGCCTGAGAAAACAAACGGACTACGCGGCATTTTTTCCGGCAAGCAGTCGCTGCGCCAGTTCCTCGGCACCCGCAGCCGGCCCGGCATCCCGACGGTGATGGTGGAGGCCTTCAATGTGATGCAGGACCGCATCACCCGCGCGCGTCTGGCCGGAGACCCGCCCGACGTGCTGATCAGCCCACGGCTCGGCCGCGTCGGCTGGTTCGATTTTCACCGCGCCGAAGAGGCGATCGCCATCGGCACCGAGGCCATGGAAAAGACCATCGACGCAGTGACCGAAGCGGTCGCCGCCCTTTCCAGTCCGGTCAGCGCCAACGGCGCATCCGGCAAGTAGCTCTTATGCGTCAGGCGCTACGCCGTGCGGATGTAATCGCGTAATGCTTCGGATTCACGCTCAATTTCATCCAGGCGCTGCTTGACCACGTCGCCGATCGAAATGAGACCGATCGGCAATCCGTCGGCCACCACCGGCATGTGACGGAATTTTCCCGCCGTCATGCGTTCCATGATGTCGCCGAGACTGTCGCCCTCGCCGCATGTGGTGACGTTGCGGGTCATCGCCTGCCCGACGGGAAGCTCGAGCGCCGCCGTGCCCTGCTCTGACAGCGCGCGCACGATGTCGCGCTCCGACAATATGCCGGCGAGGCGCCCTCCCGCGCCGAGGATCACCACCGCGCCGATGCGATGCTTGGATAAAAGTTTTGCCGCCGCCGCGAGTGTCGCGGTCGGCTCGATGCTGATGATGTCGCCGCCCAATTTCTTGGCGGCCAGGATTGCCTTGACGTTCATCGCAGCCTCCCTGATCCCGGAGGGACCGCAAGACTTCGCGCCTCCGAGTCCAAGAGAACGATCCTGCCGGCTTGCCGGTTCCGTCAAGGCCGCAGATGGCAAGACTTCGCATTTTTTATTGCGGCGTTGCACCAATATCGTCGCCGCGCCGTTCACCGAGCGGCGGATCGAACCAGGAAAACAGGAACAGGCCGCCGAGAAACCCGCCGATATGTGCCTGCCAGGCCACCGTCTGGCCCGGTCCGGTGAGAGAAAGCGAGCCAGCTCCGAATATGATGTTGATGCCGAACCATACGATCAGGAATACCAGCACGCGCGCATCGGTGAGCACATAGAGAAGCGGAATGGCCGGCACGCGATAGGGATCTTGCGCGCCGTCGCGGCGGCCGCCGAGCGGGCCGCCGCGTTGGAAGGCAAAGCGCATCGCGCCCGCCATGGTGCCGGAGATCGCCGCCGACGCTCCGATGACCTCGGTATTGTCGCCGCCATGCGTGAACAAATGAAGCATCGCGCCGGTTGCCGCCGTGACCGCGAAAAAAGTGAGGAACCGCAGCGGACCAAAGCGCCGCGCAACCGCGCTGCCGAACGGCAAGAACCAGATGACATTGACGCCGAGGTGAATCCAGTTGGCATGAATGAACGAGTAGGTGACGAAGGTCCACAAACTGGCCCCCCACCCGCCCGGCAGCAATTGACCGAACAACAGCGTGTTGTCGTAACGCGCGGGGATGAATGCAAACAAATCGAGGAAGTACTGATCCTGCGCGGACGTGAGCAATAGCAAACGCCCCACGTGCACAATGACGAACACCGCCACGAGAAATGTCACGACTGGGGGAATATTGAGGAGACGTTCTCGTTGCACGGCCACAACTTTATATAGGTTAACTCACATAGGCCGCTTGCGGGGTTCCACGCAAGCCACGCCACGCTCGGTTCAGCCAAATCGATTTCGATTTTAACGCTAAGGCGCGTTTGCGGCGCCGGTACGGCCGGTATTGTTGCCGGCGGCACGCGCCCTGCTCCACCGCAAGCGTCGCGGCGAAAAACCGGCACGAATGTCCCGATCGGGGACAATCGCGACGCCGGCACCGTCTCGCGACGGAACAGGTGGTGCCATGAAACACGCGTCCACGCGAGCGGTGTTTAATTGTTGGAACGAGCGGCGCGGCAATCGGCCGGCGCCCGCGACGCGGCGACATAGATCCGGTGGCGATCCGCCACGCGCTCGGCGACACCTTCATGCTGTCGACGGATTTCGTCGATCAGCTTCGCTTCCGCCTCGCCGGCACGCGCATCTGCGCCTTGTTCTGCCGCGAGATCAAAGGCGAAATCCTCACCGATCTGTGGGCCGAGAAAAGCCGCAAGCCGATCGAGGACATCCTGGCAATCGTCACCGATGAGACGGGCGCCGCGGTCTGCCGGATTGACCGGCCATGCCGCCGACGGCGCGACTGCCGATCTGGAAATGCTATTGCTGCCGCTCGCCCGCAATGGCGACCATGCGCGCACCGGCATGCTGGGCGTTCTGGCGCCGACGACACCGGTTTACTGGATCGGCGAAAAGCCGATCGTCGAACTTGAACTCAATACGGTCCGTCACCTCGGGCCGGACCTCGCCGATCACGCTGCCCCCCGCCTTACACCCCCGGTTGACGGCGGCGAATTGCGGCATGGCTTTACCGTCTACAGCGGTCGGCCGCGAAGAGCCCCCGACCGAACGAAGCGCATGATTTCACATAGGGAATTTTCCCGATCCGCTACAGACCTAACCTAGTGTTAACGATAGCTCCATAGGTTTGGCGCTTAACGGGGCATCCGCCCCCTTTTGCACGCCGCACCATGGCAATGCCAACGACAAAACTAAAAATTCTGCCTTTGGCCGAGGAACGCCGGCGGCATCAGCGCGTCAAAGTCAATCTGCTTGGCCGCTATATGCTCGAGGACCGGCGCGAATTTCCCTGCCAGGTCGTCAACATGTCGCCGGGCGGAATGTTGATTGTGGCGCCGGTCATCGGCAAGGTCGGGCGAGCGCGTCATCGCTTATGTCGATCATCTCGGCCGGCTGGAAGGGCAAGATCGCGCGCACGGTGGAGAATGGCTTCGCCATGACCATTTCGGCGACGTCGCGCAAGCGCGACAAGCTCGCCGCCCAGCTCACCTGGCTCGCCAACCGCGAAATTCTCAACCTGCCGGAAGACCGCCGCCACGGCCGCTTCGTGCCGCGCAACCCGATCGCTCGCCTGATCCTGCCGAACGGCACCAACGTGACCGTGCGCGTCATCGACCTGTCGGCGTCGGGCGCAGCGGTGTCGATCGCGCCGAACCTGCGGCCGGCGATCGGCGCCGCGGTCACCATCGGCAAGACGCGCGGGCCGGGTGGTGCGCCATATCGAGAATGGCTTTGCCATCGAATTCACCCGCCTGCAGCATCCCGATTCCGTCGAAGCCAACGTCACCGGCGAATAGCGTCACCGCCGGGTAAACGCCGCGCGCCGGCCCACGCGCCATCCCGCGCCCGGCCGGCCGCTGTAGCCCGCCGTTTGTGGTATCGCGCGGCCTCGACGGCCCATCCCAACTTGGTAAATTCGCGCGCCGGTTGCGCCCCCAGCGCCGCGCCAACACGCGCGCAAGTCTATTAATAGCTAAAATTTTAGACAAATTACATTCTGTAAGATTTTAGACAAATTTGATTTCAAGTTTTACTGTATTCGCCTCTTTCTTTACTTGTGTTCTCTTCAAAATGACTTGCTCGACTTAGCCGCGCTGAAAAATGTTTGTGGCAATTGTGGTCCCAAGACGACGGGAAGGGGCCACAAATGGGCAGGCATACAAAACGAATACTGGGCATCGGCGCGGCGGCTTTGGCCGTCGCTGCATCATGGTGCTGGCGTCGACGACCGGCAGCGCAGCCGGCGAGCGCTATGCGTCACTCTCGAGTTCTGCCAGGTCACTGAGCGGGCTGGCTACATCAGCGTCGGCGCAACCACACGCGCGCCGATCGGCTGGCTCGAGTTCTGCATCCGCTACAAGCCGGAATGCGAAACGCGAGCCTCGACGCCGCGCGACGTGGTGCTCACGCCCAAGGCCTGGGCCGACATGGTCAAGGTCAACAATTGGGTGAACGAGACCATCAAGCCGGTGACCGATCTCGAGCATTGGGGCGTGGTCGAGCAGTGGGATTACCCCGACGACGGCAAAGGCGACTGCGAGGACTATGTGCTGCTCAAGCGGCGCATGCTGATGCAGGCGGGGTGGCCGCGTGAAGCGCTGCTGATCACCGTGGTGCGCGACAAGAAGAACGAAGGCCACGCCGTGCTCACGGTGAAGACCAACCGCGGCGAGTTCATTCTCGACAACCAGGAAACGGAAATCCTGGCCTGGAACAAGACCGGCTACCGCTTCGTCAAGCGGCAGTCGCAAGCCGATCCCAACGCCTGGGTCTCGCTCGGCGAACCGCCGGCCAATCCGCCGATCGTTTCATCGCGCTGACAGATAAGGAATTCGCAGGTCCGGTCACGTCCCCACCCCTCCCCGTCCCCAGACCGGATTTGCGAGCGGCAGGCCCTCCCCCAGGGGCCTGCCGCACCTTTTTGCGATGAGCTTCGTCTAGCCGACCCGTTTCAGCTCTTTGGCGTATTGCTGCCAACGCTGCACATAGACGTCGGCGCCTTCGAGGATAAACGCCTTCGTCTTGTCGTCGAGCGTGCGCACGACGCGTGCTGGCGCGCCGACAATCAGCGAATTGTCGGGAAAGCTCTTGCCCTCGGTCACCACGGCGCCCGCGCCGACCAGACAGTTGTTGCCGATTTTCGAGCCGTTGAGCATCATCGCACTCATGCCGACCAGCGAGTTGTCGCCGATCGTGCAGCCATGCAGCATCACCAGATGACCGATGACGCAGTTTGAACCGATCGTCAGTGGAAAACCCGGATCGGTGTGCAGCACCGCGTTGTCCTGGATCTGCGACCGTTCGCCCAGCTCGATCCAATCATTATCGCCGCGCAGCACCGCGCCGAACCAGACGCTGGCCTCGAGTTTGAGCCGCACGCGGCCGATCAGCACCGCCGTATCGGCGACCCAATAATGGCCCCCGCCGGGAAATTCCGGCTTGACGCCGTCAATCTCATAAATCGGCATTCCCGCCTCCTTACGAGTTCGACAATCGCAACCAATTCGGAAGAATGGAAGTGCTTAGGCAAGCCCGCAGGCGTGCAGCGTCATCACTAGCGCCAGGCCCGACATCAGGCTCCAGAAGCCGGCAATCAGGGTCGCCAGGAACACGAACTCGAAACGGCGGCTTTCCTGGCGGGCGCCGAGCAGCGTGTTACGCATGATGAGGAACGGCGCCGCCACGATCAGCAGCGGGACCGCCGCAACCGTCGAGGGCCTGGCTCCGGCCGCAAGCAGGGAAAAGCTCGGCAGGCGGCTGGTGACCAACTGGTAGCCCGACGCGCACAGGCCGGCGGCGGCAAAGCCGAGCGCCACAGCGAACAGGTTTTGCAGGGATTCCGGCGACATTTCGGGCCACAACGCGTTACTGGAGGCGGCGTTTTTGCAGAGCGGCCGCCCTCCCGCCAGCAGTTCCTTAATGAAAGGTTAATGCCTCAGCCGGGGCTGCGCGCCGGGCCGTGACATAATCGGCGGTGATTCGGAGACCTTATGGCCGTTGCCCACCATTCCGCCCGCGCGCGCCGCCGGGGTGCAAGCCCGCTCACCGGCCCGCTGCTGCTGTTTGCTGCCGCGGCCCTCACCGCCGCGGCTTACATCGCCTACGTGCTGTGGCCGCGCTGGCCGGACGTGCCGGTCGGGCTCGATGCGCCGTCGCTGCCGATCACCGTTGCCGGCGTCACCTTCAACATCGAACCGGCGGCGATCCGGGTGCCGGTGCAGCGCAGGCCGGGCACGCAAACGCGCGTCGATCTTGCTTATCTGTGGCCGTCGCTTGTCCCGCCCGATCCGGCGCGCAAGCCGACGCTCGGCGCGCCGGTCGATCCCAACGAGCGATTGTTCGTCACTATCGCCTCCGGCGACACGACGCTGCCGCTGATGCAGCGCGTGCAGAACATCTATCCGCGCTATCTGGTGGCCGAGCCCAAGGCCGGGCCGGACGGGCTGACGCTGCGCGGCTTCCGCGACGGTACGCCCTACCAGGGCGAGGAGCTGGTGTTTGAATCGGCCGCGCCCGAGCACTTCCTCGCCCGCTGCTCGTTGCATGGCGTGGTCAATTCCGGCAGCTGCCTGCTGGAGCGGCGCATCGGCGACGCCGACATTTCGGTGCGTTTCCCGCGCGACTGGCTCGCCGACTGGCGCGGCGTCGCCGCCGGCATCGATAAATTGATCGCACGGCTGCATCCGAACTAACATCGCGCATGGCTCGGTCAGGCCCATTCAGGATCGGCACCGGCGCGGGATTTGCCGCCGACCGGCTCGATCCGGCGGTCGACCTCGCACGGCGCGGCGCGCTCGACGTGATGGTGCTCGAATGCCTCGGCGAACGCACCGTTGCGTTTGCCCATCGTGACCGCATGGCCAACCCTGCGCGCGGCTACAACGCCCATCTCGATCGCCGCATGCGCGCGCTGCTGCCGGCCTGCCGCGAGGCCAGCACGGTGATCATCACCAATATGGGCGCCGCCAATCCGCGCGCGGCGGCGGAGCGAACGCGCGACATCGCCCGCGAGCTCGGCCTTGCCGGGTTGAAGATCGCCTGCATCGAAGGCGACGATGTCACGGCGAGCGTGCCGATGACGCAAGAATTCATGGACGAGCCGGGCATACTTGGCGACGTCAAGCGCCCAATCGTCGGCATGAACGCCTATCTCGGCGACGACGCCATTCGTCCTGCGCTGCAAGTCGGCGCCGACGTGATCATCGGCGGCAGGCTGGCCGATCCGTCGATGTATCTGGCGCCGCTGATGCACCGCTACGGCTGGGGCGCCGACGATCTGCCGCGCCTGGGCGCCGGCACGCTGGTCGGCCATCTCATGGAATGCGGCATGCAGATCACCGGCGGCTATTTCGCCGATCCCGGCGTCAAGGACGTGCCGAACCTGGCGCGATGCGGCTATCCGATCGCCGAGGTTGCTGCCGACGGCAGCGCCGTCATCAGCAAATTACCCGGCACCGGCGGCTGCGTCACGCAAGCGACGGTGAAGGAGCAACTGCTCTACGAGGTGCACGACCCGGCGGCTTACCTGACGCCCGACGTCACCGCCGATTTCAGCCATGTGACGATCGACGATCAAGGCAAGGATCGCGTGCGCGTTTCCGGCGCAACGGGCCGTGCGCGGCCGGCGCAGCTGAAAGTCACCGTCGGCTTCGATGCGGGCTTTCTCGCCGAGGCCGGCGTCAGCTATGCCGGTCCGGCAGCCGCCGCGCGCGGGCGGCTGGCCTGCGAAATCGTCGCGGAACGACTGAAAACCACGCACAAGATCGCCGCCGATACGCGCATCGATCTGATCGGCGCCAGTTCGCTATTTGCGACAGCGGGGCGATCGCAGACCGAAAGCGAAGACGTGCGCCTGCACGTTGCCATGCGCACGACGAAGCGCGAAGAGGCCGAACTGATGCTGTGGGAGGTTGAATCGCTTCTCTGCTGCGGTCCCGCCGGAGGCGGCGGTTTTCGCGGCTCCATCACGCCGGCGGTGATGACAAAATCCGTGCTCATCGACCGCGCGCTTGTTCACCCCTCATTCGAGATGTTCGTCGCATGACGCCGCGCGGCCGCAACAGCCCCCGCCTTGTGCGCGACATCGCGCATGCGCGCGCCGGCGACAAAGGCGACATATCGAGCATCAATGTCTGGGCCTACGATGCCGCCGATTTCGAGCTGCTCAAGCGCACGCTCACCGCCGAGCGCATCAAGCGCGAATTCCCCCAGCTCGTGCGCGGCAAGGTCGAGCGCTACGTCATCGAGCATCTGCACGGGCTCAATTTCGTGTTGCACGACACGCTCGAAGGCGGCGTCAACGCCTCGCTCAATCTCGATTCGCACGGCAAGTCGTGGAGCTATCTGCTGCTCGGCCTGCCGCTGGTGCTGGCTTAACAAGCCATAAAAACGCAGACGGCCTCCTTGGCCACGTGTTCCCGCTGTGGAACTATAGAGCTTCCCGATCATTAGCCGGCGCGGGCCACGCCGGGCTTACATCAATGAACGACACGACCTCCAGCCCATCCAGTTGGCAAATCTACAAAGTCGCGCTGGCGAGCATCGTGGGCTCGGTCATCGAACAGTTCGATTTCCTAGTGACCGGCGTGATCGCGGCCACCGTCTGGGGCGGCATCTTCTTCAAGCTGCCGGGCATCGCAGCAGTGGCCGCGGCGATCGGCGTCTATGGGCTCGGCATCATCATCCGCCCGGTCGGCGCGTTCATCTTCGGCAATATCGCCGACCGTGCCGGCCGCAAGGACGCGCTGGTTTACGCGCTGGTGCTGATGGGCGTCTCCACGCTGGCGATCGGATTGACGCCAACCTACGACAGCATCGGTATCGCCGCGCCGGTCCTCCTGATCTTCTTCCGGCTGGTCCAGGGGATCAGTTTCGGCGCCGAGTTCGGCACCGCCTCGACGTGGGTGGTCGAGCAGGCCGCACACTCCAAGTATCGCGCATTTTGGGGCGCCTGGGTGGGCTTTGCCATTCCCATCGGGCTGCTGCTCGGATTTGGATCGGTGATCCTCACCAAGTCGTTGATGACGGCCGACCAGTTCACCGCCTGGGGCTGGCGCATTCTGTTTTTCATCGGCTTCCTAGTGGCTATCGTCGGCCTCATCATCCGCCGGCGCACCGAAGACAGTTTCGTGTTTGAGCGCCACCGCGCGCAAAGCAAGATTCTCGACCATCCAGCGGCCGATGTCTGGCGCGACATGCCACTCGCCATTATGCGCACGTCGCTGGTGAACGCGATGTTCGGCGGCGCCTTCTTCCTCTATTTCGTGTTCGGCACCAGCTATATGAAGGCGGTCGGCTTTACCGGCTCGACGCCGGAAACGATCGGCCTGATCGCCGCGGCCTTCATGCTTGTCTTCATGATCATTGGCGCTTTGCTCGCCGACGTCATCAACCGGCGCACAATTCTGCTGATCGCGGCGACCGTATTCCTGATCTTCGCCCTATTTCTACCTGATCAACACCGGCAGCTTCCTGCTGGCGACCGTCGCCGAAGTCATCGGTTTTGGTTTCGTGTTCGGCTTCGGCTATGGCGCCATCCCGACCTTCTACACGGAGAATTTCCCGACACGCTATCGCGCCTCCGGCGCTAATGCCGGTTATCAGATCGCGCAGGTCTACGGTGGTGGCCTCATCCCGATTGTCGCCGGCGTATTGCTGCGCGCCTACGGCATTCAGGAGGCCTATATCTACATTGGCGGGCTGGTGATGATCTACGCGGTGCTGGCGATTATGGCCATATTGGTGACGCCCGAAACCAAGGGCGTCGATCTCGAAAATGACGCCGCGGACGCGGCCGGAGCGGCGCGCGCCGCGCGGTAAAACTTCACTCGACCAAGTCGACGTCCAAAATCGGCAATTCGAAAATATAGGACTTGCGGCCCTTGTCGTTTTCGACAAACAGCACGCCGATGAATTCCTCGCCGATATAGACTTCGAGCGAATCCGTCTTTTTCGGCCGGGTGACGACGCGGATGTTCTCGTTTTCGAATTTGCGCCGCAGATAAGCGTTGAGCGTCGGCACCGGCTGGATGCTCGGGTCGCTGCCGACCTGGATGACCATGCGGAAATTGTAGGAGCGGTCGCCGTCCTCGTCGTCGACGGTCAATTCGCCGAGATCGTCCTCGCCGACGAAGACCTCGGCGAAATCGCCGGACTTCGGCACCACGCGGATCTGCGCGTTGCCGAACAGCTTCTTCAGGTATGCGTCGAGCTTCCTGACTTCGCTCACGTCCACGAGGCCGCTCTCCTTGTCGATCGCGCTTACTGCCCCATCGGACGCGGCCGCGCAAGCCACGATCAGATAAAATCAGCCGTCGAGCATAACGCCGTACAGCATCTGGTCCATGGCGCGCGAGGGTTCGGGGCAGCCCGCCTCGCCCACCACCTTGGCTGGCACGCCGGCGACAGTGGTGTTGTGCGGCACCGGCTTGATGACGACGGAACCGGCGGCGATGCGCGCGCAATAGCCGACTTCGATGTTGCCGAGGATCTTGGCGCCGGCGCCGATCATGACGCCGTGGCGGATTTTCGGATGCCGGTCCTCGTGCTCCTTGCCGGTGCCGCCGAGCGTCACATCATGCAGGATCGACACATCATCCTCGATCACCGCGGTCTCGCCGACAACGAGGCCGGTGGCGTGGTCGAGGAAAATGCCGCGGCCGATCACCGCGGCCGGATTGATGTCGCACTGGAACACCGACGACGAGCGGCTTTGCAGATACATCGAGAAGTCGCGCCGTCCATTCTTGACCAGCCAATGCGCCAGGCGATGCGTCTGGATGGCATGGAAGCCTTTGTAATAGAGCACCGGATCCATGAACCGCGTGGTCGCCGGATCGCGGTCCACCGTCGCCGTAATGTCGGCGCGGAAGGCCTCGCCGATCGCCGGCTGGTCCTCGAGCGCATTGGCATAGGCCTGACGGATGAGGTCGCCGGAAATCTCCGCGCTGCCCAGCCGCTCGCAGACGCGGTGCACGACGGCGGCTTCCAGCGAATCGTGGTGCAGGATGTTTTCGTAGATGAAAGTCGCAAGCTCGGGCTCGGCGCGCGCTGCGTTTTCCGCTTCGGAGCGAATGCGCGCCCAGACCGGATCGACCTTGTCGAGTGCCTTTGCTGGCCGTGTCTGTTGCTGTGCCATAGAATAAAATTCTCCGGCATTGGTTCGTTGGGCGGAGTTTCTAGCACATATTTCTAACAAGCAAATAACTCTGCAAGGCTGACCTGCAAGTGCCCGCGCGCATGGCTCATGCGCGCTGGTTAAGGAAATCGAGCACCGCCGATTTGAGCACCTTGTCCCCCACCGCCAGCATGTGGTCGCGGCCGGGAATATCGAGCGCCTTGGCGCCCGGAATGAGCGCGGCCAGTTCCTGCGCAGAACCGGCGACAGTGTCATTGGTTCCCACTGCGACCAAAGTCGGAGCACGAATTGCCGCCGCTTGTTCGCGGCTCAAAGTCTGCCGCGAGCCGCGGATGCAGGCGGCGAGCGCCTTGAGGTCTGATCTGGTCTGCTCAGCAAAAGCGCGGAATTGCCGCCCGACCGGGTCCGTCACGACGGCAAGCGATGGCGCCTCCAGCGCGTCGGCGATGCTCTCCGGCAGGCCGACGCCTTCGACGAGATGAATGCCGAGCCCGCCGAGAATGAGCGAGCGCACGCGCGCGGCATGTTCGAGCGCGAGGAAGGCGCCGATGCGCGCGCCCATCGAATAGCCCATGACGTCGGCGCGCTGCAGATCCCGAGATGATCGAGCAAGGCAGTGACGTCGCCGGCCATTTTGGCGGTGTGATAATCGGCGGTGTTGTAAAGCTTGCCCGACTTGCCATGCCCGCGATTGTCGAGCGCGATCACCCGCCGGCCCGCGTGCCGCAACGTTGCTACCCAGCTCGGGATCACCCAATTGACCTCTTTGGTCGAGGCAAAGCCGTGCACCAGCACGATCGGCGCCGCGTCAGGCTGATCCTGACCGTCGTCGAGATAGGCGATCTCGACCGAACCATTGCGGAAACTGGGCATGGCGAGGTTTTAGCGCATGATCCCGAAAAGCGGGAACCGGTTTTCGGAAAAAGATCATTCGCAAACAAAATGTCGGGAAAGCGCGGTGATTCAACCTAATTGTATCACGCTCTAAAGTTTGATGGGGACCGAAACAATGCAAAACCTTGGCGCCTCTAGGCATGAGCCGGCCGCCTCGCTATGGTGCCGTCCGCGAACGTCAGCGCACATTTCGAGGACCCTCCATGGCGGATCATGTCGTCCCGCATTTCCATAACGATCCTGGCGTGCCGGTGATCGAGATCGGCGCCAAGGAATTCATGTGCGTGGGCGCGACGCCGCCTTACGATCATCCGCACGTCTTCCTCGACATGGGCGAGGACAACGAGATCATCTGCCCCTATTGCTCGACGCTTTACCGCCACGACCCGGCGCTCGATTCGCACAGCGCGCGGCCGGCGGAATGCGCACTGCCGCTCACCGCGTCCGCTTAAGCCTTTACCGGAGCGCAAACCCATGGCGCCTCCGCGTCATGTCATCGTCGCCGGCGCCGGTCTTGCCGGGCTGACGGCGGCGCTGGCGATGGAGCGCGCCGGCTTGCGCGTCACAGTGCTGGAGCAAGCGGAGAAGCTCGAAGAGGCCGGCGCCGGTATCCAGCTTTCACCCAACGCCACGCGCGTGCTGGAGTCGATCGGCTTGGGCGAAAAGCTGAAAACTTTTGCCGGGACGCCGGAAGCGCTCCGCGTGATGGCCGGCCGCTCGGGGCGCGAGATCGCGCGCATCCCGCTCGGAAATACCGCCGTGCGGCGCTATGGCGCGCCGTACCTCACGATGCACCGCGCCGACCTGCAGCAGGTGCTGGCGGACGCGGCGCGCGCCAAGCGCGACATCTCGCTCAAGCTCGGCGTCCGCGTGGAGGACTTCGCCGCCCACAACAAGGGCGTCACCGTGCTCGGCCGCCGCGGCCGCGAGGTGGTCGACGAGCGCGGCATCGCGCTGATCGGCGCCGACGGCGTCTGGTCGAGCCTGCGCCCGCGCATCACCAAGGCGCGGCGGCCGCGCTTTGCCCACCGCACCGCCTGGCGCGCGCTGGTGCCGGCCGCCGATCTGCCGGGGATGTATCGCGCGCCGTTCGTTCATCTTTGGCTCGGTCTTGACGCGCATCTCGTCCATTATCCGGTGAAGTCGGGCGCGCTCGTCAACATCGTCGGCATCGTGCATGAGGAATGGAACGAACCCGGCTGGTCGGCGAAAGGCGAACGCGACGTGCTGCTGCGGCATTTTGCCCGCTGGTCATGGTCGGACGAAGTGCGCGAACTCCTCTCCGTGCCGCCGCAGTGGCTGAAGTGGGCGCTCTATGAAGGCCGCGGCCCCTTGCACGATGGTAGCGGGCCGGTGACACTGATCGGGGACGCGGCCCACGCGATCCTGCCGTTCCTCGCCCAAGGCGCCGGCATGGCGATCGAGGACGCCGCCGTGCTCGCTTTCATGCTGGGCAAATACCTCGACGATCCGGCCGATGCGCTGCGCGGCTATGAGGGCGCGCGCTTTCACCGCCTCGCCCGCGTGCAGAAAATGTCGCGCCGCCAGGGCCGCATCTATGGGATGAGCGGGCCTGAGGCGCTGATCCGCAACGCCGTGATGGTGGCGATGGGCGGAGAAAATCTGCTCAAGCGTTTCGACTGGCTTTATAGTTGGCGGGCGCCCGAGTTCGGCCCAGCCCATGAGCCATCCGCTGTGATGTTTACCTTATGATTTTCCCTAGCACGATTGCCGGCAGCCTGCCGAAGCCCGCCTGGCTCGCCGAGCCCAATAAACTGTGGCCGCAATGGCGGCTTGCAGGGCGCCGATCTGGCGCAGGCCAAGCTCGACGCCACGTTGCTGTGGATCAAGTTGCAGGAGGACGCCGGCATCGACGTCGTCTGCGACGGCGAACAGTCGCGCCAGCATTTCGTGCACGGCTTTCTCGAATTCGTCGACGGCATCGACTTCGCCCACAAGGTCGAGATGGGCATCCGCGCCAACCGCTACAAAGCCATGGTGCCGACCGTGCGCGGCGAGGCGCGGCTCAAGGGTCGAGTGCATCAGGCCGAGGCGCGCTTTGCGCGCTCGCATACCAATCGCAAACTGAAAGATCACCATGCCCGGGCCGATGACGATTTCCGACACCATCGCCGACGCTCATTACGGCGACAAGATCAAGATGGCGATGGCTTTCGCCGGACTGCTCAACCAGGAAGCGCGCGCGTTGGAAAAGGAAGGCGTTGACGTGATCCAGTTCGACGAGCCGGCGTTCAATGTGTTTACCAACGAAGTCTCCGGCTGGGGTGTCGAGGCGCTGCACCGCGCGATCGACGGGCTTTCCTGCACCACCGCCGTGCACATCTGCTACGGCTACGGCATCAAGGCCAATATCGACTGGAAGAATTCGCTCGGCGGCGAGTGGCGGCAATACGAGGAGATTTTTCCCGCGCTGGCCAAAAGCCGCGTCAAGCAGGTTTCGCTCGAATGCATCAATTCGCGCGTGCCGATGAAGCTGCTGTCGCTGCTCGACGGCAAGGACGTGCTGGCCGGCGTCATCGACGTGGCAACCGACACGGTCGAGACGCCGGAGCAGATCGCTTCGCTGCTCGGCGAAGTGACGAAATACGTGCCGAAGGAGCGCATCGTCGCCTGCACCAATTGCGGCATGGCGCCGATGCGGCGCGAGATCGCCGAGGCCAAGTTCGTGGCGCTCGGCGCCGGCGCCGCGCTGGCGCGGCAGAAATACGCATGAGAAAGCAGCCGGGAGCGCTTCAATGTACATCAACATCGGAATTTTCGAACGCGTCGGCCGCACCGCGGTCGGTCTCGCGCTGATCGGCTTTGCCATCGGCTCGATCGCACCCGGCACCGGCTGGAATTGGCTCGGCTGGATCGGCGTGCGTGCCGATTCTCGACCGGTTTGACCGGCTTCTGCCCGCTCTACAGGCTCCTCGGCATGTCGACGCAACAGCGCCGATAAGATCAGCGCGCGGCGCGGCCCATGACGTCCATCAGCTCGGCCACCTTGCGCCGCTGATCGGATTTATCGCCAGACTTGATGGCATGTTCGACGCAGTGCGCGACGTGATCGCGCAGGATCTCCTCCTCGACCCGGCGCAGCGCCGCGCGCACCGCGGCAATCTGGGTGACGATGTCGATGCAGTAGCGGTCGTCCTCGACCATGCGGGCGAGCCCGCGCACCTGGCCCTCGATGCGGCTGAGCCGCTTGAGCGTTGCCGCCTTGCCGTCCTTTGCCATGCGCGTTATATACCCCCTGGGGGTATCTAAAGCAAGGCGCGTGGACCATGAGTGCGAGCCGAACACCATCATCACGGCGCCCCGACGGCTGGAGGCGCGATCGATCCGGTCTGCGGCATGAGCGTCGATCCGGCGACCGCCAAGCACAAAGCTGACTACCAGGGCGCGACCTATTATTTCTGCTGCAACGACTGCCGCACCAAGTTCGCCGCCGATCCGCAGAAATTTCTCAAGAAGCGCGAACCGGAACCAGTGATCGCAGGCGCGATCTACACCTGCCCGATGCACCCACAGATCCGCCAGGTCGGCCCCGGCGCCTGCCCGATCTGCGGCATGGCGCTGGAGCCGGAGATGCCAAGCGCTGCCACCGGTGCCAATCCCGAACTCGTCGACATGACGCGCCGGTTCTGGATCGGGCTTGCGCTTGCCGTGCCGGTGATGGCCGTCGAGATGAGCGGCCATTTCGGCGCGCACTGGTTCGCGCCCGCCGTTGTCCAACTGGATTCAATTCGCCTTTGCAACACCCGTGGTGCTGTGGGCCGGCTGGCCGTTCTTCGTGCGCGCCGCGCAATCGCTCGCCACCCGCAATCTCAACATGTTCACGCTCATCGCCATGGGCACGGGCGTTGCCTACGTCTACAGCGTCGTCGCCACGCTGGCGCCCGGCATCTTCCCCGAAGCGTTCCGCGGTCACGGAGCGCCAGCCGTCTATTTCGAAGCTGCCAGCATGATCACCGTGCTGGTGCTCATCGGGCAGGTGCTGGAACTGCGCGCGCGCGAGGCGACCTCCGGCGCCATCCGCGCGTTGCTCGATCTGGCGCCGAAAACCGCGCGCCGCGTCAAGGACGACGGTGGCGACGAAGATATTTCGCTCGATCAGGTCCATGTCGGCGACCGCTTGCGCGTCCGCCCCGGCGACAAGGTGCCGGTGGACGGCATCGTACTGGAAGGCCGCTCCTCGCTCGATGAATCTATGGTCACGGGCGAATCCATGCCAGTGACCAAAGAAAAAGACGCCTGCGTCATCGGCGGCACCATCAATGTCGAGCGGCAGCTTCGTGATGCGCGCCGACAAAGTCGGCCACGACACGCTGCTGTCGCAAATCGTGCAGATGGTGGCCAAAGCGCAAAGAAGCCGCGCGCCGATCCAGCGGCTGGCCGATCAGGTCGCCGCCTGGTTCGTGCCGACGGTGATCGCGGCGGCGCTCATTGCGTTTGCCGCCTGGGCCGCGTTCGGTCCGGAGCCGCGCTTCGCCTATGGGCTGGTCGCGGCCGTCAGCGTGCTGATCATCGCCTGCCCCTGCGCGCTGGGGCTCGCCACGCCGATGTCGATCATGGTCGGCATCGGCCGCGGGGCGCAGGCCGGCGTACTGATCAAGGAATGCCGAAGCTCTGGAGCGGATGGAAAAAATCGATACGCTGGTGGTGGACAAGACCGGCACGCTGACCGAAGGCAAGCCGAAAGTCGTGGCGGTGATCGCGCTGCCCGGCCTCAACGAGGCGGGCGTGCTGCGCTTTGCGGCCAGCGCCGAACGCTCAAGCGAGCACCCGCTCGCCGCGGCCATCGTCAAGGCGGCCGCCGAACGCGGCGTCGCGACCGCTCCCGTGCGCGGCTTCGATGCACCGGCCGGCAAGGGCGTCGTCGGCATGGTCGAGGGCAAACGTCTCGCGCTTGGCAATGCAAAATTTCTCGCCGAATTGAATATCGATTCGCAGCGAACTCGCCGCCGAGGCCGAACGGCTGCGCGGCGACGGCGCCACAGTGATCATCCTCGCCCTCAACGGCAAGCTCGCCGGCTGCATCGCCATCGCCGATCCGGTCAAGCCAACCACGCCGGAAGCGCTGCGCGCGCTCGGCGCCGACGGCATCCGCGTCGTCATGCTCACCGGCGACAACAAAACCACGGCGCAAGCGGTGGCCAGGCGCCTCGGCATCGAAGACGTCGAAGCGGAGGTGCTGCCCGATCAAAAGAGCGCCGTCATCGAGAAGCTGCGCCGGGAAGGCCGCGTCGTCGCCATGGCCGGCGATGGCGTCAATGACGCGCCGGCCCTGGCCGCGGCCGAAATCGGCATCGCCATGGGCACCGGCTCGGATGTGGCGATCGAGAGCGCCGGCATCACGCTGCTCAAGGGCGACCTCAACGGCATCGTCAAGGCGCGCGCACTGTCGGCCGCCGTCATGCAGCAATATCCGGCAGAACTTGTTCTTCGCCTTCATCTACAACGCCGCCGGCGTTCCCATCGCCGCCGGAGTGCTCTATCCTGCCTTCGGCCTGTTGCTCTCCCCGATCATCGCTGCCGCGGCAATGGCGCTTTCTTCGGTCAGCGTCGTCGGCAATGCCTTGCGGCTGCGCCGCGTCTCGCTTTAGGACTCTTCTGCATGCGCCGGGTTTTGTTTGCCTGTTTGAGCGCGGTCGTCTGTGCCACCGCCGCCCACGCCGCCGAATGGCAGGTGCAGCGCGTCGACCGCGCCGGCCCGCATCACCGCGCTCGAGACCATCGACGGTAATATCCGCGTCATGGCCGGCGGGCTCTGGTATCAGGTGGCGATCTCCGGCGACAACATTGCGCTTCAAATTTGTCGAGGCGCCGGCCAAGCGCGAACAGCCCGACGACGCGCTGCCCGACGGCCGCATCGCCACCGGCACGCACGACATCGCCCGCGCCTGGCTGGCGCAGCCGACCATGCGCTACGGCCACGGTATTCTCGGCGACGCCGTCGAGGCGGCGGCGCTCGTGATCGAGACGCGCGACGGCCGCCGCCGCGAGGTCAAGCTCGAGGATGACGCGGTGTTCGAGGATCTCGAGCCGCGCATCGCCGACATCGACGGCGACGGCCACGACGACGTGGTGGTGGTGAAATCCTATCTGCCGCGCGGCTCGGCGCTGGCCGTCATCGCCGAGCGGCGCGGCCGCTACCAGATCGTCGCCGAGACGCCGCCGCTCGGCGCGGCCCATCGCTGGCTCGATCCCGCCGGCATCGGCAAGTTCTCCGCCGACGGCAAAACCGGCATTGCGCTGGTGCGCCAGCCGCACGTCGTCGGCATGCTCGAATTGTGGACCTGGAGCAACGGTGCCTTGCACAAGAGCGGCGAAATCCCCGACACCGCCAACCACATCGCCGGCACGCGGCAGATCGACATGAGCGCGGTCGCCGATTTCGACGGCGACGGCTTGTCCGGACATCGCCATTCCCTCGCTCGACCGCGCGAATTTGCGCATCGTCAGTTTCGCGCCGCACCCGCGCGAGATCGCCCTCGTGCCGCTGCCGGCCAAGGCGGAGACGAACATCGGGACTGATCCGCGACGGCACCGCCTTGGTCATCGTTGAGGGGCTTGCCGACGGATCGCTCGCCGTGCTGCAGCAGCAGACGGCTCAGTAGATAGCGAGATGATAAGGCTAATACCCATGACCGCCCCCATTTGATGCCGCTGTCGTGGCGCTGTCCCGACGCGATAATCGCGCGTGGCGGGAAAAGTTCCAAGACCTTAAACGATCAGCGAATGCTGGTGTCGCTGGCGCGGGCTTGCGGCGCGCCCGGCACATTGGCGCAATTCTTTGCCGCCGCGGATCTGCGTAGCTCGCGCAGGTCGCCGCGTGTTGGCAAGATAATCCGGCCCGTAAGCGATTTCGCCGATGACTTGCCCGCCCTGGCCTTGGCTTGCCCGCGCCAACAGGCCTTCGAGCCGCGCCACTTCGCTTTGCGTCTTTTGCATCTGATCGGCGATCTGCTGGCAGGTGTAGATTTCGTATTTGCCGGGCGAGACGACGAAGCGCGAGGCCTCCTCGGCGGTGCCGCAGGCCGACAGCAATGCCGCGAGCGCCGCGCCGATTGTCGCCGCTGCGATCCGCTTTTGTGCCGCGCCCCGGGCTATCCCCATGGGTCAGCAGTGTGCGGTGAATTTGTTTATTTTTGGTGCGGACGCCCGGACTCGAACCGGGACGGAGGTTGCCCTCCTAGGGATTTTAAGTCCCTTATGTCTACCATTCCATCACGTCCGCGCACGGGATCACTCACCGCGCCAACGCGCGGGCAAATCCACGCGGCGGCGCGTCAAACTACCTGGCTAATAACTTGCCCCAGGTCGCGTCCCAGTCCTTGCCGCTGGCGTCGACCACGCGATCCTTCTCGAAGAACTTGTTGGGGATCTGGAACATGGCGAGGAACAGCCCGCCCTTCGGGCTCCAGGCGACGTGGCGGCTGCCGGCCGGGCGCCAGACGAATTCGCCGGGGCCGACCTCGGTGCCGGTGTCGGGGCCTTCCTTGTCCACCAGCGAGCCCTCGATGACGTAGGTCTGCTCGATGAGGACGTGCTCGTGGTCGGGCAGCACCGCACCCGGCTGCATGCGCACCAGCATGGTGGCGATGCCGGTCTTGGCGTCGAACAGCAGCGGCTTGATCTCGCAGCCGAGGAAGCGTTGCTTCTCCCATGCCATCTCGGCAGGTTTCAAATGATGCGAGCGCAATTCGTCGACGGGCTTTGCGCCCTTGGTGGTCGGCTTGACGTTCATGGCGGTCCTCCCGGTTTTGTCTACTCTAGCCGATTTTATGGTCGTGCGAGCGGGTTTTAATCGCCGCCCTCACGAATCGGCGGCACGAAGGCAAGCCCGGTGTCCCAGGGGAAATAGATCCAGGTGTCCTGCGACACTTCGGTGATAAAGGTGTCGACCATCGGCCGGCCCATGGGCTTGGCATAGACGGTGGCGAAATGCGCCGCCGGCAAAAGGTCGCGCGCCACGCGCGCGGTCTTGCCGGTATCGACCAGGTCGTCGACGATGAGCACGCCCTTGCCCTCGCCGCGCATCGAGGTGATTTCCGGCGCCACGCCTTTGATCACCTTCAGCTCGCCTTGGTTTTTGTAGTTCTGATAGCTGGCGATGCAGATGGTCTCGATGATGCGCACGTTGAGTTCGCGCGCGACTACCGCCGCGGGCACCAGTCCGCCGCGGGTGATGCAGACGATGGCGTCGAACGGCCCCGCCTCATGCAGCCGCCAGGCGAGCGCGCGGGAATCGCGGTGAAACTGGTCCCACGAGACGGGAAACATCTTTTCCGGTGGCGGCATGATCCGTCCTTCGCTTTATCCGTTCGTCCCCGCGACCCGCCTATGCTCGCGCTGCGAGCTTCGGCGGGTTCGTAGTCCGCCGAAGCGCGGAGCGCGTAGGCGGAAAGCGGGGACCCAGGGGTAAAACGCACTGGATTCCCGCTTCCGCGGGAATAAACGGAGTTTTGGGCAATGCAACGGCTTACCCATTAACGCTGACCGAGCTGAGCTTTGACTTTCTTCAGCATTTCCTCGACCGCAACTTTTGCCTGCTTGAGCTTTACCGCGTCCCGCGAGCGCACGACGATATTGGTGTTGGGTCCGGACTTTTCGTCGAAAAACGGATAGCTGCCGATGATCGTCTCCGGATTGGCCTTGGCGACTTCGCCAAGCGGGGTGCCGAGGTCGCCTTCCTTGGCGTCGGCGCGGATCGTTTCCGACAAAATCTTCGTGCCGCCCTTCAATTTGGGGCCGACGTCGTCGAGCATGCCCTGCATCACCGAGGGGATGCCGGCCATGACGATGACATTGCCGATCCAGAAGCCGGGCGCGCCGGAGACCTTGTTGGCGACGAGCGCGGCGCCTTCGGGGATGCGCGTCATGCGCATGCGCGCCTCGTTGAGCTCGCCGCCCATCTTGGCCAGGCGCGCCTTCATCAGCGCGACCGCCTCGGGGTGGAAATGCAGCGGCACGCCAAACGCCTTGGCCACGCATTCGGCGGTGATGTCGTCATGCGTCGGGCCGATGCCGCCGGTGGTGAATACGTATGTGTAGCGCGCGCGCAGGGCGTTGAGCGCGGCGACGATCTCGGCTTCCACGTCGGGGACGACCCGCACCTCGCTCAAATCGATGCCCAGCGCGGTCAGATAGTCGGCGATATAGCCGATGTTCTTGTCCTTGGTGCGGCCCGACAGGATCTCGTCGCCGATGACCAGAATCGCCGCGGTGACGATCTCGGGAGACGCACTCGGCAAGGAATTGGACATGGCGGTCGTTTCGCATCCTTGGGGTCGGCCCGGCCGAACACCTAGCCCGGCGTTCGGCATGGCTCAAGCGGGGGACATGTCCGCGCCACACCCTTGTGCAAACCAATATCCGCCCAAAATATAGGCAGAAACCGGCCAGGAAAGCCCGAACGGGGCGTCAGACTAGGCGTATTCCTGAGGTATTCCTTGGCCTGAAGATTGCAGTTCAGTGACGGGGCAGCGAGAGGAATTCGCCCGGAGGATGAAGGGATAAGCGCCCCGCCGGGGCGTTGGGGGTAGCGGGTGAGTGCTGGGGTAGCGGGAATGGTTGCAGCGTTCGATGAGATGAAGGGGACCGACGGCGCGGTGCGCCCGGCCTATGGCGAGCTGTCGCGCTGGCTCGGCGAGGTGCCGCCCGACGTGCTCGACTATCGCCGCCGCGAGGCCGAGCTTTTGTTCCGCCGCATCGGCATCACCTTCGCGGTCTACGGCGACGCCGACGCCACCGAACGGCTGATCCCGTTCGACGTCATCCCGCGCATCATCTCCGCGGCGGAATGGCGGCTGGTGGAAAAGGGCCTCACCCAGCGCGTCAAGGCGCTCAATCTGTTCATCAAGGACGTCTATGGCGCGCGCGAAATTCTGCGCGCCGGCGTGGTGCCCGACGATCTGGTGTTCCGCAATCCGGCCTTCCGCCCAGAGATGAGCGGGCAGAGCGTGCCCCACGACATCTACATCCACATCGCCGGCATCGACATCATCCGCGTCGATGCGGAAACCTTCTACGTGCTCGAGGACAATGCGCGCACGCCCTCCGGCGTCTCCTACATGCTGGAGAACCGCGAAATCATGATGCGGCTGTTCCCGGAATTGTTCTCGCGCCACCGCATCGCGCCGGTGGAGAATTATCCGGACGAATTGCTGGCGACGCTGAAATCGGTGGCGCCCTCCAGCGCGACGCGCGATCCGACCGTCGTGCTGCTCACCCCCGGCGTGTTCAACTCGGCCTATTATGAGCACTCCTTCCTTGCCGACAAGCTCGGCGTCGAACTGGTCGAGGGCCGCGACCTGTTTGTCAAAAACGAAACCGTCTACATGCGCACCACGCAAGGGCCGCGCCGCGTCGACGTGATCTACCGGCGCATCGACGACGACTTCATCGACCCCCTCACCTTCCGGCCCGATTCCGTGCTCGGCGTGCCCGGGTTAATGGCCGCCTATCAGGCCGGCAATGTGACGCTCGCCAACGCCGTCGGCACCGGCATCGCCGACGACAAGGCGATATACAGCTTCATGCCGGCGATCATGAAATTCTATCTCGACGAAGAGCCGCTGCTCAAAACCGTGCCGACCTGGCGTTGCCGCGAGGAGGAGCACCTCGCTTACGTGCTCGACCATCTGCCCGAGCTGGTGGTCAAGGAGGTGCACGGCTCCGGCGGTTACGGCATGCTGATCGGGCCGGCGGCAAGCAAGATCGCCATCGAGCAGTTTCGCGTCAAACTCAAGGCCGCGCCGAAAAATTTCATCGCCCAGCCGACGCTCGCTCTGTCCACCTGCCCGACTTGCGTCGAATCGGGCGTCGCGCCGCGCCACGTCGATCTGCGCCCCTTCGTGCTCACCGGCCGCGACCGCGTGCGCATCGTGCCGGGCGGCCTCACGCGCGTCGCCATGAAAGAGGGCTCGCTGGTGGTCAATTCCAGCCAGGGCGGCGGCACCAAGGACACATGGGTTTTGGACGGATAGCCGATGCTTTCCCGCACCGCCGATAACCTGTTCTGGCTGTCGCGCTACGTCGAGCGCGCGGAATATCTGGCGCGTATTCTCGACGCCACGCAGCGGCTTTCGGCGCTGCCGCTCGCCTATGTCGGCACCAGCAACGAATGGGAATCCGCCGTGCTCACCGCCGGCTGCGCCACTGCCTTCTTCAAGCAATACGAAGAGGCGAACGAGGAAAACGTCACCGATTTCCTCGCTTTCTCTACCGCGAACTCCTCCTCGATCCGCTCCTGCTTCGAGCTCGCGCGCGGCAATGCGCGCGCCGTGCGCACCGCGCTGACCATGGAAATGTGGGACGCCATCAACGGCACCTGGCTCGAACTGAAGCGCTACGGCAACGGGCCGACCTCGCGCGAGGAATTCTCACGCTTCCTGCGCTGGGTGCAGGAATCCTCGCTGCGCTACGACGGCTCGGCCTACCGCACGATGCTGCGCAACGACGCCTACTGGTTCTCCCGCCTCGGCGTCTACGTCGAGCGCGCCGACAACACCGCGCGCATCCTCGACGTGAAATACCATTTGCTGCTGCCCGACAACGAACGCGTCGGCGGCCCGCTCGATTATTTCCAGTGGGCGGCGATTTTGCGCTCGGTGTCGGCGCTCACCGCCTATCACTGGGTCTATCGCGACAGCCTCAAGCCCTGGCTGGTCGCCGACCTGATGATCCTGAAGGAGGAAATGCCGCGCTCGCTCGCCTCCTGCTACGAAGCGATCGTGCGCAACCTCGACGCGGTCGGCAATGCCTACGGCCGGCAGGGGCCGGCGCAGCGCCAGGCGCGCGGCATCCGCACGCGCCTGCAGAACAGCAAGATGGACGACATCTTCCAGCGCGGCTTGCATGAATACATCGACGAATTCATCACCGAGAACAACCGCGTCGGCGCAGCCATCACCGAGCAATTCCTGCTATGAGTGCGCCGGCCGGTCTGTGCTAGAACCCGTGCGGATCGGACCGGTCATTCGAACGCCATGCGGATTCGTATTTCCCACAACACCACCTATCACTACGACGTGCCGCCCGCGGCGGTGACGCAGACGCTGCGGCTTACCCCGCGAAACCATGACGGCCAATACGTGGTGAACTGGCGCATCGATCTGTCGCAGGACTGCATCCTGCATCAGCACGAGGATGCGTTCGGCAACCTGACTCATTCCTTCACCGCCGACGGGCCGTTCGACGAATTGGCAATCACGGTCGACGGCGAGGTCGAAACGCTGGAGACCAATGGCGTGGTGACCGGCGCCATCGAGCGTTTTCCGCCGGCGCTGTTCCTCCGCGAGACGGCGCTGACCGAACCTGATTCGGCGCTCATCGAATTTGCCGAGAGTGCGCGCTCCGAAGGCGGCGGCGATACGCTCGCCTTGCTGCACGCGCTGATGCGCGAGGTGCATGACACCATCGCCTACGACACCGACCCGGCCCACGGCGCGGCCACCGCCGCGCAAGCCTTCAAGTTGCGGCGCGGCGTCTGCCATGACCTCGCGCATATCTATATCGCGGCGGCGCGGCGGCTCGGCTTTCCGGCGCGCTACATCGGTGGCCATGTCTTCCGCCCCGACGGCGCCGCCACGCAAGACGCCGGCCATGCCTGGGCGGAAGCCTATGTGGAGCGGCTCGGCTGGGTCGGCTTCGATCCGGCGAACGACGTCTGCCCAACCGACGCCTTTGTGCGCGTGGCGATGGGTCTCGATTATCTCGGCGCCGCGCCGGTGCGCGGCACGCGTCTTGGCGGCAGCGGCGAAACGCTCAAGGTGGCGGTGCAGGTGGCGCAGGCGCGTCATCAGTCGCAAACGTAGGCTTTTTTTGCGCATGATCTTTTCCGAAAACCGGTGCCCACTTTTCGGGATCACGCGCGTTGCTTCGCACCACCCCTCATCGCTATAACCCTGCAGGCCGGATAGTCAGAAAGAACAATATTCAATGACATATTGCTGCGGAATCCTCGTGCGCGAAGGCCTGGTGATGATCGCCGACACGCGCACCAACGCCGGCCTCGACAACGTCTCCACCTTCCGCAAGCTGCATGTCTACACGCAGCCGGGCGAGCGCATCATGGCGCTCGCGTCCTCCGGCAATCTGTCGTTGAGCCAGACGGTGCGCTCGACGTTGACCGAGGGCGTCGACAATCCGGAGACCGGCGAGCGCGAGACGCTGATGAATTCGCCGACCATGTTTCAGGCGGCGCAGCGCATCGGCCGCACCATCCGCCATGTGCAGAGCCTTGAAGGCCAGGCGCTGGATGCCGCCGACGTCGACCACGAAGTGGCCTTCCTGTTCGGCGGCCAGATCAAGGGCGGCCGCCTGCGCCTGTTCATGATCTACTCCGCCGGCAATTTCATCGAATGCACCACCGATACGCCTTACCTGCAGATCGGCGAACACAAATACGGCAAGCCGGTGCTCGACCGCGCCATCAGCTTTGACACCGACCTCTATGACGCCCTGAAAATCGGATTGATTTCCATGGATTCGACCATGCGCTCCAATCTCGGGGTCGGCCTGCCGATCGATCTCCTGGTCGCCCGCCGGGACGCCTGCACGCCCGAGGTCAACTACCGCATCGAGCCAGGGGAACCCTATTTCCAGGATCTGCGCGAACGCTGGTCGGCGGCGTTGCGCGCCGCTCATATCGCTATCCCCCGCCCGCCCTATCGCAGCCCCGGCTGATTTCGCCGCCGCGATTAACGCCCCGTTAAGACCACCGCGCGAATTGCCGCTTCGGACGCCACCCGGGTGACCGGTGCGGCTAAACGAAAGTGAATGGCAAGCATTCTCGCTTAGCGTCGGCGCCGAAAAGTGCAATGGGCGCGACGTGTTAAGGGGAAAACGGTGCCTGGTCCAGGTCGCCCGCAGACTGACAACGAGCGCAGCTATACGAGCTGGGACCGCGCGCGCCTGAGCGTGGTGGTGCCGATCGGCGTCATTGTCGCTGTCGCCATCGGCTGCATCGTGGTCGCCGTGCTCTCCTCGGCCAAACGCGCCGACGTGGTGGCGGTCGAACACGAGAAGGCGCTGTTTTCGCAAGCGTTGATCGATAGCGGCCAGAACATCCTGCGCGAGGTAGAAAACGTCGCCATAAGCGATGACGCGGTTAGTCATATTCAGGATTCGTTCGATCGCGAATGGGCCGAGCAGCACGTGGCGGCTCCGCTGGAACGCAATTTCAACTACGACTACGTTCTGATTCTGGACGGCAACGACCAGCCGCTGTTGTCGTCGGCTGGGCACTTTCCCACCGGCGCCTCATGGGTCAGCGAAGCGAGCGGCGATCTCAGCGGGCTGCTCGCCTTAATGCGCGGCCGTGCGCCGAACCTGCCCGACGCGATCCGTCTGGATGAAACAAATCCGGCCAGCCGCGGCGCCCACCCTTACACAACGGTGATCCGGCTCTTCATGCACCAGCCGGCGATCATCGCCGCCGCCATCGTCGGCCCGCCCGCCGGCGTTTCGTCGGCCGCCGACACTCTCGCACCGATTGTGGTGTCGGTGAAATTCATCGGCGGCGACGTGCTCGCCGATGTGGCGTCGCGCCTGCGGCTCACGCATCTGCACAAAGTCGCGCCCGGCGAAGCGCTACCGGGCGAATGCGTCTATACGCTCACCGATCCGCGCGGCCAGGCGCTTGCGCAATTCGCTTGGACGCCGAAGCAGCCAGGGGCCGAGATCGTCTCCAGCGTCGTGCCCTTCGTCACCGTGGCGCTGGCCGGCTTTGCCTTGCTCGGGGCGTTCGTGCTGCGCTACATGCGCCGCACCGCCGCGGCGATCGTCGCCGGCGAAACGCGGCTGCGGCATCTGGCCATGCACGACCCGCTCTGCGGCCTGCCCAATCGCATTTTTTTCAGCGAACGGCTGGAAGCGGTGATCGAGGAGGTGCGCGCCGGCTCCTCGTCCGCCGCCGTGTTCTACATCGACCTCGATCATTTCAAGGACGTCAACGACACGCTCGGCCACCACGTCGGCGACGAGCTGATCCGCAACGTGACGCTGCGCCTCACGCACACGTTGCGCGGCGGCGATCTGGTGGCGCGGCTCGGTGGCGACGAGTTCGCGATTATTTCGTCCATCGGCGACGATCGCGACAAGATGCTGGCGATGGCGCAGCGGATCATCGCCGCCCTGTGCGCGCCTTACGCAATTAACAGGCAGAACATCGTCATCGGCGCTTCCATCGGCATTGCCGTGATCGACAGCAATTGCGGCGCCGCCGTCGATATCATGCGCTACGCCGACATGGCCCTCTACCGCGCCAAGAGCGAGGGCCGTAACCGCGCCTGCATCTACGACGCGGCGATGGATGCCGAACTTTCCAATCGCAAGCTGCTCGAAGGCGACCTGCGCGAGGCGATCGAGAACGACAGCCTGCAGGTTCATTATCAGCCGATCGTCAACAATAGCGGCGAGGTCGTGGTCGGTGTCGAGGCACTGTGCCGCTGGACGCATCCGACGCGCGGCGTCATCCCGCCGAGCGAATTCATCCCCGCGGCCGAGCATAGCGGCTTGATCATCGAACTCGGCGCCTGGGTATTGCGCCGCGCGCTGATCGACGGCAAGGCCTGGCCCGGCCTGAGCATCGCCGTCAACGTCTCGCCGCTGCAATTTCGCCGCACCGACTTCGCCGAAACGGTCGAGTGCATATTGGGCCAGACGCAGTTTGATCCCGCGCGGCTCGAGCTCGAGCTCACCGAAAGCGTGCTGCTCGGCAATGTCGAAAGCGCCGAAGCGGGCATGCTGCGGCTCAAGGCGCTGGGCGTGCGGCTGGCGCTCGACGATTTCGGCACCGGTTATTCGAGCCTGCACTATCTGCGCCGCTTCCCCTTCGACAAGCTCAAGATTGACCGCAGCTTCGTGCTCTCGATCGAGAAGGCCGCCGACGCAGCCGCCATCGTGCACGCCGTGGTCAGCCTCGGCCGCGGCCTCGGCATGAAGGTGACCGCGGAAGGCGTGGAGACCGCCGACCAGCAATTGTTCCTGCGCGCCGCCGGGGTGCACAGCATGCAGGGCTATCGCTTCGGCAAGGCAGTCCCCGCAGCGGAAATCACCGAGCGGCTTAAATTCCCCACCGCGTTCAGGGCGAGCGACGGGCCGATGGCATTGGCCGCAGGCTAGCCGCACCCCTTACTTCCGCGGTCGCCGGTATGATATGGCCGTCCTTCCAACAAACGCTTCAGGGAAGGAAAGCCAATGAGTACGTCCGCGAAAATCGCGCTGGTGACGGGGGCTGGAACGGGCGTCGGCCGGGCGGTCGCCAATGCGCTGGCCAAGGCCGGCTACAGCCTGGTGCTTGCCGGGCGCCGCAAGGAGCCACTCGACACGGTCGCCGGCGAGGTCAATGCCACCGGCTCGCAGGCGCTCGCCGTGCCGACCGACGTGACAAAACGCGAACTCGATCATCGCGCTTTTCGAGAAGGTGAAATCGAGCTTCGGCCGGCTTGATGTCCTGTTCAACAATGCCGGCATGGGCGCGCCGCCGGTGCCGCTCGAGGACCTCCCCTTTGAGACCTGGCAGAACGTGGTGGCGACCAACCTCACCGGCATGTTCCTGTGCACGCAGGAAGCCATCAAGATCATGAAAAACCAGAAGCCGCGCGGCGGCCGCATCATCAACAACGGCTCGATCTCGGCGCACGCGCCGCGGCCGTTCTCCGTCGCCTATACCTCGACCAAGCACGCGGTCACCGGCTTGACCAAATCCACCTCGCTCGACTGCCGGCAATACGACATCTGCTGCGGGCAGGTGGATATCGGCAACGCGGCGACGCCGATGACCGACCGCATGGTGGACGGCGTATTGCAGCCGGACGGGCGAAAGATGCCGGAGCCGCGCATGGACGCGATGAACGTCGGCAACGCGGTCGCCTACATGGCGAGCCTGCCCCTAGACGCCAATGTGCTGTTCATGACGGTGATGGCGAACAAGATGCCGTTTGTCGGGCGGGGTTGATGGACGCCGATGTGGCCGGCCAACGCGCTGCGCGAATGGACTGACTTCTACCTGCTCACCGGCACGGCGGGGGCAACGCTGGTTGCCCTGCTGTTCGTCGCGGTCTCGCTCGGCGTCGGGTTTCTGACGTCGGCGCGGGCGGCAGCGACGCGCGTTTTCTACAGCCCCATCATCCTCCATTTCGCGGCCGTCTTTTTCATCTCGGCGGTGGCGCTCATTCCGGCGCACGGCCCGACTTTCTACGCCGCGTTGATCGGCGCGTCCGCCATTTGCGGGATCGGGGTGTCGGCGTTCACGACGATTTAGCTTTTGCGCAATCACTGGACCGACTATCTGCAGGATCACATCGGCTACGGGCTGCTGCCGCTTGCCGGCTACGTCGCGCTGATCGTTGCCGCTTGGATGATCTTCAAGGGACTCAAATTCGTCGCTCGACGTTCTGGCCGGCGCGCTGCTCACACTGGCGATCATCAATATCCGCAACGCCTGGGACCTCACGCTGTCCATGGTGCGCCGGCACGGCGACGGAAAGAATTCTTAGCCAATCGCGCTCACCTTTACTTCCGTCCCGGTGCGGATTTTCGAAAGCGTCTTCACGTTGCCGAGGGCCTTGGCGAAGACGTTGCAGGGGCTCGCCAGCCGCGTTTCGCCGCCTTGCGAAATCGGCGTGCGGCCAAAACCGATAGCAATCGCCGGGCCCTGCGGCCAATAGGCGATTTCGCCGGGCACGATCACCGCGCGCGCATCCTTCTCGCGTGCCACGTCCACCGGCACGTCGAAATAGACCTCCTCGCCCCAGGTCAGCGCCGAGGAGGTGAGCGGCAAGGCGGCGGCGATGGCCTTGGCGGTCGGCGTGTCGAGCAGCTCGGCGTCGAGCGTGAGCGTGCCGAAATCGAAGCGGATGCGGGCCATGCGGCCTCCCTGATCGTCATTGCATTGGCCCCGGCAATTCACGCATTTTCACGAGCGCGCGGGGCTTGGCAAGCCCGCGCCTGGCGGTTAGCCACTGCCTTGGGAGGCGATCGATGCGGATTGTCGTGGCACTGCTGACTTTGCTCGCCGCGGTCACCGGCGCCGCCGCCCGCACAAATATCGCGCCAGCGACGGCCTGCATTTCGACGGCGAGGCCTACGCTATCGTCGTCAAGAAGATGCTGCCCGCGGTGGAAAGCCTGATTGCGCGGGTATCCCACAAGTGATTGATTGCCCGCCGCGCCGCCTACTTCTTCTCCTCGCAAATCCGGGTGTGCGAATTTGATCGGTCATGCAAAACGCCTGCTGCCGGGCATTCTTGTCTGCGTCCTGATCACCATTGCCGCGATGCTCATGCAAGGCGTCGAGGTCCGTTTCGTCGGCCATCCCTACCTGGAAGCGCTGGTGCTCGCGATCCTCATCGGCGTTGCCGTGCGCACGCTGTGGACGCCGGGACCGCGCTGGCAGCCCGGCATCCAATTCAGCGGCAAATTTGTCCTTGAGTTTGCCATTGTCCTGCTCGGCATGGCCGTGAGCGTCGGCACCATCATGGCGCTCGGCCCGTTTCTTGTCGTCGGCATTGCCAGTATCGTCGTCGCCGCGATCGGCGCAAGTTACTTCATCTGCCGGTTGCTCGGGCTGCCACAGCGCATGTCAATCCTGATCGCTTGCGGCAATTCGATTTGCGGCAATTCCGCGATAGCGGCGGTGGCGCCGGTCATCGGCGCCGACGGCGACGACATCGCCTCGTCAATCTCCTTCACCGCCGTTCTCGGCGTCGTGGTCGTGCTCGGTCTGCCGCTGCTCGTGCCTGTTCTACAGTTGTCGCTGACGCAATACGGCGTGCTCGCCGGATTGACTGTCTACGCAGTGCCGCAGGTTCTGGCGGCGACGCTGCCGATCGGCGCGTTGAGCAACCAGATCGGCACCGTCATCAAGCTCGTGCGCGTGCTGATGCTCGGGCCGGTGGTGCTCGGCTTCTCGTTATTCGCCGGCCGACTGCGGCCGGCGCATGGCCGGGTCAACACGCGGCCGCGACTGCGTGAGTTGGTGCCCTGGTTCATCGTCGGATTTCTGCTGGCGCTCGCCGCGCGCTCGCTTGGTTTGATCCCGGCCGCGCTCTTGCCTGGGATTACGCAGACTGCGGCGCTGCTCACGACATTGGCGATGGCCGCGCTCGGCCTGGGAGTCGATGTGCGCATGGTCTCGCGCACCGGACCGCGCGTAACGCTCGCGGTCACGCTGTCGCTGATTTTTCTCGGCGTGCTCAGCTACGCGTTGATCCACATTTCCGGCATGCGCTGATGCCGGCTAGTGCAGGCGGAATTCACCGTTCACCGGGCGCAGCTCAGCCGGTTTGATCAGCTTGCAATGCGCGACCTGCACCGAATGCAGCGGGCCTTCCAGCTTCTCCTGCCAGAACTCGAGAAACTTCTGCAGCTCGGGGAATTTCGGAAACAGGTCGTAGGCCTGCCATACGTAGGATTGCAGCAGCCACCGATGATCGGGACGCCGGTACAGGATGTGCGCCGTGGTCAGACCAAAACCATTGACCTGTTTGACGAAATCAGACGAAACCATCGCGTCCTCCATCTTGTCGGACAGCAAGTCTCCAATCCTGGCACTAGGCATTGCAAGCTGAAACGGTAAACAAACTGTTTAAAATCAAGGCGTTAGCAGCAACGAACCCTATCTGCTAACAGCCCTGCCGGCTGCCCTGCTTGAGCCGATCTTCTGCAACACGGGAGCCGGTGCAGTTCCACTCGCAAGTGCATCAGCCATTGAAATAACTGAGCTTTTCGAAATTGTTGGCACTCGACTGAAATGAGTGCTAAAAAATCTGCGGACGCCCCTTGCGGGTGAAAAACCCCGCACCCACCTGCCCAACAGGTGCCGGCAGGGGGACTAGCCAGCAACCAGAAACGCTAATCTGTTCAATAACATTGGAGGACATCATGAAATTCCGTCCGCTGCACGACCGCGTGGTCGTCAAGCGCATCGACGCCGAGGAAAAGACCTCCGGCGGCATCATCATTCCCGACACCGCCCAGGAGAAGCCCTCGCAGGGCGAAATCGTCGCCATCGGCCCCGGTGGCCGCGACGAGAATGGCAAGCTGATCCCGATCGATCTCAAGGTCGGCGACACCATCCTGTTCGGCAAGTGGTCGGGCACCGAAGTGAAAATCGACGGTCAGGACCTCCTGATCATGAAGGAGAGCGACGTCATGGGCGTCATCGAAGGCGGCCATGCCGCCAAGAGGAAGGCCGCCTAACCACAAACTTCACCCGTCATCCTGAGGTGCGGGCTCGCAGAGCGCGCCTCGAAGGATGACAGCCACCAACTTCTGTCACCCTTCGAGGCTCGCTCGCAGACGCGGCTCGCTCCTCAGGGTGACGACAAAGGAGAAAACTCACATGGCTGCAAAAGACGTCAAATTTTCCGTCGATGCGCGCGACCGCATGTTGCGCGGCGTCGACATCCTCGCCAATGCGGTGAAGGTCACCCTTGGTCCCAAGGGCCGCAACGTCGTGCTCGATAAATCGTTCGGCGCCCCGCGCATCACCAAGGACGGCGTGACGGTGGCGAAGGAAATCGAGCTCGAGGACAAGTTCGAGAACATGGGCGCGCAGATGGTGCGGGAAGTCGCATCGCGCACCTCCGATCAGGCCGGCGACGGCACCACCACCGCGACCGTGCTGGCCGCGGCCATCGTGCGCGAAGGCTCCAAGGCGGTTGCCGCCGGCATGAACCCGATGGATCTGAAGCGCGGCGTCGATCTCGCCGTCGAAGCGATCGTCGAGCATCTCAAGGCCAACTCGAAGAAAGTCACGTCGAACGAAGAGATCGCCCAGGTCGGCACGATTTCCGCCAACGGCGACACCGAAATCGGCAACTTCCTCGCCAAGGCCATGCAGAAGGTCGGCAACGAGGGTGTCATCACGGTTGAGGAAGCCAAATCGCTTGAGACCGAGCTCGACGTGGTCGAGGGCATGCAGTTCGACCGCGGCTACATCTCGCCGTATTTCATCACCAACGCCGACAAGATGCGCGTTGAGATGGAAGACCCCTATATCCTGATCTACGAGAAGAAGCTGTCGGGATTGCAGGAACTGCTGCCGCTGCTCGAAGCGGTGGTGCAGTCCGGCAAGCCGCTGCTGATCGTAGCGGAAGACGTCGAAGGCGAGGCGCTTGCCACGCTTGTCGTCAACAAGCTGCGCGGCGGCCTCAAAGTTGCTGCCGTCAAGGCGCCGGGCTTCGGCGATCGCCGCAAGGCCATGCTGCAGGACATTGCCGTCCTCACCGGTGGCGAGGCGATCTCGGAAGATCTCGGCATCAAGCTCGAAAACGTCACGGTTGCCATGCTCGGCCGCGCCCGCAAGGTGATGATCGACAAGGAAAACACCACCATCGTGCACGGCGCCGGCAAGAAGCCCGACATCGAGGCGCGCATCGCCCAGATCAAGGCGCAGATCGAGGAGACAACCTCGGACTACGACAAGGAGAAGCTGCAGGAACGTCTCGCCAAACTGGCGGGCGGCGTTGCGGTGATCCGCGTCGGCGGCGCCACCGAGGTCGAGGTGAAGGAGCGCAAGGATCGCGTCGATGACGCGATGCATGCGACCCGCGCCGCGGTCGAGGAAGGCATCCTGCCTGGCGGCGGCGTCGCTTTGCTGCGCGCCACCGAAGCACTCAAGCGCGTCAAGACCGAGAACGAAGACCAGAAGCACGGCGTCGATATCGTGCGCAAGGCGATCCAGTCGCCGGCGCGCCAGATCGCCACCAATGCCGGCGCGGACGGCTCGGTTGTTGTCGGCAAGATCCTGGAAAAGGATCAATACAACTACGGCTACGACGCGCAGGCCGGCGAATACGGCAATCTCGTCTCCAAGGGCGTCATCGACCCGACCAAGGTCGTGCGTTCGGCGATCCAGGGCGCGGCGTCCGTCGCCGGCCTCCTAATCACCACCGAGGCGATGGTCGCCGAACTGCCCGCCAAAAAGGGTGCCGGTGCTGGTATGCCCGGCGGCGGCGGCATGGGCGGTATGGGCGGCGGGATGGACTTCTAGTCCGCACCGATCGTTCGCGTTCAATAACGAGAGGCCGCCTCCGGGCGGCCTCTTTTTTGTTGACCGGCCGCGCCACAACCGCTTTGAAATGTCGACGCAAGCCCCGGGGCCCGCCGCGTGAGCAAGACATTCGACGTGATCGTTGTCGGCCTCGGCGCCATGGGCTCGGCGACCGCCTATCAACTGGCCAAGCGCGGCGCAAAGGTTCTCGGCCTCGACCGCTTCGCGCCGCCGCACGCCTTCGGCTCCAGCCACGGCGATACCCGCATCACGCGCCTCGCCTGCGGCGAGGGCGCCGAATACACGCCTTTTGCCCGCCGCTCGAACGAAATCTGGCGCGAATTAGAGCCGGTGAGCGGCCAGACGCTGCTGGTGCATAACGGGTTGCTGGTCATCTCCGGCAAGGGCCCGCGCGCGCAGACGCACGGCAACGCCGGCTTTTTGCAGACGACGATCGATGCCGCCAACGCGCACAAAGTGCCGCATGAATTATTGAGCGACGCCGATATCCGCCGCCGCTTTCCCGCTTTCGGCGTTGCCGATGGCGACAGCGGCTACTTCGAGCCGACCGGCGGCTTCCTGCATCCAAAAGCCTGCATCAAGGCGCAGCTCGACGAAGCGCGGCGGCTGGGCGCCACGCTCAACACCGATGAGATCGTTCGCGGCTTCGAAGCATCGAGCGGCGGCGTCACCGTCACCACGACGCGCCGCACCTATTCCGCCGGCCAGGTCGTGATCAGCGCCGGCGCCTGGCTGCCCACGCTGCTGCCGAAATCCATGTCCGCTGCAATTGCGGTGCGCCGCCAGCTGCTGTGCTGGTTTCGCATCGACGACAAACAGCCGCTCGAGCGCTACCGGCCCGAGGCGTTTCCCGTGTTCATCTGGCAGACGCCACGCAGCCAGGCGATCTACGGCTTTCCCTGGGTCGGCACCGAGGTGCCGGCAATCAAGAACGCGACCGAGCAATACACGACGACAACGACTGCGGATAGCGTCGATCGCAACGCCTCAGCGGCCGAGATTGCCGACATGTTTCGCAGCTACACCGCCGATTATTTTCCCGGGCTGAGCAGCGATTGCATCAAGACCGCGGTGTGCATGTACACTTGCACGCCGGACTCGCGCTTCATCGTCGACCGGCTGCCGGGCGGCGACAACGTCATCGTCGCCTCGCCCTGTTCCGGTCACGGCTTCAAGCATTCGGCCGCCGTCGGCGAAGCGGTGGCGATGCTCGCGCTCGACGGCCGCAACGCGGCGCTGGCGCCGTTTGCGTGGCCGGCATGAGCGATTGCTGAAAATGAAAACGACCACTCATGAGAGGCGCGGGTACATCCGCCGTCGCCTTTTGTCTCATAGTGGCCGTCAAGCGATCAGTACTCGATAGTTTCCGACCGCCACTTGCCGCTTGTATATATGGTACTTGTGTCAACTCTGTGACGGCGCCATGCAGACATTGTTTACCATTGGCTACGAGCTGGCAAAACCTGACGCGGTTCTCGGCGAACTCAAGCGCGCCAAGGTCAAGCTGCTGGTCGACACCCGCGCGGTCGCGGCCTCCAGGCGTCCGGGCTTTTCCAAGCGCCAGCTTGCCGCCTCGCTCGACGAAAAAGGCATCGCCTATCTGCATCTGCAAAAATTGGGCACGCCGGCGGAAGGGCGGGAGGCCGCGCGTTCCGGCGACTACAAGACGCTCTGGCGCATCTATGACAAGCACATCAAGACCGCGGAAGCGCAAGCGGAACTGGCCGAGCTCATTGCGCTCGTCAAATCCGGCAAGCGTATTTGCCTGCTGTGCTACGAGCGCGACCCGGCGCAATGCCACCGCACCCGCATTGCCGTGAACGTCAAGAAGCGCATGCGCGTGAAAGTCGAGGATTTGATCCCGGCGTTATTCTGATCATTCCGCCGGCTGCGCCGCGGTCTGCCGGCTGTCGATGTTCACGATCAGCGTGACCAGACCGACCGTCGCCAGGAACATCAGCAAGGCGACCGCCGAATTGGCGCCGAGCACCAAGCTGAAGCCACCCCATTCGTGCAACACTGAAATCATGGCGATGGCGATGCCGGCGCTGATGAACAACGTGAAATAACGCACGGCATAGACGCGGCCGCGCCAGGCGTCGGCGGTGTAGCGCGCGAGGATGATGTCGTTGACTGTCACCTGCCCGTAGATCGCCGCGATGGCGATGGCCAGCGCGATCATCAGGGGAAAACCGTGCGCATAGGTCGCCCACAGGTTGCCGGCAAAGCCGAGCGCGGTCACGCCGGCGAAGATGAAATGCGGCGCCACCCATTCAACCAGCCGCCCGACGGTGAGTTGCGCCAGCGCCCCGCAGATCAGCACGGCGGTAGCGATGCTGCCGACCAGCACCAGCGGCACGTCCTTGGCCATGCCTTCGTCGACGATCTTGGGCAGCGCGATGGTCAATACGTTGAAGACGAGGCCGGCGCTGAGCGCGATGACGAGAAACAGCCCGAACAGCATGACGGCAAGCCGCGGCGTCAGCGGCACAGCCGGCTTCGACTTGCGTTTTCCGGTGTGGTGGTGGTCGGCGGGCGTCAGCCACAGATAGGCAGCGCCGACCGCGATGCAGACCAGCGCCGGCGCCACGAAGGCGGCGCGCCAGCTGATCCAGTAGGCGAGCGCCCCGGAAATGCCCGCGGCAAGCGACACGCCGGCATTGCCGCAGACGCCATTGAAGGCGAGCGTGCGGCTGCGCGCCTGGCTCGCCTCGATCAGCATCGCCATGCCGACCGGGTGATAGATTGCCGCAAACATGCCGAGCGAAAACATCATCACCGACAGCGTCAGCAAATTCGGCGCCAGCGCGATGCCGATCAGTGAGGCGCCGCAGCCGAAATAGAATGCCGCCATGATGTTGCGGCGGCTCCAGCGGTCAGCGAGCCAGCCGGCCGGCAACGAGAAAATGCCGAAGGCGAGAAACGCCGTACTCGAGAACGCGATCATCTCGCTGTAGGGCCTGTGGTAGATGACCTCGAGCCCGATCACCACCGTCGGGTAGATCAGCAGCACGAAGTGGTCGAGCCCGTGCGCGATGTTGAGGAAGGTGATTTCACGGCGGGTCGCGGCGTCGAAAGGCGCGTTGGTCTGGGTAAAGGACATGAAGGAATTTCTCGGGCTTGTTCTGCCGTGTTTTGGCTCTGCTCGGGCTTTGGATCGCCTGTTCGTGCGTATTTAGCAATTTAGCTCTTGTCTTTTGGCGATGTTCGGTCGATTTTCGTCGAGAAATGGCCAAATCGAGAGTACCAGAATACCGCCGTAACCTCGACAACGCGCCGCGTCAGGTCGCCGTGCTGGCGCGCACCCTCGACGTCGGTCACCACATCCCATTCCACATGCACCGCCGTGGCCAGTTGCTGCATGCGGTCAGCGGCATCATGCGGGTGGAAACCGCGCAGGCCGCCTGGATCGTGCCGCCGGCGCGCGCACTATGGCTGCCGCCGCAATGGCCGCACAGCGTCGCCATGCGCAGCCACGTCGAGATGCGCACCGTCTATATTGGGCCGGCGCCTTGCGAAGCGTTGCCGCAACATCCTGTGCTGGTGGAGATTTCCGGGCTGCTGCACGAGCTCATCCTGGCGCTGCTGGAAGAGCCGGCCGACTACGACGAGGCCGGCCGCGGCGGCGGTGTCGCGCAACTGATCCTCACCGAGCTTGCCCGCCTGCGCGAGCGCAAGCTCGAGGTGCCGATGCCGAAGGACGCGCGTGCGCTGCGCGTCACCCGCGCGCTACTCGATAATTCCAGCATCGATTTCGGCCTCGATCGTTGGGCCGATGAAGCCGGCGCCAGCCGGCGCACGCTGGCGCGCATCTTCCGCAGCGAAACGGGACTTGGTTTCGCCGAATGGCGGGCGCGGCTGCGCGCCATTGACGGGCTCGCGCGTCTGTCCGATGGCGCCTCTGTGGCCGAGACTGCCGCCTCGGTCGGCTATGCGAGCCCAAGCGCTTTCTCGGCCATGATCCACCGGACGCTGGGCAGCCCGCCGCGGCGGCTAGAAAGCCCCGGGCGTCGACATTCAGTGCCGTAACGCACGGGCCGGGTGGGGCTCGGGGGCCTCGATGCGTGGCGGAGGCGCGTTCGCGCGGCGGTGTCCTCGCCGCGGCCTTCAGTGTCTGTGTCTGTGCGTGTCTGCCGCGCCGAGTTGGGCCGGCGACGACGGCGCGCAATATCTATTGTTTACCGGCGGCAATCTCTGGCGCAATGGCGCTTTCACCTACGGTGGTTTGTTATGGTCGCCGGACGGGCTCGACCGCGAAGGCTTCACCCTCAAGGCCGTGATGTCTGGCGGCACCTATCACTATTGGTCCGGCGCGCTCGGCGCTGACGTCACCGGCCGCGAACTCGTGGCACAGGTGCTGCGGGGTTGGCACTTCAAGCGCGACCGTCTGGAGGTCAAGGTTGCCGACACCGGCGACAATGCTCGCCGCCGACGGCTCGATCTCGACCATCATCACCAACTATTCGGCGCGCATCGCCGATGGCTGGCGCGCATTCGACCGATTTTATCTCGGGACCGGAAGCCGCAGATGTTCGCCAGCGACGGCTACCGGCAGATGTGCTTGAGCGCGCATCTCACCGGCTTCAAGACCGAAGACGCCGAATGGTCGGCGGCGGCAGGCTGGTCGGACGATAGCGACCATCGCACCAGCCTCTATGTCCGCTTCGGCGTGTTGACGCGGTGCTAGTCAAGCGTCCTGCGGAATCGCGTCACCGCGATGGTCATGGCGATCAACGTCAGCACGAGCAGGGCCGCGGCAGTCGTAGCGCAAGGCCGTGATGTCCGATCCCTTGAGCATGATCGAGCGAACGATGCGCAGAAAATGAGTGAGCGGCAATGCCTCGCCGATATATTGCGCCCAGACCGGCATGCCGGCGAAGGGAAACAGAAAGCCGGAGAGCAGAATGTTGGGCAGAAAATACATCATCGACATCTGCATTGCCTGCAACTGATTCTGCGCCACCGTCGAGAAGGTATAGCCGACCGAAAGATTGGTAGTGATGAACAGCGTCGACAACGCCGCCAGCAACAGCAGGCTGCCGACCACCGGCACGCCAAACAAGAGTACGCCGATGCCGATGATGATGGCGGCCTGCACGAAGCCGACGAAGACGTAGGGGATGATCTTGCCGAGCATGATCTCGACCGGCGTGATCGGCATCGACAGCAGAGGTTTTCCATGGTGCCGCGTTCGATCTCGCGCGTCACCGAAAGCGCAGTGAAGATCAGCATGGTCATGGTGAGAATGGTGCCGACGAGGCCAGGTACGATGTTGAGCTGGGTTGCGCCAGCAGGGTTGTAGCGCGCATGCGTGCGGATTTCGAACGGCGGGGCGGCGCCCGCCGGAATGGCGCGGTCGTGGACGAGCGCCGTCTGCACCAACAGATTGAGCGCGCCAAGCGCCGAGCCGGCGGCGACCGGGTCGGTCGCGTCGGCGATCACCAGCATGGCCGGATCGTCGCCGCGGCGGACGGCGCGCTCGAAATTCGCCGGAATTTCCACGGCGAACAGCACCTTCCCCGAGGCCAGCAGTTCATCGACTTCGGCTTCGCTGTGCGGCAGTTGGGTGACCGCGAAATATTTGGTATTCTGAATCGCGGCGAGAATCGAGCGGCCGAGGTCGCTTTGCTCCTGCAACAGCACAGCAGTCGGCAAATGGCGCGGATTGGTGTTGATGGCGTAGCCGAACAGCATGAGCTGGATGAGCGGGATCATGATGATCATGGCAAAGGACACGCGGTCGCGCTTGAGCTGGATGAATTCCTTCACCAGCACCGCCGAGGTCTTGCGCAAGAAGCCGGTACCGCTGATGCGGCGCGCCGGCACGTGGGAAGCATGTGCGTCACTGGAAATTGTCCTTAGACTTGCTCATCAGGTCGATGAACACGTCTTCCAGCGACGGCTCGGCCGGCTTCCAGGTGAGGTCCTTGCGCTTGAGATAAGGCGCGATCGCGGCATCGAGCGCGCCTGCTTCGCGCCCGGAGACATGCAGGTTGGTGCCGAACTGCGCCACCATGTCGATGCCCGGTTTGCCGGTGATCTCATCCGATAGCTTGCTCAACCCTTCGCCGTGCTCGGCGCTAACGACATAGGTGGTCAAGTGCGAGGCGGCGATCACCTCCTCGACGGTGCCGTGCACCAGTAATTTGCCGTAGGAGATATAGGCGATCTCGTTACAGCGCTCGGCCTCATCCATGTAGTGTGTGGTGACCAGCACGGTCAGCCCGTTGGCGGCGAGCGCGTGAATTTCGTTCCAGAATTCGCGCCGCGCCTTGGGATCGACGCCGGCGGTCGGTTCATCAAGCAGCAGCAGTTGCGGGCTCGCCAGCGTGCAGGCGCCGAGAGCAAGCCGCTGCTTCCAGCCGCCTGAGAGTTCGCCGGCGATCTGCTCCTCGCGGCCGGTAAGGCCCAAGCGCTCGATCGCGGCGCGCGCGGCAGCGGCCGGCTTCTCGATGCCGTAGATGCGAGCGATAAATTCCAGGTTCTCGCGTACCGAGAGATCCTGGTAGAGGCTGAAGCGCTGCGTCATATAACCGATCTGCAGCTTGATCTTGTCGGTCTCGGTGCGGATGTCGTAGCCGAGGCAGGTCCCGGTGCCCTCATCGGGCGTGAGCAGGCCGCACAGCATGCGGATGGTTGTTGTCTTGCCGGAGCCGTTGGGACCGAGGAAGCCGTAGATGGTACCGCGCTTGACCTGCATGGACAGGTCGCTCACGACCACGCGCCCGTCGAACTTCTTGGTCAGGCCGTGCACATCGATGACGATGTCCTGCTCCGGATTGGGCGCCACGTTTTGCCCGGTCACTGTGGCGGCCCTTGCGGCAGCGTTACCGTCACCGGCTGGCCGACGCGGAATTTCTCCGGATGCTCGGGCTTGGCCTCGATGAGGAACACGAGCTTGGCGCGTTCCTCCAGGCTGTAGATCACCGGCGGAGTGAACTCGGCGCTGCGCGAGATGAAGGTCACTTTCGCCGTCAGGACCTTGTCGCAGCCGTCGCAGCTGACCGCAACCGTCTCGCCGTATTTGATCTGCGGCAGCAGCGCCTCCGGCGCGAAGAAACGAAGCTTGAGATTGCCCGGCGGCAACAGCGCCACCACCGGCCGCATCGCCGGCACGGTTTCTCCCGGCCGGTAATAGATCTGCTGCACGCTGCCCTCGACGGGGCTGAAAACGTCGCGCCGCGTCAGGTGCGTTTTCGAGGCGTCCAGATTGGCCTTGGCCTGGCGCAGCGCCGACTTCGGCATCCTCGAAATTTTTCTGCGTGCCGGCCGAGGTTTTCAGCAATTCCTTGGCGCGGTCGTAGTTCTGTTGGGCATTGAGCACGGCGGTTTTCTTCACCGCCAGGTCGGCCTCCTGCAGGTCGTTGTCGACGGTGAACAGCAATTCGCCCTTTGTCACGCGGTCGCCTTCGCGCACCCGCTCGGTTTCCACCCGCCCCTGCTCGTCGGGGCTGACGAAAATCAGATCGGCCTCGACCCAACCTTGCAGCTCGCGGTCGTTGTGCCTGGCGCAGCCGGCCAGCATAAGCCCTGCGAGCAGCAGGCCAGCGACGCTCACAAGCTTCATTCTCATGCCGCCTTCCTCGGGCCAAACAGGATATCGACATGCGCCCGCATCATCGCGCGCACATCGAGCGGCTCGAAACGGCCAAACAGCCCGCTCCAGACGATGGCTACCAAACCGGGCGCGGCGATGAGTTGCGGGAAATCAACCAGCGCCGCTGGCGCCTCGCCGCGCGCGGCGGCGCGGGCCAACAGCTTGCGCATGGCGGCGATGATGCGGGAGAGCACCTCGCGGTAATAGAATTCGGCGAGCTTGGGGAAGCGGCCGCCTTCCGCGATCATCAGGCGGATCACGTCCTTGCGCCGCGTCTCGAACACTTCGCGCACGAACAGATCGACGATGCGGTCGGCGAGCATGCCGATCGGAATATCGGCCTCGCCCATCGCCTCGATGGTGCCGATGAGCGGCGTCAGCATGGCGCGCAGCAGTTCCTGGAACAGGCTCTCCTTGTCACGGAAGTAGAGATAGATGGTGCCCTTGGCGACGCCCGCTCGCAGGGCCACGTCGTCTAGCCGCGTGGCGGCAAAGCCGCGGCTGGAGAATTCCTCGAGCGCGGCGGCAAGAATCGCCTCGCGGCGGTCGCGGCTGCGCGACCTCTGCCTGACGGCGGGTTTGCGCGGCTTGGACTGCTTGAGTGAAACAGCGTGGCGTGGGTGCATTGCCTGCATCACTGACTGACTGGTCAGTCATTTTATAGGGCAACGCGAGGCCGCCGACAAGCCGAATATAGTGCCGCTAAATCAATGGGATCGGTTTCGCGCGGGCGAAATCAGCCTTTGGCGTCGCAGAAGAATGTTCGAATGACGCAATCCTTGCCGCCGTCGGCGTAGCAGGATTTCAGCGCCGCGTTCTGGCTGTGGCCGAGCCGCGGCCCCTGGCCCCAGCCGCGCGCGCGGCAAGGGCTGGCGAAATCGACGGCGAAGGCCGTGCAGCCATGGCGGACCGTCGTCACCACCCGGCAGCCCTCGGCCTGGCACTTCGCCAGCGCACTCTGGCGCGCCGCGTCGATGCTGGCGAAATCGAAGGCTTCGCCGAAGGCCCCGCAGGAGCCCGATCGCCAAGGCGCCGGCCGCCCGCGCGGCATTCATGGTCACCAGCATCAGCGTCAGCGTCGCCAGCAGCAACGTGGCGGCGACCAACGCGCGCATGACCGGCGTGAAGCTGTCCGTCATCACCCTTCCCCAATATGCTCGAGGGCACCTAGGGGCCGAGTCGCGGAATCGTTCAATGATTCGAATCTCAGGCGCGTTCGATTTCCGCCTTGACCGCGGAAAACGACTCAGGGCGTGTCCACGTCGGTCAGCGCCGCTTCGCCCGCGACCGGCACTTCGGCGACCGCTTCGGCATAGGTGCCGATCAGGTGGCGGGCGCCGATGTCGCCCTGAATTTGCATCAAGTCGTGGAAGAAGCGCCGCGACCAGACCACCGGATTGCCGCGCCGTCCCTCGATGCTTGGCACTACGATAAGCGCGCCGCGCTCCGGATCGAAGGCCGCGATCAGCCGGTCGATCAGCGCAGCGTCCACTTGCGGCATGTCGCCAAGGCAGACGATGGCGCCGTCGGCACTCTCGGGCACGGCGGCGATGCCGGCTTTCAGCGAGGTGCCGAGGCCGTCGGCGTAATCGGGATTATGCACGAAGCGGACGGGAAGCCCCGCAAGCGCCGCTTCGATCCGCTCACGCTGATGCCCGGTCACGACGATCACGGGCTGCGCGCGCGAAGCGAGGGCCTGCTCGGCGGCAATGCGCACCAGCGGCTTGCCGCCGATTTCGGCGATCATCTTGTTGACCGCGCCCATGCGCGTCGAGCGGCCGGCGGCGAGCAGCACCGCGGCGATGCGGCGGCCCTTCTCCGGCTGCGGTTCGCTGCGCGGTTGCGGCCTGGTGACGATTTCCATCAGCAGCCCGCCGACACCCAGCCCGGTAATGTCCGCACGCGACACCGGCAAGCCGGCAAGCAGCCGCATGAGGATCCAATCAAACCCATTTTCCTTCGGCGAACGCGCGCAGCCGGGCGCGCCGATGACGGAAGCGCCACGGGCCTTGCCGATCAGCATCAGGTTGCCGGGATCGACCGGCATGCCGAAATGCTCGATTTCGCCGCCGACCGCTTCGATCGCCGCCGGGATCACGTCGCGGCGGTCGGCGATGGCCGAGGCGCCGAATACGATCACCAGTTCGGCACCAGCTTTGAGTAGCTCGTCGATGGCGCGCGAGAGCGATCGAGTGTCGTGCGGCACGCGCCGCTCGGCAATGATCGAAGCGCCGGTTGGCGCGATGCGCACTTCGGTGATCTTCAGCGTCTTGTCGACAACCTTGGGGGCGAGACCCGGCAGAAGCGTCGAGACAATGCCGAGCTTGCGCACCTTGTAGGGCGCGACGCGAATGATGGGTTTTGCCTTTTTCGCTTCAGCCACCGCTACATCGCGCGCGCTGGCCGGCAACCGCAAAGGGAATGATCTTCACCGTGGCGATCATCTCGCCGGCGACCACCGGCTTGAACGCGGCAAGCGTCGCCAGCGTCACCGCCTCGTCGATGCGGTTCAAGCGGTCGACCGCGTCCTTGTCGATAACTAGAACGCCGGCCGCTTCCGCGAACAGATTGCAGCGGCCGGTGAAGGCCTTGTCGGCGCGCACGCCCTCGCCGGCGACGGCGGCGGCGATATCGGCGGCGGCCTGGTCCTCGGACACATCGCCCGGCTCAAGCCGCGCCACGACGATTTCTTTCACGCCCGCTGCTTTCAGCGCCGCGACCTCGGCCGGCCCGATCAGCGTGCCCTTCTTCAGCACCAGATCGCCCTGGCGGATCGAGTGCACCGCCGTGCCGCCGAGCGCTTCCGCCGGTGCGACGGGCCCGAATTTCATGCCGCCTCCGCAGCCTTCTCCGCCTTCAGCCGCAGCGTGGCGGTGATTTCGCCCATGATAGCGACCGCGATCTCCGGCCGGCGATACCGCGCCGATGGCCAGGCCGATGGGCGCGTGGATGCGCTTGAGGTCGCCATCGCTGACGCCGGCCTGCTTCAGCCGGTCGAGACGCTTGGCATGCGTCTTCCGCGAGCCGAGCGCGCCGATATAGAAACAATCCCGCTAAAGTGCGTGCAGCAGCGCCGGATCGTCGATCTTGGGGTCATGCGTGAGCGCGACAAAGGCCGTGTAGTGATCGACGTTGAGCGGCGGCAGCGCCACGTCCGGCCATTCGGCGATGACCTTCACGTCGGGAAACCGTTCGATCGAGGAAAACGCCGTGCGCGGATCGACGATGGTGACGTCATATCCGAGCATTTGCCCGATCGGCGCCAGCGTCTGGCTGATGTGCACCGCGCCGGTGATGACCAATTGCGGCGACGGCACATGCACGGTGAGGAAGACACGGCCTTGCGCCGTCTCCTCCATTCCGCTCTTGCCCATGCGCATGTGCTTTTCGATCACCTCGGCGAGCGGGTCTTTGGCTGCATCGGTGGCCTTGACTAGCCGCTGCGCGCCGCTCGCCACGTCGGTGACGACGACCACCGCGCGCCGCGCGGCGCGTTCGGCATTCAAGGCGTCAAGAATTTTGAGGTCCATGCGTTTTCCCGGTCATTCCGGAAGCCGAGCGAAGCGAGGCTATCCGGAATCCATACTCGCTGTCTGTGTTTATGCGATTCCCGGTTCGCGCCTTCGGCGCGCCCCGGAATGACTATTCTATTCTCTCCACATAAACCCGGATAGTGCCGCCGCAGGACAGGCCGACATTCCACGCCGTCTCATCGGCGACGCCGAATTCCAGCATTTTCGGCTTGCCGCTGTCGATCACATCCATGGCTTCGGTCACCACCGCGCCCTCGACGCAACCGCCGGACACGCTGCCGAGGAAATTGCCCTCGTTGTCGATCACGAGATTCGAGCCGACCGGCCGCGGCGCCGAGCCCCAGGTCTCCACTACCGTCGCCAGCGCCACGCCGCGCCCGTCTTTCCGCCAGTCTTCGGCGGCTTTAAGAATGTCTTCGTCGCGTGAGAGCATGTCGCGTCTCCTTCAGGCTACTTTCTTCAGCCACAGCTTCGGGTCGGTGTCCTTGGCGGCTTGGCCGGACAGCGACCGCACCAGCTCGGCCATCGAACTCTAGATTGTGGATCGGCCGCAATTCGTCAACATGCGGCAGCATGGTTTTCACGCCCTTGGCGCGCGCCTCGAAGCCCTCGAAGCGCAGCAGCGGATTGAGCCAGATCAGCCGCCGGCAGGAGCGGTGCAGCCGGTCGATTTCGAAGCCGAGCATGTCGTCCTCGGCGTCGCGCTCGAGCCCGTCGGTGATCAGCAGCACCACGGCGCCTTGGCCGAGCACGCGGCGCGCCCACTGCTTGTTGAAGGCGCGCAGCGAGGAGGCGATGCGAGTTCCGCCCGACCAGTCGGCGACGTTGGCGCTGCACGCGGCAAGCGCTTCGTCCGGGTCGCGCTGCCGAATCGCGCGGGTGACGTTGGTCAGCCGCGTCCCGAACAGGAAGGTGGTGACGCGCTTTTCCCGCTCGGCGATGGCGTGCAGGAAATGCAGGAACAGCCGCGTGTATTGGCTCATGGAGCCGGAAATATCGAGCAGCGCCACGATCGGCGGCTCCTTCTGGCGGCGACCGAGATATTTCAGATCGATCAGTGCCCCGCCCGCCTTCATGCTGGCGCGCAGCGTACGGCGGATGTCGATGAGATGGCCGCGCCGGCTCGCCGCCATCCTGCGCGTACGCACCAGATCGAACGGAAGCGCCAGGCGCGCAATCGCCTGTTTGGCGGCGGCGACCTCGGCAGCCGTCATCTGCGCGAAGTCCTTCTTCTGCAGCACCTCTTGGTCGGAGACGGTGAGTCGCGCGTCGAAGTTCGACCTCCTGCTTCTCCTCGTCGCGCGCGTTGAGGCCGGACAACAAGCGCCTCCTGCACGCGCTGCGCGCCGGGCGGCGGCGCTTTGGGCTCGCCCGCCTGGATTTCCGACAGCATCGAGGCGATCAGTTTCTCGATATAGCCGCGCTTGCGGAAGAAAATGCGGAAGGCTTGATCAAACAAAATCGAATGCTCGTGCCGCTTCACGAACACGGCGTGCAGCGTCCAGTAGAAATCCTCGCGGTCGCCGACATGGGCGACGTTCACCGCTTCGAGCGCGTCGAGCACGCTGCCTGAGCCCACCGGAATGCCGGCCGCGCGCAGCGCCCGCGCGAAATAGAGAATGTTTTCGGCCAGGCGGCCTTGTGCCTGCGTCATTGCCCACCTTTTCCGTTCGTCCCCGCGAAAGCGGGGGCCCAGGGGCCACAAGCACTGGATTCCCGCTTGCGCGGGAATGAGCGGAGTCTGTTGCACACTTTCAAAATAACTACTCCGCCGCCCGTAGCTCCGACTTCACCTCGTCGAGCAGCGCCTTGACCTTGGCGCCGTCGAGCCGGGCGATGTCGTCCTGGTATTTCAAAAGCGCGCCGAGCGTGTCCGACACCGTCGCTGGATCGAGCGCAACCACGTCGAGCTCGGTCAAGGCGCCGGCCCAATCGAGCGTCTCGGCGACGCCGGGCTGCTTGAACAGATCCTCCTTGCGCAGCGCCTGCACGAAGGCGACCACCTGCTCGGAGAGTTTCCTGGCGATGCCCGGCACCTTGGCGCGCAAAATCTTCAGCTCGCGCTCGGCGTTGGGATAGCCGACCCAGTGATAGAGACAGCGGCGCTTCAAAGCGTCATGCACCTCCCGCGTGCGGTTCGACGTCACCAGAACGATCGGCGGATGCGCGGCCTTTACTGTGCCGAGCTCCGGCACTGTCACCTGGAAGTCGGCCAGCACTTCGAGCAGGAACGCCTCGAAGGCCTCGTCGGTGCGGTCGATCTCGTCGATCAACAGCACCGGCGGCCCGTCCGCGTCCGGCTCCAGAGCCTGCAGCAGCGGCCGCTTGATGAGGAAGCGCTCGGAGAACACGTCGTGCTCGATGCGATCGCGGTCGCCCTCGCCTTCCGCTTCGGCGAGGCGAATGGCGATCATCTGCGCGCCGTAATTCCATTCATAGACTGCGGCGGAGACGTCGAGCCCCTCATAGCATTGCAGGCGGATCAGCTTGCGCCCCAGCGTCTTGCTGAGCACCTTGGCGATCTCAGTCTTGCCGACGCCCGCCTCGCCCTCGACGAACAGCGGCCGACCCATTTTCAGCGCCAGATAGAGCACCGTCGCCAGCGAGCGGTCGGCGATGTAATCGGCTTTGGCGAGCAACGCGAGCGTCGCCTCGATGCTGTCGGGGAGCGGTTTCACGGCCATTCTCAAGTACCCTCGGTGACACTTTAACCGGTCGGGGCGCAGGACTACATTTAAACAGCTAAGCGACCTGCCACCAGCCCAAGGTCACAGCAAGGATACCTCCCATGTCCCGCTCTGAAACACTTGAAAACACGGCTTTGCGCCTGCCGACAATCGACAAAGGCGTGCGCATCGGCCACGTGCATCTCAAAGTCGCCGATTTGCAGCGCGCGCTCGATTTCTACTGCGGGGTGCTGGGTTTCGAACTGACCACAAGCCGGCCCGGCGCGGCCTTCATCTCCGCCGGCGGCTACCACCATCATATCGGGCTCAACACCTGGGAGAGCCTGGGCGGCTCGCCGCCCGCGCCCGGCACCACCGGCCTCTATCACACCGCCATCCTCTACCCGACGCGCAAGCTGCTCGCCGACGCGTTGAGCCGCCTGATTGCCGCCAAGATCCCGCTTGAAGGAGCATCCGACCACGGCGTCTCCGAGGCGCTTTATCTGCGCGACCCCGACGACAACGGCGTCGAACTCTATTGGGACCGGCCGAAGAACCAGTGGCCGCAGAAGCCGGACGGCTCGCTGAAGATGTTCACCAATCCGCTCGACCTGCACGATCTGCTGGCGGAGCTGGAGCGCTAGCGTCACAGCTGCCTGAAGGCCTCGCGCACGAAGCCGCGTATGTCCTGCATCGACTGCGCGCGGACCTGCGCGCTGTAGCCACCTGACACACCCAGTGTCATGCAGTGGGCGAGAGCCTTTTTGCCATTTGCCGTCGGCCGGTTGTTTTCCGCGACGGTGATCTTGCTGCCGCGCTCAACCCAGGTGCCCGGCGATACTTCGTCATAGACGCATTTGCTGCTGTTCTGCCCGGCCGCGTCGCTCCAATGCGCAAACCCGGGCACATCCCAATCATGCTGCGCGCCTGAGAACACTTTCAGCGTCACGTTGCCGCCAGCCGCCCTGAATTTCTCGCCAAACTCCTTGCAGCTTTCGGTGCCGGCATAATGGTCCTGCTCCCCGAGCAGCATGTGCAGCGGCGCGCCGCTTGCCGCATGGAAATCGAGCGGCAAGTCGCCGTACCACGGATACATCGCGATCAACAGCGCAAATCTCGCGTCTTCGCCGGCGAGCGGCTCGACGTAGCGGCGCAATGCGGACTTGACCACCACCGTGCCGCCCTTGGAGAAGCCGATCATCCCGATGCGACTCGCGTCGATCGCCGGGTGCCGCGCGAAAGCCTTCAGTGTGCTGATTGCGTCAACGACCATGTCATAAGAGCTGACAGGAGATTGGTCCCGCACCGTCGACCTGACCCCGCGAGGCGAAAAGCTGTCGATGATGACTGCGGCAACGCCAAGCGCATTGAATTCCCGCGCATAGAATTCGCTCACGCTCGCGCACGCCGCCCGAGCCGTGCATGATAATCATCGCCGGAATTTTTCCGCCGGCGCGTTTCTCCGGAAGCAGAAGCTGTGCCGGAATATTCAATGATTTGCCGTGAAAGCGGCTTTCGACGTTGACCGTCTCGGCCAATGAGGGGAAGGCCGAAAAGAGTAACGCCAAACTCACAAATGCGGCGGCAACTCGATGAATCGCCGCCGGCCGCATTGAAGGACGCTCCTCCGGATCAGGCCGTCGCTTTCGCCACCGCGCGGCGCGCCAGCACCGCCACCAGATGCGCGCGGTATTCGGGACTAGCGTGGATGTCCGCGTTCATGCCGTTGGCCGGAATGGTCAAGCCTTCGAGCGATTTCGCCGCGAAGCGCTTCTTCAGCGCCTCCTCGAACGACTTTACGCGGAAGACGCCGTTCGAGCCGGCGCCGGTCACCGCCACGCGGATGTCTGAGCCGCGCTTACTCACGAACACGCCGACTAGGGCAAAGCCCGAGGCCGGGTGCTTGAACTTCTCGTAGGCCGCCTTGCGCGGGATCGGGAACTGCACCTTGGTGATGATCTCGTCGGTCTCCAGCGCGGTCGAGAACATGCCGGTGAAGAAATCGTCCGCTGCGATGCGGCGCTTGTTGGTGATGATAGTGGCGCCAAGGCCAAGGCAGGCCGCCGGATAGTCGGCGTTGGGATCGTTGTTGGCGATCGAGCCGCCGATGGTGCCGCGGTTGCGCACTTGCGGATCGCCGATCGAATTCGGCACCATGGCGAGGCCGGGGATGGCCTGTTGCAGCACCGGCGAATTGGCCGCATCCGCGTGCCGCGTCATGGCGCCAATGACGACCGAACGGCCCTTCTGCTCGACGCCGGCGAGGCCCTCGACCAGCGACAGGTCGATCAGCGCCGTCGGGCTCGCCAGCCGCTGCTTCATCACAGGAATCAGCGAGTGACCGCCGGCGAGGATTTTTCCGTCGGGAATTTTCGACAACAACCCGGCCGCCTGGCGGACGGTGGTGGGCCGGTGATACGCGAAATTATACATTGGTGCTCTCCGTTATCCCGCCGCCTGGCGCGCCGCCGGGGCCTGTTGCATCGCCGTCCAGACCGCGTTGGCGGTCGCCGGCATAGATATTTTCTCGCTGCCGATCGCATCGGTGATGGCGTTGATCACCGCCGCCGGCGCGGCAATCGCCCCGGCCTCGCCGCAACCTTTGATGCCGAGCGGATTCGACGGCGACTTGGTCTCGGTGAGGCCGACCGAAAACGACGGCAGATCGTGCGCGTGCGGCATCGCGTAATCCATCAGCGAGCCGGTGACGAGCTGGCCCTCCTTGTCGTAGACGGCGCCTTCGAGCAGCGCCTGGCCAATGCCGTGCGCGACGCCGCCGTGCACCTGGCCCTCGACGATCATCGGATTGATCACGGTGCCGAAGTCGTCGACCGCGGTCCAATTGACGATTTCGGTCTTGCCGGTCTCGATGTCCACTTCCACTTCGCAGATGTGGCAGCCGGCCGGGAAGGTGAAATTGGTCGGGTCGTAGAACGAGGTTTCCTTCAGGCCCGGCTCCAGCTCGCCGCCGGTGAATTTGTGCGCGATATAGGCGTTGAGCGCGACATCGCCCCAGGCGGCAGCCTTGTCGGTGCCGGCGACGGTGAACTTGCCGTCCTTGAACTCGATGTCGCCTTCGGCGGCTTCCAGCATGAAGGCGGCGACTTTCTTCGCCTTGGCCTCGACCTTGTCGAGCGCTTTCACGATCGCCGACATGCCGACCGCGCCGGAGCGCGAGCCATAGGTGCCCATGCCGAACTGCACCTTGTCGGTATCGCCATGCACGATGGAGACGTTCTCGAACGGAATGCCGAGGCGTTCCGATACCAGCTGCGCGAATGTCGTCTCGTGCCCCTGCCCGTGCGCGTGGCAGCCGGTGAGGACTTCGACCGAGCCGGTCGGGTTGACGCGGACTTCGGCGCATCTCCCAAAGACCGACGCCGGCGCCGAGCGAGCCGACCGCCTTTGACGGCGCGATGCCGCAGGCTTCGATATAAGTCGAGAAGCCGATGCCCACGCAGCTTGCCGTTGCGCGCGCAGTTCGCGCTTGCGCTTGTTGAAGCCCTTCACGTCGGCAAGCTCCAGCGCCTTCTTCAGCGAGGCGTTATAGTCGCCCGCGTCATAGGCCATGATCACCGGCGTCTGGTGCGGAAATGACTTGACGAAATTGCGCTTGCGCAATTCCGTCGGCTCGATCTGCATCTGGCGCGCCGCGACTTCAACCAGCCGTTCGACGACGAAGGTCGCCTCCGGGCGCCCGGCGCCACGCAGCGCGTCAACCGGGACGGTGTTGGTGTAGACCGCGTCCACCTCGCAGTAGATCGCCGGGATATCGTACTGGCCCGACAGCAGCGTGCCGTAGAGATAGGTCGGCACCGACGACGAGAAGGTCGACATATAGGCGCCGAGATTGGCGATCGTGTGCGCGCGCAAGCGCCAGAATTTTGCCGTTGGCATCGAGCGCGAGTTCCGCATGCGTGACGTGGTCGCGACCATGGCGTCGGTGAGGAAGGCTTCCGAACGGTCCGCCGTCCACTTCACCGGCCGGCGAACTTTACGCGCCGCCCAGAGACAAACGACCTCTTCCGGATAGATGAAAATCTTCGAGCCGAAGCCGCCGCCCACGTCCGGCGCGATCACGCGCAGCTTGTGCTCGGGCGTGATGCCGACAAAGGCGGAAATTACCAGCCGCGCGACGTGCGGGTTCTGCGAGGTATTCCACAGCGTGAGATGGTCTGTGCCGGCGTCGTATTCGGCGAGCGCCGCGCGCGGCTCGATCGGCGTTTGGCACCAGCCGATTGTTGACGATGTCGAGCTTGGTGACGTGCTTGGCCGCGGCAAAGGCCGCCGCCGTCGCTTTCTGGTCGCCGAGCGACCATTCGTAGATCGTATTCTTCGGCGCCACCTCGTGGATCTGCGAGCCCTGATTTGGCCTTGGCGGGATCGGCGACCGCGGGCAGCACCTCGTAATCGACCTTAACCTTTTCGGCCGCGTCACGCGCCAGCGCCTGCGTTTCCGCAATTACCACGGCGACCGCGTCGCCCACATGATTGACGGTGCCGGCGGCGAGCGCCGGATGCGGCGCCATCTTCATCGCCGAGCCGTCTTTGGAGGTGATTGCCCAGCCGCAGATCAGATTGCCGATCTTGTCGGTGGCGAGGTCTGCACCGGTGAGAACGTCGACCACGCCCGGCATTTTTTTCGCCGCGCTAACGTCGATGCTCCTGATCTTGGCGCGGGCATGCGGGGAGCGCACGAACACGGCGCGAGTCTCGCCCGGCCGCACCACGTCGTCGGTGTATTGTCCCTGGCCCGTAATGAAACGGAAGTCTTCCTTGCGGCGTACCGCCGCGCCGATCCCGGTCGCACTCATGGCGGTCTTCCTCCCGTGTTTGATTTTTTAAGACGCTTGAATTTTTTCGACGCTCGAATTCCGTAACGCTTATTCCGCGGCCTGCCGCGACGGGCCTCCCTTGCCCATCGCCTTGGCGCCTGCGGCGATCGCCTTGACGATATTGTGATAGCCGGTGCAGCGGCAGATGTTGCCGTCGAGTTGCTCGCGAATGGTGTGCTCGTCGAGATCGTTGCCCTTGCGGCGCACGATATCGAGCGCCGCCATGATCATGCCGGGGGTGCAAAAGCCGCACTGCAGCCCGTGGTTTTCGCGGAAGGCCTCCTGCATCGGATGCAGCGGCCCGTTCGCCTCGGCGAGCCCCTCGATGGTGGTGACCTTGGCCCCCTCGCATTGCAAGTGCGAGCAGCGTGCAGGACTTTGGCGGCGATGCCGTCCACATGCACGACGCAGGCGCCGCATTGCGAGGTGTCGCAGCCGACATGCGTGCCGGTGAGCCGCAGATTTTCCCGCAGGAATTGCACCAGCAAGCGTGCGCGCTTCGACGTTGCCGCTGACGGCTTTGCCATTCACGGTCATGGATACGGCGGGCATGGAACTTCCTCCCAATTGCGGGGCCAAAGGCCTCTTTTTGCAGAGTTCAGGCCTGGCGGCTTGGTCGCGGGCGGCAAACGGGGCCGATTTCGCCCCGGATGCGCCCTGGAACGGCTCCAACATCTGAACCCCGGGCGCGGCGCGGGTCAAGGGAGAAGCAGTTCGCCTTACGGCGAATTCACGGAACCGGCGCGCCGGGAATGCTTTGCTCCTACGTTAGTTGATTGAGCAGGAGGGAAATATCATGCGTATCAAGATTATGGCCGGCATTGCGGCATTTGCGATTGCAGCCACCAGCGTCGTGGCGACGACGCCTGCGCAGGCACGTTGGCACGGGCATCATGGTGGTGGTGGCTGGGGCGGCGCCCTCGCCGGTTTTGCCGCCGGCGCGATTATCGGCGGCGCGCTCGCCGCGCAGCAGCCGTATTATTACGGGCCCGGCTATTATTACCCGCCCGACTACGCCTATGGGCCGCCTCCGCCCGATGCTGCTTACTGCGATGCAGCGGTTCAAATCCTACGATCTGGCGTCACGGACCTACCTGGGCTATGACGGCTACCGTCATCCCTGCGCTTAGCGACCGGCGCGATCAGCGAAAGCTGATGCGCTGCGCGGCCGGCATCAGGCCGACGTCGGCGCAAACACCGCGGCGAAGTTCTTGAAGAAGTCGTCGGCGATCTTCTTCGCCGCGCCGTTGACCAGGCGCTGGCCGAGTTGGGCGAGCTTGCCGCCGATCTGCGCCTCGACGTTATAGGTAAGCAGCGTGCCGCCGTCCTTCTCGGTGAGAGCGACGGTGGCGCCGCCCTTGGCGAAGCCGGCGACCCCGCCGTCGCCCTCCCCGGAAATCTTGTAGCCGTTGGGCGGGTCGAGATCGGTCAGGTGCACCTTGCCTTTGAAGCGGGCCTTGACCGGGCCGATCTTGGTGGTGGCGACGGCCGTCAATTCAGTATCGGAAAGTTTGACCAGCTCCTCGCAGCCGGGGATGCAGGCCTTTAGCGTCTCGGCGTCGTTGAGCTTTTCCCACACGGCCTGCCGGCTCGCGGGCAACTGCACGTCGCCGGTCATCACCATCGCCATCGCACACTCCTGAAACATACGGGCCGGCCACGGCCCGGCCCCCGACTTAAGCCCTCGCTGCCCCGCTGAAAAGAGCTTTGCAGCGGGTCGCGCGGAGCATTAAGTGTTGCCCTCGACCATCCGTTGCCACAAGCAAAAACGCATTTCCGGGAGGACTGACATGCCGATGATCGACGCCGACGGCTGCCCGCTCAATGTCCAGATCGAGGGCCGCGACGGCGCGCCGGCGCTGATGCTCGGCAATTCGCTCGGCACCGACCTGCACATGTGGGACGATCAGGCCGCCGAATTCGCCAAGCACTTTCGCCTCATCCGCGCCGACCGCCGCGGCCATGGCAAGTCGGGCGCCAGCCCCGGCCCCTATAGCTTCGACCGCTTCGGCCGCGATATCGTGACAATTCTCGACACGCTCAAGATCAAGAAGACCAACTGGTGCGGGCTGTCGATGGGCGGCATGGACGGCCAGTGGCTCGGCGCCTACGCCGCCGACCGCGTCGAAAAGCTGGTGCTCGCCAATACCAATTTCTATTACGCCGACAAGGGCCCTTGGGCCGACCGCATCAAGTTCGTGCACGAGAACGGCCTGGAAAAGCTCGTCGGCCCGAACATGGAGCGCTGGTTCACCAAGGGCTTCCGCGAGCGCTCGCCGCAGGCGATCGAGCGCATGACCAGGATGTTTCTTTCCAGCAGCAAGGACGGCTATATCGCCTGCGTCGAGGCGATCCGCGACATGGATTTCCGCAATTCCAATCCGCGCGTCACCGCGCCGACGCTGGTCATCGTCGGCAAGCAGGACCCGGCGACACCGCCAGCCGCCGGTGAGGAGATCGCCCGGCAGATCAAGGGCGCGAGACTCGTCGCGCTCGACGCCGCGCACATCTCCAATATCGAGCAGCCTAAGGCCTTCACCGAGGCGGTGCTCGACTTTTTGCGCTAGGACCGCACCAGCGCCGCGAACCGCGTTGACCGGAGAGGATTATGACAGACCAAGCGAACCAGCACTGTTGGTCATGCACCGCGGAAGCCGCCGCGGCCGACGCCTATTGTTCCCGCTGCGGCGCGAGTTTGCGCTCCGGCGCCTCACCGAGCGTGAATATTCATGGACGGCTCGTCTCCGTCGAGAAAATGTTGTGGAGGACGGCAATTGGCGTTGGACTCATCCTGCTGCTGATCGGATGGCTTCTGCTGCAAACCTATCATTTCGGCAAGGGCGGTTTCCTCGGCGAATTGCGCACGCCAACTCCCAGCGTTGCGCTCGATCAAACACGGCTTCACCCGCTCTTGTGAACGCGAAAGCAGATCATGGACGAGAAGGACCGCTACGACAAAGGCATGGCCAGGCGCCGCAAGGTACTCGGCACCGAATGGGTCGACCGTGCCAACGCCAAGAAGACCGGCTTCAATTCCGAATTCCAAGATTTCATCACCCGCGCCGCCTGGGGCGAAGTGTGGACGCGGCCGCATTACGACGAACGCACCCGACGAATATTGGTCATTGGCACCCTGCTCGCGCTTGGCCAGTGGGATGAGTTCCGCCTGCATGCGCGCGCGGCGCTCGTCGAGGGCGGCTTTACGCAGGATGACATCAAGGAAATTATTTTGCAGCAGGCGATCTATTGCGGCGTGCCGGCCGCCAACCACGCCTTCAAGGAAGCGGCGGAGTTGATCGCGGAATTGGGCAAGACGAAATAACGAGCGCCCGCAGAGGAATGCGCGGCAAATGCCGCCATTGCTTTAGCCGTGACGCCGTTCGCGCTTTGCGCCGTCACGCGGCCGCGCCACGACAAGCATGGCGACCGTCAGCGCGACGAGAAGCAGGCCGAGGGCAATATTGAACCTGGGCGATTCACGGCAGAGGTTGCGTCAACCACACATCTAATCCAGAGCGACGGCGCGCGGTCGTTAAATGAAAGTAAAATGCGGCAACGTCGGCGCGCGTGCCGCGTGAATATTCCACGGTCTGGCTCGCCGCCGCCGGATACCGTCTGCGCGCGGCTGCGGCGCTTCGGCCTAAACGCCGAGATGGCGGTGAAGAATCTCCGGCTGCGCCTTGATCTCGTGCGCTGCTGCCTCGTGGGCGATATGGCCGTTGTTGATGATGTAGAGGCGGCTTGCCAGCGCCAAAGTCGCCGCGAGATTCTGCTCCACCAGCACGCGCCACGGCCAGGCCGGCGCCGACTTGCAATAGTGTCGCGGTCAATGCCACTTTCGTGGATGACAGCGCCCCTTTGTCGCGATTGCGTGGCGCAAGGCTCACGTCTGCGTGATCGGCGCGGCGAAATTTGTTCGCCGCCGATAATTGCGGCAATCGATTTTACATCGCAACATGACGCGCGCAAAAAAAACCGCCTCGCGGCGGTCTGAAGTGGGATCAGCTCAGATGAGGAAAGTTTTTACCGCCAGGGCGTGAACCAGGTCGCGGCGCGCGGCGCAGCGGCTTGCGTGTCCGTCGACATCTCGGCCGCTTCAATCGGCTCGTTATAGGTGCGCTCGATGATCGCTAGCGCGGCGGCAAGGCCGGCCAGCAGCAACTGAATTGTCTGGTCGCGAACCAGATCGGCGTTCTGCGACCACAGCGCCGGTGCAACCGCGGCGATGCTCACCAGCACGACCATGATCAGTCCGGCCTCGAGAATTTCCGGATTGGCCTCGCCGCGCACCATGCCGCGCAAACGGTCGGCGACATGCACGGCGAAAACGGCCGCGGTGGCGAGCTTCATCACGCCGAAGAACGCCGCCAGCTTGATCAGCCCCATGGGGCTGAGGTTGAACATGTGGCCGACGCCGAAGACGAATTGCGAACGCCACACATCTTCAAGCCCGTAGGTGGGCGAAGTCAGAACCCGTAACGCGTCAAACCCCCAGAACAGCGTGTAGTAAAGCGCGATAGCCATGATCATGGCCGCCACAACACCGGAACCTTTACGCATGCGTTCCTCCTGCAAAGAAGAACGGCGTAATCGCTTTAAATGCTAATTTCAAAGCAAACCGAAATTTTACCTTACCGGCCGCGCCGTTAAGCGTGATCATTTACTCGCGCCGGTTAACCGCCGCGTCCCTCGCGAAACGCCTGCGGCGTCGAGCCGGTCTGCTTGCGGAAGAAACGCGTGAAGTGCGAGGGGTCGGAAAAGGTGAGATCGTAGGCGATTTCGTTGATCGGCTGATTGGTGAACACGAGCTGGCGCTTGGCTTCGGTCAACACGCGCTGGCGGATCAGGTGGCCGGCGGTCACTCCGGTTGCGCGTTTGACGTGGTCATTGAGCCGGTCCGCGGTCATCGCCAAGGTCTTCGCGTAAAAGATGATCAGCCGTTCCTTGCGGAAATTTGCGTCGATCAGCCGGCGCAATTCGTCGACCAGCGCGTCGGCGGGCACGAGCGTCACCGCGCCGCTGCGGTTGCGGCTCGCCGCCAATCGTAGCACCTCGATGGCGATCAACGCGAGCTGCGCGCGCATGGCGATGCGGTAGCCTTCGCGCGCGAGCGAAGCCTCTTCGTTGAGCTCCACGCACAGCGCCGACAGGCGCCTGGCCTCGGCGCTGTTGACGAGCGGCAGCAGCGGATAAGCCGCCACAGCCCTCAGCCGCGCCAGCGCTTCGCCGGAATTTTCGCCGATGGCATCGGCCAAGTCCTCGGTGAAGCTCATCACCCAACCGTCGGTGACGCGCGGCGTGAAACGAAATCCGTGTGCGACGGTCGCAGGCACCAGGATCGCCGCCGGCGCCGAGAATGGAACGAGCGAGGTCTCGAAGCCCATCTCGCCGCCGCCCCGCTCGATCAGCAGCAGCTGGAAAAGATTGCGGTGGCGGTGCGCGCGAATAGTCCAGTCGTGGACCGCGGAGCGCGAGGCGATGGTCTCGATATGGATGAAATCGAATGCGCTATCGTCCGGCGGATCGCCGTAAAGATGAAACAGCGGAAGCGCGGCCGTGTGCCATGACGCGTCAAGCATAAGCGAGTGGGCGAGCCAAGGCCAATGCCGCGCGGCTGGCGCCGGCGACAACCGGTGCATAACGAGAAGCCCCGCCGGTTTGGCGGGGCTTCAGTCGGTTCGATATATACTGCGCGCGTTCGCGTCAGCGTTTTTGCTCGCCGCCCTGCCCTGGCCGCCCTGGCCGGCGACTTGCTGCGCTGGCCGGGGGTTGACCGCTTCGTACTGACCCCGCCCCGCACAAGGACAATGCGCGGGCCACGCATTCGTTCCAGTTCCAATTCCGCCGAGAGATTGAGGCAAATGCGAGGGAACGCGCGCTGCCCGGTGCGCATTGCCTATCCCAACCGCAACACTGGGAGGCTCCGATGGGACGCTATCTGCTGCTCTGGCTTTTGGGAATTCCGCTCCCCATTCTGCTGCTGATCTGGGTTTTCGGCGGCCTGCACTAAGGCGAGGCCGGCCTTCCCTGCCGCCAAGTCCCGCTAAAAACCGTCCGCCGCGCCCGCCGGACGCGCTGCCGACTTAGCCACACCGCCTGTTTTGCGGCGTTGCCGTACGCACTATGCCCTGTTAAGTCTGTATCCTCGTACCGTAGCCGGGCGGCACCGCGGAGCGCATAGCGGACGCATGGATGTTTTTCTCCAACAGTTGATCAATGGCATCACGCTCGGCTCGATCTACGGCCTGATCGCCATCGGTTACACCATGGTGTTCGGCATCATCGGCATGGTCAATTTCGCCCATGGCGATGTGTTCATGGTCTCGGTCTTCGTCGCGCTGATCGCCTTCCTCGTCCTCACCAGCTGGCTCGGCATTACCTCGCTGCCACTCGCGCTGTTCATCGTGCTGATCGTCGCCATGCTGTCCACCTCGCTAATCAACTGGGTGATCGAGCGCGTCGCCTACCGGCCGTTACGCGGCTCGTTCCGCCTGGCGCCGCTGATCTCGGCGATCGGCATGTCGATTTTCCTGTCGAACTTCGTGCAGGTAAGTCAGGGCCCGCGCAACAAGGCGATCCCGCCCATGATCCACGGCGAGTTCACACTTATGGACCACGGCAATTACGCGGTCACGTTGTCGATGAAGCAGTTGGCGATCTGGGGCGTCACCGCCGTGCTGCTGGCGATCTTCTGGTATCTGGTGGCCAAGACCCGGCTCGGCCGCGCGCAGCGCGCCTGCGAGCAGGATCAGAAGATGGCGGCGCTGGTCGGCGTCGATGTCGACCGCACCATTTCACTCACCTTCGTCATCGCCGCGGCGCTCGCCGCGGTCGCCGGCACCCTCTACCTTATGTACTACGGCGTGGTGAGTTTCGCCGACGGTTTCGTGCCGGGCGTGAAGGCATTCACCGCCGCGGTGCTCGGTGGCATTGGCTCGCTACCCGGCGCAGTAGTCGGCGGCATTCTCATCGGCCTGATCGAGACATTCTGGTCGGCCTATTTTTCCATCGACTACAAGGACGTCGCCGCCTTTTCCGTGCTGGCGATTACATTGATCTTCCTGCCGCAGGGTCTGTTCGGCCGGCCGGACGTGGAAAAGGTGTAGAATGGCGGGCGTGCAGGGGGAGCGCGTCGATGTGGTTCGCGCGCTAAAGGATGCGTCGAAGATCGGCGCTATTTCATTCTTTCTGTTCCTGCCGCTAATCGGCTTTCTTACACATACTGACATCAACAATGTGTTGGTGCTGTCGACGCGCTGGCCGCTGCTGTTTTCGTGGGTTGGCGTCATATTTGTCGGACGCTTCGTCTTTTCGCTGTTTATCGTGCCGTGGCTGGCGCAGCGGGCGATGCGCCCGGCCGCGGCGCCTCCGGCGTGGCGCACTTTTATCGGCAAGTGGTTCATTCCCTTCGCCATCGGTTTTGCCATCGTCTATCCGGTGATCTCCATCGCTGCGGCCGGCTACGGTGGCGCGCTGAAATGGATCGACAATTTCGGCATCCAGATTCTGATCTACGTGATGCTCGGCTGGGGACTGAACATCGTGGTCGGCCTCGCCGGCCTGCTCGACCTCGGTTATGTCGCCTTCTACGCCGTCGGCGCCTATTCCTACGCGCTGCTCGCCAAGACCTTCGGCTTCACCTTCTGGCTCTTGCTGCCACTAGCCGGCATCCTTTCCTCGTTCTGGGGCATCCTGCTCGGCTTTCCGGTGCTGCGGCTGCGCGGCGACTACCTCGCCATCGTCACGCTGGCGTTCGGCGAAATTATCCGCCTCATCCTCATCAATTTCGTCGACCTCACCAACGGCTATGCCGGCATCAGCGGCATTCCGCGGCCGAGTTTTTTCGGCCTGCCATTCGTCGACGAGGATTACGGCTTCGACGCCACGTTCGGATTGGAATACTCGCCGCTGCACCGCACGATCTTTCTATATTACGTGATCCTGGCGCTCGCTTTCCTCACCGCCTTCGTCACCGTGCGCTTACGCCGCATGCCGGTCGGCCGCGCCTGGGAGGCCCTGCGCGAGGACGAGATCGCCTGCCGCTCGCTCGGCATCAACACCACCAACACCAAGCTCACCGCCTTCGCCATGGGCGCGATGTTTGCCGGTTTTGCCGGCTCGTTTTTTGCCGCGCGGCAGGGCTTCATCTCGCCGGAGTCATTCACCTTCCTGGAATCGGCGACCGTGCTCTCCATCGTCGTGCTCGGCGGCATGGGCAGCCAGATCGGCGTCGCGCTTGCCGCCACCGCCTTTGTCGGCGGCACCGAGATGTTGCGCCAGCTCGACTTCCTCAAGCACATATTCGGCGACACCTTCGACCCGACGCAGTACCGCATGCTGCTGTTCGGCTTCTGCATGGTGCTGATCATGATCTGGCGCCCGCGCGGCCTGATCTCGGGCCGTGATCCATCGGTGTTCCTGAAGGAGCGCAAGAGCATCTCCGCCGAGCTGACCAAGGAAGGGCACGGCTGATGGCGGCCGCCGCCGACATCGTGCTCCGCGTCGAGCACCTGACCATGCGTTTCGGCGGGCTGGTCGCCGTCGACAACCTGTCCTTCGAAGCCAAGGGTGGCGAGATCACCGCGTTGATCGGCCCGAACGGCGCCGGCAAGACGACGGTGTTCAACTGCATCACCGGGTTCTACAAGCCGAGCGAAGGACGCATCGCGCTCAAGCACGGCGAACCGTCGATCTGGAGCGAACTCGAACCACTCACCGACCGCGGCGAGCGCAGCGTCGCCTATGGCAGCGACGCGCTCTTTCTGCTCGAGCGCATGCCCGATTTTCTGGTGACGCAGAAGGCGCGCGTCGCCCGAACGTTTCAGAACATCCGTCTGTTTTCCGGCATGACCGTTTTGGAAAACCTGCTGGTCGCCCAGCATAACGTGCTGATGCTGGCCTCGGGTTTCACTTTTCTTGGTATCTTCGGCGTCCCCTCCTACACCGCGGCCGAGCGCGCCTCGATCGACAAGGCCAAGTATTGGCTCGACCGCATCGGCCTCACCGAGCGCGCCGACGATCCGGCCGGCGATCTGCCCTATGGCGCGCAGCGGCGGCTGGAAATCGCCCGCGCCATGTGCACCGAGCCGGTGCTGCTTTGCCTCGACGAGCCGGCGGCGGGCCTCAACCCGCACGAAAGCGCCGAGCTCAACGAACTGCTGCTCTCTATCCGCAAGGAGCACGAGACATCGATCTTGCTGATCGAGCACGACATGTCGGTGGTGATGGGAATTTCCGACCACATCGTCGTGCTCGACTACGGCGTCAAGATCGCCGACGGTGCGCCCGAAGCGGTGCGCAACGACGAAAAGGTGATCGCCGCCTATCTCGGCGTCGAGGATGAAGAGGTGGCCGAAGTCGAGGCGGAGGTCGGCCTATGAGCGCCGCACTTCTGTCGGTGCACGGCGTGACCGCGTTTTACGGGCGCGTACAGGCGCTCAAGGGCATCGACCTCCACGTCAACGACGGCGAGATCGTCACGCTGATCGGCGCCAACGGCGCCGGCAAATCCACGCTGATGATGACAATCTGCGGTAACCCGCGCGCGCGCGAAGGCGCGATCGCCTTCGACGGCCGCGATATCACCCGCATGCCGACGCACGAGATCGCCCGCTTGAAACTCTCGCAAGCTCCGGAGGGCCGCCGCATCTTCTCACGCATGACGGTGCTGGAAAATCTGCAGATGGGCGCGACCGTCGCTGACGACAGCAGCTTCGACGGCGACCTCGAACGCGTACTGACGCTGTTTCCACGGCTCAAGCAACGGCTCGCGCAGCGCGGCGGCACGCTGTCGGGCGGCGAACAGCAGATGCTGGCGATCGCTCGGGCGCTGATGAGCCGGCCGCGGCTGTTGCTGCTCGACGAGCCATCGCTCGGCTTGGCCCCGCTGATCGTGCGGCAGATCTTCGACGCCATCCGCATGCTCAATGCGCAAGACAAACTGACCGTGTTTCTGGTCGAACAGAATGCCTTTCATGCGCTCAAGCTGGCACACCGCGGCTACGTCATGGTCAACGGGCTGATCACGCTGTCCGGCAGCGGCAAGGAACTTCTTGACCGGCCGGAGATCAAATCCGCCTACCTGGAGGGAGGGCGCCAGCAGGCAACACCATGATGGAGGACACCGCACCCCTGACACACGGATTGCTCTATCAGGACGGCCTCGGCGTATTCGTGCTGGTGACCGTGATCCTCGGCGGCGGGGCGGCGGCGCTATCCGGCCGGGCCATCGCCCAGACCTGGCGGCCGTGGTGGCAGATTATGGCCTATATGCTGATCCTCGGCGGCGCGGTTCGCTTCTTCCATTTCTCTCTGTTCGGCGGTACGCTCTTGTCGCTACATTACTATCTGGTGGACAGCGCGGTCTGCATGCTGGCTGGATTTGCCGGCTACCGGGCCGCCCGCAAGGCGCAGATGCTCAATCAGTATCGCTGGATCAACGAGCCTGCCGGAGCGATGCGCTGGCGCCGAAAGCCGCCGTGACATAGCATCCCGATAACTCCAGAAACTACCTGCACCAAAAAATCGAACCTGCCTGTAACAGTTGAAGGGGAAGACGCATGAAGAAAATCACCACACTCACTCTCGCACTGGGCGCTGCACTCGCCCTCGCGGGAACCGCCTCGGCGCAAGTCAAAATGGGCGTCGCCGGACCGATCACCGGACCGAACGCCGCCTTCGGCGCGCAGCTCAAGAACGGAGCGCAGCAAGCCGTTGACGACATCAACGCGGCCGGCGGCATGGATGGCCAGAAGATCACCCTGAGCTTCGGCGACGATGTCTCCGATCCCAAGCAGGGCGTGTCCGTCGCCAACAAGTTCGTCGGCGACGGCGTCAAGTTCGTGGTCGGTCACTTCAACTCCGGCGTCACCATGCCGGCGTCCGAAGTCTACAAGGAGAACGGCATCCTTATGGTGACGCCGTCCGCCACCAATCCGCAAATCACTGAGCGCGGCATGTGGGATGTGTTCCGCACCTGCGGCCGCGACGATCAGCAAGGCGCAGTTGCCGGTGCCTACATTCTCAAGCACTTCAAGGGCAAGAAGATCGCCGTAGTGCACGACAAGACGACCTACGGCAAAGGCGTTGCCGACGAGACCGTCAAGGCGATGGCCAAAGGCGGGATGAAGCCCGTGCTCTACGAAGGAATCAACATCGGCGAGAAGGACTTCTCCGCGCTGGTGTCGAAGATCAAGCAGTCCGGCGCCGACCTCGTTTACTGGGGCGGCCTGCACACCGAAGGCGGCCTGATCGTGCGGCAGATGCGCGACCAGGGCGTCAAGACGGTCATGATGGGCGCCGACGGCATCACCACCGACGAATTCGCTTCGATCGGCGGCCCCGGTGTCGAAGGCACGCTGATGACCTTCCCGCCGGATCCGCGCAATAATCCGAATGCGAAGGCTGTCGTGGCGAAGTTCCGCGCCGCCAAGTTCGAGCCGGAAGCCTACACGCTCTACGCTTATGCAGCGGTGCAGGTGATGGCAGAAGCGGCGAAGGCCGCCAAGTCTCTCGACCCGAAGAAGGTCGCGGAGAAGATGCACTCCGGCATGAAGTTCAAGACCGTGATCGGCGACCTGTCCTACAACAAAAAGGGTGACATCACCCGTCTCGACTACACGATGTACATCTGGAAGAAGGACGCCACCGGCAAGATCACTTACGTCGAAATGCCTCCGGGCGCGACCAACTAGGATCGACGCTTCTCGACAGCGCCCGCCCCTTCACCGGGGCGGGCGTTTTCTTTTTGTGTCAGCCGATCTTGCCCAGGCTGGGAAACACTTCCAGCAGCCACACGCTCACCTGATTGATACTGCCGGTGATAAAGGCGATGCCGGTGAGCACCAGGAGCGCGCCCATCGCCTGCTCGACGCGGTGCAGGTAAGTCTTGAAGCGCGAAAGAAACGCCGCGAACGGTTCGATGGCGAAGGCGGCGACGATAAAGGGAATGCCGAGGCCCAGCGAATAGACCGCGAGCAGCAACGCGCCCTTGGCCACCGTCTGCTCGGACGCGGCGACCGCGAGTATGGCGGCGAGGATCGGGCCGATGCACGGCGTCCAGCCGAAGGCAAACGCCAAGCCGATCACATAGGCGCCCCAAAGGCCGACGGGCTTGGCCACCTCGAGCCGCTTTTCCCGCATGAGAAAGGCAATCGGCGTCAGCCCAAGAAAATGCAGCCCCATGATGATGATGATGACCCCGGCGATGATCGAGAGCGGCTCCGAATAGGCGCGGATCAGCGAACCGATCACGCTGGCGCTGGCGCCGAGCGCCACGAACACAGTGGAGAAGCCGGCGACGAACAGCAGCGCGGCGATGACCGTCTCGCGACGGACCCGCGGCTCCGTCTCCCGGTCGGCGAACCGCTCCAACGAGGTGCCGGCCATATAGACGAGATACGGCGGCACCAGCGGCAGAACGCAGGGGGAGAGGAAGCTGACCAGGCCGGCGATCAGGGCGGCGAGGATGGTGACGTCGCTATGCATGGGCCCCTAAATGCGATGGGAAGTGTGGCATTGGCAAGGTGCCCCTGACCGCGATGGCGCGGATGTGATAAGCGATTGATGCGATGACGGCTTTGCGCAATTTGATCACCGACGTCCCCGGCGTGCGGGTCGGCCATGCCGGCGACGCCCGGCTCTGCTCCGGCGTCACCGCGGTCGTTTTCGACAAGGCGGTGGTGGGCAGCGTCGACGTGCGCGGCGGCGGGCCGGGCACACGCGAGACCGCGCTGCTCGATCCGGCACAGACGGTCGAAGGTATCGACGCCATCGTGCTCGCCGGCGGCTCCGCCTTCGGGCTCGATGCCGCCTCCGGCGTCCAGGCCTGGTTGCGCGAGCAGGGCCGCGGCTTTGTCGTGCGTGAGGCGCGTGTGCCGATCGTGCCGGGCGCGATCCTGTTCGACCTGTTGAACGGCGGCAACAAGGACTGGGGCCGCTATCCGCCCTATCGCGAACTGGGCCATGACGCGGCAAAAGCCGCGAGCCACGACTTTGCGCTCGGCAGCGCCGGCGCCGGGCTTGGCGCCACCACCGTTAATTTCAAGGGCGGCATCGGGTCGGCCTCGGCCATGACACGCGACGGGCTCACCGTCGGCGCCCTCGTTGCCGTCAATGCGGCGGGCAGCGTTACGGTCGGCGATGGCCCCCATTTCTGGGCGGCGCCGTTCGAGCAGAACAAGGAATTCGGCGGCCGCGGCTGGCCGGCGTCATTGTCGGCGGACGATATGAAATTCCGCAGCAAGGGCGCGTCGGGCGAGAACACGACGCTCGCGGTCGTGGCGACCGACGCCAGGCTCTCCAAGGCGCAGGCCAACCGGCTCGCCGTGATGGCGCAGACGGGGCTTTCGCGCGCGATCTATCCGGTGCACACCCCGCTCGACGGCGACGTGGTGTTCACCGTCGCCATGGGGGCGAAGAACCTATCCGATCCGGTGTTCTCGTTGAGCGCGCTCGGCATGCTCGCGGCTAACGTGCTGGCGCGCGCGATTGCCCGCGGCGTCTACGAGGCGACCGCGCTGCCTTTCGCCAACGCGCTGCCGGGCTGGAACGACAAGTTCGGCTAGAGAAACCGCTCCGCCCGGTATGGGGCCGGATCGACGAAGGGGACGCCGCCGGTGATCATGTCGGCGAGCAGATGCCCGGTCGAAGGCCCAAGCGTCAGCCCCCAATGGGCATGGCCAATCGCCAACCACAGCCCAGGCTTGCCCGGCGCGCGGCCGATCACCGGCCGTGAATCCGGAAAGACCGGGCGGCGGCCGAGCCAGGTCTTGTCGTCGGCGCGCTCACCGAGCGGAAACAATTCGCACGCCTTGGGCATAATGCGGTCGAATTGCACTGGCGTGGGCGGAGCGTCGCGCGCCGCGAATTCGACGCCGGTGGTCATGCGGATGCCCTGCTCCATCGGCGTGATGACATAGCCGACGCTGCCGTCGAGCACCGGCCGCGTCAGCCCCGCATTGCCCTGGGCGCGGAAATGCCGGTGATAGCCGCGCTTGACGGCGAGCGGCAGCTTGAGCCCCATGGGATCGAGCAGGTCGCGCGCCCAGGGGCCGAGCGCCACGATCGCCTCGCCAGAGTCGAGCGGGCCTTCGTCGGTCTCCACCCGCCAGCGCTCGCCGGAGCGATGCAGCGAGCGCGCATTACCTTTGAGCATGACGCCGCCGAGCGCGGCGAAGTGCCTGGCGTAAGCCTGGGTCACGCCGAGCGGACTGCTCACGCTCGCCGCCTGCGGCCAGAACGTCGCATGCGAAAACACCGGCTTGAGCGACGGCTCCAGCGCCAGCGCCGCGTCGGGCGTGAGCCGTTGCAGCGGCAGGCCAAGCGTCGCCGCCATGTCGAGCTCGCGCGCCATCGCCTGATAGCTCTTCTCGCTGCGATAGACTTTGAGCCAGCCGTTCTTGCGCAGGTAGTGCGAGCCGCCGGAGTCGGCGAGCAGCGCCTCATGCTCGGGAACAGCGCTCGCGTAAAGCGGGCGGATCAGTCGCGCGTGCTCGGCGAGATTGTTCGGCCGCGTGGCGGCGCGATAGGCGAGCAGCCAGGGCGCGATCTGCGGCAGGAACGCGAGGTGGTAATTGGCTTCCGTCGCCCGCTTGAGCGCGACGCGCAGCAGCGTCGCAAAATCCGAGGGAAAAGCCGGAGGGAACACCGTGTTGCCCTCAATGATGCCGGCGTTGCCGTAGGACGTCTCCTCGCCAACACCGCCGCGGTCGATAAGCGCGACGCTCATGCCGCGCTTGACCAAATGCAGCGCGATCGAGGTGCCGACCGTACCGGCGCCAAGGACCATCGCGTCGGTGCGTGCCATTTCCCCAGTCTCCAATGCAACACGGCAACAAAAAGTGTCCGTCCTTTATATGGAACGGATCGGCGGCGCACGCTATGACCTTTCGGCAGTGCCGGAGGCCGTTCGCCTATGCAAATTTTGAATGCCCTGGCCGCCGCGCTGGCGTGGCTCGGCCGGCAAGGCACGCGGGCGCTTGCAGTTTCGATCTTTGTCGGCCTGACGCTGACGCCGCTCGCCGCCTACGTCAAACCTTATCTGGGCGAGACGGTGTTCGTGCTGCTGCTGTTTTCCTATCTGCGCACCGATCCGGTCGCCCTTCTCCGTCACGTCAAATCGCCGGTCCTCGCCATCGCCGCCGCGCTCTGGACGATGGTGGCGGTGCCCCTGCTGTTTGGGTCAGTCTATGTGCTTTCCGGGCTGCGCGAAGGGTTTCCCGCGCTTTACACCATCATGATCCTGCAAATCGCCATCGCGCCGATCACCTCGTCGGCTGCCTTCGCGGCAATCATAGCGCTCGATGTCGAGTTCACGCTGTTAACGCTGATCATTTGCAGCGCACTGTCGCCGCTGACCACCGTCGCCTTCAGCTATCTTTTCCTCGGCACGTCCCTGTTCTCGCCGATCGACCTCGGCATCAAGCTGTTTTTCTTCTACGCCGCCTCCGGCGCCACCGCGTTCGCCATTCGGCGGATCGCCGGACAGCGCTGGATCGAACGGCAGAAGGATCATATCGACGGCCTCAACGTGATCGCCGTCTTCGTATTCGCCATCGTGGCGATGGAGAGCGTGCCGCGCCACGTGATGGCAGGCCCGTTGTTCGCGGCGGCTCTCCTCGGGCTCATCGTCGTTCTGAGCTGCCTCCTGATCGGCGTCAGCATGCTGGTGTTCCTGCGCGCCGGCGCCCGGACGGGCACGGTGATCGGCATGCTCGCCACGTTCCGCAACATCGGACTGGTGATGGCGACGCTGGGGGCGGTATTGCCGGACACCGCCTGGTTTTATTTCGGACTGGTGCAGTTTCCGATCTATCTCTTCCCGCTGGTGCTCAAGCCGTTGGCCAGGCGCTTCGCCAGCACCCGCTGACGGAAACGGTGTACGGTTTGGCGCGCGGCGTTGCCCGTTTGCCCCCGCCGTGTTAGGCGAACGGCGTTTGGAGGCCTTCGATGCGTCCGCTGATCATCGCGCCGTCGATCCTCGCGGCCGACTTCGCCAGACTGGGCGAAGAGGTGCGCGCGGTCGAAGCCGCAGGCGCCGACTGGATCCATGTGGACGTGATGGACGGGCATTTCGTCCCCAACATCTCCATCGGCCCCGCCGTGGTGCAGGCGCTCCGCCCCATCACCAAAAAGACCCTCGACGTGCATCTGATGATCGCCCCTTGCGATCCGTACCTCGAGGCCTTCGCCAAGGCCGGCTCCGACATTATCACCGTGCATGTCGAGGCTGGCCCGCACGTGCACCGCTCGCTGCAGGCGATCCGCGCGCTGGGCAAGAAGGCGGGCGTCACCATGAACCCGGCGACGCCGGTTTCAAGCATCGAACACGTCATCGACTTGGTCGATCTCATCCTCATCATGTCGGTCAATCCCGGCTTCGGCGGACAGAGCTTCATTCCGGCGGCGATCGACAAGCTGCGCGAGGTGCGCACGCTCGCGGGTGCGCGACCGATCGACATCGAAGTCGACGGGGGCGTCACCGCCGACAACGCCGCCAAAGTGGTGCATGCCGGCGCCAATGTGCTGGTCGCCGGCTCCGCCGTGTTCAAGGGCGGGAATTACAAGGCCAACATCGCGGCAATACGCCAGGCCGCGGCCATGGCGCGCGGGGAAGCGGCGTGATCCCACGATATTCACGCCCGGAGATGACCGCGATCTGGTCGCCGGAAACGAAATTCCGCATTTGGTTCGAGATCGAGGCTTACGCCGCAAGCGCCATGGCCGAACTCGGCATCATCCCCAAGGACGCGGCGAAGAAAATCTGGGACAAGGGCAACGCGGCAAAATTCGACGTCGTCCGCATCGACGCCATCGAAGCCGAGGTCAAGCACGACGTCATCGCCTTCCTCACCCATCTTGCCGAGATCGTCGGACCCGAGGCGCGCTTCGTCCATTCCGGCATGACCTCGTCCGACGTGCTCGACACCTGCCTCAACGTGCAGCTGGTGCGCGCGGCCAATATCCTCATCGCCGACGTGGATGTGCTGCTCGCCGCGCTCAAGCGCCGCGCCTTCGAATACAAGATGACGCCGACCATCGGCCGCTCGCACGGCATCCATGCCGAGCCGACCACGTTCGGGCTGAAGCTGGCGGTGGCCCATGCCGAGTTTTCGCGCGCCAAGGAACGCCTCATCGCCGCGCGCGACGGCGTCGCCACCTGCGCCATTTCCGGCGCCGTCGGCACCTTCGCGCAGATCGATCCGCGCATCGAAGCCCATGTCGCCAAGGCCATGGGCCTGACGCCTGAGCCGGTGTCCACGCAGATCATCCCGCGCGACCGCCACGCCATGTATTTTGTCACGCTCGGCGTCGTCGCTTCGTCTCTGGAACGTCTGGCGACCGAAATCCGTCACCTCCAGCGCACCGAAGTGCTGGAGGCGGAGGAGTTCTTCTCCGCGGGTCAGAAGGGCTCGTCCGCCATGCCGCACAAGCGCAATCCGGTGCTGTCGGAAAACGTCACCGGGCTCGCGCGCATGGTGCGCGCCTATGCGCTGCCGGCGATGGAGAACGTCGTGCTCTGGCACGAGCGCGACATCTCGCATTCCAGCGTCGAGCGCATGATCGGGCCCGACGCCACGGTGACGCTTGACTTCGCGCTCGCGCGCATGGCCGGCATCGTCGACAAGCTCATCGTCTATCCGGAGAACATGAAGAAGAATCTCGACCGGCTCGGCGGGCTTATTCACTCGCAGCGGGTGATGATCGCGCTGACGCAGAAGGGCGTGCCGCGAGAGGACGCCTACCGCCTCGTCCAGCGCAACGCCATGAAGGTATGGAGCGGCGAGAGCAAGGATTTCCTTGGGTTACTCAAGGCCGACAAGGACGTGCGCAAGGCGCTGAGCGACAAGGAACTCGAGGCCAATTTCGACTTCGGTTATCACTTCAAGCACGTCGATACGATCTTTAAACGGGTGTTTGGCTAGTTTTGCGGTCATGCCGGTGCCCACGATCGTCGTCTTCAATTCCGGCCTTGGCGGCCTCACCGTTTACCGCGAGATCGCCGCCGCGCGGCCGGACGCGAATTACATTTATCTCGCCGATGATGCGGCGTTCCCTTACGGCGACGTGCCGGAGCAGGCGTTGATCAGGCGTATCCTCCACGTCATCGGCAAGGCCAGAGTTGAACATCGGCCGGATTTGATTGTGGTCGCCTGCAACACCGCCTCAACGCTTGCCCTCAAGCCACTACGCGCGCAGTACCCGGTGCCCTTCGTCGGCACCGTGCCGGCGATCAAGCCGGCCTGCGCGCAATCCGTTTCAAGGCGCGTCGCCGTGCTCGGCACGCAGGCAACCGTGTCCCGCGAATACACCCGCGCGCTGATCCGCGAATTCGCCCAAGGCTGCGAGGTCGATCTCGTCGGCTCATCAAAACTCGCCGCGCTTGCAGAGGCGGAACTCGCCGGCAATCCTGCCGCCGATGCGGCGATCACCGCCGAGATCGCCAGCTGCTTTGTCGATCGAGACGGCCGCCGCACCGACAGCGTGGTGCTCGCCTGCACGCATTACCCACTGCTTGCTGAGCGCTTCCGCGCGCTCGCGCCCTGGCCGGTTGGGTGGATCGACCCGGCGCCGGCCATTGCCCGCCGCGTCACCGAATTGCTCGGCCCCAAAACCGCAGCGGCATCGCCTGCCGCGCCGCGCATGATCTTCACATCCGGCAAGACGCCAGCGCCCGCTGTCGCCTCGGCGCTTGCCGGCTACGGATTTGCCCCTGTAACCGCCGGCCAGACGGCCATTTGACACTCAACGCGGAGCCTCCTACATACGGCGCGCCCGGCGGGTTTTGGCCTTGCCAGGCGTTTCGCGACCCGCGGCAAGACCTTGCGCTTTCTGAGGTTTTGCCTGTCGGTTCCGGGGAGACCCGGGACAGAGGATGGGCGCGGTTCCTCACCCCCACTTTCGTCAACTGAGAGGACGCGATGACCAAGCGCCATAATGCCAAGTACAAGCTCGACCGCCGCATGGGCGAAAACGTCTGGGGCCGCCCGAAAAGCCCCGTCAACCGCCGCGAATACGGTCCCGGCCAGCACGGCCAGCGCCGCAAGAGCAAACTCTCCGACTACGGCGTGCAGCTCAAAGCCAAGCAGAAGCTGCGCGGCTATTACGGCAATATTTCCGAAAAACAGTTCCGCGGCATCTACACCGAGGCGCGCCGCCTCAAGGGCGACTCGGGCGCCCACATGATCGGCCTGCTCGAACGCCGCCTCGACGCCCTCATCTTCCGCGCCAAGTTCGTGCCCACCGTCTTTGCCGCGCGCCAGTTCATCAACCACGGGCACATCAAGGTCAACGGCAAGCGCGTCAACATCTCGAGCTTCCGCGTCAAAGTCGGCGACGTGGTCGAGGTCAAGGAGTTCTTCAAAGCAGATGGCGCTGGTCGTCGAAGCGCAGGCCCTGGCCGAGCGCGACGTGCCCGACTACATCGATGTCGACGGCTCGAAACTCACAGCCAAGCTGACGCGCATTCCGCTACTCACCGACGTGCCTTACGCGGTGCAGATGGAGCCGCATCTGGTGGTCGAGTATTATTCGCGTTGATCCGCGCCACATACCGGAATCAAAAAACCCCTGCCGCGCGGCAGGGGTTTTTATTTGTCCGATGCGCGGTGGCTCAGGCGGTCTGCTTGACCACAACGCCCTTCTCCTTGAGCGTCTGCTGCAGTTCGCCAGCCTGGAACATCTCACGGACGATGTCGCAGCCGCCGACGAACTCGCCCTTGACGTAAAGCTGCGGGATGGTCGGCCAGTTGGAATAGGCCTTGATGCCGTCGCGCAAGTCGGCGGAATCCAGCACGTTGAGGCCCTTATAGGCGACGCCGAGGTGGTCGAGGATTTGCACCACCTGCCCGGAAAATCCGCACATCGGAAACTGCGGCGTGCCCTTCATGAACAGCACCACGTCGTTGCTCTTGACTTCGTTGTCGATGAATTGCTCGATGCCCATTGGCGTTACGTCCTGTTGTGATGGCGATGCTCACCATGAACGGCGCGGCGAACCGGATACCTAGCGATATATGTAGCGCAGATTATGGCGTCCACCCAAGGGGCGTGGGGACAGCCGGTTAATGCCGATTTTAGGCCTCCGGCGTGCTGGTCTGCAGCGCCAGAGCATGCAGCACGCCGCCCATCTGGCCCTTTAGCGCCTCATAGACCAGCTGGTGCTGCTGTACCCGCGATTTGCCCTTGAAGGAGGCGGAAATCACCGTCGCGGCGTAATGGTCGCCATCGCCGGCGAGGTCGCGGATGCTCACCTGAGCGTCGGGCAGGCGCGCCTGGATCAGCCGCTTGATTTCGTTTGCATCCATCGCCATGGCGGCGTGCACTCACGCGTCCGGCAGCTCCCCGGCCATGTAGGCCGGCAGCCAGCCCTCGAAACGCTCGCGCAGAACTTTGACCAGCATGGGGCGCTCGCCGGGGATCGTCAATGCGTCGCCGCCGGTTGTCCCAATGCTCCACACCGGAATGGAGGCCATGCGCGCGCGGGCAAGCACCGCCTCGGCCTTCCCCGCAGGCACGGTGAGCAGATAGCGCGCCTGATCCTCGCCGAACCAATGGGCGAAACCGGGAAGGTCTTTCGGCGCGGCATCGAGCGCGGCGCCGATGCCCGAGGCCATCGCCATCTCGGCAACGGCCACAAGCAGCCCGCCGTCGGACAAGTCATGCGCCGCGGTCGCCGTGCCGTCGAGGATCAGGGCGCGGACGAAATCGCCGTTTTCCTTTTCCTCGATCAGGTCGACCGGCGGCGGTGCGCCCTCTTCGCGCCGGCAAATTTCGCGCAAGCAGATCGACTGACCGATCCAGCCGGTGGTTTCGCCGACCAGCAGGATGGTTTCGCCTGCACGCTTGAACGCGAGCGAGGCCGATTGGGTGAAGTCGTCGAGAAGACCGACGCCGCCGATCGACGGCGTCGGCAAAATGGCGCGGCCGTTGGTCTCGTTGTAGAGCGAAACATTGCCGGAGACGACGGGAAATTCAAGCGCCTTGCAGGCGTCGGCGATGCCGCGCACACAGCCGACGAACTGTCCCATGATCTCCGGCCGTTCCGGATTGCCGAAATTGAAATTGTCGGTGACGGCGAGCGGCTTCGCCCCCACCGCCGTGAGATTGCGCCAGCATTCGGCGACCGCCTGCTTGCCGCCCTCGAACGGATCGGCCTCGCAATAGCGCGGCGTCACGTCCGTTGTCAGCGCCAGGCCCTTGGGCCCGTCCTCGACGCGCACCACGGCGGCGTCGCCGCCGGGCCACTGCACGGTGTTGCCGAGGATGATGTAGTCGTATTGCTCCCACACCCAGCGCCTAGAGCAGAGATCCGGCGAGCCGAGCAGCTTCTCCAAGGAGTCGGCGATGCCCATCGGCGGCTTCATCTCGCCGGCCTCGAGCACCTCGGGCTTTTCCGCGCTGACAAACGGCCGCTTGTATTCCGGCGCCTTGTCGCCCAGTTCCTTGATCGGCAGGTCGGCCATCACGTCGCCGCCGTGGCGGACGATGAAGCGCTTGTCCGGCGTCGTCTCGCCGACCACGGCGAAGTCGAGCCCCCATTTGCGGAAGATGGCCTCGGCCTCTTTTTCCTTTTCCGGCTTGAGCACCATGAGCATGCGCTCCTGGCTCTCCGACAGCATCATCTCATAGGCGCTCATGCCCTCTTCACGGCACGGCACCTTGTCGAGATCGAGCGTGACGCCGAGATCGCCCTTGGCGCCCATCTCCACCGCCGAGCAGGTCAAGCCCGCCGCGCCCATGTCCTGGATGGCGATGACGCAGCCCTTGGCCATGATTTCGAGACAGGCTTCCAGCAGCAGCTTTTCCGCGAACGGATCGCCGACCTGCACGGTCGGGCGCTTTTCCTCGGCGTCCGCGCCGAATTCCGCCGAAGCCATGGATGCACCGTGAATGCCGTCACGGCCAGTCTTGGAGCCCAAATAGACGATGGGCATGCCGACGCCGGAGGCAGCCGCGTAGAAGATGCCGTCCTTGCGCGCAAGGCCGACCGCCATGGCGTTGACCAGGCAATTGCCGTCATAGCGCGAATGGAAACGCACCGAACCGCCGACCGTCGGCACGCCGAAATGAATTGCCGTAGCCGCCGATGCCGGCGACCACGCCGGAAACCAGATGCCGGGTTTTCGGATTGCCCGGGGCGCCGAAGCTCAAGGCATTGAGGCAGGCAATCGGCCGCGCGCCCATGGTGAACACGTCGCGCAGGATGCCGCCGACGCCGGTCGCCGCGCCCTGATAGGGCTCGATATAGCTCGGGTGGTTGTGGCTCTCCATCTTGAACACGCAGGCGAGGCCATCGCCGATGTCGATGACGCCGGCGTTTTCACCGGGACCCTGGATGACGTGCGGGCCCTTAGTCGGCAGCGTGCGCAAGTGCACCTTGGAGGACTTGTACGAGCAGTGCTCGTTCCACATCGCCGAGAAAATGCCGAGCTCGGTCAGCGTCGGCGTGCGGCCGATGAGTTCGAGCACGCGCTTGTACTCGTCGGGTTTCAGCCCGTGCTCGGAAACGAGCTCTGGCGTGATCTTGGGTTCGTCGCGCAGCGCGCCCACGTCGCTCATGCCGCCTTGCCCAATGCCTCGACCAGCCCGGCGAACAGCCCGCGCCCGTCGGTCGCGCCGATCGAAGCCTCAACGTGGTTTTCCGGATGCGGCATCATGCCCAGCACGTTGCCGCGCCCATTGACGATGCCGGCGATGGCGTTGGTCGCACCGTTGACGTTAAAGTCTTCGTCGAGCTTGCCCTCGGGCGATGAATAGCGGAACAGCACGCGGCCCTCTTTTTCCAGCCGGTCGATGGTTTCGGCGTCGGCGATGTAATTGCCCTCGCCATGCGCGGTCGGCACGCGGATTACCTGCCCGGCGTTGTAGCCGCGCGTGAACGGCGAATCGGAATGCTCCACGCGCAGATAAACGTCGCGGCAGATGAAGCGAAGCCGCGCGTTGCGCATCAGCACGCCTGGCAAGAGCCCCGCCTCGCACAGGATCTGGAAGCCGTTGCAGACGCCGAGCGTAAGCGCGCCCTTTGCCGCATGCGCGCGCACCGCCTCCATGATCGGCGAGCGCGCCGCGATCGCGCCACAGCGCAGGTAATCGCCGTAGGAAAATCCACCCGGGATCACCACCAGGTCGGTGCCCGCCGGCAGCGCCGTTTCGGTGTGCCACACCATCGCCGGCTCAGCTCCGGAAATGAGGCGCAGCGTGCGCGCCATGTCGCGCTCGCGATTGATGCCGGGAAAAACGAGGACGGCGGCTTTCATGGGCGTTGCCGATATTTCATAGGCTCTGCGTCACAGGCTTTCGGTCTTGGGCGGGCGCGGCTTTGAAGGCACCGGCATGCCCGGCGGCAGACCCTCGGTTTCGGCGATCTGCATTTCCTGGATGAACCCTTGCAGCGAATTTTTCGCCAGGTCGCGACTCGGTGACTTCAATTCGACACGGATGATGATCGGGCAGGCAAAGATGATGGCGATCTCGACGTAAACCGACGCGAGGCCGCGCGCAATTTTCGTCTCGTTGAGCGCGGACGGATAATTCTTCAGCGTGATCGGCTTAGAGAATAGCGTTTCGATGTGTTCCGCCTGATTGGTCATGACGGCCTGCGCCGCGGTGGCCGCGCGAATGCTTTTCGGCAGGTCGACTGTGGCGAATTTTTCCAACGCTTCGGGGCTCGGCGGCGTCATTGAGCCTTTCTGGAATATGAACAATACGGTCGCCGGCGACGAACAGGCGAGCGGCTTGCAAGTGTAAAGACGCCGCGTTCTGTCCGTAGAATTCGCCACACGCCATTTGTCCGGGTCGGGCGCGCGCGTGGTGACCTTGACGGTCACGGTCTTGGGCGGCGCCTTGTCCTTTCCTGTCTCGGTTTGCGCCACAGCGGCGCGCGGCGCGCACAGGAGAACGCACAGGATTGCGGTGGCGGCGGCGCGTGACCATGTCGCGCGCATCATCCGATGACCTCGACGCGGTAATTCTCGATCACCGTATTGGCCAGCAGTTTGTCGGCAGCCTGCTTGAGCAGCGCTTCCGCCTTGCCGCGGTCGCCGCCCTCGATTTCGATGTCGAATACCTTGCCCTGGCGCACATTGGTGACGCCTTCGACGCCGAGCGAGCGCAGCGCGCCCTCGATCGCTTTGCCTTGCGGGTCAAGAATGCCGGTTTTCAGGGTAACGGTGACGCGGGCTTTCATCGCTGTGGGCTTATCGCATGAGTCGCCGGCCCGTCTCGGTTCATTCGGGCCATCCACGCCTAAACTAGAGACGCCGAAGCCCGGCACAAGTTCGGGCTTTCGGTAATTTACGGGCAAATCGGCCGAAAAGGGGCTGCTGCCTAGCCTTTCACCAGCACTGGGCCGGCGCCGCGCGGCGGCTCGCCCTCGTTCATGATGCCGAGGCGCTTGGCGACCTCGGTATAAGCCTCCACGAGCCCGCCCAGATCGCGGCGAAAGCGGTCCTTGTCGAGCTTCTCGTTCGACTTGATGTCCCACAGCCGGCAGCTATCGGGCGAAATTTCGTCGGCGACGACGATGCGCATGACATCGTTTTCCCACAGCCGGCCGGTTTCCATCTTGAAATCGACCAGGCGGATGCCGACGCCGAGGAACAGCCCGGAGAGGAAGTCGTTGACGCGAATGGCAAGAGCCATGATGTCGTCGATTTCCTGCGGGCTCGCCCAGCCGAAGGCGGTAATGTGCTCTTCCGACACCATCGGGTCGTTGAGCGCGTCGTTTTTATAATAGAACTCGATGATCGAGCGCGGCAGCTGGGTGCCTTCCTCGATGCCGAGGCGCACCGCCAGGGAACCGGCGGCAACATTGCGCACCACGACCTCGAGCGGGATGATTTCCACCTCGCGGATCAACTGCTCGCGCATGTTGAGCCGGCGGATGAAATGGGTCGGCACCCCGATATCGTTGAGGTGCTGGAACACGTATTCGGAGATCCGGTTATTGAGGACGCCCTTGCCCTCGATCACCTCATGCTTTTTGGCATTAAAGGCAGTCGCGTCATCCTTGAAATGCTGGATCAGCGTTCCAGGCTCGGGGCCTTCATAGAGGACCTTCGCCTTGCCTTCATAGATGCGGCGACGGCGGCTCATAGGAGTGTACCGTGGTTTGTGAAAGTCCATGGGGTTGCCGTGGCTCCTGTTTTAGAACTTGTCGAGATCCGCGGCGGCGGGACCGAACTTCGCTTCGGTTGAGTTAAAGCGTCCGGACACCGAGTCAACCTAGCCCAACGGTCAGGGCAGCACAATCGCGTCTCCCCCGCGTTTTCCACTTCGCATTTTAGTCGTAGAATACGAGGCTCAGGTTGCCTTGACGCTGTTCCGGCGATATGCAAGGCGCGCAATTCAGCCTCGTTACCGAGTGAGGGCGGCACATGACCACGTTCGACAAGCGCGAGGAAGGCTACGAAAAGAAGTTCGCGCATGACGAGGAGCTTCTGTTCAAGGCGAATGCGCGGCGCAACAAGCTGCTCGGCCTGTGGGCGGCGGAAAAGATGGGCCTTTCCGGCGCCGACGCCGACGCCTACGCCAAGACCGTGGTGATGGCGGATTTCGAGGAAGCCGGCGGCCACGATATCTTTCGTAAAATCCGCAAGGATTTCGACGGCAAGAAGGTCGCCATGCCCGATCAGGACATCCGCAGCGTGATGGCCGACCTGCTGGCCAAGGCGATCGAGCAGATCAAGGCGAGCGGCTGACATGGCCTTCACGCTGGCCCGGCGCCTGCGCGCCGGCGAAACCGTCTACTCCGGCTGGTCCTCGCTGCCCGCCCCCATCATCGTCGAGGTGCTGGCGCGTTCGGGCTTTTCCGCGGTGGCGATCGACATGCAGCACGGCATGTGGGATTTCGCCGCGGCCGTCACTGGCATCGGCACCATCGCCGGCGTCGGTGTGGCGCCGATCGTGCGCACGCCTTATCACGATTGGCCGATGGTGAGCCGCGCGCTCGACATGGGGGCCGAGGGCGTCGTCGCGCCGCTGATCAACACCGTCGAAGACGCCAAACAATTCGTGTCCGTCGCGAAGTTTCCGCCGGTCGGCGACCGCAGCTGGGGGCCGGCCCGCGCCATCATGCTCGGCGGCTTCCCCGACATGAAATCCTATTTGCGCGACGCCAACGACATGACCGTCACCATCGCCATGATCGAGACGCGCGAGGCGCTTCGCGAACGTCGATGCGATCGCCGCGGTGAAAGGCATCGACGTATTGTTCGTCGGCCCCTCCGACCTTTCGATCACCATGAGCGACGGCGCCGTGCTCGATCCGCATTCCAAGGAGGTCGAGGCCCAGCTCGACAAGGTCGTCGCCGCGGCGAAGAAGGCCGGCAAGGTCGCCGGACTTTATTGCGCGACCGGCGAGCGCGCGGCGGCGATGGCCAAGCGCGGCTTCGGCTACCTCGCGGTCGGCAACGACCTCGGCTTTTTGCGCGAGGGCATCGGCGCGCACGTGAAGGCGCTAAAGGGCTGACGCCGGCGAGCCTATCGAGCACTTGTCCCACGTCGCGCTCGACGTCCTCTCCCCTCACCTCGATGACCTTGTAATCATGCGCGGCGAGCCATTGCCGACGTTCGGCGCGCGCCTTGGCCGATGCCGCAGCCTCTCCCGCCGGCACGAGGTCAATCACGGTTCGGCGCGGGAACGAGACAAAATCCGCCATGTGCGCGCCAATCGGCACCTGCCGCTTGAAGCCCAATCCGGCAAAGCGCCGGTCGTTCACCAGCGCCTGCCACAAGCGTGCGCTCGGCTTCGGTCGGGTTTCTGCGCAATAGCCGCGGCAGACCGCGCAGCGGCGTGCGCTCGGATGGCGCCCGCGAGGCATCGTGCTCGGCGATGAGCTCGCGCAACCTCTCGCGCGCCGGCCGCATCGAGTACGCCGCCGCGCGCCGGGCCTTTGCGTCCCTGCGCAATCGCCGTGACCACGCCATGCAGGGTGCGCACGTCCTGCTGCGACGGCACCATGCGCTGAAAGATGTTGCGCAGGTTGACGCTCATGGTGCCGCGCTTTTCCTCGGGGCGGAAGAATTCGACCTTTTCCAGCTCGCGTTCGAGATCGGCAAAGAAGGCGTCGAGCTGCTGCTTGGCCGCCGGCGGCGAACGGCGCGGCATGTCGAAGGGCAGCTTCGCCGCCGCTCTGCAATTTGAACCATTCGTAGCCGACGATCACCACCGCCTGCGCCAGATTAAGCGAGGCGAAGGCCGGATTGACCGGCAGCGTGACGATGGCGTCGGCGAGCGCCACTTCGTGGTTTTCCAGGCCGTTGCGCTCGCGGCCGAAAACGATGGCCACATTTTCGCCGGCGGCGACGCGCGGGGCCGCTTGCGCCGCCGCCGCGTCGGCGCCGATGACGGGCTTGGCCTGGTCGTGATTGCGCGCGGTCGCCGCCAGCACGAAGCTGCAATCGCCGATCGCATCTTGCAAGCGTGTCATAAACCTGCGCGCCGTCGAGCACGCGGTCGGCGCCTGCCGCCATGACGCGCGCCTTCTCGTTCGGCCAGCCTTGCACCGGCGCAACCAGCCGCAGCGCGGCCGAGGCCGAAATTGGCCATGGCGCGCGCCGCCGCTCCGATATTCTCGCCCATCTGCGGCTCGACCAGAACGACGATCGGCGCCGGCTGCTCGATCCAGCGTTTGGTCTTGTCGGTGCCGGCACCCGGCATGTTTGCTCCTCCGCTGCGGCGGTATAGCTGCCCTGCGGGCGCCGGGAAAGAACGGGCGAAATCGCCGCTTCCGCCGCCCCGTAGCGGGGTGCTATAGGCACGCGCGCCGGTCCATATTCCGCAGCGTCCGTGCGCGTTTTAAAAGGTTTTATCCGCAATGGCGAAGATCAAGGTGGCAAACCCCGTCGTCGAAATGGACGGCGACGAGATGACCCGCATCATCTGGCAGCTCATCAACGACAAGCTGATCCACCCCTATCTGGACATCAACCTTCTCTATTACGACCTCAGCGTCGAAAAGCGCGACGAGACCAACGACCAGATCACCATCGACTCCGCCGAAATGACCAAGAAGGTCGGCGTCGCGGTGAAATGCGCCACCATCACCCCCGACGAAGGCCGGGTGAAGGAATTCAAGCTCAAGGAAATGTGGCGCTCGCCCAACGGCACCATCCGCAACATCCTCGGCGGCACGATCTTCCGCGAGCCGATCATCTGCAAGAACGTGCCGCGGCTGGTGCCCGGCTGGACCAAGCCGATCATCATCGGCCGCCACGCCTATGGCGACCAGTACCGCGCCACCGATTTCAAGTTCCCCACCGCCGGCATCATCACGCTCAAGTTCACCGGCAGCGACGGCAAGGTGATCGAGCGCGAAGTGTTCAAGGCGCCGGGCTCCGGCGTCACCATGGCGATGTACAATCTCGACAACTCGATCCGCGATTTCGCCCGCGCCTCGATGAATTACGCGCTCGACCGCGGCTATCCGCTCTATCTCTCCACCAAGAACACCATCCTCAAGCAATACGACGGCCGCTTCATGGAGCTGTTCCAGAAGGTGTTCGACGAGGAATTCAAGGACAAGTTCGCCGCAAAGAAGATCACCTACGAGCACCGGCTGATCGACGACATGGTCGCCGCCGCGCTGAAATGGTCGGGCGGCTATGTCTGGGCCTGCAAGAACTACGACGGCGACGTGCAGTCGGACATCGTGGCGCAAGGCTTCGGCTCGCTCGGGCTGATGACCTCGGTGCTGACCACGCCGGACGGCAAGACGGTAGAAGCGGAAGCCGCCCACGGCACGGTGACGCGGCATTACCGCGAGCATCAAAAGGGCAAAGAGACCTCGACCAATTCGATCGCCTCGATCTTCGCCTGGACGCGCGGCCTCGCGCATCGCGCCAAGCTCGACAACAATCCGGCGCTGGCGAAGTTTTCCACGACGCTGGAGAAGGTCTGCGTCGATACGGTGGAAGCGGGCTTCATGACCAAGGATCTGGCGCTGCTGATCGGGCCCGACCAGAAGTGGCTCTCCACCACCGGCTTCCTCGACAAGGTGGACGAGAATTTGAAAAAGGCGATGGCGGCGTAATCCCTCCCCTGAAAGGGGAGGGATAAGAAAGTTACCCCACCTCTTCCTTCACAATGTCGCCCTTGGGCGTCACCGGTTCGCGGCCGACGCGCTTTTCCACCACGTCCTTGATGCGCGCGGCGATGCGCGAGTCGCGATCCATCAGCGCGTGCAGGTCCTGCGCCGAAAGCACCAGCAGGCTGGTGCGCGTGAGCGCGGTCGCCGTCGCCGAGCGGCGCACGCGGCGCAGCACCGCCACCTCGCCGAAGAATTGCCCGACGCCGAGCCGCAGCTTCTCCTTCTTCAGCGCCACCTCGACCTCGCCGGCGGCGATGAAATACATCGAATGCGCGGTCTCGCCTGCGCGCACGATCACCTGCCCCGGCTCCGCAAGCTGTGCGCGCAATAGCTGCATGATGTCGGCGATTTCGCCGGCGTCGAGCTCGGAAAACAGCGGCACCCGCGCGATCATGCCCCAGGTGACGATGAAATCGCGGCGGTGGATCTGCTCGCCGAAGGCGGTGGCGATGATGCCGACCGGCAGCGCGATCATGATCAGTCCGAAAAAGATGGTGCCGGTGGCGATGATCTTGCCGAGCACGGTGACCGGCACCACGTCGCCGTAGCCGATGGTGCCGATGGTGACCACTGCCCACCACAGCGCCTCGGGGATGGTGCCGAGCTTGTCCGGCTGCACGCGGCCTTCGGCGAGATGCATCAGCGCGGCTGCGACCAGCGCCGCGCCCATGGCGATGACCAGGCAGCCGAACAGCGCGCGCCGCTCGCGCATAGAGCACATCGAGCAGCGAGCGCATCGCCGGCGAATAGCGCGCGATCTTGAAGAAGCGCACGATGCGGAAGACGAGAATGAAGCGCAGGTCGGCCGGCAGCACGAAGGCGAACCAGAACGGCAGCACCGCCGCGAGATCGACGATGCCGGCCGCGCTCAGCGCATATTTCAGGCGCGCCCGCGCCGCCGAAAGATGCCGGTGCGGCCCATGCTCGGCGGCGACCCACAGCCGCAAGGCATACTCGAGGGTGAAAACGACGAGCGAGACATATTCGACCAGCGAAAAGACGAGCTCATAGCGGGCGCGGTAATCCGGCACCGATTCAAGCGCGACCGCCACCAGATTGACGAGGATCAGCACGACCAGCAGCCGGTCGATGAGCATGCCGGCGCCGGCCCCCACCGGGCCCTGTTCGAGCGCCAGATAGACGCGGCGGCGCAGCTCCTTGATCTTGTCGCGCGGCATTGCCGGCATCCTCGCGGGGAATCGAACCGATACTAGTACAATTCGCGCGCCGCCCCGACTTTGCGGGAGATCAAGCGGGCGACTCGTCATTCCGGGACGCGAACGCCGCGAGCGAACCCGGAATGACCGCGGCCTTCAATACAAACTCCCCGCATAGATCGGCGGCAGATGCGCGTTGACGAGCTGCCAGGCATCGCCCGCGTCCTCGCTCACCCACAGGCTACCGGTGGTCGAGCCCATGGCGAGTTGCGTCCCCCTTGTCATCGACATCGAGGCCGTGGCAACGATCCGGCGCACACCGTGTTTGCCTTCTTCGGCGCGATCAGGCGTTCCAAAGGCGTCGAAAACCTCGTGTCCTGTTTCCAAGAAACCAGAAATCCAAATTTGCGGCTGACCGTCACCGGCGTACCGTATTCAGATGACATCGAGCACCGCCTCGAGCAGGCGGCGCGACTCGACAGCCGCATTTCGCTGGACTTGCGCATCGTCTCCGACTTCGAACTCCAGGAATCAGTCCTGGCCGCCGACGCAGTCGTATTGCCGTTCGAGAAAATACTTCATTCGGGGTCGATCATTTACGCGCTGAGCTGCGGCAAGGCTGTGCTGACGCCGAACACGCCCTACGCCAGGGATTTGCAGAAGCAGGTGGGGTCGCAATGGCTTCGCACCTACGCGCCGCCGCTGACTGCGAACGACTTCCCGTCTTGAGCGCCGCCCGCAGGGCAAACCGAACCTCGAATTTCTCTCGATCGTCGAGAGCGAAGAAAGCTCAACCATTTCTACGAACAGCTTTGTCTTACGCGGTCGGCGCATAAGGCGCCGCTCCCGGAAAAAACACTCGTCCCCGCGCGCAACCGCCGGCGCTAGCGCGCTCCGGGTCAAGCCGCGCCCAGCGCCACCTCGATCGCCTTGAGCGCGTCCTCCGCCTTCGAGCCGTCCGGGCCTCCCGCCTGCGCCATGTCGGGGCGGCCGCCGCCGCCCTTGCCGCCGAGGGCTTCCGCGCCCTTCTTCACCAGATCGACGGCGTTGAAGCGCGAGGTCAGATCGTTGGTCACGCCGACGACGATGCCGGCCTTGCCGTCGTCGGACAGGCCGACAATGGCGACGACGCCGGAGCCGACCTGCTTCTTGCCCTCGTCGGCGAGGCTGCGTAGGTCCTTCAACTCGATGCCGGAGACCGAGCGCGCGATCAGCTTGATGCCATTGACTTGGCGCACGCCGTCGGCGGCGTTCGCCGCGCCGGAACCGCCGCCCATGGCGAGCTTCTTCTTGGCCTCCGACAGATCGCGTTCCAGCTTCTTGCGCTCGTCGAGCAGCGCCGCGATGCGCGCCGGCAAATCGTCGAGCGGCGCCTTGAGTTCCGCCGCCGCGGCCTTGGCCGCCTGCACCTGTTTCTCCGCGGTCTTGCGCGCCACGCGGCCGGTGAGCGCCTCGAGCCGCCGCACGCCGGCGGAAACGCCTGAATCGCCGAGCACGGAAATCAACCCGATATCGCCGGTACGCCGCACATGCGTGCCGCCGCACAGTTCGACCGACCAGCCCAGCGCGTTGCCGCCTTCACCCATGGCGACAACGCGCACCTCGTCGCCATATTTCTCGCCGAACAGCGCGCGCGCGCCGGAGGCGCGTGCATCGTCCAGCGCCATCAGCCGCGTGGTCACCGGCGAATTCTGCAAGACGATGTCGTTGGCGATGTCTTCGACGCGCTCTAGCTCCTCGGCCGAAATCGGCTTGGGATGCGAGAAATCGAAGCGCAGCCGGTCGGGCGCGACCAGCGAACCCTTCTGCGCCACGTGATCGCCGAGCACCTGGCGCAGCGCCTCGTGCAGCAGATGCGTGGCGGAATGGTTGGAGCGGATCGCGAAGCGCCGGTCGTGGTCGACCAGCAGCAGCAGCGGATCGCCGACTTTCAGCGTCCCTTCTTCCACCTTGACCATGTGCGCCCAGACGTCGCCCGCCTTCTTCTGCGTCTCGGTGACGACGGCCCGCGCGCCCTCGCGGCGCATCTCGCCGGTATCGCCGACCTGGCCGCCCAACTCGGCGTAGAACGGCGTCTGATTCATCACCACCGCGCCGCTCTCGCCCTTTTTCAGCTCCGGCACTTCCTTGCCGTCCTTGACCAGCGCCTTTACCACGCCCTCGGCGCTTTCGGTCTCATAGCCCAAAAATTCGGTGGGGCCGAGCTTGTCGCGCAAGCCAAACCAGACGGTCTCCGTCGCGGTGTCGCCGGAGCCGGCCCACGAGGCGCGCGCCTTCGCGCGCTGGCGCTCCATGGCGTCGTTGAAGGCAGAGAGATCGACGGAAATGCCGCGCGCGCGCAGCGCGTCCTGCGTGAGATCCAGCGGAAAGCCGTACGTGTCGTAGAGCGTGAACGCGGTCTCGCCGTCGAACATGGCGCCCTTCGTCAGGCCGGCGCTTTTCTCATCGAGGATGGTGAGGCCGCGCGCGAGCGTGGCGCGGAAGCGCGTCTCTTCCAGCCGCAGCGTCTCGGTGATCAGCGGCTCGGCGCGGATCAGCTCAGGGTAAGCCTGGCCCATCTCGCGCGTGAGCACGGGAACGAGCTTCCACATCAGCGGGTCTTTCGCGCCCAACAACTCGGCGTGGCGCATGGCGCGCCGCATGATGCGGCGGAGCACGTAGCCGCGGCCCTCGTTCGACGGCAGCACGCCGTCGGCGATGAGGAAGGACGAGGCGCGCAAGTGATCGGCGATCACCCGGTGCGAGGCCTTCATCGGCCCGTCGGCGGCGACGCCGGTCAATTCGGCGATGTGGCGGATGATGGTGGCGAACAGGTCGATGGCGTAATTGTCGTGCGTGCCCTGCATCACCGCGGCGATGCGCTCGAGCCCCATGCCGGTGTCGATCGAGGGCCGCGGCAGGTCGACGCGCTTGCCTCCCGCCAGCTGCTCGTACTGCATGAAGACGAGGTTCCAGATCTCGATGAAGCGGTCGCCGTCGGCGTCCGCCGAACCCGGCGGCCCACCGGGAATTTTATCGCCGTGGTCGTAAAAGATTTCCGAGCACGGCCCGCAGGGACCCGTGTCGCCCATGGCCCAGAAATTGTCGGAGCCGGCGATGCGCAGAATCTTTTTCTCGGGGAGCCCCGCGATCTTCTTCCACAGATTGAAGGCGTCGTCGTCGTCGATATAGACGGTGACCAGGAGCCTATCGACCGGCAGCGCGTAGTCTTTGGTGATCAGCTCCCAGGCGAGCGATATCGCCCGCTCCTTGAAGTAGTCGCCGAAGGAGAAGTTGCCGAGCATCTCGAAGAAGGTGTGGTGGCGCGCAGTGTAGCCGACATTGTCGAGGTCGTTGTGCTTTCCGCCGGCGCGCACGCATTTCTGCGCCGTGGTAGCGCGGCAGTAGGGGCGCTTTTCCAGGCCGGTGAAGACGTTCTTGAACTGCACCATGCCGGCATTGGTGAACATCAGCGTCGGGTCGTTGCGAGGGACGAGCGGGCTCGACGCCACGACCTGATGGTCGTTGCGGGCGAAGAAATCGAGGAAGCCTTTGCGGATATTGTTGACGCCGCTCATGGATACGCCGTGCCTGCCCCCCGTTTACAGGGCTAAGGCCCCGTCACGCTTATGTTTTCAGGTCTTATGTAACGGCGGGGGGGCGTTAAGTCTAGGAAGGCAGCGCGGCCTCCATCCCTTCCCTGAAAGGGGAGGGTGGCGAGCAGCGTTAGCTGCGAGCCGGGTGGGGACGACATCGCCGCACCCCACCCGACCGCTCGCTGACGCGAACGGCCACCCTCCCCGCGTTCCGCGGGGAGGGATTAAAAACGCCTTCGCCCCCGTCCTCGGTGGCGGCCGCGTTATGCAGCCGGGTGCCGACGGGGGCGATACGCGCGACGGGTCGCTTAAAGACTGGTCGCTAAATGGTACGGCGGAGATATCGGCGCCGCCGCCGCGCCTTACAAACACTATCTCTGTTCATTCCCGCGCCCCGTCTCCGCTCGCTTTGCGAGCTACGCCGGGCTTGGAGTCCGCCGAAGCGCGAAGGCGGAAAGCGGGAATCCAGTTCTTAACTCTATCAATCGCGGCCCTGGGTCCCCGCTTTCGCGGGGACGAACGGATGTGTTCGCTTTGACCGTCCGTCGCTTCCTCGCCGCGCCTGCGGCCGACCTCAGCCTGCCGATAGCCACCGCGAGCGCGTAGCGTTCGGCGACGCTGCGCAATTGCACGTCCGACACGGAGATCAGGCCTCCGCGGCTTCCGCGCCGTCATCGTCCTTGTCAGGCTCCTCGCCGGCGGAAATCACCTCGGCGATCAGCCCGGAATTCTGCCGCACCTGCGCCTCGATCTTGGCGGCGACGTCGGGATTGTCCTTGAGGAACACCTTGGCGTTCTCGCGGCCCTGCCCGATGCGCTGCGAGTCATAGGAATACCAGGCGCCCGATTTCTCCACGACGCCGGCCTTGACGCCGAGGTCGACCAGTTCGCCGACCTTGGACACGCCCTCGCCGTACATGATGTCGAACTCGACCTGCTTGAACGGCGGCGCCAGCTTGTTCTTGACCACCTTGACGCGGGTCTGGTTGCCCACCACCTCGTCGCGCTTCCTTGATGGCGCCGATGCGGCGGATGTCGAGGCGCACCGAGGCGTAGAATTTCAGCGCGTTGCCACCCGAGGTCGTCTCCGGCGAGCCATACATCACGCCGATCTTCATGCGGATCTGGTTGATGAAAATCACCATGGTGCGCGATTTGGAGATCGAGGAGGTCAATTTGCGCAGCGCCTGGCTCATCAGCCGCGCCTGCGAGCCCGGCTGCACGTCGCCCATCTCGCCTTCGAGCTCGGCGCGCGGCACCAGAGCGGCGACCGAATCCACTACCAGCACGTCGATGGCGCCGGAGCGCACCAGCGTGTCGGCGATTTCCAGCGCCTGCTCGCCGGTGTCCGGCTGCGAGATCAGAAGCTCGTCGACATTGACGCCGAGCTTCCTCGCATAAACGGGATCGAGCGCGTGTTCGGCATCGACAAAGGCGCAGATGCCGCCGGTCTTTTGCGCTTCGGCAATGGTGTGCAGCGCCAGCGTCGTCTTGCCGGAGGATTCCGGCCCGTAAATCTCCACCACCCGGCCGCGCGGCAGGCCGCCGACGCCGAGCGCGATATCGAGCCCGAGCGAGCCGGTGGAGACGGTCTCCACGTCCATCGACTTGTCGTTCTTGCCCAGCCGCATCACTGAACCCTTGCCGAACTGGCGCTCGATCTGGCTGAGCGCGGCGGAAAGGGCTTTCGACTTGTCCATGGACGGTCCTTCGATGATACGCAGCGCAGGCTGACTCATGATGTGGCTCCTATAAGGCCTGAGAATCGACCCCCCGACAACGCGAGCCCCTGCCCGTACGCCGGAATCGACCGGAAAAAGCAATGTACACTATTTGTTCTCTGTTCGCAATATGTTCTTTTCATGGGTATATACGCGCCGCGCGGCCCTGGGCCCCGACACTGCATGCGCCGCACTCAAATACCACGCCGCTGCTGTAGTATCCCATAAGGGGGAAATCTGAATTTCCCACAGCCTGGCCGTGTGTCACGGTGCCGGCATGACAAACCGCCCCGCATCCGGTTTCGCCCGCCGGCAAATCGCCCAGTCCCTGCTCGCCCAGGCTCACCTTTGCGAGCGCATCGCCGCGGCCTGCTGGGACGAGGACACCGCGGCGAAATTCAGGACCACGGCGCGGGAGTGCGGCGACGCCGCCGCCGAGTAGACGCGGCCCGTGGCGGCGGGTCTGCCCGCGGACGCGGGTTTGCTGGCCTAGGCCGGCCGTCGTTCTCGCCGCCTTTTAACTCGACTTCACAATCGCGAGGCTTCAAGCTTTGCACAACCGACAGCGGCGCTACTTGTGGCGCGCCGATGGGTGGGGGATCATATGCCGCCGACCAACGATCCGCCGCAACCGACCGACCGGCCGGTCTGCCAGTCATGCGGCTGGACCATGTGGATTGCCCGCGTCGAGCCGCTCGATGCCGCCAAGCACAAGCACGTCTACAAGTGCGAGCGCTGCGAGCACGAGCAAGAGATCGTCGTCAAGTTGTGAGCCGGCCGGCAGACCGGGCGCCGGCGGCCACGTTTTCACCGCAAAAATGCGCCGGATTGCGCGCCACGGTTGTAGAACTTCCACGCATGCCAGACCTTGACTACCGCCTCTTGTTCACACTTGGGGCACCCCGCCCTTGGCCGGGCGACAGCCACATCGACACCCGCCCGGGGTGGGGTTTTCGCCGCGGCGCCTGACCGACGTTAACCAAACACGCGGCTCGCCGTCTTTGGCCGATTGCCTGATTTTGCGCCGCGGCTACCATCTGCGCCGTGGCTCCACCCCCCTGGAGTGGTAATGCGCGCCTTCGAGAATTTGCTGGCGCCGGGCTCGACCGAATTGCCCGAGTGCCGGTGCGGCGCGGAAATGCGCCTGGCCGCGACCCGGCCGCTGGACGACGACTCCGAAATCCGCGTTTTTCGCTGCGATTCCTGCCGGCACGAGTTCCAGCTGATGGTCTGGAAAGCGCCCGCGGCGTGAGCGGCCGCGCCGATTGCGGTCAATGAATTTTCGCGAATCTGTCGTTTGTCTGTTGTTGCGGTGCGATTGGATCGCTGTGCCGGGTCCCGCCACAGCCCGGCACATCAAGCGTCGGTTGCCCCCGCCCGACTTCACGCGGGCGGGGGCGCTATTTCACCGGCAACGGCGCTGGAACCGAATGCGCGGACCGTGCGTTTTCCGCGCATGCATACGGTTCTGCTGGTCCTCGCGCTGTGGTGCGTCCCGTCGGTTCTGCTGGTCGGCGTCCGGCTTTGGCACCTGCACAAGGCGACGCTTCGCTCAGGCAGTTGCGCCTGGACCTGATGCTTGTCGCACGCCCATCACCAACGGCACGCCTGAAGCAGTCGCGGCCCGTCCGGCGCGCCCAGCTCGGGGCAGTCGTCGGCTATTGCCGCGGCAAGGGGTGGTCTTCGCCGATCCGCTCAAGCAAGCCGTTGTGCTGGTCTTCCAGCCAGCAATAAACGCGCAGGCCGTTGGCCAGCAGAAGAGCGATCGAGCGCCGGCTCTGTGGGCAATCGAGTTCGCTCACCAGGCTCTGTTGCTGCCGCAACTGCTGCACCGCGTCCTGCAGGCGCGTCTCGACGTCGGCCAATTGCCAAAGATGCGTTTGCATGCTCATCCCCCGCCCGCGGACTTAGCTCGCGGGTGGAAATCTGTCCCGCCAATCCGGGAAAAAACCTTAAGTGCAATGGTAAATGCCGTCGTTAAAGGCGGCGAAGGCGCGTTTCAGGCCGCGTGAAAGCGCCAAAGCAGGAGGCCGGTGACCACCACCACGACCAGGATCGTGCCCCACATGATCCCATTGTGGTCCGACCTGTGCTGCCGGTGCACCTTATGCCTGTGTATCCAGTGTCTGTGGCGCATTCACGCCCTCCCCCGCATCCCGTCGCGGCATCATGCGGCTAATCCTGAAGGCGCGCCATACCCCCGTCTTGCGACGGCACGACGCAACGTCAGGCCTGGTATTCGCTCAACATCAGCCTAAGCGCTGCCTTTCCGGCGCGGTTGGCTTCGGTCGCGGACTCGAAATAGACCTGCGAATGCTCGATCGGGCTGGTGCGGCCGGCCCGATAAATCTCCCAGCGCCACGGCTTCGGCGGGCGCGCCCTGTTTTTCACGACAACGGAGAAATCCGAGTGATCCATGGCCGCCACGATAGCGTAAAAACAACCGGCTGAACACCTCGCTTTGCATCGCGGACGCGCCGGGCCAATTCACGCAAAATGAGCCGAATGCCGGAGCGGCCGGGCACAGGGCGGAACTTTTCCGCTGTTTGCGAATTGGGTCTGGTTACGCCCGATTGGCTCGACGATTGCGAAGACAACTATTCGGGGGAGCGCCATGAAATCCTCTATCGTTAAGCGATCCGTCATCATCGGCGGCCACAAGACCAGCATCAGCCTGGAGGCGCCGTTCTGGAACGGCCTGAAGGCCATCGCCGCGTTACGGCGTATGCCGCTGTCCGCCATGCTGAACGAGATCGACAGCCGCCGCGACAATGCCAACCTGTCGTCGGCGGTCCGCGTTTTCGTCTTCGAGCAATTTCGTTCGCTGGCGCTTGGCGGCGTGCCTCGCGGAGAAGGCGGCCGCGCCGGGACCGCCTTCCTGACGGTCGACGCTCCGGCGATCGGCTGAGTTCGCCAAATCCATTTGGCATTTTGTGAGCCCGCGATTAGCGTTGCGGCGACCGCAACGGGAATGCCTGCATGGCCTCCGCTCTGACCGCGCAACCGGTAGCCGTCCCCTCGCCGCTGCGCCCCGCCTACATCGTCGCCGCGGCCGCCGCTTTCGCGCTGATGACGGCGGCGATTGTGTCGCCCAGCCTGTGGCTCATCGATTTCGTCCACGTGATGAGCGGCGCGCTGTGGACCGGCATCGACCTGTTCATGGGCTTCGTCATCGGCCCGGTGCTGCGCCGCGTCTCGCTGGAGACCCGCCGCGCCATGATCGCCGGCATCATTCCGCGCACGTTGATCCTGATGCCGACGCTGTCCACCATCACCTCCACCGCCGGCTGGTTCCTCGCCGTGCGCATGGGCTTTCTCGATCTTGCCTATCCGCAATTCTGGTGGGTGATCGCGGCGCTCGCCATCGTCACCGTGCTCACGGTGCAGGGGCTCGGCTATCTGCTGCCGATGAACCTGAAGCTTTATTTCGAGATCCTCAAAGACACGCCCGACCCCGACAAGCTCAGGCGCTGGATGCGCACTTACGTGCGCGTGGTCGCGGTGCAGGGCGCCATGCAGGTCGCCATCATCGTCGTCATGGCGCGCTTTGCCACTGGGTTCTGAGCTGGACTATTGCGCCGCGCTGCGTTGCGCGCCCGTCGCGAAGTCGCGCTCGATGCACAGCCAGACGCCGCCGTCGCGCGCCGACTGCACGCGGATGCGCAGGTCGCGCGTGACGCCGCCATAGTCGCGTGGCCAGCCGATCTCCAGATCGACCGCGCCCTCCTCCTGCGCACGCACGATGCGGCCGCGGAAGCTGTCGCCGCCCATGCAGGACAGCGCGTAGAAATTTTCGCCCAGCGGCGGATTTGGATTGCCGGACTGGCGGCATTCCGTCGCGCTGTAGAACAGCACCCTGCCCTCGCGGTCGAGATGAATGACGCCAAACGGCAAGGCGTCGATTTCGGATTGTTTGAGCTGCTCGATGCGTTGGGCGAGATCGGGTGAATCGAAATCAATCCACGCTTGTCCCATGCACAACTCCATCCCCAAGAGGCGCGCGCTTTTGTTGCATGGCGCACCGGAGAAAAGTTGCACAGGAAACCATGAGTCGGCAAGCGCAAAGCGCGTGATCGGCTTTCATGCCGCGAAAGCGCGGAACTTATTTCCCAGAAAAAATCTGCGTTATGCCGCCTTGCTGCCGGCCTTGCCGGTTGAGTTATCGACGATCACCGGCGTGTCGAACCATTGGATCTGCGGCTCGCCGTAAAGCTTGCGCAAGCGCTCACCCCACTCGCCACCGTAGACTTTTTCCGCGGCCGCTTTCGACTCCCAGAGATAGACGCCGCCGGCTTTGCGGCCATCCTCGCTGCGCAGGTAATATTTGCGCACCAGGCCGGGCAGGTTTTTGTATTTGGGCACGGTTTGCTCGAACATCTTGGCCGCTTCTTCCGCGCTCACGGGCTTGGGCAGGTCGAATTGTACGACGGCGGTGATCATGGGTGGGCTCCTCTCTTTTCTTTATCCCTCCCCTTGCAAAGGGGAGGATGGCGAGCCGCGTCAGCGGCGAGCCGGGTGGGGATCATAGCGCAAAACGAAACGTACCCCCACCCGCCTCTCTATCGCTCGGCACCCTCCCCCTTTCAGGGGGAGGGATTCACCCCAAATTCAACTCCTTGAAGAAATCATTGCCCTTGTCGTCGATGACGATGAAGGCGGGGAAATCCTCGACCTCGATCTTCCAGATCGCCTCCATGCCGAGCTCGGGATATTCTTGGCATTCGACCTTCTTGATGCACATCTCGGCGAGCTTGGCGGCGCTGCCGCCGATCGAGGCGAGATAGAAGCCGCCGTGCTTCTTGCAGGCGTCGCGCACCTGCGCCGAGCGGTTGCCTTTGGCGAGCGAGATCATCGAGCCGCCTTCGGCCTGGAACATGTCGATGAAACTGTCCATCCGCCCCGCCGTGGTCGGGCCGAAAGCGCCGGAAGCATAACCCGCAGGCGTCTTGGCGGGGCCGGCATAATAGATCGGGTGGTTCTTGAAATAATCCGGCAGTCCCTTCCCGCTCTCCAACCGCTCGCGCAATTTGGCGTGCGCCAGATCGCGGGCGACGATCATGGTGCCGGTGAGCGAGAGCCGCGTCTTCACCGGATATTTCGACAGCTGCGCCAGAATCTCCTTCATCGGCTTGCGTAGGTCCACCTTGACCACCGCGCCACCAAATTTTTCCTGATCGACCTCGGGCAGATACTGCGCCGGATTGTGCTCGAGCTCTTCGAGAAACACGCCGTCCTTGGTGATCTTGCCGAGCGCCTGCCGGTCGGCGGCGCAACTCACACCCAGCCCGATCGGCAGGCTCGCGCCATGGCGCGGCAAACGGATCACGCGCACGTCGTGGCAGAAATACTTGCCGCCGAACTGCGCGCCGACGCCGGTCGCCTGCGTCATCGCCAGCACTTCCTTTTCCATCTCCAGATCGCGAAACGCATGCCCGTCCTCGCTGCCCTTTGTCGGCAGCTCATCGAGATACTTGGTCGAGGCGAGCTTGACCGTCTTCATGGTCAGCTCGGCCGAGGTGCCGCCGATGACGACCGCCAGATGATACGGCGGGCAGGCCGCGGTGCCGAGCGTGAGCACCTTCTCCTTCAGGAACGCCAGCATGCGGTCATGCGTCAGGATCGAGGGCGTCGCCTGGAACAAAAACGCCTTGTTGGCCGAGCCGCCGCCCTTGGCGATGAACAGGAACTTGTAGGCGTCCTCTCCCTCCGCATAGATTTCGACCTGCGCCGGCATGTTGGAGCGCGTGTTCTTCTCCTCGAACATGGTGAGCGGCGCGAGCTGCGAATAGCGCAAATTGCGTTTCAGGTAGGCGTCGCGCGCGCCTTCGGCGAGCGCCGCCTCGTCGTCGCCGGCGGTGAAGACGGCGCGGCCCTTCTTGCCCATGATGATGGCGGTGCCGGTGTCCTGGCACATCGGCAGCACGCCGCCGGCGGCGATGTTGGCGTTTTTCAGGAAATCGTAGGCGACGAACTTGTCGTTGTCGGAGGCCTCGGGGTCGTCGAGGATCTTGCGCAGTTGCTTCAGGTGCGCGGGGCGCAAGAGATGATTGATGTCGGTGAAGGCGGCCTCGGCCAGCGCGCGCAGCGCCTCGTGGGTGACGGTGATCGCCTCGCGGCCCATGACGGTCTCGATCTTGACGCCGTCGCTTGTCACCCTGCGGTACGCGGTCTTGTCCGGCCCGAGCGGAAACAGCGGCGTGTGCTTGTAGGCGGGGGTGGGTATTGAGGTGGCCGCGTTCATGGGTGAGCCTTTGCGACGTGCAATTGCAAACTTAACTAGACAGTGACGGGTTCTACTAGCTTGGCCGAAGGAATAAAGGACAAACGGCAAGAGTTACAAGCCAAAATCGCTAAACTACCCGCGCTTGGCCAGTTGCGCCTGGCTCAGGCCCGCCCGCGCCCGCGCTTTCGCCACCGCCAGAAGACGCAGAGCACCGTGGCGCGGCTGGAAAGCGGGCGCGGCAAGCCGTCAACGCGGACGCTCCCTCTTTTTGGAGGGAGACGAAACTCAGCCTACGGCGTCCCCGCGCCGCAAAGAACGGGGGCGATGGCGCGCGCCCATTTATCGGCCGGCTCTTTGACAATTGCATCGGCGGTAAATGCGGACGCCAACCCCGTTCGTCCCCGCGAAAGCGGGGACCCAGGGCTACACGAAGACAGATCAAGAACTGGATTCCCGCTTGCGCGGGAATGAACGGAGAATGGGACTTGCCCTTAAATTTCCCGCACCTTGCCGGGCTCGCCTAGCGCGCATTCGAGATTTTTGCGGTCCCATTTCGCGAGATCCGCGGCGGCGTCGTAAGTCGATTGCAAAAACTGCATCAGCAGCGCATCCGGGTCGCGCGCGCTTCGCACCGCGTCATACGGCAAAATGAATTCGCCGAGCGTCTTTTCAAAGAACGCGCCCGCCGGCTTCACTCTCGCCGCGTCGAAGCCGGACGGCGCCGGGTAAGCATAGGAATAAAACGCCGCATATTCGACGGCGCCCCGCGACCCCGGCCAGAAGCCGGCGCTCGACACCTCGTGCGAATAGGCCTCCTGCGCGACGCTGTTCGGCAGATGCGGGATGCCGCCGGGATGGCGCGGCGCCCGCCGCCCGGAAAACCGCGTCACCGCGAGATCGAACGAGCCCCAGAAGAAATGCACCGGCGAGACCTTGCCGAGAAAACCGGAGCGGAAACGCCACAGCACATGATTGACGCGCGTCAGCACGCGGAAGAAACGCTGCACCGCCTCGGCGTCGTAGGATTTGTGCGCGGTGTCGTGATCGAACGGCACTGCATCGGGGATTTCGCAGGGCATCGGGTTGATCTTGACGTCGAGGCCCAATTCCTTCAGCGCGGCCAGCACCGCGGCGTAGAAATCGGCGACGCTCATCGGCTTCAAGCCGATCTGCCGCGATTGCCCGTCGCTGGTGCGGATCAGCAGCACATGGTCGAGAAAATCGAAATCAATCTGGAAGCTACGGCCATCGGCGGGAATGAGCCCGGTGGAAAGCCCCCGCGCCGATACGTAAAGCGTCACGTGCCAGGAATGATTGAGCCACGGCGTGCGCTTGAGGCGGATCTTGCCCACCACCTGCATCCACAGATGCAGCGTCGCGCGGGTGTCGGCCCAGTCGGCGTAGGGCAACGGGGGCCAAAGAGATGCGTCGGACATACGATGTTTTAAGCCTCATGACGCGACAACAAAAGCCGTTCGTCCCCGCGAAAGCGGAGACCCAGGGCGACACAAAGAAAGAACTGGATTCCCGCTTTCGCGGGAATGAACGGAGACAAAAGCGGCCATCACGTCACGTCTCTTTAAAACATTGACGACCGCGCCTCGATCTGCGATTCCCGCGGCGCTCGCACCCCCTGGAATGCAAAGCCCGCAATGCCCCGCAGACCCTTTCGCCTCGGCCGCGCCGTCACCGGCCTCGGCCTCTTCGCCACCCGGCCGATCAAGAAAAAAACCCGCCTTGCGGAATACAAGGGTCCGATCCTCGATTATGACACCGCCGTGCTGGTCGAGGCGCGCGGCAACCGCTATCTCTTCGAGGTCTCCAAGCACAGGACCATCGACGGCAAGGCGCGCAGCAACATCGCGCGCTACGCCAACCACTCCTGCAATCCGAATTGCGAGCCGGTGATCTGGCGCGGCCGCGTTTTCATCACCACGCTCCGTGCCATCAAGCCGGGCGAGGAAATCGTCTACGACTACGGCATCGATTATCTGCGCAACGTCATCGGCATATCGAACTGCCGCTGCTCGCGCTGCCGCAGGCGGCGGGCGCGGAAGCAGCGCGAGGCGCGCGCGCGCAAGGCGCGGGCCAAAACGCGTTTATTGGCGCGGCGCAAGCGGGCGCGCTGATGTCCGACAGCGCCGACGAGGTGCAGCCCATGGCCTACCGGCGCGCCGATCACGTTCCGCTCGGCATTGTGCTGATGCTCGGCGCCACCGTGCTCTACGCCTGCTCCACCGCGATCTCGAAATGGCAGGTGACGCATTATTCCTTCGCTGAGGTGCTGTTCATCCGCTCCGCCGTCTCGCTGGTCACCTGCGGCGCGCTGATCCTGCCGTGGTCCGGCCTCGCCGTGTTCCGCACCGCGCGCCTGCGCGATCACGCGGCGCGCGCCGGCACGCAGACGGTGGCGCAGAGCTGCATCCTCATCGCGCTCAGCCTGATGCCGATCGCGGGCGCCATGGCGATCAATTTCTCCGCGCCGCTCTTTGCCACGCCGTTCGCGGCGCTGTGGCTGAAGGAGAAGGTCGGCCTCGCGCGCGGCGCGGCACTCCTTGTCGGCTTCTGCGGCGTGCTGCTGGTCGCCTCCCCCGGCGCCGACAGCTTCCGCATCGGCGCGCTGTTTGCCATCGCCAACGCCATTCTCTACGGCAGCGTCACCACCGCGGTGCGCGGCATGTCGGCGACCGAATCTCCGCAGACGCTGACCATGTACCAGATGCTGTTCATGACCTGCTTTTTTGCCATCGGTCTCGCGATTTTCGGCGTCATCGTGCCGACGGGCGAAGATGCGTCGGCGATGATCGCCGGCGGCGTCTGCAACGGCGTCGGGCAATATCTGGTGGACGCGCTCGCTGTCGCTCGCCCCGCCCGCCGCGGTCGGGCCGTTCTATTATTTCACACTGGTCTGGGCGATGATTTTGGGCTTCGTATTCTGGGGCGACGTGCCGACGGCGACCTTGCTCGCAGGTTCTGCCATCGTCGTCGGCTCCGGCCTGTTCCTGCTCTGGCGCGAGGCGGGCAAAAAACAGGCTGCTTAAAATCGCAAGGAGGACCATTCCATGAGTTTTTCCGTCCGCCGCGTCGTCACCGGCCACGACGCGCAAGGCCGCGCCAAGGTACTGATCGACGAGCAGATGCAGAACGTGTTTTCGCCGCGGCCCGGCGCCGCCTACAGCGTGATCTGGACGACGGAAGGTCCGGTCGACAACAACGACGACAGCGACCCCTCGCGCAAGACCATCGGCACCGCCGTCGACAACGGCACCGTGTTCCGCGTCGTTTGCTATGAGCCCGGCGTCACCCGGCGCAATCACCGCACCGACTCGATCGACTACGGCGTGGTGATTTCCGGCGAGATCGACATGGAGCTCGACGTCGGCACCGTGCGCCTCAAGGCCGGCGACGTGATCGTGCAGCGCGGCACCATCCACAACTGGGCGAACAACGGCAAAGTGCCCTGCGTGATCGCCTTCACGCTCATCGGCGCAAAGCCGGCGACGCCCGGCGGCAAGCCGCTGCCCGCGCACGGATGAGGCGCGCTATGCGTCGAGTTCCGGATAGTGTCGGAAAATTCCGCTCTCGTTGAAGGCGATGCGGCGCGGCGAGGCGAGATAGGCCTTGATGCGCGGACGCGCCGCGACGCGGTCGTGCACGGCGAGGAGGCCGGGCACGTCGTGCTCGATTTTCTTCATGGCCTTGGGAAACGCGTAGCGCAGGCCTTCGATGAGCTGGAACACCGAAAGGTCCACGTAACTGAACTTGCGCCCGAGCAGCCAGGGCCCGCCGCTTTTCTCCAGCACGGTCTCGAAATAGCCGAAATATTTCGGCGCCCGCGCGGCGAGAAAATTCCCGGTAAAGCGTTTGGCCTCCGGCTTGGCGTCCTCGTAATAAAATTCGCCGCCGAGCGGATGGTGCGTGTCGTGGATCTCCTTGACGAAATCGGTGACGGTGAGCTGCAACTGATGCAACCAGAGTCGTCCGGCTTCGTCGCGGGGGCTAAGCTTCAGCCTCGGCCCGAGATAGAACAGGATTTCCGCAGCCTGCCCGATCACGAGCTTGCCGGCCTTGAGGAATGGCGGCGCGAAGGGCGGGCGTTTGTCGCCGTCCATCATCGCCATCATCTGGTTCATGCCGGAGCTTTTGCGCGCAACGTCGTCGTAAGCGGCGCCCGCGTCTTCCAGCGCCAGGCGCACGAATTCACCGCGGCCCTGGATCTCCGGCCAGTAGTAAAGCTGGTAGCGCATGCAAAGGCCCTCGGCCGCCGGATTGAGGCCACCGTAGGTTAACCCCTCAGTTCACCGCGAAGCAATAAAGCAGCCCGTCGCCGCCGGTCGAAAACAAACCGGGCTGCGAGCAGCCGCGCGAGGGATGTGCGGCGTTCCACGATTTTACGGTCGGAAAGGTCGCCGGCCCGTTGCGGTCCGAATGGCCGAACATGACCGAGCCATCCGTGCTGCTCGTGTAGTTCAGGTAGGTCATGTCCTTGCCCGCCGGAAACGCGGTGCCGTCGGGCTGTGAACCGGTGAGTATGTCATGCCGGTTCGGCTTGTCGCCGTAACCGTTGACGACTTCACCTTTCTCGTGAGGTCGTTGTCCTTGGTGAGCTTGTTGTTGTCGCTGTGCAGGTCCTCGACGCTGGTGGCTATCACCACGCCCTTGACGTTCTGCCACGGCCCCTTGCCGATGCGGTCGCGCGCGTTGACAGCGCCCGCGCCTTGCGTCGACAGATAAGCGTGCCATATCTTGCCACCGGCGCCGGCCGCGGCGGCAAAGTCCTTGCAATGCTTGTCGGCGCCGGCAAGCCCACCGAGATCGGCGCCCTTGCCGAAGCTGACGCTGCTGACGAAAAACGTCATGGCGGATTGCTGCGCCTGAGCCGGCGCCGCGCCGAGCAAGGTGAGGCACGCCGCCAACGGCGCTCCGATGCAAAGAGAAATCATGGTGTCGCTCCCGGTTTTGCGCGGCCCGGCGCCGCGCCTGATAATAAACCCGACCGCCCGCCGCTATTCCGCCTGACCAACGGTTTAGCGCCTCATTCTTCGAAGTAGTTGTCGTGGAGCGCGCGGCAGGCATTGTCCGAGGTATTCTCCAGGCGGAACACCTTGTCGTCGCTGCCCGGCTTGACCAGAACGGCCTCTATATCTTCCCCATCGCAGTCGTGGTACATGACGATGCCGTCGTCGTGGAGCCGCACGATGAGGCTGTCCGCGGGCGGCGCCTGGTCGAGCGACAGCCCGCCGCCGTCGCAATCGACCACGCAGGATATGCCGTCAACCGTCATGCAGTCGCCGGCGGTGCGCAGCAGCCCCTTCTCGCCGCGGCGGGCAACCGACATGGCGAAGGCGTAATAGAAGCGATCCTGCGGCTGCTCGGCATTCTTTACGTCCGGATAGGCCTGAACCTCGAGCAAGAACGTCATCGCCGTGATGCGCTGATGCGGATGCGCGCGCAGGTGCGCGGCGTCATAACTGCGGACGTAGCAGGCCTTGTTGCCGGGCTGCGCCGGCAAAAATATCCTCAGTGCCGCAAAGGCCGCCATTTCGGGCGCCGCAGATACGCCGCCCGAAGCCAGTGCCAGGGCGCCTATGATCAACGCGATGCAGCGCATGCGCTTTAATATCACGCGCAACGCACAAGCAAAAAGCCCGGCGTCGCCGCCGGGCTTTCAATTTTCGCAAAGTTCCTCAAACCGAGGGTCAGACCGACTGAAGATTGCCGGCGGCCTGCTTGCCGCGCTCGGTGACGATTTCGTAGCTCACCTTCTGGCCTTCGTTGAGCGAACGCATTCCGGCGCGCTCGACGGCGCTGATGTGCACGAACACATCCTTGGACCCATCGTCCGGCTGAATGAAGCCGAAACCTTTTTGGGTATTGAAGAACTTCACAGTTCCAACAGGCATCGTAGTTCCTTTCACACTTCTCGTTGAACGCCCCTAACGTTCATCGCCGGGGCGGCAACTATCCGAGTTTTGGGAGTTCTCTTGGAAGCGCAGCCCAAAGCCGGGAGCGTGTCAGCAAGGTCAGCCGAAAACCAGGTTGCGCGCGGCGACATAGACAAATTCCACCTTCAGGTCAACGGCGGCGCGCCCGCGCCTGCAAATCCGCGCTTTATGGATCGCCAAATGACGGCGCCTTTGGCCGGGTCCCGCGTCGAATAGCTCTTTCGTTAACGGATTGTGAATTCGAAAACGGTAGGGTCCGGGCCGACATCTGCGAGGCACCATGCAAAAGGACAAACGCAAATCACGGCGCCAGCCCCTGCGCTACGGCGCCTGGATGGCGCTCGACAACGAGAAGCTGCACGGCTGCGTGCTGTCCGACATTTCCGATACCGGCGCGCGCCTCGACGTCGAAGATTCCGCGGCCATGCCGGACCGTTTCCGGCTGCTGCTGTCGGGCTCCGGATCGGCGCGCCGTGATTGCCGCGTGGTCTGGCGCGCGCCGGCGCAAATCGGCGTGGCCTTTGAGAAGCGTCCCAGCGAGGCCGCGAACGCCACGCTGGTGCCCAAGCCCAACGCCGACGCGGCCGCCGCCAAGCCGGACGTCAAACCCGAAGCCAATTCGGAAGCCAAACCGGAAGCCAAGCCTGAGGTCGCGCGCGAAGCCGAGCCGGCGAAATCCGAATAGACGGGCAATGCGGCTCAGCCGGCCATCGTCTCTTTCACTTTCGAGACGAGCTGCTTGAGCGTGAACGGCTTGGCGAGGAATTCATACTTCTCTTCGTCGGGAAGGTTCCTGCTGAAGGCTTCTTCGGCATAGCCCGATACGAAGATGACTTTCACGTGCGGATTGCGCCGGCGCAGTTCCTTGAGCAGCGTCGGCCCGTCCATTTCCGGCATCACCACGTCGGAGACGACGAGATCGACGTTACCGCCCTGCTCCAGCACCTCAATCGCCTCCACGCCGTTGCCGGCTTCGAGCACCGTATAGCCGCGCGATGTCAGCCCGCGGGCATTGAGCGCGCGTAGGCCCTCCTCATCCTCGACCAGCAGGATGGTGCCGTGTCCGGTGAGATCGGCGCTAGGCGGCGCGCGCAACACTCTCCGCCGCCGTCATGGCGCCGGCGATGGCGGGAGCTTCGGCGCTGGGAATTTGCGTCAACGCCTCCTCGGCGCCCGGCACGTAGCGCGGCAGGAAAATGCGGAACGCCGTCTGTCCCGGTTTTGAATCGGCATAGACGAAGCCGCCGGTCTGCTTGACGATGCCGTAGACTGTGGAGAGGCCAAGGCCAGTGCCCTTGCCGACGTCCTTGGTGGTGAAGAACGGATCGAAAATCTTGTCCATGATCTCGGGCGGGATGCCGCTGCCGGTGTCGACCACTTCGACCAGCACGTAGTCGGCGGCCGGCATGCCCTTGTTGCCGAATTTGCGGCTTTCGGCGGCCGCCACGTTGGCGGTGCGGATGGTGAGCGTGCCGCCGTCGGGCATGGCGTCGCGCGCGTTGACCGCCAGATTGACGATCACCTGCTCGAACTGGGAAATGTCCACCTTCACCGGCCACAGGTCGCGCCCGACCACGACGCCGGTAAACGTCACCTTCTCGCCGATCAGCCGCTTCAACAGCATGCCGAGATCGGACAGCGTCTCGCCGAGGTCGAGTACCTGCGGACGCAGCGTCTGCTTGCGCGAGAAGGCGAGCAGCTGGCGCACCAGCGCCGCCGCGCGGTTGGCGTTCTGCTTGATCTGGATGATGTCCTGGAAGGAAGGATCGGTCGGCTTGTGCGCGTTAAGCAGAAAATCGGTCGCCATCATGATGGCGGAGAGCACGTTGTTGAAGTCGTGCGCGATGCCGCCGGCGAGCTGGCCGACCAACTCCATCTTCTGCTGCTGGTAGACGCGGTTTTCCAGCGTGCGCTGCGCGGTCGTCTCCAGCGCGTAGACGATCGCCGCCTCGCCGTCGCGGTCTTCCTCTTCCACCGCCGAGACGAAGAAGGTCGCCCAGCGTTCGCCGCTGCCGGCGAGCGCGGCCTCTACCGGCGCGATGTCGCCCTGCCCCGCCGCGGCCTTGGCGAGCGCGCTTTCGAGCGCGGCGCGGTCGCGCTCGGCGATGCAGGTCAGGATCGAGCGGTCGTCGCCCTTGAGCAAACCTTCGAAGGTCGAGGCGAAACGCGCATTGCTGCGGGCGATACCGCCTATCTTGTCGACGGTGGCAATCGCCATCGGCGTGTTCTGGAAAAAGCGCATGAAGCGCACTTCCGCGGCGCGCGCGGAATCGGCCCCGTCACTCCGTGCCCGATTGAGCACCAGCGTGCGCGAGGCCCCGGCCTTGCCGTCAGCGCCGAAGGCCACCTTGTGGAACAGCCGTACCGGCAGCGGCTTGCCGGCGCGCGTCTTGAGATCGAGGTCGAGCACTTCGGTTTTGACCTCGCCGGGCGCCGCGGCGAACGTGGTGAGCAGCGCTGCGCCCTCGCCGGCGACGATGTCGGTAAGCTTGAGCGAGCCGGCGCCGACTTCCGCCAGATCGTGGCCGAGCCAGGTGGCGAGCGTGGCGTTGAGATAGACGATTGTGCCTGCGGCATCGACCGAGAAAAACCCGGCCGGGGCGTGGTCGAGATAGTCGATGGCGTGCTGCAATTCCTGGAACACGTTTTCCGCGCGCTCGCGGTCGCGCGTCACGTCGGCGATCGACCACACGGTCATTTTCGCGTCACGCTTGGCTGCGCCGAGCGGGCGCACGCGCAGGCGCAGCCAGCGGCCACCATACGGCGGGCTGCCGGCAAGCCGCACCTCTTCCTGCAGCCGACGGCCCTCGCGCGCGGCTTTGAGCAGGCGGTAGATCGCTTCGGAGACGTCGGGGTCGCCGATGAACACCCGCTCGATCGGGCGCACCTCGTTGTCGTCGACCGCGCCGATCAGGTCGAGATAGGTGGCATTGGCGTAGAACACCCGGCCCGCCTGGTCGGTGACGACAATGCCGTCGAAGGCGTTGTCAGCGAGCGCCTTGAGCATCGGATTGCCGCGGTCGCGGCCGGCAAGCGACATGATGCCGGAGGCAAGCGCGAACAGCGCGAACACGCCGATGGTGCCGAGCACGGCCAGCAGCGCCAGGATGTAGGCTTCCGAATGGTCGCGCCCGACATAGACGGTGCCGGCGGCGGCGGCGATCAGCAGCAGCGCGACCAGCAGCACCATGCCGACGCCGCCGCCGCGCGGGGCGCTTTGGCTCTTGTCGAACGCCTGCCGCCCTTGCTCGGGGCCTTTCCCGCGACGCTGGCGCAGCCGGTCCCGCCTCCGGCGGATTTTGGGCTGGCGGATTTTGGCCTGCCAGATATTGACGAACCATGACGGTTGTATCGGCCCCTGTCTCGCCGCGGCGCAGGGCAAATCACTTAAGCCCGCCCCCTGAGTGCCTTAAGCCGGCCCTATGCGCGCAAGAGCTTGAATGCGGCAAATGCGCCTTTTTGGATAATTAGCGTCGCCCGATCCGGCGCAGTTTCATGACATAGCCGATGACCTCGGCGACCGCCTTGTAGTGCTCGGGCGGGATCGCCTGGTCGACCTCGACGGTCGCATGCAGCGCGCGGGCGAGCGGCGCGTTCTCGACGAGGGGATGCGGTGCTCGCCAGCCACCTCGCGGATTTTCAAGGCAGCGCATCGACGCCCTTGGCGACGCAGACCGGCGCCTCCATGCCGCGCTCATATTGCAGGGCGACCGAATAGTGCGTCGGGTTGGTGATGACCACGGCCGCCTTCGGCACGGCGGCGATCATGCGCTTGCGCATGCGGCCCTGCCGCACCTGCTTCATCTTGCCCCTGATCTTGGGATCGCCTTCGGTCTGCTTGAATTCCTCCTTCAACTCCTGCAGCGACATTTTCTGCCGCTCGTACCGAATGTCGGTAATCGCCATCGGTGGCCCTTTTGTCGCGGTTCGCGGCGGTATCGCGCTAGGCAGCCTTTGCCGGGCGTATGGTTAATGGCGGGTAAAGGGATAGGGGCGGAACGATGGCGGCCGCAGCCGTTTACCATCACGAGCGTATTGGAACCGCGGCAAAGCCGCGAAAGGGCTTTTCTTCTTAAGGTTCTGTTAGTATTCCGGGCGGCAAATAGTGCCTAGGGAATTAACCATTCGGGCGATTCCCGCCCGGAGCCCCGCGGCCTGCAGTTTGGAGCGCACGGATGTTCGATCTGCTCGGCTCGGAGATGCCTCTGGCCGTAAAATTCTTTGTTGCCTTCGCGGTCGTGCTTGTCCTGATCGGGCTAACCGCCTGGCTGGTGCGCCGCTTTGGCTCAAACCGCCTGGGTTCCGCGCGCGGCCGCCAGCCGCGGCTCGCGGTCATCGATGCCGCAGCGGTCGACGGACGCCGGCGGCTGGTGCTGATCCGCCGCGACAATATCGAACATCTGCTGATGATCGGCGGCCCCACCGACCTGGTGGTGGAACCCAATATCGTCCGCGCCGTCGGCGCGCGTGAAGTTGCCCGCGAACAGCCCGGCCCGCATGACGCCGGAGGTAGCGCCGCGCCAGGCGCCGCCCGCCGATGGCGCCTGGCCGCTGCAGCCGGCGAATGAGCCGGCGCCCATGACGGCGGCGCGATCCTACCGCTCGAACACGGGCGACGAGCCCTGGGTGCCGCCGGAACCCGGCGCGCGCCCTCGCCCCGCGGCCGATCTCAATGGCCTGGCCGGCGAACTGTCCGCCCGCCTCAATCCGCCCGACCTCGGTATTCCGGTAGTGCGCGCCGAGCCGCGCGCGAGCGAGCCGCTGCCCTCGCCGCAGAGTGATCACAACCTCGCGGAGATGGCGCAGCAGCTCGAAGCGGCGCTGCGCCGCACGCCGGTCGGCGAAGGCCGTCCGCCGGTCTCCGATCCGCTGGCAGCGCCCGCGGCGGGGAAGACGCCGGAGCCGCCGCGCGGCCTGCTGCGCGAGCCGAAGTTCCGACCCGAGCCAAAGCTGGAACCCAAGCTCGAAGCGAAGGTCGAGCCGAAGCCTGAGCCGCCGGCTACGCCGGGCAAGAACCTGTACGACAATCTCGAACAGGAGATGGCCAGCTTGCTCGGCCGTCCTCCAGGCAAGCCTTGACAGGCAGGTTCCGACCGCCGTGTCCGTCTTGTGATGGTGGCGATCGAGGTAGCCTGGGTAATGGCAGCGGCGGTGACGCCGGCTGTCGCGCAGGACGTCAGCATCAATTTCGGACAAGGCAGCGGACTCACCGAGCGCGTGATCCAGATGATCGCGCTGCTCACGGTGCTGTCGCTGGCGCCGTCAATTCTCGTCATGATGACCTCGTTCACCCGCATCGTCGTCGTGTTGTCGCCCTTACGCACCGCGCTTGGCACCGCCACCGCGCCGCCCGACGCGGTGATCATTTCGCTCTCGCTGTTTCTCACCGCCTTCGTCATGGGACCGGCGCTGCAGACTGTCTACAGCACCAGCGTTAAGCCGCTGGTCAACAACCAGATCACCACCGAGCAGGCTTTCGAGCGCGGCTCGGTGCCGTTGCGCGCCTTCTTTGGAAAGAACGTGCGTGAGAAGGACCTGAAGCTATTCGTCGACATGGCCAAGCTTCCCACCGTGGAAGCGGGATGTCGCTGCGCGTGCTGGTGGGTAGATTAGCTCAAGCGCGCCTTCGAGATCGGCTTCCTCCTGTTCCTGCCGTTTCTCATCATCGATTTGGTGGTGGCCTCGGTGCTGATGTCGATGGGCATGATGATGCTGCCGCCCGTCGTCTCGCTCGAAAATGCCGATCATGAACACGCCAGCGCCGACGCGCATTCTCACCACCGACTCGAGCGAGTCGGCCGATGGCAAGTGCTCGATCAACCGGTCAGAAGCGCTGCATACCAACGTTGCCGCGGGGTGACGCAGGTGCTGTCGAACGGTAATCTCGTGGTCGAGGGCAAACAGGAGATGCGCGTCAATTTCGAGGTGCGCGAAATGATCGTCGCCGGTATCGTGCGCCCGGAGGACATCCAGAGCGACACCACCATCAACTCCTCCAGGATCGCGCAGGCGCGCACCACCTATGGCGGACGCAGCCAGTTTACTGACATCCAGCAGGATCTGTACGGTCAGCAGTAGCTGTCGTAAGTGCTGCTGCCTTTCTAGCGCGTGATGCTGAAACGGGGGGCCGGTTTTCCGATCCAATCATGCGTCAGCGAATTAGTCCCGCGTAGCATAACGGCCTTCCGCGCCGTTTTCGTATCGCGAGCGTAAACGGCGTCAACGGCGTGGCCGCAGGCAACTCCCCAGCCGAATGCCGCGCTTCCTGGGCAAAACAAAAATGCCCGGCGCAATGGCAGGGCATTTTTTTCGCTTCAGCGAATAAAAAATATCAGTCGTCGCGGTAAACTCGCTCGCGCCGCTCGTGGCGCTCCTGCGCTTCAACCGACAGCGTAGCGATGGGGCGGGCTTCCAGGCGGCGCAGCGAAATCGGCTCGCCGGTTTCCTCGCAATAGCCGTAGGTGCCGTCCTCGATGCGGCCGAGCGCCTCGTCGATCTTAGCGATCAGCTTGCGCTGGCGGTCGCGCGCGCGCAGCTCGATGGCGCGGTCGGTTTCAGAGGAGGCGCGGTCGGCCAGATCCGGATGATTCTGGTTTTCCTCCTGCAGGTGCACCAGGGTCTCTTTCGCCTCTTTCAGAATGTCCTCGCGCCAGGCCAGCAGCTTCAGCCGAAAATATTCGCGCTGCCGTTCATTCATGAACGGCTCCTTATCCGACGGGCGATACGTCTTGGTCTTAGCCAACATCCCCACTCACTCCCGTGTCTTCTTGTTATTTGAGGGCGGCGCCGCCTACCCTTGCGCGACGGGCTTATATACCGGCCGCCGGGCAGAGGACAACATCCGAGTAGGGTCAGGGTTACACGCGGAATATTATGACGGTTCAGTGATTTGCGTGAAATACTGGGTTCCGGGCAGACCGCCTTGTCAGGCTAGCGGACGCCGGCCTTGACCAGTGCCACCGCCACGCGAAGCGCCATGTAGTCCGGATTGCGGACGCTGCTTGTCGTGCGTTTAATAAATTGCGTGCGCTGGGTCGTCCAGCATCGGCATATCGCCGCCGCCGAAATTATTTTCCGACCGCGTAAACATGCGCGGATATTGTTAATCGTCCATTAACCATGACGCTTAACCGAACCGTAGTTTCCCGTACGGATACTGCGTCGAACCGTTCACGGGGAACGGATGGATCCAGGAAGGATTTTTGCGATGAGTAACGTCACTCTTTCGGCAGGTGTGCGTCAGAACCTGCTCTCTCTGCAACACACGGCCAAACAGCTGGCCACGACGCAGAACGCGCTGGCGACCGGCAAGAAGGTCAACTCGGCGCTCGACAACGCCAACGAGTACTTCACCTCGCAGGCGCTCACCAACCGCGCGAACTCGCTTGAGCAACCTGCTCGACGGCATCACCAACGGCATCAATACCATTCAGGCCGCTAACAACGGCATCTCGGCGATCACCAAGCTCGTCCAGTCGGCCCAGTCGCTTGTCACCCAGGCGCAGCAGACTTCGGTCACGACCGTGCGCGTCGAGCCTTGCCACGCAGTACGGCGACATCCTGACGCAGATCGACCAGCTCGCCGGCGACTCCGGCTACAACGGCACGAACCTGCTCAACGGCAACAGCCTGACGCTGACCCTCAACGAAACCGGCACCTCGTCGGCGACCGTTGCCGGCGTCACCGACACCTCTGCCGGCCTCGCAATCGTGGCCGCGCAGAGCGCCTGGGCCGACGATACCGATATCGCCGCCGCGGCGACGCTGCTGACAGCCGCGCTGACCACGCTGCAGTCGCAGTCGGCGTCCTTGAGCTCGAGCTTGTCGACCATCCAGATCCGCTCGGACTTCACGACGGCCATGATCAACACGCTGCAGACCGGCGCTGCCGCGCTGGTTACGGCCGACAGCAACGAGGAAGGCGCCAACTTGCTGGCCTTGCAGACCCAGCAGTCGCTCTCCACCACGGCTCTGCTCGCTATCGGCGCAGTCCGATCGAAACGTGCTCAAGCTATTCGGCGGCTGATCCGTCGAACCACGTAGCTAGAGATGCGACGGCGGGGCAAAACTCCGCCGTCGTTTTTTAAGCGGCCATTAACCGTCAGGCGCAACCATAGCGCGGTCTGTGTAATTCCGTTTTTGTCCGCGCGAGCGTGGAGTCCCATGGCCCTGAAAGTCGAGTTGAAGCCCGGCGAGCGCATTTTCATCGGCGAATGCGTCATCACCAATGACGACCAGCGCACGCGCCTGCTGATCAACGGCGCGGCGCCGGTGCTGCGCGAAAAAGACATCATGACACTGGAGCGTGCCGACACGCCGGCCAAGCGCATCTATCTCGCGGTGCAGTTGATGTACACGTCGCGCGACCGCGCATCCACCACGAGGTCTATTTCGCGCTGATCCGCGACATCGTGCAGGCCGCGCCGAGCACATGGCCGCATATTGAAAGTATCAATAATCATATCTTAAGAGGCGAATTGTATAAGGCACTGAAACAATCCCGAAAATTGATTGAGTACGAAGAGGAGCTGTTTCGCAATGCAACACGCGGCGCGACAAGCCTACAAAAACGTAGCAAAGGAAACATCGAGCGCGCGTGAACTCGAAGCGTCTCTGCTGCTCAGGTCGGCGGCGCAGTTTCAGGCCATCTGCGACGGCTGGGAGCGCCGCAAGCGCGAGCTCAACGACGCGTTGCTGTTCAACCGCAAGCTCTGGACATTATTTCTCGCACGCGGTGACGCGCGACGACAATCCGCTGCCGGCCGATATTACGCCAGAATGTCGCCAGCCTCGGCATGTTCGTGATCAATCGCACCATCAGAATTGACCAGCGATCCGCAACCTTGTGCATTGAGCTGGAAGTCGCCGCGTCGCATATAGCCGTCGACGCCACCGAATATCGGAGAGTTGCCGCTGTAGCTAGCCGGCGACTGCACAAAGAAATGGTCGTCACCCTTGATCGCCATATCGGTGCCGATGCTCGAAGTCCGAATCGCGCCCTGCACGCTGTTAGTGGTGACCGAACTTGCGATGGCACGTCCAGCGACTTTGTTGGCCAGCGCTCCGCTGCCTAGGATGAGGTCCTCAAAACTCGTATTTACGCCTTTGTAGACGATCGTCTGGGACTTCGCGATGTTGCCGGAGATGTTCTGCATGGCGAAGGCTTGCGCCTGCAAACCACTCACGGCCGAGTTCAGTGCGTCGAACAAACCCATGACTTCATTCTCCAAAATCGTAGTGTCGCCGACGGGGCGCGCGGATTGATCCGCCGCTTGCTTCGCAATCGCCATGCCAGAGATTAAATTAAGCTATTTCTATGGCTTAAAAGCAAACGGCGGCCCGCAAGGGGCCGCCGCGTACGTTCTTTTCTGCCGTAGCCCGATAGATTTTGCCGAGCGAACTTAGCGACGAAGACGCCGCCGCCGGCTCGAATTTCAGCGCCACGCCGTTCATGCAGTAGCGCAAGCCCGTCGGCGCCGGCCCGTCGTCGAACACATGGCCGAGATGGCCGTCGCAGCGGCTGCAATGCACCTCGGTGCGCTTCATGAAGAACGAGCGGTCCGTGGTCGTTGCGACCGCGTTCGGCAGCGGCTGATAGAAGCTCGGCCAGCCGGTGCCGCTTTCGAACTTGGTGTCGGAGGAAAACAGCGGCAGGTCGCAGCCGGCGCAGGCAAACGTGCCCTTGTGGTGCTCGCGCAGCAAGCGCGCTGGTCCCGGCGCGCTCGGTGCCATGCTTGCGCAGCACGTAATACTGCTCCGGCGTCAGCCGCTTGTGCCATTCGGCGTCGCTCAATTTGTGGAAATCGATATTGCTCGTTGTTGTTGTCATTGTTCCTGCCTCGCCAAATTTGCTCGTGCCAATGAGCGCGCCAAGCGCCACGCCCGCCGTCAACAGGGCTCGACGATCGATCATAGCCGTTTCTCCCTTGCATGCCTGCGGCCGCGCTTCGCGGTCTCTGTCGCGCCATCAGATAATGCATTTTCACAGGCCTGCCATTCAACTTGCCATCACTCCGCCATCACGAAACAAGGAGCCTTGCCGGAGCGGCGCCGGCTCCCTAGTCTCGGCCCGGAAAGCGGGGATTTGCATGCGTTTTGAAGGCACCAAGGCCTACGTGGCGACCGACGATCTCAAAGTCGCGGTCAACGCCGCCATCACTTTGGAGCGGCCATTGCTGGTCAAGGGCGAGCCGGGCACCGGCAAGACCGTGCTCGCGCTGGAGATCGCCAAGTCGCTCGGCAGCCCGCTCATCGAGTGGCACATCAAATCCACCACCAAGGCGCTGCAGGGCCTCTACGAATACGACGCGGTGTCGCGGCTGCGCGACAGCCAGCTCGGCGACGCGCGTGTGCAGGACATCCGCAACTACATCAAGCGCGGCAAATTGTGGGACGCCTTCACCGCCGACGAGCGCCCGGTGCTGCTGATCGACGAGATCGACAAGGCCGATATCGAGTTTCCCAACGACTTGCTGCTCGAACTCGACCGCATGGAATTCTTCGTTTACGAGACCGGCGAGACCGTGAAGGCGCGCCGCCGGCCGATCGTGATCATCACCTCCAACAACGAGAAGGAACTGCCCGACGCATTTCTGCGCCGCTGTTTCTTCCACTACATCCGCTTCCCCGACGCCGACACCATGACGGCGATCATCGAGGTGCATTTCCCCGGCATCAAGCAGCGGCTGGTCGGCGAGGCGCTCAAGTTGTTCTATGAAATCCGCGACGTGCCGGGCATCAAGAAGAAGCCCTCGACCTCCGAACTGCTCGACTGGTTGAAACTGTTGATGGTCGAGGACATCGGCCCGGAGATCTTGCGCGAGCGCGACCCGAAGAAGCTTATCCCGCCGCTGCACGGCGCGCTGTTGAAGAACGAGCAGGACGTGCATCTGTTCGAGCGCCTGGCATTTATGGCGCGACGGGAAGGCCGCTAAACGCATGCCGTTCAAATGCAACGAGCCGGCGGTTCCTACCGTTCAACAGGACGACCAGGCGGTGCGCATCACGCGGTGGGATTTCGCGCCGGGCGCGGCGACCGGATGGCATACGCACGGCTGGCCGTATTTCGTGGTGATGCTCACCGACGCCGTCATGAAGATCGAGCGCGACGGCGCGGTCACCGAGGTCAAGTGGAAGGCCGGGGATTCCTATCAGCGCCCCGCCGGTATCGAACACGACGTGTTGAATGCCGCGGACCGCCCGATGGCATTCGTGGAGATCGAGATCAAACGGCTGGACGAGTTGGTGCGGTTGGCGTAGTCTCGTCCGTTGCCGGTCGGCTTCGGCCCGTTTACTGCTTGTCACCCGGCTGATCCGGCACGTTGGTGTCCGGCGGCTCTTCATCCTCGGGCGCCAGCGGATCCTTCGGCTTCTTCGCCGCCGGTTTCGCCGCAGCGGGTTTCATCGCCACCGGCTTGGGCGCGGGCTTCGGCTCCGGCAGTTTCACCTGCTGTTGCGCCGCCGGCGTCTCGGCGGTCTCCGGCTATCTCCAGCCAATCGTGCTCCTTGCCGTAAGCAACGATTTTCGCGGCGATGGCGCGGCCGAGCGAACGCGCCTGCGCCTCGACGTCCGGCGATAATTTCTCCGGTAACGCATTTTCGGCGGCGAGCGCGGCGGCGATCGCGGTGTTGCGCGCCGCCACTGCCTGCGCATTGCCGGCGGGGAGCTTGCGGCCGGCCTGCACGTCGGCGGAGAAACTCAGCAACGGCGCCTTTCCACCGCCGGCATAACGCGTCAGCGTCATCTCGGCGACGATGTTGCCGCGCCCGGGGCCGAAACCGATTTGCGCGGCGGGCTTGTGCTCCGGCGGGTGCAGCCGCCCGCTGACCAGCACCACGTTGTCGCCGAAGCCGAGCGAGGATTCGCCGCCGGGCTGCGCCTCGATACCGGCGGCGCGCACGTCGGCGACGATGGTTGCGACGATTTCGTCATTGACGCGGGCGAGCGTGCGCTGCCGCCGCTCCAGGATCGGATAATTGCCGCCGCGACGCTCCAGCCGGGTGTTGAAGCCGTTGTCGGTCGCCGTCACTTCCGAGGCGGAGATGAAATCGGCGACGACCACGATTTTCGGCCGCGCGGCCGGGCTGCCGAACATGCCGGCCTGGCCGTCGTTGCCGGCACAGCCGGAAACGGCAAGCGCGGCCGCGCAGACAAGACCAAAAAAGAGAGGAAAGCGACGCATGGCGGTTACGTACCACAGGCCTTCCCCGGCAAACGAGGTACGCCAACCGATACCCACGTAAATCTGCATAACCATATAGTGAGCGCGGCTAATCCCCGGCTTGCGCCGGCTCATCGGTGGCGCGGGGGCGCCTGCCGCGCTCGCCCCGCTTGCCCCGCGGCCGCTTGCCGAATGACGGTTTGCCCGGGGGCGCTTCGCTTTCCAGCGCCGGGCCCTCCAGGGGCGGCGTTGGCGCCGCTATCCTCGGCTTGCGCCCCGCCAGCCGTTCGGCCTTGCGCCGGCGCGCCTGTTCGCGATTGCGGGCAAGCCCCTGCCCGATCCGGTTGATCGGCCGCGAGCCCCAATAAACCCCCTGCACCGCCGCGCGCCCGAGCAGGCCGCCCGCCCAGACCAGCTCGTAAGGCGCAAACAGCCGCCAGGTATCGTCGTTTTCGACGATGCCGCGAGCAATCAGCTCGCCGGCCATCGCCGTGGTGTTGAGCCCATGCCCGCCGAAGCCGCTCGCCACCCAGACACCGGGCTCAATGGCGCCAACTTGCGGCATGTGATGCACCGAGCGGCCGAAGGTGCCGGACCACAGGTGCGCGATCTTGACCTTTCCGAGCGCGGGAAAATTGCGCCTGATATCGGCGGCAAGACCGCGCGCGAACCAGCGGGGGCCTGCCGGCCACACCGTCATGCGCCCGGCCCATTCCAGTCTTTCCCCGCCGGTGTCTGCGCCGCCGACGATGCGATAGTGGTTGTCGGCGCGCTTGCCGTCGGTAACGGCGCCGCGATAGCGCACCACCTCGCTCAAATTGGCCAACGGCTCGCTCACCATCACGTAAGTCGTGATCGGCATCAGAGTCGAGGCGAGCCGCGGCATCAGCAGCCCCAGATGCACGTTGCCCGCGAGCACCACATGCGAAGCGCGCACGCGCCCGCCCGGGGTGGTGATGCGTTTGCGCACGCCGGCCGCGTCGATCGCCAGTGCCGGCGTGTCCTCGAAGATGCGCGCGCCGGCCGCCTGCGCGGCGCTGGCCAAGCCCAGTGCGTAGTTGAGCGGCTGGATGTGGAAGGCGCGCGGATAATGGACGGCGTTGAAATAGTGGCGGCTGGGCAGGACGCTGCGCACGCGCTCGGCCGGCCACATTTCGATGTTGACGCCGATCCAGCGCATCCGCTCGACAAAGGTGCGGATCTCGTCGTCGTTGTCAGTCTTGGAGATGTTGAGCCAGCCGTCGACCGGATTGACGCCCGGCATGCCGGTCTCGGCGATGGTGCGGCGAACGTAATCGAGGCCGCCTTCCGACAATTGCCAAAGCTGCTTGGCGTGATCGAGCCCGACCCGCTCGACCATGCTGTCGACGTCTTCGGAAAATCCCGGCAGCACGAAGCCGGTATTGCGGCCGGACGCCGCCCAGGCGATGCGGTTGGCCTCCAGAACCGCCACCGCCCAGCCGCGCCGCGCCACTTCGCGCGCAACCGTCAGCCCCGCCAGCCCGCCGCCGATCACGCAAACGTCGGTATCGAGGTCGAAGCCCAGGCGCGGACGCTGCGCGCTCGCAACGCGGGTTGCGTCGTTCCAATTAGCGGCAAGCGTGTCAGGTTCCGCCATTGCGCCCTGTCGGGAGAATCTGGTCAGGTCTTGTGCGATTGGAATATATCGGACTCTTTACCGGACGCTTTTATCAGACTCTTGCGGGAATCGACCATGCGCCGCCTGCTGCTATTCCGCCATGCCAAGGCCGAGCGCGCCGAGCCCGGCGAGCCCGATCTGGACCGGGTTCTTGCCGATCGCGGCCGCAAGGATGCCGCCCGCATTGGCGCCTATATGGCCGGCCATTCGCTCATCCCCGACCGGGTGGTGATGTCCCCGTCCGCCCGCACCATGGAGACCTGGAAATATGCCGCCACGGCGTTTCGCCCGGAGCCCGCAGCCATGTCGGCCGAGCGTCTCTACAATGCGACACCGCACGACATCCTCGCCGTCATCAAGGACACGCCGGCGTCCGTCCACATCCTACTGGTGATCGGCCACAATCCGGGCCTGCACGAGCTGGCTGTGATGCTGATCGCCTCGGGCGGCGTCGAGGCGCGCGAACAGTTGCGCGAGAAATTTCCCACCAGCGGCCTTGCCATCATCGATTTTCCCATCGACGATTGGGGCAGGCTGCATCCGCAATCCGGCCGGCTCGAGCGCTTTGTCAGCCCCAAATCGCTGGAGGCGGCCACCCGATAGACCGCCGCGGGCGGCGGTCCTCGCGGCAACAGAACGCACTCAACGCGCCTGCGAAAACATGGCAGTATCCCCAACGCGGCGAAGGGAGGCGCGCTGCCATGTACAAAACCATTCTGGTCCCGGTCGATCTGGCCGACACCGACCTCGCCAAGCCGGCGGTCGAAACGGCGGTCGGCATGGCCAAATCGTCCGGCGGCACGGTGCGGCTGGTCAATGTTTTGCCGATGACGCCGGTGATGCTGGCGGAATATGTGCCGCCGGATTTCGACGCGCAGCAGCTCAAGTCATCCGAGGAGGCGCTGGGCATCATCGCGCGCGAATGCGGGCTCGACGCGGCGCATGTGTCCTCGAGCGTGCGGCAGGGCGGCATCTATCATGAGGTGCTCGAAGAAGCGAAGGCGATCGGCGCCGACCTCATCGTCATGAGTTCGCACCGGCCGGCGATGCGGACGTATTTCCTCGGCTCCAACGCCGGGCATGTGGTGCGCTACGCCAAATGTTCGGTGTTGGTGGTCAGGAGTTAGGCGCCGGCATCAATGCGGACGGCAAGGCGTCGGGACGATAGAAGCCGGGGCGATTGCGGCGAAAAAAATTGCCGACCTGCCAGAGAAAAATCAAAAAAAACACCGCGACGAAGCCGGTCCCTTGCCAGGCCTGCGCACGCAGCCCCATCACCACCAGCGCGGCGAGCGCGAGCGCAATCGCGACGAAGATTGCAAGACCTGGCCAGTAGCGCAGCGGGCTGCTGCCATGCTCGAAGCGCGCCGGCACGCCGGCCTGCGTCAGGCGCCGGTGCAGTTCCATGACGAAAGTCGCATAGGAGCGGTCGAGCCGTTCCTGCTCGACCATGCTTTTCCAGGAACTCGAGCAAATTTCCAGCTTGGGCGCTCCCTCTGCCCAAATCTCGGTGAGAAAACGCTGCGATTGCATGGCGATCGGGCGAAACGACAACCGCACGCGCGTGATCTTGCGCAAATCGATGCGGCCGGTCTTGCGGCCAACGCGGTATTCGATGGTCTCGCCAGTCAGCGCGAATTCCCACGGGGCGCCAAGCAAAGACGGCCGGTAGGCATAAACGAGTGCGCCTTCCCCGAGCGGCGCCGGCGGCCTGTCATTCATGCGTGTAATCCGTGTGACACAATTCCGCTCGCGGCGGCATACACAGAAAAACGCCCGTTAACCATGAAAATGGTCGACGCCGGCCGAATGCACGGCTTAAGCTTCGCGTGTGTTCCAATCGAAGTTGCTTTATAATATCTTAACCGTACATCTGCGGTACGCGTGAGCTAGGGCGTGGAGGCCTTGTAATGGCTAAGTTTTCCGAGATTTTCGGCCGCAAGGCGGCTGAGACAGACCCCGCCCGGCCATCGGCCCGCGCAGGCAACGGCAACGGCCACGGCGAACACATCAGCGTCGAAAGCATGTCTGACATAGGCTCGCGCATGGGCGAGCAAAACGAGGCGCTGCGCAATCTGCTCTCCGACACCGGCCGCAAGATCGGCGAACTGGACGATCTGAAGGACGCCTTCGAAAAGATCGTCGCCCCGTTCAACAATACCCTGCGCGCGCTGGAACAGGAAAAGTCGCAGTCGACCAGCCTGTCGAACATGCTGGCCGAGGCGCGTTCCGCCTACGACACGCTGCGCTCGGAATTCTATCAGGTCGAGAAGAAGGCGATCTCGCTGGAGGGCGAGGTGGAGAAGCTGCGCGAGGATCTCGAACTGGCGCGCGAGTCGAACCGCAGCCTGGAGAGCACGCGCCTTGAATTGACCGACGAGGTCAACGCGCGCAACGCGCAAATCGTCGAGATCGAACGCCAGCTGGCGCAGGAAAGCTCGCAGCGCCGTTCGCTGACCGAAGGCCGCCGCATCCTCGAAGAGCAGTACGACATCGCCGAGAAGCGCAACATCGAGCTCGACAGCGAGCTTGCCGGCGCGCGCGAGAAGCTGGCGCTGCTCGACGACGAAAAACGCTCGCTGCAGACATCCGTCGATCAGGCGCTCAACGAAGCCGCCCGCCTCACCCGCCGCCTCACCGAAAGCGATAACAATCTCACCGCCACGCGCGCCCAACTCGGCAAGGTCGAAGCGAGCTTCGCCGAAGCTTACGCGGAGCGCGGCCGGCTCGCCGCGGCGCTCGGCGAATCCAAGGAACAGCATCAGGCCGACCACAACAGCCTCAACATGCGGCTCGACGCCTTGCAGTCGCGCGCGGCCACCGCCGAACGCCTGCTCGGCGAAGCGCGGCAGAATCTCGTCGCCCGCACCGAGGAAGTGCGCGCCTTCGACCGCAAATCGGTGGAAGCCACCATCGGCCGCAACAACGCCGAAAAGCGCCTCGCCCAGATCGAAGCCGCGCATGAGGCGCGCGAGCGCCTGATCAAGGATCTCGAGCAGTCGCGCGCGACGCTCGCAGAACGCGCCACCGCGCTCACCAAGACGCTGAAGGCGCGTGAAACTGCCTTGGCGCGCGCCGAGGAAAAGATCGCCGGCCTCACCGACCGCAACGGCCACCTCGAAGCCGACATCCAGGTCAGCCGCACCAATATCGAGAAGCGCATCGAGGACCTGAGCTCGGCGCTGCAGCGCGAGCAGATGGAACGCGCGGTGATCGAGGGTGCGCTGGAAGCCGCGCGCAAGGACAACTCACGCCTGCAGAGCGAGGTCGCGGCGTTGCGTTCGACGCTGCGGCGCGGCCTGCCCTTCGACGAAGCGCCGATGGCGCCGAACGAACCGGCCAACGACGAAGCCGCGCCGAAATCGCGCAAGGGCAAGAGCGCGGAAGCCAGCGAAGGCGGCAAGAGCTGATTTTCGACGCCGCGTAAGATTTGAGTCGCAACGAGCGGAACTCGCAAAATCGGGTTCCGCTCTTTCGCGTTTTAAAATTCCTCCATCTTTTGGAACGCACGGACGCGACCATGCGTTGGCGTCTCAGGTGGTGCGCGTTCGTGCGCCGCTTTGCGAACACATTCTCCAGAGGAGGAACTCGATGATCAAACAAACCCTGACCGTTGCCGCGCTTGCCGCGGTTCTCGCCACTCCGGCATTCGCCCAAACGACGAAGCCGATGGACACCATGTCGAACACGATGCATAAACCGACCACGTTCGTGCAGCAGCAGCAGTCCACCGATTGGCGCACCTCCAAGCTGATCGGCGCCGACGTGTACGGGCTCGACAATGCCAAAATTGGCGACATCAACGACGTGCTGATCGGCAGCAACGGCAACGTGCAGGCCGTTGTGGTCGGTGTCGGCGGCTTCTTGGGCGTCGGCGAAAAGAATGTCGCCATCCCGTTCGATGCGCTCAGCATCACGCGCAAGACCAATAGCGCCTCGATCGAGAAGGTCACGGTGACCTACAGCAAGGACGACCTCAAGAACGCGCCGAAGTTCGCCTGGTATCAGGCCCCTAAATCGCAGACCACGGGGTCAGGCGCCGGCTCGACGCACAACAGCAACGGTTCGATGAAGAAGTAAGGCCTATTCTATCGTCTATTGGCGGCGTCCGGCTTCGCGGCGCCCGGGCGCCGCGATGACAACGGCGCCGGCGCACCCTATATCCGGCGCGTGCGTAAGCTTTTGGTCATCGTTCCCTTGCTCGCCTTGCTGGCGCTGGCGCTTTGGTTTGCCGTCACCGCCTGGGTGCGTCTCGGCGGCGGCGACCCAATCCCGCTCTACGGCTATATCGCCATCGCCGGCGGCATCCTGTTTTCGCTGCTGATCGGTGGCGGTCTGATGGCGCTGGTTTTTTATTCGAGCCGCCACGGCTACGACGACGGCCAGGGCGATGGCCAATAGCCGCTATTTGACGGCATTTTTGACAAGGCCGACTTGCGCGCAAGCCCGGTATCGCCGGACTGCGGGATGCGCTATCAAGCCGCCCAATCGCCCCCGCCAATGAACAGCCCAAGAACGCGACAATGAGCACCAAAACCCTCGTCCAGGAACAATTCGGCAAGACCGCCGCGAGCTACCTCACCTCGACGCCGCACGCGCTCGGCAAGAGCCTCGAGCGCCTCGTCGCCCTCACCGCGCCGCAGAAAAACTGGCGCGCGCTCGACGTCGCCACCGGCGGCGGCCATGTCGCCTACACCTTCGCGCCGCACGTCGACCGCATCTGGGCAACCGACATCACCCAGGAAATGCTCGACATGGTCAAAGGCGAGGCGGCAAAGCGCGGCCTCGCAAACTTGCGCACCACTTACGCAAAGGCCGAGGCCCTCCCCTTCGAGGACGGCACGTTCGATCTGGTCACCTGCCGCATCGCGCCGCATCACTTCGACAGCATCCCGGAATTCTTGAGCGAAGTGCATCGCGTGCTCAAGGCCAGCGGACTGGCGGCGATCGTCGACAACGTGGTGCCGGCGGGCAGCGTCGGGGATTACGTCAACGCCTTCGAGCGCTTCCGCGATCCCAGCCACTTGCGTTCCTGGACCATGGAGGAATGGCGCACGGCGTTCAAAAAGGCCGGTTTCGCCGTCACCCACGAAGAGCAGCTCTACAAGCAGATGGAATTCAAGAGCTGGGCGGCCCGCCATGACGCCAACATGCAGAATTTCCTGCGCGCGATGCTGGCGCAGGCGACGCCCGAGGTGCAAGCCGTGCTGGAGCCGAAGGCTGCGGACACTGCCGAGCCGACCTTCCGCCTGTCGGAAGGCCTGTTCATCGCCAAGCGCGCGTGAAAGGCGAGCCAGCGGCGCGGTTTAGCACCCTGTGCCTCGTCTCAACCCATTGAGACGAAAAGACTTCCGCGCCGCGTCCGGCGCGTCTTTAACACTCCGTTAACCATCGCGATTCAGGATTGCCCTAGGATCGTTTTCTACGTGATTTGGCGTCGCTTCGGCCGGGCGGATCGGCGCTATGCAAGGATCCCCTATGGGCAAATTTGGCGGCTTTCTCTCCCGCAAGCCGGGCATCGCAAACAGCCAGGCCAAGCCGACCCCGGTCCCCGACAACACGCTCGAACTCGACGAGGAATTGTTCTCCGCGCTCGGCGCCCGCGTCGGCGGCGAGAATGAAGCGCTGCGCAATCTGCTGCTCAACGCCTCGACCAAGATCAACGAGCTCAACTCGATCAGGGACGCCGTCGCCCAGCTCGCCGATCCGGTGGCCAAGGCGCTCGCCGCCTACGAGACCGAGAAATCGGAAAAGTTCGGGCTGCAGACGGTGCTCAACAACACGCGCACCGCTTACGGTAAGCTGCGCAACGAGATGGCCGATCTGGAGAAGCGCCACGCGGCGACCGAGAGCGAATGCCTGATGCTGCGCCAGGAGCTGATCGGCACACAGGACCTGCTGAAATCCGCCGAAGCCACAAAGCAGGAAATCTCCATCGACGTCGCCGCCTGGCGCGCGCAGATTACCGAACTTGAAGCGCGCCTCGATCAATCCGCTCGCCCGTGCCGACGAGATCCGCGAATACGACCGCCGGCTCGGCGAAATGGCGCTGGCGCGCGACACCATCCAGGCGCAGGTAGCCGAACTCGACGCCGATCGGCTCAAGCGCGAATCCGAATTCGAAGAACTGCGGCAGACGCATGGCACGCTGAAGGAGCGCAGCGCCGCGCTCGCCCGCGCCTACAACGCCAAGGACGTGGAGCTGACCCGCACGTTGGAAACGACCACCGCGCTCGGCGCCCGCATCGAAGCCATGGAAGGCGAGATGGCGGCCCGCCAGCAGACCTCTGAAAAGGCGCTGGACGACCTGACCGCGGCGCTGCGCCGCGAGAAGCACGAGCGCGCGGTGGCGGAAGGCGCGCTGGAGACCGGCCGCAAGGACTTCGCCCGGCTGATGCGCGAGGTGATGGCGCTGCAGCGCGATCAGGCCGCGCGCGAGCCCGGCCCTAACCCGTTCGCCGCCAACGCCGCCTGAATAAAGAAGTTTAGAGGAACTGCTGCATCGCCGGGGGAAACTCCGGCGATGCCGTTTTCAGGCGCCGGCAATCCAAAGACAGTGTTTGATCTAGCGCAAGGCGCCCGGCCGCCGCTTGCGGCTTGATCCCGTCACCATCCCGGCGGGGGCAAACTGCTGGTTGATCCATGCCATACCGCGTCAACGCCGATCTGCCCGACTCGGTGCGCCATCATCTGCCCGACCACGCGCAGGGCATCTACCGCGAGGCGTTCAACCACGCCTATGCCGCGCATGCCGGCGAAGCAGACCGCGAGCGCCGCGCGCACATGATTGCCTGGGCGGCGGTCAAGCGCACATACGTGAAACAGGGCGATGCGTGGGTGCGCGCGGAACAGGCCACATGGGCGCGCGATTGATCCAGCGCAATGCCGCGGCGGCCAATCAAGCTAAGATGTAATAAATTTTGAGTAAGGCCTGCGGGCCGTGGAGACGTCGATGCAGACGCAAAACAAGATCGAGGAACGTTTTCCATTCATGTGGGGAATGGTGGTGTTTGTCGTCGTCGTGACCGCGCTCATTCTGTGGCACTGGCACGTCTCCTGAGCTTCGTGACGGTCGGCGGCCAGCGTGGTAGGAATATGCAATAGAAAACCACGCGAGATACCGTTATGCCGCGTTACTTTTTCCATCTCACCGATGGCAAGCACGTCCTCAATAATCACAAGGGCGTCGATCTGGCCGGCAATGCCGCCGCCCGCGACGATGCCGCGGTGCTGGCGCGCGATCTCAAGCACGGCGCCAGGATGCCGGGCTGGAACTGGGACGGTTGGTTCGTCGCCGTCATCGACCAGCACGGGAAAAAGATTGACGAAGTTCCGATCGGCGATATCCCCGGCGCAGCGAGCTAGCGCCGCGCGAATTCAGCGCACCAACTCCCGCATCGCGCGATCCAGCCCCTCCAGCGTCAGCGGATACATGCGCCCGCCCATGAACTGTCGCACCATGCTGATCGAATAGGTGAAGTCCCATTCGCGCTCGGGCACCGGATTGAGCCAGACGCAGGCCGGATAGGTGCGCGTCACGCGATCGAGCCAGGCCTGCCCCGGCTCCTCGTTGTAATGCTCGACCGAGCCGCCCGGCGTCGCGATCTCGTAAGGCGACATCGAGGCATCTCCTACGAACACCACCTTGTAGTCGTGCGGGTAAGTGTGCAGCACGTCCCAGGTCGGAGTCGTCTCCTGATAGCGGTGGCGGTTTTCCTTCCACACCCGCTCGTAGAGGCAGTTGTGGAAGTAGAAGTGCTCCATGTGCTTGAACTCGGAGCGCGCCGCGGAAAACAACTCCTCCGTCGCCTTGATGTGCCAGTCCATCGAACCGCCGATGTCGAAGAACAGCAGCACCTTCACCGCATTGTGCCGCTCCGGGCGCATGAGGATGTCGAGATAGCCCTTGTGCGCGGTGCCGTTGATGGTGCCGTCGAGATCGAGTTCGTCTGGCGCGCCGGTGCGCGCGAACTTGCGCAGCCGGCGCAGCGCAATTTTGATGTTGCGGGTGCCGAGCTCGATCTCGTCGTCAAGGTCCTTGAACTCGCGTTTGTCCCACACTTTCACTGCGCGGCGATGCGTGCTCTCGCCGCCGATGCGGATGCCCTCGGGGTTGTAGCCGGCGTTGCCGAATGGCGACGTCCCACCGGTGCCGATCCATTTTGAGCCGCCCTGGTGGCGGCCTTTCTGCTCGACCAGCCGCTTCTTCAGCGTCTCCAGTAATTTGTCGAGGCCGCCCATGGCCTCGATCTGCTTCTTCTCTTCCTCGGTGAGATATTTCTCGGCAAGTTTTTTCAGCCACTCCGCCGGAATATCCGCCTCGATACCCTCGCCGACAAATTCAAGCCCCTTGAACACATGGCCGAACACGCGATCGAACTTGTCGAGATTGCGCTCGTCCTTCACCAACGTCGCGCGCGACAGATAATAGAAGTCGTCCACCTTGCGCGAGGCCAGATCCGCCTGCATCGCCTGCATCAATGTCAAATATTCGCGCAGCGTCACCGGCACGCCGGCTTGCTTCAATTCCTGGAAAAAAGTGACGAACATAAGCTCAGGTTACGCTACCCGCCGCGGGCCGGGCAATGCTGCCGCACGCGAGGAAAGCCGCACGCGCGTCGCTTCGATATGCATGAGCAGCGAAAAGAACAGATCAGAATGTCGCATCGGCAGGATGTTGGCGGCGTGGTCGAGCCCGTCGAGGTCGTTTTTCAAGACGCCGAGCTGGTCGGCGGTGAGCTCGCCCTTGAGCCGCGCATTCACCAGCCGCAGGCGCCGATATAGCCGCGCCAGTCGAAGATTCATGAGCCACGCGCAAAGCTTTGGCGCGACGGTGAACAGCGGGATGACAATCGCAATTGTCGCAACCATGATCGCCGCCACGCGCTTGGCGTAATTGATCATCCAGAACGGCAAATAGCGCTGCAGGAAGGATGGTCCGTTCTTGTAGTAATCCAATGCTTCCTCGGCGACCGGGACTCATCGCCGCGCGCAAGGCGGTTCCGCGCGACATCGGCGAGCTCGCCGCCGCCGTCAGCCTCGCCATCCTCGCCAACGCCTTCGTCTGCGGCGCCATGTCCAATCCGCACGGCCGCTATGGCGCGCGCATCGTCTGGCTCGCGACTTTTGCCGCCTTAACCGCGCTGCTGCGCCTTGCCGCCAGCCGACGCCCGGGGGGCGCTGAACGAAACCGGCTCAAGAGCGTTCACATGGCGGAAAACTTTCGCTAAAGTTGTGCGGCCGGGATGTTGGGGCTGAAATGGCGGACGTTTTAATCGGTCGCGTGGCGCACGCTGGCGCCGGAGCCGCGGCCACCAACGCGCAAACCGGATTTCTGGCGTGGGTGCTGTCCGCTGCTCTCATGCTGCTCGCGCTGTCGGCGCCGGCGCTGTGGAACAGCTTTCCACTGATATTCCCGGACAGCGGCGGCTATCTCGAGCGGCCGCTCGAAGGCACGCTCGACCTCGGCCGCTCCGCTGCCTACGGGCTGTTTCTCTACGCCGGTGTTCCCCTCGCCTTCTGGCCGATCGTCGTGGCGCAATCGGCGCTGACGGTTTGGCTCATCGTTTTGACTTTGCGCGCGCACGGATTTGGCGCAAGGCCCTGGCTCGCCTGCGCAATCGCCGCGGTGCTGGCCGTCGCCACCAGCCTGCCGTGGATGGCCGGGCAGTTGCTGCCGGACATCTTGTTTCCTGCCGCCATCCTGGCGCTGCAACTGCTGATCTTCCGCGCCGACAGGCTGAAGATGTGGGAGCGCATTGCGCTTGGCGCGGTCATCGCCTTTGCCATTGTCAGCCACATGGCGGCCGCCGGCCTCTGCGCCGGCGTGGTCGCCGCGATCTGGCTCATCGGCAGCCTGCCACGGCTTGCATTGCCGAAGCCGCGCCTATCCTTTGCCGCCGGCGCCGTCGCCGCCGGCATATTGCTCTGCCCGCTGTCCAACTGGGCGATCACCGGCACCTTTGCCTTCACCCCCGGCGGCTCGAGTTTCCTGTTCGGCCGCCTCGTCGAGGACGGCATCATCGACCGCTATCTCGACGACAACTGCCCGAAGGCGTCGGCGCGCCTGTGCGCCTTTAAGCACAATATCCCGGACGACGCCGACGGCTGGTTATGGGACCCGGATTCGCCCTTCCGCAAACTCGGCGGCTGGCAGAGCATCCAGGATGAAGAGCGCGAGGTGATTCTGGCGACGCTCGCACGCTATCCGCTGCTGCATCTTGCAGCCGCGATCAACGATACCGTTCAGCAATTCCTCAGCTTCCAGACCGAAGTCAGTCTCGACGACAACGCGCCGACGATCGAGACGTTTCGACATTTCATGCCGCAATTGATGCCGGAGCTGATGAGCGCCCGCCAGCAGCACGGCGCCATCGACATCGGCGCGATCAACCTGCTGCACATGCCGGTCGCCGCGCTGGCGATCGCCGCCACGATCGGCGCGCTGGTATTCCGCCGCCGCCTCCATATCGCGCCCGAACTGGCCGCCTTCTGTTGCACCGTGCTGCTGGCGCTTGCCATCAACGCCGCCATTTGCGGCGTCTTCTCGCATCCGGTCGACCGCTATCAGAGCCGCCTTGCGCCGCTCGCGCTTTTCGCCGTGTCGCTGCTCGCGGCCGGGCGCAAGCGCGTCCCCCACCTTGGGCGGTCCGGCGATTTGGCTTAGGTTTTCCCGTCCGCGCACCTCCCCTTTCCGTGCCGCGGGAGCGCCGAACCGATGGCCGATGCCGCCGTGCTACGTGAGCTTCGAAGAGGTGAAAGCGTCCGGGCTGGTGCGCCGCGCGCTCGACGGATGGGGCTGAAATCGTCTATCGTCGCGCCGACGGCGATGAAGCCCGAGAACGCCGGACTGGGGCTTTCTGCAGCGCAAAGGATCAATGCCATGAGCGAAAGTGCCAACGAACGTTACCAGCCGGACGACGCCATCCTCAATGTCGAAGTGACTGACGACGCCCTGGAAAGGGCCGGCGGAACGGACAAGGCTATTGCGGCCAATCCCACGGTGCCTTCCGCGATCATCTGCGTCCCATTCATGCCGGAAAACCGTGGAGAAATCGCCGCGGGCGTTCGGCGGGACTGAGGGCCCAGGCAGGACGGCGCCCGCCGCATTGGTCGCAACCTGTTGCACATCGCGCATGCGCAGGTCGAAGGCAGGATATCTCCTGCCATGCTCGGCAAGAAAGTCGAGGAAGTCCCATTGCGGCATGAAGGCAATGTACTTGCACACGGTGGGCAGACCGACGAGCGCGATCTTCACCGTGTCTGCGCCGATCTGCATGGAGACGTGATCGACCTTCGAGTGCGGCAGCTTGAGAAACTGATCGAGCAGTCCAAGCTCGTGCATCAATTCCAGCGTCGAAGGGTGCACCGTGTCGCCGCGGAAGTCGCGCAAGAAATCCTTGTGCTTCTCCAGCACCGTAAACGGCACGCCGGCGCGCGCCAGCAGGAAACCAAGCATCATGCCGGCCGGTCCGCCGCCAGCAATGCAGCATGTGGTCCTCAATTGCCTCGCAGCCATCACGCCTCCAATAGCCGTGGCGGAGGATTGGTTCCCGTCTAGGCCTGTTTCTCCGGCGTCGTCACCACCAGCCCGTCGAGCCCGTCGGAGACCTTGATCTGGCACGACAGCCGCGAATTCGGCCGCACGTCATAGCCGAAGTCGAGCATGTCTTCTTCCATCGGCGACGGCTCGCCGGTCTTTGCGCGCCAGGCCTCGTCCACGTAGACGTGACACGTGGCGCAGGCGCAGGCGCCGCCGCATTCCGCTTCGATGCCGGGTATGCCGTTACGGATCGCCGTCTCCATCACCGTCGCGCCGTTCTCGGCCTCGACCGTGCGCGCGATTCCGCCGGAATCAACATAGGTAATCTTGGGCATTGGACGTTTCTTGGGAGACGGCTTGCGAGACGGCTGCGGGAGCGGCCGTCTCTATATAGTCAATTTGCCGCGCGGGCCAATCCGCGGTCGGCCGCTTCAACTGCCCCGCATCAGCTCGACGATTGCGCAGCGCGCTTCGTCCACCGCAGCGGCGAGCCCTCGCACCGCCACGTCGCACTCGCCCTCACCCTTGGTCGCGGCAAGCTCGGCGGCCTCGGCGGCGCGGACGACGGACCAGGCGCCGATGCCGGAGGCGGAGCCCTTGAGCGTATGCGCCAGGCCTGCGACCGCCGATGGGCTGCTGGTGCGCATGCGTGCAATCAACAGCACGACCTGACGGTCGAACAGCAGCAGCACCTCGCGCTCGAGATTGCGGTCGCCGAACGTCGCGTGCGCCAGATGCGCGCGGTCTATCGCCGGCGCAACGGTCGCCGCCGTTGCCTGTTCGGCAGTCATCGTCATCGATTCCATGTCAGCCTCCCTGGGGCTTTTTGGCCCCTTGTTGGGTCGAAGTTTGGGCCTGGCTGGTTCAATTTCCGGTAAATTTGCAGGTTGTTGCGGACCTCGCGGGGCGCCGGAAACGCGCCGATGGCTAATCGGCCTTTAACCGACCGCCCAAAAGGCAGCAGGCCCTGCCGCGCCGGTGCCCCAATTTGCGGTGCATCATTGACCGGCCGGGCATCCCCGGACGGCCGGTAAATCCGGATTAACGATGATTAAAAAGTCCTTAACGACGTAGTTTCTTTCGTATTGCCAAATGGATAGGATGAAATAGTCACTGGTAAGCTTAACCGGCGGCCCCGTAAGGCTCCCGATTCCGCGCTCGTGGCGCGGCCCTTTGCGTGCCAATGGTTTGGGCTGCGGCAATAGCCCAGCGTAATAACGAGGCGACGACCGAATGGCGAATACCCCGCAAAAGAGCAAGGACGCCACGCAAGAGGCGCTAGCCGCCGCCATTCACGAGGCCATCGGTATCCGCGAGGCCGACCGGCGCTCCGGTTCTAGCACTACCAGCTCCAACGCCGATCCCTCGGTTACCCCGCCCGCCGGTCCCGACCTGTTCCACGACGACCGGCAGCCCGCCAACTGGGCGCCAGATGAGTCCGGCCTGCCGCGCGCCGCCAATGACGACCGCGCCAGCATCGGACAGATTTTGCAGACGCTGCGCCGCCGGCCCTCGCGCACCCCGTACATTCTCGCCAGCGTCGTTTCGGCCGCCTGGGCCGCCGGCGGCATCGCCATCGCCTATCTCTTCCGTGGCGATTTGCAGGCCCTGTTCGCCACCCCGCGCCTCGGCGTCGCAACCGCGGTCGGCGTCGTCTGCGCCATCGCGCTGCCGGTCGTCTTCTTCTACGTGCTGGCGCACATGTTCCGCCGCGCCCAGGACATGCGTCAGGTTGCCGAATCCATGGCCGAAGTGGCGATGCGGCTGGTGCAGCCGGAAAGCGCCGCGCGCGAACAGATCGTCACCGTCGGCCACGCCATCCGCCGCGAAGTCGCCGCCATGGGCGACGGTGTCGAGCGCGCGCTCGCCCGCGCCTCCGAGCTGGAAGCGCTGGTGCACAACGAGGTCTCCGCGCTCGAGCGCGCCTATAACGACAACGAAGTGCGCATCCGCGAGTTGCTTACGGAACTCGTGCATCAGCGCGAGACCCTGGTCAGCCAGGCCGAACAGGTCCGCGGCGCCATTTCCGGCGTGCATCTCGATCTCGCCAACGACATCACCTCGGTCGGCGATCTGGTCGCCGACAAGGTCAACGAAGTGGCGCAGCGCGTCACCCGCTCGCTCACCGAAAAGGGCGAGCACATCACGCTGGCGCTCGGCCACGCCGGCGATTCCATGATCGATGCGCTCTCCGAGCGCGGCTCGACTTTGCTCGACCGCCTGGAAACGACCAGCGACCAGGCGACCTCCGCCATCGCCTCGGCGAGCGACCGGCTCTCCGCCAGCCTCAATTTCAAGACCGAGCATGTGCACGACGAATTCGCCGATCTCACCGTCCGCCTGCAGCAGATGATGAGCGCGCGGCTCGACCAGGTGGCGCAAGGCTTTGCGCAGAAGTCGGCGCAACTGATCGAGATGATGGGCGCAGCGTTCGCAGACCTTCAGCGACGCCATCGCCGACACCGGCAGCCGCATGTCCGAAAACATCGTCGCCCGCGCCGAGGAAGTGAACACGACGCTGCGTTCGACCGGCGATTCGCTGGTGCTCGATTTGAGCCTGCGCGGCGGCGACGTCGTCTCCAAGATGGAGCAGACCGGCGCGCTCATCACCGACACGATCGTCTCCCGCAGCAACAAGGTCACCGATACCTTCCGCGAGAGCGCCGAGGCGCTGGTGGCTTCCCTCAACAGCCGCGGCGACGCCGTCAAGGACATGCTGATGGCCCGCCTGCAGGCCTTCGAGGACATGTTTACCCACGGCGGCACCGAGCTGACCGAGAAGATTTCCCGCGACGCCGATACGCTCGGCAGCCTGATCACCCGCCACATCACCGAATTCGACCGCACCGTGAAGACCTACGGCGGCGAACTGGTCGATCGGCTGGGCCAGCGCACCCAGGATGTCTCCGATTCGATGCGCAATTACATCGACACGTTCGACCAGCGCGTCACGGCCGCACGCATGAGCTTTCCGGCGCGCTCGATCAGCGGCTGGCGCAATTCGAACAGCAGGTCGGCTCGGGCGTAACCAGCATCACCGGCACGCTGGCCGCCGGCGGCAAGGAAGTCGTCGAGGCGCTCGACAATCGCATCGCCGCGGTGGCCGACACCATCAACCTGCGCGGCAGCGCGGTGGCCGACGCGATCAGCGCCAAGATCGGCGAGATCGACCAGACGCTGGGCGCCCGCGCGCTCGAGGTCGCTGACAATCTCGACAGCCGCATCGGCCGCTTCGAGGAACTGCTGGTCGGCCGCGCCGAGACCGTCACCACGCAGATCGAGACGCGCACGAAGGTCGCCGCCGACGCGCTCAACGCCCGCATGGAGCAGCTGTCGCAGTCGATCACGGTCAATGCCGCGGAAGCGGAAAAATCGCTCGGCCAGCTGGCGCTCTCCACCACCGATGCGATCCGCACCAGCGCCAGCGAAGTCGAGCGCACGCTGCTCGGCGTGAGCGCGGAGGTTGCCCGCAGCTTCGTCGGCAAGGCCGACGAGATCGCCGCGACGCTCACCCTGCGCACCGGCGAACTGACCGCCGTCCTCTCCGACCAGAGCGGCGGCGTGATCGCCGCGATCACCGAAAAGGGCCATGAGTTCGCCGGCCAGGTCGACTATGGCGACCGATCTCGCCGATCAAGTCGATCGAGGAAAAGGGCTTCACCTTCACCCGCTCGATGCTGGACAACTCGACCGAGATCGCCCGCACCATCAACGTCGCCGGCGAAAGCGCGGCAAACTCCGTCACCCGCACCCTCAACGAACTGCATCAGACGGCGCAGACGGCAATCGACCAGTCGCAGACCACCGCCAAGGCGACCGTTTCCGAGATGCTGGAAACGCACAACATGCTGCGCGCCGACACCACCTCGCTGTTCGAGCGGCTGCGCGAGGCCAATATCATGCTGCAGGAGGTCCTGAGCGGCACGCACGAGAACATGGGCGCGCTGGAAAACACGCTGATGCTGCGCGTCTCGGAATTCGTCACCGCCATGAACGAGGTCACGCGTATCCACCGGCGAGGCGACCAGCCGCGTGGAAAACGACATCGGCACCTTCCGCGACGTCACCTCGCGGGTGATCTCCGATCTCGGCCAGCTCGCCGGCGAGTTCGACCACCACGGCCGCGATCTGGCGCGCGCCGCCGAAATGATCGACCTCAGCAACCAGCGCACCGAGGACACCGTCAACGAGCGCCGCGTCACGCTCGACTCGCTGGTGGCGACGCTCGACATCCGCACCGAGGATCTCGACCAGCGGCTCAAGCGCTTCTCCGGCCTGCTCGACGAATCGCTGGAAGCGGCCTCCAGCCGCGCGCGCGACGTCGCCCGCGTGGTCTCCGAGGCGAGCGCCGAGGGCTCGCGCGCGATCCAGGAGCAATACGAGAGCGTGCGCGAGAACGCCGAAGAAGAGCGCCGCCGCACCGCCGAGGCGATGCGCGCGATCTACGATCAGTCGGCCGGCGACACCCATGCGCTGTTCCGCGAGGCCAACGAGCGCTTCGCCGAGGTGCTGGCGGGCATGAAGCAGATGTCTGCCGAGATGCAGCGCGAGCTCGAGGCCACCCGCAACGAGCTGCGCCGCGGCATTTTCGACCTGCCGCAGGAGACGGCGGAGAGCGCCGCGCAGATGCGCCGCGTCATCGTCGACCAGATCGAGGCGCTGGCCGAGCTCAACCGCATCGTCGCCCGCCACGGCCGCAATCTCGATGCCGTCGAGCCGCTGCGCCGGCGCGAGGAGCCGACGCTGGCGATCGTCGGCGGCCGCAGCCGAACCCTCCCCGTCGCGCAGCGAATTGCCGCACCGGCCGGCGCCGGCGCCCGCGCGGCGACGTCAGCAGCTTCGCACCGGCGGCGCGGCGCGCGGACGCCGCCCTCGCTCAGCCCGGCGGCGCAATCGACCGCCGGCCGCGGCTGGCTCACCGATCTGCTCAACCGCGCCTCGCGCGAGGAAAGCGAGCCGGCACGCGAACTTCCGCGAGTCGCCGCGACGTTGCCCGTGACGCTCCGCGCAGCCCTGACGAGCGCACGCCGCGGCACTCGATCGAGTCGCTGGATTCACTCTCGGTCGACATCGCCCGCATGATCGATCACGACGCCGCCGCCGACCTGTGGGACCGCTACAAGCGCGGCGAACGCAACGTCTTCACCCGCCGCCTCTACACCTTGCAGGGGCAGAAGGCGTTCGACGAGATCCGCAGGAAGTATCGCGCCGACCGCGAATTCAAGCAGACGGTGGACCGTTATATCGGCGAGTTCGAGCGCCTGCTCGACGAGGTCTCGCGCGACGACCGCGGCCAGGTGGTGGCGCGCACCTATCTCACCTCGGAAACCGGCAAGGTCTACACCATGCTGGCGCACGCGGCGGGACGCTTCGACTAAACCCCGCACCAATATCGCCCAGCAACAAAAACAGGCGCGGCGCCGCAACCGCGATGCCCGCGATTTACTTCGTCGGTTCCGCTTATAACAATCGAATTGCCAGCAGACGCTATCTATCGGATAGTAAAGTGCTTGCTGTCGCGTGGGGCGACTTCAGCGATACATGCAAATATGAGGGGTGCGCGATCTCTGCCTCAGAATAACAGCACCAAGGCGGAGCGGAGATGGTTTCGGCGTATTTGCACGCCATGAAAAATGCAAGGCACCTGGGAGGATCAGACAATGATTAAGCTTGAGTTTTCGCAGCGCGCTTTCCTTGCGCGCAGGATTGCCGCCGGGCTTTTTGCGGCAAGCCTTATCGCGCTGAGCGGGCTGGCGACCTCGACCGCATCTGCCGAACCGAAGGACATCAAGTGGGGCACCGGCCCGGTCGGCTCGTCCGGCCACAAGGCGCTCGTCGTTCTCGCCGATCTGCTCAACAAGGAAATGCCGGAATTCCGCATCAGCGTATTGCCGAATCCCGGCGCTGTCAGCACCGTCAAGGGCTTCGCCACCGGCGAATATCAACGGCTATTACGGGTCGGACGTGGCGCTGAAGGAATTCGCCGAGGACGCTGGCCGCTTCAAAGGCTTCAAGGCGAACGTCAAGATCCAGCCGGTGCAGTCGTTCTGGTGCTACACCCTCGATGTCGGTCTCGCCATCAAGGCGAGCGACCGCGACACCATCAAGAAGTGGGGCGATCTCACCGGCAAGAACGTATATCACCGGTCCGCTGCCGTTCGACACCCGCAAGCATCTCGAAAACGCCATGGCCGCGCTCGGCGTAAAGCACATCTACAAGCAGGTCGACCTGTCCACCGCCGGCTCGCAGCTGCAATCCGGCTCGATCAAGGCCATGATCATTTACGCTGCCGGCGGCAAGACCGCGGCGCCGTGGATTTCGGAAGCATCGCTCGCGGTGGATTGGGCCGCGCTCAACCCGAGCGCCGACGAAATGGTCAAGCTAAAGAAGAAAGGTTTCGCCACCGAAGAGGTCGACCCGGCGAACTTCCACAAGAAAGAAGACTACGTCGAAACAGGTGACTCTATTGCCGTTCTACTGGGGCTTCGACCTCGGCATGATCGTCTCGGCCGACGAAATGTACAAAATGCTGATGATCATCGAGAAGCACACCGACGAACTGGCCAAGGCCGATCCGAGCTTCACGCAAATCGGCGGCGGCAAGATGGCCGAGTTCCAGAAGAAGGCGCTGAAGTCGACCGCCGATCTCGTTCCCGATTCATCCCGGCCTCGCCAAATATCTCAAGGACAAGGGACAGTGGGACAGCCAAGTGGGATTCCCGCGTCGCCAAGGCAGATCATGTGAGGACGCAGGCTTGACGTGAATGAAAATGCGGAGGCGGGCGTGCAAAGCACCCGCCTCGCTTTGCATCCGGCGATAGAATTAGATCCGCCATGACCGAACACAACCGCCGCAACCCCGCCCGCCGCTCGCGCTCGACACCATCTATTACACGACGGCGATCGGCTATTTCCTCTCCATGTTCTATTACTACTGGACCGGCGTCGGCGGCGAAACGCTACTCGCCATGAGCATGCATTCCGGTCACCTATGTGCTGTTCACGCTGCAGTCGCTGCGCAACAACGATCTTTATCCGAAGCTGCCGGTGACGCTGAACTACATCATCGCCGCGGCCTATTGCCTGTTCTCGCTCTATTGCTCCTGGTACATGAACACGAATTATGTCGCGCTCGGCGACGGAACGCGCCGGCATGTGGAACGCCAACGATCTGATCGTCGGCGGCGTGATGACGCTGCTGATCATCGAATACGCGCGCAAGCGGCACATGCCGCTGTTCATCCTCAACATTATTCTCGTTCTCTACGCCGTCTACGGCTACGTCGTGCCCGGCATGTTTTATCACGCCGGCCTGTCGTGGACGCGCGTCGATCACCGCAAGCGAGCGTCGAGATGGAAACCGGCATCTTCTCCCGCCTGCCGCAGATCGCGCTCACGGTGATCGGCTCGTTCCTGCTGGTGTTGAGCCTGCTGCGCGGCTTCGGCTGCGTCAATTCGCTGCTGCGCGCAACCAAGCGCGTCGCCATCCGCTCGCCGCACGCCATCCCGCAGTCGGCGGTGATCGGCTCGATGGCGATCGGCACGGTGTCGGGCTCGGGCGCCGCCAATTCGATCACCGTCGGCTCGGCGACGATCCCGGCGATGATCCAGGCCGGTCTGCCGCCGGCGACCGCGGCCGCGATCGAGAATGCATCCTCGATGGGCGGCCAGTTGATGCCGCCGGTCATGGGCATCGCCGCCTTCCTGATGGCCGAATTTCTCGGCGTCGATTATTTCGACGTGGTGGCGCGCGGCTGGGTGCCGGCGCTGATCTATTACATTTCGGTTTCGGTGTCGGTCTACCTGCTGGCGACCTTCTATCACACGCACATGATCGTCGATCAAGACTGCCAGACGGCTTGACTGGCGCGACCGCGTCAACCTTGTCGCCTTCGTCGTCGTGGTCGGCGGTCTGGTAACGCTGATGGCGACGATTTTTCTCGCGCCGATGTTTGCCGCGCTTTACATGTTCTGCGCCGCGGGCGGCGGCCTGCTGATCATCCACACGTGGCTACGTTGCGGCAATGGTCGTTCCGCGAGTTCATCGCGCCGCTCAAGCGCACGCTCAATTCCTATATCGACATGATCACCGACATCGCGCTGCTCTTGGCGACGCTGTCGATCATGACCGGCGCGCTGGTCATCACCGGCGTGCCGACCAAGCTCGGCTCGTTGCTGGTCGAAGCCGCCGGCATCAACATGGCGGCGATGGTGGCCATGGCCTTCATCTTCGGCGCCATCCTCGGCACCGGGCTTCCCCCCGCGCCGGTCTATATTCTGGTCGCCATCGTCATCGGCCCGCCCTTCATCAAGATCGGCGTCAACCCGTGGGTGGTGCACTTTTTTCGCGTTCTTCATCGGCGTGTTCGGCGAACTTACGCCGCCCACCTCGATCACAGCGGCAATCACCTCGAAAATCGCCAATGCCTCGTTCTACACGACGCTATGGCGCTCGGTGCAGATCTGCGTGTCGCTGTTTACGCTGATGGTCGCCGTCTTCGTGCATCCCGAGCTGGTGGTGAAGCCCGGCCTCGACCAGATGGGCGCGGCCTATCTGGTGTTGGTGGCGACGCTCGGCATTACCTTCACGCTGCAGGCCACCTATTCCGAGACGCGCGCCGTCGACCTCGGCGTGCGCGCGGCACTTGCCGCGATGTCGCTCTACATCCTGTTCTCGTTCAACGATATCGCCTCCGACATCGTGTCGGCCGGCGTGCTGGCGGTCATTGCCTACTGGATCGTGGTGCGGCGTCCGCTGGTCGCGGCCCAGCGTCGCCGGGACGGTCGTGCTCAAGACGGCGTTGGCGCCCTCGCCGGCGGCGGGCGGAGCGGCCGAATAGGCGCTACTTGTTGCCGCTGCCGCCGAAGATCAGCCGGCTCGGATTCTTGTCGAAATTCTTCACCGCCGTGTCGATCGTTCCCAGCGTGCGATGCAGATCGGCGCCGACGATTTCGATCTGCTTGTTGGCGTTGCCGGTCAGGTGATTGATTCCCGTCGGTGATTTCGGCGGTGCGCTTGTCGAGGTTGTCGGCGAGCGTTTTGTAGGATTTCACCGCATCGCTGATCTTGTCGACCGCCTCGTTGATCTTGCCGCTGTTGCCGTCGTCACCGCCGGTGAGATCCTGCAGGCCTTGCGTGATTTTGTCGATGCGATCGGAATTGCGCGCCAGCGCCGTGGCTGAACGTGTCGATGTTTTTCAGCGCGTCCTTGAACACGCCTTGGTTGTCGGCGACGAAATCATCGAGACGGCGCAGCGTGTCGCGCGCGGCCTGGGTGAAATCCATCGTCGCGGCGGGCGGCGCGGTGAGCGTCGGCGGATCGGCCTTCGAGCCGACAAGGACCGGCGCCGATGTCGTGCCGCCCTTGATCGACACCTGGGCGACGCCGGTCAGTCCCTGAAACTCGAGCCCAACTTCGGCGTCGGAGTGGATCTCGACGTTCTTGTCGACGCTGATGGTGGCGGTCACCTGCTTGGGTTGCTTCGGGTCGAGTTTGAGGCCGGTCACCTCGCCGACCAGAATGCCGTTGAACAGAACATTGGCGCCGGTGCGCAGGCCGGACACCGCGCCGTCGAACACCACGCGGTAATAGGTGCGCTCGGCCGTGCCGCCGATGTTCTGGAACCAGTAGACGAAGCCGAACACGCCGGCGATCACCGCCAGCGTGAACAATCCGATCAACACGTAGTTTGCTTTGGTTTCCATCGATGCCGCCGATCAAAGAGACACTTTTACATGCATTTGGCTGTCGTCATGCGCACGCTTGCCGTGGAAGTAGGCTTTCAGCCAGGGATGCTGCGAGGCCATCATCGTCTCCATGCTCCCCGCCGCGATGATCTTCCCCTGGACGAGCACCGCGATGCGGTCGCAGACCGTATGCAGGCTGTCTAGGTCGTGAGTTACCATGAAAACGGTCAGGCCCAAAGTGCGCTGCAAAGTGGCGATCAGCGTATCGAAATCGGCGGCGCCGATCGGATCGAGGCCGGAGGTCGGCTCGTCGAGAAAGACGATATCCGGGTCGAGCGCCAGCGCCCGCGCGAGCGCCACGCGCTTGGTCATGCCGCCGGACAGCTCCGAGGGAAATTTTTCGCACACATCGGCGTGCAGCCCGACCATTTCGAGCTTCGCCACCACCAGATCGTCGAGCATCCGTTCGGACAGCTTCAGATATTCGCGCACCGGGAATTGCAGGTTTTCGCGCACCGTCAGCGAGGAAAACAGCGCGCCCTCCTGAAACAGCACGCCCCAGCGCCGCTCGACCGCCTGGCGCTCCGCGTCGGTTGCCGGCCCCATGTCGACGCCGAACACCTTGATCGTGCCCTCGCGCTTGGGCAACAGCCCGATGATCGTGCGCATCAGCACCGACTTGCCGGCGCCGGAGCCGCCGACGAAGCCGAGAATCTCGCCGCGATAGACGTCGAGATTGACCTTGTTGAGCACGACCTGCTCGCCGAAGCCGACGACGACGTCGCGCACTTCGATGATGGTCGTCTTTGCCCGGGGTTCTTAAGTCCTGCGCCATCGCTCACATCCCGATCGAGGCAAAGAAGATGGCGAACAAGCCGTCGAGCACGATGACGAGGAAAATCGATTCCACCACGGAAACCGTGGTCTGCATGCCGAGCAATTCCGCGCTGCCCTTCACCGCCATGCCCTCGACGCAGGCCACCGAACCGATCACCAGCGCCATGAACGGCGCCTTGATCATCCCGACTTCAAATGTCTGCAACGAAATCGCTTCCTTGAGCCGCTGCAGATAGATCTCCGGATCGATGCCGCCATAGAGCCAGCACACCAGCCCGCCGCCGTAGAGCGCCGCCATGGCGCCGAGAAACGTCAGCAGCGGCACGGCGATGATCAGCGCGAGGATGCGCGGCAGGATCAGCACTTCGACAGGGTCGAAGCCCATGATGCGCAGCGCGTCGATTTCCTCGCGCATCTTCATCGAGCCGAGCTCGGCGGTATAGGCGCTGCCCGAGCGGCCGGCCACCATGATGCAGACGATCAGCACGCCGAGCTCGCGCAGCACCAGGATGCCGAGCATGTCGACCACGTAGATGTCGGCGCCGAACTTGCGGAAATGGAAGATGCCCTGCTGGGCGATGATGCAGCCGATCAGGAAGGTGATGAGCAGGATGATCGGCACCGCGCGCCAGCCGACGTTGTCGACATGATGCACCATCGAGGTGAAGCGAAAGCGGCGCGGGTGCACCGTCACGCGAAGCAGCGCGCTGACCACCGCGCCCAGCATGTTGACGATGTCGGCGAAGGATTGCCACACCAGCACGATGCTCTCGCCGATCGAGGCGACGGCGTCGAGCAGGCCACCACTGCCTTTATGCGGCGGTGCCTCTTCCGGCGGCAAGGCGTGCAGCTTGTCGAGCAGCATGCGATGGTCCTCTTTCAGGCCCATCACATTGGTGGCCGCGCCGCGCGCGGTGAATTCGTGCTCGAGCCGCTCCAGCAGCAAGGCGCCGTAGGTGTCGAGCCGCTCGACCCGGCTCATGTCGATATCGACGCGGCTGACCGGCGCCCGCGCGTGCACGACCCGCGTGATCAACGCTTCGAGCCGGCGCGCGCGCGTCGCCGTCCACGCGCCGGCGCCGGCAAGCCGGAGGCGTGTCGCCCTCGGCATCGCCCTCTAGCAGTATCTCGTCAACCACGTACCGCTCCGACCACAAATCCAGCCGAGCCGTGGACGGTGTCCGGGTCCGGCTGAACCCCCAGCGCGCCGGGGCCTGGGCCCTTGAGCGCTGACGGCTGCCGCCGCCATACTTGACCATCGCAGGCGAACCTGTCGAGGCTTTGGCAGCGGTTCACCTTAGCCCAAGGCCTTGAATTTGTCGCTGAATTTGTCCTCGAACCCGCCCCTGACGCTTGTCCCTTGCGGTCGAGCGCTGGCCGATTGCCGGCTCCTTTGCCATCAGCCGCGGAGCCAAGACCGAGGCGGTCGTGGTGGTGGCCGAACTCGCCGACGGGACGGCGCGCGGGCGCGGCGAATGCGTCCCCTATGGCCGCTATGGCGAGACCGTCGAGGGCGTCATCGCCGCGCTCGAGGCGCATGCGGCCGCAACTGGCCGGCGGCCTCGACCGGGCCGGCCTGCAACGGGCCATGCCGCCCGGCGCCGCGCGCAATGCGCTCGATTGCGCCTTCTGGGATCTGGCAGGCCAAGCGCGACGCAGCGGCCGGTGCACGAGCTGGCCGGGCTCCCCGCCCCACACCCGGTCACCACCGCCTATACGATTTCGCTGGCGGCGCCCGGCGACATGGCCAAGGCCGCGGCAAAGGCGGCCTCCCGCGCCCTGCTCAAGGTCAAGCTCGGCGCCCCAGGCGATGCCGAACGCATCGCCGCCGTGCGCCGGGCCGCGCCCAAGGCGACGCTGATCGTGGATGCCAATGAGGGCTGGGACGAGGCCGGCCTCGCCGCCAATCTGGCGGCCTGCGCGCAGGCCGGCGTGGTGCTGGTGGAGCAGCCGCTGCCGGAGGGACGCGATCGGGCGCTCGCCGGGCATCAAGCGGCCGATCCCGATCTGCGCCGACGAGAGCGCGCACGGCCTTGCCTCGCTGCCGGGCCTCGCCGGCAAATACGATGCGGTCAACATCAAGCTCGACAAGGCCGGCGGGCTCACCGAGGCGCTGGCCATGGCCGCGGCGGCCGAACGGCATGGAGCCTCGGCGTCATGGCCGGCTGCATGGTGGCGACGTCGCTGTCCATGGCGCCGGCCGTGCTGCTCGCGCAGACCGCGCGCTTTGTCGATCTCGACGGGCCGCTGCTGCTCGCCCGCGACCGCGATCCCGGCCTGCGCTATGCGCGACAGCCTTGTCTATCCGGCCGTTCCCGCGCTGTGGGGCTAAAGGCCTGAATTCCGCGACGGTTGATCTTCGTCAAAGCCGATAAGGCCCGGCTGCGGCTATTTGGTCATTCCATGCCGACGACCGACACCGTAGTCGAACACCTTCTTGCCCATGCCCGCCGCTGCCGGGAAATGGCGGGCGAGACATGGAATGAAGACATCGCCGCCGAATTGCGCAAACTGGCTGTGGAATGCACGCGCGCGGCGCGCGAGGCCAACCGCGAGGTCGGCGGCCACACCACCCTCCATTAGATTGTCCCCAAATGGAACCCGAAGGCGCACCCAAGCGCCTGAATTCGTTCATGGATTGTGCCCGGTATTTGGTTAACCAAACCTTTCCTCAGCGCCTAGGAATGGCCTAGACTTGAGTCACAATGCGCGGCCGGAAACGGCGGGGTGGCGGTCAAGTCGGGGGACTTGGGTTTCCATGCGTTTGCGCGGCTTGGTTTTGGCGGCCGCCTTGCTGGCGACCGCGTTGTCGCCGGCGTCCGCCACAATGCGCATCGCCGAAGACCGCGGCGGTCAGATCGGCCATTACCTGCAAGCCTTCGCGCTGCTGCGCTCCTCCGGCGAGCGCGTGGTGATCGACGGCAATTGCCTGTCCGCCTGCACGCTGGTGCTCGGCCTCATTCCGCACGAGCCAGATCTGCGCGACGCCGCGTGCGCGCTTCGGATTCCACGCCGCCTGGATGCCGGACACCGACGGCCATCCGGTGACCAGCGCGATGGGAACGCAAGCGCTGTGGAATATCTATCCCGGCGAGGTGCGGCGCTGGATCAATCGCCACGGCGGCCTGTCGCGCCGGATGATCTACATGCAGGGCCACGATCTCAGCGGCATCGTGGCAAGCTGCGGCAACGCCGCATCACGTGCGCTCAGCGCGGCACCGCTCGCCCAAGCTGATACGCTACGAAAGCGCAAGCGCCTCCGGCGACCGCCGTTAGCGCCATCGCCGCATAGGCGAGGCCGCCGAAGGCGGCATAGAGCAATCCGGACAGCCCCATCGCCGCCGGCCATCGCCACGCCCGAGGCGATGGCGAGATAGCCTTGCGCGGTCGCGCTTTGTCCCGGCGGCGCGCTGCGGGCGACGAAGCTGAGCGAACCGAAATACGTCGCGCCGAACGACAGCGCGTGCAGCAGTTGCAGCCAAGGCAACAGCAGCGCCGGCGGATCGAACGCCATCGCCGTCCAGCGCAGGCTCGCGCCGCCAGCGCCGATCAGGATCAGCACGACCGGCGTGAACGACGGCGGCAAGCGGCCGGAGACCGCGAACAGCACGATCTCGGCAACGACGCCGAGCGCCCACAGCCCGGCGATCGCGGCGCCGTCGAGGCCGGCGGCGCGCCATTGCAAGCGCCGAGAAACCGTAATAGACGGCGTGGCTCGCCTGGATCAGGCTCGCCGCCGCCAGCACGGCGATGAAAGCGGGATCGCGCAGCAGCGACTTGCGCGCGGTCGCGGCTTGCGGCCGGTTGCGCAGGCGCCGGCGACAGCGGCGCAAGCGAATACGCCGCCAGCGCGGTGATCAGCAGCGCCGCCACGATCAGCCAGATCAATTCGCGCGCCGGCATGACGTCGGTGGCATAGCCGGCAAGAAAACTGCCGGCGATGAACGCGGCCGAGCCCCACAGGCGCACCGGGCCATAGGCCTGGCCGCGCGCGCTCAAGCCGCGCAGCGCATAGGTTTCGGTCAGCGGCATCACCGGCGTGAAGGCAAGCGAAGCAAGACCATAGGCGACGACGATCGCCACGGCGCCCGCGGCAAAGCCGATCATCGCGTAGCCGACGACGCTCGCGCAACTGGCGATGACGATCGCGGCGCGCAGCGCGTCGCGGCGGTCGGCAACGCGCGCGGCGATTGGAATGGCGAACACGCGCACGATCATCGGGATCGCCAGCACCACGCCGATCATCTGCGCGTCCAGCCCCTTGGCTTTGAGCCAGACCGGGAAAAACGGCAGCTGGATACCGAGCATGGCGAACATGGCGGCATAAAGCGCCGCCAGGCGCGGGGCGAAGCCGACAATGGGCCGCATCATGCGTGGCTAGCCGAATCAGGTGGGCTGATTGATAAACTGCCCTTCCGAGGAATGCACTCAGGTCGGATCTTGGATCGGACATGGCGAGCGAACCGCAGGCGCTGGCGATAAGGCCCGAGGCGGCGGACGACGACTACCGCAGCCTGTGCGCGGCGCTCGAGGCGAGCGCGCGCGGGCGTGCTTTCCTCGCCGAATATGCCCGCCGCAACCGCAACGCCGACACCGAACTGCGTGCTCGGCGCGCTCGACGATCTGGCGGCGCAGATGCGCGCCGACGCGGCGGCCATCACCGATCTGCGCGGCGAATTGAGAATGCTGCTCGCCGCCATCCGCCTCGCCCGTCCCGACATCGACGCCGGCCGCCCACCCGGCAAGGTGGCGATGCTCACCGCACTGGTCGATCTCTTGGAGCGGCGCATCGACGCCATGGTCGAAAACAAGGCCGCCGCTCAGGCGACGGTGGACGATAACATTGAAGAAGCCGCGCGGCCGCAGCTTGCCGTGGTGCCGCCGCCCGAGGAGCCGGAATTGCCGATCCCCTCTCCTTTTATCGCGCAGCCGCCGGCCATCGCCGTCGTGCCGGACGAAGCACAACCTCAGACGCGCCGCCAGCGCCGCGATCATGCCGGAGGTCAACGTGTTGGACGGCGCGCCGCCCGCCGCCAAAGCGGTGAAGCCAAGCCGGCCGCACAAACCCGCCACACCGAAAACCGAGACGCCGCCGGCCGACCCGCTGCGGCCGCTCGCGGCCATCATGGTGTTGAGCGAGGAAGAGCGCATCGCGCTGTTTAGCTGAGCGGCCGCGCGCATGGGCTCGCGAAGATGCGGCCAGTGTATGCCGCTGGGAACAAAGCGCACATTATATAAATATAGACGCGGGCGACTGGCCGCTCATGGGCCCGAATTGAAATATACGCGCGGCGTGCGGGGAACATAGACTTTCGCATAATTATTGCGCACAATTATATTGTGCACTGCCAAATAACATTCCTGCTGGCATGCACCCGCTCATACAGAGATTTGTAGGCGAAAAACGCTGGCGCCGCGCCGCAATTGCGCGTTATGTTACGCAGGGTGACCAATAAAAATAATTCAGTTGGCAAGGCAAATCCACTTTTTCGGACCCGCCTCAACCAACTGTAACCAAACTCATGAGGAGGAACCCTAAGATGAGCACGAAAAAACTTCCGCCCGTTACGAGGCGCCGGTTCTTGCAGACGACGGGCCTCACGCTCGCCGCCGCAGCCGATGCTTTCCGCGCCATTCGTTTCGAAGGCCTTGGCCGCCGACAAGTCGCTGTCGATCGTGCAATGGGCCCACTTCGTTCCGGCATACGACACCTGGTTCGACAAATTCGCCAAGGACTGGGGCGAGAAGGAAAAGATTGCGGTCACGGTCGACCACATTCCCGTGCAGAACATTCCCGCACGCGCGGCCGCCGAAGCGTCGGCCGGATCGGGACACGATCTTTTCGGGTTCAACGGCTCCGGCGGCGCGCATCTCTACCGTAAGTTTTTTATCGACGTCGCCGATCTCGTGAAGGAAACCGAGAAAAAGTACGGCAAGGTCACCACCATCGGCAAGCAGCTCGGCTACAATCCAGACGACGGCACCTGGTCTGCCTTCCCCGATTTCTACATCAATTTCCCGGGCATGTATCAAAAGAGCCTGTGGGACGAGATCGGGATGCTGCCCGATACCTGGGACAACCTGCGCATCGGCGGCGCCAAGCTGAAGGCGAAGGGCCACCCGGTCGGTCATCCCGCTTGGCCACAGCAACGACCCGAACGCGAACTGGCGCGGCGTATTGTGGAGCTATGGCGCCTCCATCCAGGACGAAGCCGGCAAGAAAATCGTTCTCAACAGCAAGGAGGCGGTTGAGGCGGTCAAGTACGGTGCCGCGCTCTACAAGGAAGCAATGACATCGGACGTGCTGTCGTGGAACGACGCCAGCAACAACCAGTACATCGACTCCGGCGTCGGCTGTTACATCATCAATCCGATCTCGGCTTATCGGACGGCGCAGACGCTCAACAAGAAGCTGGCCGACGACATCTACGTCATCAAGCCGCCCAAAGGCCCAGCGAAGCAGATCATGGGGGCCGCGTCCGAATTCTACGGCATCTGGAAATTCGCCAAGAACAAGGAAGCGGCGATGGAGTTCCTCAGGCACTATTCGGCAAACTGGCGGGAAGCGTTCATTGCGAGCGAGGGCTACAACAACCCGTGCTTCGCCGGCCTTGTGCCCAAGCCGATGCCGATTCTGTCGAACGATCCGACATCGACGCCGCACGACAAGCTGGCGATCCTGCAGGACTTGGACCAGTGGTCCGCGATTCCTGGCTATCCGGGACCGGCGACGCCGGCGATGGACGAAATCTACTATCAGTTCATCGTCTCCGACATGATGGCGAAGGCGGCGACGGGCTCGTTGAGCGCTGAAGAGTCGGTCAAGTGGGCCACGGGTCAGTGCGAAACCATCATGAAGAAGTGGGCCGGCAAGGCCTGATCGCTAATTACCCGGGCCGCGCGTTCGCGCGCGGCCCGGTCGCGCCGGCATCGTGGGACGCCGGCTCAGGGGGCAGACACGAGCGAAGCGCCGCCGAGGGATCGGCGGCGCACGTGGCTTATGTTGAATTCTGGGAGGATCCATGGCTGCGGTTACTACCAAGGACATCGTCAAGAAATTTGGCGAGGTTCCCGCCGTCAACGGCATCAGTCTGACGGTGCCGAACGGCGAGTTCATGGTGCTGCTGGGGCCGTCTGGCTGCGGCAAGACGACGTACCTGCGCATCATCTGCGGGCTCGAGAAACAGACGAGCGGCGACCTTTTGATCGGCGGCGACATCGTCAACGATATTCCGCCGCGCGCCCGCGGCGTGGCCATGATGTTCCAGAGCTACGGCCTCTATCCGCACTTCACGGTGCGCAACAACATCGCTTTTCCGCTGAAGACGCAGAGCGTTCCCCGCGCCGAAATCGACAAGAAAGTCGAATGGGCATCGCAGCTGCTCGGTATCGGGCATCTGCTCGACCGGCGGCCGCGTCAGCTTTCGGGCGGCGAGCGCCAGCGTGTCGCGCTCGCCCGCGCGCTGGTGCGCGAACCGACCGTGCTGCTGCTCGACGAGCCGCTCTCCAACCTCGACGCCAAATTGCGCGCCTCGGCGCGCATGGAGATCAAGCAGTTCCAGCAGCGGGTCGGCATCACCACCATTTATGTGACCCACGACCAGGTCGAGGCGATGGGCATGGGCGACCGCATCGCCGTCATCGACCACGGGGTGGTGCGGCAGGTGGGAACGCCGACGGAAATCTACGACGACCCCGCCGACCGCTTCGTCGCCACCTTTGTCGGCACGCCGCCGATGAATATCGTCGCGAAGAACGGCGGCTATCTCGGCTTCCGCCCGGAGAATTTCCTGCCCAAGGACATGATCACCGACGAGGCCTCCACCGAATTCAAGTTCCGCGTCGACCGTTCCGAATATCTCGGTTCCGAGCGCATCGTTTACGGCGCGATGGAAGGTTTCGATCCGAACCAGGTGATCACGGCGAAACTGCCGCCGGCGCATGTTGCCGACGAATGGATCCGGCCCGGCGAGTGGCATCCCTTCGCCGTGCGCAACAGCGCGCTGCGCAATTTCGACAAAGACGGCAAACGAGCCAAACGTCACTAAAACGGGTTTTCACCGATGGTCGCAATCGCTGATTCAATGTCCCAAACCTGCTACCTCGCGCTTCCGGTTCATCTTCGACCGGCGCGACGTACTCGGTGCGATTTTCGTCTCGCCGGCAATCCTTTACGTGCTGCTGCTGGTCGGCGTGCCGTTCCTGATGGCGGTGTATTATTCGGTCAGCGCCTACACGATCTACAATCCCTCGTGGCAATTCGTCGGCCTGGCGAATTTCGAGACAGATCATCGAAAACCCCGACTTCCGGCAAACGCTGAGCAACACCTTCATTTTCACATTCGGATCGCAGATCCTCGGCCTCATCCTCGGCAAGTTCGGCGCGCTGGTGTTGTTACGGCCGTTCCCCGGCCGCAAGTTCGTCAGGGCGTTGATCATATTGCCCTGGGCGGTGCCGATCGCGCTGGCCACGGTCGCCTGGGAATGGATGTTCGATTCGCTTTACAGCGTCATCAACTGGACGATGATCGCGCTCGGCGTTTACACCCGTTCGCAGGCGCCGAACTGGCTCGGCAACCCGGATCTGGCGATGATCTCGGTGATCGTCGTCAATGCCTGGCGTTTCTTTCCGTTCGCCATCGTCATCTTCCTCGCCGGCATCACCGCCGTCCCGCAGGACGTGCTCGACGCAGCGACCGTCGACGGCGCCGGTTTCTGGCGCCGCAACTACCAGATCATCGTGCCGATGATCCTGCCGATCGTGGCCATCGGCCTGATTTTCGGCATCGTGTTTACGTTTACCGACCTTTCCATCGTCTTTCTGCTGACCATGGGCGGTCCCGTAGGCGCGACCTCGGTCCTGGGCTTCGCGGGTTTCCAGACCGGCATCACGTCCGGCGACGTGTCACATGGCGCCGCTATCTCGCTGTTCATGCTCCCGGTGCTGCTCGTCGTGGTCGTCTTGATGCTGCGCTTCATCCGGCGGCGGGAGATCTGACATGCCGCGCGCCACTGTCGCCAAAGCCGTCCAAGAGACCTCATTCTACGGAGCGGTCGCGTTTTTCTTCATTCTCGCCGCGTTCCCGTTCTATTGGATGGTGATCACGTCGTTCAAGACCAACGCCGATCTTTACAGCGTCGAGCATATCCCGTTCTGGTTCAACGATCCGCCCACACTCGAGCATTTCCGCTATCTGTTCGAGAAGACCCTGTTCGCGACCTGGTTGCTGAATTCCCTGATCATCGGCCTCTGCCGTCGTCGCCATTACCCTCGTCACCGCGCTGCCTGCCGCCTATAGCCTGGCGCGGATGACCGGCAAGACCGGCGAGACGCTCGGCATCGGCATCTTCCTCACCTACCTGGTGCCGCCGACGCTGCTGTTCCTGCCGCTGTCGCGGGTCATCGCCGTTCTCGGCTTGCAGAATTCGATGTGGGCGCTGGTGCTGATCTATCCGACCTTCACCATCCCGTTCTGCACCTGGCTGTTGATGGGCTTCTTCAAGGCGGTGCCGCCCGAGATCGAGGAGGCGGCGATCGTCGACGGCTGCAGCCTATTTGGCGCCTTCATCAAGATGGCGATCCCACTGTCGCTGCCGGGCATCCTGACGGTGGTGATCTTCACCTTCACTTTGACCTTGCAGGAGTTTGTTTACGCGCTGACGTTTATTTCTTCGTCAGACCAGAAACCGATTACGCTCGGCGTGGCGACCGATCTTATCCGCGGCGACATCTTCTACTGGGGCGAGATCATGGCCGGCGCCTTGATCGCCAGCATCCCGGTGGCGATCGCCTATAATCTCTTCCTCGACCGCTTCATCGCCGGCATCACCGGCGGCGCCGTGAAATAGCGAAAAAGGTTGCGCCTTTGCCCTCCCCCATCCAGCGGGAGGGTTTCTGTTATCCGGCGATCAATTTCGCAAACAGGTCAGCGTCGACATTGGCGCCGGAGAGCACACCGACCACGACCTTGCCTTTGATGTCGAGCTTGCCGGCCAGCAGCGCGGCAAGGCCGATGGCGCCGCCCGGCTCCACCACCAGCTTTAAGTCGTTGAAGGCGTAGCGCACCGCAAATCCCACCTCGGCGTCGCTCGCCACGATGCCCTGCCCGATCAGCTTGCTGGTGATGGGAAACGTCAACTCGCCCGGCGTGTTGCTCATGAGCGCGTCGCAGATGCTGCCGCTATGCTTGGGATTGGCCTCGCGCCGCCCGCTGCGAAACGAGCGCGCGGTGTCGTCGAAGTCTTCCGGCTCGGCGGTATAGAGCTTGGCCGTCGCCGCCTTGGCCTTGACGCCGAGCGAAATGCCGGCGGCAAGCCCGCCGCCGGAGGCGCCGACCACCACGATCTCAGGCTTGAAGCCCAGCCGCTCGAGGTCCTCGACGATCTCGAAGCCGATGGTGCCTTGTCCTGCGATGATCAGCGGATCGTCGTAAGGGGGAACCAGCGTGGCGCCGCGTTGCTTGACAATTCCGTCGGCGATCGCCGCGCGGTCCTCGCCGTTGCGGTCGTAAGGAATGACCTCGGCGCCGAGTGCGCGCGTGCGGGCGAGCTTGAGCCTGGGCGCATCGCTCGGCATGACGATGGTCGCGCGCATGCCCATGAGCCGTGCCGCCGCCGCCACGCCCTGCGCGTGATTGCCTGAGGAATAGGCGACCACGCCGGCGGCGCGCCGCTCGACAGGAATCGAGGATATCTTGTTGTAGGCGCCGCGGAACTTGAACGAGCCGGTTCGCTGCAAGGTCTCCGCCTTGAGGAACACGCGGGCGCCGAGTCGCTCGTCGAGCACCGGCGAATTGACGAGCGGCGTGCGCACGGCAACGCCGGCGATGCGTTTCGCCGCCGCTTCGACATCGGCGGCGGTCGGCAGAATCGTGGTGTCAAGCAGACCCATGGCGGCAAGGCTAACGCCGCGATGTCGCCCGGAGCAAGAGCGCGCAGCGAGCATACTTCCCCTCTCCCCTTGTGTGAGAGGATGCCCGAGCGGAGGCGAAGCCGAGCGAGGACGGGAGAGGTATCGGCACCAAAGCAAGATTCCCCTCTCCCGGCTCGCGCTCGCGCTCGCGCTCGCTCCCGCTCCGCGCTCGCCACCCTCTCCCTCAAGGGGATAGGGAAAGAAAGCGCGTGGCTATCGCATTACGCCGCCTTATCCTTCGTCCGCTTGAAACGCTGCTTGAGCCGCGACAGGCGTTTGAGCTTTTCCGGCATCGGCGTATGCGTGGCGTTCGCCACATGCTCGATGAAAATGCGAGCGCTCGTTTCCCAGGTCATGCCGAGCGCGAAATCGCGGCACTCCTCGGGCGAGCATTCAAGCGCGGCCAAACAGGCGAGCCGCAAATTGGCATCGAGCACGCCCACCGGCGCCTCGCCGATCACGTCGCGCGGCGCGTCGGCAGGAAAGGCAGCGACCGGCACGCCGCTGGCGAGCGCCTCCAGGAGCACCAGCCCGAAGGTGTCGGTGAGGCTGGGGAAAACGAACACGTCGGCGGCGGCATAGATTTCCGCCAGCGCCTCGCCCTGCCGGCTGCCGAGAAATACCGCGCCGGGATAGGCTTTTTCCAACTGCGCCCGCGCCGGCCCGTCGCCGACCACGAGCTTGGTGCCGGGGAGGTCGAGCGCGAGGAAAGCCTCGACGTTTTTTTCCACCGCCAGCCGCCCGACGGTGAGGAAGATCGGCCGCGGCCAGGGCGACGCTGCGCGTGCGCGCGGGCGAAACAGGTCGGCATCGACGCCGCGCGACCACAGCTTCACGTCGTGGAAACCGCGGCCGGCGAGTTCCCGCTGCAAGGTCGGCGTCGCCGCCAGCACCGCAGCGCCCGCGCCATGAAAGCGGCGCAGCCAGGCCCAGGTCAGGTCCGTCGTCCAGCGCCGCGGCAGCGGGGCAAGTCTGCTGGCGATGTAATCGGGAAAGCGCGTGTGGAAGCTGGTGGTGAACGGCTGGCGGCGGCGCATGCAAATCCCCCGCATGATATGGCCGAGCGGGCCTTCGGTGGCGATATGCACGGCGTCGGGCTTTGCCGCGTCAAGCCGCCGCTCGACCGCGCCCGGCGCCGGAAGCGCCAGCCGCACCTCCGGATAGCTCGGCATCGGCAGCGTCCAGAATTCCGACGGGCTCAAGAATTCGATTTCGGCGCCGAGCGCCGACGCCTCGCGCGCGACGTGCCCCAGGGTGCGCACCACGCCGTTGACCTGCGGATGCCAGGCGTCGGTTGCCACCAGAATTTTCATAACGGAGCTTTCGCTAGGCCGCCTGCGATTGCGGCAAGGGTACCGGCTGCTCGATATCGTCTCCGGTGCGCGTCCAGGTGATGATCTCGAATTTGCCGTCCTGGCCTTCGGCTACCGCCGTGCAGCTTTCCACCCAGTCGCCGCAATTGATGTAACGCAGGCCGAAATCGTCGTGGATCGCCGGCGTGTGGATGTGGCCGCAGATGACGCCGGCGACGTGATGGCGCTTTGCCTCGGTGGCGAGCGCCTTCTCGAATGCGCCGATGTAATTGACCGCGTTTTTCACTTTCAGCTTTGCCCATTTCGACAGCGACCAGTAGGGCGCGCCGAGCACGCGGCGCAGCGCGTTGAACAACCGGTTGGTGGTGAGCGCGAAGTCGTAGGCCTTGTCGCCGAGCAACGCCAGCCAGCGCGCCTGCGTCACCACCAGATCGAAGATATCGCCATGCACCACCAGGAAGCGCTGGCCGTCGGCAGCCGCGTGGATGGCGTTCTCAACGACTTCGATGCCGCCGAAATGCGTGCCGTAATACCCGCGCAGGAACTCGTCGTGGTTGCCGGGGATGTAGATGACGCGCGCGCCCTTGCGCGCCTGGCGCAGGATCTTCTGCACCACGTCGTTGTGCGGCTGCGGCCAGAACCATGACGATTGCAGCGCCCAGCCGTCGACGATGTCGCCGACCAGATAGATCGTCTCGGCGTCGTGGGTGCGGAGGAAATCGAGCAGCTTGTCGGCCTGACAGCCGCGCGTGCCCAAATGAACGTCGGAGATGAAGAGCGCGCGAAACCGGCGAGGCGCGTCGTCCGTCACGTTTCCGGGATCGCTCTGCTGTGGATCATGCAAAGGGGATAGCAAGCGCGCGTCTCGGTTTTATGACAGCGCCGTTAACGATTTGCTAACCATGTTTCACGCCGCGGTTGCTTGCATTTCCGCGCGGCGGAAGCGCACGAGCGTGTAGACGCCGAACGGCGGAACCTTGCGCCGCTCGATCAATTCTGCGCCGCCGTGGTTCTGCGCCCAGGCGGCGAGCCGCTGGAACGGAAACTCCGGGCGCAGGCCAAGCGCCCTCGCCTTCTGCGCCAGCAGCCGCTCCACCGCGGCGACCAGCCCGCGTTCTGAGTAGAGATGATTGACCAGGATGATCTGTCCGCCGGGCCGCACCACGCGCGCGCATTCCGACAGCACGCGCTCGGGATTTTCCACCAGCGTAATGACGAATTGCGCGACGACGCAATCGAAGGCGCCGTTCTCGTAACGCAGGTCGTGCGCGTCCATCACCGCCAGCCCCCTGACCCAGGGGTAGCGGCCGCTCGCCGCCCGGGTGCGCGCCCGTGCGATCATCGGCTCGGAAAGATCGATGCCTGTGATCTCGGTTGTGGCATCGTAGTCGTCGAAAGAGAGTCCGGTGCCGACGCCGATTTCCAATATCCTGCCGCCGACCTCGCGCGCGGCCGTGGCCGCGGCGCGGCGGCCGTTGAGAAAAATCGGTCCGCATAGCACGTCGTAGATCGGCGCCCAGCGGGCATAGGCATTTTTCATCACCTGCTTGTCGGGATCGCGCAGCATGGCCCCTCGCGAATTGGTTGGCGGTCGATTCCTCCGGGCTAGCAAGCCATTGCTACAGTTGAGCGACAGCGCGTAAACTCGTGGCAATAAAAAGCTTTTGCAGGGGGATGAGATGGATCTCGGAATAGCCGGCCGCAAGGCCATCGTTTGCGCCTCGAGCCGCGGGCTCGGCAAGGCTTGCGCCCGCTACCTGGCCGAGGCCGGCTGCGAGGTCGTCGTCAATGGCCGTGACGCAAAGCGCCTGGAAGCGACTGCCTCCGAGCTGTGCGCAACCGGCGCCAAGATCACCGCGGTCGCCGCCGACGTGGCCACCGCCGAGGGCCAGGTGGCGCTGTTTGCCGCATGTCCTTCGCCCGACATCCTCATCAACAACAATGCCGGGCCGCCGTTGCGCGATTTCCGCGAGCTTACTCGGCAAAACATGATCGACGGCGTCATCGCCAACATGATCGTGGCTATCGAACTCATCCAGAAAGTGCTCGACCCGATGCGCCAGCGCAAATTCGGCCGCATCGTCAACATCACTTCGAGCTCAGTGAAAATGCCGCTCGCGGGGTTGGATCTGTCCTCCGGCGCCCGCGCCGGCCTCACTGCGTTTCTCGGCGGCATCGCCCGCAGCGTCGCCGCCGACAATGTCACCATCAACAATATCCTGCCCGGCGCCTTCGATACCGACCGGCTGCGCTCGACCTTGAGCGGCGCGGAAACCAGCGCAAGAACATCACCGAAGTCGCCGCCGCACGCATGGCCGGCATCCCGGCCAAGCGCTTCGGCAACCCGGCCGAATTCGGAGCCGCTTGCGCTTTCCTCTGCTCGGCGCAGGCCGGCTACATCACCGGGCAAAATCTGTTGATCGACGGCGGCGTGTTCCCCGGGGCGCTTTGATCGCGGATAAGGGATCGCGCCGAGCCCGCCAATTGATTACACTTGCACCCTCCACGCCGTCACCGGCCGGCGATGTTTGACCCGCCCGGCGCTGCTTTATCGCGTGGCGGGCGAACCGTCACGACAAAGCACGAACCGCTTGCAGATGTGCCGACACCGGACGAGGTGCGGGCGGAGCTTGAACGCATAGTAGTCAGCGATATTTTCCGATCTTCGCCGCAATTTGCCTCTTTTTTGAGCTTCGTCGTCGAAGCCGTTCTCCACGGTCGTAGCGACCGCATCAAGGGCTATACGATCGGCGTTGAGGTCCTCCGCCGCGACACCAAATTCGACCCGCAGCTCGATCCCATCGTGCGGGTCGAAGCAACCCGCCTGCGCCGGGCGCTGGAACGCTATTACGGCGGCCCCGGACTGGACGACGCGGTGCTTATCGGGCTGCCGCGCGGATCGTACGTCCCGACCTTTCACCGGCGCACCGAAATCGTCGACAAAGAACCGGACGATGAGCGGCTTCGGTCGCTTTGGCTTGGCGCGCGGCCGCAGTGGCTTGCGCCGGTTTTGCTCGTTGCGGCACTTGTTGTCGCCGGCATCATTGCAGCCGCCGTGCTTTGGCAGCGCGGCGCGCCATCGGCCATCACCGCCTCGCCCACGCCTGCCGGGGCTGATCGGCTGCAGCCGGGCAACGGGCTCCCGGTGCTGTTTGTTCAGCCATTTACCGTCGCCGGGACGCCGGGGCCGGACAGCATCTCCGCGACCTCGCTCTATACGCGGCTGAACGACGCCTTCTCCAATTTCGACCTGGTCAATATTCGCTGGCAGTCCGGCGGCGTATCGGCGCCGCAGCGGAACGGCCAACAGCCTGACACCCAGTCGCGCATCGACTATCGCCTGATCGACTCCATCGACTATTACGTCGATGGCACCGCGCGCTTGCGATTTGCGCTCGTGGATACCGTCGACGGCAACATCATATGGTCGCAGGTGTTCGATCGTGTCGCCGGCGCCAAGGATCGCGCGGCCGCCGAAGACGCCGTGGTGCGTCAACTGGCCGAAACGCTGGTGCAGCCGTTCGGCGTCATCTACAGCGACGGCCGCAACAAGAGCATCAGAATGCACCTCGGCGACCCGCGCTATCGCTGCATACTGGAGACCGCCGAAACGTTCCGCTCATTCAATCAGGAAGAGCACCTGCGCGCGCAAACCTGCCTCGAGCATTTCACCTCGGTCGATCCGAACTTCGCCATCGGTTACACCTATCTCGCGGCCATCGATCTGCGTGAATATCTGTATCGGCTCGAGATTTATGCCGCCAACCCGCCGCCGCTTGAACGCGCGCTGATTCGGCGAAACGCGGAGTTGAATCGAACCCGCAGAGTTTGCGCGCCTACGAAATGCCGTTTGTCGTTTTGTTTGCCCGCCACGACTTTACCGCGGCGTTTGCCGCCGGCGACAAATCGATCAAGCTCAACAAATACGACATGCGCTCGATCGGCAGTTACGGCGACCGGTTGATCGCGATGGGCGATATCGATCGCGGCATGGCCATGCTGGCGCAAGCCGACCCAGATGGCCGGATGGTCCCCACGTTTGAGCAGTTTTTCCTGTTCCTCGGCTACTACTTGCGCGGCGACATGCAGCAAGCCGCAACGCATGCCGATGACTCACCGGCAATACGTTTCAGCTTGGCCTCATTGCGCGCGCGCTCACGGCGTCGGCCAAAGGCGACAAGGCCGCCGCGCGCGCGGTTCTGGACCGGCTGGTCGCGCTCAATCCGGCCTGGCGTGACGACCTGCGCGGCAATCTGTCACGCTTCTTCCCGGCCCGATCAACTGTTCATCGCCTGGCCAACGATCTCACCTCCG
>CAVWEF010000010.1:0-197822 GCA_963753925.1 uncultured Alphaproteobacteria bacterium
GCTCGGCGGCACCAGCGCCGCATTAGCGATATTGCCGGTGCCGCCTAAGGAAAACGGAACGCCGGCATAAGTACCGCCGGTCGGGGTGTTCGTCGCCGAACCGAGAATGCCGGTCACCACCGACTCACTCTGCATGCCGGGCACCTGCGTCATGGTCGCCGGATTCCAGAACATCGACGACAGCGCGCCGCCCGCGGCAACGCCGGCATAGGACGATCCCTGTCCGTAAGCGCTCTGCTCGCGCACCGCGAGACCGCCGGCATTGGCGGCGGTCGTGGCAACAAAAAAGCCGACGCCGGCCCAAGTCAGCATCAGCGACGAAACGCGACGATAGGACATTCCGCCCCCCCAGTGAGCGCCCGGCGACAGCTGGCGCGTTTATGCCCCTATGGTGACGCTTCCTTAGGCAGCGGACAATGTACGCACCCCTGCTATCCGGTGATTTTCAAGGGTTTTTTGTCTCTATTTTGCCCCCTGTGGCCGTAGTGCCACAGCCGCCCCCGCAAAAACCCGGCAGGCCGGCGCGCCCGCCTCAAGCCGCTACCGCCGGCACGAACTCCACGCCCATGCGCGTCGCAGTGCGCCAGATGACGTGGCACGGCGCTTTCAGGTGATCGCTGTCCACGACCAGCGTGAAGTTGTCCGGAATGCCGGTCTGGCTCGCCACTTCGAGGCATGCCCCGACCGGCGACAGATTACGTACCCGGCAATCGATGGCGCTGGCGCGATTGAACGCGATGTGCCCCGCCTTGAGCGTGCGGTGGCGCGGAACTTTGCGTCTTTCGTCCATGAACGCCTCCGTAAGGCCGCCCTTTCGTTAACGGCCGCACCCGGTCAGACAGTCGCCCATCGTTGTGAATTATAGGCCGCCCGGTTTACGGTTCCGTGAAACAGAGCCGCAAAACGCGCGCAATCGCGCAAGGCTTTGTTCACCACACCCTTGCCCCCGCCCCCTGCGCCGTCGCATGATCCTTCGGGAACCCGCCTTTTGCTCAAAAAAACCCCCATGGGAGTGAACACATGAAGCTCGTCCGATACGGCGCGCCCGGCCGCGAGAAGCCCGGCATCATCGACGCCGACGGCAAGATCCGCGACCTCTCGCGCGTGGTCAAAGACATCGACGGCGAGATGTTCGCCGCGGGCGGCCTCAACAAGATCAAGAAGGCGAACCTCAAGCGGCTCAAAACCGTCGCCGGCAAGCCGCGGCTCGGCCCCTGCATCGGCCATGTCGGCAATTTCATCGCCGTCGGCCTCAATTATTCCGACCACGCCGCGGAAACCGGCGCGCCGATCCCCAAGGAGCCGATCATCTTCAACAAGGCGCCCTCCTGCATCGTCGGCCCCAACGACGACACCATCATCCCGCGCGAGTCGCACAAGCTCGACTGGGAGGTTGAGCTCGGCATCGCCATCGGCAAGCGCTGCCGGTATCTGACCAAGGAGCAGGCCAAGGGCGCGATCGCCGGCTTCTTCCTGGCGAACGACGTCTCCGAGCGAGAATTCCAGATCGAGCGCTCCGGCAGCCAGTGGAACAAGGGCAAAGGCTGCGAGACCTTCGGCCCCATCGGCCCCTGGCTGGTCACCCGCGACGAGGTCAAGGACGTGCAGAACCTCGACATGTGGCTCAACGTCAATGGCGAGAAGCGCCAGCGCGGCAACACGCGCACCATGATCTTCGGCGCCGAATATATCGTGTGGTACTGCTCGCAGTTTTTCATCATGAACCCGGGCGACATTATCATTACCGGGACGCCGCCGGGCGTCGGCCTCGGCATGAAGCCGCCGCAGTTCCTCAAGGAAGGCGACGTAGTGACGCTGGGGATTCAGGGGTTAGGTGAGCAACGGCAGAAGGTGATGAAGGGAAAGTAATGAGGGTTAAGCAGCGCAGAAAAGCCCCGGGCTCGAACGCCCGGGGCCTCGTCTCAGGGCCGAAATCTGCGGGACGCGATTAGAAGCGGTAGTTCACGCCCAGCCGCACGATCGAGGATTTCAGATCAACGTTTTCATCGACTGCGCCGCAGTTGATGCCGCAGTTGAACGATCCGAGATCAACGTAGAGATACTCGACTTTAGCGCTCCAGTTGGCAAGGAAGGCCCACTCAATGCCAGCGCCGGCGGTCCAGCCCCATCGGGTATTAGAACTGTCGCCGAGCACCGAATTGGTTTTGATGTTACCAAAGGCGCCGCCGCCGGTGATGTAAGGCAGCCAGTTGTTCCAGCCGGCATAGCCAAGACGCGCGCGCGCAGTGCCGAGCCAGGTGTCCTTGACCGTACAGCCGCCACAAACGGTTGCGGTGCCGTTGAGATCGGCATAGTCAAAGTCGCCTTCGATGCCCCAGACCCAAATGCCGGTCTGGATATTGTAACCGGCGGTGAGGCCCCCCAGCCAACCGTTTGGCGAAGCCTTAAAGTTGCCAGCGCTCCCGCTCCATTCCGAATCGGCCCAGGCGTAGCCGCCGTTGATACCGAGATAGAACCCGTTCCAGTTAGCATACGACGGGCCCACATAAGCAGGCGCCTTGTAGCTCGGCTGCGGCAAGTCTGCCGCTTGCGCGCCGAGCGATCCTATTAGCAACGCCACGAGGGCGAAGCAGAGACTGGTGAAACGTGTGTTCATGTATCGGCCCTTTGACTGTTTGTAAGCGAGGGATCTGTCCGATCCGCCCGTCGTCTTTCGAAAACGCTGAACTGCAAGGCGCCAGGCAACGCACGCGCGCTTTCGCAATTCGGTTTACCGCCCCTACAACACCGGAAAACCGTTAAAGCCGGGTTAACTATAAAAAGGCCCATCCCACGCTGGTTTATCGCGCCCGGGCCGGACGGCGGCGGAAAAATGGCGGGCGGCGGCTGCGCGAATCACTTGAGCCGCGTGGAGGCTCAAACGCCGCGCGAGGCCAGCACCGCTTCGATGGAAACGCGAGACCAGGGCGCGGTGCGCGCGCGGAAGGCTGTGTACGAACCGTGCACCTTGGCGCTGATGGCGTCGCGGGCGGCAACCTCGGCCAGAATTTCCACGGCGGCACGTCGCGCGGCGGAAACGAGATCCTCGGGAAACGCGGCGAGCTTGACGTTGTGCTGGGTGGTGAGCACGGCGAGCGCCTCGGCGTTGAGCCGCTCCATTTCGGCCAGCGCGAAATTCGCTTCCGCCGCGCAGGCATGCGCGACAATCGCCTTGAGGTCGGCAGCAAGCATATCCCAGACCGTGCGGGCAACGATGCACTCGCCGGTGCCGTTCGGCTTGTTGAAGCCGGGGTAATAATAAAACGGCGCCACGCGGTAGAGGCCGAGCGCGATGTCGGTGCCGGGGCCGACGAATTCGACGGCATCGAGCACGCCCGATTGCAGGCTGTTGAGGATCTCCGCCGGCGGCGTCGTCTGCGGCGTGGCGCCGAGCCGGCGATAGATTTCGCCGCCGAGGCCGAGCGAGCGCAATTTCAGCCCGCGCAGCTCGGCAAGACTTTTCACCTCGCGGCGGAACCAGCCGCCCATGCACACACCGGTATTGCCGCCCATGAACGGCTTGACCCCGAACGGCGCATAGAGTTCGTCCCACAAGTCCTGGCCGCCGCCGGCGTCGATCCAGGCGACATGCTCGCCCGGCGTCAGCCCGAACGGCACTGTGGTGAAGAACGCCGCCGCCGGCATCTTGCCTTGCCAGTAGAACGCCGCGGTGTGGCCAAGATCGGCGACGCCGTTGCCAACCGCGTCGAGCACGCCGAACGCCGGCACGATCTCGCCGGCGGCATAGACGGTAATGTCGATGCGCCCGCCGGAGAGCTTGGCGATCCGCTCGGCGATGCGTTCCGCCGACATGCCCGGGCCCGGCAGCCGTTTCGGCCACGACGTCACCATGCGCCATTTCATCGTCTGCGCACGGACGATAGTCGGCGCAGCCAACGCGCCGGCAACGCCGGCGGCGATGAATTTGCGGCGGGTCGTCATGCTTCACTCCATTGCGCGTAGAAATGATTGAGCGGCCCGTGGCCGCGGCCGATATGCAGTTCATCGGCGGCGGCGATGGCCGCGGTGACGTAGCTTTTGGCGTCGCGCACGGCGTCGACAAGATCGAGGCGCTTGGCGAGCCCTGCGCCGATGGCCGAAGACAGCGTGCAGCCGCTGCCATGCGTATTTTTCGTGGCGATGCGGCTGGCGGAAAAGCGCACGACCTCGCCCTGCCCGATCAGCAGATCGACGCTCTCGGCGCCTTCGCCATGCCCGCCTTTGATCAGGACGTTGCGCGCGCCCAGCGCCAGAATTTCGCGCGCCTGCACTTCCATTTCCTTCTCGTTGCGGGCAAGGCCTGCGCCGGTGAGCGCAGCCGCTTCCGGCAAATTCGGCGTCACCACCAGCGCGCGCGGGATCAGCTCGCGGCGCAACGCGTCCAACGCGGACCGCGCCAGCAGCCGATCGCCGGAGGTCGCCACAATCACCGGATCGAGCACGATGTTTCTTGCCTTGTGGCGCTTGAGCCCGTCGGCCACGGCGGCAATCGCTGCAGCATCCGACAGCATGCCGATTTTCACGGCGCCAGGCGAAAGATCGGAAAACACCGCATCGATCTGCGCGGCGATGAAGTCAGCCGGCACATCGTGGATGGCGGCAACTTTTTGCGTGTTCTGCGCGGTCAGCGCGGTGATGACCGTCGCGCCATAGACGCCGAGCGCGGCGAATGTCTTCAGGTCCGCCTGGATGCCAGCGCCGCCGCTTAAATCGGAACCGGCTATGCTGACGGCAATGGCAGTCATGCGTAGCCCCGCTGCAGCGCGCGGTCGACGACATCGCGCAAGGTCTTGGCGGCAAGCGCGGGGTCGGGCGCCAGCGACAGCGCTGAGATCACCGAGACACCGTCGGCTCCAGCCGATATCACTTCGGCCGCGTTGCTCGCATTGATTCCGGCGATGGCACAGATCGGGATCGTCGCCGAGCGCACACGGACCGTCTGCACGATGCGCCGCAGACCCTCGATGCCGATGGGCGCGTTGGTGGTGTCCTTGGAGGTGGTCGCAAACACGCCGCCGATGGCGACATAGTCGAGATGCTCGAGTGGCGCGGCCTGCGCCTCGGCAATCGTCTTGATGCTCAGGCCGATGATGGCGGTACGGCCGAGCAGCAGCCGCGCGTCGGCCGCCGCCATGTCGTCCTGCCCGATATGCACGCCGTCAGCTTCGGCTACGAGCGCGACATCGACGCGGTCGTTGATCAACAACGCCACACCGGAAGGCGCCAGCGCCGCCTGAAGCGCGCGCGCTTCCTCGATCAGAGCGCGGGTCGAGCCGTGCTTGTCGCGTAATTGCACCAACGTGGCGCTGCTTGCGACGAGCCGGGCAAGATCGGCGAGCGAGCGCCCACCGGCGACGGTGGGATCGACGATAGCATAGAGGCTGAGATCGACGTCCATCAGCTTACCTTCGCGCGTTGTGTCACTGTGCCGGCATCGAGCGCGTAGAGCGCATCGACAATCGCCATGGCGAAACTAGCCGGCCCTTTGGCCTCGTGCGCCGCCACTTCACCGGCGATGCCGAGCAGCAGCAGCCCGGCGGCGGTGGCGCGCCAGACATCGCCTTCGACGGCAAGACAGGCGGCGATGAGCGCCGAGCCTGCGCAGCCCATGGCCGTCACCTTTGCCATCAGCGGATGGCCGTTGCCCACGGCGGCAATGCGCGTGCCATCGGAAACGAGGTCGGTCTCGCCCGACACCGCGACGACGAGATTGTGGGTCAAGGCATAATCGGCGAGCGCCTCGCGGCCGGCCGCGCGACCGGAGAGCGTCGCGAATTCGGCCGCGTTGAGCCGCACGACTTTCGGCCCGCGCCCGACCAGCATGCGTGCAAAGGCCGCTCGCGGTGGCGCGCGGTCGACGAGAACCGGATCGAGCACCCAAGGCACGTTGTCCTGCGCGGCCGTCTCGACGGCGGTCTCCGTCCCTTCGCGGCGTTCACGATCGAAAGTGCCGAGATTGACCAGAAGCGCGTTCGCCCGGGCGACGAAGGGGGCGATTTCCTCCGGCGAAACCGTCATCGAAGGAATGCAGCCGACGGCAAGCAGCACGTTGGCGGTGAAATTCTGCGCCACGGCATTGGTCAGGCAGTGCACGCGCGGCCGGCGCGCGCGCAAGCGCCCATGCAAATCGGCCGCGAGCTGCGGCAGATCGCCGTGCGATGGTTTGCCGGGACTGTGCATCTCATCTCCCTCCGCCGGCATGACCCGGATCAGGTTCGTTGGGTTGGCCCTGAAAGCGGCCTCTCAGCCCGGACATTGCGGGCACCCCACGAGATTGCTGAAGAATAACTAGACCTCGGCGCACGGCGATGCAAGCCCGCCAAGCCGGAGAACTTGCAAGGAGGGCGTGTTTTTGCTGGATTGGGTCAAGCTTTCGCCGGAGGCGCGCGATGACCCCCTTCTTCGTCCAGATCAAATGTGAACTCGGCAAGGCCTATCAGGTCGCCAACGAGCTCGCCGAATCCGAGATCGCCTCCGAGATCTATTCAACGGCCGGCGACTACGACCTGCTGGTGAAATTCTACGTCGATGCCGGCACCGACATCGGCCACTTCGTCAACGAGAAGGTGCAGACGCTGCCCGGCATCAAGGACACCTACACCATCATCACTTTCAAGGCGTTTCAGGGCTAGGCCGCGTGTCCAAAAATCGGGCTCGGCAAACAACGGGCGCGCAATCTCCGGTCTTGTCCGATGGTGTTGATAAAATCGGCGACGAGGCGGGCGGCGCTCTTAAGTTGGGCTTTTACCGGTCGTTTGCTCGGCACCCCCGTTGGGGAGCGGCAAGATCGCTCACACTACTGACACTTTGTGCCACCCACGCTCACACGACGCATGCTGCCTGCACGTTTGGCGGCGGACGCCAGGCATGGCCCGCCAGCGTTTTTAGGTTCTGCACGATGGCGGCGAGGTGGAACTCATCGCGTGCACCGGCGAGGCCCCGCAGGCGCATGCGCTCGAAGCGGTGATGGGTCTTCAGGTGCGCAAAGCGCATCTCAACCTTCTTGCGCTCGTCACGGGATTTGGCAAACTCGGGCGTCCCCATCAGCGCACGGGCACAATCACGGGCGGCCTCATTGAGATCGCGTGTGACCTTGCGTGAAGGCGTCTTCGGACAACACTGCGGCTTGAGGGGGCAGACCTCGCAGTCGCGCTTGAGCGCGAGGTAGCGCAGGACATGGTCGGCGCCGACGCTGCCTGTGGTCGTGAGCAGCTTGCCCGCAGGACAGACGTAGACGTTGCGCTCATTGTCGAATGTGAAGTCGGCGCGTGAGAAGGTGCCGTCCTCGCGGATGCTTTTGTCCCAGACGGGGATGTGCGGCGTGATGCCGGTGCCGATCAACCAACTGAGGAACTTGCCCGTGCCGTAGGCCGTGTCGGCGACGAGGCGCTTGGCCTTGAGCCCCAACCGTCCCTCGGTCCGCGTGATCATGGTCTTGGTGGCAGCGACCTCGTCATAGGTTCTGGCCGGGGTGGCCTCCACATCGACGATCACCGCATTCTCGATATCGATCAGGTAATTGAGCCCGTAGCCGAACTGCACCCGCTTATTGGCCTTTGCGGTCCAGGCCGAGCAGGGATCCACCGGCGAGATCATCTTCGGCAGCTTGCGATCGGCATCGGGATCTTCGTCATCGAGTGAGGTCAGGAACTCGGCAACCGCGCGGGTCTGCCGTTCCGGCACTGACCAGTCGATCTCATCGGGTGCCTTGCCATGATAGCGGCTGGCATCAGCCTCCATGACGCTGGCATCGACGGCGAAGCCCTCGCCCTTGACCAGGCCTGCGTCCATGCAGGCCTGCACCACCGCCTCGAACACATGACGCCAGATGTCGCTGTCGCGGAAGCGGCCATGGCGATTGACCGAGAACGTCGAGTGGTCGGGTACCTTGTCGTCGAGATCGAGCCGGCAGAACCATCGATAGGCCAGATGCAGATCGACTTCCTCGCACAGCCGCCGCTCGAAGCGGATGCCGTAGCAGTAACCGATGATCAGCATCCGGATCATGAGCTCGGGATCGATCGAAGGCCGGCCGATGTCGCTGTAGAAAGGCGCAAGCGTATCGCGCAGTTCCGTCAGCACCCCCGTCACGACCGGGTTGATCCGGCGCAGAAGATGATTCGCCGGAATGCGCCGCTCAAGGTTGAACAGATAGAACAGCTGGCTTTGATCACCCGTCTGCCGACCCATCATGGCACACCTCCGCCGCTGAGTGCCTCCAGCAGACGGAATCACTGTTCGCCAAAAATAACGAGCCCTTTTTCAACAGTATCGGTCAAAAGCGGGCATTCACCGCGGCAATGGGGCTAAGCAGACACACGACGACTTCGATTCAAATCGAGAGTCAGCAAGCCGCACGGGAGCACAGTGCCGTCCACTGAAATACAGATGACATGTCCGCCGCGCAGAATCGGCATGAGTTGAAGCAATTATGTGGATTGCGTCGATCGCCGACCTCGTCATGCTGGCGGCGATGTACCGCTATCGACAAGTGTTTCGCGTCATCAGCCCGGATTGAAACCCTTGGCCTTCAGGACGAGCGCTGCGTCCGGTCCGGTAATGAACTTGATGAATGCTTTGGCGGTTTCGGGTCCTTTGCTCGCCGTGGCGATGCCTGCGGTAAACAGTGTCACGCTGCCGAGATTGCCCGGCAACGGTCCGAGCATCTCCGCGCCCGCGACCGAAACGATTTCCGAGCCTTGCGCCACTCCCAATTCGGCTTCGCCCTTGGCGACAAGCTCGGGAGCTTCGGCGCCGGGCACCAGAATCGTCTTCGCCTTGAGTTCATCGGTCAGGCCGAGCTGCCCGACAACCTTGGCGAAGTAGACGCCGCTGGCGCCACCTTTCGCCGGGTCGGCATATGAAATCGATTTGGCCGCGATCAGCGTATGTTTCAGTGCATCGACAGTGCCGATATCCGGCTTGGGGGCGCCTTTGCGAATGGCGATCGCAACCGGTGTGCCGCCGACATTGGCGAGGCTGTCGGCCGTCAATTTTCCCTGTTTGAGAAGATCTTCCATCATCGGACGGATCAGGATGGCGACGTCGTCCGCTTCGCCGGTGGCGACCCGCTGCTTCAACTGCGCCGCAAGGCCATAAATCATCGTCACCTTGCCGCCGCCCTTGCTTTCGAATTTTGCCGCAAGGTCGTCCAGTGTCGATTTCAGGGCGACCGACGCCATCACTTTGATCTCGTCGGCTCGAGCTCCGCTGCCAGCCAAAAGCGATAGTGACAAAAAGACCGCGACTACGTAGAGCGCAGCTTGCCGCATTGACGTATTAGTCATGAGCGTCCCCCCAGCTTTTATTTTTAGGAGCATAGTCAGCGCGGTCCGGCTTCGCAATATGTAGCCGAACTTCAGCCCTGATGCTGGGGACTGCTCTCTTACCGGCGTAAGAGTTGAAGCCGGTTGCTGCCGCGCGTAGGTCCGAAGGTGGCCCCCCACGCCCTAGATCTCCGGCCGCCGCGGGCCTTCCGCTTCACGCGCGCGCTGCAGGCCGAGCTGGCGCTCGCGCCAGATGACGAACAGCCCGGCGCCGGCGACGATAACCCCGCCGACATAGACCAGCGCGCTGGGCAATTCGCCGAACATCCAGTAGCCGAGTAGCAGCGCCCACAGCATCGATGTGTAGTCGAACGGCGCCACCACGGAGGCGGTGGCGTGGCGATAGCTTTCGGTGAGAAAGATGTGGCCGATGCCGCCAAAGATACCGATGGTGATCAGCATGGCCAGTTCGGAAGCGTCCGGCGTCTGCCAGGCAAAGGGCAAGGTCACTGCCCCGGCAAGCGTGATGCCAAGAGAAAAATAGAACACGATCGACGATGTCGCCTCGCTCTGCACTAGCCGCCGGGTCTGGATCACGGTTCCGGAATTGAAGACGGCGGAGAGAAGCGCCAGCACCGAGCCGATGGCCGCCGCCACCGCGGCGCCGGCCGCCGCGTAATGGCGGATGTCGAATTGCGGGACCAGCATGACGATGACGCCGGCAAATCCGACAATGACCGCGGACCAGCGGTAAATGCGCACGCGTTCCTTGAGAATGAGCGCGGCCAGCGCCACCGTGATCAGCGGCGAGGCGAAGGAAATCGCGGTGACGTCCGCCAGCGGCAACCGCGCCAGCGCGGCGAAATTGGTGAACATGCCGCCGATGCTGAGCCCGGCGCGGCCGAGCTGGCCGATCGGCCGGTTGGTGCGCACGGCAACACCCAATTCGCCGCGCCAGGCGTAAATCAGAAGCACCGGCAAAACGGCGAAAGCACCGCGGAAGAACACGATCTGACCGAGCGGCACCACGTCGCCCAGTTGGCGCACCAGGGCCTGCATCACGGCGAACACAAGCGCAGAGAACAGCTTGAAGCCGATGGCCTTGAACAGATTCATTCTAGCAGTCCCGGCGCGGTCTTCCCTACATAGCCGCGAAGCCGGAGCTTGTCATGCCGGCTTTATTTTTTCTCGGCGCCTCGCCTTCGACGGCCGGCAATGACTTGACGTAGACGGCGATCGCCATGCGGTCGTCCGCCGTCAGCTTGGAAATGTTGGCGACAACCTCGATCATATGGCCGCCGATCAGGCCCGCGTCCGGCGTCATGCCGTCGGTGAGCATGCCGGCGATATCCTGCACGGTCCAGGTGTTGAGCTTGTATTGAGTGATGTTGGGAACGCCGCCCTGCTTATCGGGACTCTGACCGCCGCTGAATCGCAGGCTCGCGATCACGGCGCCGAAAATGTTGCGTGGGCTATGGCATTCGGCGCAATGGCCGGGTCCATTGACCAGATAGGCCCCTCTGTTCCATTGCGCCGATTTCGATGCGTCGGGCTTGAGCGGCGCGCTGTCGAAAAACAGCAGTTTCCACAGACCGACCGCGCGGCGAATATTGAACGGAAAGCGCAGATCATGATCGCGCACGCGCCCGGCAACGGCGGGCAACGTCCGCAGATAAGCGAACAGGTCGCGCAGATCCTCGGTGCGCATGTTGGCATATGAGGTGTAGGGAAACGCAGGAAAAAGATGCGTCCCCGCCGGCGAGACGCCCTCGGTCATGGCGGTGATGAACTGAGCTTCGCTCCAGCTGCCGATGCCGTCGCGCGGGTCGGATGAAATATTGGGGATGTAAAACGTGCCGAACGGCGAATTCAGCGCAAGCCCGCCGCCGAGCCGGGTGGGGTCGTTCTGCTTGGGCATCGCGTGACAGGAGGAACAGCCGCCCGCGTAAAACATCTCGCGGCCGTTGGCGAGATCGGGCGTCTGCGGCGCGAGCGCTGCCGCCGGCGCCGCAGGGATCGTCAGCACCCAGAATGCGGCGGCGGCCAGCACCGCGGCAAAAACGGCCAGAGCGATCAACCGCCGAATCATAGGCTCCCCCGGGAAGCAGCGGTCGCTTTTACACAGGAACGAGCGTCGACGCGACGGCATTGCGGCTCGCGCCGTTCGTTCTCATATTGAATAATCCGCACTGCTCCGGTGTTACAGATCGTTGACACACTGGATATGCTTCCCCCCGGAACTTTACGTGGAGCCCATTTCATGATCCGCATCGTTTCGGCCCTCACCATCGCGGCCATCCTGCTCGCGGCCGCCGGGCAGACGGCCTTCGCGCAAACTTCGCCCGCGCAAATCGTCAAGGAGCGGCAGGACGGCATGGAGGCAAATTGGACCGGTTATCTGCGCGATGTCGCGGGCACGCTGCGATCCGGCAGCCCGGATCTGGCCCTTGTCGCAAGCAAAAGCGCGCAGGCGAGCGAGCACATAAAAAAACTGTCAACGCTTTTCCCGCCGGGGACGGGCCGTGACGTCGTGCCGGCGACGCGCGCCAAGCCGGAAGTGTGGACACAGCGGGCTGATTTCGATGCCGCGATGACGGCGCTCGTCGGCGCGCTCAAGACCATGAGCGACGACGCCAAGACAGGCGACGTGGAGAAGGTCAAGGCCGACTGGACGATTGCGGCCAAAGCCTGCGGCGCCTGCCACGGCGGCCCCGAGAAAGCCGGCGGCAAATTCCGTTTCGAGAAAGAATAGCGCAGGCTTCGATCAGGCGCGGCGGCTCACCTCAATCGCCGCCCAGATCTTCGGCGGCGTCGCCGGCATGTCGATATGGCGAATGCCGTAGGCGCGCCAGAGCGCATCGATCACCGCATTCATCACCGCCGGACAGGAGCCGATGGCGCCGGCCTCGCCCGCGCCCTTGACGCCGAGCGGATTGACCTTGCACGGCACGTTGTGCGTTTCGAAGACGAAGGACGGTGCGCTATCCGCGCGCGGCAGCGCGTAATCCATCAGGCTGGCGCTGAGCAACTGGCCGGAATCCGGATCGTAGATGGTGTCTTCCATCAGCGCCTGGCCGATGCCCTGCACCGCGCCGCCATGCACCTGGCCGGCCAGCATCAGTGGATTGAGCGTGGCGCCAAAATCGTCGACCACGACGTAATTGAGGATGGCGACGGCGCCGGTTGCCGGATCAATCTCGAGCTCGGCGATGTGGGTGCCGTTCGGATAGGTCGGCTCGCTGGGGGTGAAGGTGTCGGCGGCTTTCAACGGCTCTTTGCCGGCGCGCGTGGCGACCTCGGCGAACGAGATCGCGCGATCGGTGCCGACGACGCGGACGCTGCCGTCGAGGAATTCAAGATCGCCGGGGGACGCTTCCAGGGAGTCGGCGGCGATGCGCTTGATCTCGGTGGCGAGCTTTTTGCTGGCGCCGTCGAGAGAAGCGCCGCCGCACGGAATGGAGCTCGAACCGCCGGTGCCGAGACCGGTGGCGACGCGGTCGGTGTCGCCTTGCACCGTCCGCACGCGTTCCGGGGAAAGGCCGAGGTGATCGGCGACAAGCTGCGCATAGGCGGTGGCGTGGCCCTGCCCGGTCGATTGCGAGCCGATCAGCACCGTGACGTTGCCGTCGTTCTCCAGCCGTACCGTCGCGGTCTCCGGCCCCATATTGCCGCAGGCCTCGATATAGGTCGCCATGCCGATGCCGCGAAGTCTTGCCGCTGCGCTTGGAGGCGGCGGCGCGCTTCTTGAAGCCGTCCCAGTCGGCGATCTCCTGCGCCCGCGTCATGTGCGCGGCAAAATCGCCGGAGTCGTAAATCTTGCCGGTCGCGGTCTTGTACGGCATCGCCTTTGGCTTGATGAAGTTGCGTTTGCGCAGCGTGTCAGGCGCAACGCCGATGTCATGCGCCGCCGCATCGACCAAGCGCTCGATGACATAGGCCGCCTCGGGGCGGCCGGCGCCGCGATAGGCATCGACCGGCACGGTATTGGTATAGGCGCCGCGCAATCGCACATAGGCGACCGGGATGTCGTAAACGCCCGGCGCCATGCCGACGCCGAGCCAAGGGATATAGGGCGCGTAGCACGACAGATACGCGCCCATGTCAGCGACGATATCGAGATCGAGCGCGAGGAAGCGGCCCTTGTCGTCGAGCGCCATGCGCGCGGTGGTGATGTTGTCGCGGCCCTGGCTGTCGCCGAGGAAATGCTCGCCGCGCTCGGCCACCCATTTCACCGGCTTCCCCGTGCGTTTCGCCGCCACCGCCGCCAGCGCATATTCGCGATAGGGAAAGAGCTTGGTGCCGAAGCCGCCGCCGACATCGGGCGTGATGACCCGCATCTTGTCCGGCGCGATCTTGAGCACCTCGCCGCAAATGATGTCGCGGATGACGTGGCTGCCCTGGCTGCCGACGGTGAGCGTGTAGCGATCGCCATCGTACTCGGCGATGACGCCGCGGGTGTCGAGATAGTTGGTGACCAGCCGCTGATTGACCAGCGTGATTTCCACCTTGTGTGCCGCCTTGGCGAAGGCGCCGCGCGTGGCTTTCTCATCGCCGACGGCGGTCTCGAAAGCGAGATTGCCCGGCCGATCCGGCCAGACTTGCGCGGCGCCGGATTTGAGCGCCGCCACGGCGCCGATCACGTGCGGCAGCGGTTGCCAGTCGATGGAGACGGCCTCGGCGGCGTCTTTGGCCTGGGCGAGCGTGTCGGCAACGACGAAGGCAACGGCGTCGCCGACGTGGCGGACGATATCGCGCGCCAAAATCGGATAAGGCGGCACGACGATCGGCACGTCGGGGATCACGCCCGGCGTCGGCAGCGGTCCAAGATCGGCCACGTCCTCGGCTGTCAACAGCAGCCGCACGCCGGGCATCGCCCGTATTTTACCGAGGTCGCCGATGCGGAATCGCGCGTGCGCGTGCGGCGAGCGCAGCATGACCGCGTGCAGACTAGCGGCCGGCGTGAAGTCGGCGACGTAGTGTCCGGCGCCGCGCAGCAGCGCGGCGTCCTCCTTGCGCGTCAGTGCCTGGCCGAAGCCGAATTTCATCGCCGTCATGGGCTATTCCGCGGGTTGGGCGCGTTCTCGACGCGCGGCCGACCGTAGCGCAAGCCAGCGGCACACCACGTAAAAAACCGGCGTGAATATCAGGCCGAACGCCGTGACTCCAATCATGCCGGAGAAGACGGCGGTACCAAGCGATTCCCGCATCTCCGCGCCGGCACCGACTGCAAAAACCAGTGGCGTAACGCCGAAAATAAAGGCGAGCGAAGTCATCAGGATCGGCCGCAGGCGCAAATGTGCGGCCTCGACCGCGGCGGCAAAACGATCACGGCCAGCGTCCTCAAGCTGCTTAGCAAATTCGACAATCAGGATGGCGTTTTTTGCGGCCAGCGCAATCAGCACGATGAAGCCCACTTGCGTGAGGATGTTGTTGTCCTGGCCGCGGATCACCACGCCGACAATAGAGGCAATGAGACACATTGGAACGATGAGGATGACCGCCAGTGGCAGCGTCAGGCTTTCGAACTGAGCTGCCAATACCAGGAATACAAATACCACAGCCAATATAAATGCAAACGTCGACGTATTGCCAGCGCGCAACTGTTGGTAGGCAAGCGTCGTCCATTCGTATGTAAATCCATCCGGCAACGTTTCCGCCGCGAGCTTCTCCATGATTTGGATCGCCTGGCCCTGGCTGTAGCCCGGCGCCGCAGAGCCGTCGAGTTCGGCTGCGGGATAAAGATTATAGCGCGGCACGCGGTACGGCGCGGTGACGGTGCGCACAGTGGTGAAGGCGCCGAGCGGCACCGTATCCCCGCCGTGGTTGCGCACACGGATGTTGAGCACGTCCTTGATGTCGGCGCGATATTTATCCAAGGCCTGCGCGACCACGCGATAGGTGCGGCCAAACAGGTTGAAGTCGTTGACATAGGCGGAGCCGAGATAAATCTGCAACGCGGCAAACACGTCCGGGATATTGATGCCGAGGAGCTGCGCCTTGGTGCGATCAATATCGAGGTAAAGTTGTGGCGTTGAGTTCTCAAAAAGCGAGTAGACCTGAACGAGGCCCGGCGTCTGCGCGGCGCGGCCCATCATGGCGTAGACCGCGCCTTGCAGCGCTTGATAACCGAGGCCGGCACGATCTTCCACCATCATGCGGAAACCGCCGGCATTGCCGATACCGGAAACCGGCGGTGGCGCGGCAACAAAGATCAGGCCGTCCTGAATCGCGGCAAGACGCTGGAACAATTGCCCCTGGATCGCCGCGGCAGATTCGTTCGGATTTCCCGCTCGTTTTTCAAATGGGTCGAGCACGACAAAGATCGCGCCGGCGTTCGGCGCATTGGTAAAGGTGGCGCCGGAGAAGCCGACGATGTTCACCGCGTGAGCCACGCCTGGTACTTTCAAGGCGATTTCGACGGCACGCCGGTTGACGTCATCCGTGCGCTCGAGCGAGGCCGCGGGCGGCAACTGCGTCACGATGATAAGATAGCCGCGATCGAGCTGCGGGATGAAGCCCAGTGGCGTCTTGCGGAACTCATTCAAGCCGAAGGCGATGACGCCGGCATAGACAATGAGCATCAACACGGCAATGCGCACCAGCTTCGCCGAAAGCCTGCCGTAGCCGTTTGTCAGCCCAGAAAAACCGCGATTGAAGATGCGGAAAAAACCGCGCAGCGGTACGGTAAACCACGGTCCCGCATGCGATTTAGTCGGCGGCTTCAGTAACATGGCGCACAGCGCCGGCGACAGCGTCAACGACACAAGCAGAGATATGACGGTCGCGCCAGCAATCGTCAGCGCGAACTGGCGATAGAATTGCCCGGATATGCCGGTTATGAAGGCCGAAGGCACGAAAACAGAGATGAGCACCAGCGCAATCGCGACCAGGGCAGCGCCGACTTCGTCCATGCTCTTGATCGACGCCTCGCGCGGCCCCAGACCGCCCTCAATGTTGCGCTGGACGTTCTCCACCACGACGATGGCGTCGTCGACAACAATCCCGATGGCGAGCACAAGGCCAAACAGCGACAGGTTGTTGAGCGTGAAGCCGAATATCGACATCGCGAAAAACGTGCCAATCAGCGACACCGGAATGGCGACAATAGGAATAATCGCTGCGCGCCAGGTCTGCAGAAACAATATGACCACAAGCACGACCAGTATGATCGCCTCGCCGATCGTTTGCTCGACGGCATCCACCGATTGCTGGATGAATTCCGTCGGGTTGTAGACGATGGTGTATTTCAGCCCGGGTGGAAATCGCGTGGCCAGCTCGTCCATCGTCCTGATGACGGCTTTGGCGGTCGAAAGTGCGTTCGAACCTGGTCTCTGAAACACGCCGAGCGCGATTGCCGGATCGCGGTCGAGATAGGAATTGGTCGAATAGTCCTGCGCCGCGAGGTCGACGGTCGCGACATCCTTGATGCGTACAACCGCGGTTGCCGTTTGCTTGACCACGATGTTGGCGAACTCAGCGGGGTCCGTGAGCCGGCCCTGCGTGCTCACCGAAATCTGAAAGGCGCCCGGGTGGTCCATCGGCGGCTGGTCAAGCACGCCAGAAGCGACCTGCACGTTCTGTCCTTGCAGTGCGGTGACTACGTCGGCAGCAGTCAAGCCGACCGATTGCAGTCGGTCGGGATCGAGCCAGACGCGCATCGCGTAGTCGCGGCTGCCGAAGACGATGATCGAGCCTACACCGTCGACACGGGTGAGCGCATCGGTGACGTTGATCGTCGCATAATTCGAGATGAACAGTGTGTCGCGTGATTTATCAGGCGAGTAGAGATGCACGACCAGCATTATATCGGGCGAGCTTTTCTGCACCGTCACGCCAATATTGCGCACGTCCGCCGGCAGTCGTGGTTGCGCGATGGCGACGCGATTCTGCACCTGCACCTGGGCGATATCGAGATTGGTGCCGAGGTCGAAGGTGACCGATATCGTAAACCGCCCGTCACCGGTCGAATTCGACGACATATAAATCATGTTATCGACGCCGTTGATCTGCTGCTCGATCGGCGACACCACCGTGGACGCCACCACGTCGGCGCTGGCGCCTGGATACTGGCCCGTCACCGTGATCGTCGGCGGCGCAATTTCCGGATATTGCGCGATTGGCAGCCGTAAAAAGGCGACGGCGCCTAGGATGATGATGGTGATCGAGATTACCGAGGCAAAAATCGGCCGGTCGATGAAAAAGTGCGAAATGCGCATGCCCGACGCCTAGTTTGGCTTCTTGGTCGCGCCGGCAGCAGGCGGGGCGCCCGCGGCACTTTGCTCGTGCGGCGTAACCTTCTGACCGGGCCGCGCCCGCATCAATCCATTGACAATGACGCGGTCGTCGGGATCAAGACCGCTCTTGATTACCCGCAGCCCATCCGCCGTGGTCTCCCCGAGAGTGACGTATTTCTGCTTGACCGTATTGTCGGCGTCGACGACGAGAACAATCTTGCGTACCTGCTCGGTGCCGATCGCCGCATCAGGCACCAGCAGCGCCTCGTAGGGCGGCGAGCCCGGCACGCGGATGCGGGCGAACATGCCCGGCGTAAACAGGCCGTTGGCATTGGCGAACTGCGCTCGGCCGCGGATGGTGCCGGTCGAGCTGTCGATCACATTGTCGATAAAATCCATACGACCTTCGTGATCGTAGGTTTTCTCGTCGATGAGCTTGAGCGCAACTTGCACGCCGGCGCCGCGGCTGGCGACATCGCGGCCAAGCTTGGACATGCGTTCGTAGCGCAGGAACGAGGCCTCATCGAAGGTGAATTCAAAGCGGATCGGATCGATCGACACGATGGTCGCCAGCAGCGTGGTGTTGCCGGTGGTGCCGCCGGTCACCAGGTTGCCGGGCGAGACCCGCCGGTCGCCGATGCGGCCGGTAATCGGCGCGCGCAATTCGGTGAATTCCAGATCGAGTTCGGCCTGACGCACGGCCGCTTGATTGGCGCTGACGGAGGCCTGCGCATTGCGGTAGGCTTGCGCCCGCTGCTCGAAAGTCTGGTCGGTGATGGTCTTGTCGCGCACCAGCTGCTGGCCGCGGTCGAGATCGGACTTTGTGTAGATCAGATTGGATTTGGCCTGCTCCAAATTGGCGCGCGCCTGATCGAGCGTGTTCTGGAACGGCCGCTTGTCGATGGTGAACAACAGATCGCCCTGCTTGACGATCTGTCCGTCCTTGAAGTCGACCGTATCGAGATAGCCGGAAACGCGGGCGCGAATCTCGACCGAGTCGACCGCGGTAAACCGGCCGACATATTCGTCGTAATCCGAGAGCATGCGCTTGACCGGCTTGGCGACAGTGACGGCCGGCGGCGGCGGCGCGCCGCCTTGCTTCTGACTCTCGCCGCAGCTGACGAGCAACGTGCAAGCATCAGGGCGGCCGCGGCGCCGCCAAAAAACACAAACGGCGGCAAAGGCTTGGCGTTTCCGGAACGGATCATACAGAGCCTTAAAATGACGGACTGCGCGACCCGTCCCCATAACGCAAGGGGTTGCGCTATGTCCACCGCCCAGCCTTTGCAACATGTTGTGAACAGGCCAATTCGCGGCCGGGGCTCATCCCCAATCCCTCAGGGGGCCGGCGCCCTCATGCCGGGGGAGCCCGAAAAACCTTGAACCATTGGGCGCCGAACAGGATCAACAGCAATGCGCCATAGACGGCGGCGCCGATCGCCGCCAGCAGCATCAGCGCCGCAATATTGTGCAAATGCTGCCAGCCGTCGAACAGATGCGCCACCGGCGCATGCAAAAGCCAGAGCGCGGCGGCAAGCACTGCACCAGAGGCAACGAACTTGATCAGCGATTGGCGCAGGCGCTGATCCATGCCGGCATGACCGGCGCGCACGGCGAACCACATGACCAACGCAAGATTGATCCAGGCGCCGATCGACGTCGCCAGCGCAAGACCAACCTGCGCCAGCGGCCCCATCAGCAGGAATTTGAAAGCGATGTTGACGGCGGCGGCGATCAGCGCCGCCTTAACCGGCGTCGCGGTATCGCCGCGGGCAAAGAAGGTTGCCACAGTGCTGCGGATCAGAACGAAGGGCAGCAGGCCGATGGCATAGGCAGCGAGCGTCTGCCCAGCGGCAACCGCGTCGGCATCGGTGAAGGCGCCGCGCGCGAAAAGCGCCCGCATCAGCAAATCAGGAATGACGATGAAGGCAACAAGACACGGGATCGACAATAGCAACGTGAACTCGATCGCCCGGTTTTGTGCGTGCGCGGCGCCGCTTTCGTCGCCCGCGGCGATACGTTTGGCCATTTCGGGCAGGATCACGGTGCCGGCGGCAATGCCGATGACGCCGATCGGCAGCTGATTGAGGCGGTCGGCGTAATAGAGCGCCGACAGCGCGCCGGTGGCGAGGAAACTGGCGATGATGGTGTCGGCAAACAACGCGAGCTGCACGCCCATGGAGCCGACCGTGGCCGGCGCCAACGCGCGGAAGAAGCGGCGCACGTCGGCGTCAAGTTCGGGCCAGCGCAGCGCCGGCATCACGCCGGCACGCCAGGCGTCGCCGCCGACCAGCAGCGCCTGCAACACGCCGGAGATCAGCACGCCCCAGGCCGCGGCCTGTCCCGCGGTCGGAAAAAACGTAGCGAGTGCCAGCGTCATCATCATCGACAGATTGAGCAGAATCGACGCGGCCGCGGCAGCGGCAAAGCGCTGCAAGGCGTTGAGGATGCCGCCATAGAGTGTCACCAGCGTGATCAGCAACAGATAGGGAAAGGTAATGCGGGTGAGATGGACGGCAAGCTCAAACCGCTGCGGGTCGCGGGCAAAGCCTGGCGCCAAGAGATCGATCACCGTCGGCGTGAACAGCAGCGCCGCCGCCAGCAGCACGATCTGGCTCACGAGTAGCAAGGTGAAAATACGGTCGGCGAAAAGGCCGGCGCGCTGCGCCCCGCTTTGCTCGCGGATGCGGGCATAGGCCGGGACGAAGGCGGCATTGAAGGCGCCCTCGGCGAAAATGGCGCGGAAGTGGTTGGGCAAGCGAAATGCCACGAAAAATGCATCGGCCACCGGCCCGGCGCCGAGCACCGCCGCGAGGACAATGTCGCGGGCAAACCCCGTGATCCGCGACAGCAGCGTCAGCCCGCCGACCGTAAGAATGCGTTCAATCATTAATGCTACCTGCCGGACGGCGAGGAGGGTGCGGGTTGCTCCCGTAACCTTTCGCAACGATAGCGATAGTCAGGCACAATGGATTGGCTTAAGACGATTCCCGGCCGGAACAAATAGCCCTGACGAGCCTCGCCAGAACCATGCCCTCGCCGATCGTTCCTATCCTGCTTGCTGGCGGCGCCGGAACGCGGCTCTGGCCGGTTTCCCGCGACGCTTTGCCCAAGCAATTCCTGCCTCTGGTCGGCGATCGGTCGACTTATCAGGAGACATTGCTGCGGGTGCGCGATCCAATGTTCGCCTCGCCCATCGTCATCACCGGACCGAATTTCCACTTCTTCGCGCGCCGCCAGGCTGAAGAGGTGGGCGTCGATGCAACGGTGGTGATCGAGCCGCTGCGGCGAGATTCGGGACCTGCGATCGCCGCCGCGACCGCGGTGGCGCTCCAACGCGACCCGGAGGCCGTGGTGCTGGCGCTGGCCGCCGACCACATCATTCTCGATGCGGCGGAATTCCGCGCCACCTGCCTCGCCGGGCGCACAGCCGCCGAGGCCGGATCGATTGTCACCTTCGGCATCAAGCCGACCGAGCCGAAGACCAGCTACGGCTACATTCTTCCGGGAGACGCGATCGGCAAGGACGGCGTGCACAAGGTTAAACGCTTCGTCGAGAAGCCGGATGCCGCCACCGCCGCGCGCTATGTGCATGACGGCTATCTGTGGAATTCGGGAAATTTCCTGTTCCGCGCCGAAGTGCTGCTCGGCGAACTCGCACGGCTTGAGCCGGAGATGGCGTCGGCGATAGAAGCCGCGGTCAAAGACGCCACGACCGATCTCGGCTTCCTGCGCCTGCAGCCGGAGGCCTTCGCCAAGGCGGCGCAGAAGTCGATCGATTATGCGGTGATGGAGAAAACCGACCGTGCCGCGGTGGTGGTGGGAAATTTCCGCTGGTCGGATATCGGTAGTTGGGACGCGCTGTTCGACATCATGCCGCGCGATGCCGCGGGCAACGTCGTGCACGGGCCGGTGGTCGCGGTGGATGCGAGCGGCTGCATCGTGCACTCGGACGGGCGGCTCACCGCCGTGGCCGGCGTCAAGGATCTCGTCATCGTCAGCACCTCCGACGCGGTCATGGTCATTCCCCGCGCGCGGGCGCAAGAGGTGCGCGAGCTGGTCGCCAGGCTGAAAGCGGACAAGCGCCCCGAAGCGACCGACCACAAGCGCATGCACAGGCCGTGGGGTTATTACGAGTCGATCGACATGGGCGAGCGCTTCCAGGTCAAGCGCATCGTCGTCATTCCCGGCGGCGTATTATCGCTGCAACGGCACCGCCACCGCGCCGAGCACTGGGTGGTGGTGCGCGGCACCGCCGAAGTCACCATCGGCGAAGCGGTCAAGGCTGTGCACGAAAACGAGTCGGTCTATATTCCGATCGGCAGCGTCCATCGGCTCGCCAACCAGGGCAAGATTCCGCTCGAACTCATCGAGGTGCAGACCGGCAGCTATCTCGGCGAGGACGACATCGAGCGGCTTGAGGACGTCTACAAGCGGACGTGATTAAGCCTTCAGCGCGCGGCGCACAGCGCCAATGATGCGATCTTGCGTCGGTGCGTCGAGATAGGCATGCATTGGCAGGCTGATGACCTCGGCGGCAAGACGATCGCTCACCGCCACCCCGCCCTCGCCCACCGGATAATGCCTGTAGGCCTGCTGCCGGTGCAGCGGGATCGGATAGTAGATCGCAGTGGGGATGCCTTCGGCTTTCAGCGAAGCAGCGAACGCATCGCGTCGGCCGGCGGGAAGACGGATGGTGTATTGCGCCCAGACGGAGGTTGAACCGGCGGGCACGGTCGGCGCCGTCACCACGTCGCCGAGCGCTTCCGCGTAACGGCGGGCGACGTCATTGCGCGCGTCGATCTCGCTCAGGAAAGATCTTCAATTTTTCGCTCAGGATCGCCGCCTGCATGGTGTCGAGGCGCGAGGCGAGCCCGATGCGGATATTGTCGTATTTATCGCTGCCATGGCCATGCATGCGCAAGCTGCGCAAGGTATCGGCCATTCCAGCATCATCGGTGAGCACCGCCCCGCCGTCGCCGTAGCAGCCGAGCGGTTTTGCCGGAAAGAAGCTGGTGGCGGTCATGTGTCCGAAGGTGCCGAGCCGGCGATTGTTATAAATCGCGCCGAAAGCTTGCGCGGCGTCATCGAGAATAAACAGGTTTTCGGCTTTCGCCGCCGCGGCGACCGCATTGTGATCCGCCGGCAGCCCGAAAAGATCGACCGGGATGATCGCCTTAGGCGTTAGACCGAGGCGCTTGGCCGTCGTTATCGCGCCGGCGATTGCTTTCGCGTCGATATTGAAAGTGGCTGCGTCCACGTCAATAAAAACCGGCGTGGCGCCGACCAGCGCCGCCACTTCCGCGGTGGCGCAGAAGGTGAACGAAGGGCAGATGACCGCGTCGCCCGGGCCGATGCCCCAGGCGCGCAAGGCGAGCACCAGCGCGTCGGTGCCGCTGGCACAGGTGACCGCGTGGCGCGCGCCGCAGAAAGCGGCAAGCTCTTCTTCAAACGCACGCACCTCCGGACCGAGGATAAACTGGCAATGGCCGAGCACGCGCGCAATCGCCGCATCGATGGCGGGGCCGAGCCGGCGGCGCTGGGCGGCGACATCGATGAACGGAATAGGCGGCGGATTTGGGCGCAGATTCATGAAAACGTCCGAACTGAAGCGATGCTAGCCAACGACCACGCGCGGAGCCTGACGTTGCGCCGGCGCAACCGCCGGGCGGCCGTCGAGACAACGCGTCGCAATTTCCAGGCTGGCGACAGCCTCCTCGCCGGTCACTGCCGGAGCGCTACCGGTGCGGATAGCGCGCAGGAAGGCAAGAAGCTCCGAGCGCAATGGTTCGGCGTGACCGACCGACAAATGCCGCATGGAATAGCTGCCGTCCGGCTGAAAGCCGAAGCATTCCGTCACCTGGCGGGTGAGCAGGTCGCCCATCACGTATTTGCCGCGCGTGGCGACGGTGACGTTGCGCGCCTTGAACGGCGTCAACCAATTGGTGTTGATGTGGGCGAGCACGCCGGAGGCGGTGCGGAACTGCAAGAGCGCGATATCCTCGCGCTCGGCCACCGCGCTGGAGAGCTGCGGCTGCACCTCAACGATCTCTGAATCGGTGAACCAGCGGATGAGGTCAATGTCGTGTACGGCGAGATCGATGACCACGCCGACATTCGACATGCGCGGCGGGAACGGGCCGACGCGGGTGATGGCGATGGAAAGAATGTCCTCGTTGCGGATGGCGTCCTTGATCGCCTCGACTGCCGGATTGAAACGCTCGACGTGGCCGACCATCAAGGTCAAGCCGGCGCGGCGCGCAGCGGCGATGATGTCGCGACCCTCCTCGACCGTGGACGCGATCGGCTTTTCCACCATGACGTGGACGCCGCGCGCAATGCAGGCAAGTGCGATGTCGCGATGCAAATGCGTCGGCGCGGCGATGGTGATGCAATCGACGCCGAGGCCGAGCAAGGCGTCGACATCGGCAACGGCCGCGCAGCCCAGCGTGCGGGCGACGAATTCGGCTTGCTTGCGATCAGGATCGGCAACGCCGACAAGTTCGGCGCCGGAAATTCCGGCGACGACGCGGGCATGATTGCTGCCCATGACGCCGACACCGACGACGCCTACGCGCAATGAACGCTCCGCCTTCGTTCCCGTCTCCTGCGCCATATCGCGATGGATTCCCCTGCCCCGGCCGCCCGCTCCCTGCTCACCTAGCACGGTCTGTGACAACTTGGCGACGGTCCAGGGAAAATGGGCCGAACACGTTTTGATTCAAAGCGTTACAGGCGCGCATCGGCGATGAAAAGCGGCCGACGCGGGCGTATCGGCTGTCTCACTTCCGCGACTGGCAATCTCCCATTCTCACTGCGGCGCAATCAAGCTATGAGACAGGCGCGCCTGCCGTTCCTCCTTGCCGAACGAACCATTCCAGACACCGCTTGATCGTTCGCAAACGCCCAACAAGACCGAGAGCGAGACTTATGGGACGGATACGCGGTTATATATTGTTTGCCGCCAAGATCGCGATTTCGCTGGCGCTGCTATATGTCGCCATCGGCTTCGTCGATTTCGGCGCCTTGCGCAACCGCATCGACCGGATCGATTACGCCTGGATCGCGGCTGGCCTGATCGCGCTGGGCTTGCAGGCCGTGCTCGTATCGTTTCGCTGGCAGCGCATCGCCCAATCCTGTGGCGCGGACATCAGCCCTCGCCGCGCCGTTCTTTACACTTACATCGGCGCGTTCTTCGGCCAGGTCTTGCCGTCAACCGTCGGCGGCGACGCAGCGCGCATCTGGCTACTGGCGCGCGACGCCGGCGCATGGAAGGCCCCGATCTTTTCGGTCCTCATCGACCGCGCGGCCGGCCTCATCTGGCTCGCCGTGCTGGTCCTGGTGTGTCTGCCGTGGTCCCTCACGCTTATCCAGAACCCGATCGGGCGCACCGCGCTTGTTCTGATCGGCATCGCCGGGGCGGCGGCGCCCGTGGGCCTGTTCGCCCTGTCGCTGCTCGGCCGTACATCGTTTGCGCAGTGGAAAGGCGTCCGCCATGTCACCGACATCGCTGGCGTTGCCTGGTCGGTGCTGACATCGGCGTCGAGCGGCGCCGTAATTGCGGCCATTTCGATCGCGGTCCACGCGATGACGGTCGCCATATTGTGGTTCTGCGCGCAGGCGATCGGATCATCGTTCACGCTATTGAATTCGCTGTTGCTCATACCGCCGGTCATTCTGATCGCCGCGATACCCGTGTCGATCGCCGGCTGGGGCCTGCGCGAAAACGCGATGATCGCGGCGTTTGCCTATGCCGGATTGCCGGACAGCGACGGCTTGCTGGTGTCGATCCTGTTCGGCGCCGGCAGCTTTGTCATCGGCGCGCTCGGCGGCCTGGCCTGGATTTTAAGCGCGAACCGCATTCGTCTTCGCTCCTTGCAGGAGGCGAGCGAAAAGGTCCAGCAAGTCTAGGCAAAAGCCCCCCGCCGGTAGTCCTCGTACCAGGCCGCGAAGCGGGCGACGCCTTCGGCAATCGGCGTCGATGGTTTGAATCCGACGTCGCGCATCAGGTCGTCGACATCGGCGTAAGTGGCGGGAACGTCGCCCGCCTGCATCGGCACGAGTTCGCGGACCGCCTTTTTGCCGATCGCCTGTTCCAGCAGGTCGACGACATGCGGCACGTCGACCGGGTTGTTATTGCCGATATTATAGACGCGCCAAGGCGCCGAACTGCTCGCCGGATCCGGCGCATCGCCTGACCACGCCGGATTGGCTTCGGCCGGGCGGTCAACCAGGCGTGCCACAGTCTCGACGACATCATCGATATAGGTGAAGTCGCGCCGCATGTTTCCATGGTTGAACAGTTTGATCGGCTTGCCAGCGAGGATTGCAGCGGCAAACAGCCACATGGCCATGTCGGGCCGCCCCCATGGGCCGTAAACGGTGAAGAAGCGCAGGCCTGTCGTCGGCAGCCTGAACAGATGCGAATAAGCGTGCGCCATCAATTCGTTCGCTTTTTTCGAGGCGCCGTACAGGCTGAGCGGATGATCGACATTGTCGGACGTGCGAAACGGCATTTTGCGTATTCAGGCCGTAGACCGACGACGACGACGCATAGAGCGAGATGGCGGCAGCCGTTGTGGCGACAGCCCTCGAGGACGTTGACGAAACCGGTGAGGTTCGCGTCGGCATAGGCGTGCGGGTCGACCAGCGAATGCCGCACGCCGGCCTGCGCCGCGAGATGGACGACCAACGGAAACCGGTATTCGGCGAACAACGCTTCCGTGGCGGCGCGGTCGGCCAGGTCCTGCTTCACGAATCTGAATTTGTTGGCGACGGCGAGTTGGCGAAGGCGAGCATCCTTCAACTTCGGATCGTAATAGGGCGACAGATTGTCGACGCCGATCACGTCGCGCCCGGCCTCCGTTAGGCGACGCGCGACATGAAAGCCGATAAATCCGGCGGCGCCGGTGACAAGAATGGGGTTCATAGCCGCCATAGTTCGATGCCTTCCGGCTTTTGCGCGCGATCGAGCCTGGATTTCCCGTCGAGACCAATCCCTGCCCTACCCTTGAGCAATCGCGTGACTAGCGGCCAGCCTTCGCGCACATAGTCGCGGTGAGCGACCGCGAGAACAACCGCATCCGCAGGTTGCAACGCGTCGAGCGGCGTCAACGCGAGCCCATATTCCTGTTTGGCCATCCCGGGCGTGGCCATTGGATCATGCACCTGAACGCGCGCGTCCGAAGCTTCGAGCGCGTGCACAATGTCAATCACCTTCGAATTGCGGACGTCCGGCACGTCCTTGCCGGCTCGGAACGCGCAGCACATCCGGATTCGTAGAGGCGCGCATATGATTCAATCGCTGTTTTCAATGAAAACCGCTCGATAATGCGATCGCGCGCGCGCGCGCCGCGTTCATGCCGTTCTGCCGCCGAACCGCCGGCGGCCGCGGCGAGCGCGCCGGCAAGCGCTGCGACATTGCCGGGTGCAACCACATAGCCCGTATCGCCGACGATCTCCCGGACATCGCCAACATCTGTCACGACCGGAATCAAACCCGCACTCATCCCCTCCGCGACGACGTTTGAGAATCCCTCGCCAAACGCAGACGACGAGACCACAAGGTCGGCAACCGCGTAGAGTTGCTCCATGTCGCGCCGCATGCCGAGCGCGCGAACGTTTGCCGGCACGTGCAAAGTCTCGGTGCCCGCACCAACAAGCAGCCCATACACCTGCGGGATAGCCGCCATAGCCGCGAGCAGCACCGGGTGGTCCTTCATCGGGTCGACGCGCGCAGCATGGATAGCCACCGCCGCGTCAGATGAAATACCAAGCTCGGAGCGTCGGGCGGCCCGCAATTGCGCGTCCGGTCGAAACTTTTGCGTGTCGATGCCGTTCGCGATCACTTCTATTCGCTGCGGCCGAAAGCCCTGATTGATGTGGAATTCCTTGCCGGCTTGCGAATTGGCAATGATCAGATCCGGCACACGCGAGAGCATCGCACTGAGCCTGACAATGCGTCCATAGCGCGCCGCATCCATGTTCGACGCGCGCAAATTCCAGTAGAGTTGACGCCGGGCTCGCCGGCCGGCGAGCAGGTGTGCGAGCGCGGCCAGGATATTGCCGTGATACATCCAGCCCTGCATCACCTCTGGATTGAGTTCCGCGAATCAACCGCGCCAGGCGAATGACACTTGCCGGCAAGCGCGCCATCCCTTTGACGCCGAGCACGGTTACGTTGACTCCGCGCGACCGCAGCTCATCGGCATAATCGTCGAGCGTGCTGATGCAGACGACGTGTTGTGGCAATCCGCGCGCCTGCAAGGCGGTCGCGACCTGCGTCAGCGACGCCTCGGCCCCGCCAACACCGAGCCCGCTGATGACATGAAGAACTGCCGGCTGGGTCATGACGCCGCCCAGCGCCGCCGCCACGCCTCGAACATTAAAATGGTCCAGAGCGCGTAGGCCCAGTTGCGCCCGCCGTCGACATGTTCAATCCACAGCTTGCGCACCGCAGCGACATCGAGAAAGCCGCCGCCGAGAGTGCGCGGATTGAGCAGGTCCTCGGCCCAGTCGCGCAGCGGCCCGCGCAGCCAGCTCTCGAGCGGGACGCTGAAGCCCATCTTCGGCCGCTCTATCAGCGGGCGCGGCACATAGCGGTCGAGCACGCGGCGCAAGAGCCACTTGGTCTCGCCCCCGCGCAAGCGCATGTGCCGCGCCAGCGACCAGGCGAATTCGACGACACGATGATCGAGCAACGGCGGTCGCACTTCGAGCGACACTGCCATCGAGGCGCGGTCGACTTTTTGCAAAATGTCATCCGGCAGATAGGTCGTCGCATCGAATAGCTGCATGCGCTCGAGCAAGTTGTCGTCGCTCGCCGTTCCTGGCCAGCGTAGCGTCATCGCGTGCTCGTGCAGCCCGTGCGTCAATCCTTCCGGGTCCGGGAATTGGCTGACCAGGCGGAGGTAGATAGCGTCGCCATCGAGCCGCAAGATGTCGGCAAGCTTCCTGAGCTTGTCGGCCGGGTCGACGAAGCGAAGCGACAGCGGCGCAACGCGCGCCGCAAGCTCGGCGACGGCGCGCGGCACCGCGTGCAATAGCGTCGCGGCGGCGCCGCGCACCGGCCGCGGCAGACGCGCGAGCCGCGCCAGATGGCCGGCCGCCAGCGTGTAGCGATTGTAGCCCGCGAAAACCTCGTCGCCGCCATCGCCGGACAGCGCGACGGTGACACGCGATCGCGTCATCCTGGAAATGGCGTGGGTCGGGATCTGTGAGGAATTCGGCGAACGGTTCGTCGTACATCTCGGCAAGATGCGGCACCGTCGCGAGCGCGTCCTCGGCGGTGACCACCATGTCCTCGTGCTCGGTTCCGAGATGCTTTGCGACCGCTATGGCGTGTCCCGATTCGTCATAGCCGAAATCGGGAAAACCGATGGAAAAGGTGCGCACCGGCCCGCGCTTGGCCGCCACCATCAGCGCTGCGACCGTCGATGAATCGATGCCGCCCGACAAAAAGGCGCCGAGCGGCACATCGGAGATCATGTTGATCGAAACGGCATTCGCCAGCAGGGCGTGCAACCTTTCTTCAGCCTCGGCGTCGGAGCCGGCGAACGGCTGATCGATGCCGCGCAGTGCGGCGACCTCGAGGCTCCAATAGGCGCGCTGCTCAAGGCCGCCGCCGTGGCGGTAGGAGAGCCACTCGCCTGGCCGCAGCTTGGCAACACCGTGATAGATTGAATGCGGCGCCGGCACGTATGCAAACCGCAGGAAGCTCGCGATCGAGGCAGGATCGATATCGAATTTGAATCCGCCGGCGACGAGAGCCTTGAGTTCCGAAGCGAAGGCGAAGCCTGTCGGCGTCTTCGCATAAAACAACGGCTTGATGCCGAGCCGGTCGCGAATGAGATGCAAGGTGCGCGTCTCGCGATCCCACAGCGCGATGGCAAACATGCCGTTGAGATCGGCAAGCGTCGCCTCGATGCCGCGCCGAGCCACCGATTCGAGAATGACCTCGGTATCGGAGGTGCCGCGCCGCGCGAGGCCGGCCATCAGCGGATCGGCGGCGATGGTTTCCGCGTTGTAGACTTCGCCATTGTAGGAGATCACCCAGCGCCCGTCGGCCGAGGTCATGGGCTGCGCGCCGGTCGGCGTCAGATCGACGATGGCGAGGCGCCGGTGGCCCAGCGCGACGCCCGCTTGCGCATCGCTCCAGACGTCCGAACCGTCCGGCCCGCGATAGGCGATGGCGTCGATCATGGCGCGCGCGCGAGCGGCGCTATCGCCCTGCCCAAGCGCAACGAGGCCGGCTATGCCGCACATGGCTCGTCAGCGCCTCGTTTCATATTGGAGCTTGATCCAGTCCTGATACGCGCCGCCCTGAATCGCGCGCCACCACGCCTCGTTGGCGAGATACCAGTCGATCGTCCCAGCAATGCCGTCCGCAAACGGCGTGCGCGCGCGAAAGCCGAACTCGCGGGCAAGCTTCGCGGCCGAGATTGCGTAGCGACGGTCATGCCCCGGACGATCCTTGACGAAGCCGATGAGCGAAGCGGACGGCGTTCCGCGCGCCGCGGGGCAATCTGGAAACCGTCTGGCGAGCGTTGGGTCGGCGGAAAATTTCCGGTCGATCGCTGCGCAAAGACGATTTACCAAATCGATATTCGTCATCTCGCTGCCACCTCCAATATTGTAGGTCTCCCCCGCCCGCCCATGCTCCAGCACGCAGGCGATCGCGGCGCAGTGGTCTTCGACATGCAGCCAATCGCGCAAGTTAAGGCCATCGCCGTAGACCGGCAGCGGCTTGCCTGTAAGCGCGTTGATTATCATTAGCGGTATCAGCTTTTCGGGAAACTGGTAGGGCCCGTAATTGTTCGAGCAGTTGCTGATCGTCACCGGCAGTCCATGCGTGTGAGCACACGCGCGGACAAGAAAATCGCTCGCGGCCTTGCTCGCGGCGTAGGGCGATGTCGGATCGTAGGGCGTGTTCTCGGTGAAGGCCGGATCGTTAGGCCCGAGCGAGCCGTAAACCTCGTCCGTCGAGATATGATGGAAGCGGCGGCCGGCGAAGTCCGCTCTCCAGGCGTCAAGGGCGGCGTCGAGCAGCGCCTGCGTGCCGAGCACGTTCGTGCGCACGAATACTTCCGACGAGACGATTGAGCGGTCGACATGCGTTTCCGCGGCGAAATGCACGACCGTATCGACGGCATGCTCACGGAGCAATTTTGCCAGCAGGCCGCCGTCGCAGATGTCGCCGTGCACGAAGCGGTAGTTGGCGGCGTCGCGGAGCGCGGCAAGGTTTTGCGGATTGCCGGCATAGGTGAGCGCGTCAATCACCACAATGCGGTCAGCCGGCTTGGTTTGCCGCCAGTAATGCACAAAATTGGCACCGATGAATCCAGCGCCGCCTGTGATGAGATGCGTCGGCACGAACGGCTTATCGACCTTTGAGACCGACGTCCGAGGCGAATGGCTTTTCGGCGACGGCGGTCATGATACCGTAAGTCTTCGCCAGCACCTGCCAGCGCTCGAAGACGTGCGATACGACACGATCGGCTGCGGCGACGGGGTGCGTGAGCAGGTAACGCAAGTTGGTTGTCAAGTCCGGGCGCCTCAGCTTTTCGGCGCCATAGCCGATGCGCTGCATGTACTGCAATCGGCTTTCGGGAAGATCGTTCCAAGTGAGCTGCTGCCGCAGCAGCCCATGACGCAAAAAATAGAAGAGAACATTCGACGGTACCATTTTATAGATGTCGCGGTTGAAATTGAACTCAAGCGGGGTGAGCCCGCATGCCTGGAAATAGGCGCGTACCGTCTCTTCGTTGAAGAAGTAGAGATGCCGCGGCGGATCCTCCCGGAACAAAGCGCGCGACGACAGGCTGTTGAAGTTTGTCACCAGGAAAATCAACCTCCCGCCGGGCTTCAGGATCTGCGCGGCCTTCTCGAAATAGCGCATGGGATCATGGACGTGCTCGAGCACCGCCCAGGCCGTGACCGCGTCGAAGGTCGGCTCGTCGATCGGAATGTCTGAGAATTCCATCCGGTGAACCGGAAAGTCGTCGATGCTTTTGGCATTGGCCGACACCTCGACGCCTTCGACGCTCCAGCCGCGCTCGCGCATGAAGCGGGGAACGCGCCGTTGGCGCAACCGACATCCAGCAGGCGGCGCGGCGATCGCGCATTTGCAAAATCGAGGAAGCCGGCTTGCACGGCGTAGCGGGCGGCGTCGGAAGGATGCTCGAACGTGTCGAAGAATTCCGCCGGATAATATTCGCCCATCTCGTCAAACGTGGGCCGCGGATTGACAAAGCCGAGGCCGCAGTTCGTGCATTCAACGATGTCGAACCAGCGATCCGGGAAAAACTGGACGTCCGGTTGGTGATAGACCAGGCGCAGCTTTGTCCCGCCGCAGAAGATTGCAAGCGATCAAATTCCATGCTAGGCGCGCTTCGTTCCAGCGTTGCTGAGCCGGTAGCCGAGACAGACCAGAACCCCGAACGGCAGCGTCGATAAAACGAGAAGCTTGCCGGAAAGGCTTTTCAGCTCGCGCCAGGTCTCGCCCCAGGGCCTGCGCGCATAATGCGAGGCCGTCGGTATCATCAGCGCAGCCTTCAGGAAAACCTTCGGCGCGTTGAAAAAATATCCGATGTCGTTGTTGAGCAGCCAGACGTAGTAATAGAGGCGGCCGCGCGCGGTCGTCGGCAAGTTCTTGCGGCTGCTCAGCGTCCCGCTGATGTCTGTCTGATCGCGGTAATAGATGCGCCAGATTTCGTTCACGGCGCGATGCTTGTAAGTCTTGGCGATCTCGAACCAAACCACGGCTTCGGGGACGAACTGCGTGCCGACAAGCTCGGGAAACGGAAATTTCCGTAAGACGGCAGTCGGCGACACGTAGAATTTCTCGCCGTGAATTTTGTGCACGTAGTATAGGTCACGAAAATTCGTATCGAACGGGCTCGAGGGAAACCGGTCCCCGACAATCTGGCAGTTTTCATCGCAGGCAAGGCCGGCGATTGCCCAATATTTGTCCCGCTCCGCTTCCGGGATCGCATTCCAGTGCCAATGGATCCGCTCGAGAGCATTCGGCAGGAGGCCGTCGTCGGAATCGGCCACCACAAAAAGCTCCGCCCGCGCCTCCTTGAGCGCCCGGTTGTGCGCGATGTGCTTGCCGCCGTGCTCCTGCCGGATATAGCGAATGGCAAACGACGCCGATTTCTGCCAGCCGGCAACCAGCTCCGCGGTGTTGTCGGTCGAGCCGTCGTCGATGATCAGCCACTCGAAGTCTTTGAGCGTCTGCGCCTGCAGGCCCTCGAAGACGCGATGCAGCGTGTGTGCGCGATCGAAGGTCGCGGTGAAGATCGTGAACAGCGGCTGGTCGCGCATCGACAGTTGCAGGCGCCTCAAGGAGCCCGCGCAACGCAGGCGACATAAGGCGAAAAAGTCCGACTTGCCGGTAGCGAGACGACGTGCCTGTCGACCACCCAGGCGGCCGCCGAAACGCCCATCAGCGCGCGCCTGGCCACGTGCCGCAGGCCGGCCAATGGCAGGAGATCGTCGCCGAGAGTAATGACGCCGAAGTTGGAGCAGCCGATGTAACCGCTCTCCACCACCTCCATGCCCGCGCGCCGATGCGCCTCCGCAAGTGCTTCAGCGCCGAGCGGCACGTGGATATCGTAGATCCGCCGGTTCAGACGCTTTTGCAGTTCGCCGAGCACGCCTGCCAGATTTGGAATGACAGTGATGAGTAGCCCGCCGGGCCTGAGACAGCGGCGAAATGCCGCTAGGCACACGGTCGTGTCGTCGAAGTGCTCGACCACGCCATAAGAAAAGCCGAAATCGTGCGTACCTAGCAGCCTCGCCGGCGGTTGTAGAAAATCGGCCTGCACGACCTCACCTTTAACACCCTCGCGCGCGAGCACCGCTTTCGCCTTCTCGCAGGCTGTCGCGCTGTAATCGATGCCGGTGATCCCCAATCCGAAATAGCGGCCAAAATAGGCGAGCCAGATCGACTGCGCGCAGCCGAATTCAATGAGGCGCCGATCGTCTTGATGCCGCATGTATCGAGAAAAAAGCAGGTGGAACTGGTGATACGAATAGTTGCGAAGCGTATTGCGTTCCGGAGCGACGGCGCGCGGCAGCGGCGAATCGTGCCAGATCCGCTCCCAGTACTCGCTGTCGACTTTCTCGCTCATTCAGCGGGCGTAGGCGCCGCGCAGGCGCGAAATGGTGCCGCCGATGCCGCTCTCAAGATCGCCGGCGAACGTGAATTCGCGCTCGCGGAAGCGCTGCGACGACACCTCATACGACAATTGATTCATGATCGGGCTGTCGACGAAGGACACTTCGAGGTCCGGCACGAAGGCGCGAATGGCCTCGACGATCTCGCGCACCGTCGCGTTCAGAGTGAGCACATTATAGACGCGGCCGTCGAACAGGTCGTTGTCGATGATGAAAGCGGCGGCGTGCACCGCGTCGGCGAGATCAAGATAGGGCCGCTTCTGGTCATAGGCGGTGCGCCAGACGCTGAGCGGCTGGCGCATCACCGCCTGCCAGCAGAACTTGTTCACCGCCGTATGAAAGCGCATGCCGGGCGAGGCTCCGAATATGGTACCGAAGCGGCAGACGATGGCTTTCAGGCCTTTTGCCGAGAGCGAGCGCACGAGATTTTCTTCTTTCAGCTTGGTCTCGGCATAAGGACTTTGCGGCTTGAGGTCCTCCGGGGCGCAATCCTCGGAGACGGTCGCTTCCTGCGTGCCATAGACGCTGGTCGACGACAGATGAATGAGGCGGGCTCCGGTTTCGATGCAGGCCGCGGCAACGGCCGCCGTGGCGTTGTAGTTGTTTTCTTCCACCTTCGCCGCGTTACCGACGCTGCCGGCAGCGTCGGTGATCGCCGCGAGATGCACGACCGCGCGCGCGCCGTCGAAAAGGGCGCGCAGGTCGGCCTTGCGGATATCGGCTTCGACGAAGCGATAACGCCCGGCGGAGGGAAGATCGAACAACGATGGGTAGCGCTGCGTCATCATGTTGTCGATCATCACGATGTCGGCGCCCGGGAATGCGGAGCGGCAATTCGCGGACAGCCGCGGAGCCGATATGGCCGAGCGCGCCGGTGACCACGATTTTCATGCACCAATCGCCTTCCGCAGCGTGAGGAATTCGTCGTAATCGTGGATATAGTCCGCGGCCTCGTAAGGGCGGTCGCATAGGACGATCAGCAACGACTGCCCCGCGCGGATCGAGAGCGTCGTCCAGATCATCGGCGGCACCAGCAGGCCGGCCTCCTCCCGGTCGAGCGCATAACTGCGGCGCTCGGCGCCGTCGTCACAGACGACGTCGATGGCGCCATGCGCGCACATCATCAGTTGCGAGCAAAGGCGGTGCGCGTGGCGGCCACGTTCGGCGCCGGCGGCGCGGCGATCGTAAACATGCGCTTGATGTCGAACGGAACGCCGGTCGCGGCTTCCGCGACCACGAGCGGACCATCCGCGCGGCGATGGCACGGAAACTCGATAAGACGCACTTCGCCGGATTTGCTGACGCCTGCCATGATCAACCCTGCCGCGCCAAAGCCGCCGACGCGGCAAGGCGGGTAAAATAGTCGTGGATGCCCGAGCGCAGGTCGACGCGCGGTCGCCAGCCCGTGAGCGCGCTGAACAACGGGGAATTACCGACAAAATTGCGTCGCTCGATTGGGTGCAGGTCGGCCGGCTCTGCAATATGACGCACGTCAACGCGCCGCCCGGTCTGCGTCAACGCTTCCTGCGCGACGAGAGCGAAGGCCTCGGCAAGCGTGTGACCCTGCCCGCTCGCGATCACGTAATGGCGGCCATCGCCAACCCGGTCCAGGGTCGCCGCCGCGTAGAATGCTTCGACCACGTCGCTAAGATGCGTGAAGTCGCGCACATAAGAGCCATCACTGTAGATCGTAAGCGGCTCGCCGTTCGCCGCCCGTCGCATCATGGCGTTGAGGATGCCGCGGTTCGCGTTGACCGAGCTTTGCCCGTAGCCATAGACGTTCGGCAGGCGCAGGCTCGCGACCCGCAGCAAGCCTGCGGCGGCCGCCTCCCGCAGCAGGGTCTCAGCGGCAAGCTTGTGGCGATCGTAAACGGAACACGGCCGGTCCGGCGCCGTCTCGTCGACAGGGTTTGCCGGCTGCGCGCCGACGATCGTCACCGTACTGGCGAAGACAACCTTCGGAGCGGCCGAAAGCCGCTTCGCAGCGCGGATCAGCGCACGGACCGGCGCGACATTGATGCGCTCGTCTTCAACCGGGTCGGCCTCGGCGGCGCGTAGGTCGGTGCGCGACGACAAGTGCAGGACCACTTCGGCGCTGTCGAGTAAATCGAACCAGTCCCGATCGCGGGCGAGATCGGCCGGCACGTATGTTGCGTTACGGCCGGCGCCCAGACTCATTGCGCCGCCCGCGCGCGATACCAGGCGCAGCGTTCGGCCCGTGTCCGCGAAACGCCGGGCGAGCGCTTGCCCGACGTACCCGCGCGCGCCAGTGATAACCACGGTCATCCGGAGGCCTCGCGCGGCAGCTTGTCGGCCTGGAGATCGCGCAGGCGCGGATAGGCGGCATCGCGCGTCGACACGAGTGGCGATGCGATCGGCCAAGTTATGGCCACATCAGGATCACTCCACAACAGCCCGCCTTCGTCGGCATGGTCATAGGTGCTGCTCACCTTGTATTGCAGGTCGGCAAAATCGCTGAGGACGCAAAAGCCGTGCGCGAAGCCTGGCGCCATGTAGAGCTGGCGCGGCCCGCCGTCGCTCAATTCGACGCCGTACCAGCGGCCGAACGTCGCCGAGGTCGGCCGCAGATCGACCGCGACGTCAAATACGCGGCCGCGAATGACGGTGACGATCTGCGCCTGCGGACGCCTCACCTGGAAATGCAGCCCGCGCAGGACGCCTTTGCTCGACCGTGAGTGATTGTCCTGCACGAAATCGTCCGTGATCCCGGCGGCGCGATAACGGGCCGCCTGATAGCTTTCCAGGAAAAAGCCCCGCTCGTCGCTGAAGCATTGCGGCTCGATGAGGAGAAGCCCGCCAAAACCAGTTTGCTGGATTTTCATCAGAGTTAGCGAGGTGCCACTTTCATCCGGTCACCAGCGATTCGATTTCCGAGCCGCCGCCAACGCGCTCTACAACTTGAACCTCACCAGTGTCGAGGCGGAAGATCGTCCCGTGATTGGTGCCGTCCTCATGCGTGCGATTGATAACGAGCAGGCCGTCTGGCCGACGAACATAGGATTTGAGATTGTCAATCATGACCCGCAGCCGCGCCGAATCGAAATAGCTTCGGTTCAGCAGATTGGCGGCGCGCGCGATGTCAAAACGACTTTCGAAGCGAGGATTTCGCACTGCCAGTTCATCTTCCACAAACTCGATCGCTTGATTTGCCGAAACCGTGCGCAGGCGCGACACCAGCTTTACGTCCATCACGCGCTTTTTCGCGCGCGATGCAACAAACCTCTGCACCGTCTGGGTCAGGAGAGAATAGCCGGTGACGGCATCGAGGCGCCGAGTCCACGCCCGCAATCCCCGGCCGTGAAATTCGTATTGCAGGGAATTTCCGTGCGCGTCCGCCAACAACCTGACGCCCGGCGCGATCTCGAAGATCGTCGCGCCGAAAGTCAAATCGGTTGCCGTGATCTTCGGCTCGAGGCCGTTCGCGCGCATCGCCTCCAGCAAGTCCACGGTCGTCGCGCCGGACGAGACGCCGACATCCATGACGACGGGGGCTTGCCAGCCGAAGTCGCGGACCAGCCGGATGGTGAGCGCATCGAGGTCGGGCATCCGGCCGGAGACCGTGGTCTTAAACGTCTTGTTTGCAAGGCGAATTCCGGCAAAGAACTTTCGCTCGGCATCGGCCGTCAGCTTCTCGATCGGCACGGTGAAGTATCTATAGGCGGTAATCACCGCCTCACCTTCTTGCTGCCGCCGACCCGCCGGTCTCGCAAAACCGGCGGATCGAGGCGATGACACGATCGAGATCGGAATCGCTCAGGCCCGGATAGATCGGCAGCGAAAGAATTTGCGTAGCCAGTTTCTCTGTAATCGGCAAGCCGCCCGCCGGCACGACGACCCGCTCCGTGTAACCGCCATGCTTGTGCACCGGGACCGGATAATGCACCGCGCTACCAATTCCGTCGGTGGCAAGATGGGCCTGCAAGCGGTCGCGCAAATCGCAGGCAACGACATAGAGATGATAAACATGCGCGCCGTCCGGCCACCCGGCCGGCAAGGTCAGCGGCAGACTGGCGAGCGCCCGATCGTATTGGCGGGCAATCGCGGCTCGCCTCTCGTTGTCGGCATCGAGATGCGGCAGCTTCGCATTGAAAATCGCCGCCTGCAGCGGATCGAGCCGCGAATTGACGCCGATTTCGTGCGAGTTGCGCTGCTCGTCCCAGCCGTATTGGCGCAAGCGGCGGACACGAGCGGCCAGATCCGGCGTTGCTACGTCATGACCATGCCGCCGTCGCCGATCGCGCCGAGATTCTTGGTCGGGTAGAAGCTGAAGCAGGCGATATCGCCGAGGCTGCCGACGCGCCGACCGCCGATAGCGGGCGCCGACGGCCTGCGCGCAGTCCTCGATCGACCCGGAGGTTGCGACGCCGTGCGATCGCTGAAATAGCGTCCATGTCGGCCGGCTGCCCGTAGAGATGCACCGCAACGATCGCCTTGCTGCGCGGCGTGATCGCCGCCTCGATCTCGGCCGGGTCGATCGTGTAAAGCGCCGGGTCGACGTCGACGAGAACGGGCGTCGCTCCGCTGGCGAGCATCGCCGCCGCGGTCGCCACCGCCGTGTGCGACACCGTGATGACTTCGTCGCCCGGCACCGATGCCGAGCGCCCGCAACGCCAGCATCAGCGCATCGGTGCCGCTGCCGACGCCGACCGCGTGCGCGACGCCGCAATAATCGGCAAAGGCGCGCTCGAAGCCATCGACTTCCGCGCCCAGCACGTAGTGCCGCTGTCGAGCACGCGCGTCGATCGCGGCGCTGGATCGCGCTTCCGTGCGCGCGATATTGCGCGACCGGCGAAGCCCAGGGGATCGACGTCACGAGCACTATGATCTTCGACTGTTCCGGAACATAGACGAGCCAGTGTCCGCCGGAGGCGATGAAAGCCTGTTCCTTCTCGCGGATCTCGGCGGCGTGGTTCCAGGCGAACAGCAGCGCGCAATCGGGATATTGCTTGGCGAATTCGTCGTAGGGCTCGCACCGGGATGTGCGCGCCGGGCGACAGCTTGCCCTGCTTGATCGGCGTCGTGTCGGAAATGAATTCGACATGCGCGGGCGTGATGCCGCAGTAATTGGTGACGGTGGTGCTTTTCGAGGTGGCGCCGTAGCCGACGACGCGCTTGCCTTCGCGCGCGCAGGCCTTCGAGCGCCTGCATCAGCCGCGCGCGCGAGATTTTCGCAATTTGCCTTGAACCGCAGATAGGTCTCGGCCCGGTCGAGCCCTTGCGCGCTCTCCTTCGCGAGTTGCTCGCCGACGCGCGGCGCGACCGCCCGGCTGCCTTTGGGCGCCAGGGTATAGCGCATCGAGCCGCCATGCGTGACTTGCGGCACGACGTCGACCAGCTCGAGCCCGTGCGGCGCGAAAGCGCGCTTCACCGAGGTCGCCGAGAAGATGAAGACGTGCTCGTCGTAGATCTGATCGTAGAGGTCTTGGCGATCATGTCGCCGAGATACGGGTCCTCGAACATGAAGACGCCGTCGGGCTTGAGCAGCGCGCTGCACGCCGGCGGCGACGCCGTGAGATCGGGAATGTGGCACATCACATTCGCCGCAAGGATGGCGTCGGCGCGGCCATGCTCGGCGACGATGTCGTCGGCCAGCGCCGGATTGAAGAAAGTGCTGATGGTGTGGATGCCGCGCTCGCGCGCGACGTCGGCGACGTTGACCGACGGCTCGATGCCGAGATGGCGAATGCCGCGGTCCTGGAAGTGCCGCAGCATGATGCCGTCATTGCTGCCGAGCTCGACGACGAACGGATCAGCGCGGCCGGCGAGAATCTCGCCGATGCACGCAATTCGGCGAAGCGCTCGAAATGCGCCTGCATGTGGCGCGACGTGCTCGAATAGAACGCGTATTGCTCGTGGAACATCTTCTCCGGCGTCCGGCTGCTCCACGATCTGAAACATGCTGCAGGCGTCGCAGAACGCCGGCGCAAGCTCGAAGAAATATTCGTTGGCGATTTCGCTTTGGCTCAGAAAGCCGTTGGCGATCGGCATGCGGCCGAACGACATGAAGGCTGCGATCGGCGCAGCCGCAAACGCGGCATCGGCACGGCGGTCATGATGTTTCTGACAATCGACTAGTGCGTGATGCGAGCCGAAAGCAGGCGGCGCAGGTAGCGCGCTGTATTCAGTGCTTGCGATCGCAATCGGCGAGCTTTTCAAGCGCGGCGCGTCGATGAAGCCCATGCGGTAGGCGATCTCCTCCGGGCAGCCGATCTTCAGGCCCTGCCGCTCCTCGATCGTGTAGATGAATTCCGAGGCCTGCAGCAGCGACTCATGCGTGCCGGCGTCAAGCCAGGCAAAGCCGCGGCCGAACTTCTCGACATGCAGCCGCCCGGAGTCGAGGTAGGCGCGGTTGACATCGGTAATCTCCAGCTCGCCCCGCGGCGAAGGCTTGAGCTTGCGCGCGACATCGACGATCGATGCGTCGTAGAAGTAGAGCCCGGTGACGGCCCAATTCGATTTCGGCTGCTCCGGCTTTTCCACGATACGCGACGGGACGGTTGTTCGCGTCGAACTCCACCACGCCGTAGCGGCCGGGATCCTTGACCCAATGGCAGAAGACCGTGGCGCCCGTCCTCGTCGCGCAGCCGCGCGCTGCACCATCTCGCCAAGCCCGGCGCCGTAGAAGATGTTGTCGCCGAGGATCAGCGCGCAGCTCTGCCCGGCGATGAAATTCTCGCCGATGAGGAAGGCCTGGGCGATGCCGTCAGGCTTGGGCTGCACGGCATAGCTGATGCTGCATGCCCCATTGGCTGCCGTCGCCGAGCAGCGCTCGAAGCGCGGCGACTCCTCGGCGGTGGTGATGAGCAGAATGTCGCGGATGCCCGCCAGCATCAGCGTGGTCAGCGGATAGTAGATCATCGGCTTGTCATAGACCGGCAGCAGCTGCTTGGTGCAGACGAGCGTCAGCGGCCACAGCCGCGTGCCGGCGCCGCCCGCGAGAATGATGCCTTTCGTGATCGCGCTCATCGATTGCCCCGTTTGCAACTGGTTTCGCGACGGTCGGCTCAGACGGCGCCGACGGACCTGACCGGCGCGAACGATTGCTGATCGGCGAGATCGCGCAGCAAGGTCTTGCGCGACATCAGGTCGACCCAGGCGCCCGCTTCGACGATGTGGCCGTCGTCGAAAACGCAGATGGTGTCGGCCGAACGCACCGCCGCCAGGCGATGGGCTACCAGCAGAATGCCCATCCGCTTGCGCAGTTCCTCGAGCGTGACGATGACTTCCGCTTCGAACTCGCCGTCGAGCGCGCTCATGGCTTCGTCCAGGATCAGCACCACCGGATCGGTCATGAGCGCGCGGGCGATGCCTAGGCGCTGGCGCTGACCGCCGGAGAGCTTGACGCCCTGATCGCCGATGATCGTGTCGAAGCCGTCCGGCCAGGCTTCGATGAACTCAAGCGCGTGCGCGTGCCGCGCCGCCGCGATGATGTCCGCCTCCGACGCCGTGGGGTTGACCAGCGTCAGGTTGTCCCTGATGGAGGCGTGAAATAGGATCGTCTCCTGCGGCACGTAGCCGATCGTGCGCCGCCAGTTGCGCAAAGGCGTCGTCGCCAGATCGTATTGGCCCAACCGGATCGATCCCATCGTCGGTTCGACGAGGCCGAGCAGCGCGTGCACGAGCGTCGACTTGCCGGAGCCGGAGCGGCCGACGACCGCGAGCATGCCAGGGACCGGCAGTGTCAGATCGATCCGGTCAAGCACGAGGCGCGCGCCGAGCTTCACCTGCAGGCCGCGCACCGCAAGGGTCGTCGGCAGCGCCACCTTGAGCGGCGCGTCGGTGCCATCCTGGCGCTCGGCTTCGGCTTCCGCCGCGGATTGCAAATCGTCGATGACCTCGACACCCGGCACGTTCCAGCTTAGGTGATGCAGATGCGCTTGCAGCGTCGTAATGCGCGGGAACAGGCGCCCGAACAGCGCCAGCACGACCACGACGTTACCCGCCGCTACGCCCATCCACCGATTGCCGAGCACGAAAATGAATGCAAGCCCGATCAGGCCGATGGCTTCGAGGATGCTGCGGATAGTGCCCGGCAACGAATTGGCGAAGGCGTAAGTTTTCTCAAGCTTGCCCACCAGCGCCGCAATGCGGGCCGCAGCGTGATCGACGCCGACGCTGGCCTTGATATATTTCGCGCCGGCGAAATGCTCGGTCAGCAACGATTGCAGTTCGGCGTTGAGCGGCGCGAGGCTGCGGCCCGCCGTATAAGTCTTCACATAGAGCTTCGACATTGTGAGGCCGGCGACGGCGGCAAAGGCGATCAGGGTCAGCGTCACCTGCCACGAGATCACCATCGACAGTACGATATAGATGATGGTCACCACGCCGCTCGCGATAAGTGACAGGCACATGGTGAAAGCGCCGCCCAGCCGCTCGGTCTCGGTCACGATCGCGTTGGTAATTTCGCCGGCTTTCTTGTCGGCGATGAATGCCCACCTCGCGCGCATGATGGCGCCGAACAGTTCGAGCTGGCGCTGGCTCTGATAGTGCCGCGCGAGCCACGCCGTCCACCAGGTCAAGGCGATCGACAACCCCGTTTGTATGACCACGATCGCTATGATGACGGCGAGAATGCCGGGCGGCGTGGTGGCGCGGATTGCCGCGAGGCCGTCCTCCATCCGACTTAGGACGACGCCTTGACTGCCGGAGGGCGCTATGCCCATGCGGCTGAGAAGCGGCAGCAGCAGAATAACGGTCGCGCCCTCGCCGAGGCCGATCAGCGCCGTCCAGACAACGAGCACCGGAAAGCGCCAGCCGAGGCGCTTCATCAGATCGCGAAGCAGGAGGAGATAGGGTCTCATGGCGTCGGTGCCGTCAGAGCCACACGCGGCTGCCTTCGATTTGCTCTATCGGCAGGAAAGGCGCGGCAAATTGGGCGTAGGCTTGTGGCGATATCGCTTCTCCGACCACGGCCAGTTCGTCGCGGACGCGCGCGACATCCTCGCCGCTCGCACCGGCGGCTTTCAGCTTTGAGAGCATGGCCGCGCGGTCGCGGCCAGCCGCGAAGCGTGGTCGGGTCTGGACATATCTCGCCAGCCGCGGCCACTGATTGCGCAGGTTGCGCTTCTTCTCTTCGAGCGTTCCATAATTGGCGCTCAAAAAGGCGCGATAGTAGTCCCCAAGCATCGTTCTCACGTCCTCAGCGACGGCCGCAGCGTCACTGCCGTCGGCGTCGGCCGCGGCCGAGGAGACACGCGCGACGATGGCCTGGACGTCCGACGTAAAGTTGCTGCGCACAAGATGGTGAGCCCAGTCGAACATCGGCCGGTAGCTGACGCCCGTGCCGGCTTGGCTGTAGTAGCTGATCGCCTCGTTGCTCAGATGCGCCTTGCCGAACGTCAAGGCGCGCAGTGCGAAAAAATCCTCGTAGAGCATGAGGTCGGAAAAATTGATTTCGGCAATCTCAGTCATGATGCGGGCCGGCGCCGCGGTGCGCCAGACGGCATAGTGCAGCCGATGGCAAAGGCCGCCCTGGCGCACCCTTTCCCCTGCGGTCCCGGCATCGAACTCCTTAACGTCGGGGTCGAGGTAATACTGGTTGAACTTTCCGGTGATTTTTCCGGGCGCGCTCCCAATTCCCGAATAGAGCGAAAAGCCCATCTGATGGCCGCGCGCGCAGACATAATCGTCATGCGTGTCAAGGAATTCGATCGCCTTTTCGATGCCGTGGAAGCCGAGAAAGTCATCGTTGTCGGCGAGCATCACGTAGGGGGTGCGCACGCGTCGCATCGCGTCGGCGAGCTTCGCGAAGAACCGGCTGTAATCGGAATCGTCGGGGTAGCGAATGTATTCGACATCGATGTTCGGAAAATCCTCGCGGCTGTTCTCGAGCCGCCGCGCGACCGTTTTGTTGACCTGCCCGTCGGGAAGCAGGAACCGATAAGGCAGCCGCATCTTGTTGGCGTGCCACAGGAAGCGGAAGGTAAAGAGATTCCGCCCCTTCAGCGGCATCACGATCGTTAGGCGCGGCGTCACGGCAACTCGAACGTCAATGCGAGGCAGCGCCCGATGGCCGCGACATCGGCGCGAACACCATGCTTGCAATCACGAACGGTCCCGGCGCGTTCTTGTGCGTGAGTCCGGGGTTGCGCGCGACGGCGAACACCAGGCCGTAACCGAGCTTTTCCATGTCGGCGATGAAATCGGCGCGGTTGAAGATCCAGGTCACCATCTTCCGGTGCGGCGTGTTCAATATCTGGCAGGCATAGGTCGGACAATCGCTCATCGGCGTTTCCGAGACGATGAAGATGTCCGGCGCAAGCGCCCCGAGCCGCGCCATCGTCGATTTGTAGTCGGGAACGTATTGCAGCGAACTGCCGGCATTGACGATGAGCGGCTTGGCAAGCACGTCCGGAATGTCCTCGACGACCTTGCCGGAATAGCTTTCGATCTCGCCGCGAAAGATGCGGCACACCGCCGGCGTCTCGACGAGAACATACGACAGGCGCGACAGATCGGGGCGGCCGAATTTGAGCATATTGGCGAGCCCGACCCCCGCTCCGCCGCCGAAATCGAGAACGGTCAATGGGGCGGTGAATTGGCTGGCGAGCAACGGCAGAACGAGATCGCGGATGTCATCGCGGGTTGTAGCGGAGGCTTTGATATTGTCGCGCCAGCCAGCGACGATCGTCTGCGCCCACGGATCGCTGCCGGGCGGCTCCTTGGTCACCGGCACTTCGGCAAAGGTCGGCCATTGGCCGCTGAAGTTATGCCAGCCGAGACCGTGGATGCGGCGCGATATCCTGCCCAGCAATCGCGAGACCGCTGGAGGCAAAAGATCCGCGAGAAGGCGGCGCATGGCTCGATCGGTTATCGCTTGAAGATCACGCCCTGGCCGGACGGAAGCCACAGCGGCGTGAGCTTGAGCTTGGCGAACACAGGTTCGTACAGCGGAAGATCGTTGGCATACGAATTGGTGATGAACACCCCGCCGGGGTTGAGCGCCTCGTAGAAAATCGGGATCGTTTCGGCGTCGGCGGCGGCATTTCCGGTGTCGCTGAAGATGAACGCATATTTACCGGGCAGCTTGAACGGTATGCGCTTGCGGTGGAGCACGATGAGCGCAGCCGCGGGATATTGCCTGAGCACATAATCCGGATCGCGATTGTAGCGTTCGGCAACCACGTCGCTGGTGTTGGAGACGATGCCTTCGAACGGATCGATAAGATGTAGCATCTTGCCGAGCTTCGCAAAGTCGACGAAATCGAACACGATCCTTGGCGTGATCCCCCAGGAAACTCCGGCGCAGGCGAAATCGCCGGGAATGTTGCGGCAGAAGTCGGCAAAGAAGCAGATGTTGAAGTTGCGGTAGCGGGTCTCGTGCTCGGGAAGAAACGGATCGAGCCGATGATACTTTTCGTAAAGCGCGGCAAAGCGTCCTTCCAGCAACGGCTTGGTGTTGGTGCAGGTCATCACGTTGCCGAACTGGAGCCACGGATAGCGCTGCGTGCGGCCGCGCAGGCGCAGGTAGGTATTCCAGACGACCGGCGGCGTCAGCGACTGGACGAAAGCGGAAAGCGTCTGGTTCATGGCCAAAGCCTAGACGTTTAAGCCGACGCGCCGCGCCGCCTTCACCACCGGGGCGGCGACGGGATAGATATATTCTGCGACCCGCAGGATGCCGGGATTGAACCACGGCTTCTGGTTTTTCTCGGCCAGCGCCTTCCATTCGGCGGCGGTGATGCGGCGCCGATCCTTGCTGCGCGCCATTGACGCCTCCGCGGCCCGAAGTTTCGGCAGCAAGAGCGCGACGCCCGCGGCCGCCGGGACCACAGGCGGCGGCTTCCCCAGCGTGCGCAGCGCCGCCTCGAGGCGGCCGTCGGCCAGGGCGGCCTCGATCGTTTCAACGACCTGTTCGCAAATCGCGGCCCCATCGAACAACTCAAATTCGAAATAGCGGTCGTATTTCTTGATGTCGCTGAAATCGGGCGCAGCGCCGATCTCGCGCGCGAGCGCGGCCTCGATCGAGGCGCGATAGTCCGCGTCGTCATGGGCTCGGTCGATGTCGAGTGTCATGTCAGAATAGCTGATGGCGGCCAGATTGTTCAGAGCCCAGGAATACATGTGCCAGGCAAACAGCTTCTCGACCGTGTCCGGCCGGAGCGATGCGGTGGCCGCCAGTTGCCGCGCACAGGACACCCAGAATTGGGCGCGGCTCCCGGTGCGCCAGGGCAGATTTGGCGCGCGCCAGGCCTCCGGCACCAGCCGATAAAGCGGATGATTACCGCTTGTCGCCAACTCGGTGAGCGGCGTCGACAAAAAGCCCCAGCTGCCGCCTTCGATGAGGCCGCGAACGAACGAGCCGAACTGACTCAACGGATCGCGATACTGGGTGATATGAAATCCGTCGAAGGCGCCGCGCAGCGCGCCGGCGCGGCCGCGCGAATTGATCTCGCACAGCACCGGCCGCTTGCCCCGCGCGCGCGCGTAGCCCATCAGCGCCGAGAGGTACGCCAGCAGATCCGGCGCAAGCACGCCCTCGGGCGGCAGATAATCGTGAAACGAGGGAAACTCCGGACAGAGATGCATCACCTCGTCCCAGGCGTCGAGGAATTCCGCGTAGTCCTCGCGTTCGAGGAAGTGGTGGTTGACGTTCCACGCTTCCGTCTTCGCCCGCATCCGCTCGCGCTCGGCGTCTTCTTTCAGATAGGCATAGTCCCGCTTGCCGTCCATGATCGCTTCGTTGAAGCACAGCAGCGAGGGATTGCGCCGAAGCACGTTGAAGAAATAGGTGCTGCCGCTTCGCGGCGAGGCGTGCACAAACACGGGATCAAATTTGGACGCGACTGTCATTGCTGTTGCTGTCATCCTTCACGAAATCGGGGCTGCGGCGCACTAGCTCCGCCCATAGAGCACATGGTGGTAATAGGGAAACATTTCAGTTGGCCGCTCGGCGATGCGCTGCCAATCCGGTGCCGGACGATAGGCCTCGATGTAAGCCAGCCGCGCCTTCGCCAGCGCGACGTCATCAAAGATGTCGATGACCTCACGGCAATAGCCGAGCGACAGCACATCCTGCATCTTCGTTCGGTCGACCCCAGCAAGGCCGATGGTCTTCGGGTCGTATTTCGCGATCGGATTTTTTACGTAGAACTGCCCGCAGTTTGCGATCAACCGCGTCATGTACGACGCGATGGTCGCCGGCGGCATTTCCTGGAAGCTGTCGATGTTGATTGCCAAGTCCGCCGCCAGCCCATTCCAGCTTGCCTCGTCGGTCGCGTCGACGAACCGCACCTTGTCAAAATGCTGCGGGATCAAGCGCGCCAGCGCCCGGCGGCTGAGGGCAAGAATTTGCGGCAGATCGACGATGGTGTAGCGCTCAAGTTGCCCGCCAGCGCAGAGCGCTAACAGCGTGTGGCAGGTCCGCCCGAAACCCGCGCCGATCTCGACCGCCGAGCGGACCGATTTGAGATCGATGGCGGATTCGAGAAACAGGAATTCGTCAACGGAAAGGAAGTAATCGATATTGATCGCGCAGGAGCGCAGCGTGACGGACACCGGCTGCCCGAGATCGACATTGCCGAGCACCCGATACGCCGCGAAGAAGCGTTCCGGCTGGCGCTCGGCTGCGGTGTAGAGCAGGAACTTGAAATAGCGCGCCGTCTTGTCGAGCGGATCCCAGGCCGCCAAGCGGTTGTTGGCGCCACCGGGGCGGCGAAACGTCTCGAGGAAGGCGTCGTCGGCATTGGCGAACACCTCCGCGCACAGCGACTTCCACAGATTGGAGACTTCGAGCGTCATCTACTCGTTCAGCCGGTGCGAAATCCGGTTTAACCGTCGTCGTACGCGGAAGCTGAGAAAGCCGATGAGTTGAAAGACGATCCGCTCGCGAATATCGCGCAGGTACGATCTGAAGGTGCGGAATTCCCGCTTGGTGCCATCAAGGCTTAAACCCTGACGCGCCAGTTGTCGCCGCGCCTGATGATCCCATTTTCCGCGCGTGACGATCTGGTCCTGCTCGAGCACCTTTTCCCACACCGCGTAATGGCGTTCCTTGGTGACGATATGCTCGAAGTCCCAGATCGAGCCGGGCGTCCGCAACGTCGCGAGAAGATGGTTGCGCCGCCAGATCGTCTGCGCCACCGAGGAATAATACGGCTCCGAGTCAAAAAGCGGGCGGAAAGGCTCCCGGCTCAGTTTTCTGCGGAAAAATTCGATGACCTTGCCTGGAAGATTGCGCGCGACCGGCAACAGACTGAGGTAGTCGATATTCTCGCGCACCATCTCCTCGGCGATTTCATCGAGCTTCGGCCCGTCGACCGGCGACAGGAACAGCGCGTCCTCGAAGGTGAGAAATATGTAGTCGATTTGCTCCGGCAGTTTTTCGACCTGATCCGCAAGCTCGCCCTGCCAGTCTCGACGGGCGGTTCGCCGACAGCGCTTTGAAACCGTACATGTCGGGATGCCGGCTGGTGAAGCCGACGAAGCGCGGCCAGTCGCAGGTTCGCCAGATCGCGTCCGAGTTCCGGAACACGATCTCGAAAATATCGCGGGCGCGGTCGGAGCTGCTCACCAGCACGCAAAACCGGCCGGCGGCAGAACGCGCCCTGCCCGGCTGCTGCCGCGCCTGTATGTCGGTCATTGTCACGTCACGGATTTCGTTTTCAGATTTTTCCAAGCTACCGCAGTCCTGGTGAAATTCGCCCAAGACGCGCGCAGCACCTCAATCGTCGCGGCTCGGAAAGTCTAGGCGACCGCCACCGACATCGCGTCCACGGTCACCCGCACCTTGCGGCCGAGCAGATCGAGAAGGATCGCGACGCGGTCGCAATCCCTCATTCCCTCGTAGAGGCCGAGGCAATCGGCAAACACGCCGTCGAGTACTTGGATTTTGTCGCCGACGCGCAGCGCTAACCGGTTATCGAGCTTGATGAAGCCTTCCGCGTCCTCGCGCGACTTAAGCACCGAGACAACGTGGTCGGAAACCGGCGTCGGCACATCCCCGTGACCGACCAGCTGCGAAATGCCGAGCGTCGAATAGATCGAGCGCCACCGCTGGATGGCGGTATCAATTTCAACAAACAAGTAGCGCGGAAACAGAGGTGCCGACACGATTTCGACGCGCCGCGCGTGGCGGCGACGCTTCAAGTAACGCGGTAGATAGGTGCCAAAACCTTGGCGACCGAGATGAGCGACCGCCTTGTTTTCTGCATTCGGTTGCGTTTGTGCGACGTACCAACGAGATTGGCCGGCCATCATGATATAGCCTCGTTATTCCGTCCCATGCCGATGCGGAGCAATGCCGGAACGAGGACACGCTCGGCGCCAAAACGAGCGACCGCAGCGTCGCAAGTCGCGCCTACCTCGATCATGTCGGTGACCATGACGGCATCGAACGGCCCAGGCACCACGTCGTAATTATCGAAGATGGGAATCCCGACGAACCGATCCTGCCGCGCCCCGCCCTGCACGACGCCGACGATCTCGACACCATGTTCGATCGCGCAAAGTGCCGCGATCTCAGCGAGATCCGATTGCCCGGCAAGCACGACTTTCTTGACGCCATGCGTTTTGGCCGCGCGAAACAGATCGGAGCAGCCGGCCTTGGCCTGGCGGAAAAACCCGAACGAATAGGAGAGATACGCGACCGTGAGACGGGATTTCTCGGCGAAGCCTTGCGGCGTCAGGTAGTAAGCATAGCGGCGCGCCGGTGCGCCGCGCACTTTCACCAGACCCTTTTTGACGCAGCGCTTGAGGTAGGCGTTGACGAGGCCAAGCGCGATGCCTAGTTCTGAGGCCAGCAGCCGTTGCGATTGCGCCCGGTCCTGCTCGACGGCAGAAAGCAGTCCCAACATGATCCGGGACACCTCTGCACTTTCCTCGCCCGCGCGGCGCATAGGTCTTGAGTTCCCTTGAAAGCTCAGTTTGATACGTTGTTCACAAGATGAACGTCAAGCTTTTTGTTCAAGCCGTGAACACAAATCGGCGAGCCGATTAATTGAAAATAACTGTTTTAAAATAATGACTTAAGACAGACGGAGACGGCCGCACCGAGAGCCTTTCCGGCACCCAAATACCACCAAAGCTGACCATTCACGCGGTCCCTACGATCGGTCTATATGCAGGACGCAAACCAATGGGCTCGGAAAGGCTCAGCATGAACGCGCGCGCCCATTTGATCCGCATAGCAAAGACGCTCTATTTCCGCACGCCCCTGTGGCGACGCTTTCCGCCGGCCATGAAATTCGACATGACGGCGGCGCAACTCGATTTCATCACCCGAGTGCTGGCGAGCGTAAAGGCCGACGGAGCCGTCTTGGAAATCGGCGTCGGTGGCGGCGGAACGTCCGTCACCATCAACAAATTCATGCGCGACAGGGCGATCAAGCGCCCGTTCTATGCCGTCGACACGTTCGCAGGATTCACGAATGAAGACGCCGAATACGAAAGAGAAAAAAGAGGCAAGATAGATGCCTATCTCGGTTACCGGACGAACAGCAAGGATTGGTACGCGAAAACGCTGATCGCCAACGGCATCGATAACGCGCACGTCATTCAATCCGATGCCAAACAGCTCGACTATTCACGCTTCACGCCGCTGGCATTCTGCCTGCTGGATGTGGATCTCTACCAGCCGGTCGCGTTCGTTCTACCGCAGCTTTATGAAGCCCTCGCGCCCGGCGGTGTCATCATCGTCGACGATTGCGCTCTGGAGGTATCTCTCTATGACGGCGCGGGGGAAGCCTACCGCGAGTTCTGCGGCAAAATAGGCATTGCTCCCGAATTGGCCGAAGATAAGTTAGGCGTCATCCGGAAACTGGGGATTCCGGCATAGGCCCGCCGTTTGATGCCACAAACAATTCTCTATCTCGTGTCGGAAGACTGGTACTTCATCTCGCATCGGCTGCCTATGGCGCGCGCGGCAAAAGCCGCCGGCTACGAGGTGCATGTCGCGACACGTGTTGCCGATCACGGCCGGCAGATCGAAAGCGAGGGCTTCATTCTGCATCCGATCGAATGGCGTCGCGGCAGCATGAACTTGTTTCGATTTCTTGCAACAGTGATACAGGTACGTCGGCTTTATCGGCGGCTTCGCCCGGACCTGGTTCATCATGTCGCGCTGGTGCCGACGGTCGTCGGCTCAGTTGCCGCGCTGGGCCTGCCGATGGCGCGTCTAAATGCTTTCGCCGGGCTGGGCTATGTTTTCACGTCGGACAGCGTAAAAGCTCGCATCATGCGCATGGTGGCAGCCCAATGCTGGGCTGGCTGCTCCGACGGCCCGACACGACGGTGCTGGTGCAAAATCCCGACGACCGGTCGGTGGCGTTGCGGCTCGGCGTGGCGCCGGAGAAATTGCTCTCATTCCGGGCTCCGGCATCGAGGTCGACGTCTTGACGCCGATGCCGGAACCGGCTGGATCCTTCACCATCGGCTTTGTCGGCCGCCTGCTCGATGACAAGGGTGTGCGCACGCTGGTCCGCGCGCACGATATTTTGCGAGAGCGTGGCCTGACCGTCCGTACGCTTCTCGCCGGCGAGCCTGATCCATCCAACCCTGCTTCCATTCCGGAAAGCGTACTTGCCGGCTGGCGTAGCCGGCCAAACCTCGTTCTTGCTCGGCCATGTCGATGATGTGCGCGACGTCTGGGCGCAAGCGCATGTCGGTGTCTTGCCGTCGCGGCGCGAAGGATTGCCCAAAAGCCTGCTGGAGGCGGCGGCGTGCGGTCGGGCGCTGATCGCAACCGACGTTCCGGGTTGCCGCGAAATCGCCCGGCCCGGCCTGAACGCCTTGCTGGTGCCGGCCGATAATCCCCCCGCGCTTGCGGACGCAATCGAGACCTATAATGAAGGATCGGGATTTACGCACACGCTTTGGCCAGGCCAGCAGGCAACTTGTCGTCGACGAGTTTTCCAGCAGCCGCATCGGCCGCGAGATCGTCGCGCTTTATGCGCGCCTGCTTGCCGCAGCGCCCGGCCTCAAATCCCCGTTACGTGAGTGGCCCGCATCATGAGCGGCACCGACTATGGTCGCGGCTTCGCTCGACCTCGCCGTATTCCTCGCGGCCGCGGCGTTAAGCTTCGCGTTGCTGTTGTTGTTGCGTCCTTGGCTTCAGCGTTACGCGCTGGCGCATCCCAATGCCCGCTCCTCGCACACCGTGCCGACCCCGCAGGGCGCTGGCATCGGCGTCATTGCCGCAACTGTTGCAACTGTCGCTGGCGCTTCCGTGTCTGCTCGGGGACACTGGCGACACGTCATTATGGCTCGTGCTTGCCGCAACCGTCTTTATTGCCGTCATTGGCGCGATCGACGATATATCGCCAATCCCGGTGCTGCCACGGCTGCTGTTGCAGGCCGTCGCGGTCGTCGTCGTCCTCGCGGCGCTGCCGAGCGAATTGCGTATCGTGTCTGCATGCCCTATTGGCTCGAACGCGTGTTGCTCGCCTTCGCTATCCTATGGTTCGTCAATCTCGTCAATTTCATGGATGGGATCGACTGGATGACCGTCGCCGAAGTGGTGCCGGTCACAGTAGCCATCGCCTTTATCGGCATCATTCTCACCTCACCACAATCCGAAATTGTGCGTCGCGCTTGCGCTCTGCGGCGCCATGGTCGGCTTTGCTCCATTCAACCGGCCGGTGGCGAAGCTATTCCTTGGTGATGTTGGCAGCCTGGCGATTGGGTTGCTGGTGGCGTGGCTGTTGCTCGGCCTAGCCGGACGCGGCCATATCGTGGCGGCGCTGTTGCTGCCGCTTTACTATGTCGCCGACGCCACCATCACACTGATCCGTCGTATGACGCGCGGCGAGCCGGTCTGGCAAGCGCATCGCACGCATTTTTATCAGAGCGCGGTTGAACGCGGATCGACCGTCCTGTCGGTGGTCGGGCGCGTATTCGCTACAAACGTCGCGCTTGCCTTCCTTGCTATAGTGAGCGTTTTTTGGCTCGGCCTGCTCGTGCAGCTTATAGTGCTAGCGTTTGGAATCATGCTGGTTGGCTGGCTACTTTTCTCTTTCGCGAGTGCGGCGAAAGCAAAATCATGATGATAAGATTTGGATATGGCAACAAGCGGCTCACGTTCGTCGCTGACCATACAAAAGATTTGATTACTGAGGCCCACGGCTTGGCCGGCTCGGCTCACCATCATTTGCTCAGACGCGGTTAGTTTTTCCGTTCAGTGCCCGGATATTCTGTGATGTCCGGCGCAAGTCCGCACTACCTCTGATAACTGACGTCGTCGGATAGAGTTATTTCCGAGAGTTGGCGTAATTTTGGAAGCGCGAGAGCTGCTCCCAAAAGTAGCCAGAACGTGCGCTGGTAAAACATGTCGGCCGGTGTGGACATCGCTCCAAAAACGACCATAGATAATATAATCATCTTCGACGCTCTATCTTGATGAGCACAGCTAATTTCGCTCAAGAAGAGCCACACGCTAGGAATTGTAAAAATAAGAAAACCAACAATTCCCATTTCGGCAAGCAACCATATTGCTGTCGAGTGAATGAGCAGCGGTTGGTTCGAATACATGAAGATCATCTGATTTCTAAAAGCGCCAAGCCCGGCACCAAAAATCGGATGTTCCGCAAACAGCCGTAAGCCTCCCACTATTGAGGCGAGCCGCATTGCTGTATCCGTTTTAGGGGGGTGGTCTCAACGGATCGACGCAACACTTATCAAAAACAGAAAAGATAGAGAGCGCAGGCTGATAAGGGAAAAATGTCGTCCAGGGCTCATTGCGGCCCGAGAAACCTGGCGCTTTGGCATTGCTGGCCGCCGGTGATCTTGAAATCGATTAGGCGAGCATTTGGTGTGCGTTACGCAAGTGTTGCGTCGACCGGTTGAGCTGGCTGGGGTAATAATTCGGGTAACCCTGCGGTATTTATAAACGCACTCATCACGACCGGAATTAACGCAACTGCTGCTGCGCAAACAATCGCAATTGCGATTTCACGAATCCTGGCGGCGCGTAAGTAAATACTCGCGGCAATGACGAGCGGAAAAGTGATCCACCCAGACCGGGAGCCGCAAAACCATAGCCCAGCAATTAGTATCGTCAGCAAAATCACTCGCAACGCATGTCCGCGCGCAGCTACCAAAGTCGCCGAAGTAGCCATCAATAATTGAAATGCAAAAAAGTTGTGGTTTAGTGCAAAGCCTTCAACGGCCTGCGGAACAACCGGCACAGCGACGCCAGCTTTATTCAAAATGGCCAAGCTAATATCGATTACTGCTATCGCCGCTGCGGCGCCGGAATATGTGAGAAGAAAGACACGGAGTGCGTTCTCACCGCCCTCTCTTACGATCAAAGCGCCAGTCATCGCGTACGCTAATAGGATGAACCAACCGAGAAACCTGTTCACCAATGCCCATTCAGTCCAACCAAAGGCGGTCGCGCCAATGAGGAGTGAAGCCGCAAGAGAAAGCGTGGCCGCAGCAGCCGCTGCATTGATCGGCGGAAATCGCCATACCGGTAGCCGGCGCGCACGAATCGCGGCGATTACAAACAAAGCGGCGCCCAATATCACAATGGGGTCAGCAAGATTCTACGTTGAGCAGCGTATTTGACGGCATCGGAATATAAATTTGGAATAACACGAACGTGGCAGCAGCCAATGGAAGTATCCAGGCAAGTGCATGGCCATAGTCGATCGGGGTGCGCGCGGATGTCTGCGTTTGGCTTCCTTCAACAGTGCCACGCAGCGACACGACAGCAATAATGGCCATGACAAACATTGAGCCGGCGCCGATAATGATTGCGGCCACAAGCGAACTGGCGGCTCCCACCCCGATCGCCCCGAGGGCCACTACTGCGCTCATCTCGCGTACACCCCAGCCGGCAAGGCTGATCGGGACACTGGCGGCAAACATCACAACCGCTGATGCTGCTGCGACATCTGCGACCGACGTTTGCGGGGAAAGGGCGTGTGCAGCCAGCACATACGCTACCATCATGGGAAGTTGAACCAAGAAGCATAATCCCGCGACCCGTAAAAAACGCGTCGCGATGTGGCGCCTCATGAATGGTGCAATTGCATGTGCTGTCAGCTTACCGTGGCCCACTAGAGTGCCAACGCTCGCAGCTGCGATCAAACCTAAAACGATCTTGATTAATTGATCGCCGCCAGCATAACGATCAATAACAATGTGCCCAAAAATATAGTAGGCGCCCGCTAACGCAATAAGTCCCGACAACACAGCGGCGACAATGCGTTCGTATGCGGTCATAGCTACAACGGAGGCGAACGGGACACCGCTTCGCGCCATGATGATACCGCGCGCCATTAACTGCCCGGCGATCTGAAAGAACGCAGCGCCAGCAAGGCTCCCGCCACTTACGGCGGCTATTGCTTGGCGAAAGGTCAGCGGGGATCCCAAATCAGCTGCAATAATTTTCAATCGCAGCGCAGCGGCAACCACATTAAGCAACAACGCAATGAAAATGCTGCATACCGTTGGTGGCGACAGACGTTGGACGGCAGCGACGACGCTGGACGTGTCGAAGCGCAACGCCACAACCGCGACCGCCATACCGAGCAGCGTGAACGAAACGAGCGCTTTTGCTAACTTGCTGCCTGCCAAATGCGGCCGCGGCGACAGCCTTGGAAAATCGGCCGCTTTAGCAGGGGTTGTGAAAGCGGGTCTTGGAATTACCGCCGACGAGGGTCTGCTTGATTCGCGAATTATTCTTGCCGCCTGACCTTGGCCAAACGCTTGAAATTCTTACTTTGTGGAGCACTTTGAGCAATTACCTGATTCGCTCAAACCATAATAGTCGGGCAAACAATCTGAGGACTGGTATAGGCGCCACCCAGTATCTGCTTCGAGCACCGGAACAGTCGGAAATCTGGATTGGCTCCGGAGCAGATGGCGCCGCAGGCCTGCTCAATCGTCTCGCTGCACTTGCAACATTCAGCCACACTTGCAACATTCAAAGATGCGCAAGTCGCCTTTGCCGTCGCTGCTCACAATCTCGAAGGTGCCGAGCCCTACCAAATCTTCGAAGCAGCGGTCATAGCCACTATGACGCTCAATCGTTGACCCGCATCCTGTGGCGATTTGCAACATCCCGCCGCAGCAAAAAGAAACAGTCCTAGTCAACGCTATTTGAGTGATTCAAGCGCCGAGAGTGCATCGACTTCGCCGGCGCCGATATCGCGTGAGGGGCCCGCCAAGTGGTGCGCGCTGCGCATCAGAATCGTCTCGACCTTATCCGGCGTGAGCTGAGGATCGCGCGCGAGCAGCAGCGCGGTGACACCGCTCACGTTCGCTGCTGCGACCGAGGTGCCGGTAGTAAGCTGATAGGTATCGTCCGGCGCTGGCACCAGCACGTCGACGCCCGGCGCTGCTAGGGTCACTTGGCGGCCGCGGTTGGACGTGCCCAGCAATTTGTCATCGATGTCGGTCGCGGTGACGCCGATGACATGTGGGTACGCCGCCGGATAAAGCGGCCGCGCGCGTGGGCCGGCGTTACCGACGGATGCGATCAATACCATGCCACGCGCATGCGCCTTTGCGAGCGTGAGCCGAAGCAGCGGGTCGCTCGGCCCGGCAAAACTCATGTTGACGATGCGCGCGTTTTCGCTCGCCGCCCAGTCGAGCCCTTTGAGAATGTTGAAGGTGGTGCCTTGCGCCTTGTCGCCGCTGCCAGAAAAAACCCGCGCCGCCAGAATCTTAACGCCTGGAGCTACGCCAATGAGTTTGGCATGCGCGGCAATGGCACCGGCGATGCCAGTGCCATGGGCATGCGGAGCGGCCTGCCCGCCGACGGCATCGAATTCGGCGGCGACTGAGCCGGCGAGATCAGGGTGGGACGTGTCGATCTTGGAATCGACCACGGCCACAGAAACATCGGCGCCGGTGCTAATCTCATGCGCCTTGAGAAGGTGCAGCTTCGACACAACATATTGGTTCGCTGCGGCGTCGGCCAACGATGCCGCGCGCGAAAGCACCAGCGCGCTCTGCTGCAGCAGATAGAGATAATTGGGCTGCGCGAGCACAACACGGCCATAGAAATTGAGCGTGCGCAAAATACTGACCACCGACCGGCTGCCGTCGATGCGGAACCGCGTCAATGTCAGCCCGGTCATGCTGAAGTTCTGCGTCTCCAGGACCGTCAAATGGAGGCGGCGGGCGAGCCTCTGAATATAGGTGGGCGGCGTTCCCGGCGCGAAGACGATCAGCACTTCGTTGGGCACGAAGTGGGTCTCGCCGGATCGCGGCGGGTGAGAATTGCCGTTTCCTTGCGGTTGCTTCGGGGTTTGCGATGGCGCACCCAATTGTCCAATCGCAAAGGGAAACGGAAACAATTGCGGCGCAAGCAGCCAGCCGATCGGACCGGCGGCGCAGCCGAGCGCCGAACGGGCGAACTCGCTCGGCGTGACCGGCCGACCAAGGATTGCCGTGTTGATCATTGGTGCGGCGATGGTGCAGGCGAGCGCCCCTATGGCATAGATGCCCAGCGGCGAAATTGTGTGGGCTTGGGACAAAACAACGACGGCCGCGCCCTGAGAGCCTTCATCTTGCGCCGCGGCAGGCGCGGCGAAGCCAACGCCGAGCACTATCAGTATACTAGCGATTGTCGCCAGACGCCGCATGATCCCTTCCCATCGACGACGGACGTCGTCACCGAAGCACTCTATAGCGCGGCGACGGGCGACGCGCACCTACAACTGCCGCGGCCGTACCTAATGGGATGCGCCAGTCCCGCTTTGGCATGGGTCACGTGTGGACGGCGCCCTGGCAAGAACTTTCTGACGTTTCTGCAGCATTGGTCGGGTGCGGTCAGGTGTCCGGCCTGTTGATGCGGCAGGTGTGGCCGCTGGCCCTAATGCTATGCGCGGATCGGGTCCCAATCGTTCACCCGCACTTGAAAGTGCGATGACCCATACGGGCTCTCCCAATCCCCGGAACGACCGTAGCTGCATTACGTCGTCATGCGCTCGCCAATTGGTGTTGCCGATTTATCTGCTGGCGTGCCTCATGCTGCCAGCAACAGCTTCGGCTCCTTATATTTCTCGCCCCGGACCATGATGGCCCAGGCCATCCGCGCAATCTTGTTCGCGAGCGCGACGGCCGCCACCTTCGTCGGTCGGCGCTCCATCAACCGTCCGAGCCATGGCCGATTCTTAGTCCCGTGTTTCTGCGCGTAACGGATAACGGCCATCGCGCCGACGACCAGCAACCATCTTAAGTATTGCTTTGTCGATGAGATTTTTGTCGAACTGAATCACCCGACCAAACAGGTGGGGCAGATCAAGAGGTGGCAATGAACAACAGCCGCCTCCGTGCTATTCGAAAAATACGGCTCCGCTTAGCTCATTCGGCGGGAGCCGGCGTCGCTTCAGGCGGGCGACTACGTCGCCGGGTCAGCCGTTGGCGCACACGCTCCAGATACAGATAGATGACCGGCGTCGTGTAAAGCGTGAGCGCCTGCGAGACGAGAAGGCCGCCAACGATGGCGATCCCAAGCGGGCGGCGCAATTCTGAACCCGCGCCCGAGCCAAGGGCCAGCGGCAATCCACCGAGCAATGCCGCCATGGTGGTCATCATGATCGGGCGGAAGCGAAGCAGGCAGGCCTCGTGGATCGCCTCGATCGGACTTTTGCCTTCGTTGCGCTCCGCCGCAAGCGCGAAATCGATCATCATGATGGCGTTCTTCTTGACGATGCCGATCAGGAGCACGATACCGATGATGGCGATAACCGTCAGGTCGTAACCGAAAAGCGTCAGCATAATGAGGGCGCCGACGCCGGCAGAAGGAAGCGCCGACAGAATGGTAATTGGATGGATGTAGCTTTCGTAAAGAACCCCCAGGACGATATAGACAACGACGATTGCCGCGAGGATGAGCAGAGGCATGGTCGTCAGCGATTGCTGGAACGCTTGTGCCGTGCCCTGGAAGGTTCCCTGCAACGTCACCGGCGTGCGCAAATTGTCTTGGATGGTCTGGATGCTGTCGACGGCTTGGCCGAGCGAATAGCCGGGTGCGACATTGAAGGATAGAGTCACTGCAGGAAACACTCCCTGGTGGTTGACGGTCAGGGGCTCGACCTTATTGCTGAATTGCGCGACCGCGGCGAGCGGGATATGCGCACCCGACGGGGTTGTCAGATAGATCCGGGACAGAGCGGCCGGGTCGTTCTGGAATTGCGGTTCTACCTCGAGAATGACCTTAGCCTGCTGGCTGGACGTGTAGATTGTCGCCACCTGCCGCTGTCCGAAGGCGTCGTAAAGGGATTGATCGATTGTCGACAGCGACAATCCCAGCTTGTAGGCCTCATTGCGATTGATCGTGATGGCAATGTGCGGCGAGGCGATTTGCTGGTCCGATGCCACGTCCTGAAGCGCCGGTACTTTCTGCAATGCCTGTTCAAGGATTGGCGCCCAGTGGTTGAGCTCTTCGGTGTCAGTGTCGGTCAGCGTGTATTGATATTCGGTTTTCGACAAGCGGCCCCCGACACTAATGTCCTGCCCCGCCTGCATAAAGAATTTTGCACCCTCGACCTGGGCGACTTTCGGGCGCAGGCGTTGGATGACCGTCTGGGCCGACACGTGACGCTCGCTTTGCGGCTTGAGCTGAATGAAGAGGCGCGCAGTGCTTTCGCTCGCATTGCCGCCAGTCGCGCCGGCAAATCCGACAACGCCGGACACAGCTGGGTCTTTGGCAATGATGTCGGCGAACTGATTCTCGATTTTGGTGATCGCGGCAAACGAGGCGTCCTGCCGCGCCTCTGCTTGCCCGAAAATGAACCCGGTGTCCTGTTCTGGAAAGAAGCCCTTCGGCACTTCGTAGTACATGACGCCGGTGACGACGATGAGCGAGAGCGTCACAATCAGCATTAACAACTGGTGCCGGAAGACCCATTTCAATCCGCGGTCGTAACCTTTGATCATGCGGTCGAAGAAAAATTCGGACCAACGGCTAACGAAATTCTTCCCGTGCGCGCTCTCGCGCGTGAGGAACAGGGAGCACATCACCGGCGTCAAGGTCAGTGAGACGAAGGCCGAGACCAGCACGGCCGTCGTCACCGTCACCGCGAATTCCCTGAAAAGCCGCCCGACAATGCCCGCCATGAACAATAGCGGGATGAAAACGGCGACCAGCGAGAAGGTGATGGAGATAATGGTGAAGCCGATTTGACTCGAGCCTTTAAGGGCCGCCTCGAATGGCGAATTGCCCATTTCAAGATAGCGCACGATATTTTCGATCATCACGATCGCGTCGTCGACGACGAAGCCGACAGCGATGGTGAGCCCCATCAGCGACAGATTGTCGAGGCTGTAACCAGCTACAAACATGACGCCGAACGTCGCAACCAGCGACAGCGGCACCACCACGCTTGGGATAATGGTGGCCCAAAGATTATGCAGGAACAGGAAGATGACCATGATGACGAGAGCAATGGTCAACAGCAGTGTGAGCTCGACGTCGTGGACGGACTCGCGGATATTCTGCGAGCGGTCAGAGACGAGATCGACGTGGACGGATTTCGGAATTGATGCCAGCAGCTGCGGCATCTGTGCCTTGATCTGGTCGACGACGGAGAGGGTATTGGCGCCCGATTGACGTTTGACCAGCAATAGCTCAATGCGCTTGCTGCCGTACCATGAAGCCGTCCGGGGCGCTTGCGATGAATCGATCGCTTTCCCGACGTCTTCGATCCGGACCGGTGCGCCGTTGCGGTAAGCGATGATTGTCTTGGCGAAGGCCTTGGCGTCGAACAGCTGGTCGTTGGTGTCAAGTGTGACGACCTGGTGTTCACCTTCTAAATTGCCTTTCGGCTCGTCGAGCGTGGCGGCGGCCAGCGCGGAGTGCACATCCTCTAAACCGATGTTGCGCGCTGCAAGCGCGAGTGGATTGACTTGAACGTGAATCTGCATATTGCTGCTGGCCTGCAATATCGACTTCTGAAACGCCATCAATTGTCGAGAGTTTTTGCGCCAGGATGTTGAAGGCATAATCATCGACGCGATAGATCGGCAGTGCATCCGATGACACGGCATAGATCAAGATCGCGCGTTCGGCCGGATTGGTCTTCTTGTAGGTCGGGGGGCCGGGCAGATCCTTGGGCAAAAGTCCGCTCGCGGCATTGATCGCGGTCTGCACGTCGCCGGCGGCGCCGTCTATATTGCGATTAAGATCGAATTGCAAAGTAATACTTGTGTTTCCGAGGCCGCTGGTCGAGGTCATCTGCGCGAGCCCGGGAATGGCGGCAAACTGCTGCTCAAGCGGCGTGGCGACCGACGCAGCCATGGTGTCAGGGCTGGCGCCGGGCAACGTGGCCGTCACCTGGATGGTCGGAAAATCGACCGTCGGCAAGGCGGCGACCGGCAGCAGCTCGTAACCGACGATGCCGAACACCAGGATGCCGGACATCAGCAGCGAGGTGCCGATCGGCCTGCGGATGAAGACCTCGGATATATTCATCGCTCGACTTGGTCCGCGCTCGATGCCGGCGGCGCCTGCGTGACCTTGACCTTGCTGCCATCGGTTAATCGATACTGACCATCGACGACCACGCGCGTGCCCGCCTGTAAGCCCTTGCCGATGACCGCCACGTCATCTTGCGTCGATGCGACCTCCACATTTTGACGCTTGGCGACGTCGCCTTGATTGAGGACATAGACGTATGCGCCGTTCGGTCCGTCCATGACGGTTTGCGCCGGAACCGTGACAGCATTTTGTCGAATTGAGATAATAAGCCGCGCGTTGACCGGATTGGCCGGGCCAGAGCGGCTCGTTGATATTTGCGAATTGAGCCTTCAAATGAATCGTGCCGGTCGTGGTGTCGACCTGATTGTCGATCAAAGTGAGAGTGCCGTTGGTCAGAACAGTTTTATCATCCATCGCATAGGCGACGACTTTGAGCGGCTCTTGGGCCTGATTTTTCCGGATTTCGTCGAGATTCGTGGCCGGCACGCTAAAGCTGACGAAGATCGGCTTGATTTGCGTGATCGTCACGAGAGCATTGGAATCTGACCGATTTGCACATAATTGCCCGCGTCGACCATCCTCTGCCCGGTGCGGCCATCGATCGGGGAGCGGATCAGGCAATAACCGACGTTGAGCTGGGCGCTGTCGATCTGTGCCTGGTCCGCTTTCAGCGTCGCCTGCAATTGACCGACCGTTGCTTTTTGCTGTGTCATAGCTGTTGCCGCGTCTGAAAGCCTTGCGGCAGCAATTCGCCGTAGCGCTGCAGGTCGAGTTGCGCGGATTGCAACTGCGCCTCGTCCTTTTCCTTGGTGGCCTGCGCTTGCTCCAAAATGGCCTGATAGGGCCGGGGGTCGATCTGGAAAAGCCGATCGCCCGCCTTCACGTCCTGCCCCTCGCGGAAAAAGACCTCGGTGATTTGCCCGCTTACTCGCGTCGTGACATTGACGCGATTAAAGGCTTGGACGGTGCCGAGGCCTTCGACGAAAACCGGCACATCTTGTTGCCCAGCAATATCGGCGGTTACCGGGATCGCTGGCGGTTGTTCGGCTGGACTGGGTTTTGGCGTGCGAAATCGCGTTGAAACGCCAAAACACGGCACCCCCGACGAGCAAGAGACACGCCAAGGCGATAAGGGCTAGCCGTGAATAGCGCATGACTTCCGAGCTCGTTCGTGTGTTCGAGACGGAACTTGTACGTTCCGCACCGCAAAAAGTTTCGCGGCAATCGCGCCCGGATCAATAACACAAACGAGCGAAACGGGCGTTCCCGACGGAATTTAACGGCATTTATATGCGGCAATGGTCACCGCAGGCGGGGAACGAAGACCGGCCATCGTTGTTTTATATCGAAACAGCACTCACGCGTGGGGTTGACCATGCAGGCGAGCGCGCGGCACGGTAGCGGTGCGGAAAATATCGTCGATTTTTCGGCTTATCGGCGTCGCCGCAGGATTCGCGCCACTATACAGCATTCGTTCGGCACAGCTCCGACTGACGCCGTTGAACTTGGCGATAACGATGACTACAGGGGGCGAATAGTCGTCGATGCGGCCGTGTTTGCGTACGTTGTCGTGCTCATTTTCGTCGGCATTTGGCTAGTCGATGGACTCACACAACTCCCGCGCCACCCGATCTGATGTGAGCGCCGCGGCCAGCGATCGGTCGGGTACGCTGGCTAATGTCGCCCTCTTGGGATTGAGCCGGTTTGCGGCAATTCGTCGGTCCGAAGCTATGGCAAATTCACGTCTTCACCGGCAGGCTGCTAGGGGGCTCCCCGCTATCAAACCAATGTCAGTGGCTATGACCACTAGCGATGACCGCGCGTGGCTTTTTCGCCCAAAGTCCGTTGGCGATCTCCAACGCATTGATGTGCAAGTGATCCCACCAGGCGACCTCGTTGCTGGCTTGACGCAGTGCCGATGATAGTCGCTGCAGAGCGGTACATCGAACCATCGCTCACTTTCAGGCCTAGCGCCCGCGGCCGAGCAAATTGCAGGTGATGGGGATGACGGTTGGCGCCCACAGACGGCACATGGCTGTGAAGCGAAAAACTTCAGATGACGAGGCTGTTATTCATTCACTACGACGCGCCATGAAACGAGGCCATTTTTCATCCACTACGATGCATCTACTATCTCTGCATCTACGAGGCCTTTTGCCGCACCCAGAGTGGCACTACCCGGAAATACCGATGACGCCAGTGCGCGCTCGTCGACACGCAGATGGTCGCGTAATACGCCTTTGAGAATAGCGCGTAGATCGGTCGTCGGTTTCAAATCGCGGCTTTGGTAAAGGCTTGCCTCGTTCAGGCCCGGCCAATCGGCGATGACGCGCCCGCCTTTCACCGCGCCACCAGCGAGCAGCGCGATCGTGGCGGTACCATGGTCGGTGCCTTCGGTGCCGTTGATGCGGGCGGTGCGCCCAAACTCGGTGATAACGGCGACTGCCGTTTCCTTCCATGCATCGCCCATCCCATTTTCGACCGCCGCCAGTGCCGCATCGAGCGCCCCAAGCAATGCAGCGAGGCGACCTTTAGCGACGCCCTCATCCTGATGCGTGTCCCAGCCATCGAACGCGAGCGCACCGACGCGGGGCCCGTCGTCACGACTCATGAATTTCGCCGCTGCGCCTGCCGCATCGGAAAAATACGCGCGTACCGCGGCCATGGGCCCTTGTGGGCGCTCGCCAGGTTTTTGCGGATTCATGCCAATGCCGCTCGCGCGGGCCATTGCCGCAAGATCGACGCGCTCTTCCAGCGCGCGCGCCAAAGCTGGATCGGTGTGACGATAGAGATCGAGTAAGCGCATCGTGGTGTCGTCAGTGGCTGGCGGCAGCTTGGGCGGCGTCCAAGACAGTACCGGCGCTGGGCCACGCACGACAAGCGGCGTTACCGGGCCGACGGCGAAAGCCTCCTTGCCGCCGACGCGCCCGGCAGGCGCGAGCGAAACTAGCGCGCGATTGAGCCAGCCAGTGTCGACCGCTCCAGGTTTGGTTAGCCCACTTTCCAGCACATCCTGCCCGTCGAAATGCGAGCGTTCGCGGTAAGGCGAAGCGACGGCGTGCACGATGCTCGCTTTCCCTGCCTTGTACATGCGATGCAAATTCGGCATAGCGGGATTAAGGGCAAAGAAATTATCGAGCGGCAAAGCGGGTGTCGCACTATTGAGAGTGAGCGCGTTTTCACCACGCAACCGCAGCCAGTCCGGATCGCCGATCGGCGCCACAGCAGCGAGCCCGTCGAGAGCACCGCGCAGCACAACGACCAGCAGGCGCGGGTCGCGGCCTTCGGCGCGCGCTTCGCGCGGCAAATGCGCCCAGGCAAACAGCACGCCTGAGGCGAGTAGCAGATGGCGGCGGGTGGGTGCGTGCATCTCGATCATGACGTCACCGTCTCTGAAATTCTGGCGCCATCAACAACAACGCCAATGCCTGCGAGCGGCTTGCAGCACGGCCGACCGTTTCCCGCGTATCGCGCGACGCGAGCGGGCCGAGCGCTGCGTCGATCATGGCGTCGGCCTCCTGGCCATAATTGCCGGCGATGCGGCCAACCTGGTTGGCGATGTCGAGGCGCTCTGCCATGCCGTCCAGCCAGGCGGCGCTGTCGTCGGAGAAGCCTTTTGGCGCTGGCGGGCGCCATAGCGGCTCGCCGAGGAGGTTCTGGGCGCCCACGACCTTGCGCACGTCGGGCATACCAAGACCGCTCGCACGCATAGAGGCCACAATCCATTCGCCCGGCATTTTCAGCTTGGCGCGTGGGGCGCTCCAGGATTCCGGCGCGGTGGCGAGCGTCTTAGTGACCTCGCGCAGATCGCCACCGGTTTCACGGAAGCGGCGATAAAGTCTGTCGACCAGCGCCGGCGGCGGTTCGTCGGCGACAAAATGACGCACAAGCTTAGTGGCGATATGCTTCGCCGTTGCCGGATGGCGAGCAATGTCCTCTAGGACGGCCCTGCCCTGGTCGAAGCCGCCTTCCGGGTACGTCTTGCCGAGAACGGTCTGTTCGCCGGGCTCGTGCATGCGCTCGTTGAACATGAACTCGCCACCGCGAACGGGATCGAGCCGCGGCGGCACTAGGCTCCAGCCAGTGATCACCTTGGCAAAATTGGTAACGTCCGCCTGCGTATAACCGCTGCGCACCCCGAGCGTATGCAGTTCGAGAATTTCGCGCGCCAAATTTTCGTTGAGCCCCTTGTGACGCCGGACGCCGGCAATCGAGTTTGGGCCGATCGAGCGGGCATTATCGAGATAAAGCAGCATCGCCGGATGCGTCTCAACGGCGAGCAACATGTCGGAAAACTTCCCCAGCACATGTGGGCGGATCGCCTCGCGCTCATATGCGCCGCATAGCGCCCGTACCGGGCCCTTGTCGGCGGAGACACAGAAATGGTTCGACCAGAACCAGACCAGACGTTCGGAGAAACCGATGTCGGCGTTTAGCGCGGCGTCGTAACGGGCTTGCGCTTCGGCGAGATAAATCTGTTGCGGGACACCGGGGCCTTGCTTCTGCATCGGCTGGGCTTCGCCATCCATGTCATTGGCGCCGCCGTCCATTTTCCGCGCCTCACGCGCCGCTTTGCGTTCCATTTGAAAACGGATCGTGGCGCGCAGCGCCGCGCCGCTGGTGAGAAGCCCCGGATTATCGATAGACGCAGGATTGGTTTCTAGGTCGGCGACCAATGCGCCGCGCGGGTCGGTGGCCATTCGGGCAATACCGCCGGGAAGCGGGCCGAAGCCAAAGCGGTGCAGCGCCAATGCGGCTCGTGACCTTGGCTCCCTTATGTCTGTTTCCGGCACCATAATCTCAACCTTCCGGAGCTCAGATCTCGAACCTTCTTGGTGAGTCATGTCCAAAGTAAGGTGAGCTGGCTAAATGAAAATGAAATTCAAATAAACAATTTAACCCATCCACTGGTATTCCTGCCTTAATCCGCAATATGTCCCGGGTGGCCCATGCTTTTGTGACGACCAAGCACGCTGCCATTGTTTATGGGCCGCCTGTCTCGCGAGCTGCGAGCAAGCGATAGTGGACTTTCAGACAATCTGGAGTGCCAGGTCCGGTCAGTGACGGACGACAATTGGCAGCTTTGCTAGCTTTTCTTTTAATTCGTTCGCGGAGAAAGGCTTCAGGAGAAGACCGTCGGCTTCTGCATCGATTGCGAGGCGGGTCCAGCGGTCGTTTTTGCTCGCCGACATCAAGAAAAAGCGGGTGTGTTTTAGGTTCGGATCTTGTCGGACCTGACGCAGAACGCTCACCCCGTCCATCACCGGCATTTGCCAATCACATAGCACGAGGTCAATGCGGCGCTCGCGCATTATATTGAGGGCGGACATTCCGCCTTTTGCAGTTTCTATAGTTGTAAAGCCGCATTGGCGAAGAACTCGACTCCACGATCCTTTCGGTCACTGGAGAATCATCGACTACAAGGACCCGCCACGTTGTGTCGACCATCATATGCCGTCCGAAATCTGCGCGCGGCGCAGGTTACCCCCGCACGCGAGAACCCTCCACACCAGTTTGCAATTTATTTATCAGGATAAATAACATGCGTCTAAATTGCTTGTAAAAAGGCCGTCGCAAGGGGCCATTCGCGATTGCCAGCCGAATCCTTCCCGATCTGGGGATTTTAGCTCTGCTTTTTAGACCCATGTTCATTTTTTGGCATTGAGCCGATTGGTGGCAATTCGTCAACCCGAGGCCATGGTAGATTCAGGTTTTCACAGGCAGGGTGCTGGAACGATTTTGCGGCCCATCGGTAGCATTGGCGTCAGCGTCAGTCGCAAGAGCTGACTTTGCGTGGCTCTGGTCCCAAAGCCCTTTTGCGATCTCCAACGCATCGATGTGTAGGCGTTCCCACCACGCCACTTCATCGCCGGCCTGATGCAGCTGCCGGTGATGGCCACGACAGAGCGGCACGGTGAACTCGTCGCTCACTTTCATACCGATGGCTCTGGGTTGGGCAAAGCGCAGGTGATGTGGATCCGAGGGTTGACGTCCGCAGATCAGACAGGGCTGGGCGGCAACGAACTTCAAGTGCGCTTTGTCGCGCAGCCGCTTGGGTTCGGCGATGGCAAGCTGGCTCTTGTCGATCTTGCTGGGGCGAGATCGTGTTTTTCGGCGCCAGCGGCGGCGCCGTGATGCCTGTGGTTGATGCGGTGCTGGTGGCGCTTGTTGATCCTTCCGCATGGTCTCGAGCATCGAGGGACCGTGCGTTGGCCATAGTAACGGGATGGCCGCGGTACGGGTGTCGTATCGTCCGGGTGGAAGCGGAATGAGAGTCGGTACCGCTGTCCGGCAAGGATAGTATGGTGGCGTTGCTGTTGCCGGCGCTAACGGCGGGCTCGGCGATAGTTTGGCTCTGCCATTGCGATAGAGCTCAAGCCCAAAGGGTCGGCCGAAGGTGGCCAGGGCTCTTTTGGTCGCGTCCGTCTCAGCGGCTTTGAGGGCAATATCATGCACCTCGGCAGGAGCAGTCCCTCGGCCTTCGGGTTAACAGACTTGCGTTAATATCTCGTTAACACCTGTGGCAATGTCGCAGAGAGGAGAGTTCGCCCAAGAATTATCTTATTTGCCAGTATGTTATACATCACCACTCCATGGAACATCAGTTCTAGTCGCTGCTGGGCAAGGCGTTGCCGTAACCAATTTAATCTTCCCGGATCCGGCCCGTGTTGGCGATTAGGCTCCGCTCGGAGGCGCTAAGGCTCGATGTTGAAGGGTGCCCGTATTCGCGAGCACTGCTTGCCGCGAGAGCGAAAACAGAAAAGCTGCTTCAGCAGCATCGGCAAACTGACTTTATAGCGAAGAGCCGGAAATCGAATCTCATTATAATCTCCGTTTGCTGTTCGCCTTGCGCAATGCAAATCTGATCGAGGTGGTGGTATTCTGAAAGGGGACCACTAGGAGTCCCTCCCTGCACATAGACGGAATTTCAGATTTGCCAAAAGACACCTCTATCCAATCTGGAACGCCGCCCGATTCCAAGCCGACCCTTTGTGCCATCGCGATGCCGATGGATACTAATCCACACGGCGACATTTTCGGTGGCTGGCTCGTTTCACAAATGGATCTTGCGGGAAGTGCGGCAGCGACGCGTCGTGCGCGAGGCCGGGTAGTGACCGTCGCCATCACTGCCATGAATTTCCATCGCCCCGTTTTTGTCGGCGACGAGGTCGCCTGCTATGCCGAGGTCATCAAGGTTGGGCACACCTCCCTAACAGTAAAAATTGAAAGCTGGGCTTGCCGCGGAATTGGCGACGAGCAAATTGCCGTCACCGACGGCATATTCACATATGTCGCCGTTGACGCCGATGGGAAATCACGCCCGGTTGATCCCGCTAGCTGAATTGACCGGTCAGCGCCGACAGAACAGACCGATTTTCTAAGCGCTTCGAACTGCAAATGCCTGAGTGCTTAACGGCGCCCAGATTTTTCCATCGTCCATTTGAGCGCATGGAAATTAAACCCGCTTTCAATCGCCGGCTTAATTACAGTAAAGTAAGGCGAAATATCAAAATCCCGCGGGGTGTAGAGGCCGTGCCGACGAATATGTTTCGACTCACTTTCGACAAAGGGGGCAATTCCGTAGGAAGCGCCATCCACGCTTTCCGGCAAGATTGGGTAGTGGATCGACGCAAATGACTCGGCAATGAGCGTTGAACAAATCGCCTTCGTCGGGTCACCGCTACCTATCGCCAGCAGCCGCCTTCGCAAAAATACTGGAACGGGTGGGTATGGAAAAAGATAGCGTGCGAGATCGAATATCTGCCGAATGTCATATTGAGTCCCCACCCGTGCGAGCGCGTAGTTGATGACCGTCTGGCATTCGTCATTGCTTAGTCCGACGGGACGGCAGATGCGCGTATTGAATCGTGCATATTTTGACAGCGGAACGAGTAAAACACCGCGTTCTGCATTGGCTTCCAGCAGAACTAATTGTTCTTCGCCTTTTTCGTTTCGCGGTGCGCCCTCGCCAATAAAAAGCGCCGCATGCGACCACGTCGATTGGGTAAGAAATTTTATCACCGCGCTGAGGCGAGAATTGCCCTCAATAAGCAACACGTCTCCGGGCTGGAGCGAGCGACGTAAGACGTCGATCGGAGGCGAAAAAAATGGCGCGTAACGACGCGCCGGCGTTTCCAGATAGCGAAGAATTCGCGCGCCGATCCATTGTTTTAATTGCTGATACATAGCTGATTTCCCAACGTTGGCCCGGTCGCGGACCTAGCCAAAAACCGTGTCATCTTTCCGTGAGCGTCTCAATTTGCGCCAGCCCCTACCGCGCTCTTTGTGCAATAGTTCGGCCGTTCGCGCGAGCGCCGCGTGATTGCATTGGCCATCTGAATGCCTACGTTAGGCAGGAACCTTTGCATCCAGCGCCCTTGTCACCTCGGAGTGGATTGCGGGCGGCCTCATGAACTTTCGAAGAGACTATATATCCCGGTATATTTTCAAATGGGCCAAGGGCGTACTACCGGGCCTGTCCAATACCGAGCGTGAAGCGATCGAAGCAGGCGACGTTTGGTGGGACGCCGATCTGTTCACGGGCAACCCCGATTGGACAAAATTGCTTGCCGAGGTGCCCGCAAAGCTCTCTGCTGAAGAACAGGCGTTTCTTGACGGGCCGGTCGTGGAGCTCTGCGCGATGCTCGACGACTGGCACGTCAATTGGGATCTGCGCGACCTGCCGCCGGAGGCGTGGGCATTTCTAAAAGCACATAAATTTTTCGCGATGATTATCCCCAAGCGTTACGGCGGCTTGGGATTTTCCGCATTCGCGCATTCCGAAGTCGTGCGTAAGCTTTCGTCCCGTTCGATTACCGCGGCCGTGACGGCGATGGTGCCCAATTCGCTTGGGCCCGGTGAGCTGCTGCTGCAATTCGGCACAAAAGCCCAGCAGGATTATTGGCTGCCCCGCCTTGCGGATGGTTCGGAAATTCCCTGCTTCGGCCTGACCAGTCCGGAGGCAGGTTCGGACGCCGCCTCAATGGTCGATTCAGGTGTTGTCTGTCGCGGCACTTTCGAAGGCCAAGAGGTCATCGGCATCCGCCTCAATTGGCACAAGCGCTATATCACGCTCGGACCAATCGCGACCGTCCTCGGGCTGGCCTTCAAGTTGCGTGACCCCGATCATTTGCTGGGCCCGAACGAAGATATCGGCATTACTGTGGCGTTGGTGCCGACCCACCTCCCGGGCGTTGACATTGGCCGGCGGCACTTCCCCGCGTTCAATGTCTTCCAGAACGGCCCGAACTGGGGTCACGACGTTTTCGTGCCGATGGATCACGTCATCGGTGGCGTTGCGCAGGTCGGCAAAGGCTGGAAGATGCTGATGAGCGCATTGGCGGCCGGGCGCGGAATTTCGCTGCCGTCCCTATCGGCGGCGGGTGCCGTTTACACCGCCCACACCACGGGCGCTTACGCGCGGGTCCGCGAGCAATTCCATATTTCAATCGGCAAATTCGAGGCCATCCAAGAGCGGCTCGGACGGCTCGCGGCTACCGCGTATCTTGATCGATGCCGCGCGGCGAATGACTTGTGCTGCGCTCGACGCCGGCCACAAGCCTGCGGTCGTTACCGCGATAATGAAATCGCAGGCAACTGAACGTCTGCGTGTCTCAGTCAACGACGCGATGGATGTGCACGGCGGCAAGGCAATTATGGAAGGGCCGCACAACTACCTGGGCAGCCTCTATCGCGCCGTTCCGATCGGCATAACCGTGGAAGGCGCTAATATCGTTACGCGCAGCCTGATTCAATTCGGCCAAGGCGCGATCCGCAGCCATCCCTATATCCTCAAGGAAATGTTCGCTCTGGAAGATGACGATCAGACGCGCGGGCTCGACGCCTTCGACCGCGCGTTCTGGGATCATGTCGGGCACGCTATCGGCAATGCTTTGCGCACCTGGAGCCGTAGCTGGACCGTTGGCTTGTTCGCGCCAGCGCCGCGGGCTGGCAAAGCCACCCATTTCTACCGCCAGCTCGGCCGCTACGCGGCCGCCTTCGCTTTGTCGGTCGATATGACCTTGCTGACGCTTGGCGGCGATCTCAAACGCAATGAAATGATCTCAGCGCGGTTCGGCGATCTCCTATCCGAGCTTTATTTGTTGTCGGCTGTGCTTAAGCGCTGGCAGGACGAAGGGCAGCAGGACGCCGACTTGCCACTGGTTGAATGGTGCATGGACAGCGGCCTCGCTGACCATCGCCAGGCGCCTCGACGAGATTTTGGCCAATTTCCCAAATCGCCTCGTTGCAAACTTGCTGCGATTTCTCATTCAGCCGCTCGGCCCGCGACGGCGCGGGCCGTCCGACCGGCTTACGCGTAACTGCGCTGCTATCCTTCTCGAACCGTCCGAAGCGCGCGACCGCCTTACGGTCGATCTTTTTCATCCTAGCGATGACGGTGGCGTTGCACGCCTCGAGCGTGCGTTTCGGCTCACTGCGGCAGCTCAGCCCCTGAGTGATCGATTACACAAAGCGCACATCCATGACATCGATCAAGCACGCAAACAGAACCTCATCAGCGATAGCGAAGCCATACAGCTTCGCGAGGTCGAGAAGGCAGTTGCCGCCGCCATCGAAGTCGACGACTTTGCGGCCGACGAATTGACCCACCACGACACAAAAGATACCAAGGGAGAAAGCCCATCGCCAGCCCAGGCCCCGCCGCGGCCAGCGGCCGCGGAGTAAACAAGCGTCCGGTCTATATCATTGACGGTAGCCGCACGCCGTTTCTCAAGGCGCGCGGGATCGGACCGTTTACACCGGTCGATCTCGCAGTTCAATGCGGACGCCCTTTGCTCTTGCGCCAACCGTTCGCGCCTGACGCCTTTGATAAGGTCATTCTTGGCTGCGTCAACGTTATCGCCGACGAGATGAACCCCGCGCGTGTCGCGGCGTTGCGCCTCGGCATGGGCGAAGCGATGCCTGCCTTCACGGTACAGATCAATTGCGGCTCCGGCATGCAATCGATCGAAACTGGCTACCGCGACATCGAAGACGGCGTGTCGGATCTCATCCTCGCCGGCGGCACCGAGGCGCTCAGTTACGCACCACTCGTATTCAGGCGGAGCGCGGTCGAATGGTATTTGAAACTATTTTCCGCGCGTAATGTGTGGTCGCGCCTTAAAGCCTTCGCAAGCATTCGCCCTGGATTCTTCAAACCGATCATAGGACTGGAACGCGGTCTCACCGATCCAATCGTCGAACTCAACATGGGCCAAACCGCCGAGGTTGTGGCGCATCTTTTCAACGTGACGCGCCGCGACGCAGACGAATACGCGGCCGAAAGCCAACAGCGGCTCGCGCGGGCGCAAAAAGACCGGATTTTCGAGGGCGAAATGGAGCCCGCCTTCGGTCGCGACGGCAAGGTTTATGACTTCGACGACGGCGTACGTCCGGACACTTCAGTCGACTCGCTGGCTAAGCTTAAGCCCGCATTCGAGCGACCCTGGGGGAAAGTCACGGCCGGTAATTCTTCGCAGATCACCGACGGCGCCTCATGGGTCATTCTGGCGTCAGAAGACGCCGTCAAGGAGCATAACCTCACGCCCCGCGCTGTCATCGTGGACAGCGAATGGTCGGCGCTCGACCCCTCGATCATGGGGCTAGGACCGGTTTTGTGCTCCACAGCGATTTTGCGCCGGCAAAATCTCGGCCTCAATGATATCGAACTGTGGGAACTCAATGAGGCCTTCGCCGCCCAGGTTCTTGCCTGCCTCGCCGCATGGAACGACGACACCTTCTGTCGCGATGTGCTGCATCTTAGCGGTCCCGCTGGCTTAATTCCCCGCGACAAGCTCAATATCGATGGCGGCGCGATCGGGCTTGGCCATCCGGTCGGCGCCAGCGGCAATCGCATCGTGCTCCATCTGGTCAACGCCATGAAACGGCTTGGCCGCAAGCGCGGCATCGCAACCGAATGTATCGGCGGCGGCCAGGGCGGCGCCATGCTGATCGAGACGATTTAGGGATATCCTATGGCGCAGAACGTTTGGGATGTCCTCGAACCGCGCAATCTCGAACTCGGTCCCTTTAGCGGATCGGCGAGCCCGCAAGCCGCGTCCCCGTGGCATCATTGGAAGCTAACGAGCGACGGCGAAGGGATCGCTTGGCTCATCCTCGATAAGCAGGGCAAAAGTGCCAATACGCTTTCGGAGGACGTGATCGCCGAGCTTGATGACGTCCTTGCGACGATCGAGCGGGAGCCCCCGAAAGGTCTGGTGATCCGCTCCGGCAAACCAGGTGGGTTCATCGCCGGCGCCGATATCAGTGAATTTCGCGACACGACAAATGCGGCCGAGGTCGAGACGCGTCTCGGCCGCGCTCACACCATCATCGACCGGCTGGACCGGTTGAAACTGCCGACGGTTGCCGTCATCCACGGTTACTGTCTTGGCGGCGGACTGGAGGTTGCGCTGGCCTGTGACTACCGGATCGCCATCGACGACGCCTCCCTCGGTTTTCCGGAAGTCCTGCTCGGCCTGCATCCGGGATTGGGCGGCACCGTGCGCCTGACCAGGCTGATCAATCCGCTGCAAGCCATGACTAGTATGCTCACCGGCAAATCGATCCGTGCCCCGCAAGCAAAGGCCATCGGCCTGGTCGATGCGGTCACCCAAGAACGGCACATCGGCGCCGCAGTAATGGCGGCGGTGAGCAGGTCAATTGAAGACGTCACGCGCCGGTCTTTCCGTGACACTCTTGAATTCGTCGCTCGGCCGCAAAGTGCTCGCTAAACGCATGAAAGACGAGACAGAAAAGAAAGCACCAGCCAAACATTATCCCGCTCCCCATGCATTGATCGATCTTTGGCGCGAGCACGGCGGCAATCCACCGGCGATGCAAAAGGCCGAAGTCGCCTCTTTTGCCAAGCTTCTCGTAACTCCGGCGGCGCAGAACCTGATCCGCGTATTTTTCCTGCGCGAGAAGCTTAAGAGCATATCCGTCGGCAATTGGCAGGGCCGTCGCATTCACGTCATTGGCGCTGGCGCCATGGGCGGCGACATTGCGGCATGGTGTGCATGGCACGGGTTTACGGTCAGCCTCGCCGACATGAAAGCCGAGCCGATTGCCGGCGCGATTAAGCGCGCGTCCGATCTGTTCAAAAAGATCGCGCACAAAGGCATCGATATCCGCGATGCGCTCGACCGCCTTATTCCCGATCTCAAGGGCGACGGCGTAGCTACGGCCGATCTCATCATCGAAGCGGTACCGGAAACGCTCGGCATCAAGCAGAAAGTCTATGCCGGTATCGAAGGCAGAATGCGCTCCGACGCTATTCTAGCAACCAATACCTCCAGCATTCCACTTGAGGAACTGCGCAAGGGGTTGAAACGGCCAGAATATTTTCTCGGCCTGCATTTCTTCAACCCGGTCTCGCGTATGCAACTGGTGGAGGTGGTGAGCCACGATGCCGTGGCTGCCGACGTTTTGGACATGGCGCACGCATTCTTGGGCCGCATCGACCGGCTGCCGGCGCCGGTAAAAAGCGCGCCGGGATTTTTAGTCAACCGGGCCCTCACCCCCTACCTGATGGAAGCCTTCGTCATGCTTGATGAAGGCACGCAAACGAGAAACCATTGACCGGGCTGCGGAAGACTTTGGCATGCCGATGGGGCCCATCGAACTTGCCGATCAAGTGGGCCTGGATATCTGCTTGCACGTCGCCGATGTGCTGCGCGCTGAGCTTGATCGTCCAATGCCCGCAACGCCAAAATGGCTGTCGGACAAGGTGGCAAGGGGCGAACTCGGCCGCAAGAGTGGCAAAGGCATGTATGAGTGGAAGGATGGAAAGGCCATCAAGGACCACAATGCCCCCACGCCCAGCCCCGATATGGCCGATCGGCTGCTCTTGCCGATGCTTGACGTCTGTGTGACCTGCCTGCGCGAGCAAGTGGTCACGGACGAGGACACAATTGACGGCGCCATAATTTTTGCGACCGGATTTGCGCCATTTCGTGGCGGGCCGATGCATTATGCGCGCTCGCGCGGTGTCAACAATCTACAGCAGGCACTGGAACGATTGGCTACGAAATATGGCGATCGATTCCGCCCCGATCCCGGCTGGGACCGACTGAAATAATGCGCGACACCGGTGCCCCGATCCATTTCGACGATGCGGACCGGCTAACGCAGGCAATCGTCGAGCGGATCGGCAAGAATATCGTGCTCGCATTGCCGCTCGGGCTCGGCAAGGCAAACCATGTCGCAAACTCTATATTCAGTCGCGCCGCCGGCGATGCTTCGATGGCGCTGCGCATCTTCACCGCATTGACGCTCGGGAAACCGCGCGCCAGACAGGAGCTCGAACGGCGCTTTCTAGAGCCAATTTCGGCTCGCCTTTTCGCAGGCTATCCGGCCTTAGCCTACGACGAAGCGCTGCTGCAAAACAGATTGCCACCAAATATCGAGGTCAATGAATTTTTCTTCCTCGCCGGCACACGCCTCAACGTCGCAGCGTCGCAACGCAACTACATTTCGGCCAACTACACCCATGCGCTTCGCTACGTGCTCGACCGCAAGGTCAATGTGGTTGGTCAATTGGTCGCGAAACGGGTGCAAGACGGCAAAACCTCCTACAGTTTAAGTTGCAATCCCGATATCACGCTCGACCTGCTCGCCGCACGCCGCGCCGGGCGGACCGAATTTATTCTTGTCGGCCAGGTCAATAGTGAATTGCCCTATATGCTAGGGGATGCCGAGCTGCCGGCGGAGGAATTCGATTACATTCTTGAAGGCCCGCGAAACGAATTCCCGCTTTTTGCGCCGCCGCGGGAACCGATCGATCTTTCAGAATATGCCGCCGGTTTTCATGTCGCGCGCATGATTGCCGACGGCGGAACTATCCAACTCGGCATCGGCTCACTGGGCGACGCTGTTGCTCAGGCGCTGATCCTACGGCATCGAGAAAATGCCGAGTTTCGCGATATCTGCGCGCGACTGTCCCCGGTCATTTCATTGTCGGAGCCGCTTGAGGAAGCGCCGTTTAAGCAAGGCATCTATGGCGCGAGCGAAATGTTCGTCGAGGCGTTTCTCGACCTTTACCGGGCCGGCATCCTCAAACGTCATGCCGATGGCGCATTGCTGCACGCGGCGTTTTTTGTGGGGTCGAAAGCGTTCTATGAGGCGCTACGCACAATGTCGGACGGAGAGCGGGCGAAATTTCGTATGACCGCGGTGTCCTTCGTCAATGAACTTTACGGCGACGAAGCGGCCAAGCGATCAGCGCGCGTCAAGGCTCGCTTCATCAATAACGCCATGATGGCAACGCTGCTCGGCGCCGTCATATCGGACGGCCTCGAAAACGGACAAGTCGTTAGTGGGGTTGGTGGCCAATACAATTTTGTGGCACAAAGCTTTGCGCTCGAAGATGCGCGCTCTATCATTATGGTGCGCGCCACGCGCAATGCCAAAGGACGCGTGACGTCCAACATCCTCTGGAACTATGGCCACACCACCATTCCACGCCACCTGCGCGACGTCGTGGTGACCGAATATGGGGTTGCTGACCTGCGCGGCAAAACGGATCGCGATGTTATCGCTGCGATGTTAGGCGTCGCGGATTCTCGGTTCCAGGCCGAGCTACTAAAACAAGCAAAAGAGGCAGGAAAGATCGAAAAGAGTTACGAGATTCCGGCCTCTTGCCGGGATAATACTCCCCAGCGCGTCGAACGGGCACTGGACCCCGCGCTTGCCGCCGGGCTGATTCAGCCTTTCCCGTTCGGGACCGATTTCACAAAAATCGAACAACTTTTGATTCCTGCGCTCACACGCCTTGCATCGGCGTCCCCAATTCAACTAGTTGCATTTTTGTTGCGCGGAATTGGGGCGAAAAGCACCGTGGACACGCAGGAATGCCTTGATCGTATGGGGCTAGCACGGCCGAAGCGATTTTTGCAGCTTATCTATGCAACAGTGCTCAAAGGAACTCTCCGAGCCCGTCGCAAATCAGAGCTCATTCACCGCGACCGTCGTCGCGGAGTTGCATAGGAAAACCACCGTCGGGCCGCCGAAGAGGGACCGTGGCGGCTATGCGTTCGCTCATGCGAACATGGCTTTCGTCCTCAGGCGCAGTTCATTCCAAAGCTGCCTTCATCGTTGCGCTTGGCTTTCGGATGTGCGCAACAAGCCTCCAATTGCGAGCCGCGTGATAAGCTCCCCGAGCTCATCGACAAACGACTCGTCGATGGTGATGCCGAACGGCTCTTGTGCAAAGAGTTCACGGTTCCGCACGAAAATACTACATTGCCCCATGAGCCAGATGGCGGCGCACAAGGCCGTTCGTTTATGCGCGCCTGGAGGCAAGAATCGGCGAACAAGATCGACCGCCGCGGTTAGATACGAGGTTGAATGAGTCGCCATAAATTTGCGAAAGACCTTTGTTGGATGTGCGCTCTCCCAGGCGAAAATGCGGATGTAGCGACTCATTTCGTCGCGGAATAACAGCGGCCGCAATTGTTGGTACACAAAGCTTCGCAGGGCGTCCTCGCGGGAGAGCGATTTGAGCTTCTCCGCATCAAATTCCGTATTTTCCATCAGCTTCTCGAAGGCGGTTTTGAGGACCTCGAGGTACAAACCATCCTTGCCTTTGAAATGATAATTGATAGCCGCCTGATTAACGCGAGCTTTGGTGATGATGTCTCGCACGCTCGAGCCATCAAAGCCTTTCTCCGCAAACAGGGTGACGGCGGCCTTAATGATCGATTGGCGCGTGTATTCAGCTGGACGGGTCATTGGCTTTCAATTCAAACGGCCGTTTAAAGCAAAATTCATAATGCGCGCTGCGGCAGAATGCAACTTTTGGACGAAGACGCTTGGGTGGCGGCGGTCATCATTCCGCCTCAAACGATCGTTTGAATTACACGCTATCGTATGAAACTGTTGTTTGATAGCTCGCCGGCGACGTCGGATTGATCAGGGGTCTTCCATGCTGAAGCTAACATCGCGTTTCGTCCTGGAATTGTTACCCTATCTGCTTTCGGCTGTGGTTGCGGCTGTCCTGGTGCCCGGATTTGTTTACTCGCTGATAACGGTCACTCTACCCAGGGCCTTCAATTCAAAGCCTCACGACGTGGAGGCGATGGTCACGCCGAATGCCTTCGCCGGAGGCGAGAATGCCCTCGAATTGATTCGCCAGGATCACGACGCGTTTGCACTAAACCAGATGTCATCGCATTGGCTCGCCAAGGCGACCAAAGCAAATCTAGTCACTCGTTAAGGTGAGGAAATCGGCATGCGGTTCCAGAGTGAAATATCAGATTTGACTGGCCATACCCCGCGATGGGATCTGATTCGAAATAAGCTGATGGCTGTGATCGCGTCGTGTTGGCCCGAACGCCACAACGCCCAGTACCGGCCTGAACGACATTACATGCGCGGGCCAGGGCCGAAGTGGCGCGAGAAGCATGGTCGGTCGGCTCATTCACCAGAGCGTTCGCAAGCCATCTCCATACAAGATGTGGCCAATTGAATTCTGGTGTTAGGGGATACGCTCCGATGGAAGGAGCGCGCTCTCTCGGGAAAAGCGGATTTGCGAGATAGAACGGAGCGAGATCCGGCCTTGCATTTGGCCAACAAAGAGCTCGTACGGCTTTCCCGCTAAATACCGTTATTTTTCGTTTTCCGGCACATCATACCGGTTGCCGCTTACGACGGCATCCGCATTATGTTTTTGCGGCACGTGCAAAACACAGCCAAATATAGGCCCTGCTTCCAATATTTTCCGGCGAGCGCAAAATGAAAGGCCGGTTTCGAAATATAACGGGTCCCACAAACGACCCGAAATCTTCCGAATGCCGCTGGCCTCTAGGATGCTCTCGATGCGAGAGCCTCATCAACGGCCGCAATGACTCGCGTTACAGGTAACTCATTGAGGCATGCGCTATAGCTATCCAGGCGCCGCTCGCAGCCCTCAAGCTGACATGGCGTGCACGGCAAAACGTTCTGCACCAGCCAGACATTGCCGCAACGCTGGACCGGGCCTGTCGCGCGCCACATCTCACGCAACCCGCCGACCGGCCACGGGCCCCACAGCCGCGGATCGGTCGGCCCATAGAGTGCGACCGTCGGACAACCCGACGCGGCGGCAAAATGGGTCACCGATGTATCGGGACCGACAAAGACCCTCGCCTTACCCAACAGGCTCGCGAGCTGCGCCCAATCGAGCTGGCCGTCGAGCCGGCGCACGGACACGCCGCTCCAGACATCGTCGAGATAGTCCCGCTCGGCCTCGGCCGGGCCGCCGGTCGTCACGACCTCAAGGCCGCGCGCGGATAACGCGGCGGAAAGCGCGCGCCAGCCAGATTTGGTCCACTGCTTGTAGCGGAACATCGGCGCGGCGTGGATCACCGCGTATTCGTGCTCCGGCGGCGCTTGAATGCTGCGCGGCATTGGCGCGACCAATTCCGGCACACGCACGATGCCAATGAGATCGGCAAGCCGCAGGACCTCTTCCACGCGATGCACCCCCGGCTCATAGGGAACCCCGCGCGTAAGACCCAGCCGCTTCAGACGCCCACCGATCTTCTGTTCAAACGGGCCGACACGCACGTGGCCGGCGACGGTGGCAAAAAAGCTCGGCCGGTCGCCGCTCTGCGTCGAGACTGCGAGGTCGTATCGCCTGAACAATCGCGCGGCAAGTGCCAGACTTTGCAGCGCCGTTGGCCGCACCGGCATCGCCACGATGCCGCTCAGGTCGGAATTGCCTTCGAGAATGCCGGCGGTGTCGGCGAACACCAGCGCATCAATGGTCGCCTCGGGCCACGCGCGGCGCAGGCTGCGGATCAAAGGCGTCGTCAGCAGCACGTCCCCGAGCCGGCGCAGCGCGACGACCAGAATGCGCGGCCGCGCAGGAAGATCGATGCGGTTCATGACGATCGCGGCGCGGCGCCGGCGGCTTCCGTTATGCGCCGCTTCAGCACCATGCCGCCGGCGACGCCGACCCCGACCACGTAGACCCAGCCTTGCACGAAATCGAACAGATGCGAATTAAACAGCGAGCCGACAACATTCTGGATCACGACGACAAGCCCGACCCACTCAGCCAGCCCACCGCCGCGAAACAGCGTCAGGTGCGCAATCCACATCGCCCAAAGCACGACCGCGCCGACCAGACCAAGCTGGATCGCAACAGCAAACGTCTGGTTGTGCGGGTTGGTCGTCGCCGATGCGGCGGCCCCCGTCTGTCCGATTGCCGACTTCGCAAACAATTCAGGGATCGACCCGGTGCCGTGGCCGATCACCGGCGCGTCGCGAATGAACGCAATCGATTTTTTCGCGAATTCGATACGCTCGCCCGATGAATTTCGTTCGTCGGTTGCCTGGTAATTTCTGAAGTCCGTCCAGATCTGCGTCGTTCGCTCGCGCAAGAACGGCGAGGAATACCAGGCTGCTCCGGCGAACACGATCGCTCCCGCAAGCAATGTCAGGGCGCCTTTCGCGTTTAATTTCTTGAAGGCGAATACGGCGAGCAAAAGCGGCGCGATGGCCAGTGCCGTCCGGCCGGTGGCGATGAAAACGATGTCGGCCGCCATGCCGGCGATCAATGCGAGAACCACAACCATCCACGCCCAGCGCCGGCGCTCGTAAACATCCATCAACACATAGAGTAGGCCGAAGATGCAGGTGACGAATTCGCCGCTTTGGGTCGCTTCGTTCTTCACCGGCACGCCGAAAAAAACCGACGTGGGGTCCTGCCCGGGCATCAATGCCATCACGAATGACGCAAGCATCAGCACGCCGCACGAAGCGACATAGCCGCCGAGCACGCATAACCCGCGATCGGAACGGCGGAATTGCACGAACAGCAGCGGCAGCAGCAACAGCTTGAGAAACGCTTCGAAGCCGCGCCACCGCGCAAACAGCGAGACGTCGGCCCACAGCATGCCAAGTGCGCCAAGCGCGACAAGCAAGACCGGCAAGCCGCCCGCGGGCGTCAGCAATTCGCGCCGAACGTCGGCCCAATCGAGCGTAGGAATAAGCACGATCAGCCAGACAACAACCAGAATACTTGTCGCAGAGGTAGACCAAGGCAGCGACACCGCGGTTGCAATCACAAGCCAATCGGCCGCGCGCATGAGCCTAGCCCGGTCGAGAAATCCTGGTTGTGCGGGCGAGGTCACAGGTCAACCCACAGCGCTTGTTGCCACGGCCTGCAGCGCGGACAGCCCGCGTTGTGCGCGGATGCGATCGCCGGCCACGATAGCGGATAGTCTGTCTTCATTCGCCGACAACATGGACCGGTCAGCCTCCGCGTGCCACAGATGCAGGACGCCGGTGGCAAAATTGCCGTCCTTGCGGCGGACGCCCGCATGCAGCAGCCGCACGATGATATCGGAATCCTCCTTGCCCCAGCCGCGGTAATCGGCGTCGAAACCGTCAACGCGGTCAAGGTCGCCGCGCCAGATCGCCAGATTGCACGAGCGCGCGCCGCGCCAGGCGTGGGCGCGCAATTTGCGCAATGGCCCAAGCGGCAAGCGCAGAATGGCCGACAGACGGTTGATGCCGCCGCGCCATCGCTGCGTGACCCAATCGACCAGATCCCAGGTTTCCGGCATCAGCCTCTCTTCGAGCACTTTGCGGGTGAGCGCGCGCGACAACAGAATGCGGTTTCCGCTGACGAACCAGCCGGGCTCGGCCAACCGCCGGTGGGTGGCGACGAAATCGGGCCGCGCGATGCAGTCGCCGTCGAGAAAAATGCAATAGCTCCCACGGGCGGCGAGGATTGCGCGATTGCGGATCTCGGCGGCGCGAAAGCCCTGATCCTCGTGCCAGACCTGCACCAGCCGTTGTCCAACCCGCGTCTTCCACGCGTCGATCAATGCGTCGGTCGCAGGCCCTGAGCCATCATCGGCCACGACGACTTCGAAGTCCTCGTCGCTCTGGCCGGCGAGCGAACGCAAGACCGCGTCGAGCGCGTCTTCGCGGTTATAAGTCGTGACGATGACGGAGATCAGCTCGGCCACGGGCATCCTCTGGGACGAGCAGGCTTTACCCGAAGTCGCATGTGGCGACAAACCCCTAGGGCGGGAAAGCCCGGCAATGCTAGTTTGCCGCGGCGGAAGACCTAACCGGCGACGGACCATGCAGAAGATTTCGGCCTATATCCTCACCTACAACGAGGCGGAAAAGATCGAGGCGGCAATCGCCAGCGTCCTGTGGGCCGACGAGATCGTGGTGGTCGATTCGTTCAGCGTCGATCGCACCCGCGAGATCGCCACCTCGCTCGGCGCCCGCGTGGTCGATGTGCCGTTCAACGGTTTCGGCGAGTTGCGCAACCGCGCGATCGAGGCCTGCAAATACGACTGGATTTTCAGCCTCGATGCCGACGAGCGCTGCACGGCGGAGGCGCGCGACGAAATTCTCGCTTTGCTTGCCGCTGGCCCGCCGCTCGACGTCTATAGGGTGCCGCGGCGCAGCACCATGATGGGCCGCTGGATCCGCGGCTCCGGCTGGTACCCGAATTTCCGCCAGCCGCAGCTCTTCCGCAAAGGCGCCATGCGCTACACGCTGGAGCCGGTGCACGAAGGCTACGAGGTTTTAAGCGGCAAGCCGGTCGGCACGCTGAAAAATGCGATCTGGCAGTTCCCCTTCCGCAATCTGGAAGAAATCATCAAGAAGATGAACCGCTATTCCTCGCTGGGCGCGCCAAAGCTTGCGGGCAAGCGCGTGTCGATGGCGAGCGCGCTCGGCCACGGCACCTGGGCGTTCCTCAAGCATTACATTTTCAAGCTCGGCTTCATCGACGGCTGGGCCGGCTTCGTCATCGCGCTCGGCAACTTCGAGGGCACGTTCTATCGCTACGCCAAGCGCTACGAGGAAACGCAGAACTGGCAGCCGCCGCCGGGCAAGCCGCTCAAGCGCGGGGACCCGCCGTGATCTTGCCGCGCAGGCGGCGCGTCATCGACGTGCCGGCGCGCACGCTCGCACAGCATTCTCGACGCAGGCAACAGCGCCGTCGCCGATCGATTTTCTGTCGAGCGATGTGGAGGGGCACGAGATCGACGTGCTGCGCGGCTTCGGCTTTGCCCGGTGGAAGCCGCGCCGGCTTGTTCGAGATGCCAGGTTTGCAAGCGCGCGACAGGATCGTTGGCACCAACCTCGACAAAGAAGCCTTTGCGGCCGGCAAAAAAAGCCGCCACCATTTGCATTTCAAAATCGGGAGAGCGAGGCACCAACTAGCGCGCCTTCGGCGCGCGGGTGCGCGCAACCATGGCGCTGGTCGAATGGCCGGGCACGATGTCGATCAGGATCACCTGCCCGCCCAGCCTTTCGACAATGTCATGGCCGACGACATCCTCGCGCTTGTAATCGCTGCCCTTGACCAGCACCGTCGGCTTGACCCGAGCAATCAGTTTTTCCGGCGTGTCCTCGTCGAACACCACCACCAGATCGACCGCCTCCATCGCCGCCAGCACCTCGGCGCGCGCCTGCACGGGCTGCACCGGGCGGCCCTCGCCTTTGAGCCGCGTCACGGAGGCATCGCCATTGAGGCCGACAATCAAACGGTCGCAAACCGCGCGCGCGCCGGCCAACAGCCTGACGTGGCCGGGGTGCAGCAGATCGAAGCAGCCATTGGTGAAGCCAACGCGCTGGCCTTGCCGGCGCCATTCGCCGAGATGCTCGTCGAGCAGAGCCCAGTCGAACACGATCTTTTCTTCCGGCGCCAGCGTCGCAGCGGGCAGAATGCGCGAGCGCAATTCAGCGATCGAGAGGGTCGCGGTGCCGCGCTTTCCCACCACCACCGCGGCAGCCGCATTGGCCGCGCGCATGGCCGATTCGAAATCGGCGCCCACCGCCAGCATGGCGGAAAGCACCGCCACCACCGTATCGCCGGCGCCGGACACGTCGCGCACGCGCACCGGATAGGCCGGCACGTGCACCGCCGTGCCGACGCTGACCAGCGTCATGCCCTGCTCGCTGCGCGTCACCAACACCGCTTCCGCATCGATACCCTCTGCCAACGCCGTCGCCGCAATGACGATTTCGTCGTCATCCTCCGCCGTCGTGTGCGTGACCTGAGCAAGTTCCTGCCGGTTCGGCGTGATCAGCGTGGCGCCGCGATAGATGCTGTAGTCGCGGCCTTTTGGATCAACGATGATCGGCTTGCCGAGCGTGTTGGCGATATCGATTGCCGCGCGCACAACGCGCTTGGTCAACGTGCCCTTGGCATAGTCGGAGAGCACGATGGCGCCGGCCTTGGGCGCGGCCTTCTCGATATGCGCGATCAGCGCGTCCTCGGCCGCCTCATCGACGGGCGCCGCGGCCTCCCAATCGGCGCGCAACAGATGCGTCGAATGATGCTCGGAGACGAAGCGCACCTTGCGCGTGGTCTGCCGTTCGGTGTCGGTCACCAGATGAAACTCGATCCTAGGCTCGGCTGCGAGCGCCTTGGTCAAGGCCACGCCGGCATCGTCGTCGCCGACCACGCCGATGAAAATGCAGCGCGCGCCGAGCGAGACCAGATTGCGCGCCACGTTGCCGGCGCCGCCGATCATCACCTCACTGCGCTTGACGGCGACGACCATGGCCGGCGCCTCGGGCGACACGCGCGAGACCTCGCCATAGACAAATTCGTCCAGCATCAGATCGCCGATGCAGAGCACGGTCTGGTCGGCGAGCGCGGCAAGCTGCTTGTCGAAATCGAACATGAACCTAATGATAGCGATCTGCCTGGTTGAGATAGCCGTTCACATAGCGGCTCACCGCATCGTCGAGCGGCGTGAAGCCCGCATTGTAGCCTGCGCGGCGCAGATTCTCGACCCGCGCTTGCGTAAAATACTGGTACTGCCCGCGGATCGCCTGCGGCATCTCGATATATTCGATGTTGGCGGGGCGCCCCAGCGCCTTGAACATGGCCGCGATCATGTCGCGGAAGCTTTCGGCCTTGCCGGTGCCGACATTGAAAATGCCGTTGACCGCCGTTGAGTCCATGAGCCAGCGCAGGACGGCGATAGCGTCATCCACATAGATGAAATCGCGCCGCTGCTCGCCGTCGGCAATGCCGTCACGGTGCGACTTGAACAGCCGTACCGGGTCGCCCGCCTTGGCGCCGTCAAACACCTTGGCCAGCACGCTTTGCATGTGGCCCTTGTGATATTCGTTTGGCCCGTAGACGTTGAAAAATTTGAGGCCCGCCCAGTGCGGCGGCAGTTTCTCTTTCTTCGCGAAACGATCGGCGACCACCAGATCGAACTGGTGCTTGCTCCAGCCGTAAAGATTCATCGGCTTGAGCTTGCGCAAGGCGCCCGGCGACCAGTCGTCGTCGAATCCTTGCGCGCCGTCGCCATAGCTCGCCGCGGAGGACGCATAAATGAATGGCGTGCGCGTCGCCGTGCACCAGTCGAGCAGCCGCACCGAAAAGTGCAGATTGTTTCGGGTCACCAGATCGGCGTCGGTGACGGTGGTGTCGGAAATGGCGCCCATGTGGATGACCGCATCGAGCTTGCGGCCGTCGAGCCAGGCCATCAATTCCGCCGGCGGCACCACATCAGCAACCTGGCGTTTCGCCAGATTACGCCACTTGGCGTCGTTGGCGCCAAATTGGTCATTGACGACGACGTCGGCCGCGCCCGCCTCGTTGAGGCTTGCCACCACGTTCGACCCGATAAATCCGGCCCCGCCGGTGACCAGCAACATCTTGCCCTCGAATTTCCCCTGTGGCCGAGGCAACCTTTGCCCCAGTCCCGGGACGGGCGCAACTTGGCGCCGTAAAAGGCCGGAAATGGCTCAGGATAGGGTAAAAATAGCGGCTAGACAGTTCGCAGCCCCGCGGGCTAACGCCTGTCCGCGCAGGCCAAAACAGGCGTCGCGAGAGCAAGCCAGCCCAACGAATGAGCAACCGTTCAACCCACGACGCCGCGCCGGTCCTGATCGTCCCCTATGTCTGGATCGGCGATTTCGTGCGCTGCCATTCGGTGGTGAAGCTGTTGCGCGCGGCGGCGCCCGAGCGGCCGGTGGACATTCTCAGCAGCACGCTGTGTGCGCCGCTTGCCGATTATATGTCGGGCATCCGCAGGTCGATCGTCTTCGATCTGCCGCGCGGACGCATCGCGCTGTCGCGCCAACGCGCGCTCGCCGCGCAGCTACGTGCCGAGCATTACGGCCAGGCCCTGATGATGCCGCGCACCTGGAAATCGGCGCTGGCACCGTTTCTCGCGGGCATTCCGCGGCGCACCGGCTTTGCCGGTGAATTGCGCTTCGGCCTGCTTAACGATGTGCGCTGGGGCGAGCGCAAGCTGCCGCGCATGATCGACCGCATGGGCGCGCTTGTCCTGCCCAAGGGCGCGACCCTGCCAAACGAATGGCCGCTGCCGGAATTGGTCGTGCCGAAAAAGGAGATCGATGCGTGGCGCGATAAGCGCGGCCTTGCCGCCGATGCGCTGCCGATTGTCACCCTCTCACCGGGCGCGGTCGGCATCGGCAAGGCGTGGCCCGTCGGGCACTACGCGGAGCTCGCGCGCGCGCTCACGGCCGGCGGCGCGTCGGTCTGGGTGCTGGGCGGACCCAACGAGACGCCGCTCGCCGCGCAAATTGCCGCGGCAGGCGGCAGACGTGTGCGCGATCTCGCCGGCGGCGACTTGCGCACCGCGATTCTCGCGCACGCGGCCGCCGACGCCGCCGTGACCAACGACTCCGGCCTGATGCATGTGGCTGCCGCCATCGGCACGCCGACGGTCGCCATTTTCGGGCCCACTAGTCCCTGGCACCAAAAGCCGCTCAATCCGCTTGCCGCCATCATCGAACCACCCGGCGATGAGGCGGCGCGCGAGCGCGCGCGAACCATCGGCAATGACGCCGTCGCCCACCGCCGCACCGGTGATATCTTGGTGGCCACCGTGCTGGCCGCGGTGCGCGACGTGCTCGGCCGGACAAAACAGCGATGAGCACGGCGGTGCGCGACGACGCGCGGTCCGGCAGCGAATAAAGCCGTGCGGCCGTTAACCAAACGGAGCCTGACGCCAGCCTTATTCCGTGGTATCAGATGGCTCAATTGAGAGGACAAGGTTTCACAATGGCGAAACCGAAACGGGCCGACACAGCGGCCGAGCGAACGCAAGCGATCCTGGACTCCGCGCTGCGCACGCTTGACGCCGAAGGCAGCGGCATCGAGGCGCTTGCCGCCGCGCTGCGCGACGGGCTTGGCGCGTCTTTTTCGGCCGCTATCGACATGATCCGCGGCGCGCAAGGCCGCGTCATCGTCACCGGCATGGGCAAATCCGGCCACATCGGTCACAAGATTGCCTCGACCTTGGCTTCGACCGGCACGCCGGCGCTGTTCGTGCATCCGGCCGAAGCGAGCCATGGCGATCTCGGCATGATCACCAAGTGCGACGTGATTCTGGCACTGTCCTGGTCGGGCGAGACCGCGGAATTGAAGAATCTCACCGACTATTCGCAGCGCCACAAGATCGGGCTGATCGCCATGACCGCGAGCCCGGATTCGACGCTGGCCAAGAACGCCGACGTGGTGCTGACGTTGCCGCAGGCGCGCGAAGCCTGCCCGCATAATCTCGCGCCGACGACGTCGACGCTGATGCAACTCGCGCTCGGCGATGCGCTAGCCATTGCACTGCTCGAGAGCCACGGCTTCACGGCGATCGATTTCGGCCGCCTGCATCCTGGCGGCATGCTCGGCACGCTGCTCAAGCAGGTCGCCGATTTGATGCATAGCGGCGACAGCGTGCCGCTGGCGCCGCTCGGCACAAAAATGTCCGATGCGATCCTGACCATGTCGGCCAAGGGCTTCGGTTGCGTCGGCATCGTCGATGCGGACGGGCTTCTGGTCGGCATCATCACCGACGGCGATCTGCGCCGCCACATGCGCGCTACCCTGCTCGACGCCAAGGTCGATGAGGTGATGACGCGAAAGCCGAAGACCGTGCGGTCGGATCAGTTGATCAGCGAGACGCTCGAGTTGCTCAATGCGATGAAGGTCACTGCACTGTTCGCGGTCGAAGCCGGCAAGCCGGTCGGAGTGATCCACGTACACGATCTGCTGCGTGCCGGCGCCGCGTAATCTACCTCGCGACCCGTTCGACCGCGCGCGCAACCTCGGTCACCGACGGTGGATTGCCTTGCGTGCCGAGCACCACCATCGGCCCCGCCCCGACCGGACCTGTGAGCCCTGGATTGCTGCCGGCAAAGATCGCGACCAGCGGCACGCCGAGCGCGGCGGCCACATGCAACAAACCGGTATCGACGCCGACCACGAACGATGCGCCGGCAATCAGCCGCGCCATTGCATCGAGCGGCAGGCGGTCGCTGACGCGCGCGGCGGGAAGTTGCGCCGCGATGCGTTGCGCCCGCGCCCGCTCGGCGTCGGTCCCCCACGGCAGGATGAGATCGAGACCATTGCCGCCAATCGTATTGCCGAGCGTGATCCAGTTGTCTTCCGGCCACTGTTTTTCCGGCCGCGCCGTCGCGTGCAGCAGCACGGCGTAGCGTCCGCTCGCCTTCGGCGCCAACGTCGAGCGGTCGAGGCCGTAATCAGGCGCGCCCCGCGGCGCGAATCCGAGCGCGCGGCCGGTGAGCATCCGGTTGCGCTCGATCGCATGCAGCTCGCGGCTGACGGCGTGGCGCACGTCGTAAAAGGCCGCGGCGAGCGGCTCGCGGATGCTGCCGCTGTCATAGCCATGCCTCTTGCCGTGCACGACGCAGGCCATGAGCGCGGAGCGCAACAGGCCCTGGCTGTCGATAATCTCATCGTAGCGCCGCGCCCGGATGCCGCGCAGGCCGGCGGCGATTTCCGCAAGCGTTGCCGGAGCAAAGAGCGACTTCCGCCACCGCCGCCAGGCAACCGGGTTCACCTCATCGACGCCCGGATGCAGGCGCACCAGCGGGGCGAAGGCTTCCTCCACCACCCAGGACAGGCGCGAACCGGGCCGTTCGCGGCGCGCCTCGGTCAGCGCCGGCATGTGGTGGATCACATCGCCGAGCGAAGACGTCTTGATGAAAAGGATGTCAGACATTCTGCCGCCGATCCTATACCGGCCAAGCGGCTGGCCCGCCATAACGATTCGTTAAGGCGGACGGCCATAACCATTGCGCGGGCGCCATTGGGGGCGAGATCATGACAATTCTGGTCACCGGCGGGGCGGGCTATATCGGCAGCCACATGGTGCATGCGCTCGTCGATGCCGGCGAGTCGCAGGTCGTGCTCGACAACCTGTCCACCGGTTTTCGCTTTCTCATGCCGAGCTTCGTCCCCTTCGTCGCCGGCTCGACGGGCGACCACGATCTGGTCGTGCGCACGCTGCACCAGCACCGCGTCACCGACATCATTCACTTCGCCGCCTCGATCGTGGTCCCCGACTCGGTGCGCGATCCGCTCGGCTATTACCGCAACAATACCATGAACACCTGCATGCTGCTCGATGCGGCGGTTGAGGCCGGCGTCAAGCATTTTATCTTTTCCTCCACCGCCGCGGTCTACGGCAATGCCGGCGATGCGCCCGTGAAAGAAAGCGCGCCCACGCCGCCGATTTCGCCCTATGGCAGCTCCAAGCTGATGTCGGAGATCATCCTGCACGATGTCGGCCGCGCGCACGGCTTGCACTTCGTCATCCTGCGCTACTTCAACGTCGCCGGCGCCGATCCGAAATTGCGCACCGGCCAATCGACGGCGGGCGCCACCCACCTGATCAAGGTCGCCTGCGAGACCGCGCTCGGCCGCCGCTCCAAGCTTGACGTGTTCGGTACCGACTATCCGACGCCCGACGGCACCTGCGTGCGCGATTACATTCACGTCAGCGATCTCGCGCGCGCGCATCTTGCGGCGCTGGCGCATCTGCGCCGCGGCGGTGCAAGCGCTACGTTCAATTGCGGCTATGGCCGCGGCGCCTCCGTGATCGAAGTGATCGAAGCAGTGCGACGCGCGAGCGGGACCGATTTTCCCGTCGAAATCGCCGGCCGCCGGCCGGGCGATCCGGCATCGCTCGTTGCCGACGTCGCGCGTATCCACGCGGTGCTCGACTGGCGGCCGCAGTTCGATGACCTCGATACGATCGTCACGCACGCGCTCGCCTGGGAACGGCGGCTTTCAAGCAAACGCGAGGGCGCCGCGGTTTGATCGGCGCCAATTCCGCGGCAATTCAGAGCGAAATTCGTTTTAATCGCCTTTTGTCTTGAAAATTTCCCTGCGGGCGGGCAAGGAAACGAGCGTTCCGCAGCGCAAAATGTCCCTGCTTGCAACCCAATAGAGGGCGGATGAACGAACCGAAACCGCCGAGTTCCGCCGACGCGCAATATACCCCGAGGCGTTTGGTCAAGCGTCTGCTGACCGAGCAGGGCCTCACGCATTGGCGCAAATACGCGTTGGCGTTCGCGTTCATGGGCGTCTCCGCCGCCTGTACGGCACTCTCCGCCTATCTCATCGGCGACGTCATCAACCAGGCTTACGTCAACCGCAATCTCGCCGGCATCGTCACGCTCGGCTTCATCACCGCCGCGCTATTCACCGGCAAGGGCATCGCCACTTACGGGCAAAGCGTTTTGCTTTCGCAGATCGGCAACCGCATCGTCGCCAACAACCAGCGCGCCGTCTTCGCCAAGCTGCTCAACGAAGGCATCGGCTTTTTCTCCGACCGGCATTCGACAGAATTCATCGCCCGCCTGACCGCCGGCGCGACGGCGGCGACGCAGGTCATCAACCTGCTGATCACGTCGGTCGGCCGCGACGCCCTGTCGCTGATCGGCCTGATCACGGTGATGGTGGTGCAGGACCCGCTGATGTCATTCTTCAGCTTCATCGTGGCGCCGCCGGCCTTCTTTGTGCTGCGCAAGCTGATCCGCCGCATCTATGCCATCGCGCGCAGCCAGTTCCACGGCGGCACGCAGATCATGGAGACGCTGCAGGAGACGCTGCAAGGCATCCGCATCGTCAAGGCCTTCACCCTCGAAGGCGTGATGCGCGAGCGCTTCGACCGCAACGTCGCCGCAGTCGAGCACGAGGCGAACAAGATGGCGCGCGTCGCCAACCGCGCCAGCCCGCTGATGGAGAGCCTCGGCGGCATTGCCATTGCGCTGGCCGTCACCTATGGCGGCTATCGCGTCATCGAAACCGGCGCGACGCCAGGCCAGTTTTTCTCGTTTATCACAGCCTTCCTGCTCGCCTACGAGCCGGCCAAGCGCCTGGCGCGGCTCAATATCGAGCTCAACAGCGGTCTCGTCGGCGTGCGTATTCTCTTCGAGGTTCTGGAACTCGCCGCCGAGCGAGCCAGCCGACGATCTGGCGCCGGCCTTGCAGGTGACGGCGGCGCGGCTCGAGCTCGACGACATCGCATTCTCCTACCGCGCCGACGAGTCGGTGCTGCATGGCATTTCGCTGGTGGCACAGCCGGGCAAGATGACCGCGCTGGTCGGGCCGTCCGGCGGCGGCAAGTCGACGGCGTTCAACCTCATTCTGCGCTTCTACGATCCCGAGCGCGGCCGCATCGTCATCGACGAGCAAGACATCGCCAGGGTATCGCGCCAGTCGCTGCGCCGGCACATCGCCTATGTTGGGCAGGACGTCTTCCTATTCCGTGGCAGCATTCGCGAGAACATCGCCGTCGGCAAGCCGGGCGCCAGCGAGGACGAGATTGTCGCCGCCGCCAAGAGCGCCTATGCGCACGATTTCATCGCCTCCTACCCCAACGGCTACGATGCGCCGGTCGGCGAGCACGGCTTGCAGCTATCCGGCGGCCAGCGCCAGCGCATCGCGATTGCGCGGGCGCTGATCAAGAACGCGCCGATCATTCTGCTCGACGAGGCGACCGCCGCGCTCGACTCCGAATCCGAATTGCAGGTGCGCGAGGCGATGGCGCATCTCTGCCGCGGCCGCACGACGCTCGCCATCGCCCACCGCCTGCATACGATCGCCCATGCCGACCGCATCTATGTGCTTGAGGACGGCCGCGTCACCGAATCCGGCCGGCACGACGATTTGCTGCGCAAGAACGGCCGCTACGCCCTGTTTTATCGGCTGCAGCTCAAGGAGCAGGAGCGGCCGGCGCCGCTCGCCGCCATCGCCACGACCGGCTGATTTCGCAAGCAAAACCGGCGGTTTTTGCACCTTGTTCGGCGATTGAGAATGCGATACCGGATTGTTCTGCCGGCTAACAATCTTTTCTCCACAATCTAAAAGGCAAGGCTCCCATGAGTGCGGATTATGTCATCGCGCCGCCGCCGCAAGCGGCCATCGCCGTCGCCGGCTCGAGCAAAATGTTTCCGGTTCGCCGCATCTGGTGCGTCGGCCGCAACTACATCGAGCATATCCGCGAGATGGGCCAGGACGAGCGGGCGCCGCCGTTCTTTTTCGCCAAGCCCGCCGACGCCCTCGTGGCAGACGGCGGCACGGTGCCTTACCCGTCGTTGACCAAAGACATGCACCACGAGGTTGAACTGGTGGTGGCGCTGAAAAGCGGCGGCCGGAACATTCCCGTTGCAAAAGCAAATGACTGCATCTGGGGTTACGCCGTCGGCATCGACCTGACCCGCCGCGATCTGCAGATCGCCTCGCGCGACGTGAAGCGGCCGTGGGAAATCGGCAAGGCCTTCGATCATTCCGCGCCGTGCGGGCCGCTTAAAGCCGCGAGCGAGATCGGGCATCCGACCAAGGGTAAGATCTCGCTCAAGGTCAACGGCCAGATCCGCCAGGACGGCGATCTCAATCAGATGATCTGGAATATCCCCGAGACGATTTCCAAGCTTTCGGACATGGTCGCGCTCGAAGCAGGCGACATCATCATGACCGGTACGCCGTCCGGCGTCGCTGCGCTCGTTTCCGGCGACAAGATCGAGTGCGAGGTCGAAGGCGTCGGCAAGCTGCGCGTCAATATCGGCCCGCCGCTGAAATAGCCCTTCACGCAAACAGGCGCTCGACCGCGGCGGCAATCGACAGCAGCCGGCGGTCGTGGCCATTGCGCGCGACCAGCATCAGTCCTGTCGGCAACCCGCCCTGGCGCGGCAGTGGCAAGGTCACCGCGCAAGTATCGAAGAAATTCCAGATCGCGGTGTTGCGCAGCACCTGCGCGTTCCAGCGGAAAAAATCGTCGGGCTTGACGACGTCGGCGAGCAGCGGCGCGACGATTGGCGTCGTCGGCATCGCCAAAACGTCGAGACCAGCAAGCCGGGCATCCATGGCCGGGATCAAAGCCGCACGCTCGCGCAGCATGTCGATATAATCGGCGGCGGAGATTTTGTTGGCGCGCTCGATGCGCACGCGCACAATCGGATCGGCCATGTCGCCGCGACGTCCTAGCCGGTCGCGGTGCACGGCGAAAGCCTCCGCTGGCGCAATGCCGCCTTTGCGATTGACCGCATCCATCCCATCGAATAGCGGCGCGAGCTTTTCCGCCGAAAGACGAACGCCGGCCTTTTCGATGGCGTCGAGCGCCTCGGGGAACCGCTTGGCCACGGTGGCATCGAGATTTTCCAGCGGCGCCCCTTGCGCCACGCCGATGCGCAAGCCGGCAAGCTCGGCCGGTTCGAACGGCAGAGGCTCCTCGCCGGCCATCACCGCGTCGGCATGCGCGCAAGGCACAACCGTTTTTGCCATCGGCCCGATGGAATCGAGAGTGTAGGAGAGCGGAAAAGCGCCGTCGGTCGGGATGCGCTGGCGGCTTGGCTTGAAGCCAGTGATGCCGCAGAGCGAAGCCGGGATGCGCGTGGAGCCTCCGGTATCGGTGCCGATGCTGAGTTCGCACATGCCGTCGGCGGCCGCCACCGCGCCGCCCGAGGTCGAGCCGCCAGGTGCGCGTTTGCGATCCGCCGGATTGCCCGGCGTGCCGAAATGCGGATTGGCGCCGATGCCGGAAAAGGCAAACTCCGTCATGTTGGTCTTGGCGACGATGGCGGCGCCCGCCTGGCGCAGCCGCCGCACGATGGGCGCATCGCGCTCAGCGGGCTTCGCTTCCGCGGCGATGAGCTTGGAGCCGGCGCGCGTCACCTCGCCGGCCACGTCGAACAAATCCTTGATGCTGACGATGGCGCCGTCGAGAGGCCCAAGTGAAATGCCGTTACGCGCCCGCGCGTCGGACGCTTCCGCCGCGGCCAGCGCCTGCTCGCGGTAGATGGTGAGGCAGGCGCGCGCGCCTTCGCCTTGCGGATCGGCGATTTTTGCCAGCGCGGCGTCGAGGCGTTCGCGTGCGGACGTGCGGTTCATGGAACAGATTCTCCCGGCATACGTTTATAGAGGACGATCGAGATCAATCTTGGGAGGCTATCATGCGTAAAGCAATGCTTGCGGCGATTTGTGCTGCGGCGCTTCTAGGAACTACAGTCACGGTCAATGCCGATCCGCTCGGCGGCGCCATTGTTGGCGGTGCGGTCGGAGCGGGGGTTGGGGCTGCGGTCGGCGGCGGGCGCGGTGCGGCCGTGGGTGCCGCAGTTGGCGCAACGACTGGCGCAGCCGTCGGCGCCGAAGCGGACGGCCCTTACTATTACAATCGTCACCATTGGCATCACCGGCATTGTTGGGTGAACCAGTGGGGCCACACGCACTGCCGCTACTGGTAATTCGCGACCTAACGGAACAGAGAGGCGCCCGCGTCTGTGGGCGCCTCTCTTCATGCGCGCAGGCCGCCCTTGTCCTCGATGAAGCGCGCGATCTCATCCACGCCTTTTCCCTCACGCAGATTCGTCATCACGAAGGGCCGCGCTCCGCGCATCTTCTTGGCGTCGCGCTGCATCACCTCGAGCGAAGCGCCGACGTAAGGCGCCAGATCGATCTTGTTGATGACGAGCAAATCGGAGCGGGTGATGCCGGGCCCGCCCTTGGACGGGATCTTGTCGCCGGCGGCGACGTCGATGACGTAAATGGTGAGGTCGGCAAGCTCCGGTGAAAACGTCGCGGCGAGATTGTCGCCGCCGGATTCGATCAGCACCAGATCGAGCTCTGGAAACTTCGCGCGCATGTCGGCGATTGCGGCGAGATTGATGGAGGCGTCCTCGCGGATCGCGGTGTGCGGGCAGCCACCGGTTTCCACGCCGGCGATGCGCTCAGGCGCGAGCGCGCCCGATCGCACCAGATAGTCGGCGTCCCATTTGGTGTAGATGTCGTTGGTGATCGCGGCGATTTCGTAGGCGCCGCGCAATTTCTTGCACAGCGCATCCATCAGCGCGGTCTTGCCGGAGCCGACCGGGCCGCCGACGCCGACGCGCAAGGGGCCGTGGGGGTTTTTCATTGTCAGCTCCTGAACAGCCGCGTGTATTGCGTCTCGTGCCGGGCGCTGGCGAGATCGGCGCGGAAAGCCGCCGCGCCAATATCGTCGAGCGCGGTGGCGAGCGCACGCTGCGCGGTCGCGGCCACAGCAGGCTCCAGCGCCGCCAGCACGTGTTGGCCATCCGTCTGCCCGAGCGGAATGAGGCGCACGCCCGCAGAAACCCAGTTGGCGGCGACGGCTTGCAGGAAGGCGCCGAGCGCCGCTTCGAGGGCGACGCCGTGTCCGGCTGCAGTCGCGCCCACGGCGACCGGATAGGCGACCGGTCCGTCCCATACCGTCTTCAGTCGGTCGAGCGCCGCGCAGGGCCAGGCCGCCCGCGTCGTCTCGACAAAGGCGTTGCCTTGCGCCGTCGTTTCCAGATGGCGTTCCTTCGACGGGGCGAAGGCGGCTGCCAACTCGGCCACCGTGCGCAGCTTCGCGTCGTTGCCAACGTTCGCCGCGCGATGCGCATGGACGAAAAACACCGCGTCACAGAAGCCGCCGCCCTGGGTGAGCATGACCGCCAGCCAGTCCTTCAGCGTTGCGGCATTCTCGATATCGCCCGCCTCCACCGCCCATTCGATTCCGCTGGAATAGGAAAAGGCCCCGACGGGATAGGCCGGCGACAGCCAGGCCATGAGGCGGTAGAGGGCGGACGGGGCAAGCTCCCCGTCATCCTGAGGTGCCGGGCGTAGCCCGGCCTCAAAGGATGGCGGGGCCGTCGTCCTTCGCGGCTCGCTCGCTTTGCTCGCTCGCACCTCAGGACGACGGTGCAATGGTACTGCCCTCTTCTTATTACCCATGGTTGTGCCTATCGTGCCCGTGCGGCGCGCCCTGCTCTGGATCGAACGACGCCTGAATCGGCGTCAGCGCAGCGCCCAAGCCTCGCAGCATCTCCTCAAGCACATGATCGCGGCGGATGCGCAGTCTGTCGCCCGAAATCTGCACGTCGGTGTGGCGGTTGCCGAGATGCCAGGCGAGCCGCACGGTATCAAGTGGGCTGCCAGCTGCAATTTCGACCAGCGCTTCCTTTTCGCCCGTCACTAGGACGATCGACCCGTCGTCGAGCATGAAGCCGTCGCCGTCGTGCAGCATTTGCGGCTTGGCAAAATCGAGCAGGAATTCGGTGCCCTTTTTTCCCCTGAGCACGATACGGCGGCGCTGCCGGTCGCCGGCATCGAGCACGACGCGGTCTCGCGCCAAGGCTGCGTCCCATTGGCCGGACGGCTTGATGCCGATCACGCGTTGCACGGACACCTCAAAACGTCAGAGTTTGTCGACTTTTTCGGGCGTGATGATTTCAACTTTACGGTCGACAACAAATTCTTTTCCGGCGGCGCGCCAGGCCGCGAGATGCGGCGTGTGCATGTGCGCGTCCAGCGCCGCGCGCGAGGCCCAGCGCTCGACGACAACCAGCTTGTCCGGGTCATGAATGCTGCGGTGCATGTCGTAAAAGATGCAGCCGTCTTCCTCCACCGTTCCGGCGACGACCTTGCGCGCCTCGGCAACGGCTTTGTCGGCCATGCCCGGCTTCAGGCGCAGTTCAGCGATGACATAAATCATCGACGTTTCCCTTCCTTTTTTTCTCAGAACAAGAAATACCGCTGCGCCATGGGTAGCACCTCGGCCGGCGCGCAGGTGAGCAATTCGCCATCGGCGCGCACCTCGTAGGTCTCCGGATCGACCTCGATGTCGGGCGTCGCGTCGTTGTGGATCATGTTTTTCTTGCCGATGTCGCGGGTATGCTCGACCGCGACGAACTGCTTGTCGACCCCAAGTTTGCTGCGCAGATTGCTCCGGGCCGCCGCTTTCGACACGAACACCAGCGACGACGCGGTGCGCGCCTTGCCGAAAGCGCCGAACATCGGCCGGTAATGCACCGGCTGCGGCGTCGGGATCGAGGCGTTGGGGTCGCCCATAAGCGCTGCGACGATCGAGCCGCCCTTGATGACCATGTCCGGCTTGACGCCGAAAAAGGCCGGCGACCAGAGGACGAGATCGGCGAGCTTACCCTTTTCGACCGAGCCGATGTGCTTCGACACGCCATGGGCGATGGCCGGATTGATGGTGTATTTGGCGACGTAGCGCTTGACCCGCTTGTTGTCGTTGTTCCCCTTGTCGCCGGGCAGCGCGCCCCGCTGCTTCTTCATCTTGTCCGCCGTCTGCCAGGTGCGGATGATCACTTCGCCCAGGCGACCCATGGCTTGCGAGTCCGACGACATCATCGACAGCGCGCCGAGGTCGTGCAGGATATCCTCGGCGGCGATCGTCTCCTTGCGGATGCGGCTTTCGGCAAACGCTAAGTCTTCCGCAATCGCCGGGTCGAGATGGTGGCACACCATCAGCATGTCGAGATGCTCGTCGATGGTGTTCTTGGTGAACGGCCGCGTCGGATTGGTCGAGGACGGCAGCACGTTTTTCAAGCCCGCGACCTTGATGATGTCGGGTGCGTGGCCGCCGCCGGCGCCTTCGGTGTGGAATGCGTGAATGGTGCGGCCCTTGAAGGCCTTGATGGTATCCTCGACGAAGCCCGACTCGTTCAGCGTGTCGGTGTGGATCATCACTTGGATGTCGAAACGCTCGGCAACCGACAGGCAGCAATCGATCGCCGCCGGCGTGGTGCCCCAGTCCTCGTGCAGCTTGAGCGCGCAGGCGCCGGCCTTGACCATTTCTTCGAGCGCCGCCGGCCGTGAGGCATTGCCCTTGCCGGCAAAGCCGAGATTGACCGGAAACGCATCCGCCGCCTGGATCATGCGGCCGAGATGCCAAGGCCCCGGCGTGCAGGTCGTCGCGTTGGTGCCGGCGGCAGGGCCCGTGCCGCCGCCGAGCATCGAGGTGACGCCAGACATCAGCGCTTCGTCGACCTGCTGCGGGCAGATGAAATGGATGTGGCTGTCGAAGCCGCCGGCGGTGAGGATTTTTCCCTCGCCGGCGATGATCTCGGTGCCCGGTCCGATGATGATGGTAACACCCGGTTGGATATCCGGATTGCCGGCCTTGCCGATCGCGGAAATTTTTCCGTCCTTGAGGCCGACGTCGGCCTTGACGATGCCCCAGTGGTCGAGGATCAGCGCGTTGGTGATGACGGTGTCGACCGCACCTTGCGCGTTGGTGATCTGGCTCTGGCCCATGCCGTCGCGGATCACCTTGCCGCCGCCGAACTTCACCTCCTCGCCGTAGACAGTAAAATCCTTCTCGACTTCGATGATGAGGTCGGTGTCGGCGAGCCGCACTTTGTCGCCCGTCGTGGGCCCGAACATGTCCGCATAGGTCGCGCGATTCATTGTGACGGGCATATTTTTGTCCTCGCAGTTATCAACAGCATTCCGAAGCCCCTTGCGTGGCCAAAGGATGCAGCTAGGCTTCGCGACAGGTCACTCATGGTCGGCTCCGGCCGGACACGGATGGCCGCCAAGGCTGGAGTGAGTTCGAGACGTGGGTGCCCTTCGGGGTATTTGTGGCTCAAAGCTTGCCGGTCCTGGCTCTCAGTAACTGGGTACGACGCTGCCGGCTCACGCTGGCGCGCCGGAGATGGATCCGAGAGCTTGTAACGGGTGGACGACGGTCCGCCCGTTATGGCTTTTGGGCGTAGGCTCACAACTTCCCCATCACGTCCTGGCGAAATCCGTAGATCGTGCGCTTGCCGGCGAGCGCGACGAGGGTGACCTCGCGCGTCTGTCCCGGCTCGAACCGCACCGCCGTTCCGGCGGCGATGTCAAGCCGCATACCGCGCGCCTTTTTGCGCTCGAATTTGAGCGCCGGATTGGTCTCGAAGAAATGATAATGCGAGCCGACCTGGATCGGCCGGTCGCCGGAATTGGCGACCGAGAGCGCCACCGTTTTTCGTCCCGCGTTGAGCGTGATGTCGCCGTCCTTGATGAACATTTCGCCGGGGATCATGGCGCGGCCTCAAGCTGATCGTAGCCCTTGACGCGATAGATCGCGAACGAGACCGCCCAGCTCAGGATGAAGAAGCCGACGATGCCGTAGCCGAGGAAGCCGAAATTGTCGCTGAGCATGCCGACGAAGCGCCAGAACGGACCTTCGAGCGCGAACTTGTCGCCGATCAGGCCGAGCGCCTCGATGCCGCCGACGACGAGCGCGGCGACGACCGACACGAAGGTGATGGTCAGGTTGTAGAACAGCTTGCGGATCGGCTTGACGAAGGCCCAACCATAGGCGCCGACCATGAGCACGCTGTCCGTCGTGTCAATCAGCGACATGCCGGCGGTAAACAGCGCCGGGAAGACGAGGATCGACCAGATCGACATTCCTTGCGAGGCTTGCGCCGCCGAAATGCCCAGCAGGCCGACTTCGGTCGCAGTGTCGAAGCCGAGGCCGAACAGGATCCCGAGCCCGAACATGTGCCAGCTGCGTCCGATCATCCTGAACGCCGGGCGGAAAATGCGCCCGAGCAAGCCGCGCCCGGATAAAACCCCGTCGATGTCCGCCTCGACCAGCTGGCCGCCGGCTTTCACCGTCTGGAATGCGCGATAGACCTGCACCAGCACGAGGATATTGGCGGCGGCGATGGTGAACAAAAACAGCGCTGAAACCGACGTGCCGATCATCGCGCCGAGACCCTTATAAGCAGCAAAACGCGTCTGCAGCGCCGTCGTCATGAGCACGAGCGCGGCGGTGAGCACAATCACGATCATCGAATGGCCGAGCGAAAAGAAGAACCCGACCGAGACCGGGCGCTTTCCTTCCTGCATCAGCTTGCGCGTCACGTTGTCGATCGCCGCGATATGATCGGCGTCGAAGGCATGCCGCAGCCCGAAACTGTAGGCGAGGAATGCCGTTCCGAGCAGCAACGGATTGTCGTGAAACGCGCTCCACGCCCAGAACCAGGCCGCAAGATTGGCCACGATGAGGATCGCGCAAATGCCGATGACCTTATTTCGCATGTCGTCCGCCCTGTCGTCGAAGAGATTTGAAAACATTGAACCCCTCATGTCCGCATCAAGCACATCGATCGTCCACGGCGGCTGGCGGCCCCCGCACCCTCACCGGATCGGATTGTGCACGGTGACGAGCTTGGTGCCGTCGGGAAACGTCGCCTCCACCTGGATGTCGTGGATCATCTCCGGGATGCCATCCATGACCTGGCTGCGCGTGAGCACGTGCGCGCCCTTCTGCATCAGTTCGGCGACGCTTTTGCCGTCGCGCGCGCCTTCGAGGATGAAATCGGTGATCAGCGCCACCGCTTCCGGATGATTGAGCTTGACGCCGCGCTCGAGGCGCCGCCGCGCCACCATCGCGGCGACGGCGATGAGCAATTTATCTTTTTCCCGCGGCGTTAAATTCATAATGTCCTCAGTTAAGCCAGAGCCGCGGCACCTGGGCGCCGAGCGCCACCAGAACCGCGATCAGATCGTGTCGTAAGGCCGCGCCGTCTTTGGCGCGGAGCCGCGCAACGGCGATACCGTTCCACGCCGAAATACCGACCTCGCCGGCAAAATGTTCGGCGAGCGCGCGCACCGCCGCAAGCTGCGCGTCGCCGCCCGGCGCAACCAGCACGGTGGCGATGGCAATGCCGCCCGCCGCCACCGCCGGCTGTCGCAGTTTCTCCGCGATATCGCCGTCCAGCAGCGCGCTTTCGGCAAACACCAGTCTGCCACCGCGGCGCAGCCGCCAGCGGTCTGAGACAAGTCCCTGCTCCATCGCCTCGCCCATGGCGGAACGGCCGAAAACAATCGCCTCCGCCATCAACAGCGAGGCGGTCTCGGCCAGATCGATGTCGATGCGCCGCGACAAACGCGCCGCATTGAACAGGATCGTCTCCTGCGGCAGCCAGCCGAGCCGCGCGCCATCGCCGACGTCGAGCGTCACTGCCACCTCGGAGGCCGGACCGTTGGAGCGATAGACTTTTTCGGCCACCGCCGTGCCGGCGATCAGGCTGGCGCCGGCTTCAACGTTGAGCGAGATGCTGAACCTGTCGCCGCCGGCCATGCCGCCGGCGGTATTGACGATCACCGCTTCGAGCGCGGGCTGCACAGTGTTGGGAAAACGCACGCGCAGCGAGCCGTCCTCGTGCACGGTGCGGCGGCGCGTGACGCCGCCCACTGCCGCCACGCTGAGCGCGATGTGTCCGCTGGCGCGGTTAGCGGCGAAAATAGCTATCTGAGCATCCACGTTTGCAGGCCTGTTCCCTCCCCCCTTGTGGGGGAGGGTTAGGGAGGGGTGTGGCTGTAATTGTTGCCAAGAATTATTCGCCACAACCACCCCCACCCGCCCGCCTGCGGCGGGCGACCTCCCCCACAAGGGGGGAGATGAAGTAAGAAATCAAATCGCCAGCGCCCGTTTGATCGCCGCCTCGTCCATGCCGGCCTTGTCGCTTTGATAGACAATCGAGCCGCGGTCCATCACCACAAGATAATCGCCGAGCTCCTGCGCGAAGTCGAGATATTGCTCGACCAGCACGATGGCCATTTCCTTCAGGCCGCGCAGGTAGGAGATGGCGCGGCCGATGTCCTTGATGATCGAGGGCTGAATACCCTCGGTCGGCTCGTCGAGCAGCAACAGCCGCGGGCGCGTCACCAGCGCGCGGCCGATCGCCAGTTGCTGCTGCTGGCCGCCGGAGAGGTCGCCGCCGCGCCGCCCGAGCATGGTCTGCAGCACCGGGAACAGCGAGAACACGTCGTCCGGCACCGTGCGCTTGTCGCGCGGCAGCGGCGCAAAACCGGTTTCCAGGTTTTCCTCCACCGTGAGCAGCGGAAAAATCTCGCGACCCTGCGGCACGAAGGCGATGCCGTGGCGGGCGCGCTCGACCGTCGGATAACGCGTGATGTCGCCGCCGTCGAAGGTGATCGAGCCTGAGCTGACCGGATGCTGGCCGACGATGGCGCGCAGCAGACTGGTCTTGCCGACGCCGTTGCGGCCGAGCACGCAAGTCACCTTGCCAACCTCGGCGTTGAGCGAAACGCCACGCAGCGCCTGTGCCGCGCCGTAATGGAGGTTGATGTTCTTCACCTCGAGCATCATCAGCGCCCCAGATACACTTCAACGACGCGGTCGTTGCTCGAGACCTGGTCGATGGTTCCCTCGGCCAGCACCGAGCCTTCATGCAAGCACGTCACCCTGACACCAAGCTCGCGCACAAAGGCCATGTCGTGCTCGACCACGACCACGGTCTTGTCGCGGTTGATTTCCTTCAGCAGTTCGGCGGTCTGCATGGTCTCGACGTCGGTCATGCCGGCGACGGGCTCGTCCACCAGCAGCAATTTCGGCTCCTGCGCCAGCAACATGCCAATCTCCAGCCATTGCTTTTGCCCGTGCGACAGGCCGCCGGCGACGCGAGAACGAACTTGTTTGAGACGGATGGTGTCGAGCAGCGTGTCGATGCGCGTCTCCTGCGCGGCGGAGTTCTCCCACAGCAGCGTCGCCCGCACGCTGCGGTCGTTCTTGAGCGCCAGTTGCAGGTTGTCCTCGACCGTGTGCATCTCGAACACGGTCGGCTTCTGGAACTTGCGGCCGATGCCGAGCATGGCGATTTCAGTTTCGTCGAGTTTGGAGAGATCGACGGTGCCCGCTTCGAAAAAGACGTCGCCGGAATCTGGCCGCGTCTTGCCTGTAATCACGTCCATCATCGTCGTCTTGCCGGCGCCGTTGGGGCCGATGATGGCGCGCATCTCGCCCGCCTCGACCATGAACGACAATTCGTTGAGCGCCTTAAAGCCGTCGAACGACACGCTGATGCCATCGAGGTAGAGCAGCGCCGAGGTGGTTTGTTTGCTTTGGTCGTCGAACATGGGCCCTACTCCGCCGCATGCGGCTGCGCTTGCCGCGGTTCGGGCGCATCGGTGCCACCCTCGGCGGCTGCGGATTTGGCCTCGGCGCGCAGGCCGAGGCCGTGTTTGATGCTGCCGATGATGCCGCGCGGTAACAGCAGCGTGACCGCTATGAACAGCCCGCCGAGCATGAACAGCCAGTAAGGCGCGAGCACGCCGCTGGTAAAATAGGTCTTGCCGTAATTGACCAGCAGCGCGCCGAGCACCGCACCGCTGAGCGTACCGCGGCCGCCGACGGCGACCCAGATCACCGCTTCGATGGAATTGCCGGGCGCGAATTCGCCCGGGTTGATTATGCCGACCTGCGGCACATAGAGCGCGCCGGCAACGCCCGCCATACAGGCCGACAGCGTGAACACGAACAGTTTGTAGTTCTCGACCCGGTAACCAAGGAAGCGCGTGCGCAATTCGGCGTCGCGCACGGCAACCAGCACTTTGCCGAATTTGGACGTCACGATGGCGCGGCAGATGAGGAAACCGATCGCCAGTGTCAGGCACGAGAGGAACAGCAGCGCGTTGCGGGTCGGCTCCGATTGCACGTTGAAGCCGAGAATATCCTTAAAGTCGGTCAGGCCGTTGTTGCCGCCGAAGCCGAAATTGTTGCGGAAGAAGCCGAGCAGCAGCGCGTAGGTCATCGCCTGCGTGATGATCGAAAGATAGACGCCGGTGACGCGGGAACGGAAGGCAAACCAGCCGAACACGAAGGCGAGCGCGCCAGGCACGGCGACGATCATGAACGCTGCATAAAGGATGTGCTGGAAGCCGTACCAGTAGACCGGCAGATAGTGCCAGTTCAGGAACACCATGAAATCCGGCAGCACCGGGTCGCCGTAGACGCCGCGGGTGCCGATCTGGCGCATCAGATACATGCCCATGGCGTAGCCGCCGAGCGCAAAGAACGCGCCGTGGCCAAGCGAGAGAATGCCGGCATAGCCCCAGATCAGGTCGAGGGAGAGCGCGAGGATGCCGTAGCAAATGTATTTGCCGAACAGCGCGACGAGGTAGGTGGAAACGTGCAGCGCCGACCCCGCCGGCACCAGCAGGTTCATGACCGGAATGGCGATGGTGAAGGCGCCCAGCAGCACCAGGAAAATAACCGCTCCACGGTCGAGTAAACGGGTGAGCGGAAACGCCTTCATGCCTCAACTGCCCTGCCTTTGAGCGCGAACATGCCGCGCGGGCGCTTCTGGATGAACAGAATAATGAACACCAGGATGGCAATCTTGCCGAGCACGGCGCCGGCAAAGGGCTCGAGGAATTTATTGGCGATGCCGAGTGTGACGGCGCCGACCAGCGTGCCCCACAGATTACCGACGCCGCCAAACACTACCACCATGAACGAGATCGATGATGTAGCCCTGTCCCAAGTTGGGGCTGACATTGTCAATCTGCGACAGCGCGACGCCGGCGATACCGGCGATGCCGGAACCGAGCCCGAAGGTGAGCGCGTCGATGCGCGCGGTGCGGATGCCCATGGCCGCCGCCATGCGCCGGTTCTGCGTCACCGCGCGCATTTCCAGGCCGAGCCGGGTGAAGCGCAGCATGGCCAACAGCGCGGCGAAAACAATCAGCGTGAAAACGATGATCCACATCCGGTTATAGGTGATGGTGATCTGCCCGAGCTGGAAGGCGCCGCTCATCCACGACGGATTGCCGACGTCTTTGTTGGTCGGTCCGAAGAGTGTGCGCACCGCCTGCTGTAGCACCAGCGAAAGGCCCCAGGTGGCGAGCAGGGTTTCCAGCGGCCGGCCGTAGAGGAAGCGAATGATGGTGCGTTCAACGACGACGCCGACGGCGCCGGAGACGATGAAGGCGAGCGGCACCGCGATCACCATGGAATAATCGAACAGCGCCGGATCGTAGGCACGGATCACCTGCTGCACAACGAAGGTCGCATAGGCGCCGATCATCACCATTTCGCCATGCGCCATATTGATGACGCCCATGACGCCGAAGGTGATGGCGAGACCGATCGCCGCCAGCAGCAGCACCGAGCCGAGCGAAAGCCCGTACCAGAGATTCTGTACGGTGTTCCAGATCGCCAGCGTGCGCTGGATCTTGGCGCGCGCGGCGGCAGCGGCCGCGTGCACATCCGCCGGCTGATTGGGTGGCAAACCGTCGAGCAGGCCCAGCGCATCCTGGTCGCCACGGTCGCGGATGACGGCGATGGCGGCGACTTTGTCGGCGACGCTCGATTTCGGGTCTGTGAGAATGATGGCGGCGCGCGCTTCGTTCATCGCGTTTTTCACGCGCGCGTCCTTTTCCGCGGCAAGCGCTTTCTCCAGAGCCGGCAACGCGCTGGCGTCGCGCGATTTGAACACCGCCTGCGCCGCGTCGTAGCGCTGGCTGGAATTGGCCGACATCAGGGTCAGGCTGCCGATCGCCGCGTCGATAGCGCCTCGCAGCCGGTTGTTGACGATGACAGTGTCGATATCCTCGGGCGGCTTGGCGGTATATGGCTTGCCGGTGGCTGCATCGAGCAGCTTGTCATCCTTGGTCTTGATGAAGACCTTCTTTTCCGCTGCGCTGAACATCAGCCGCGCATCCTCCGCCGCCTGCAACAGCGGCGCGGCCAGCGGATTACCGCTGGAAATAACCTTGTCGATCGCCTCGCCGGTGTCGCTCAGCGAGCCTTCGGTGAAGCCCGGCAGCGCATCGGTGTATGGATCGGCATGCGCCAGGCCCACGGCGCCGGCAAGCAAACCGAGGGAGAATACGAGCGCGAAAATGCGATCGTAGAATGTACGCATTGCAAGCGTTCCCGGCACCGTTTTTGTTGGTTTGGAGGCGGCGGGTGGCACCGCCGCCTCCGTCGTTTTCGTCGTCAGCCTGGCGACTGGCGCCCTGGCGTCACGACGCGCCGCTGCACTGCTTGGTCACCTTGTTGTAGTGACCGCATTTCAGCTTGACCCAGTCGGACATGAAGTCCTTGGAGCCAGGCAGATAGGCTGACCAGGCGTCGCCCGGGACCAGACCCTTGGTCTTCCAAACCACATCGAACTGACCGTCGGCGCGAATTTCGCCGATATAGACCGGCTTGGTGATGTGGTGGTTCGGCAGCAGCGTGGAAATGCCGCCCGTCAGGTTGGGTGCCGTGGTGCCCGGCAGAGCGTCGATCACTTTGTCGGGGTCCGTGGACTTCACCTTCTCCACCGCCTTCACCCACATGTTGAAGCCGATGTAGTGGGCTTCCATCGGGTCGTTGGTGGTGCGTTTCGGATTCTTGGTGAAGGCATGCCATTCCTTGATGAATTTCTCGTTCGCCGGGGTCTTGATCGATTCGAAGTAGTTCCAGGCGGCGAGATGACCAACCAGCGGCTTGGTGTCGAGACCGGCGAGTTCTTCTTCACCGACCGAGAACGCCACGACGGGAATGTCGGTCGCCTTGATGCCCTGGTTGCCGAGTTCCTTGTAGAATGGAACATTGGCGTCACCGTTGATGGTGGAGACCACCGCCGTCTTCTTGCCGGCCGAGCCGAAGGCCTTGATCTTGGAGACTTCGGTCTGCCAGTCGGAGAAGCCGAATGGCGTGTAGTTGATCATGATGTCCTCGTCCTTCACCCCTTTTGCTTTGAGGAAGGCTTCGAGAATCTTGTTGGTGGTGCGCGGATAGACGTAGTCGGTGCCTTCCAGCACCCAGCGCTTCACGTCGCCGCCTTCCTTGCTCATCAGGTATTCGACGGCAGGAATGGCCTGCTGGTTTGGAGCTGCGCCGGTATAGAATACGTTGCGCTCGCTCTCTTCGCCCTCGTATTGCACGGGGTAGAAGAGGATCGAGTTGAGCTCCTTGAACACCGGCAGCACCGACTTGCGCGACACCGAGGTCCAGCAGCCGAACACGACGGCCACCTTGTCCTTGGAAATCAATTCGCGCGCCTTCTCGGCGAACAGCGGCCAGTTGGAGGCCGGATCGACGACGACGGCTTCGAGTTTCTTGCCGAGCAGACCGCCTTTCTTGTTCTGCTCGTCGATCAGCATGAGCATCACGTCCTTCAGCGTCGTTTCGCTGATAGCCATGGTGCCGGAAAGCGAATGGAGAATGCCGATCTTGATCGTGTCCGCGGCCTTGGCCGGCTGTAGAGCCGCCGTGGCCGCGAATGCCAACCCCGCCGCGGCGGAGAGCCACCGGTGGGCATTCGGTCGCGTCGCGACCGCCTGAATTGATTTGAACATGAGCGAAGTCCCCTGCGTTTGACGCGCGCGATCGTCCTTGCGACTTTTCCGCGCAGATCGGAGTTCGCAAGGCTTGTGCCAAGGCTTCACAAAATCGATAATCCATTGATTTGATGCGTGTATATGTCACAAACTTGGAATTGCCTAGTTTTCGACCAGACGGCCGCGTCTAATTTTTAGGCAGGGCTTGGCTGATTATTCGCCAGAATTGTGTGCGCTGCAGCGAACGCCTACCACAACTCTTCGAAAGCCAGCGGGCGGGGGAGCAGCCTTTGCTGAGCGGCGTAGGAGAGCAGCAATTCGAGGCAAGGCCTATTGGCCTCTTTGCCGAAGGGCACCATGTCGGGCTGACCTTTTGCCGGAGGTTCGGCGGCGGTCCTGGACGCTTCTTTGCCCGCTTGCAGGAGCCGGTAGAGTTCGGCAACCGCAATCGGGTTTGACCGCGCCAGGCGATCCGTCACCACCACCATGTGATTGACCGGCATCAACTGGTGTTTGGCGTACCAGGCTTTTGCCGCAGCGTCGGGATCGGGGATCACGCTTTGCAGCCGCGCCCCTTTCGGTATGTCCGCGCCGTAGATTGCCGCATCGAGTTCGCCGCCGATCAGCATTTGCGTGATGTCCTGATCGCTCGCAGCGCGGATGACGCCGGGCGGGTCTTTCGCCTCCGCCACGTGGGCATCCTCGAAGGTCACCCAACTCACTCGGCGCATATCGACCCCGTAGTCGTTTTGCAGGATGCCGCGCAGCCAGGCGCCGGTCGTCTGGCTGTAGGCGCGCACGCCGATGCGCCGGCCGGCGAGATCCGCTGGGGTGATTTTCCCGCGTTCGGCATTGAACAGCATGGTGTTGTGCTGGAATCGCGCCAGCATCGCCGCCGGCAGCAGCGTCAGGCCCTTGTTGTAGGCCTTGGCCTGCAAGTATGTGACCAGCGCCATCTCGCAGGCGTCATAGGCGTGCTCACGCACCATCGGCTTGAACGCCGTGTGCATGGGTTTCACCTCGATAAAATCCAGTTTCAGCGACGACGAGGTGATCTCGCCGCGCTTGAGCGGCAACGTATGCGGATAATCGCCGATGGCGATGCGAAGGGTGGTGACGTCGGTCATTGTGAGAAGCCTTCCGTCTCTTCGCACTGCGGCAAAAGCCGAAGCCGACCACGGCTTGACTGCGGCGCAGTCCACCTAGTTTAACCGGGCAATGTCTGACGCCAAGAGCTTGAACAAAACCTTCGATGTCATCGTTGTTGGCTGCGGCATTGCCGGACTGTCGGCGGCGGCGACGGCGCTGCAGGCGGGCGCGCGCGTCGCCATCCTCGAGCGCGCGACGAAAGAAGAGCGCGGCGGCAATACCCGCTGGACCGAGGCGCTGCTGCGCATGAAGAGCGAGGCGGAGGTCTCCGACGACTTCGAGGCGCATTTTGCCCGCAATGCCGGGCACTATCTCGACCCGGAGCTGATCGCGGAAACCGCGCGCGACTGGGAAAACTGGCCGGGGATCGTCAAGACGCTCGGCTTCACCGACCCGGACGTGATCGCGACATTTGCGTCGTCAGTGGGGCCGACGGTTGCCTGGCTGAAAAGCTTCGGCGTCAAATTCGACTTTCTGCCGACCTATTTCATCACCGCCTGCCAGCCGCGCATGGCGCCGATCGGCGGCGGCCTCGCCCTGATCGAAGCACTGGCCGGCTGGTGCGAGAAGAATGGCGCGCAGTTCTTCTACCACACCACCGCGCGCGCCCTGATGCAGAATAAAGACGGCGCTGTCGCCGGCCTCGCCGCCGTCGGGCCGGGGCACAATACGATTGAGTTCGCTGCGCCTGCGGTCGTGCTCGCCTCGGGCGGCTTCGAGGGCAATCCGGAAATGCTCACGCATTATTTAGGGCCGCGCGCGCGTTACATCCGGCCGGTGGCCCGCGGCGGCTACTACAACAAGGGCGAAGGCATCCGCATGGCGCTCGCCGTGGGCGCCGCCCCCTGCGGCGACTACGGCAGTTTCCACGCCGAGCCGCTCGATCCGCGCTCAGGCGCAACCGAGCCGGTGGTGCTGGTGTTCAATTACGGAATTCTTGTCAACAGGAACGGGCAACGCTTCATCGACGAGGCGCCGGCCACGGTCGACGCTACATACGAAGCGATCACGCGGGTCATTTTCGAGCAGCCGGACGGCATCGCCTATTGCATTCTCGATGCAAAGATCGACGACGTCCCCAACTGGAAGCGCTCGGTGCGCTCGGACCGGCCGCCGATTGCGGCCGCGACGCTGCCGGAACTGGCTGGCAAGCTCGGCATCGATGCGCGCGAACTTGCCGCGACGATCGAAACCTATAATGCCGCCTGCCCACCAGGCGCGTTCAAGCCGCTGGAACTTGACGGCCAGATGACTGCGACAGGTTACACGCCGAAAAAATCGAATTGGGCCCGGCCGATCGACAAATCGCCGTTTCTCGCCTTCCCGATCATCTGCGGTACCTGCTTCACCTTTGGCGGATTAAAGGTGAACACCAAAGCCCAAGTCCTCAATGCCGACGGGGCGGCGATCCCCGGTCTCTACGCGGCCGGCGAGACCATCGGCCTCTATTATGGGACCTACGCCGGGGCGACCTCGGTGCTGCGCGGCGCGGTGTTCGGCCGCATTGCAGGCAGCCACGCCGCCGGTAAATAGCCACCATTATTTCGCCCTCGCCGCGCGTCGGCAAAACCGTTAGCCTTGAGGCCGCACGCAAAGCCCGAGGGAGCCCCATGCAACGCCATATACTCCTAGCGTTTTCCGCCGCCGCGATATGTGTGGTGCCTCTTTCGGCAGGCTTTGCGGCTTCGACCGAGACGCCGAAAACCGAAGGCGCCGAGAAATTTCTCGGGCCCGCCGTGCTCGGACCCAATTACCGGGTCAAGCCGCGCGCGCGCAGCGACGGCATGATGCGCATTTTCGACGTCGAAACGAACTACGGAGCGTTTCAGTTCGATGGCGTCGCGTTCACCAAGATGCGCCTGCGCGAGCTCGACGCCATCACCGCGCTGGAAAAAATGTCGCAATCGGACGAATTCGGCAAGGCGTTCGGCAACGCCGCCATCGCCCCACTCAAATTCGGCGCCAACCTTATCACCAATCCGGTCGATACCATCAACCGCTCGTTCAGCGGTGTCGCCAACATGTTCGACCGCGCCAGCGCCAGCCTCAACAACAGCCGCGCCGATCGTGACACGTTAGGCGACAGCCTGCTCGGCGTCAGCGACATGCAGCGTGAGCTTGCGGTCGGACTAAACGTCGACCCCTATACCGACTTTCCGCCTCTTGCGGAGCGGCTCAAGCAGATGGCGGGCGCCATGGCCAGCGGCGGTCTGCCGGTGAAAGCCGGGCTGGCGCTGGTCCCCGGCGGCGTCGGCCTTGCCATCTCGTCGGCCTCGAGCGTCGAGGGCGTCAAGGACACTTTGCGCAGCAAGACTGCGGCGCAAGTCATCGTGGAGGTACGTGGCACGTTGGACGGGCTCGGCGTGCCAGATAAATCGATCGACCGCCTATTGGAAAACCGGAATTATACGCCCACCGACTTGCTGATCATTTCGCGCGCCTTGGCTAAGATCGGCGCGCAGAACAGCGCCGCCTTCGTCGACAGCGCCACGGCCGAAGGCACCGCGCGCGACATCGCGTTTTATGAGCGCCGGCTCGCGGTGCTGATGGCCGCGCGCAATGAAGCACTCGGCGGCATTGCGTCGTTCGTCGTTGCCGCGGGGCAGCCGGTCGCCATCCGCCGCGATGGCACCGCGGTCGCGGTTTTTCCGCTCGACGACCTGGCCTGGACCGAGGTGCCGCACCGCGCCTTCACGACGGCGGCGGCGCAGCTCAAGAAGGCCAATCCGGGCGATCATCCGATTCTCGGCCACCACCGGCTCGGTGACGCCAATGGCGCAACGAGAGCTGAAAAAACTCGGCTGGAAAGTGATGCAGATCAAGCCGCTTCCCTGACCGGCGTCACATCAGAATCGTCGGCCTGAACCTGAACGCGGCAGTCGCGCCGACGACCACGAATAACACCAGCGCCACGGCCTGCGCGATCATGAAATGCGTGTTTGCCGGCTCGGAAAACGGCGGACCCACTTCCGGCGCATGCGCGTTCAAGAATGGAACCTTCTCGAACGACTGCACGATCAGCACGAAGCCGTTGAGATAGAGCGACGCAATCGCGGTCGTCACATATATCCAGCGCGACGCGCCTTCCAGATGCTTGCCGTAGAGGGTGACAAGCGCGATCAACAGCAGGACGCTCGAGATGATCCCGACGCCCAACGCGGGGGTGAAGCCGTGAATGGGAAACAGGAATCCGGTCACGCTGGTGAGGACCGTTAACAGCAGAAAAATCGCTGTCCAGCCGGGCAGCCGGTGCGACCCGAGCATGCCGAACATGACGACAAGGCCCGTGACGATCGCGACCAGCGTGATGATGACATGGACGAGAGTGAATGTTTCGAGCGACATCCCCAAAATCATGACCCAACCCCTTTATTAGACAGCTTACGCGACTTTAGTTCGCGGTAGCGGCCTTCGCCATATCACTTGTTCAAATCGGCTTGAATATGGTCAGGCCGCGGTCGCGACGAATAGCCGCCGCGCGCCGCGCATGTCCAGAAACATGCCGGCGGGCGTATGGGTGAGGCGCAGCATCGCGGTGTCGCAATGGGCACAGCGGAACACCGCGCCCATCGTTGCGGCATAGACGCGCACCGCGCCAAGGGCCGCCACGACGCCGCAGCCGCCGCAGGTGATCTCCGCCGCGGTCACGTCGGGCGCGAACAATTCGCCCAACAACCCGCCTTCGGCATTGCCGTCGAGCGGCATGGCGCCGTCTTGCTGGTCGATCATGGCTAGCTCCCCGTTGGTCCAAAACGCTCTGTCTTGATCCGGCCCGGCTCGTGGCCGATATCGCGCAACGTGCCCGCCGCGGCTTCGACCAGCGGCGTCGGCCCGCAGACGAAGATGCGCGGGCGCTCGCCGACCGCAAAGCCCACAGCTTCCAGCATCGCCCGGTCGATGCGCCGGGAAAATCCGCTCCAGCCCGGCGGTTGCGCCCGCGTCAAAGTGTGCACGACCTTGACGCCCTGCTCCGCCAGCCGCTCGAGTTCGGCGCGATAGATGATGTCGTCAAAACTGCGCGACGAATAAAGCAGGGTCGCCGGCGCGCGTCCGCCGGCCGCCGCGCGGTGGCGCAGCATGGCCATCAGCGGCACCACGCCGGAACCGCCGGCGACGAGGAACAGCGGGCCGTCGAGCGCCGTCGTCCAGACGAAATAACCGCCGATCGGTCCGCGCATTTCGAAGGCATCGCCGGCATGCACCTCGCCGGCGAGATAGGACGACACTTCGCCTTCGGCGAGGCGCTCGACGGTGAGCATAATCTGCGGCGCTTCCGGCGCAGAGGCGATGGAGTAGCTGCGCTGCGCCTGATAGCCGTCCTCACCGGTCAGCCGCACATCGACATGCTGGCCGGCGCGGTGGCCGGGCCATGCCGGCACATCGAGCACGAGGCTGCGCACGCGCTGCGTCTCCTCGATCACCTCCATGACCGCGCCGTCATCCATTGCAGGCGTGGCGTCACCTTCGCTGATTGTTCAGTCGCCGTCATAGCGCTGCTCGCGCCACGGATCGCCGTAGCTGTGATAGCCGAGCTCCTCCCAGAAGCCGCGCTGGTCGTGGTCGAGGAATTGCAGCTTGCGCACCCATTTCGCGCTTTTCCAGAAATAGAGATGCGGCACCAAGAGCCGCGCCGGCCCGCCGTGCTCGGGATCGAGCGGGGCGCCGTCGTAATGCGTCGCGATCATGGCCTTGCCGTCGAGCAGATCTTCCGACGGCAGGTTAGTAGTGTAGCCGCCGTCGGAGTGCGCCAGCACGAAAGCGCCGGGCGGCTCAGCTAATCCCGCCGCCTCCAGCAACGTGTCGATCAATACGCCGCGCCAGTTGGTGTCGAGCTTCGACCAGGTGGTGACGCAGTGGATGTCCACCTTGAGCTCGGTCTGCAGCAGCGCGTTGAATTCGGTCCAACTCCATTGGGCGACCGGGGAAGCGCCGTCATCGAGCGCAAAGCGCCAGGTGGAAAGATCAGGCTCCGGCGTCGGGCCCGCCGACAGCACCGGAAAATCCAACACCAGATGCTGGCCAGGCGGGATTCGCGCGCTTTGCCCGCCGCGTCCGCGCCCGCGAAAGCCGCGTGAAATTGGGGGATCGCTCATGATGGCCGCTCGCTGAAGCGCGGTAGTGTCGCGCGCGCTCATGACAAAGACAATATGACATGACGAAAAGCCGCTCAGGCGGGCCGTAAAGCGCTCAGCCGCGCGCGTCTTCAGCAAATTGACCGGGACCGTCCGCCGTGGCCTAAATAGAGCCATGCAACCCAATGAAGAGTGCAGCCGTGCAGCCGGAACCAAACATGGATATTGCCCATCTCGGGCATCTCGAAATCCTGACGCCGAGCTTTGACAAGAGCGCGCGCTTTTTCATCGACGTGATGGGCATGACCCAGAGCGGCGAAAAAGGCGACAGCATCTATCTGCGCGGCTACGACGATTACGAACGCTATTCGCTCAAGCTTACGGCGTCGAAGACCAACGGCATGAAGCACGTCGCCTACCGGACGCGCTCGGCGCAGGCGCTGGAGCGGCGCGCCGCCGCGCTCAAAGGCTCCGGCTTCGACGTCGACTGGACCGATGGCGATCTCGGCCACGGCAAGAGCTTCGTCTGCAAGGACCCGGACGGCCACGTCATCGAGCTTTACTACGACACCGAATGGTACGACCCGCCGCCGGGCGAGAAGCCGGCGCTGAAAAACCAGGCGCAGCGCTTTCCTGCGCGCGGCTGCAATGTGCGCCGCATCGATCACTGGAATGGCCTCGCCGCCGACATCAGCGGCTGCCGCAAATTTTTCGAGGACTATCTCGGCTTCCGCCTCACCGAGCGCATCGTCATGAACGACGGCAGCGAGGCTGGCATCTGGCTGACCGCGACCAACAAGTCCTACGATTTCGCCTATACGCGCGACGCAACCGGAGCCCGCGGCCGCTTTCATCACGTCACCTATGCGCTCAATTCGCGCGAAGAGGTGCTGCTCGCCGCCGACATCTTTCTTGAAAACGGTGTGTTCATCGAGACCGGGCCGCACAAGCACGCGATCCAGCAGACATTCTTCCTCTATGTCTACGAGCCCGGCGGCAACCGCGTCGAGGTGGCGAACGCCGGCGCGCACCTGATCTTGGCGCCGGACTGGAAGCCGATCACCTGGACCGAGGAGGAACGCAAGAAAGGCCAGGCCTGGGGCCTGCAGACCATCAAGTCGTTCCACACGCACGGCACGCCGACGGTGCCGGACGCGGCGGAGTAGCCGCATGACCCTCCGCAACACGCCGCGCTTCTCATTCATCGGCTTCGGCGAGGCGGGTCAAGCGATCGCCTCCGGCCTGCGCGAGGACGGCATCGAGCGCATCGCCGCCTGGGACATCCTGTTTCCGAAACTGGAAGGCGAGAAGCTGCGCGCGGCAGGCGAGAAGCTCGGGGTGCGGCTCGCGACATCCGCTGCCGACGCTGTCGCCGAGACAGACGTTGTCATCGCTGCGGTGACCGCGGCCTCAAGCGTGGAAGCGGCATGTTCGGTCGAACCGCACCTTTCCGGCAATCCATATTATCTCGATATCAATTCCGTTTCGCCCGGCCGCAAGCAGGAAACCGCCATGCTGCTAGGCAACAAGGCGCACTACGTGGACGTGGCGGTGGTCGCCGCCATTCACCCGGCACGCCATCGGACGCCGATGCTGACGGCGGGCCCCTACGCCGCAACGATTGCGCCGCTGCTAGCCGAGCTCGACATGCGCGCCTCGGTGGTCGGCCCCGATATCGGCGCCGCCGCGGCGATCAAGATGATCCGCAGCGTGATGATCAAGGGCATCGAGGCGCTGACGTTCGAATGCTTCGTGGCCGCCGCCCGCGCCGGCATCCTCGACGAAGTGACGGCATCGCTGAAAAACAATTATCCGAGCTTCGATTGGGTGAAGATGTCCGAATACAACCTCGAGCGCATGGCAAGCCACGGCGAGCGCCGCGCGGCGGAGATGGAAGAATCGGCCGCAACTTTGCGCGAACTCGGCATCGATCCGCTGATGGTAGAGGCAACCGTCGCGCGTCAGCGCGAGATGGGCGCCATCGGCAAAGAGGAGAAGGTGCGCGAAACGCTCGACAAGGGGCGCGTGGCCATCATCGGCGCCGTCAGCGCCGCGGCGAAAAACCAGAACTAGCTGAAGCGCCGCATTTGGATGCGGCGCAGCATTCTGAATATCCGTTCAGATAATTTTTCGAACCCGACGCGCAAATTTCTTGTAACTGTCACCGCACTCCTCCTACTGTGACGCGTGTCATCAGCCGGGAGGAAAACATGACGCTGAAGAAAATCGGATACGCTGCGTTGATTGCCGTGGCCACTGCCGCGGTCGTGATCAGTTCGGCCGGCTCGGGTGAAGCGAAAGGCAAGAAGAAAATGGCCGCGCCACCACCACCGCCGCCGCCGACCTGCTGGTTTACGTTGAAAAGTCCCGTTTGCGCCGCCAAGGGCAGTATGAAGTTCACCTACTTCAACGCCTGCTACGCCAACAAGGACGGCGCCAAAATATCGTCTTCGGGTGCGTGCAAGCCGGCGAAAATGGCCAAGAAGTCAATGAAGAAAAAGAAGATGTGAGCCGAATGATACCGGCTCTCGAAATGATGGGCCGCTGCTCCGCAGCGGCCCATTTATTTCATGCGGCGCCAGCTATCTCTTTCGCGGCGGAATCTGCAGCAGCTCGGCGACCGGCTCCTTGGTCGGCGGCTTCTCCAGGAACTTAAGCTTCATCGCGTCGGCGATGGCTCCGTCGAGGTCCTTAAATTCGTTGATCTGCAAGGCTTCCTTCGGCCGGTACTTTTCCATCGACTCGTTGAGCAGTTCGACCGGCTTGTGCATTTTCTGCGAATACATCTCGACTGCCTTGGGATCGGCATACATCCAGTCCACCGCCTCGCGATAAGCGTCCATGAAACGCAAGATCGCTTCATGCTTGATCTTCAACGCGTCGGCGTTGACGATGAGCGTGCGCACGGTCTGCCCGCGCAGCGGCAGAGCGCGAACGGCACAATCAGGTCCAGCGCAGCGACGGTGGATTTAAAGTTCCGCATCCGATTCCTCCCAGTATTATTCTTTGTTCCAGCGAACATGTCCTTATGGGCGGCATTCAATACTGGCGCCTGCCGGCCAGGGAAGGCCAAATCTAGCGCCGCCGCCGGCGCGACTTCGCCTTTGCCGGCGTGGCTTTCCTGGGCGCTGGAGCGCCGGTCGCTTTGGCTACCCGCATCGCCCAGTAATCCCATGAACGCGTCAGGCCGGTCGTGTTGGCGATAATCTTGAAGCAGCGTTCCATTTCACCGGGCGAAAATGGATCGAGGCTTCCGATCGACATGGCGCGCACCTGAAAATCGGCGTTTCGACACGAAGTGATGCACCGGAACACACAGTCACGAACGCTGATACCAACCGCGGTCACGCCGTGCCGGTTCATCAGCACCATCCAATGCCGCCCCAGCGCCCGCGCCAGCGAGGCCCCATGCTCTGGCTTGACGACCAGCAAATCGGTGTCGCCGAACGCGTCGCGCTGATCCCAGAACGGCGGCCTGTTGCCGCCGATGGCGCCGAGCGCAAAGATCGGCACGTAGTCGGTACGCGTCGCCAACAAAGGCATGAAGGATGGCGAATGGTGATGACACACCGACATCACATCCGGCCGCGCCTTGTAGATTTCGCCGTGGATCACCCGCTCGGAATATTGCGGCACGCCGGGATCGCGCAGCGGCCGCGAGTCGAGGTCGTATTCGATCAGCCCCTGCACCGTCACCATATCGGGCGCGCTCGAGCGCGAGAGAAAATAACGATTGGGATTATTGGGATGGCGCATGCTGACGTGCCCGAACGTGTCGAGCACGCCTTCATTGGCGGCAATGCGGTTGGCGAGCGCGAGCTCCGCGCGGGCTTCGGCGAGACGGTCGGGCAATGGTCTTTCCCTGTGAAGACATGGTTAACGGGGTGTCCCATTATAGGACGGCTTGAAGCGGCATTTCGTCTAGTCTTTTGCGCGTCACCATCGGCTCGCGCGTGTTTTCGCGCGGGCATCTCAATGCATGCGGAATTAGTCCTTTACAAACATGGTTAAAGCCGAAAAACTATCGGCAGTGGCACCACTTACTAAGTTAATGGGGCGTTAACCCATGCGACATGTATACAAAGCGTTTTACGGTGCGCTGCTTGTCCTCGGACTGGCGGGGGTCGCGCCGGAGCCGGTACTCGCCGGCGGCTATCACTGGGACACGGTTTGCAATTGCCGACGCCCGGACTCCGAATATTCCTCGCATCGTTATGTCCGCGAGGCGCCGCGCGTCGTCACGCACCAGCGTTACGTCGATCAGACCCGCGTCCTGCGCCGCACACGGCTCATCCAGGAAAACCAGCTGATCGTCCACGTGCGGCCGGTGATCAACCGTGAGGTCATCGTGCATCGCACCAATACGGTGGTGCGCAACATCACGCTGCACCAGGTCAACACCACCAACAAATACCGCGAAGAAGTGCATAATGAGGTGGTGAACCGCTACGCCGGAGGCTCGGTGCGGTACGTGAACGAGTACCACAACGTGCGCGGCGTGAACTGCAACTGCGGCTACGGCGGATCGCGTTACTCGGACGGGGGTCAGGTCTCCTACCGCGACTAGGCGCGCCGCGCCCAAAACGCTATGACAAAGCCGCCTTGCCGGGATGACCCGGCGGGGCGGCTTTCTTTTTTGTCCCCGCAACAACACCGGAAGACGGTTCTCCCACGGCGCAGCCAGTCAATTGACAACGGCCCGCTGATGTAATGTTATAGTATTACACAGCCGGGTTCGGCTGTTTTCTGTGAGATTCCCGCATGTCGGCGCGTTTTGCTCCTGCCCCGTTCCGGGCCGTGACTCTGTTTTTGCTGCTGGCCGCTTCGGCAGGCGCAGCACTGGCGCAGGAGGTGCTGCCGGAAATCGTCGTGCAGGCGCAGCGCGCGGCCCCGCCGCGTCCGACATTATCGCCAAGCCAACCGGCGAACACCGTCGCCGCCAAGAACACGAAATTCGACGAAACGCGCGACGGTTTGTCGCCGCGTTTCGGCGCCAGTTCGTTCGACCTCAATAGGGCGGCGATCGAAAGCATGCCGCAAGGCACGAATACCCCCATCGAGAAGGTGCTGTTGCAGGCGCCAGGCGTGTCGCAGGATTCGGCAGCCGCCGGCGACCTGCATGTACGCAACGAGCACGGCAACGTCCAATACCGCATCAATGGCATCACGCTGCCAGACGGCATTTCCGGCTTCGGACATGTGTTCGATACCGGGCTGATCGGCAGCCTTGCCGTCATCACCGGCGCGCTACCGGCGCAATTCGGGTTGCGCACCGCCGGCGTGGTCGAGATCCAGACCAAGAGCGGCGATGCGCTGGTGCCAGGTGGCAACATTGGAATTTACGGCGGCAGCCACGACACGGTGACGCTAAGTTTCGATTATGCGGGGCGTAGCGGGCAAACCGAATATTTCCTTGCCGGACGCGGCTTCACCAGCAATCTCGGCATCGAAAACCCGACGTCGAGCAGGGAGGCGATTCACGACCGTACCTACCAGGGCAATTTTTTCAGCTACACCTCGACTCTGGTTGATAATTTCACGCGGGTGGCCACCATTTTCGGAAATACGACCAATCGTTATCAAATTCCGAACAATCCCGGGCAATCCTTCGCGTGTGATACCACCAGCACGCACTGTGTCGCATCGGCCTTCGGTGTCTCATCATTTGATTCGGCAAATCTCGATGAAACGCAGGCCGAGCAGAACAATTTTTTCGTCGTCGCCGCTCAGCGCTCGATCAACGGCTTCGACGGCCAACTCGCCACATTTACGCGCTACAGCACGCTGCGTTTCATGCCCGACGTCGTGGGCGATGTTCTGTTCAACGGGCAGGCCAGCAACGTCTATCGCGAAAGCATTGCCAGCGGCGTGCAAGGCGACGCCGCCTATCGCTTCGGCGATGCGCACACGCTACGCGCCGGCTTTACCGTCAGCGGCGAGCACACGCGGGTCAGCAATATTTCCACCGTGCTTCCGGTTAGCGGCGCCGGCGATCCGATCGATGCCCCATACAATATCGATGACGGCACACAAAAGCTCGGCTGGCTCGCCGGCCTCTATGTCCAGGACGAATGGCGGATCACCGATCAGCTCACGCTTAACGCCGGACTGCGTTTCGACCAGATGTGGCAATATGTGGACGCCAATCAGCTAAGCCCGCGCGTCAATCTCGTCTACAAGCCCTTCGCCGGCACGACCTTCCACGCCGGATACGCCCGCTATTTCACACCGCCGCCGCAGGCGTTGTCCGGTCCCGTCAATGCCGCCGCTTTCGTGCCGACATTTGTGCCGCCGGACACGACGCAACAGGACCCGGTGCTACCCGAGCGCTCGCATTATTTCGATGCCGGCATCGTGCAAATGGTGTCTCCGGCGCTGCAAGTCGGCGTCGATGCTTATTACAAGATCGCCAAAGGATTTGCTCGACGACGGCACCTTCGGCCCCGGCCTGGTGCTCGACGCGTTCAATTACGAAAGGCGGTGAATTATGGCGTCGAGTTCAGCGCAACTTATTCAATGGGCAATTTCAAAGCCTACGGCAATATTGCCTGGGCGCGCCAACTGGCGAAGAATATCGTGTCCGACCAATATCTGTTCGGCGCCGACGAGCTCGCCTACATCGCCGATCATTGGGTCGCCACCGATCACGCGCAAATCTGGACCGGGTCCGCCGGCGCATCATATCTGTGGAACGGCACGCGCTACAGCGCCGATCTTATTTATGGCAGCGGTTTGCGAAGCGGCGATTTCAACGGCGACCATGTTCCGGGCTACGTGCAGGTCAATCTCGGCGTCTCGCGTGAATTCATGGTGCCCAATGCGGGCCAATTCACCGCGCGCTTCGCCGTCGTCAACGTGTTCGACAAGGTCTACTTGATCCGGGATGGCAGCGGCATCGGCGTGTTCGCGCCGCAATATGGGCCGCGGCGCGGTTTCTTCGTTGGCCTTTCGAGAAAGATCTGAGCAGCGCGGTTCTCCGCACGAAAGCTCGCGATGACGCAACTATTCGACCGTCGGCACCAAAATGCGTCCTCGATATCGATAAACGATGTCGAGCAGAATTCATCACACTGCTCAGGCGGCACGGGCCAGGCCACTAGGCGCCTATCGTACAGGATGTCTCGGATATTCGGTACCTATGATCGTCTATCGCGCCTTGGCGCGGTTGATGAAACTTGGAAAGCTCATGGCGGCGACTACCAATTCAATGCGCAACTTTATCGGCAGATCAGACGCGCGGCTCCCAGAAATCGTCACGAGGAGCACAGGCCGCGAACCTGCGAACCAGAGATGTCAAATTAAGCTCGTAAAGCGACAGACACCGCCCCTCGTCCACGCGAGCGAGTAAGGTTCAGGCCGACTGATGCACGCCCTACGAATGCAACGGCGCCGTTAGCCACAGCCCTCGATTGATCGTTGCTCTGACTTCGATCGCTCTGGCCCAGACAGCGCCGCGTGCCTGTCGGGACCGCCGCCCTGACTCTGCCGCAGAATTTCTCGCCTTGGGGCATGTTCATGTCCGCCGACATCGTGGTCAAAGCGGTGATGGTCGGGCTCGCCTTCGCCTCGGTGCTGACCTGGACCATCTGGTTCGCCAAAGCGATCGAACTGCTGGCGGCGCGGCGGCGCCTGCACCGGGCAATCGACGCGCTCGATCAAGCGCGGTCGCTCGCCGACGCCATCGAACGGCTGCCCGACGGCGACGCCGGCGCCGCGGCGTTGCTGCGCGCCGCCGAAGATGAATTGCGCCTGTCTGCCGGCGCGATCGAGCCGCGTCGGCGTCAAGGAGCGGATCGCCTCGCGGCTGGAGCGGCTGGAAGCAGCCGCCGGACGGCGCATGATCCGTGGCACCGGCATTCTCGCCAGCATCGGCGCCACCGCGCCTTTCGTCGGCCTGTTCGGCACGGTGTGGGGAATCATGAACAGCTTCATCGGCATTTCCAGGCAGCACACCACCAATCTCGCGGTGGTGGCGCCGGGCATCGCCGAGGCGCTGCTGGCGACCGCGCTCGGTCTGGTGGCTGCTATTCCGGCGGTGGTGATGTACAATTTGTTTTCACGCTGGATTGCCGGCTATCGTGCGCTGCATGCCGATGCCGCCGCCGACATCCTGCGCCTCATCAGCCGCGATCTCGACCGCGGTGCCTACGATCAGATCAACGCCAAAGCCCGCCGGCCGGCAGCGGAGTAATCGCTCATGGGCGTGCGTCTCGATCACGGCGATGAAGCACTCAATGAGCTGCACGAGATCAACGTCACGCCGTTCATCGACGTGATCCTGGTGCTGCTGATCATTTTCATGATCGCGGCGCCGCTGGCGACGGTGGATGTCGCCGTGAACTTGCCGGCCGCCAATGCCGAGCGGCAGCCGCGCCCCGACAAGCCGTTATTCCTCACGCTGAAATCCGACCTGAGCGTCATGCTCGACAACGACGCGGTCAACCGCGCCGATCTCGCCGCCGGGCTCGATCAGGCGACCAGCGGCGACAAGGAGCAGCGCGTGTTTCTGCGCGCCGACAAGACGGTGCCTTACGGCGACCTGATGACGTTGATGAACGATCTGCGCGCCGCCGGCTATCTGCATGTGGCGCTGGTAGCGCTGGAAGCCGAGAAGCCGCAATGAGCAACGGGCGCGGCAAATCGATCGCACTCTGGAGCACCTGCTTCGCACTGGCGCTCTGCATGCACGGCGCCGGCGCCGCGGCGCTGCTGGCGCACTGGAACGAGAGCGCCACTTCCGTCGCCAATGCGCCGGCCATCACAATCGATCTCGCGCCGGTCCCTGTGGCGCCCGAAACAAAGCCAAATGAATTGCCACCCGGGCCACAGCAGAGCGAAGCCGAGCCGGAGCCCGAACCGGATCCAGTCAAGCCGGTGGAGAAGGTCGAACTGCCGCCGGAGCCGCAAGCCGAGCCGCTCACGGCTGTGCTCCCGCCGCCGAAGCCGATGGAAAAACCAAAAGAGAAAAAGCCGCAGCAGTTGCGTGCGAGCCTAGCCAGCACGCCGTCGAGCGCCGAGCAGAGCGCTGAGCGCACGGCGGCGCCGATGCCGGGCGCTTCATCGCGCGATCCCACTGCGCTGCCGGGCTGGAAGTCGCTGCTGGTCGCGACGCTCGAGCGCAACAAGCGCTACCCGGCGCAAGCGCAGGCGCGCGGCGAGCACGGCGTCGCCGAACTCGCTTTCAGCATCGACCGCCACGGCGGCGTGCATCACGCGCACATCCTGCGTAGTTCCGGCTCCAGCCTGCTCGACGGCGAAACTTTGGCCATGCTGGAGCGGGCGGCGCCGCTGCCGCCGCCGCCGCCGGAGCTTGCCGGCGCCGAGATCGCGGTCGTCGTGCCGATCCGCTACAATCTTCGCTGATCTCCGTATTTTTCGCCGGCGCGATAGTTAACGCAGTTAACCATTTCACAAACGAATAGGCGCACCGCGCGTCTGTTAACTTGCGGCGCGGGCCTGCAATCCGCAGTGATATGCGTTGCCAAGCAGCGCTACCCGCGGCAAATTGGCGCCAGCCGCATGATCGACCTTTCCACCTATCGCAAAGCGCTGCGTGCGCTGCTGACACCCGCCGAGCGGCGCACCTTTGCGCGGCTCGATACGCCGCAGAAGGTGCAGGCCTTCCTCGACAGATTGCCGCCGAATTTCGAGCTCGACGGAGAGAGCACCATGTCGCCGCAGCGAGTGCTGAAGGCGCGCACGGCCCATTGCGCCGAGGCCGCGCTATTTGCCGCCGCGGTCTTTGCCTTTCACGGACAGCCACCGTGGCTGATGGACATGCGCGCGCTGCCGAGCGACCAGGACCACGTCCTCGCGCTATTCAGGCAACGAGGGTTGTGGGGCGCGATCAGCAAGACCAACCACGCCGTGTTGTGCTGGCGCGATCCGATCTACCGGAGCCCACGCGAGCTGGCGATGTCCTACGCGCATGAATATTGCCTCGACGGCGGCAAGAAATCGCTGCTCGCCTATTCGCGGCCGTTCAACCTCACGCGCTACAAGCCCGTCCGTTGGGTGACTGCGGCGGACGACCTCGACTGGCTGCTGGAGGCGCTCGACAAATCACCGCATCTGCCGCTCGCGCCAGCGCGGGCGCTGAAGGCGCGGCGGCGCACGTCTTGGGTCGAACTGCTGTCGCAAGATGTGGTCGATTGGCCAAACCCTCGCCAGCCGAAACTCAAAGCCGCCAAGACTACGCCGAGGGGGCAAACGTGACGTCGTTTATCCTTCGCCGGCATGTGACCGTCGCATGGGGCGATTGCGACCCCGCCGGAATCATATTCAACCCGCGCTTCTTCGAGATGTTCGACGTGAGCTCCTGGATGCTGTTCGAGGCCGCGCTCGGCGTGAAGGCGCACGATCTCGCGCGCACCTACGGTATCGTCGGTATCGCGCTGGTCGATGCGAAAGCGAATTTTCTCAAGCCTGTAAAATTCGGCGACCAAATCGAAATGGTTTCCCGGGTGAGCGAGTTCCGCCGCTCCAGCTTCGATATCGAGCACAAGCTCACGGCCGGCGGCGAACTGGCGGTGGATGGCGCCGAGACAAGGATTTGGGCCGTGCGCGACAAGAGCGATCCGCTAAAGATCGCCACGTCGTCAATTCCAAAAGACGTGATCGCGCGCTTTGGCTAGCTACGCGATCTTCACGTACTCAAAATCGCCCGGCTTGTTGTCGATGCCGACCTTGGGCGGCGCGATCCAGCCGGCAAACTTGGCCGGCTCGAATTGCGGCTGCATCAGGCTTTCGATGAATTCCTTGTCGGACGACGACGGCAGCATTTCGGTGCGGCGATGGGTCCACTCGGCGGGCGACAGGATATTGCCGTCGACATCGACATTGGTGCGCGAGAACTCGCCGATATGGCGGTGGAAGGCGACGTGCGGCAGCTTGAGCTGGAAAGGAATGCCGATGTCGGAAATCACCTTGTTCCAGCGGGAAACGCCATTGTTGCAGTCGCCGACATAGTCGTCGCGCAGGCGCATGTTCAACGCTGAGAGCGCCGGGGTATCGACATTCTCGATCTTGCCGTCGACGAAGCGCAGCACCGGATAGGTGCCGCCTTCGAGCTGATGGTCGTCCTTGAGCCGGTCCTCGCGGTAGCGGCCCTTGAGGCCGGCGTGGAAGGCGTTCGCCGCGTTGGTCGATATCTCGTTGCCGAACAGATCGAGCGTCAGCGAGAAATGCAGGTTGGCCTTCTTCTGGATAGTCGGCAAGTCGATGACGCCGAGCTTGCGCACTGCGGCGATGTCGTAGGGATCCTCAATGCCGGCCGCTTTCATCGCCTCGCAGGTGCGCTGAATGATACGGGTGACGCCGGTCTCGCCGACGAACATATGGTGCGCTTCTTCCGTCAGCATGAAACGGCAGGTGCGCGACAAGGGATCGAAACCCGATTGAGCCAGTGCTTCAAGCTGCATCTTGCCGTCGCGGTCGGTGAAAAAAGTGAACATGAAAAACGAAACCCAATCCGGCGTCTTTTCGTTGAAGGCGCCAAGCATGCGAGGTGTATCTGGATCGCCGGAACGGCGCTGCAGCAGGGCTTCGGCTTCCTCGCGGCCGTCGGTGCCGAAATATTTCTGCAGCAGATAGACCATGGCCCAAAGGTGGCGGCCTTCCTCGACGTTCACCTGGAACAAATTGCGCATGTCGTAAAGCGAGGGCGCAGTCTTGCCGAGGTAACGTTGCTGCTCGACCGAAGCCGGCTCGGTATCGCCCTGGATCACCACCAGCCGGCGCAGCATGGCGCGATATTCGCCGGGGATGTCCTGCCAGGCCGGTTCGCCCTTGTGTGCGCCGAAATTGACCTTTCGGCCTTCCATCTGCGGCGCCAACAGGACGCCCCAGCGGTAGTCCGGCATGCGCACGTAATCGAATTTGGCCCAGCCCTTGGGGTCGACGCTGATTGCGGTGCGCAAGTAAACGAGCGACTCCTGGAACCCTTCCGGCCCCATGTCGTTCCACCAGTTAATGTAGCCGGGGTGCCATTTCTCCAGCGCGCGCTTGACGCGCTCGTCCTGGCCGAGCGCGACATTGTTCGGGATCAAGCCGTCGTAATCGACTTGCGCGATGTTCATGGCTAAACCCTTTCCTTATTGAAGGTCGGCGAAACGCCCGAGCCGTAGAGCTTGAGCGCGCCCTGTTCGCCGATCGCGTTCGGCCGCTGGAAGATCCAGTTCTGCCAGGCCGTCAGGCGGCCGAAGATCTTTGTTTCCATCGTTTCCGGGCCGGCGAAACGCAGGTTTGCTTCCATGCCGGTCATGGCGTCGGGCGAGAAGCTCGTGCGTTCCTCGAGCATGACGCGCAATTCATCGTCCCAGTCGAAACTCTCATAAGCCGCGGTGACAAGACCGAGTTCGTCGGCCGCCTCGGCTTCCAGCGCAATACCGATTTTGCTCTGCGCGGTTTTCAGCGTGCCGGGCTCGCCGAGAAAACGCGTCTGCAACCGCGTCAAACCATTGCCCATCGGATAGAGACCAAAATTGACATGGCCGAGGACGATTGCGGCTGGTTCGCGGTTGTCGCCTTCGCGCGTGCCAACAAGCATAAACGACCGGTCGGCGGCAAAAGCGAGTTCTGCCAGCGTGCCGGCAAAGCAGGACCCGGGTTCAATCAACGCAATGAAGCTTTTCGGCGTTACATCGATGCGCTTGAGCGTGCGTTTGAGGTAGTGCCTGATTTCGCGCATCAACCAGTCACCATCGTATTGGCTCAGAAACGCATCGTAATCCAACACCGCCATCGCGTCGCCTTCGGTGCGCAGCAGGACGACGCCGATGGCGGCTTCGTTGGCGCGTAAATGCAGGATGGCGTCTTCCAGTTCGCGCGCGACGATGAGCGGCCAGAATTTATCGCCTAACGCATGCGCGGCTTCGATGGAGGGCGGAACGCTTTGCGCCGGCCCGCGCACGGAGACAGTCGCCAATCCACGCGTGCGGTCGATCTCGATATCGACATGCGAATACGCAACGCGGTCGCCCTCGATCTTGCGCGCGAGCGGCGTGAGCGCAATGCCCTTGCCGTCTTGCGGCCGGTCGGACTTCGCGGCGATCTCATGCGCGCGCGCAGCAACCGCATCTTTCCATTTGGAATTCGGCACCACCTCGTCCACCAGCCGCCACTCAACGGCTTTCGTCCCGCGTATCCCCTCTTCGATAGAGCAGAACACGTCGGCGCGGTCGCGCCGCACTTTGCGCTTGTCGGTGACGCGGGTGAGCCCGCCGGTACCCGGCAGCACCGCGAGCAGCGGCGTCTCCGGCAGCGCCACCGCAGAGCGGCGATCGTCCACCAGCATGATGTGGTCGGCGGCGAGCGCCAGCTCGTAGCCGCCGCCGGCGGCATTGCCGTTGATGGCGCAGATATAGGTCTGCCTTGAATTCTCGCTGGCGTCCTCAATTGCAAAACGCGTCTCGTTGGTAAACTTGCAGAAATTCACCTTCTGCTGATGCGTGGATTTGCCCAGCATCCGGATATTGGCGCCGGCGCAGAACACATTGTCCTTGCCGGACTTGATAACGACACAGCGCACCTCAGGATGCTCGAAACGCAGCCTCTGCACCGCGTCGTTGAGTTCGATGTCGACGCCGAGGTCGTAGGAATTGAGCTTGAGCTCGTAGTCGCCAAGCCCGCCGGCCTGATCGACGTCCATGATCAGATAGGCAACCTCGCCGTCGCGCTCGATGCGCCAATGGCGATAGCGCGAGGGATCGGTCTGGAAATCGATGGCTTGCATGTTCCGCCTTTGACTAACCCGCTGCGCGATGGTTTCGCTTGCGACATGCATTATTATGCACGGAAATAACATTAATACCGGTCGTCGACAATGTTCGATTTATAATACAGCCAAAATTTCTAATCTTGCTTGGCATTATATTGCATGTTAGCCGTTAAACGATGACAACCGTGCCGACCGATGCGCCTTTGGCGAAGCCTGCCCCGATTAAGCCCGCGCTGAGCGGCGAAAGCGACGCCTATTTGCGCCGCCTGGGCGAGCGCGTGCGCAGGCTCCGCAATCAGCGCGGCATGTCGCGCAAGGCGCTGGCCACACACGCGCGCGTCTCGGAGCGCTATCTGGCGCAATTGGAGGCGGGTGTCGGCAATTGCTCGATTGTGCTGTTGCGGCGCATCGCCCGCGCCATTGGCCTGCCGGTGACGCAGCTCGTGCACGATGGCGCCGAGCCAACGCTCGATCTGGTGCTGCTCACGCAGTTCCTCGAGCGACTGCCGGCACCGACCCTTTCAAAAGCGCGTGAATTGCTGGTGCAGACCTTCAGCGAACCGTCCCAGAACGCGCGGCGCAAGCGCATTGCGCTGATCGGGTTGCGCGGCGGCGGCAAATCCACCCTCGGCGCCATGCTGGCGGAACGCCTCGGCGTACCATTCGTCGAGCTCGACCGCGAGGTCGAGCGACGCAGCGGCGCCACCTTGAATGAAATCTTCGAGATGTTCGGGCAGGAAACCTTCCGCCGCGCCGAGCGCGAGGCGCTGGAAGCGGTGTTGGCACAGCAGCAACATTTTATTATGGCGACCAGCGGCGCAATCGTCACCGAGCCGGGCACGCTTGAACTGCTGCTCGCCTCGTGCTTCACCGTTTGGGTTCGCGCCGAGCCGGACGAACACATGCAGCGGGTGATGGCGCAAGGCGATATGCGCCCGATGGCGAACAGCACCCGCGCCATGGACGATCTCGTTTCCATCCTCAAGAGCCGCGAGCCGCTTTACGCCAAGGCCGAGGCGACATTGACCACCAGCGGCAAGACGCCGGAGCAGACCGTGGCCGAGCTGCTGCGCCTCGTCCGCGGACCCGATGCCCCTGCATGGCGCAGCGCCTGAATGCCGGAGAAATAGAGGATGAGCGAAACCATCAAGACCGATGTGTTGATTATCGGCGCTGGACCGGTCGGCTTGTTCGCGGTGTTCGAGCTTGGCCTGCTCGACATCAAGACGCATCTGGTCGACATCCTCGACAAGGTCGGCGGCCAGTGCGCCGAGCTTTATCCGGAAAAGCCGATCTACGACATCCCGGGCATCCCGTACGTCACCGGGCAAGCGCTGACCAACTCGCTGATGCAGCAGATCAAGCCGTTCAAGCCTACGTTCCATCTCGGCGAGATGGTAACAAAGCTGGAGAACGTGGGCGATCCGCTATTCCGCGTCACTACCACCGGCGACAAGATTTTCGAAGCCAAGGCGGTAGTGATTGCCGCCGGCGGCGGCTCATTCCAGCCCAAGCGCCCGCCGATCGCCGGCATTGAGCCGTACGAGGCGAAATCAGTGTTCTACGCCGTACGCAAGATCGACGACTTCCGCGGCAAGCGGCTGCTCGTCGTCGGCGGCGGCAACTCGGCGCTCGACTGGACGCTCAATCTGCAGCCAGTCGCCAAGCGGCTGACGCTGGTGCACCGGCGCGACGAATTCCGCGGCGCGCCCGACAGCGTCAACAAGATGCGCGCGCTCGTTGCCGACGGCAAAATGGACCTCAAGATCGGCCAGGTATCGGCGCTGGAAGGCGCCGACGGAAAGCTTTCCGCCGTCAGCATCAAGGGCAATGACGGTTCGACGTCCAGGGTCGAACTGGATGCCATGCTCCCGTTCTTCGGGCTCACCATGAAGCTCGGCCCGGTGGCCAACTGGGGCATCAATTTAAAGGACGAACTGATCCCGGTGGATACCGGCACCTTCGAAAGCAACGTGCCGGGCATTTTCGCAATCGGCGACATCAATACGTATCCGGGCAAGCTCAAGCTTATCCTTTCCGGCTTCCACGAGGCGGCGCTGATGGCGCAGAAGGCGCACCATTACGTGCATCCGGAGAAGCGGCTGGTGTTCCAGTACACGACCTCCTCCACCAGCCTGCAGAAAAAACTCGGGGTGGCTTGAGCCGCGTGCCAAAAATCACCTACATCGAACATGATGGCGCGGTGCATACCGTCGAAGCCGAAGTCGACTCGACGGTGATGGAGACCGCCCTGCGCAACGGCATTTCCTCGATCGTCGCCGAATGCGGCGGCGGCTGCTCTTGCGCGACCTGCATGGTGCATGTCGACGAGGCCTGGAGCGCGATCGTCGGGCCGCCGTCGGCGGAGGAAGAAGACATGCTTGACGGCGCCTTCGAGGTGAAGCCGACATCGCGCTTGTCCTGCCAGATCAAGGTGACCGACAAGCTCGACGGCCTGATCGTGCGCACGCCGGCCTATCAGGGGCGCTGAAGCGCCACACGCGCGAGTCTTTGGCTAACGGATGGTGAATCCGGCTGACCGACATTTCATAGATTACGCAACGTGTTTGTACGAATTTTGTGTCACAGTCGCTGCGTCGCCGGAATGTTTTCGGAGTCGTGTCGCCATGCATCTGTGCCGTAAATTCGCGCCGCTGTTGAGCGTCGTCGTTGGTATCCTTGCATTGATGATTCCGACACCGGGCGCGGGCGTGGCTGCGCTTGCGCCGCTGTCGCCGGTTGTGACGGTCGCCAATGTCGCACTCGTCGACAATGATAACGCCGCGATGATCGCTCTCCGCGAAGAAGCACGCACCGCCATGCTGCGCCTGCAAGCCGCGGGCAATCCCTGAACAGAGTTGATTGTCACGCCGCCTCAATGCGGATCGGCTTGGCGCCTTCGTAAAGCACCGAGCGGCCGAGCTCATATAATTTATCCAGCCCCGACATGATCGTAATGAAATGATTGCCGGCGAGCTGGCCGACCTTGCTGGCAAAGCGCACGCCGCCAGAGGCGAGCAGGATCTCGGTCTCGCTGATGCCGCCGGGATGGACGACGAACTGCCCCGGCGCCGGATAGCTGGTGTGGTTCTCGTAGGTCAGGCCGAGATCAAGATCGCCAAGCGGGATCCACACGCCCTCGCCGCTCCAGCGCACGTGGATGATCTTGTTGTCGTAGGGCAACAGCTTCTTGAACACCGCGCAGGTCTTCGGCGCCGCCGCCGCTCCAAAATGCGCGTCGAATGTGTACGGCCCCGGCCTTGATCCGAAGCTTGTCCATTACGCGAATCCTGAACGGTCTTGCGTGTGGCGTTCAGCCGCCGTCGCCGATGATGGTGTAAGGCGCCCAGAATAGCGGATGGCCGTAGCTAAACAGCAGCTTGCCGCTATCGTCGTTGAAGCCGTTACCATCGAGCAGCGCCATCATGGCTTGGCGCAACGCCTCGGCCCGCGTCAGCGCGGGATCGGTCGCCTGGCGGCGGAACAAGTCACTGACTAGAATGCGCGCGGAAGCCGAATGCACCGACCAGTTGGTGACCAGGATCGTGCGCGTCCCGGCGTAGAAGAATGCCTGGCCTAATCCGGAGGCAGCTTCGGCGCCGGCGCCAGCGCCGGCCGCGGTGTTGCAGGCCGACAGCACGACCCAGTCGGCATCGAGCTTGAGCGCGAGGATCTTTTCCACCGTCAGGAGCCCGTCGCCGGCGACATTGGCGACCGCCGGCGCGGTCAGCGCCAGCGCCGGCTGGGTGAGCCCGTTGAGCTCGCCCGGCACCAGCCCGTGAGTGGCGAAATCGACGATGCGGTAGTGCGAGAGGTCCGCCGTCGCCACCGCCTGCTCGTTGGCAGCGCGGCCCAGGTGCAGCGTCTTGTCGGGATCGATGCGCAGCGCCTTGGCGATCGAGGTCAATTCGGCCGCGGTGTCGGGCAGCCGCGGCAATTGCGCCAGTTCGGCGCTACTGACGCCTTCGATTTTCGGGCTCGAGCGCCGGTTGAGCGGCAGGCCGCGGGTAGTGTTGGCGGCGGGATCGGCGGAGGCAACCTGCACCGGCTTGGCGTCTTTTTCGGCGTCCGCTTCGGCGGCCTGCTCGGGGCTGAAATAGGGGTCGCCGAAGCCGATGAACGGATCGCGGCTCGCCGGACCCGGCGGCAAGGCGCGCAACGTGCGCAGCGCCGCCGCCGACGGCACCATGCTGACCGCGTGCGTGCGCGCGAGCCAGGCGACATTGCGATAGCCGGAGAACAAGAGGCCGTTTTCCTTTTCGTCCTCCGCGACCGGCGCCGTCGGCAGCAGCGACAGTGGCAACAGGCCGAGCGCGCCGTTGGTGACGACGATCAGGCTCTTCTGCGCCTTCCAGCCCGCCTCCACCGGCTTGAGCAAAAGACTATAGAGCTCATAGGCGAGCTTCAGATCGAAGCGGGGAATGTCCGAGATGAGCGCGGCGTCCGGCTCCAGCGCCTTGCGCAGCTCGCCGATCTTGCTGGCAATCTGCCCTGACGTTGCCGGTATGGTGGCAAAGGCGACCTTGCCGGTTTGCGGCACCGCCCAGACGAAGCTTTGCTCGCGGCCGAAATAGAACGACAGCAGCGCCTCACCCGGCTTGAGCGAGGCGCGGATTTCATCGACCGTCGGCGGCTTCGGATCGATCAGGGCGGCATAGTTCGGAAAGCGCTTGGCGATCTCGCCGCGCAGCCTGTCGCGCTCGCTCTTGAGGTTCTTGATGCCGACGTTGAGCGCGGCAACGCCGTTGTCGTCACGCTGGCCGGCCGGCAACGCGAGCACGTTGTTGAGGGTGCCGAGCAGCGCCGCCACCTGCTTGCTCACGTCCTGTTCCTGGCGGACGAGCTCGGCGAGCGCCGCGTCCTTGATTTGCGCGCGCGCACTCGAGGAGGCCAGCGCCTTCTGCACCGACTGGCCGCGGATCGAGTCGGCAAGCGCGAAGGTCTCGATCGCCGTGCTTTCATCGGCGTTGCCCGCCGCGCGGTTACGCAGGGCAATGTAAGCCTCGACGTAGTTTTGCAGACGCTCGCTGCGCATCGCCTTCGAGCCCGATTCATCGTCGTCGGCGCGTGCACCCGCGGTGAGGACAGGAATGGCCTTCTGGAATTCGCGCATGGCGTCGGCATCGCGCGTGGCGCGCATGTAGCCGGTCGCAAGAATGGCGCGCGCATTCGCGGTGTCGTAGTTGTTTTCGCCGACGCGCGCGATTTCGCGCTGGAGCAACTTCTCGGCCGAGGCGATGCCGCGGTCGACCTGTCCGGCGGCGTAGTACGAATTGATGCGCGAGCCATTAAGGTCAAGCGCCTCGCGGCGGCGCGGATCCCAATTCGCGGTCGCCTTGTCGATCTGCGCATAGACCGCGATAGCGTCCTGGCGCTTGTGCTGGAGGTTGAGGACCAGCGCCAGGTTGGACAGCTCGCGCACGATCGTCTGCAAATCCTCCGCGACACCGACCGTGCGGTTGATGTCGATCGCCGTGCGCATCAGCGTCTCGGCTTCGGCATAGCGACCTTCATCGACCAGGATATTGGCGAGACCGACGATGTATTTCGTCGTCAGCGGGTTGTATTTGCCGTTGTCCTTCAGCCGCGACAACAGCGCGCGGCGGGAATCGGCTTCCGCCTCGGCGAGGCGGCCTTGCTTGGCCTTCATCTGCGCCGCGTTGAGCACGAGACCGTCGACGACGGAGCGCAGTTGCGATTCTGGCGGCGGATTTTTGCCTTCCAAAATTCCCTTGAAGGCCGCGCGCATGCGCTGCTCCGCCAGCATGTACGACTTCTCGGCTTCGCGGTATTGACCGCGCGCCTCGAAGACGATGGCGCGGTTCTGCTCGACCTGTGACTCGGCCGCTTGGCCGCGTTGCGCATAGAAAGCTCGCCAATTCGGTATGCCGCTGGTTCGCGCCTCGCGGATGAGATCGAGATTACGCTTGAGATAGGCTTCGGCCTGCGCGAGGTCGCCCATCTGGATCAGTATCCTCGCCGTTTGCAAGTGAGCCCCGAACAGGTAGCCCTTGCCGCCCGCGTTGTTGGTGTCCTGCATTTGGCGCTGAAAGATCTCAAGCGCCTTTTTCGGATCGCCCGCGGCGGAATATTGCAATGCCAGGAATTGCTCGAGGCGGCCGAGCAGATTGATGTCGCCGGCCTTATGACCGAACTCGACGGCTTTCTCGCCGTCGGCAATCGCGCCGGCGAGATCGCCCAGGCGCGTGCGCGCATTGCCACGGTCGTAATAGAAATGTGCGAGCACGCTTTGCGACGCCTTGGCCGGCGCTTCGAGCGCGGCGGATTTTTGCAGCTCGGCGATCTTGGCCGGGTCCGGCTTTTCGCCGTCGAGCAGCGTGGTGATGTCGGTGATGGTGCGCGGCGGGGCGACGAACGCGGTCGGCAGCGCCTCGGCCTGCTTGGCGATATCGGCGCTCGGGCCCTGCTCCTTCGGCGCCTCGACCGCGATGTTGGCGCGGCCGTTCGCCTTGTTGAGCGCGGCCATCACGCATTCGCGGACCTTCGGGCTTGCCTGAGCGCGGCACTGCTCGAGCAGGCCCTTGTTTCCGGCCATGCAGCCCTGGACGAAGGCGCGGCCGACGCTGTTGCGGCACTGCTCCTTCGCTTCATCCATCGTCAATGCGCGCAGCGGCTGAGCGCCGATGAACGCGAATGCCAGCGCCACGAAAGCGATTTTTTGCGTGTGATTCATGCCGCGACCTCGTGCCGCAACTCATAGCAAATCATCGGAATCGATGAAATGCTGTCGCGCGCGAGCGGTTACCGGCGGAACCGTCCTTCGCCTTTGCCGACCCGCGGCAACCCTTTAATAGCACTGAAAAATTGGGCCGCCGGGGGGCAACCGGCAATGGGGGTCGCCGGCTCTGTTTACCATCCTCGCTTTTGAGTGGCCGCGCGCGCACCTTCGGTTGTAGAAATTCGGCGGCGGAAGAATCGCGCGCGCTTTGCGATAGCGTCGCCGGGTTGAACGAATAGCGCCTGTCGCGCGCCAGAAGGCCGACATGAAGTGCCCCTATTGCGCCGAAGAAATCAACGATCAGGCGGTCGTCTGCAAACACTGCCAGCGCGACTTCTTCATTATTCTGCCACTGCTCAAGAGCCTGAACGAAATGGGCAAGCGCATCGAGGCTCTCGAAGCCGAGATCGCCAACCCGGCTCTGGAGTCGAAGGTTGTTGCCTCCACGCAGGCGCGCATCGCGCCGCCGCCCGTGGTCGGCCGCGCCATCCAGATGATCCCAAGTCTACCGCCCGTCGTCGATGCGATCCTGTGCATCGTCGCGCTGGTCGCCGCGCATTATTTTATTGTCGTGCAGTACGATCTGCGCCTCGGCTACCTGCGGCTGGCGCTGTTCGGCCTTCCACTCCTGTTCGGCCTGCTGTTTCGCGACGACGGTGGGCGTCACATGCTGTGGGATATCGCCGCCGGGATCATCGTCGCCGTTGTCTCCACCTTCGCCATGCTCGTCGTGGTATCGCAGATCGACCAGGCGCCGATCATGCCGACCGACCTCGGCGAGTGGCGGGAACTCGGCTATTACGTTCTCAGCATCGCCTTCGGCTTTTTCGCCGGCGCGCTGGTGCGACAGATCGTCGCGGCGACGGTGGCGCCGGACAGCCCGCGCAGCCCGATCGTGGCGCGCGCCTCGCAATTGATCGCCAACCGGATGGCCGGCGGCGAGCCGACGCAGCTCGAAAAGAACCTGAAACGGGCGCAAGCGCTGGTATCGGCGACGATGGCGCTGAGTTCGGCGGCGATTTCGGTCGCCAGCAGCCTCGGCATCACCGGTCACTAACCAAATCCGAGAAGCGAGGTTGATCGCCATGAAGCGGCTGAATAGAATTTCGACGGTGGCGATGGTCCGGGTCGACACGCTCATGCGCAGATCTTTCGCGATTGCCGTCGTTGCGGCCGCAGCCCTTGCTGGCGGCGCCGCGCCGCGCGCACTTGCCGCCGAAGTGCTGATCACCCAGGCCGAGGGGGCCCTTCCCGCGCCGCCCGACCTTGCGGCGCTGAACACGCGCGGCCTGACGCGCGGCCCTCGCGTCGAGCAGGTTTCACCCGATCCGCACGGCAAGGGCGCGAAATCTCCCTTCCCGCTGGAAATCAAGTTCATCGCCCATAATGACACGACCGTGGACCCCGCCACCGTAACGGTTACCTATCTCAAATCGCCGTCAGTCGATCTCACTCCGCGGCTCAAGGGCCATATCACGCCCGCCGGGATTGACATGAGCGATGCCGAGGTGCCTCCGGGCACGCACATGTTGCGCATCGACGTGCGTGACAGCCAGGGGCGGCACGGCACCAGCATCGTAAAATTGTCCGTCCTGCCATAGCCGCCGCGCTCGTCCGCGATCCATCTATCGCCGCGCCGCTCTTGCGCTGATCGCGCCATCCGGCGCATGCTTGCGGCAATAGAAAAAACGCCCAGGGAGCGAAGAATGGTGAAAAAAGCGGTGCCCTCATCGCAAACGCGAAAGCTGCGCTCGCAACTCTGGTGGAACAATCCCGACAATCCAAGCATGACCGCGCTCTATCTTGAGCGCTACCTCAACTACGGGCTGACGCGGGAGGAATTGCAGTCCGGCAAGCCGATCATCGGCATCGCGCAGACCGGCTCGGACCTCTCGCCGTGCAACCGCCATCATCTGGAACTCGCACATCGCGTGCGCGAGGGCATCCGCTCGGCGGGCGGCATCGCCTTTGAATTTCCCTGTCATCCCATCCAGGAAACCGGCAAGCGCCCGACTGCCGCGCTCGACCGCAATCTCGCCTATTTAAGCCTGGTCGAGGTGCTTTTCGGCTATCCGCTCGACGGCGTCGTGCTGATGACCGGCTGCGACAAGACGATGCCCGCCTGTCTGATGGCGGCGGCAACCGTGAACACGCCGGCCATCGTGCTGTCGGGCGGGCCGATGCTCAACGGATGGTGGAACGGCGAGCGCTGTGGCTCCGGCATGGCGATCTGGAAGGCGCGCGAGGAGCTTGCCGCCGGCCGCATCGACGACAGCGAATTCATGAATATCGCCGCGGCAAGCGCACCTTCGGTGGGGCATTGCAACACCATGGGCACGGCCTCGACCATGAACGCACTGGCTGAAGCGCTCGGCATGTCGCTGCCGGGTTGCGGGGCCATCCCGGCGCCGTACCGTGAGCGCGGACAGATCGCCTACGAGACCGGGGTGCGCGCGGTGGAGATCGTCCATGAGGATCTCAAACCGTCCGATATTCTCACCCGCGAAGCCTTCGAAAACACGATCATTGCCAATTCGGCAATCGGCGGCTCGACCAATGCGCCGATCCATATCAACGCCATCGCCCGCCATGTCGGCGTCAAGCTTTCGATCGAGGACTGGGAGACGGTCGGCTACGACGTGCCGCTGTTGGTCAACATGCAGCCGGCCGGCAAATACCTAGGCGAGGAATATTTCCGCGCCGGCGGACTGCCGGCGGTGATGAACGAACTACGCAAAGCTCGCCGCATCCACAGCGACGCGATGACGATCAACGGCAAGACCATGGGCGAGAACGTCAAAAATGCGGAAATCCGGGATGCCGACGTCATCTACACCTACAAGAAGCCGATGAGAAAGAAAGCGGGATTCAAAGTGCTCAAGGGCAACTTGTTCAACTCCGCGATTATGAAGACCAGTGTGATCTCCGAGGAATTCCGCCAGCGCTTTCTCGCCAACCGCAAGGACCCGAACGCCTTCGAAGGCCGCGCCGTGGTCTTCGACGGGCCGGAAGATTACCACCACCGCATTGACGATCCGAAGCTGAAGATCGACGAATACACACTGCTGTTCATTCGCGGCGTCGGCCCGATCGGCTATCCCGGATCCTGCGAGGTGGTGAACATGCAGCCGCCGGCTGAGTTGATCAAACGCGGCATCACGGCGTTGCCCTGCATCGGCGACGGGCGCCAATCCGGCACCTCGGGTTCGCCTTCGATCCTCAACGCCTCGCCGGAAGCGGCGGTTGGCGGCGGACTTGCTTTGCTGAAGACTGACGACCGCGTGCGCATCGACCTCAACAAGGGTACGGCGAATATTCTGGTGTCGAAGGCCGAGATCGCGCGGCGGAAAGCCGCCCTGCAGAAACGCGGCGGCTACAAATATCCGGCAAGCCAGACGCCGTGGCAAGAAATTCAGCGCGGCATGGTCGATCAACTCGCCGACGGCATGGTGCTCAAGCCGGCGGTCAAGTATCAGCGCGTCGCGCAGAAATTCGTGCCGCGCGACAATCACTAATCAATCACGATGAGGATGTGACGATGGCCGGACGATTGAAGGGCAAGATCGCGTTTTTGACCGCAGCAGGACAGGGCATCGGGCGCGCGATCGCGGAGGCCTTCATCGCCGAAGGCGCGACCGTGATCGCCACCGACCTTGACGCCGGCAAGCTCAAGGGGCTGAAGAAGGCCAAGGTTTTCCCGCTCGACGTGCGCTCGACCGAAGCGGTCAATGCGCTGGCAAAGAAGGTCATCAAGGAGTTCGGCACGCCCAACGTGCTCGCCAACTGCGCCGGCTACGTCCATCAGGGCAGCCTGCTCGATTGCTCCGAACAGGATTGGGACTTCTCCTTCGACGTCAACGTCAAGTCGATGCATCGCATCTTGCGCGCCTTCGTGCCGGCGATGCTGAAGAACGGCGGCGGCTCGATCATCAACATCGCCTCGGTCGCTTCCTCGTTGCGCGGCCTGCCGAAACGCTACGCCTACGGCGCCAGCAAGGCGGCGATCATCGGCCTGACCAAGGCGGTGGCCGCCGATTTTATCCGCCAGGGCATCCGCGCCAACGCGATCTGCCCCGGCACCATCCAGTCGCCCTCGCTCGATCAGCGCATCGATACGAATGCGAAGAAGACCGGCAAGTCGCTCGACGCAGTGCGCCAGGACTTTATCGACCGCCAGCCGATCGGCCGCCTTGGCACGCCTGAGGAAATCGCCGCCGGCGCAGTCTTCCTCGCCTCGGACGAATTCCAGCTACTACACCGGGCAGACCTTCCAGATCGACGGCGGCATGACGATTTAAGGCGCGCAAAGGCCGTTGTGGCGTCGCAGCGCCAGCAGCGGCCTTGAGTCATATGATGATATGACCGACAATGGCGCTGCTGGGCCAATCGGCAGACACATGCCGCAAACGGTCCGGCGGGGGAGACGGTTGAAATGGCGTCGGTAGGAATTCGTGACGTTCGCAAGGCCTTCGGCGCGACCGAAGTCATTCACGGCGTAACCATCTCAATCAATGACGGCGAGTTTGTCGTGCTGGTCGGCCCCTCCGGCTGCGGCAAATCGACCCTGCTGCGCATGATCGCGGGGCTCGAAAACATCACCGCCGGCGAGATCTCTATCGGCGACCGCGTGGTCAACAACGCGCCGCCGAAAGAGCGCGACATCGCCATGGTGTTCCAGAACTACGCGCTGTATCCGCACATGACGGTCGCCGCCAACATGGGCTTCTCGCTCAAGTTGCGCAACGCGCCGAAGGAGGAAATCGAAGCCGGCATCAAGCGCGCGGCAGAGATTCTCGGGCTGACGCCGCTGCTCGACCGTTATCCGCGCCAGCTCTCCGGCGGCCAGCGCCAGCGCGTCGCCATGGGCCGCGCCATCGTGCGCGATCCGCAGGTGTTTCTTTTCGACGAGCCGCTGTCGAACCTCGACGCCAAGCTGCGCGTGCAGATGCGCACCGAGATCAAGGAACTGCATCAGCGCCTGAAGACGACGACGGTCTACGTCACGCACGACCAGATCGAGGCCATGACCATGGCCGACAAGATCGTGGTGATGCACGACGGCATCGTCGAGCAGATCGGCGACCCGCTCGAGCTTTACGACCGGCCGAACAATCTGTTCGTCGCCGGCTTCATCGGCTCGCCGGCAATGAATTGCCTGAAAGGCCGGTTGCGGCTCAACGGCAAGGCCGAGTTCGAGGGGCCGGGCGGCGTACGGCTGCCGGTTTCTTCAGCGCCCAGTGGCTCCGACGGGCAGCCGGCGGTTTACGGCATCCGCCCTGAGCATTTCGTCATCGCCGACGAAGGCGCCGAAGCGGAAGTGCAGGTCGTCGAGCCGACCGGTTCGGAAACCCAGGTCATCGCCAAACTCGGCGGCAAGGAAATCATCGCGGTGTTTCGCGAACGATACCAATTCAGGCCTGGCGACAAGATCCGGCTCAAACCCGATCCGCGCCTCGTTCATCTGTTCGATGAGGCGACGGGAAAGAGACTGAAAAACTGAAAATCTAAATCCATAAGGAGGTTACGTCATGACTGACTTTACTCGCCGCTCCATGGTTCAAGGAGGGACCGTGCTTGCCGCGGCCGGTGCACTGACCGGCCCGGCGCTGCTCGATTGGACGAAAGCCTGGGCGCAAGCCGCACAGTGGAAGCCCGAGAAGGGGGCCAAGATCACGCTGCTGCGCTGGAAGCGGTTTATCCAGGCGGAAGAAGACGCGTTCATGGCACTCGTTGCCAACTTCACCAAGGCAACCGGCGTGAACGTCTCCGTCGTTAACGAATCGCTCGATGACGTTCAGCCCAAGGCCTCGGTGGCCGCCAACATCAATTCTGGCCCGGACATGTTCTGGGGACTCTATTCATTGCCGCATCTGTTTCCCGATAAAGTGGTCGATGTCACCGATATTGCCGACTATCTCGGCAAGAAATATGGCGGCTGGGTGCCTTCGGCGGTCGCCTACGGTAAGAGCGGCAACAAATGGATCGACATACCGGTCGCCTATAATGGCAACATGCAGAACTACCGCAGGACAGCGAGCGAGAAGGCCGGCTTCAAGGCATTTCCGAAGACCACCGACGAGTTCCTCGCCTACGCCAAGGCGATGAAGGCGCAAGGCACGCCGGGCGGCATGGCACTCGGCCACGCCTCTGGCGACGGCAATGCCTGGGTGCATTGGTGCCTGTGGACTTTTGGCGGCAATCTGGTCGACGCCAAGGACAAGGTCATCCTCAATTCACCCGAGACCGCGAAGGCGCTGGAATACGCCAAGCAACTCTCCGAGACCTTCCTTCCAGGCACGGCGTCGTGGAACGATTCCTCCAACAACAAGGCCTTCCTCGCCGGCGAGTGTTACTGGACCGGTAACGGCTGCTCCATCTACGCAGCCGCCAAGGCGCAGAAGATGGAAATGGCCGACGACATCGACCACGCGTATTGGCCGATCGGTCCGATCGGTAAGCCGACCGAGTTCCACATCTGCTACCCCATCATGATCATGAAATACTCCAAGTTCCCGCAAGCTAGCAAAGCCTTCATCGCCTTCATGATGGAAGCCGCCCAGCTCGACCCGTGGGTCGAAAAGTCGGTGGGTTATCTCACACCGGGACTGAGATACTACGAGAAAAATCCGATCTGGACCTCGGATCCAAAGCTTACTGTATTTCGCGACGTCGCCGAGCGTACGCTCACGGCGGGCGGGCTTGGCTCAGTCGGAGAAAAGGCGGCGGCGGCGCTCGCCGATTTCGTGGTGCTCGACATGTTCGCCAACTACTGCACCGGCCGCGATGACTTAAAAGGCTCGATGGCCGCGGCGGAGCGGCAGGCGAAGCGTATCTATCGCTCGTAAGAAGCAGGCGGGCGGTGCGCAAGGTGCCGCCCGCCTCTTACTTCTCTCCCTGAAGGGAGAGACTACATATTGACCGGGTGATTGATGGCTGACGTCGCGCTTGCATCCAGAAGCCGACCAACCGACGACGTTTCTGCGTGGGAGCGGCTGAAAGTTCACCGCGACTGGCTCGGCTTCTGGTTCATGCTGCCAGCCATGGCGTTCCTGATCCTCTTCCTCGCCTACCCGCTCGGCCTCGGCATCTGGATTTCGTTCACAGACGCAAAAATTGGCCGAGCCGGTGAATTCATCGGCCTGGAGAACTACGAGTGGCTGTGGGGCGATGCGGTCTTCTGGCTGTCGGTGTTCAACACGCTGCTCTATACGATAGTGGCAAGCACGATCAAATTCGCCATCGGCCTCTATCTAGCGCTGCTGCTCAACGAAAATATGCCATTCAAGGCCGTGCTGCGCGCGCTGGTGCTGATCCCGTTCATCGTGCCCACGGTGTTGTCGGCGCTGGCGTTCTGGTGGATCTTCGACGCGCAGTTCTCGATCATCTCGTGGTCGTTGATAAAGCTCGGGGCGATCACCCAGAACATCAATTTTCTCGGCGACGCCAACTGGGCGCGGTTCAGCGTCATATTCGCCAACATCTGGCGCGGTGTTCCGTTCGTCGCCATTACCTTGTTGGCCGGCCTGCAGACGGTGTCGCCCTCGCTCTATGAAGCGGCTACGCTCGATGGCGCCACCTCCTGGCAGCGTTTCCGCCACATCACCTATCCACTGCTGACGCCGATCATCGCAGTCGTGATGACGTTCTCGGTGCTGTTCACGTTCACCGATTTTCAACTGATCTGGGCGATGACGCGCGGTGGGCCAGTCAACGCCACGCATTTGATGGCAACATTGTCCTATCAGCGCGCGATTCTCGGCGGTTCGCTGGGCGAGGGCGCCGCGATCTCGAATGCAATGATCCCGTTCCTGCTCGCCGCCATCACGATGTCCTGGTTTGGCCTGCAGCGACGCAAATGGCAGCAAGGCGAGGCCAATGACTGAGACTTCCCTTTCTAGGCTCGCTAGTAAGCTCGCCAATCCGAAGGTGATGTTCTCCGCCACGACCGCGGATCACAGCGAGGGTATGAGTTATCTCGAATCGCTGCCGCGGCGGCTGGTCACGCTTTATTTGCCGCTGTCGATCATCTTGGTTGTGCTGCTGTTCCCGTTCTACTGGATGGCGCTCACCGCGATCAAACCCGACGCCCAACTGATCGATCTCAATACCTTCAATCCATTCTGGACGTGGAACCCTACGTTCAAGCATATCCATAAGCTGCTGTTCGACAGCTATTATCCCTTGTGGCTTTGGAACACGATGTATGTCGCGATCTGCTCGACAGCGCTCTCCATCGTCGCCAGCGTGCTCGCGGCCTATGCGATCGTCCGGTTGCGCTATCGTGGCGCGAACTGGATCGGCGGCACGATCTTCCTCGCCTATCTGGTGCCGCCCTCGATTCTGTTCATTCCGCTCGCCACGGTCGTTTACCAATACGGGCTGTTCGACACGCCCTACGCGCTGATTCTCACTTATCCCACTATTCTAATTCCTTTCTCGACCTGGCTATTGATGGGCTATTTCAAGACCATCCCCTTCGAGCTGGAGGAATGCGCCTTGATCGACGGCGCCAGCCGCTGGCAGATTTTGACCAAGATCGTGCTGCCGCTTTCTATTCCCGGCTTGATTTCGGCCTTTATTTTCTGTTTCACGCTATGCTGGAATGAATTTATTTACGCGCTGACGTTCCTGACGTCCGAGCAGAACAAGACCGTCCCCGTCGCTATCGTCAACGCGTTCGTCGACGGCGATATCTACCACTGGGGTTCGCTGATGGCCGGCGCGCTGGTCGGGTCGCTGCCGCTGGTCATACTCTATGCATTCTTCGTCGAGCACTACGTCTCGGCGATGACCGGAGCGATCAAGGAATAGCCGCAGGTCTACAGGAAGGATTCGGCCCGTGCCTTAAGTTCGTCGAGCCCGGGCTCTTTGGGATTTCGCGGCTTTCCGGGATGGATGATGGAGACCTGGCAGCTCTCTGCCGCTTCCACCAGTTGCCGATAGGTCCCCGCGTCCGGGTTTGCAACGAAGGCCTGTTTGTTCGCGTCATAGGCAAACATCTTGTCGTTGATCTGCGTGCATTCATTGCAGCTCGTGCAGCGGGCCGTCTCGATATAGGGCTCGTCTGGCGATCGCTCGGGCACCGCTTCGGCGACGGCAGCCGCCGCCGCCGCGACTGACGCCGGCGCGGCTGCTGCTTCGGCAGTTACCGCACCAGCCGGCCTCGGCTCGGCTGCCGGACGCGTTTGCTCAACCCAGATTTTCTTTTCCTGCTCGACCAGCCTGGCGGCATGCGAATTATGTACGCCGCCGAGTTCCTGCAGACTGCGCCAAGCCTCGACGCAACGCCGCGCTTCGCGCACCAGCGCATCGTTGACGATTACTTTTTGCAGCCCGTTGTCGCGGTCGACCATCAAGAGGCACGGCACCTTCTCGGTCACGTCCTTGGGTTGGCGCGTGAGGAATCCGGATACCGGTAACAAATCGTCGGTCCATTTTGCGCGCGGAACCTGGGCAAAATATTTGCCACAGCGCGGATCGGTCGCCGCGAAATCGACCAGCGTGAAGGCGACGGTTTCCGATACCAGCTGCTGCGCGGCGTCTTCATAGTCGAACCGCTGTGACGGCCAATCGACATCGACCTGGCTGTTGCCGGCAAGCGAAAATCGCGACGCCCAATCCGGCCCCGCCGATGGGTCGTAGGTGAAAGCCGGGAACGCCCGCGATTCCGCGGCCGCCGCGGCCGCAAGGTACGGCGGAAGATTACCGCCATTCGCGCCCGAGAAGACACTGAACAGAGCCGGCCCGCGATAGGCCAGCCCGCGCAGCATCTGTTCACGCAATTGGACCAAGTTGGAGCTGCTCGCCTGCAACACAAACGAAGCGCCGAATCCGATCGCGGTCCCGGCAAATTGCCGGCTGCGTAGCCCGGCCACAAGGAATTCGTCCCTGATCGGCGATTGCTCGAGCAGATCGTCGGTCTGCACCACGAGTTTCGCCGGCATGCCTCCGACGAACGCGCGCAAGATCAAATCCAACTCCGCCGCGCGGAAGTCGGCGGCGCGCAGGCAAATCAGATAGTCGGGAAACATGGCGATATCGTCGGCATCGAGACCGTTGTCGCCGAAGCTCGCGAAGAAGGCATCGTGCCGCGTTTCGCTGTACTCCCCGTCGGTTTCCAGTTTGGCGACCGCGACCGCCTTGGCCAGTTCGGTCATCTTCGGCAGCCGCTCACGATAGGCCGCGACCGCCTCGGAGCAGCTTTCGAACATGAAAGAATACGGCTCGGCGACACCGATCCATTTGTCATTATCGGCGTCAGGCGGGAAAAAGCGCTGGGTCCGCAGCGTCGCCAGCAGCCCGCGGACTCGTTGGCGGCGGGTTTCCGGCATCGGCACATTGACCGTCGCATCGGTCAGCAAGCGCGACATCGCGGCGAAATCGAACGTGCCACGGTGAGCCGCGCCGATCGAGGCTTGCAGCCGGTCCGCGCTCATGCCCTCCTTTGAGTGGCCGAAATCCGCGCTCAGGATGTCGGACAGTTTCATGATCAGTTTGTTGATTTCGGCGTGGAATTTCTGGGCCTTCTGCTCCTGCAAGACCTGCCAGGCGTGCTGAAACAGTCGGAACGGCATTGCCTCGTCACAGCCGATCACCTTGCCATCGGCTTTGAGCGCGCCGCGCAGTTTTTTCAGGCTTTTCGCCAAGGACTCGTCGTTTTTCACCTCGATGCGCTCGGCGCCGAGGACGCACAGTGTCGACAGCGTCCCGCTGGCGCCTTCCGCGATCAGCTTGCGAATTTCCCGTTCTAGCCGGCCGGCATGCTTGCGCAAGCGTTCGCCATCATCGTTCGCCGCGATTTCTTTCAGCGCCCCGTCGAACAGAGCCGACAGCGATTGCACCGGTTGGTCGCGACCCTTGCTCATAAGCACGAGCGGAAAATCGTAGCGCAGCGCTGTGAGATCGCGATAGCCGGCAAGCAACGCGGGCCGCAGTTCGCTACGGGTCAGCGTATCGCCCTCGCCCTGGGGCATCCGGCCGATGAGATGAAACGCAATGTGGGCTTGATGTTCTGCTAGCATGCTGAAATCGCCTTGGTCATTTTCGTCTGCACCCGCCGCGTCCTCAGGCCGTTGGCCGCGCTATGTCGGTCGCGTCTTGCGGCCAGACGGTGAATTTATCGAGTTCCGCTTCAAAGCCTGTCTTGATGAAACGTGTCGAGCGCCGCTGCCCGGCATCGCGAAGCTCTTCGTAACAGGGCACTTCCGGGTTGTGATACAGGATGCCGACGGGGATCGGATCCGCGGACGAAGCGATCTCGCGTGCCCGATTGATATTCGACGGATCGTGCTCTTCCTGGGTCCGGTACACCTTGGAAATGTTCGGACTCAGCGTCACGCCGTTTTTGTGGTGGAGCAGCTTGACTTTGAGCGGGTCGTGCACCCAGGGGTCGAGCATTTTCGGCAGCCATTCGGGGCAACGCTGCAGGATGCGCACGAACGACAAACCCTTGTGGTGGTAGGCCGCCCGGATGATGTCGTAGAGCACCTCCGGTACCCAGTCGACCGCCTGCGCGACGAAGGATACGTTCTGCACGCCGAGCGTCACCGTCAAAGGATTGAGCCCCTCGAGATAGGCGCCGCGCGGGGTCGTGTTGCTCTTCAGACCACGCGGCGAGGTCGGCGACGCCTGCATCTTGGTCAAACCGTAGATCTGGTTGTCGTGCAGCATCACCGTCATGTTCATGTTGTAGCGGATGGCGTGAATCCAATGCGCCGCGCCGATGCTGCAGCAGTCGCCGTCGCCGGTGTTGACGAACACGTTCAGATCGGGCCGCGCCATCTTGATGCCTTCGGCCACCGGCAGCGCGCGGCCGTGAATACCGTGGAACCCGTAGGTCTTCATGTAGTGCGGGAAACGGCTGGAACAGCCGATGCCGGAGACAAACATGGTTTTCTCCGGGCGCAGCTCCTCATCGCGGCACAGCCTCTGCACCGCGGCCAGGATGGCGTTGTCGCCGCAGCCGGTGCACCAGCGCGGAACGCCGCTCTGATAGTCCTCGAGCTCGTGGTGCTGATCGTGCAGCCGCAGGAGGCATTCGGTGGCATGGATGGTCATGATTGCGCCTATTTCTGCTTCAGTTTTTCGAGGATGACGCGCTCAATCGTCGCCGGTTTGATCGGCTGGCCGCGCACTTCGCTCCAGCTATCCACGTCGATGAGGTAACGCGAGCGCAGCAGCGTCGCCAGCGCCGAGTGGCGGCGGTTGCTTTCGTCGATTATTTCGTCTTTCGGGTCATCGCTCCAATTGCCTTCGATGGTGATGATCTTCTTGAACTTCTGCATGATCTCCTTGATGCCCGGCGCCATCGGCTGCAGGAACGTGAGATGCAGCGAGGAGACCTTGCGGCCCTGTTCACGTTGCCGTTCCACCGCCTCCTCGATCGCGCCCTTGGTACTGCCCCAGCCGATGACCAGCAGGTCGCCTTTGTCGGCGCCAAAAACCGGCGGCGTTTTTAAGGTGCGCTGGAGCGCCGCAAGCTTGAGGCTGCGCGCGCGCATGCCGATTTCGTTGCTGTCGGGGTCGTAGGCCACATGGCTCAGACGGTCATGCGCCAGACCGGTCAACGTGTGCATGCCGCCGGGCTGACCCGGAATGAAGCGGCGCGCGAGGCCTGTCTTCTCGTTCCAGTCGTAGGGCTTGAGCCCCGCCGGGATTTCGCTCTGATCGATCGGCGGCGCCAGCCAGGCTTCGCTGAATTGCGGCCGCGGGAACGCCTGCTGCGAGGAGGCAAGGCTAGTGTCGGAAAGTACGACCACCACCATGTTGAAAGTTTCGGCGATCTTGCGTGCGGTAATCACGGAATAGAAGCAGTCCTCGATGGTCGCCGGCGCAATCACCACCTTCGGCGCGTCGCCGTGGCTGCCGAAGATCGCGGTCAACATATCGCCTTGCTCGACCTTGGTCGGCTGACCGGTACTGGGACCGCCGCGCTGGACATTGATGACGACCAGCGGAATTTCGCCCATCACCGCAAGCCCGATGCCTTCCTGCTTGAGCGAATAGCCCGGACCCGAGGTGACGGTGACGGCGCATTTGCCGGCGTAGGAAGCACCGATGGCAAACGCGCAAGCGGCGATCTCGTCCTCGGCCTGGTGGACGATGCCGCCAACCTTCTCGAACACGCTGCTCAGATAATGCGAAACTGAGGTGGCCGGCGTGATCGGGTACATAGCGCAGATTTCCATGCCCGATGCGAGCACGCCAAGCGCCAGCGAAGTGTTGCCGTTGACCACGATCTGCGGCTCGGTGCTGAGCGTCGCTGGAATGTGATATTTGAAATCGAGATTCTTCTCGGCCCAATCGTAGCCGGCGTCCAATAGCTTCACGTTCGCTTCGACAACGCTGGCGTCCTTCTTGCCGAACGTGACGGCAATCTGCTTGTGACCATGCCGGCGGTCGAAACTGTAAATATTGCAGAGGATACCGAGCGCGAACATGTTCTTGCCGCGCTTGGCGTCGGCAACGATTGTCTTGCACTCGCGTTCCATCGGAATTTCGATGACTTTATAGCCGGCCTCCACCAGCTGGTCGTAGGTCTCGACATAGGCGGCGACGACTTTCGGGTCCTTGCTCTCGCGCCACATGTTTTCCAGCAGGATGGTGCAGTCGGATTTAAGCTCACCGGTGCGCACGCGGCCGAGCAGAACCTGCTCGTTGAAGGCGATCACCAGGTCGGTTTCATTGCCGCCGTTGGTGACATGGCCGGAACCCAGGCGGATGCGATTGCCGCTGCCGCCAGCAACGCTGCGCGCGGGTGGGCGGATTTCCGCCGGGATGATTTCCACAGTCCACACGCCGTTGCCCATCTGCGAGGCGATCGCCCCGAACGTCTGGCCGCAGCGCTGCGCGCCTTCGCCCAAATCGCTGACGATTTCGACAATGTGATCGCGGAGCGTAACGGCGGTCTTGCCGGTCTGCCCGGGGGTTGCGGGCTTGTTCGCACGCGGGTGAGGTTTGACGGCGATATCGAGTGTCTCGGTCATCTTGTTGCTACCCTAGGCGGCGCGAATGCGCGCGAAGTTACGTTCCCGCAGATCGATTCCGAAGAACGTGCCGACCCCGGCATCGCCCGTTTCGCCAATGCCGGAATCACGGACTCTCAGATAATTCTTGATGCTGCGCGCGGCCTTGCGGCCGGCGCCCATCGCTTCGATCACGGTGGCGGCGCCGGTGACGATATCGCCACCGGCAAACACGCCCGCCATCGAGGTCGCCAGCGCGTCATCGGCACCGATATAGCCGCGCTTGTTGAGGCGAAGGTGCGAGGTCTGCCCGATGATCGGGTTGGCGTTGGTTCCGATCGCGAACACGATCTGATCGGTCTCGAATTCGAACTCGCTGCCGGGCACCGGAACTGGCCGCCGCCGACCGGATTCATCCGGCTCGCCGAGCTCCATTTTGATGCAGCGCATGGCGCGAACGTTTCCCTTGCCGTCGTCGAGAACCTCGACCGGAGCCGTCAACCAATTGAATTCAACTCCCTCCTCCTCGGCGTGATGCACTTCTTCGGCGCGCGCCGGGCATTCCGTGCGCGAGCGCCGGTAGATGCAGTACACTTTCTCGGCGCCGAGCCGCAGGCTGACACGCATGGCATCCATGGCAGTGTTGCCGGCGCCGATCACGGCGACGCGCTTGCCGAGCGGGATCGGCGTGTCGTAGTTGGGGAATTCCTTCGCCCGCATCAGGTTGCAGCGGGTGAGCAGTTCGTTGGCGGACAGCACGCCATTGAGCGAGTCCCCGGGGATGCCGAGCATCGACGGATAGCCGGCGCCGGTGCCGATGAAGACGGCGTCGAAGCCGAGTTCGTCGCGCATCTGCTCAATGGTGAACAGGCGGCCGACCAGTGTATTGCACTGGAACTTGACGCCGAGCTTGCGCAAATTGTCGATTTCGGCGTCCACCACCGTATTGGGCAGGCGGAAATCGGGGATGCCGTATTTGAGCACGCCGCCGGCCTGGTGGAAGGCCTCGAAAACCGTCACATCGCACCCGGCTTTCGCCAGATCCGCCGCACAGGCCATGCCGGCGGGGCCGGAACCGACGATGCCGATCTTGAAGCCGTTCGGCTCGATATATGGAACGTTGCTCCACTTCTCCTTGATGGCATTGTCGCCGACAAAGCGTTCGAGACGGCCGATCGCCACCGGTTCCAGCGTCTCACCGACCACGCAGACGCCCTCGCACTGCGTTTCCTGCGGACAAACGCGGCCGCACACCGACGCCAGCAAATTGCTGGCGGTAATGACGTCATAGGCCCCGCGTAAATCCTTGGCCGTTATCGCTTCGATGAATTTCGGGATGTTGATGTTCACGGGGCAGCCGGCGACGCAGGCCGGATCCGGGCATAAGAGGCACCGCTCGGCTTCGTTGAGCGCATCTTTCAGCTCATAGCCGCAATTCACCTCGTCGAAATTCTTCACCCGAACGCGCGGCTCCTGTTCGCGCACAGGCGTGCGTTTTTGCGGGATACTGCGGATCGTTTTTTTCTTCTTTGCCATATCGAAAATCCAGACTGTGTTTCCGCTGCGATTAACGGGCTAGCGCGGAGACGTCGCTATCCACCCAGCGTCTCCTCAAACGGATCGGGCATGGTCAATGGCGATTCAGCCGGCTTGCCGCCACGAAATACCGGCGGCGCCTGCTTGCTCATCCGGCAATTTTCCGACCACCGTTCGACGGCGGCCTTCTCTTCTTGCGCGTATCGATGAAGGCGCATCATCAGGTCGTTGAAGTCGACCTTGTGCCCGTCGAAATCGGGGCCATCGACGCAAGCAAACTTTATTTCGTCGCCGATCTTGACCCGGCAGCCGCCGCACATTCCGGTCCCGTCCACCATGATGGGGTTGAGGCTGACGATGGTCTTGATCGCATGCGGGCGTGTAGTTTCGGCACAGGCCTTCATCATGATCGGCGGGCCGATCGCCACCACTTCGTCGATGTTGCTGTGTCCGGCGATGGCAACCTTGATGCCATCGCTGACGAAGCCTTTCATTCCGGCCGATCCGTCATCGGTGCAAAGAATCAGTTCGTCGCAACAGGCGCGGAACTTTTCCTCCCAGAAAATAAGATTCTTATTGCGGAAACCGAGAATGCCGATGACGTAGGCGCCGTTCTCCTTGAAACCGCGCGCCTGCGGAAAGATTGGGGCGACACCCAGACCGCCGCCGACACAGACGACCTTTTTCTTTCCTGCAAGCGGACTCGGTATCCCCATGGGTCCGACCACTCCATAGAGGGTTGTTCCCACCTGGCAGATCTGTTGCATCTCCTTGGTCGATTTGCCGACCGCCTGAATGACAAGGGTGACGGTTCCCTTGGCGCGATCGAAGTCGGCGATGGTCAGCGGGATTCGCTCGCCGGACTCATGCGACATCACGATTACGAATTGACCCGGTCGCGCGGCTTTCGCCATCAACGGATGATGAAAGACAAGGGAAAAAGTCACGTCGGAAAAATCTTCACGCGCCAGAATCTTGAAGCCTGGCCCAGCACCGGCGTCGGTCATTGATGTCGACTCCCGAACTTGAGCAACAAATTCGTCAACGACATATCGAATGATTGACCGGCTCACGCTTTGACATAGCGCAAGGCCAAGAGGCGAATTGGCATTAGACTTTATTATTGAGAATAGACGGCAGGAGAAATTATCGCTGTCTAATCAAGATCTTAATCGACCAGCCCACGGTCAAGATCAATGTCCAAAATTATCGAGATACTGCGCCGCGAGCACCAGAACATCGAAAAGCTGCTGCTTGTTCTGGAAGAAGAATTGAAAGCTTTCGACCACGGCGAGCCGCCGGACTACGAAATATTGCAAACGATCGTCGAATACTTCCAGGACTACCCCGAGCACTACCATCATCCGAAAGAGGACATCGTTTTCGACAAACTGAAGGTTCGCGATCCGACTCTCGCCAGGCGTATCGGCAATGTGAAGGCGGAACATCAAACGGAAGGCAATCGCCTGCGCGAATTTGCTCAGGCCGTCGAAGACATTTTGGCTGGTCACGAGTTTTTGCGGCAGACCTTCCACAATCTCGCGCACGATTTCATCGCGCATCAACGCGAGCATATGGACAAGGAAGAGCGGCTGTTGTTCCCGGCTGCGCTCAAGGCCTTGCGGCCGGCGGATTGGGCCGAGATCGACAAACGAATGAGCAACAGGAGCGATCCGTTGTTCGATCGCACGGTCGAAAAGAAATTTGACGCGCTGCGCCAAACCGTCCTGCGCTGGGAACAGGAAACCCAGGCGAACCGCGTGCAAAATTAGCTCCAAGCTGTCATCGCAAGATATTCGCCTATCAAATCGCGAGAAGCTGCTCTGGCGATTCAAACGGCAGGCCGTGCGCTTCGGCCACCGCTTGCAACGCGATGGTGCCGCGAACGATATTGAGGCCGCGGCGCAAATGAATATTGTCAATCAGCGCCTGCGGATATCCCTTGTTCGCGAGTTCAAGGACGAACGGCAGCGTCGCGTTGTTGAGCGCGAACGTCGAGGTGCGGGCCACGGCGCCAGGCATGTTGGCCACGCAGTAATGCACCACACCGTCGACGATGAAGGTCGGATCATCATGCGTGGTCGGCCTTGACGTTTCGAAACAACCGCCCTGATCAATCGCAATATCGACGAGAACCGATCCCTTCTTCATGCGCTTGACCATGCTGCGCGTCACCAGCTTGGGCGCGGCGGCGCCGGGGATTAAAACCGAGCCGATCACCAGATCGGCCGCCAGAACATGCTGTTCGACCGAATCCATTGTCGAGAACACGGTATGCAGCCGCTCGCCATAATGCATATCGAGCCGGTCAAGGACAGCACTGGAACGGTCGATGACAGTGACCTCCGCGCCCATACCCATCGCCATGCGCGCCGCGTGCGTCCCCGATACGCCGCCGCCGAGGATCACGACGCTCGCGCTGGGCACCCCTGGGACGCCGCCAAGCAGAATGCCGGAGCCACCTTGAGTCTTCTCCAAAAAGCGCGCACCAACCTGGATCGACATCCGACCGGCAACCTCGCTCATAGGCGCGAGCAGCGGCAATCGGCCGCTTGCATCGGTGACGGTCTCGTAGGCGATCGCTGTGCAGCCGGACTTCATCAATGCTTTGGTTTGCGCAAGATCGGGCGCCAGATGCAGGTAAGTGAAAAGTATCTGGCCCGGCCGCAACATCTTGCATTCGCGCGGCTGCGGCTCCTTCACTTTCACGATCATCTGCGCCTTCTGGAATATTTCCGCAGCACTTGAAACGATTTTGGCGCCCGCCTTTCGATAGATCAGGTCATCGATTCCGATTCCTTTGCCGGCTCCGGCTTGCACCAGCACGGTATGCCCATGATGCGTCAGCTCGCGCACCGAGGCGGGCGTCAAGCCGACGCGGTATTCCTGGGCCTTGATTTCCTTGGGGACGCCGATGCGCATGTCACGATCCTATCTGAGTGATAGCCGAAAGTCCGTTCAAGCAATGTCAAACTTGACGCCTTGGGCAAGCGGCAGCTTGCGGCCATAATTTATCGTATTGGTGGCGCGGCGCATGTATGCCTTCCACGCATCCGATCCCAACTCGCGCCCGCCGCCAGTCTGCTTTTCGCCCCCGAACGCACCGCCAATCTCGGCGCCCGAGGGCCCGATATTAACGTTGGCGATCCCGCAATCGGAGCCGCGCGCCGACAGGAATGCTTCCGCCTCTCGCAGATCATTGGTGAAAATCGAGGATGACAGGCCCTGCGGAACGGCGTTGTGCATTTCGATCATGGCATCGAAATCGCCATATTTTATGACGTACAAGATCGGCGCGAAGGTCTCCCGCTCGACGGGGCCGATCTGTCCGCCGATCTCGACCAATGCCGGGCGAACATAGAACCCGTTGTCCGCTCCTTCGACGGAGATGCGTTCTCCGCCAGTAACGGAGCCTCCCACCGCTTTTGCCTCGTCCAAAGCACGTTGCATCGCCTCGTAAGCGCGACCATCGATCAGCGGGCCGACCAGGGTTTTGGCATCGAGAGGGTTGCCCACTGAAACGGATTGATAGGCGCGCTTCAGCGGCGGCACGAAGCTCGCGTAAACGCTTTCGTGAACGAAGAGGCGGCGCAAACTCGTACAGCGCTGCCCGGCCGTGCCCATTGCGGCGAAGGCTACGCCGCGCAAGGTCAGATCCAAATCGGCGGTCGGCGCCACCACCGCGGCGTTATTGCCGCCGAGTTCGAGAATGCCCCGGGCGAAGCGCTGCGCCAATTTTGGACCGACGACGCGACCCATCGCAGTCGATCCGGTCGCAGAAACCAGCGGAACCTTGGCATTGTCGACGAGAATTTCACCGATCTCACGGCCGCCAAGCAAGACGGCTGAAAGCCCTTCAGGCGCGGAGTCAGCGCTGTCCTTGAAGCGTTTGAGGGCGCGTTGGAACAGCGCTTGCGTCGCCAAAGCGGTCAGCGGCGTTTTCTCCGATGGCTTCCAGACAATGCTGTTGCCACAGACCAACGCAAGCGCCGCGTTCCAAGACCAGACCGCGACGGGGAAATTAAACGCCGAAATGATACCGGTGACGCCGAGCGGGTGCCATGTCTCCGCCATGCGATGCTCGCCGCGCTCGGTGGCGATAGTCAAACCGTAGAGCTGGCGGGAAAGCCCCACGGCGAACTCGCAAATATCGATCATCTCCTGGACTTCGCCGAGGCCTTCCGATGCGATCTTGCCGACCTCGATGGACACGAGCCGGCCAAGTGCCGGCTTGTGGGCGCGCAATTCTTCTCCGAGCAGCCGCACCAATTCGCCGCGCTTCGGCGCCGGAACGAGACGCCATGCGAGAAAAGCCGCGTGCGCCTCCTCGATCGCCGCTGCCGCGTCGGCGGCGCTGGTTCCCCTGACATCCGCAACGGTTTCGCCTGTGATTGGGGATCGCGCCGGCAACGAGCCGCCGGTGTAATGGGCACGGTCAACGCCAAGCCCGGCAAGGAGCGCGCCGGCTTTTGCCGTCATGGTGAGGTCTTGCTTTGCAGCCGTCGGCTTGATCGTTGCGGTGCGCATGGGAGCTCTTTCCAACAGCTCAAGAGGGCCACGGAGGGCCAAAAACGGCGAGGCCTTACCGCATCATACTCCTGACGGACAATATTTCGAACAAACGTCACTTGGAACGCGGGCTATTTAAAGTCAGGATACCACCATAGACGACAGGGACACTGCGACCCCCACGAAAAGCCAGTCGACCACGACGATGTTGAACAATCCACGATCGCACGGGCTGTGGGAGCGCACCGCTCCGGCGCCTCCGCCGACGGCCGCTTTGTCGGAAAGCCGCAAGGCGGACGTCGTCGTCGTGGGCGGCGGCTTCACGGGTGTCTCAGCAGCGCTGCATTTGGCGCAAGGTGGCGCCAAGGTGGTGGTGCTGGAAGCCGTGGAACTCGGTTTCGGCGGCGCCGGCCGCAACGTCGGCCTTGTCAATGCCGGGATGTGGGTCATGCCTAACATTCTGGTCGATACCCTTGGCACGGAATACGGCGAGCGTCTGCTGAAATTCCTGGGCGACGCGCCAGGCGCCGTGTTCGATCTCATCGATAAGCACGGCATCGATTGCGAGGTCGAGCGCAGCGGCACGCTTCATTGCGCGGTTGGCGCGAAGGGATTGCAGGAACTGGAGGAGCGCGCGGCACAATGGCAAAGCCGCGGCGCCCCCGTCCGCGTATTGAGTGCGGCCGAAACGGCGGCCAAAACCGGGACTTCAGCCTACGCCGCATCCCTGCTCGACCTTCGCGCCGGCACAATTCAACCACTTGCCTATGTTCGCGGTCTTGCAGGCGCCGCGATAACGGCAGGGGCTGACATTTACACCGGCAGCCCGGCCCTCGCGGCTGATCAGGTCTCGGGAAAACGGGAGGTGCGCACCGCCGGCGGCAACGTCACCACGGACTGGATCGTCGTCGCGACTGATGCGTATTCGACGGCGCCATGGGCGGAACTTCGCACCGAGCAGGTTCACCTTCCTTACTTCAACTTCGCGACCGAGCCGCTTTCGAGCGATTTGCAGGCGTCGATCCTTCCTGAACGGCAAGGAGCATGGGACACGAAGGAAGTTCTTCGCTCCTTCCGATTCGACCGCGCCGGCCGGCTCATCTTCGGCAGCGTCGGGGCGCTGCGCGGGACCGGCACGGCCATCCATCGCGCATGGGCCAGACGCGCACTCAAGGCGCTTTTTCCAAACATTGGCAGCGTCAGGTTTGAATCCGAGTGGTACGGATTGATCGGCATGACGGAAAATAACCTGCCGCGCTTTCACAGGCTGGACCACAATGTCATCGCCGTCAGCGGCTATAACGGTCGCGGCATCGCCCCCGGAACGGTCTTCGGCCGCGCCCTCGCCGACCGCATTCTCGGGCGACTTGACGAGCGAGACTTTCCGCTTCCGCTATCCGCGCCGACGCCGCCACGCTTCAGAACCGCCAGAGAGGCCTATTACGAGGCCGGCGCACAACTCGCTCATCTGGTCGAGTCTCGTTTCTAGATCAGCGAGCTCGATATTCGCCGCTGGTGCCGGGCCAATCCAGGCGCCAATCTTGCCCTTCCTGCGTGAAGTGAGTCATTGTCGCCTTCATGCCACCCAAGGACGATGCCTCGGCCGGAGACGGTCGGCCCGCGCTTCAGCTCATCGATGCCGAAGCGACGCGCGCCGCTTTGTCGTTCGAGCATCTGATTCCGTGTCTTCGCGACGCTTTCGCTGCGGGATGCACGGTTCCACTGCGAAGTCAGCATGTCGTCGAAAACGAAGGCGAGCCCACAGCGACGCTGCTGCTCATGCCGGCATGGACGCGCGGCGGCTTTCTCGGGATCAAGATCGTATCCGTCTTCCCCGCCAATTCGGCGCGTGGCGAGCCCGCCGTCACCTCCCTTTATCTCCTGAGCAATGCCGTCACCGGCAGGCAGCTGGCGCTCATCGACGGCAATGAGCTCACTGCTCGCCGAACCGCCGCTGCGTCGGCGCTGGCGGCCTCATATCTTGCGCGCGAGGACGCGCGCTCCTTGCTGATCGTCGGGGCAGGTCACATCGCTCAACTTCTGGCGCCGGCCTATCGTGCCGTGCGGCCAATTGAGCGTGTGCGTGTCTGGAATGTGAGGCACGAAAACGCCGAGAAGCTTGCCAGAACTTTGCGCGGCCAAGGATTCGATGCCGGCCCCGTCGACCGGATCGAGACGGCGGTTGCCGAGGCCGACATCGTCAGCTGCGCGACGCTGGCTATGAACCCGCTGGTGCGCGGAGAATGGCTCAAACCAGGGACGCATCTCGATTTGATCGGCGGATTCAGGCCCGACATGCGCGAGACCGATGATGTCGCCCTGCAAAGGGCGTCGGTGTTCATCGATACGCCGGCGGCCCTCGTAGAGGCCGGCGACCTCACCCAGGCCATTGCCGCGGGGACGTTCGCGGCGACGAGCGTTCGTGGGAACCTGGACGCTCTTTGCAGCGGGCACAATGCGGGCCGCACCAGCCGGGACGAGATCACGCTCTTCAAATCGGTAGGGTCCGCGCTCGAAGACCTTGCTGCTGCGGTCCTGGTTTTTCGTGTGGAAAACTCAAGACAGAAAGACGGCACCAGCGTGTAGCGCGGCATGTGCCGGCCAACTGCCAGGCTCGCTCCCTACCAAGAGAACCTAGATGCCGCGGCCGCGCGGCGACCTCATGCGCCCGGTCTCGGCCAAGTCGATTTGCCCGCGCGCATCGACGGACACGCCGTAATCGCGCCGCGCGTCCTCCACTGTGATCAAGCCGTCGAGCACGTCATCGAGCACGCGTTGCGGATCGCGTGCACGCGGATCGCCAAAACCACCGCCGCCGGGCAAATGAAGGCGAATGGCATCGCGCGACGGCACGGTTTGCCGTCCTTTGGGGCGGATGGGCCGGCCGGATCGCAAGGCGACCTCACCGGGCGCGCCAGGCCCGCCGCCATTGCGTCCGCGAGCTGGATTGCGCACGCGCTCGAAATTACACAGCAGCGCGATCGACGCGGCGCCCGCGCCGCCGAGCTCGATGATCTGGCCGAGCCCGCCGCGCTGCTTGCCGGCGCCGCCCGATCCTTCGCGGAATTCGCGGCGATAGAAGACAACGGGAGCGATGCTTTCCGTCGCCTCCACCGGGATCGTGCGCACGCCCGAGGGAAACGCCGTCGCGCTCAGTCCGTCCTTCTCCGGGCGCGCGCCGGCGCCGCCACAATGGAAAATCACCGTGCTGAATTGCGTGAGTGAGCCGGCATCGGTCCCATCCGCGACTTCGTCCACCAACGACCCGCCGCCGAAAATCTGCGGATTCCACAAGGACGATGCGCCTTCCGCCGGCACCCCGCCCGGCATTACCTGATGCAGGCAGCCGAAAACGACGTCGGGCAGCATGTGGCCAACGGTATGGCGCGCCGCGACCGGCCAAGGCCGCTTCGCATTGAGGACGCAACCCTCCGGCGCGCTGACCGTAATCGGCGCCAGCGAGCCAGCGTTATTCGGCACTTCGGGCGCAACCAGGCATTTCACGCCGAACGCCGTATAGGCGAGACAATAATTGTAGACAACGTTGATGCCATAGCTCGACGCCGGTGAAGTGCCGTCGAAATCGACATGAATGCCCTCATCGGAAATGGTCAGCGCAGCGTTTAGCAACAGCGGCTTATCGTAGCCGTCCATGCTGAGGCTGTTGCGGTAGGTGCCCTTGGGCAGAGCGCGGATGCGCGCCAGCGTCGCCTCACGCGAGGATTCGATAATCATTTCGCCAAGCCTGTCCAGGTTGGCGATCTCGAACTCGTCCATCATGCCAACCAACCGCCGGCTGCCTTCATCGTTGCAGGCGGCGCACGCATAGATATCGCCTTCGACCTGCAACGGCTCGCGCACGTTGGCGCGCACCAGGCGCAGCAGGTCATCGTTCATGACCCCTTCGCGGGCAAGCGGCATGATCGGAATGGCAAGCCCTTCCTCGAACACCTGCCGGCCGTCCGGGCCCATGCCGAGGCCGCCGATATCGACGACATGAATGGTATTGGCAAACAAGCCGACCGGTTCGCCGCGATAAAAGCTCGGCGTCACCACGGTGATATCGTGCAGATGACCGGAGGTGAGCCAGGGATCGTTGGTGATGTAGTGATCGCCCGGCTTCATGCGGTCGATCGGGAACACCTCGAGGAAATATTTGACGCCATTGGCCATGGAATTGACGTGGCCCGGCGTGCCGGTGACCGCCTGCGCCAGCATGCGGCCTTGACGATCGAAGACGCCGGCGGAGAGGTCGCCAGCTTCGCGCACCGAGGTGCTGAACGCCGTCCGCAGCATGGTCTGCGCCTGCTCCTCGACCACCGAAATCAGGCGGTTCCACATGATCTGGTTATGGATCTGGGCCAGCGCTGTATTGGGTCGAGCAACCATGATTTAGGTCTCGCGGCGATTGAGCTCAATATAACCGAAGCGGTCGATGCGCGCATCGAACAGCGCGCTGACAATGGTCGAGGTGTCGTCTTCGGCGATCACCGCCGGTCCTTTGATGCGTGCGCCCGACGCTAGATCGCGACGCCAATAGACCGGAACGTCTTGAAACTCCGCAGTTGCCGGGTCGAACACGGGCCGTCGCGTCCGTGGCTTGGCATCAGCCGGCTTCAGCGGCATCGCAACCGCGAGTTCGCCTTCCGCCGGTGCGGCGACGGCTATAATCCAGCTCAAAATCTCGATTTCGACGCCTGGAATCGAGCGGCTGTAAAGCTTGCCGTAGGCCTCCTCGAACAGCCCGGTGATGGTGACGCTGTCCGCCGTGGTCAAGTCACGAACCGGCAACGAGACTGCGATTTCGTGGCCTTGGCCGCGATAACGCATGAACGCTGAGCGCTGTTCGGTAAGCTCGGCGGAAGGCGCACCGCGCCGCACGATTTGCTCGGCCTCACTGCGCATGTCGCCGAATAGACGGTTTGCCGCGGCCGCGTCGAAGCTCGACAGGCGCATCAATCGGCCGCGCACGATTTCATAGGCCACCGGCGCGCGCAGCAGTCCGACCGCCGAACCGACGCCGGCATTGGACGGGATCAGAATTTTCCCAATGCCGAGTTTCTCGGCGACGCGCGCCGCATGCAGCGGGGCGGCGCCGCCGAAGGCGATCAGCGTGCGCCGGCGCAGGTCCTTGCCGCTCTCAATCGCATGGACGCGCGCGGCGTTCGCCATGTTCTCGTCGACCATTTCGCTGATGCCGAGCGCGGCGTGCTCCGTCGAGAGGCCGAGCCGCGAACCGATCCGTTCGGCGGTTGCCCGCTTCGCGCCGGCAAAATCGAGGTTCATTTTACCGCCCGAGAACGACTGCGGATCGATGCGGCCAAGCACGAGGTCGGCGTCGGTAACGGTGGGCCCGCTGCCGCCGCGGCCATAACAGACCGGACCCGGCTCCGACCCGGCGCTGTCGGGGCCAACGGCGATGCGTCCCAGCGCGTCGATGCGGGAGATTGAGCCGCCGCCGGCGCCGATCTCGACCATCTCGATAACCGGGATGCGCAGCGGCAGCCCGCTGCCTTTGAGGAAGCGGTAAATTCGCGCCACCTCGAAAGCGCGCGCGGTTTGCGGCCGCGCTTTGTCGATCAGGCAAATTTTCGCCGTCGTGCCGCCCATGTCGAACGAGACGACCTGATCGAGCCCGTTCTGCCGCGCGATGTTAGCTGCAAAAATCGCGCCCCCCGCCGGTCCAGATTCGACGAGGCGGACCGGAAAGCGCATCGCGGTTTCGGTTGTGGTGATGCCGCCGCCCGAGGTCATCAGCAGCATCGGGCAGCGAAAGCCGGTGCGCTGGAGCTCGCTTTCAAGGCGCCCGAGATAGCGCCCCACCAACGGCTGCAGATACGCGTTGGCGCAGGCGGTCGAGAACCGCTCGTACTCGCGCATTTCCGGTGAGACATCAGATGACAGCGTCACCGCGACATCGGGCAACCGCTTGGCGACGGCTTCGCCGATGCGGCGCTCGTGGTCCGGATTGATAAAGCTGTGCAGCAGCCCCACCGCGACCGCCTCGACATTCTGCGCGGCAAGCACGTCAATGGCACGAGAGATGCTCTCCTCTTCGAGCGGTGTGAGCACCGCGCCTTGTGCATCGATCCGTTCGCGGATCGGCAGCCGCAAACGGCGGGGCACCAAAGGCGGCGGTAGATCGATATTGACGTCGTATTGCTCGAAGCGGTTTTCGTGGCGGATCTCGATCACGTCGCGAAAGCCCTCCGTCGTCAGCAGCGCCGTCTTGGCGCCCTTGCGTTCGATCAGCGCATTGGTGGCGAGCGTCGTCCCGTGAATGATCAGAGTGACATCGGCGGGCGTTATGCCGGCCTCGGACATGACCGAGCGAACGGCGGTGAGCACGCCTTCTTCCGGCGTGCGCGCCGTGGTCAAGTTCTTGGCCGTATAGCGCCGCTCGCCGACCTCGAGCGCGACGTCGGTGAACGTGCCGCCGATATCGACGCCGAGCCGGATTGCGCCGGCTACTTCGCGCAAGGTCACTCGCCTCGTAGCTCGACAGCAGCGTCAAGAACGGCGCGGACGATCTTGTCGTATCCGGTGCAGCGGCAGAGGTTGCCGGCGAGCCAATAGCGCGTCTCGGTTTCCGTCGGATTCGGATTGCGGTCCAGCAACGCTTTGGCCGCGACCAAGACGCCCGGCGTGCAAAAGCCGCATTGCAGCGCCGCGTGTTCGAGGAATTTCCGCTGTAGCGGGTGGAGATTGTCGCCCTTTGCCATGCCCTCGATCGTCTCGATCGAATGCCCTTCGGCCTCGACCGCGAGCATCAGGCACGAGCACACCAGCCGGCCGTCGACCGTCACGCTGCAGGCGCCGCAGTCGCCCGAGCTGCAACCTTCTTTGCTGCCGGTGAGGTCGAGCTCGTCGCGAAGCACGTCCAGAAGTGTTTGCTGCACCTCGCAAAGGAACTCGGTGGGTTCGCCGTTGATGGTGGTCGATACGTGCTTTTTGCTCATCGGCGTTTCCCCGCGCGTTCGTAGGCGATAACCGCCGCCCGGCGTGCCATCACGCCGGCGACTTTGGTCCGGTATTCGATCGTCCCGCGCTTGTCGTCGATCGGCTTGCAGGCGCGCTGCGCAGCCAGGTCGAGCGCGGCGAGCGCCGTCTCATCGACTTTGTGTCCGATCAGAGCTGCGGCGGCCTCGGCAACCAGGATCGCGGTCGGCGCCACGGCACCCAGCACCACCCTCGCATCGGTACAAACACCGCCCGCATCGAGCGTAAGGCTGACGCCGGCGCCGACCACCGCAATATCCATTTCAGTACGTGGAATAAAGCGGAGGTAGGCATCGGCCGAGCGAGGCGGCCGTTTCGGCAGATGAAACTCGATGATGAATTCGCCCTTCTTGAGCGAGGTCCGCCCTGGACCGGTGGCTATACTCTCCACCGGAACCTCGCGCCGTCCGTCGCTGCCCACGACCACGCAGGTCGCGCGCGCGGCAATCAGCGCCGGAACACTGTCGGCCGCCGGCGAAGCATTGCAGAGGTTGCCGGCGAGCGAGGCCCGGCCCTGCACCTGCGTCGAGCCGATCAGATTGGCGGCCTCGACGACCCCGGGCCAGGCTTGCCGCAGGGCTTCGCTCTCGCCGAGCACGGCGCCCGACGTCGCAGCGCCGATGACAAAGGCGCCACCGTCCTCGCGAATGCCGGCGATACCGGGGATTTTCTTAATGTCAACAATCAGGTCCGGCTTGGCGCGGCCGGAACGGAGCTGAACCAGCAGATCGGTGCCACCGGACAAAACTTTCGCGCCGGGCGCGCCGGCCAACATGCGGACGGCCTCCTCGACCGACGATGGTGCGACATAATTGAGCATGGGATCGGGCGTCTCCAAACTGACCGAACGGGACGCTAGTCCAGCGTCGGTTTGCGGTCCAGACCGCGGCGTGATTTTGCGGCGACCGCGAGCGCATGGCCAGCCTGCGAGCAGAACGGCTTGCATTTGCGCCCTGCCCGCGCGAGTCTCATACAGAGACGGGCGCAACCGGTCGATGAGGCGAGGCAGCCGTGGACGACATCACTTCACGCGAAACAGCAAAGCAATTCAAGTGGGTTGGGACGCGGCCGGTTCGGCCGGACGGCGTGCCGAAGGTAACCGGCGTTGCGCAGTACGGCGCCGATTTGGTGATGCCCGGCATGCTGGTTGGCCGCATTCTGCGCTCTCCGCACGCCCATGCGCGCATTCGCTCCATCGATACGTCCAAGGCCGCCAAGTTGCCGGGGGTCAAGGCGATCGTGACCTCCGCGGACTTCCCGGAGCAGAAATTCGAGTATGTCGGCCCGGAACGCGTCGCGCAGAATTTCTGGCATATGACACGCAACATCATGGCGCGCGAGAAGGTGCTCTATGAGGGCCATGCAGTGGCCGCCGTGGCCGCCGCCAGCAAGTCCATTGCCGACGAAGCGCTGTCGCTGATCGCAGTCGACTACGAGGTGCTGCCGCACGTCATCGACGTCGATGAGGCGATGAAGCCGGATGCGCCCCTGCTCTTTCCCGACATGATCACCCGCGGAATCGAACCGCCGCCGAAGCCGTCCAATGTTGCGAAGCGCAACATTTTCAAGCTCGGCGACGTGGAAGCCGGCTTCGCGACGGCCGACGAAATCGTGGAAATGTCATTCAAAACCGCGCCCGTGCATCAGGGCTATATCGAGCCGCAAGGCTGCGTCGCCCGCTTCGATGCGGACGGCCAGGGCGAGATATGGACTTCAAGTCAGGGGCATTTCGTCGTCCGCGCCTATACCGCCCAACTGGTCGGCATGAAGCTCGGCGACCTGCGCGTCTATCCGGCCGAGATCGGCGGCGCTTTCGGCGGCAAGACGGTGATCTACGTCGAGCCGACGGCTCTCATGCTGGCAAAGAAATCCGGACATCCCGTGAAGATCGTCATGGGTCGAGAAGACGTGTTCAGGGCCACAGGTCCTACATCCGGTTCGTCCATGACGGTGAAGATCGGCGTCAAGCGCGACGGCACAATCGTCGCCGCCGACGGGATCTTCAAGTTGCAGGCCGGCGGATTCCCGGGCTCGCCATTCATGAGCACGTGCATGTGTGCGTTTGCGCCCTACGATATCGCCAATGCGCGCGCGGTCGGTTACGACGTGGTCTGCAACCGCCCGAAGGTTGCGGCCTATCGCGCGCCGGGCTCGCCGATGGGCGCCTTCGCGGTGGAGAGCGTGCTCGATGTTCTGGCGCAGAAGATCGGCATGGACCCGCTGAAACTGCAACTCAAGAACGCCGCCAAAAAGGGCACCAAGATGCTCTCCGGCGCCACGCTCGGGCACAACGGCTATGCCGAGACCATCGAGGCGATACTCAACCATCCGGGCTACAAGGTGCCGCTCGGCAAGAACCAGGGGCGCGGTGTCGCCTCCGGTTACTGGTTCAACGGCGGCGGCGAATCGAGCGCCACCATGCACGTCAACGTGGACGGCACGGTCGTCGTCGCCACCGGCAGCCCCGACATCGGCGGCTCGCGCGCCTCGATGGCGATCATGGCGGCCGAGACGCTGGGTGTCGACTACAATCAGGTGCGCGCGATCGTCGCCGACACCGCATCGGTGGGCTATACGCACGTCACCGGCGGCTCGCGCGTCACCGTCGCCACCGGCATGGCCGTGGTCGACACGACCAAGAAGATCATCCAGGAGCTGTGCGTCCGGGCGGCTAAGATGTGGGACGTCGACGCTGATGGTGTGGTCTGGGAGGACGGCTGCGCCAAGCCCGCAAGCAGCAATGTCGGCGACTTCGCGCCGTTGTCGCTCAAGGAGATCGCGGCCAAGCGCGCGACGACTGGCGGACCGATCGTCGCCGCGGCGGCGGTCAATCCTGCCGCCGTTGCGCCCGGCTATGCGACCCAGTTCTGCGACATCGAGGTCGATCCCGAAACCGGCAAGGTGACCATCCTGCGCTTCGTCGCCGCGCAAGACGTTGGCCGCGCCATTCATCCGAGCTACGTCGAGGGACAGATCCAGGGCGGCGTCACGCAAGGCATCGGCTGGGCGCTCAACGAGGAGTACATCTATGATTCCAAGGGGCGCATGGAAAATCCGGGCTTTCTCGATTACCGGATTCCGGTGGCATCCGACCTGCCGATGATTGAGCCGGTCATGGTCGAGGTGCCGAACCCCAACCATCCCTACGGCGCCAAAGGCGTCGCCGAGGTCAACATCTGTCCGCCGATGGCGGCCATCGCTAACGCGATCCAGCGGGCGACCGGTCTCCGCTTGACCGAATTGCCAATGTCACCGCCGAAGGTGCTCGCCGCGATTGATGGGCGCAAGCGGGCCTAGGGATCACGGTGCGCTTTTTCTCATGCCGCCTTTTAGGCGGAGGCCACGCTCGCCAGTGATGCGGGAGACTGGGTGGTGGTGGATGCAATCGATGTCGAACCTGTCTCCAATCCCAAATTCCCTGCTAACAGGGAAAAGAACAGGGAATTTTGCATAATCGGGGCTTTGGGAGCGCCATAAGCTGTAATTAATGGCGCTGTATCAGGGTTTCCGATGCGAAATTCCCTACGCAACGGAATAGGGGGGTATAGTGATAGCGGATAAAGTAGGCCAGCATTATCTCCTATCCAGCTTGTTCTTTAATTCGATAGAACGCCCGCCAAATAATTGACGCGACGCAATAGTGCATCGTGTCGAGTGTGAGCGACCGCCTAATTTAATTCGGCCAGGAATTTTTGTTGTCACGACCAACATCATTCGCTGGTCGCGGATCCGTTTTGTCGTCGGTAAAGCGGAATCAATTCCCCTCCCCGACAACAGCCAGGACGCCGTCACCAGTGTCTTCCTGCTTCACGAATTGCCGCCAAAAATTAGACAGATGGCGTTTGGCGAATTCGCACGTGTTCCCAAGCCAGGCGGACGGCTCGTGTTCATTGATTCCCCAATTGGCCAGCTCTTTACCCGTCGGCAACCACAATGCGCTTAGGGTCGAATCGCGCGACAGGTTTAGCGCAGCGCCCGTCCTGAAATGAGAGCCCGGACCATTCGGACAAACTGGTTGGGACTCTTTTGGATTTTGTCGCCTTAGTTGGCGGCCCCATGCATACCAACCCAGCGTTCAACGTCGCCTAATGGCACTAGCGTCATTCGCCGAGCGAGATAGGTCGGCTCCGAATAGCACTTCCCGGCTCGATATGAATGCGCCCACCGGGGGCGGGCTCTAGGCCGCTCGGTGGGCGCAAGCTCCGGATCACGGGAGTTAAAATCACGCGTTCCGGCTCGGGCCGATGGACCGGCCCGATTTGCCACGCACTATTATTCCATTGTGCCGGAGGCCGACTGTTCAAAATTGCACACTTTGAAAAGGCGGGGATTCTAATTCCCGATTGCGACCCTACTTACTGGGAGTGGCCCCATCGATTACCAATTGAACTTGCAATGTCGCCTATTGGCACGTCGCGTCATTCGCTGCGTTGCATCATTTCCGATCTTCTCCACTGCCGATCGCGGCTACCATCGCGCTGGAGATGATTGGCCCGATGCCGGGCACGCTCGTCAGCCGCTCGCAGTTGGCGTCCTGACGCGCGATGGCTTCGATCTCGCCTTCCTCATTAGTGCGCCACAAGGTCACACGAGTGGGTTTCTAATTTATTGCGCCCAAATAATCGCGTATCGCCTGGTTGAGATTATCAAATTCTGTAATTTCTTCGGAGCGACCATCATCTATGATCACGCGAAATTTCAGCTTCATAGGCCGTAACTGCCATCCATTTTCTTTACAGTTCTCGCAGATCAGCTATCGATAAAAGTCAGGTGATACCTTTGCGTGTGGTCGGGAATTAAGCCAAGCCTGCTTAAACGGCTTTAGCGCAAATTTACACGTCGCCGCGTAGCCTCGCTCCGTTGGCCGTTGCGGCAGACGCGCGGTGATTGTCCAAAACCAAGGCCGATATTGTGGCCACTGAGAGGCTCGAAAGATGCGCCCTATAACACTGCCGCTGGCATCGCCAAGCCTTACGTCATAATCGTCGTCACCCCACTCACCGGTCGGGCGACTTTTGCTGGCTTTGACGAGCGTGAATTGTTGCTCGCTTTGCTGTGCCATCTGTCAGACCGGGATGCTGTGCTGTTAGTCTAACAAACTGGCACGGTATGGCGCGTATAATTTTTCACCTTGTCAGCCGCAGGTTCATCTGCCGGTGACTAGAATGGCTTCCCATTGTTTGAATGACGTTTCGACTGCCAGAAAATATTGATGCTCGGTGTAGTTGGGATGCTTCTTAACGGCAGCGCGCGCCCTCGCAAGCCTTCCACGACGCGCCGGGCCAACGGAGTTCTCCGCAAGAACTTCGGTCAACGCATCCGAGAACTCTTGATAAAGTACCGATATGTCGGAGTTGGTGGTCATGTCTTTGCTGCCTTTCCTGAGGCACTGGACGAGACATGATATCGGCCCGGGCTAGTACTTTGGAAGAGGCATCAGTCGGGCCCTTTCGCACGATGCCGTCATGTCAACCAGTGGCTACTCGCGCATCAACATTTACGTTAATTCACAGTGTCGCTCGAACTTTTCTATGGGAGGAGGACAATCCAGTCTGCGTGGCACGGTATCTTTTGTCAGGTTGTCACATGGCCAAATTCGATACGAGCATCACCGATTTTGCGAGCCATAATTTTAAGCGCCGAAATATAATGCGACAGGCTTTTGGCGTCGCGGTCTATCTCGGGATAGTGGCGATTTTTGCAAGTGCCACATTTATTGCTTGGCTGATCTCGCTTGTCGTCTGGTGATTGCTGATTTGCAGAGAATGTTTCATTGAGGCGTGTCGTGAAAGTGTGCCACCAGTGCGGAGGGAAATTTGGTCTCATCCGCTATCATTATCTGCGATACTCTTTCTGCAGTCGCCAGTGTTTGCAGTGGTTCAAACTTCGGCTAACCAAAGAGGTCTCCGTGCGAAGGGCGTATGGCTGGCTTCGGCGGAAGTCGTGAACATCTAGTGAGGCAGGCCGCCTAGATGGCAAAGTCTGTAATCAGTTTATAACACTTTCGGGGTGCCGCTGATTATGTCGCTGTTTCGTTGAAACAAATCGCCGAGCCGTTCAACGTTTTTCACGCTTTCTCCACCGTCGAAGCTGACTCTCTACGAGGCCTGCGAGACCCGCCGGGTATGATCGCATGACCACGATGACCGTGGCCGCGAAAAACACGACGCTCCACTCGCCGTAAGACTGCAGATAAGTTGACAGGAAATTGATCGGAGGCGCGGCAAGCACTGGCCCCATCAAATATCCAAGCCCGCCGATGACGACGATGATGATGATCCTCGCCATCTCGCTGAAGTCGACCATGGCCGGTGTCAGCGTCAGCACATAATGCGCGTAAAGGACACCGGCGAGACCTGCCATCGCACTTGAGAGCGTGAAAGCGAAGAGTTTCACGCGCGTTGTATCGACGCCAAGCGACTGCGCGCGCAGTTGGTCGTCCTTCACGGCGCGCATGAAGTAACCGATCGGCGAACGCAGGAGCACGTAGGTCAGCAGCACGCACAATCCTGCGGCGGTGACAAAAGTGTAATAGTAGGCGAGCGGCCGCACGTTGCCGTACAGCGACGGCACGCTGAGGCCAAGATCGCCGCGGGTAAACTCATAATCCGCGGCAAGCACAATGTGAAAGGTTTCGGCGAACGCCCAGGTCGCGATCGCCAGGTAGATGGTGCGCATGTGCAAAACCAGGCGCCCGAGCAGGTAACCTCCGAGCGCAGCCGCAAGGACTCCGGCTGGCATGCTGAGAAAGAGTGGCGCTCCCAGATGATAGATCAGCAGCCCGGACCCGTAGGCGCCCATGGCCGCAAAAGCATGCTGCGCGAGCGAGAACTGGCCGGTAAAGCCGGCGAGCAGGTTCCAGCTCACGGCGAGAATTACATAGTAGGCCCCTATATTGAGAACATGCAGCACGAAGTCGCCGGTTACCAGCGGCACGGCGGCAAGCAGCGGGCCGACGATGGTCGTAACGACCGCCACCCGGCGCCAGTCGACGAAAGCGCCCCACTCTTTGGTCAGCCTAGCAGACATTCTTGGATCAACGCTCGTACGCGCATGTTGTCAAATTCGCGGCCCGGCCCTTGCACTTTCACACGGCCGAGATTGAGGAGATAAAGGTGATCGGCGAGCGGAAGCGCCTGCTCGACGTTTTGCTCCACCAAGAGGATCGCAATGCCGCTTGATTTCTTCGCAGTTAAGAGAACGCTATAGACTTGTTCTACGAGATTGGGTGCGAGTCCGGCAGTCGGCTCGTCGACCAGCAACAATTGCGGCTCAGTCATAATCTCGCGCGCAACCGAAAGCATCCGGCCCTGACCGCCCGAGAGCTCGCCTGCACGGGTACGCCGCTTCTCAGCAAGTGCGGGGAAAATCGCGTAGACCTGCTCGAGCTGACGGCGCAGCCGGTGTATGTCGCGACGAAATACCCATGCGCCCATACGCAGGTTCTCTTCTACCGTGAGGTTGGGAAAGCTGTTGATCTCTTGGGTCACATAGCTGATCCCTGAAGCTTTAAGATCGCTCGGGCGCAAGCCGGTCGTTGCACGATTGTCGAATGTAATAGTGCCTCGGTTTGGCGCAAGAAATGCGAACACAGTGCGCAGTAATGTGGATTTCCCGGCGCCGTTCGGGCCGATAACGAGCGTGATTTCATTCGCGCGCACGTGGATGCTCACGCCGCGCAGGATATCGACACCCGCAATGTAGCCAGCGTGCACGTCATTGAGGATCAAGAGCGCGCCGGTCACTGCAGGGAACCTCCGAGATATGCGGTGATAATATCCTCGCGTCGCGCGATCTCGTCGAGTGGTCCCTCGGCCGCGACGCGTCCGGCGATCATGACGGTGACGCGCGGGCAAATCATCCGAATGATCTCCATCTCGTGGCTGACAATCAGGAAGGCTGCGCCACGGGTACGGTTCTCGTGCAACATGAGCTCGATCAAGGTGTCTTTAACGACCGGATTGATACCAGCAAACGGTTCGTCCAATACGTGAACTTGAACGTCAGGGATCATGAACCCCGCGCAAGCCTGCAGCAGCATCCGCTGACCTCCGGAGAGCGACTTTGCGAGATCGTCAGCGAGCGGGGCGAGAGTTGAAAGGCCGAGCAGTTCGGTTGCGCGTGCAACTCCGTCGATGGTTCCGCGCGTGTGTGCGCTCGCGAAATAGGGAACCATGAGGTTCTCTCGCACAGTCAGATTGCCAAATACGCGCGCAACTTGAAATGAGCGGACGAGCCCGTGCGCGGCGATCTCGTGGGCGTCGAGCCCGGTAATGTCGTCTGTATTCAGCTTTACGTAGCCCCCGTCGGGACGTTCGATGCCGGTCACAAGATTGACGAATGTGGTCTTGCCCGCCCCATTGGGCCCGATCAGGCCACGGATCTCGCCGGCCTCAAGCGTGATTGCAACATCGTCATTGGCAAGGAGACCGCCATAACGTTTGGTCAGCTTTTCGGCCACGAGAAGCGCAGCCATCAGGCCTCCCGTCCACGCTCGCCAAACAGCCCGTAGGGGCGAACCAGGAGCACGAGAAGCACCAGAAGAAAGCCGTAGGCATTCTGATAGGGCGACGAGATAAAGGCCGCGCCCAGACTCTCGACGACGCCGAGCAAAAGGCCGCCGATAAGCGCGCCGGGTATCGAGCCTAATCCGCCGATCACGATAATCTCAAAGCCTTTCACCGTCGTGACCGCCCCGTTGGTCGGATAAACGAGAAACAGCGGCGCGAGTAGTGCGCCCGCAAATCCCGCCAGGGCCACACCGATCGCGAACGCGATCGCATCGAGGCGGAAGACGTCGACGCCCGAAGTTTGCGCCGCAACCCGGTTCTGCGCGGCCGCGCGCAGTGCGAGCCCTACCCAAGTCTTGGAGATGATCAGGTAAAACAGCGCGAGTGCGCCCAGCGCGCAGACCGAAGCCGCAACCCGTGCCCCCTCCATTGGAACCGGCCCGACCCACATAATGGGCGGCAAATTGGTCTCGGGCCGAAACTGGTATGGGCCGACGATTGCGACGGCAAGACTACGAAGCATCAGGAGCAGAGCGATCGTCACGACCGTCGCATAGTCGTCGCGCCGCTCCATCGTACGCGCGTACATTGGCTTAATCAGGATCGGCTCAAGCAGATAACCAATGAGGAACGTCCCCGCGGTCGACGCCAAAACGGCGAGCCACCAGTAGTTTCGGCCAAACAGATGGGCGACGGCCACATACTGGATGTAGCTCCCAATCATGTAGAATTCGCCCATCGCCCAGTTGATCATGCGGACGATGCTGTAGATGAACGTGATGCCGAGCGCCATGAGCGCGTAGAGCACGCCGATCATCAGCCCGGCGATCAGTGTCTGTGCGAGGAGTTCACTGCTGAACATCGCCGACTCGGAATGCCCAGGAGCTCGGCCGTGCTGAGGGCTGCCCCTGAGGCATCTGTTCTAGGCCGATGACGCGCGATCTCGGCACCGCGCGCGGGCCAACGTCATTCACCGAGCGTATAGGCGACTTCTGCATCCGCCTGGGTCTGATTGACCTTGATGTATTTCAAAATCATTAGTGGCGGTGACCAGTTGTGCCACAGCGGTCCCTCGGCGCGCGGGAACGTGACCGGCACCGACGACCATCCCGTGAACGAGTCGGTCTCAAGCGTTTTGATCAACGCCTTCGGCTCGGTGGTCTTGGCCTTTTCGATGGCCTCGGCAAAGACAACCGCGTTGGCGAAGCCGTTCAACGCCGAGTAAATCGGCGGCTCGTGGTACTTCTCCTGGTACGCCTTCACGAACCAGGCGCCAAGATCGCTGAGTTTCGACTTCTGCGTATAGAACGCGATGAAATGGACGCCAACCCCCTGCTCCTTGTGGATCTGCCAGAACTGCGGACGGCCCGGCGCATCGTACGAAGTCACCATCGGGATTTTTGGCAAGAGGCCGACGGTGGTTGCCTGCGTGATCATCAGATCTTGCGGCTGCCCAACGCCAATGTTGACGATGGCATCGGGGTTAAACGCCTTGACTTGGAGGAGTTGCGGCAAGAGGTCGGTTGTCGTGCGGTCGAACATGATTGTCTGGAGCTGCATGCCCATATTCTTGCTCTTGTTCAGCTCCTCAGTCGCCTTGACGAGACCGATGCCGTAGTCGGTCGTTTCCGCCAACAGTGAGATGCGCTTGAACCCGTTCTTTTTGGCCCAGCCCATCCAAGTCGCCGCACGCGGCTGATCGACCGCATGGGTGCGGAACGCGATGTCGTAATGCTTTCCCGTTACATCGCCCGCGCCTGTCTGGGTGCCCATGGTTGGCACGCCCATCTCCTTGGCGACTTCGTTGACTGCGATGTTGACGCCGCTGTGGATAAAGCCGAACACGGCAACCGCCTTCTCTTCGGAGACGAGCCGGCGATATGCAGCAACACCGAGTTCGTTCTTGCCCTGACTGTCCTGGATCGACAGCACGACTTTCCGGCCGAGAACGCCGCCCTTGCTGTTGATATATTCAACGGCTATTTCGCTGCCGCGCTTGACTTGCTGTCCAAGAGCGGTTTCGCCGGGCGGGGAGAGCGGCGTGATCACACCGAACACGATAGGGTCCGCCGCAAGCGCTGCCGCCGTCGGCAGCGTCAACGCGGCCGTGAGTGCCGCAAGCAGAATGCGTCTGTTCATTTTGATCTCCCCTCGCTGTCAGTGGCGCCGATGCTCGTATCGGCCGCTCGCGCCCAAGGTCAGCTATCTTTGCGCTTTGCGCGATGGTTGTCGAGAGCCATGGTCTGCCGCCAGATGAGTCCTGGCCATCAGATTGGGGAGTGTTCGAGGCGCGAACGCAGCTCGTGCATGGCGCGATAGGCGTCCGCGATGTCGCGGACGTGGAACCCTTCGGCGAGGACCGGGCTGTGTGCCGCGAGCCGCTCGCGTAAGATGCCGGTGTAGATCGCTCGCCCGTCTGCCGTGATGACAAGACCGCTTTCTTCCTCGTAGCGCTGATTCCAGGCAATCGCCTCGGTCCGCGTCAGCGCGGACGGGAGATCGAGGTGAAGCGTTCCAGCAAGAAGCTTCACAGGATATCCGCCGGGCAAGCCACCCGGCCCCGGCACATGCCCCACCCAGTCGCGCCCGGCCGCAATAGCGAGCATCAGCGGAACGCCACTCGCGCCCGATATCTCGATCGCCGGCTCGCGCGTGAGCTGGAGGCTCGCAAAGCGGGCGTACACATCGGCGACTTCTTCATCGTCGATCCACACGCGAGCCGGCCGCCCGGTTCGCGTCTTCGCCGACTGCCGCCAAGGCGCAAGATTTTGATAGTGTGCGAGCACTTCGAGCTGGCCGGGGCTTAGTCCGAGCGCGCCGGAGAACGCGTTGGCAAGAATTGCGACATTGCCGACCCCACAGGAGATTGGCAGATCGAGAGCCGCGATCAGCGGATTGACGACATCGGCAAAGCAGCAATTGATGAAATGCGCCTGCGGTTGCGCCTCCTTGACCGCGCGAGCAACCTCGATCGAGAGTGGCGCTTGCAATACTGCGGTTGCGCTCAAGCCGCCTTCGGCAACAAGCCGCGTCCAGGCATTCCCCTGGTTGCTGATGACGGCGCCGGCTTGAAATGATGCAGCCTGGACGACAACTTTCGGGGCGGCTGCCGCGATTGCATCTCGGGCGGCGTTAGCAACCGACAAATCAACGGGATGCGACCTGAAACGAGCGGAGCGGTTGAATATTGCGGTACGCGCGTTCGCTGCCGTCTGCAGCCAATTGAGTCGTTCGCGATTGCGGCCGGCGATGAGAACAGTCACCGGTTCCGCCGCCGTCGCCGCAAGATCGAACGCAATTCGACCGGCGAAGTTGCCGGTTCCGAAGATCAAAATCTCAGCGCCTAGATCGGTCACTAGCCCTTTCCTGGTCTGATGTACCTTTCGCGAGGCCAATGTTAGACAATGCCATGCGCACGATCTACAGCGACGTTGCGATTGTCGGCGGTGGCCTGGTCGGGACCTGGACGGCCTATTTTTTGCGCCAGCGAGGCCATTCGGTTTCCGTCATTGAAAAAGGCGCAATCGGCAGCCAGGCGAGCGGGGTCAATTTCGGCAACGTTCGGCTGCAGGGACGCCATCCGACCGAATTCCCACTGGCGCTACGCGCGCATGAACAGTGGGAGAAAATCGAACGACTGATTGGCGAGAATTGCGAATTTTCGGCCTGCGGCCACGTTTATTTCGCGCTCGATGCGGCGGAAATGCCGCGGCTCGAACGGTATCAGCAAGAGGGTCGGACCGGCGGTCTCGAGATCGAACTGATCGGGGGGAGCGAATTGCGCCACCGATTTCCCTGGCTTGGTCCTGATGTCTGCGGTGCGACCTGGTCGAAACGCGACGGCACCGCCAATCCGCGCCTGGTAACGCCTGCGGCCGCCCGAGCGGCTCGCGCGCTGGGCGCTGAAATTTATCCAAACACGCGTGTCATCGCACTCGAGCGGACGAACGATCGCTTTCGCGCGATCACGGACCACGGCCTGGCGTTCGAGGCGCCGCTTATCGTCAATGCGGCGGGCGCATGGGCGAATGAAATTGCGGAGATGTTCGGTGAGACGACACCGATGTTTGCAGCGGCGCCTCCGAATTTCGTGACCGAGCCGCTGCCGTATTTTATCGAGTTGGCGCTGCAAGCCGTCGGTGGCACTGTCATCATCCGCCAAGTTGCACGCGGGAACGTGATCGTCGGGTTCTACCCGCGAGGGCCCGCCGATCGCACACGCAACCGCGCCCCGGTGCCGCCGGCGAAAATGCTGCTCGGACTTTCGCACATGGCGCGGGTTGTGCCGATGCTTCACTCCGCGCAGGTCATCCGCGTGTGGTCGGGGATCGAAGGCTATCTTCCCGACATGCTCCCGGTGATTGGATGGAGCCGCACCACGAAGAATCTTCTGCACGCGTTCGGCTTCTGCGGCCACGGCTTTCAGCTCAGCCCCGGCGTCGGTTATACGCTCGCCGAGATGATCGACGACGGCGCGGCCAAAATTCCAATCCAAGCCTTCGCAATCGACCGTTTCGCCAAAACCGTCCAGCCTGATGAGGAACGCCTCACAGGTGAGTTCGATGCAGCGCTTGCGTCGGCCGCCCTGGCATCGCTGGAAACGCAAGGCGAGCGGTTATGAACAATCAAGGAAACAAGAATCTTGCGCGAAAACGCACCTATTATGGCGTCTCGCTCGGCATCCTGATGCTCGACTCCAGGTTTGAGCGGTTCAATGGCGACATCGGCAACGGGCAGACATGGCCTTTCCCGGTGCAGTACAGGATCGTGCAAGGCGCGGTGCCCAACAAAGTTGTCGATACGCTCAACAACCGCGATCTGTTTCAGCGCTTTGCGGATGCGGCGGACGAGCTGATCGCGGATGGCGTGGATGGCATCACGACGACCTGCGGCTTTCTCGCACTTTTCCAGCAGGAGCTTGCGGCGCACTGCAGCGTGCCCGTCGCGACCAGCGCCCTTCTGCAGGTGCCGATCGTTGCGCGCATGTTGCCGAAAGGGAAACGTCCGGCCATTCTGACGTTCTCTGCCAGCTCACTCAGTGTCCATCATCTTGCGGCCGTCGGCATCGACCCGCAGACGCCGGTGGTGGGGATGCCAAGCACCTCGGAATTTCAACGCTCTATCCGGGACGGCGATGACTCGGTGCCCTTCGAGGTCTTGAAAGGCGAAGTCCTGGATGTCGCCCAGCGCATGATCGAGACCGACCCATCGATCGGCGCGATCATATGCGAGTGCACCAACATCACACCCTATTCATACGACATCAACCGGCGCCTCGGCGTGCCGGTGTTCGACATGGTCACGCTGGTGCACTGGTTTCATCGCGCGCTGCGGCCGCAGCATTTCCCGCAAGACTGACCGACAGCGGCAGCGGCTTGAGCGGCGGCTGCGCGCGCAGCCGTCCGACCGTTTCCAGCGGGACGCTGCGCGCGTGCGCCGTCAACTCCGCGGCAGCCAGGCCGCAAAAGCGCCCCTGGCAGCGGCCCATGCCACAGCGGGTGATGGCTTTCAGGCGATTGACTTCGGTGGGCCCGAAGTCGGCTCCGATCGCGGTGCGCATGTCTCCTGCCGAAACGCCTTCACAGCGACAAACAGTGACTGTATCATCGAGATCGCGAATAATATTGGTCGGCCAGGCGAAAGCGCGAGCAAGGCCGCGCTGGAAGCGTCGGAGCCGTGCGACGTGACGACGCACACGAGCGCGATCGACACGAGCGATCTTGATCTTGAAATCCTCGAGAACTGCGCAGGCGGCAAGCACACCTGTGAACGATGCAGCCTGAGCGCCGCCGATGGTTGCGCCATCTCCGGCCACATAAACGTTGCCGCTGCATCGTCCATCCACGTCCGCGCGCGGTAACCACTGGCGGAACAATGAATCGTAGCGAAACTCGGCGCCAGTGAGATCGGCAAGCTGCGTTTCCGGTTTGAGGCCGAAGCCGATTGCGACGGCATCGCATGGAAGTGTGATATCGCGTGCGTGCCGGTCGCGAAAACGAACTGCCTCCACCCCGGCAGAGCCTTCGAATGCGCACAGCTCCACACCGTGATGCACGGTAACGCCCGCGCGGCGCTGCTCCGCCATATAGCCGAAGCCCCGCGAAAGCGTCGCGGGCGCCGAGATAAGATCCGGCATTGCGGCGATCTTGGCGATGAACGGCGTTGTGTCGAGCACCGCAGCGATCCCGGCGCCCATCGCGCGATACTGCCGCGCAGCGAGATAAAGGAGCGGAGAGCTGCCGCAGAACACGACGCGCCGGCCGATCAGGCAGCCATGCTCCTTGAGGAGCACCTGCGCGCCGCCAAGCGTAAAGACACCTGGCAGTGTCCATCCGGGGATCGGAAGGGTGCGATCGGTCGCGCCGGTCGCAAGCACAAGAGCGTCATATTTCACCGTGTCTGCGGAATTGCCCTGAGCAGTATAGAGCGTCCGATCGTCCACGCCCCATGCCAGCGTAAGCGGCCGATAGTCGATACGGTCGCGCAAGCCATCAACTGTTCGATGAAAATTCCGATAATTGGCCGCCTCTGCGCCAAGGAGCGTGTCGACATCGAGATCGAGGCCAGCGCGCGCGCGACGGTAGATTTGTCCACCCGGCTGGCGCGCCTCGTCTATCACGGTCGCGGAGATGCCGTGAGCGGCGAGCACACCGGCGGCCGCAATGCCGGCTGGGCCGGCGCCGACAACTGCCACCTTAATCACGGCCGGCGAGTCCGGATGGTGTATCCGTCAGGATGCTCATTCCATCGGCGACGATCGTGGTGCAGGCGCGCACGCGCGAATGATCGGCAAGCCACACCCAACAATCCTGGCAGGCGCCCATGAGACAAAAGCCGGCGCGCATCTCATCGCTGAACTCGTGTTTGCGCAATTCACCGCGCTGGCTGAGAACGGCGACCAGCACGCTTTCGCCCGCGTACGCCATCGCCTCCCCGCCATCAATGAAAACGCGCACTGGCTGGTTGTTTGGCGCAATCGCGCGCACCAATCTGCCGTTCATTTCCTTCTAATCCCTGGGCTCCAGTTATGCTTATTGGACATGTGGCGCCGTTTAATCCCACATTTGACAGCAGCAGTCACCGCCCGTCTACTGCCGGTCGCAGCGAAACCGGGAGCATTCCTATGAGCAATGCGGCCGTGATGACCGACGTCACTGGTGGCATCGGCACCGTGACACTGAATAAGCCCTGGAAGCTCAATGCCTGGGACACACCGATGCGCGCTGAAATAAGCGCCGTGCTCAGGGACTGGAACCGCAATTCAGCGGTGAAGGCCGTCATCATGACCGGCGCGGGCGAACGGGCATTCTGCGCCGGGCAAGATTTGGAGGAAACCGAAAAATTCCAGTCCGGCCATGAGGGGGCCAACTGGTTCCAATCGTGGCTCGACTTCTACAATGCGATCCGGGATCTCGATAAGCCGAGCGTTGCCGCGCTCAACGGCGTCGCTGCCGGCTCTGCCTTTCAGGTTGTCATGCTTACCGATGTGCGGGTTGGACACCCGGATGTGCGGATGGGTCAGCCGGAAATCAATTCCGGGATCCCGAGTGTCAGCGGTCCGATGCTGATGCTGCCGCGGATCGGTCTTGCCCGCACGATTGAACTCACGCTAACGGGCCGCATGATGGATGCCGCAGAAGCGGCCTCCATCGGTCTGATTAATTACCTCGTTCCGCAGCGTGATGATGTGATGCCGAAGGCGCGGGAGATCGCCGGGATGATGGCGGCAAAACCGGTCACCGCTTTCCGGCTCAATAAGCAGCGTATCCGCCAAGTCACGCAGGAAGCTTTCGATGAAGCCTTCCGCAACGGTGGAAAGATCCAGGCGGAGGCCTATGAGTCGGGCGAGCCACAAGAGACGATGCGCAAGTTCTTCGCCGAGCGCGCGGCGCGGCGGAAAGCGCGAAGCCAGGCCTGAGGCGGGCGCGGTTCACGTCAGCATGATCGATACCGACGATGGATTTGTTCCACTGCTGCGCCGGCGCGCGCAGTCGAACCCCTCGGGCGTCTTCGCACGATATGAAGGCACTCCTATCAGTTTTGGCGAGCTCGATAGTACAGCGACCGCGCTCGCAAATTGGCTGCGCCGCGTTGGGGTCGCGCCGGGCGACATGATTGCGCTGATGATCCACAACAGCCGCCTCGCGCTGGCGCTTCTGTTTGCAATCGCGAGGGCGCGTGCCATCTGGGTTCCGATCCACGTGGACAGCCGCGGCGAAAACCTCGGCTACATCCTCAATCACTCCAAACCGAAGCTGATCATCGCGGAGCCGGAGCTCATCGACACAGTTGAGGCGAGTGGCGCGAATCTTGCCAACACTCAACTCTTCACCCGCGAAATGGCGAAGATTCTTGCGAATAGTTCTGATGGCATCCCTGTTTCGGATGAACCGTCGCCAAATGCCGACGAAACCTTCGCCGTCATGTATACCTCCGGGACGACCGGGCGTCCGAAAGGTGTGCTCGTCTCGCACCGGATGTTGCGATTGTCAGGCGAGGCGGTTGCGCTGATCTCCGGCGCCGGTGCGGGCGATGTAATGTTTATGTGGGAGCCGCTCTACCATATCGGCGGTGCCCAGATGATCGTGCTGCCGCTGATCCGCGACGTCAAACTGGCGTTGGCCCAGCGTTTCTCCGCCAGCCGGTTCTGGCAACAGGTGCGCGGCTACGGGGCGAGTCACATTCACTTCCTCGGCGGTATCCTGCAAATTCTCCTGAAGCAGCCTCCGTCTCCGCTTGATAGGACGCACGATGCCCGGATTGCCTGGGGCGGTGGTTGTGCGCGTGAAATTTGGCGTGCTTTCGAAGAGCGGTTCGGCGTGCAGATCCGGGAATGTTACGGCATGACCGAATGTTCGAGCATCACGACCTTCAACGACACCGGGACGGCCGGCTCCGTCGGCCGCCCTACACCGTGGTTCGACGTCGAATTGATGGCCGCTTCGGGCGGGCCCGTCCCGACCGGAGAGCGTGGCGAGATAGTCGTCAGAACGAAGCTGCCTGGCGCAATCACGCGAGGATATCTGTCAAATCCGGAGGCAACGGCGCGCGCCTTGCGCGCAGGGGGATTCCACACCGGTGACCTGGGATCGTTCGACGCCGCCGGCAACATGTATTTTCACGGCCGCATGACCGACAGTGTGCGGGTACGCGGCGAGAACGTTTCCGCAATGGAAGTCGAGCAGATCGTAGCGAAGCATCCAGCTGTCGAGGACTGCGCCATGATTGGCGTAGCGGCGGAGATCGGCGAGCAAGAGATCAAAATATTCGTCAAGCTAAGAACGGGGGAGATGCTTACGCCGCTGGAGCTGTCCGATTGGCTTGCCGTGCGGCTCGCGCCATATCAGAACCCGCGCTATATCGTCATGGTGAGGGAATTTGAGCGGACCGCCAGCCTGCGCATCATGAAACATAAGCTCGCGGGATTGGGCTTGGCGGCGTGGGACCGTATCGCCGCGCGGCCGGAGCGGTAGGAGAATCTCATTTGCAACGAGATCATGATGTCGCGGTCGTCGGCGGCGGCTTGGTGGGGTCGGCCATCGCGTTTGGACTTGCGCGCGAGGGCCAACGCGTCGTGGTGATCAAGGTTCGCTGGGTACCAAAGTGTTGAGATCGTGAGTAATCATCACCAAATTAGAGGCATCCCGAGCTGACGTGTTGATCGAATCCGCTTCTAGCACATCGCGCCCTTCGCCGCGCCGCAAAATCTTGGACGCTATCGGACTAACAGATGGGGTAATCGGCCGGCCAGCTTGTGGATAGCTGAAGATTTTGGGTGCTGCGCTTCAGGCTGATGGTGAAACGAGGTCACCGAGGTAACGGGCCTCAAGCATCAGAAGGAGAAGCGCAGCATGGACCATTTTGCTGGATTGGACGTATCGGTCAAGGAGACCAGCGTCTGCATTGTGGATGACACGGGCAGGATCGTGCGGGAAGTGAAGGTAGCGAGCGAGCCTGAAGCTCTGCTGCAGGTGCTTGAAGAATCCCGCCTACCACTTCAAGCGGATCGGACTGGAAGCCGGACCATTATCGCAATGGCTGTTCAGTGCACTCGCCGAAGCGGGCTTGCCGGTGATCTGTGTCGAGACGCGGCACATGCGGGCGGTGTTGAAGGCACAGATCAACAAGACCGACCGCAACGATGCACGCGGCATGGCGCAGATGATGCGGGCGGGGATTTACCGCCCGGTGCATGTGAAGACGCTGCGCAGTCAGAAACTGCGAATGCTGCTGACCCACCGCAAGCTGCTGCAGTCGAAGGCCATCGCCATCGACAATGACCTGCGCGGCACCTTGCGCAACTTTGGCCTCAAGGTGGGTGTGGTCAGGACGGTAAAGTTCGAAGCCCGCATCAGGGAGCTGGTCGAAAACTTGCCCGACTTGGCCGCTCTGGTCGAACCACTGCTCATTGTCCGACGGACGCTTCGCGAGCAGTTCTGCGTCCTGCACCGCCGCTTGCTCGCTATCGTGCGGGACGATGAGGTGTGCCGGCGCTTGATGACGACGCCCGGTGTTGGCCCCGTGGTGTCGCTGACCTATCGCGCCACCGTCGATGTACCGGCGCGCTTCAGGAAGTCCAAGTCAGTCGGGGCCGTGTTTGGGCTGACGTGTGCCAAGTATCAATCGGGCGAGGTGGATTGGAGCGGCAGAATATCACGCTGCGGAGACGAGATGATGCGGGTGATGCTCTACGAAGCAGCTCAGGCCATGCTGCGTTCGAAGAAATGGTCCTGGCTCAAGGCCTGGGCGATGCAGATCGCCAGGCGCCGCGGGATGAAGAAGGCGATCGTGGCGCTGGCGCGCCGGCTGGCCGTGATCATGCACCGCATATGGGTTGATGGCACCGAGTTCCGCTGGACCCGGGAGGCCGCAGCGGCATGAGGGCCGTAGGCAATCAAATACGATAGGAGAAAACTCGAGTTCCACCGAGCCGTGGAAAGATGTCCCTCGCGGGACGATGGATGAGGTGAGTTCGTTTGTCCGCTTGGACCTGCCGTTCTCTGACGGTAAGGCCGCCCAAAAGATTGTTCCGCCTCGTCCTCGAATCCCATGATGGAAGGGCCTTGGTGCCGATTCCGAAGAGAAGCACGAGCCCGTGAGCGACATCGACACTGCAGTGGTGGATAGTCTGAAAGTGCTTGACCCCAACCGGCCGATTAGAGAAGCGGACAAACGGCGCCGCTCGGGCTGATTTATTAGGGAGCAATTGACCCATCGGCGACAATTTGTCGGCTGTTCCGCCGCAGCGCACCGTGCGTAGCCAGCATGTGGCTTAGCAACTTGGCCCGTCGCTTCGCCTAAAAGCGATTTTAGCGGCCAGACTCTGGTCGTCACTGGAAGTGGGGGCAACGTCAGCGTTCGTCCCACAACGAATAACCCCGGTCGGGGGGCCGGGGTCATGTTTCACTGGACGTTAGGGTTGGGTTCGCGGCCGTCCAGCGCCAAATCTAACTTAAGCACCAATATGGGCTCGAATACCCATCACCACTATAAGGATTGCGGCGAACAACGCTACTACAATAATCTTCAAGTGCGTCTTGCTGTCGGCTTGGTTGATCAAGGCATTCATTTTCTTGCCTCCTTTGTAATTCCCCACCGCATCCCCTCTGCCTTAAGCATTGAGACGCTTTAATAAGAAATGGCGTTTAAAATTAGAACGCCCACAAAAATTGCACTTAGGGTCAAACCAAACAACCGGTCGCTCGTTAGATCACTCATCATGTTTGCCTCCTGATCGGCGAAACACAATTTCCGACTAACAGCTATTGCCCTCCCATTTTTGAAATTATTATATTCATATCCAAGAATATCTTGCATTGACCCACATCAAACAAACCGATCAACCTCGAGGGCGTCGGGGGGCCAAAGTAACGGCATCGCTTCGAATAGCGCGCCGCCACTAGGCAGCGGTTGGCGCATTTCGGAAATTTGATCTACCACAATGCACCAGAATTCGAACAATGCATATACGAAACCAAATTCGTCCGAGGGAGAGTGTCATGTTGCGACGATGTATTATTGCTATTGTGACCATTGCTGCGCTTGGTATTGGCGCGACCGACGCCTCTGCCGCTTGGCACGGCCATGGAGGTGGATGGCATGGAGGCGGCTATCATGGCGGCTGGCATGGGGGCGGCTACCGTGGTGGCTACTACGGCGGCGGTTGGGGGTGGGGTATTGGCCCGGGATTGCTCGCCGGAGCACTAATTGGTGGAGCGCTTGCATCTCCCTACTATTATGGCTACGGGCCCTATTACTATGGTGGATGCTATCGAAACGTTCACGTTCGCACGCGATACGGCTGGCACTGGCGTCGGGTGTGGGTTTGCGAGTAACGAAGCGCGGCTCACCAGATCAGCAGGTAGACCACCAAAACAAGGAAGCTGACGACAGTAAACGTCGTGGTAATCCCGGGTGGCAGCTCCTGGCGCGTCGCTGCGTTCTCTGCACCAAGGTCACAATCGGGCTAACATCAGACAAAAGACGGCGTTCGCGCTGAATTGCTAGGCCGTCAATGATCCGAAGCGAACTGATCACCGTACCCTATTGACCCGGCTCAATGCACTGCCGCATATATTTTAGAACAAGATCGAGGATAGTTTGTAGTGTTGTCCTGAATTTGGGTACGGTACTCAAAATGCGCTGAGTTTCGCCACATCTTGACGCATGATGAGATTTTGGAGAGACCGCCGCGTTGTTGTGGCGGTCTTTCTTTTTGCGCCGATCAAGCTGCGGTGCGTTGGTCGCGATTGGCACGTCGCGTCATTCGCTGCGTTGCATCATTTCCGGTCGCTATCGGACAAACAGCGGACATTGAGCGGGACGGGCGCTGGATGGCTCGGTCGCGATTGACCCAGATCAGACATAGGGCTCTTTGGTTGAGGTCGCCTCGGTTGACCTATTTAGAATGTACGGAAATCACAAATGGGGGCGCCTTTATGACATTTACCAATTGACGGAACGAGTTTGTCATCGAACATTCATACGAGTAAGCGTGACGGAGTTTGCTATGTGGATGCCTACGCAGCAAGAAGCTGTTGAGATATACGCGCGGTTTTGGTCGTCCCGCTATGGCCGCACTCGCACAACTTTGCGAGCGTTGTCAAAATTTGGTCGGATACAAAGATGGAATTGGCGATATAGAATTGATGACGCGGGTGCGCTCACGTCTCGGTGAACGCCTGACGTATATCGGCGGCTTGCCAACGGCTGAGACATTTGCGCGTCCCTACTCGGAGATGGGTGATAATACCTATTCGTCAGCGGTATTTAACTTTGTCCCAAATTTTGCCGTCGATTTTTACTCGGCCGTTCGACGCCGCGATCACGAAACACTCCAAGCCGGGCTGAGCGAATTCGTTTTGCCTCTCGTCGCTATCCGCAATCGTAAAAAAGGCTACGCGGTATCGATTATCAAGGCCGGGATGAAGATTATCGGACGTGATTCCGGACCGGTCCGCCCGCCGCTCACAGATCTCGATAGCGCTGAGCGGGCCGAACTTGAAAACTGATCGCGATCGTTTCAGGAACGGCCGTTGAAGGCGGCATGGGATCGCCAGCAGTACGAAATTGTCGATGCCGCGCGCCTCTCTGTCGATGTTAGCGAAGTGAAATAAAAAGGGGTAGGCCCGTTGGAGCCGCGGTCGTCGCATCACACGACCGCGGCTCACTTCCCTACAAGATACACTCCAATTACCACGGCCTTAGAACCGGGGCTTTTTGTTTCGCGGCAGTATCGCGGACGTCCGTTGTGGGTCCCCAGAGCGAACATTGTGGGGGCCCTTGCGGAGGGCGAAGACGGAATGAAAGAGATTGAGCACGCCTCGCTGGCTCACCATCGTGTTGTAGCTGATGTCACGCTCCAGCCCTTCCCAGAGCTTCAGCGATAATTCGTAGAACGGGATGTTTCCCGGCAGCAGGTAATTGGAGCGTATGATCGTTGTATTGCGCCCGACATTGCCGTTGCCGAGATAGCCCTTTTCCACCACTGCGACGTTGGTGATGCCGTACTCCTTGGCGAGATAATAAGCCGTCGCCAGCCCATGCCCGCCGCCGACCACAACGACGTCATAGGCGGGTTTTGCCTCGGGCTCGCGCCACATCGGCGTCCAGCCGCGCTGGCCGGCCAATGCGTTGGCTAAAAGCGAGAAGGCGGAATAGCGCATCTGCGTTCTTCAGACCGAAGTATGACGGAGCTATACTTGTCATCCCTGCGCCGCGCAATTTAACAGAAAGCGACCTCGGACCGGGAATTCACGACATCAGAGCTGCAACGCAAGCTTCGCGGCCACGCGAGAAGGCGTCGGATTCGCGCAAATGCAAGTCGTTTTTATCGAGCGCCAGGACGGCAAATTCGGTCGATGATTGACCGGTCATCAACGGCTATCCGGAGGGATCGCAGTGGCAAAACAAGGATTGCTCGAACGATTGGCGGCCGGCCCGGTGATATGCGCCGAAGGATACCTGTTCGAGCTCGAACGCCGCGGCTATTTGCAGGCCGGCGCCTACGTTCCGGAGGTCGTGCTCGACTTCCCCGACCAGGTGGAAAATCTCCATCGCGATTTTCTGCGCGCGGGCTCCGACGTGATCGAGGCCTTCACATATTACGCGCACCGGGAAAAACTCAAGCTCATCGGGCGGGAAAGCGATCTCGAACCGATGAACCGCGCCGCCTTGCAGATCGCCAAAAAAGTCGCCGCCGAAGGCAACGCGCTCGTCGCCGGCAATATTTGCAACACCAATGTCTTCGCGCCGAACGACAAGAACGCGGCGCGGCAGGTGCGCGCGATGTATGAAGAGCAGGTCGGTTGGGCGGCGGACGCCGGCGTCGATTTCATTATCGCTGAAACGATTTCCTGGCTCGGCGAAGCCGAGATTGCGCTCGACGTGATCAAGCAGACCAACCTGCCATCCGTCGTGACTTTCGCCCTGCACAAGAAATCCGAGATGCGCGACGGCTTCAAACCTGGCGAAGCCACCAAGCGCATCGCCGACCAGGGCGCCGACGTGGTCGGACTAAATTGCATCCGCGGGCCGCGTACGATGATGCCCCATCTCAGGGAAATCCGCGACGCCGTCTCCATTTACGTCGCTGGATTGCCGGTGCCCTATCGCACCACCCAGGCGGAACCGACGTTTAAGTCGCTCACCGAAAAGGATGCGGAATGCGCCCACTGCATTCCGGGTGGCCGCTCCTTCCCAGTCGCGCTCGATCCGTTCGTGACCACGCGCTACGAGATCGGCGAGTTCGGACGTGAAGCGCTTGCTTTGGACGTGCGCTATCTGGGCGTTTGCTGCGGCGCCGGCCCGCATCACATCCGCGCGCTTGCCGAAGCGATCGGGCGCAAACCACCTGCCAGTCGCTTTTCGCCGGATATGTCGAAGCATTACGCGCTCGGCAACGATCCCCGGCTCAAGCAGGACAATCGCGAGTACGCCAAAAATCTCTGAAGGGTAGGCACATCATTGCGTATTGTGAACGGAGTAATCTGATTCTGTTTATGCGGAAAAGCTTCATGCACAAAGCTGTTTGTAGATTGGCCGGCGTTGTCTGGATGGCGGTTATGCTGCTCGCCGCCACCAGTACAGCCGATGCCGAGCAACTCTATCCATGGTGCGCGTACTACAGCGGCCTTTTTAGCGCGACCAATTGTGGTTTCGACACTCTCGAGCAATGCCGGGCCGCGATCAGCGGTATCGGCGGCATGTGCCAGCCGAATCCGGCATATCCGGCACCCGAGAAAAAAGCCGCCAAACACCGCCGCAAGACCCATGACGGCTAGCCATCATCCCTGCTGCCGCTGGTAGAATTTATACGGTGCCGGATGTCGCTTTCGGGGGTGGTCTCAACGGATCGACGCAACACTTATCAAAAACAGAAAAGATAGAGAGCGCAGGCGGATAAGGGAAAAATGTCGTCCAGGGCTCATTGCGGGCCGAGAAACCTGGTGCTTTGGCATTGCTGGCCGCCGGTGATCTTGAAATCGATTAGGCGAGCATTTGGTGCGCGTTACGCAAGTGTTGCGTCGACCGGTTGAGCTGGCTGGGAATAGCGGACATTGGTGGATTTTGGCGCGAGATCGCCCGGTCGCTAATGACCCATCAGCGACATTGCCGGTGCGTCGCAGCATAACCGGCCTCTATAGTCGTCCAGCAAATGTATCCGCGCTAACTTGGGCGACGTGCCAACAGATCGCGAATTTCTTCGAGCAGTTTCACGTCCGCGGGCGGAGGGGCCGGCTTTTCCTCTTCCTTCTTCTTCAATTTATTGATCCCTCGGATCGCTAAGAACAGCACGAAAGCGATAATCAGGAAGTTTATTGCGACAGTTAAAAATTGACCGTAGCCAAGAACTGCCCCCTGCTTTTTGGCATCTGCATAGGCAAGACCAGACTGCACCTTTGCGGACAGCGGCAAATAATAATTTGAAAAGTCGAGACCGCCCGTGATCGCGCCAATTATCGGCATGATGAGATCGTTCACCATTGACGACACGATGAGGCCGAACGCTGCGCCAATGATGACACCGACGGCGAGATCGACGACGTTGCCGCGCAGGGCAAATTTCTTGAACTCTTCAAGCATTTGGTGCTCCCAACTCTTAGAGTGCACAGGCTGATTTTTACGCCCGAAAACTAGAAAGCACGTCCGACGCGTACGGGCGGCATTACTAGCACTTCGGTTCGACAAGGGCGTTGAGCATCGTGTGAGCACCCGCGAAACTTCAAATCTCGACTAAAGCAAATACGCACCTCTCGCAATCGCGTGTGATCGCAGTCGATGGTGATGCCTTCCGCCGTTAGACCTTCATTAGCATTGATGAAGGCTTTGATGACTTGATTTGGCGTAACCCGCAACGGCTCCATAGGGTTGTTATATTGCTGTGGAATTTTTACACTCGCGCGAGCTCTGCGAACAAAATCAAAGTATTCTCGCGGTTGATAACCTGAACAAGTCCCGTGCTGGTCCCATTCATGAAAGATAAGCGCTGGCGCTGGCATCAAATCGAGCATGTTTGACATGATCGTGTGATCAAGCCGCGGTGGTGGTACCTGACAAGCTTCTGGAAAGCCCCGTTCATATTGCGGCCATAGGCCGTGCACCACAAACGAATAGGGCCGAGGGCCACATTGTTGGCGGCGAGCGCTTCCGGTAGCGGTCTCGCAGAATGAGGGCGACCAAGACAAAGATAAGACATAGTAGTCGAATTGGCCGGGTATGCCTTGCCGACGATCTTTTGCGATAGCCAAACCAAGCATCAGCCCGAACGCGGCAAAAAGTAATAATATTCTAATTCCAAAGAAGCGGACCATTCGTTTGACACCTTTTAAAAAATCGTTTTGCTATGACTAGCATGCGATAAGCGCAGATAGGGGTCTCGCAGTTAGAACAAATGAACGGCGTGCGGAGCAAACATTGCGATTCCTATAAACCCCAGTCCAACAACGCCAAGTCCACTGGCGATCCATGCAAGAAACACCATACCGGTGATAATGGTTGCCGAAGAGAGCACGATACCAATTTCCAAAGCGGCTGAAGCAATCTCGTAATGATGGTATTTTGCCATCGATGTATCGCGGCGTTCCTCTGCGTCCTTAGCGCGCTCTGCGAGTTCCTTGCGACCCTCACGGGTTTTCGGTTCAGATTCGTATCGCGCAGCAGTCTGTTTCCAAGCTTTAATCTGCTGCTCTTTTGCAGATTTCGTAGCGGGATTACTGTCTACTGCAATCTCCGTCTCTAATAATTCTGCCGCCGTTAGCAGTGTCGTTGCACGTACAGCCTTGGCCTGAAAAAATGCCCACAGGTCCGAAGCTTCGATATTCTCGCTGGTCGCCTCCGTCTGAGCGCCTTTTCCTCCAGCTGACGCGAACGCTAAAAACAAAGCGAGGACGGCAATGAGCAGCGCAATACCTTTATGTTCGTGAACGGCATGTTCAATCTCTTCGCCAACCTCGGATGCACCAGCCATAAGTCGCTCCCTTGTTCAGGTTATGTTGCGGAGTACAGGTAGACACAGGCCCCCGCGTTTGCAGTCCGGGGAGCCTCGCTCGGATTGCAGCCAGTGGCAATTAGGCCGCGACGGCTGATCCCGGCAGTGTGTCGCATCAACTTACCGGTGATGCTTCTTGAGATAGTCATGCAGGGACTTACAGCGCGAACGCTTTATCAATGTGTGAAGGTGCATGTCAGCACGAAATTTCATTGCAAAGCTCGGGCCATAAGTTTTGCGCAACGTACCAACGCGCGTCCTGCCACTCTTGCGACGAATTTCGCCGCCTTTATCGCGTCGGCGATGATCAAGACCAACCTTGGAGCGCTTCCTAGCCATTGATATCCTCCTTTATGACGAATGTGAAAAAATATCGAGCCATGTGCCGCATTGGAGCGGTGCGCCGCATCTTCTGTGGCGCAAGTTAAGCTAAGTTCTGAATTTGGAGCTCTCTACAAACGACACTGGACTAAAGGCGCTTGCGCCCATAGTCCGCTTTTTCTAAGACCATCACGTCAAGCCATTTTGCTCCTAATGACGCCAACGACTGCGGTTAGCACCGCACCTGCAACGCCGCCACCGACTGCTTGGCCGACCAGAGCGCCGACATCAACATTGCCGGCAGTATTCGCTAACATTGGAAGCAAGGCGGTGAGGATTTGACCGCCGACGCCGCCTCCAATTGCGCCCGCAATGGTATTGCCAGTCGTACCAAGGCTCATATCTTTCAAAGCCGCACCCGTCGCGTTGCCGCCGATTGCACCGGCAACAATCTGGATGATGAGACTGATTAGCATTCCCGACATAAATTCCTCCCCTAAAAACGTCCGGCATGAGATATCAAGCGAGCCGGCATTTTAGCCTATTCCATTTCGGGAGCAGTGTCTCTCGGCACCGTCTGGAATCCAACGTAGCCCGCAGGTCCCACTAATGCTCACTAAGCGTACCTAATCGTACTCAATCGCACCTAATCGCGTTTGCGGCGGACGCAGTCGCAGTCGAACCTGTCTCCGCTCCCAAATTCCCTGCGAACAGGGAATTTAGACCGCCAAAGCCGAAATCATCGCCGGATGAGGTCTTCGGTACACACAAGAGCATAGAAACGATCTTCCGGTATGGACATCGTTCGGAGAATTACAGCCCGGGCGACACGAACGGCATAATTGTTCCACGCGGATGTTCCGCGGGCGCGTGGATGCGAATTGCGAGAGACTGCATCCTGAGTCTGAAGCGCATCCGACTTCGCGTTTCAGCAAATTTTTTGAATCGAGTGTATACCGAGCTTGCTCAGCGCGCCAACTCCAGCATCGGCTGGGCTGCAACGGACGAAGTCAGATATCTCGCCGCGCTTTCGAGCGAGCTGGGCGAACCTCGCAAGGACCATCTCGACACTTATTTGAGGCCAGTTATACGAACTGCGATCGGCCCCGACACGCTGGCGATCACTTACTTGTGTTCTTTACCGAATTTCCGGATGTGTTCCGCAAAACTTTCGATGAACTCGAAAGCAATCGCTGTCGGCGTCTGATGCGTCGAGTGGAGCGCAAAGATTTCGAGCGTGATCTGTGGTCGGAATGGCCGGGCTGTTACCCCCCGTCCGGCAAATTCACGCGCGGTAAATGGATCGCAGATGCCGACGCCGAGGCCGGACGAGACGAGACCGCATACGATTTCCGAAAGAGGTGTTTCCACCCGCATGACTCGTGAAACACCATGCTCCGCAAAAATCGCGTCGACCTGACGTCGACTCTGAGACGAATGGTTAAGTGAGATGAAATTCTCGCCGTCGAAGTCCTTAGGTGCGAGCGCACTCTTACGCGCAAGCCGGTGCCCGTCGGGAATGACGGCGACCTGGGGTAGCGAAGGCATCGCCACTTTCTTAAGTGCGGGATGTTCGATCTGTGGCGAAGCAAACCCGATATCGCATTGCCGGTTAACCGCCCAATCGACGACGAGCGTCGAGATAACGCCTGACAGCTCAAGGTCGAGCTGCGGCCGAACGGCCACGAATTTGCCGGCGAAACGCGACAGAAATCCGTTGGCAAGTGCGGGCAAAGCCGCGACGCGCAAGAGCCCGGTGCGCCGCAGCCGGATTTCTTCGGCGGCGTCGGCAATGCGTTCAGCGCCGATGAAGGAGCGCTCGACCTCACCGAAAAGCGTAACCGCCTCCGCGGTTGGCGCGATGCCGGTGCCGCGCCGTTCGAATAGCGGGAGCTTCATCTGCAATTGAAAGTCGCGCACCAGCTTGCTGACCGCCGGTTGCGTCACCCCCATAAGAGCCGCTGCGGCGGTTGTGCTGCCGGTTATCATAACCGCGCGAAACGCCTCGATCTGCCGCAGATTGGGTCGTCGGATGGAGCCGCCGGCCATTATTACCTCTAGTTATAGATCAGGCCTCAGAATGAATTTGACGATTTAGACATAGGATGGAAATTTTGACAATGCAGTCCGGGAAGCGGCCGAAAGAGCCGAACTATCGCTTCAAATGAGCTTCATGGGAGGTGCTTATGATTGAAATTTCCAAGACTTACGTGGCTGCTGCGGCGTGTCTGCTGATCAGCATCGCTTCGCCGGCGGTTGCGCAGCAGAAACTCTACGTTGCGGGTTACGGCGGCACGTTTGAGCAGACGATCCGCAAAGAGATCATACCCGCGTTCGAGAAGAAGCACGGTGTAACCGTCGAATACGTCGCGGGTAATTCGACCGATACGCTTGCAAAACTGCAAGCGCAGAAAAGCAATCAACAGATCGACGTCGCAATTGTCGATGACGGTCCGATGTACCAAGCGATCCAGCTCGGGTTCTGCGGCAAGATTTCCGGCCTGCCGAAGGACGACCTCTATAGTACGGCCCTCTTTAAGGACGACAAAGCGGTCGCCATCGGCCTCGTCGGCACCGGCCTGATGTACAACACCAAGTACTTCAAGGACAAAGGCTGGGCGCCGCCGACCTCGTGGAACGATCTGAAGGATCCGAAATACAAGAAGATGGTAGTCATTCCGCCGATCAACAACACTTATGGTCTCCATGCCCTGATGATGTTTGCGCGTATGAACGGCGGCGGCGAGAAGAATATCGATCCCGGCTTCAAGGTCATCGAGAAGGATGTCAATCCGAACGTGCTTGCCTATGAGCCATCGCCCGGCAAGATGACGGAGCTATTCCAATCCGGCCAGGCTGTTCTCGGCGTGTGGGGCACCGGCCGCGTACAGTCATTTGCCGATACAGGTTTCCCGGTGGATTTCGTTTATCCAAAGGAAGGCGCGGTCTCTCTGCTGGTGACGGCGTGCCCGATTGCCAAGCAGAACGCGTCGCCGCTTGCGTCCGAGTTCATCAAGGCGATGCTTGAGCCCAACATTCAGCTCATATTCCTAAAAGACTATGGCTACGGTCCGGTCGTTAAGAAGGTGCAGGTTTCGCCTGATCTGGCCAAGATGGCACCGGTCGGCGAGCGCGCCGCCAAGCTGATCAATCCCGATTGGGATACGATCAATGCGCACCGTCAGGAATGGACCAGTCGCTGGAACCGCGAGGTTGAGCGCTAGGAATTAGGCTCCGCTTGGCCCGCCCATTGTGGAAAGGCCGAGCGGAACCAATTCATTTCCGCCATCATGTGTGGGGAGCCGTGCCGGACCGCTGACCGGTATGGCTTGTCAGCTAAGTCGCGCATCTCGCCTAGGAGTCTTCCCCTACGCTCCTAGGCGGGAGGGCTGGCATAAGCCAGGCATGATCAAGCTGGATAAAAAGACATGTCCTTTCTTGCTCTCGACAAGCTGACCAAGCGCTACGGCGATCACTCCGTCGTCGATGCCTTGTCGCTCGATGTGGACAGAGGTGAGTTCATTTCCTTCCTGGGGCCGTCAGGCTGCGGTAAAACGACGACGCTGCAGATGATTGCCGGTTTCGTTGAGCCGACCTCCGGCACGATATCGCTCGACGGCCACGACCTGGTAGCGATGAAGCCGAACCGTCGCGGTCTCGGAGTCGTATTTCAGAGCTACGCCCTGTTTCCCCACATGACCGCGGCCGAGAATGTCGCCTTTGGCCTTGAGATGCAGAAAGTCGGGCGCACCGAGCGCGACCAACGGGTGAAGGACACGCTCAATCTCGTGGGCCTGAGCGGCTTTTCGGAACGCTTTCCGCGGCGCATGTCGGGCGGGCAGCAACAACGCGTGGCGCTTGCACGCGCGCTCGTGATCAAGCCGCATATTCTGCTTTTGGACGAGCCGCTATCCAATTTGGACGCCAAATTGCGCGAAGAGATGCAGATCGAGCTGCGTCAAATCCAGCGCGCAATCGGAACAACGACCATTCTCGTCACCCACGATCAGTCCGAAGCGATGGCGCTATCCGACCGGATCGTCGTCATGAACTCGGGCCGGGTCGAGCAGATCGCTACCCCCCAGGAAGCGTATGAACGCCCGGCCTCAGCTTTCGTTGCGGGCTTTCTTGGAAAGACCAACGAGCTATCCGGTCACGCGCGCGCCGATAACGGAAAGACGTGCGTCACAATCGGCGGCGGAATCTGGATGCATTCACGGACCGTCAGCGGACCGATCGTGGCGTCCGTTCGTCCCGAGAAGGTCATGTTCACCGATCCGGCGGGCGAGCGCCTGACCGGCATCGTCAAGACGCGCATTTTCCAAGGCAATCATTGGCTTTATCGCGTCGATACCGCCGCAGGTGTCCTTTTCGTTATCCGCCAGAATTCGGGCGAGATCATGCCGGCTGAAGACGAAAAGGTCGGCCTCACGTGGCGGCCCGACGATATGACGTTGCGCGTGCCGAAGGACGAAGGCGAATGAGCGCGGCTGCAAACAACGCGAGCAAAACCGCGCGGGGCTGGCTGACACCGGCGAGCGCACCTTGGCTCTTGAGCCTTCCCGCGCTGACACTTTTTGCCGCCGTTGTCATCATACCTCTGGTAATGACCGTCCTGCTGTCGTTCCACGACTGGGGTGAGTACAAAGGCATCCAATTCGTCTTCATTCTCAAGAATTGGCGCGAAATCTGGTCGGACCCCTATTTCCATGAGATTTTCGCGCGCACGTTTCGCATCGCCGCGCTGGTGACGCTGATCACGGCCATCTTCGGCGCTCCTGAAGCCTACATCCTCAATCGCATGCGCGCGCCATGGCGCGGCCTTTTCGTATTGGTCCTGCTCGGTCCGCTGCTGATCTCTATCGTCGCGCGCACGCTTGGCTGGGCACTTCTGTTCGGGGGCAATAGCGGCGTCGTCAATGCCGCCTTGATGAAGCTCGGTATCATCTCGTCACCGATACCTTTCATGTTTACCGAAACGGGCGTCATCGTCGCGCTTGCACACGTCATGATGCCTTTCATGGTGCTTTCCGTCTGGGCGGCCTTGCAGCGCGTCGACCCACAGATCGAAAACGCGGCAGCTTCGCTCGGCGCCCGGCATTTAACAATACTGCGGCGCGTGATTTTTCCGCAGATCGTGCCCGGCGTGCTGTCCGGGGGTATTATCGTGTTCGCACTATCAGCGAGCGCCTTTGCGACGCCGGCGATCATCGGCGGCCGGCGACTGAAAGTCGCCGCGACGCTAGCTTATGATGAGTTTCTCAACACGCTGAATTGGCCGCTTGGTGCCGCGGTTGCGACGCTTCTCCTCATTGCACTTGTCGTCATCATCGTTACCGCAAACCGCTTGATCGAGCGTCGCTATGCGGAGGTCTTCCGATGAGCCGCAATGGCCCGCTAACTTTAATCTATCACACGCTCTTCGTGATCTTCATGCTCGCGCCGATCGTGATTGTCTGCATCGTTGCGTTCACGCCGGAAGGGTATCTGTCGTTTCCCACCCATGGACTTTCGCTACGCTGGTTCCGCGCGATCGCCCAATATCCGGAATTCATCAACGCCTTTTGGATGAGCATCGGGCTAGGCGCATTGTCGTCGGCAATCGCCGTCTCCATTTCAGTGCCGGCGGCACTCGCTACCGCGCGGTACAGCTTTGTTGGCCGCGACGCGCTTGCAGCGTTGTTCATGTCGCCCTTGATGATACCCCCGGTCGTGCTTGGCATTGCATTCCTGCGCTTCTTCTCCCTGATCGGCATCGGCGGGACATTTGTCGGCCTCGTGCTGTCTCATATCGTGATCATTTTTCCCTTCGCATTGCGCCTGACCTTGGCGTCTGCGGTCGGCATGGATCGCGCGATCGAACAAGCGGCAACCTCGCTCGGCGCCACGGACTGGACCGTCTTTCGCAGGGTGACATTGCCGCTCATTTTCCCCGGTATCGTCTCCGGATGGGCGCTGGCCTTCGTTCAATCTTTCGACGAGGTGACGATGACGGTTTTTGTCGCCTCGCCCGGGACGGAGACGTTGCCGGTACGGATGTTCCTTTACGTCCAGGACAACATCGACCCGCTGGTTACCTCGGTATCGGCAAGCGTCGTCGCGATTACAGCGGTCGCACTCATCGTTCTTGACCGCATTTACGGGCTCGAACGGCTTCTCGCCGGGCGCGGCGGTAACGAGCCCTAGGAGAAACGGACGTGCAACAGGACAATGATTTCGTGGTTGTCGGCGGCGGGTTGCTTGGCGCGGCCATCGCTTTCGGCCTAGCGCGCGAAGGCAAGCGCGTCGCCATCCTCGACGAAGGCGATATTGCTAAGCGCGCTTCGCGCGGCAACTTCGCGCTCGTCTGGGTGCAGAGCAAAGGCCTCGGCATGCCGGCCTACACCGGTTGGACGATCCGTTCCTCCAACGCTTGGTCACAACTGGAGGCCGAACTGAAAGAACGGACCGGACTCGATGTTCGTTTCGAGCGCCCGGGCGGGTTGAATCTCTGCCTTTCCGAACGGGAAATGGAGGCGCGGACGGCAACGCTCAAGCAAATTCACAGCCAGCAAGGTGTCGCAAAATATGAAGTCGCACTCCTCGATCGCGGTGAAATCGAGAAGATGCAACCGCACATCGGACCCGACGTGGTCGGCGGTAGCTATTGTCCGCTCGATGGCCATGTGAATGCGCTGCGTCTTTTTCGCGCCTTCCATCTGGCAAACCGCCGCCTCGGCGTCGATTACCGGCCGAGCCACCGTGTCGAGCAAATCGAATACGGTCACGGTGCGTTTCGGCTCAAGACGACTCAGGGCGCGATCCAGGCCGAGAAGATCGTGCTCGCGGCCGGCAACGCCAATATGCGCCTTGCTCCCATGGTCGGGCTCGACGCGCCAATGCAACTCAATTGTCGCGGGCAGATCGTCGTGACCGAGCGCGTTCAGCCGTTCATGCGTTATCCCGTGGCGACGTTGCGGCAGACCGACGAGGGCACTGTCATGATCGGCGACAGCTACGAGGATTCGACCGATGACTTGGGGATCAATTTCACGATCAACACGGTCATGGTCGACCGCGCGCAGCGCATGTTTCCAATGCTCGCGAATGTCAACGTCGTGCGTAGTTGGTCTTGCCTCCGCGTGATGACGCAGGATGGTTTCCCTATTTACGATCAGTCCGAAAGCTGCCCCGGCGCTTTCGTTGCCTGCTGCCATTCCGGTGTCACGCTCGCGCCCGTTCACGCTTACGCTCTCGCGCCGATGATCGCCCGCGCCGCGCTCGATACGCAGCACGTCGGCGTTTTCTCAGGACGGAGGTTCCATGTTCAAAAGGCTGCCTGAAACGGAGGGTCCGGCCATTGCCGTGACGATCGACGGCGAGGCTTTCAATGCCCGCGAAGGCGATAGCGTCGCGGCCGCGCTCCTTGCCTCTGGCCACGGCCATTGCCGCACGACGCCGGTCAGCGGCGCCAAACGCGCCCCCTATTGCATGATGGGCGTCTGCTTCGACTGCCTCGTGATCGTCGATGGCATCGGCAACCGGCAGGGTTGTCTCGTTCGCGTTCAAGAGGGAATGCGCATCGAGACGCAGCAGGGCAAGAGGGAGCTCGACGCATGAACGCGATGCCATTGCCGAAGGAACAATACGACGTCATCATCGTCGGAGCCGGTCCCGCGGGGCTCGCCGCCGCCGCAATTGCCGGCAAAGGCGGACTGTCGACGCTCGTGCTCGATGAAAATGCGCAGGCTGGTGGACAGATTTATCGCGCGATCACAACGACACCCGTCAAACGCCGTGATGTTCTCGGCGAGGAGTACTGGCGCGGCGAACAACTCGTCACCGACGTGCGGGCGAGCGGCGCAATGATCGTGCAAGGAGCGACGGTATGGAGCCTCGACCGTGACCTGCAAGTCGCTGTGTCTGTTCACGGCCAATCACAAATATTGCGCGCACGCCGAGTCATTCTCGCGACTGGGGCCCTTGAGCGCCCATTCCCCATCCCCGGCTGGACGCTCCCCGGCGTGATGACGGTTGGCGCAGCTCAAACTCTGTTGAAATCGTCCGGGCTCGTTCCAGACGGGCGCGTCGTGTTCGCGGGCACTGGGCCGCTCCTCTGGCTCTTTGCCGCACAAATGTTAAGAGCAGGTGGAACCATCGATGCGATTCTCGATACCACACCGCGCGGAAATTATCTGCGCGCACTTCCGCACGCCCTGTCGTTCGCCTTCTCGCCTTACATGTCAAAAGGCCTTGCGCTCACGCGCGAGGTGAAGCGGAAAATTCGCGTCATCACCGGCGTCACGGCGCTGTCCGCTGCGGGCGACGATAAGCTGAGCTCGATCGCGGTCAAAACCGGCAACAACAAGGAAAAGCGGATTGCGGTGGACACGCTGCTGTTGCATCAAGGCGTGGTGCCAAACGTCAACCTCGCGATGGCCGCTGGCATTGCGCACCGCTGGGACGACCGGCAACTCTGCTGGACGCCCATTCTCGACGCAGATGGCAATACATCCGTGAACGGCATTGTCATAGCGGGCGATGGCGGAGGTATCGGCGGAGCGTTCGCCGCGGCCGAACGTGGACGGCTTGCTGGCATTGCAGCCGTCGAAACGCTGGCGCCACAAACGGCCAGCCGTTTGCCCAACCGCTCAAGCACCCAGCACGCGTTACGGCGCGCACAAGCCGGCCGTGCTTTTCTCGATATCTTGTTCCAGCCGGCGCCGACATTCCGTCTTCCCGCCGGCGACACCATTGTCTGCCGTTGCGAGGAGGTCACTGCGGCGCAGATCGCCGAGACGATGAGCCTTAGTGTCGAAGGCCCGAACCAGCTCAAAGCGTTCCTCCGCTGCGGCATGGGCCCCTGCCAAGGTCGCCTGTGCGGCCTAACCGTCACCGAACTGATCGCACGGGCGCGCGGCGTTTCTCCTGATTCTGTCGGCTATTATCGTTTGCGTCCACCGGTGAAGCCGATCGCACTTAAAGAACTTGCGGCCATGCCACAAACAGAACCGGCAGTGAATGCCGTCGTGCGTGGATGACACAGACCGCCGACGTCATCGTCATTGGCGGCGGCATCCACGGCTGCTCGACGGCGCTCCACCTCGCGCTACGGGGCGTAAAGCCGTTGCTCATCGAAAAGGATTATGTCGGCCGGCACGCGTCTGGCGTGAATGCGGGCGGCGTGCGCCAGCTTGCCCGCCATGTTGCCGAAGTGCCGCTCTCGGTCGCGTCCATGGAATTGTGGGAGCGGATCGAGGATCTTGTCGGCGACAGTTGCGGCTTCGAAAGCCATGGCCAGGTTCTCATTGCCGAGGACGAAGCGGAACTGGATGGCCTGCGCGCGCGCGTCGACGATCTGCGGCTGCGCGGCTTCACGCATGAGGAACTGATCGGGCGTGCCGAACTCAAGAGACTTGTCCCCGCCGTTTCCGATCAGTGTCCGGGCGGGGTCGTCTCGCGCCGCGACGGCGCCGCCGATCCCTTCCGCACGACACAGGCCTTCCGGCGCCAAGCGATCGCGCGCGGTGCGACTATACGCGAAGGCGTTCCGGTCAACGCGGTCGCGCGACGCTCCGGCATGTGGCTCGTGTCGACTGACGCGGGAGATTTCGAGGCGCCCGTTGTGGTCAACGCTGCCGGCGCCTGGGCGGGGCGTATCGCCGCGATGGTGGGCGAACCGGTACCGCTCGACGTGATCGCGCCGATGCTGATGATCACCGCGCGCGTCCCGCACTTCATCGATCCCGTTGTTATCCTGCGCAACCGCAAACTCTCCTTTAAACAATTCCGCAACGGCACCGTGATGATTGGCGGCGGGCATCTTGCCAAAGCCTATCCCGACGAAAATGCGACCGTGCTCGATTGGCATAAGCTCGCCGAGAGCGCACGCACGGTCTGGGAGCTTTTTCCGGTGATGCGGTCGACGGTAATCGTGCGCGCTTGGGCAGGAATCGAGGCACGCATGCCGGACGACATTCCGGTCATCGGGCCGAGCAAGACGTCAGAAAATTTTTATCACCAATTCGGGTTCTCGGCGCACGGTTTCCAATTGGGACCAGTCGTCGGCGCGCTCATGGCCGACCTGATCATCGGCGGCGCGACCAATATGCCGATTGAGCCATTCCGCGTCGATCGCTTTCTCG
>CAVWEF010000011.1:0-293942 GCA_963753925.1 uncultured Alphaproteobacteria bacterium
CCGCCGCGATGAAATCGACGATCTCTACTCAACAATCCCTATTACATCGTTCCCGACGGTGAGGTCGGGCGCCAGGCTTTTGCTGTAATCCCGAGGCCCTCAAGCAGGAGGGAATGGTTGCTATTGGCAGCGTGATGTTCACCTCACGCGAGCAGTCATCGCGCTTGAAGCGCGCGGCAGGGACTCTTGGGTGTGACCCTGCGATATCCATCGAGCTTCGAAAAGAAGACGAATATTTGATGATATCCCCGACGAGAAAGTCACCAAGGACATGCTGGAACTCGCGAGTCACATCGTCGAGCCAAAACCGGCACTTTGAGGGGGAAAAATTTCACGACCGCTATGAGAACGCATTGACGGAGTTGCTGAAGAAAAAGCAGTCAGGGCAGAAAAGCGTTCGGTCGCGGGCCGTGAACCGCGCAAGGTCGTCAATCTGATGGATGCGCTCCGGCGCAGCGCAAGGCGGAGAAGAGCGCACCATCCCGAAACGTGGTCGAGAGAGTCATCGGGCAGACCGAAGCGCTCTCCCCGATACAAGGCAAGAAATCCACGCGACCGGCTGCTAAGAAGCCGGCTCGCAGCGGGGCGCGAAAAAATCAGCGGGCTAGCCGGCGTGCGATGCGCATGTGTTGGCGAGCAATCGCTTCTCCGCCAAAAAGTGCGCCCCGCAAACTCCGCAGGCCAGAGTAAGGTACGGGGACATGATCAATACCCGAGCGCCTGCGGCAACCACAATGTCAGGCCCGGCACAAATGCAATGAACAGCAAAACCGCCGTCAACAGTCCGAGATAAGCTAAAATCGGCTTGACCGTGTTTCGATCGGCACATTGCTGATCAGGCAAACCCCATATAGGCCGAGCCCCAGCGGCGGCGCGAACAAGCAATCCCCATCGCCACGACTAGCACCACCCGAAATGCAAAGGTGCGATCCCAGCTGCGCTGCGACTGGGACCAGCATCGGCCCGAAAATGATCAGCGCGGCGGCGCCCTCTAGCACCGAGCCCATCACGATCAGGATAGCAATCGAAGGATCATGAACAGCCAAGTGCCGTTGGTCTGCGACAAATGCACCAGCACGGCTCCCATGCCCTGCGGACTGCTGCAGCGTCAGGATGAATGCCAACGATTGCGCGCCGGCAACGATGAACATGATCAGCCCGGAACGGACCGCCGACTGGGTGAAGCTGCGGACCGCCGCGCGCCAGCCGAGTTCACGAAATACGATGCTACCGGCGACCAGCGCATAAAGCGCCGCAAAAGCGGAGATTTCTGTTGCGGTGGCAAACCCGGACTTGAAGCCGCCAAAGATCAACACAATAACCCCACCGTCGCCGCGGCGCCGGTCCATAATTGCCGTAACGGATGCGCGGTCGTGACGTCCTGTATTTCAGTGCGGCTGCCAAACAGGATCGCGACGGCAATTAGCGACAGCGCCATTAGACCGGCCGGTACCAGGCCAGCCATAAACAATCCGCCGATCGAGATATTGGCGACAAAACCGAGAATGATGAGATTGAGGCAAGGTGGAATGGCTTCCGCCATCACCGCCGAGGCCGCTAGCAATGCCACCGCGTTGCCCGGATTCTGCTTGGAGCGCCGTGCCGCCGGCACCAACACCGAGCCGACCGCCGCAACATCAGCCATTTCGAGCCAGAAATGCCGGAGAAAATCACCATCGACAGCACCATCACGACATTAAGCCCGCCGCGTGCTCGCCCGACCAGCCGCTCCAACAGAGCGATCAGCCGCACCGACATGCCGTTAGCCTCCATCAGATAGCCAACCAGGATGAAGAATGGGATCGCCAGCAGTACGAAATTGTCGATGCCGCGCGCCATCTGCTGTGCGAAGATCACGCCGGGCAGCGTGCCTTCCGTCCAGACGTAAATCAGCGCCGCCAGCGCCAGGGCAAAACCGACCGCCATTCCACCGAACATTGAGATCACAAAGCCGATCAGCATCAGTGGCCCGGGGCCGGGCACCATATTGGGCGCCACGGCATTCCAGGCAAGCCAAAACGCGGTAAGCCCAGCGACGATGACGCCGCCAGCACTCCATCGCGCGGCCCTCGGCGCAGGAAATGGTTGACCGCAAACACGGTCATGCAAACCGCGCCCGCGCCCATCGGATAGAAGGTCAATTCCAGCGGCAGGCCGGAACCGGTAGTCTGTCCGGTGGTGATGTATCCAAGTTTGATCCCGTTGAAGGCGACGTAAGCCGTGATAATCACGATCAGCAGCGCGGAAACCGCATCGATGACGCGCCGTGCTTGCGCAGGCAGCGGTCAACGAAAAACGCTATACCGATATTTTCGCTGCGCGCCAGCGCGCTCGCCGCGCCGAAAAAACTCGAGCCGACCATCAGCCCGCGAGCGACGTCATCGGACCATTCGACCGGGGCATTGAACAGCGAGCGTAGCGGCACCGAGCCGATGACGACCGCCAAGTCCGCTGCCAGCAATACCGCCGCCATGGCGTCGGTTAAGCCGAGTAGCATACGAAGCGGCGGCCGGAGGTCAGCCTTCGGCGCTGATACTACGCGCTTCACGGGCGAAGGCTCAGACGGCGGTCGATTTGATCTTGTCGACGACCGGCTTGGCGTCGGGATTCGGCTTGAGGAAATTCTCAGTCTGCGGCGCTACACGTTTGCGGAAGGCGTCCTTGTCGCATTCGTTCATCGCCACGCCCTTCGTCTTGAGCAGCGCGAGCGCTTCCTTCTCGACGGCGAGGCCCTGGGTGCGCGTATCGGCCGCCGCCTTTTGCGCCGCGCCTAGGAAACCGTCGCGTGCTTTCGCGTCCATCTTTTTGAAGGTCACGTCGCTGAAATAGATCGCCAGCGGCGAGAAGTTGTGTTGGGTCAGCGCGTAGAATTTCGCCGTTTCATAGAACTTGCTGGCGACGATGGTTGGCGGATCATGCTCGACCCCATCAAGCACGCCGGCCTGTAACGCCGTATAGATTTCGCCGAATGCCAGAGGAACCGCGGCCGCACCCATCAGCCGCAGACATTCGGTGATGATCGGATTGGGGAGCGTGCTGATCTTCACACCTGCCAGATCGGAGGGTTCCTTCACCAATTTGCGCACAGCACGCTGCGCGCGCCGAAATTATAGGCCCAGGCGACGATACGTATATTGGCGTTCTTGAGAAGCGCGTCCTCGACCGGCTTCGCGGCGCCGTTATCGAACGCCTTGGTCTGCTGCGCGAAGCTGTCGAACATGTACCCGACGTCGAACACGCCGACCAGGGGTACCAAGTTGGCGGAAATGGAGGAGCCCGACACCATCAAGTCGATCACGCCGAGCTTAAGCGAATTGATGACGTCGATTTCCTGGCCAAGCTGGTTCGACGGAAAGAAGGCGACCTCAACTTGCTCGGACAATCCGTCGGCCTTAAGATGCTTGACGAGATTGTCGTAGTAGACGCGGCCGTTGGCGTATTTCGGGTCGTCTTGCTGCGACGACGACAGCCTCATTTTGAGGGCTGCCGCCCTGGCCTTTCCGATCATGGCAGGCGCAAAAACGGCGCCGAGCGGGACAGCACCGGCGCCTTGCAACAGCGAACGTCGACTGATCGTGACCTTGGACATACCCTACCTCCAAAAAAGACCCATTTTGATAAGGGTTCGATATTCTTAAGTTATATGATGACATGAAGACTTCGCGGCGGTCCAGCCCCACGCTGGAATGCGGTACCGCTACCCTGACGTATGGCACGGCACCACCAACTTCGCCCTTCGCAACGGTCCCCACAATGTTCGCTCTGGGTCAATCGCTGCGTATTTATTGAGCTTCTGAGCCGACGTTTGTCCGCTTCACACCGTTAGCGACCAAATCGGAGACCTGCCTCGAACGACGCGAAGTGCCATTTGCGTCCGATGCGCTGCAAAAAGAAAGACCGCCCATGCGGCGGTCCTTCCGATATTCAATTAGCTCTGCGACAGGTGCGAGCTGCCACTATCAGCGGTAGTAATACCGTCCATTGCGATAATGCCGATAATGGTAGTAATGCCCGTGCCAGTAATACGGGTAATAACCGCCGTTCCAACGATATCTGTAGTAATGGCCACGATAGTAATATGCGGGAATGATATTGGGCGTGCTGGTTGCGACACCTGCCTGAATTGAGGCAACGGGTGCAGCTTTCGAGACGCCGGAAATAGCTACAGCTGCGATTGCCGCACCCGTAATAGCAAATAAGAACCGTGCCATGTTGTCCTCCTTGGCGTGCAACAGCGTTTGTCTTTCGAATGATGTATAAACAATATGGCGCTTAGACGGCGCAGGGATTTCCGTCAACCGCGTGCGTTCTGATTGCAGTCGGCGTTGATGCCGGGCCAGGGATGGTCCCGCCTGTTTGTATTAGGTGACGGGCACTCGACGGCCTTTTTCAACGAATAGCAATGGCGAGAGCATTTCTTTTAAGACACGCTGTCACAATCGGCGCTGGAATGGTGCTGCGATGCACAGCCAATGAACGTTGTGGGTCAAACGCTTCATATTTATTAAGGCTCTGAGCCGACGTTTGTCCGCTTCACTCCGTTAGCGACCAAATCGGAAAGCGGCCGCGAATGACGCGATGTGCCAGAAATCGACGTAGTATCAGGCTCGCCCGAATTCTTTCTCGCCTCTCATTGCTTGGTATTTGGCGCAGGGAAAGCCTTTTCAATTACCTGCATCACCGGGACGTCGTAATTTGAGTAGCAAACAGACTTTAGCTTTTCGAAGTTCTCTTTGAATTCTTGAGTTTCAAGAATTGTATCGCCCCGTTTCGCGTGATAGTAGCCGCTGAGCCAAATAGCGATATCTCTCGGGTCCGCCACGCTGAACGCTAAAAACTGCTTGCATGTGATTTTGGCGACCTCGATCGTAACTTGGGCGCTCGCGGATTGTGTACCGATAAAAGCAAACAGAGCCACAATAACTAAATTACGTCTGTTCATGATCTTGCTCCGTGAATTTGCACGAAAGTCTTCGGTACTGTCGTTGACGGACGATCCCTAAATCTAACACTTTGCGACTAGACAGCGAGCGAGAAATCGTGCACCGCCAAATTCAACTGAAGATTACTGATGCCCGATTTTGGTTATTGACGAGCATCCGCATTTTTATGTCTTGATTATTTTGTTCGCTTCGGAAGGCGCGTCGGTTTTCCAATGTCGGCGTTATGTAGGCTTTCCCGCCGCGCTTACAATACTGAATTTATGACTACGCAGCCTAGATTAGATCGTGCCGATGCGGTAGTCTCTCAGCTGCAGGTACAATTAAGTCATCAGGTCAGTCATCCTGAGAACACCCGGCTAAATTGCCAGCTAAGCATCGAATTCGAAGTGGACGATGGTCACATCGGAGGGGAAATGCTCAAACTAAAGATGACATATTTTGCGCTCGCGGTATCACTTCTGCTGGCCTGTACAGCGCGGTTAGATGCGCAGACGATTGGTTATGCCGAAGGTCTCGGCCAGCTTACGGCGAGCTGCGGCAAAGATTTCGAAAAATTCTGCAAAACGGCTAATTTTGGCGGCGGCGGGATTGCGGAATGTCTGGATCGGAACTGGGCCAATGTGTCGCCCAGTTGCAAGAACGCCAATACCGTGGTGCGCGATCTTCTCGTAAAACGAGCCAAGGCCCGTGCCGCCGTTCCGCGCATCTGCGAATTGGACAGGCTGAAATTCTGCGGTGGGATCCAGGAGGGCGATGCAAATCTCCTGAAGTGCTTTGAGATTGCCAAGCGCAATGTCAGCGCGCCGTGCCGGCAGGCGATTGAGGACGCAGGCTATGAGACCCCCCTTGCCACGGGCCCGGTGACGAACCAGATCCACCTGAGCTCCGGCGACATCGTCAGCAGTCTTCAGGGGGTCGAGAACTCCGCCCCTACCATCAGCGCCGCCAGCTTGCGGCAGCTGGCGATCCAAGGTCTGCACGATCCGGCGCGTGCCAATCCGGTTAATCGGCCGCCGCTGTCCGAACAGCTTAATAGTCTCGCGCAGATGACCGTCGCTATTGAGTTCGACCTCGATTTTGGCGCGCATCAAGCCAAGTTCGTTCAGCGCGCTTGGGCTGATGGCCGACTCCTCTACTCTCCGTATCTGCTGGGCTATTGCTTCCTCGTCGTTGGCAATACCGATTTAAGAGGAAGCCGAGAATACAATCTCAAACTGAGCGATCGGCGCGCCGAGGCCATTCGCGCGGCGCTGATCAACCCCTTCGGAATCAGACCGCAGCGGATCGAGGCCGTTGGCCTCGGCGAGGAGCAGTTGCTCAACCGCGCTAATCCCAAAGCCGCCGAGAACCGCCGCGTGCAACTGATCAACATCGGGCAGCTCGGCAGCAGCTCTGAATGCGCCAAGCGCCAGGAAAAGATGATTAGATAAACACACACGCGCGATGGGCATTGCCCGCCGCGCTTTTGTTGCCGCTCCAATGATCAGTTCACGTCGGGGCAGCCCGCCCGCACGGTCCAAATCGGGCCGCCGCCAAGACCGCGGATGCGATGCGGGGCGCATTTATGGTAACTGCCGTAGCCGCCGTAAGAGCCCGTCGTATAGATGGCAGAAGCGCGCGCAAAGCGTCATCGCGGCCTGTTGGCATTCTATCGCTCACATGCCCATACAGACCGCAAAATGATGCCGCTGAAGCTCGAGCTAAATTTAGAAATCATCGCGCGTGCTGCCTTGGTGCTGCCCTATGTCAGCACGCTGTCAAGACGGAGAAAATTACTGTGAATGTTTCTCCTTCGTCTTCAATTGTGTTTCGTTTGCGGTAATGAACGCGCGAATTTCGGCAGACATATCCAGCAGCTTCAACCACTGTTCTTTATACAGGGTCACTGGAAATCGACCCATGCCGTAGATCGAAAGGGCGCCTTTTCCACTCACTTTCATACGGATTCCGGAAGCGGCTCCCTTTTTTAAAGCCGCATTTTCGTTGCGTAGGCGCTCAAGTTCAGCTCTCAGCTCATCGTCGGACATAGCGTTCCCTATTTTGTCGTTTGGCAGATTGCTGATGGAAACTAGACGCGATGATATCTTTTATCGAGACCCCTCCGGAGCGAAGACGGCAGCCGCCTCTCTCGTCCGAACGGAGGGCCCTCACAGTCTTTAGCCCCTGAAGCCTGGTGGTACGTTATAGAAAGCGAAAGAGACCCCCATTTAGCTCGACTCTTTCGCGGTAAAGGCGCAGCCTAAAAACAATCATGACGCAAATACAAAACGTTCATGCTTTCAATTGTGAGGATCGCCATGTCGAAGGCTCAAAAAGGCAATAAGGAAAATAGGAAACCGAAGGCAGACAAAAACCAAACTAAGAATGTGTCGGCCTACAAGGTGGCACAAGGCCAGGGCAAGGCAGTCAGCAGCCCGTTCGCGAAAAAGACTTGAACGAAGAAGGCGATCAAGCCATTCAAGAATCGCCGCATTCAACTCACTGGACGCCGCCAGACGCTCGCTAACCAGGGCTGCTTTTCGCGTGGCAATCCACTGGGACGGTAGTAATGATCAAGCTCAGTAAATCCCGCGGCTGATAAATAGCTGCGCCAAATATCGAGATCATAGAACGCACCGTAGCGCCCACCATTCCAGCCCTCTTCATTATGGCCGCGTGGGTTAGAGCTGAACAATACGCCACCCGATTTTAAGCTGGCGTGTAGTTCCTGTAATACCCGAGGCAATTCCTGGCTGGGTACATGAAATAGCGAGGCGTTGGCGTATATGCCATCAAAATGATTGTCCGGCAGATCGAGCTTTAGAAAGTCTTGCTGCCATACTTCGCAGCCGCTGTGGGTACGCGCCATCTCGGCAAAATGTGCGGCACCTTCTAAACCTACCGCGATGTGACCGAGTTCAGAGAACACTTTGAGATCGCGACCAGGCCCGCAACCAAAATCCAGTATCGTAAAAGGCGGCTTACCTTCGATCCATTGTAACAGCGCGGCGATATTCTGTTTGACGTCGTGAGCACGGGTGCCTTGCCAAAAATCTTCGGCCCGCTCGTTGTAATAATCCAGCGTCTGTTCGGCGATCTTCTCCAACTCTTGCGGATTTAGTTTCATCGTTTATCCAGTTACTCGTACACCTTGCTGAAAACAGCCCTTTGCGTCAGACGACAATAGGTGCAGAGTGCTGCCATGTATAAGCCATGGCCCAAGTGCCCGACGTGCTCCCGCCCGATGACTTTGAGACGCCGGAGCACTAGTCTTGATGAAATCGTCGAGGCAACTCCCAATTCATTCGTATGCGAGCATTGCCCGGCAAAAAATCCGAAGACAACCTTTCCAACCGCGCAATAATTCCGCGCCGTTGCATCGATACTATGGCCGAATCGCGGCTCTGCCTCGTCGGCCAGCGACTAGGTCGCCACCGGTTAGTCTCCTTCACCCGGATTTGGCGAAAAATATTTAAGCTTATCCGGCTTCCCTTCCCATGCTTTTGAATCCGCAGGAGGGTCGCGCTTTACTGTGATATTGGGCCAAATTTTGGCGTAGTCAGCGTTGAGCTTGAGCCACTGCTCCGTTCCAGCGTCGGTGTCAGACTTAATCGCGTCCACTGGGCATTCCGGCTCGCACACCCCGCAGTCAATGCATTCGTCGGGATGAATGACCAGCATATTTTCGCCCTCGTAGAAACAATCGACGGGGCAAACCTCTACGCAATCCATCAGCTTGCACTTGATACAACTTTCATTGACGATATAGGTCAAATGTCATCCTCCTTTTGGGAGAAGCCTATCAGGTTTCCACCATGGCGGTATGTTTTCGTCGGTTCTAATGAAACTGCCACAAGCACAGTTCGGAATTTTGGATGAGCTGGGAAGGCCGCACCATGACCGAGTACATCGTTGGCTTAAGACTTGGAAAGCGCTCAGACGTTCTGACGATTGAGGCCGAGGATGCATTGATTGCTGCACTCAAGGCCAAACATCACCATCCCGAGGCCCTAATTTCCTACGTTCGCAAATCCAATCGGCGCGGTGATCGTCGCAATCCGCATCGGAAAGAATAAAGATAAAGCAGTTGGCTGAACAGCAAGCTCACCGCGACATCAAGTAGCGATTCACCCTCTTATGCTGCGAGCATAAACAACCAAAGGTGTGATGAATGCCTGATGGCCCGGACTCAAGCGGCGATCCAAAGCCAACCACTACCGATGAGCCTATGACGGCGGAGCAAGCGGCAACGCTAAAGAGACTTGCGGAGGCAGCCTACGAGTTAGACGCGTTCAAGCCGCACCTCACCCACACCGAGGCAGAGATACGCATCGCCATGCTAACGGCTAAGCTCAAGCTGCTTGGTGAGCCGCCACATACACTCTGAAAAGCTGAATTGTCCATTTGGGACCTCATGGGACAGGAGCGATGGACACAAGATTGATGGCGGCGATCATTCTTGGCAGCATTACCCTAGGACTGCTTGTCCTTGTGATCGCAGAACATCGCCTTCACTAACTTCGCACAGGCGTCTTCAATGATTCCTGGCCCGAGGATATGCGTACCGTTAGGCAATAGCCAAATTGAAATGGTGTAGAAAATGTTCATAGTCGTACTACGCGCGTATCCGATAAGGATTAGGAGGCTGCAATAGATTTAGGAGCCTGTCATGCCCTGGTATCAAAAGGGGCCAGTACGCGATGACCAACTTCTCAAATAGAAAGAGAGCTAACAATCAGTTTCGCGTAATTTTTTCTTGTGTTTCTGCCGCAGCAATCTAGCGACGTATGCTGTTGTGAGGCCGATTAATGCACCGACGATGCTCCCCATAAATCCACCAAATGAGCTAAATCCATTCCAAAACACCCACAGGCCAAATCGTTCGCCATCGCCAGTGAACGCGAAGCCAATAAATTCCCCTAACATCAATCCAATTATAGCCGCGATGATTAGCGCGAGTTGTTGCTCACGTCTCCAGTTCAGCGGATTCATTTTTTCTTTCCGCTTTCCTTGCGCCTTGGGCCGCTTCGACCACCTATGAACCTCGTAGGTCCTAACCAGACTGTTAGTGACGTCGCGACCCGTAAATACCACAGGCGCAATCTTCAGCGGCCCTTGAAGTTCCGTGTTCGGAACCCCACCCATAGGCAAAGCGGAAATTCTAGCCTCACGTGCGGGGTCGAACGCACGGTCAGCTTTTCTTATTGTCAGCGTGCAACGCGCACCAAGAGTTTGCCGAAATTCTCCCCGCGCAAGAGGCCGATGAAAGCTCGCGGCGCGTTCTCAAGCCCTTCAACCACGTCTTCGCGATATTTGATCCGTCCCTCGCCGACCCAGGCGGAGACATCGCGCATGAAATCCCCATAGCGCCCGAAAAAGTCGGAGACGATGAAGCCGCGAAACGTCAACCGTTTGGTCAAGACGGCTCGCATCAGGTGCGGCAACAGGATCGGGCCGGGTGAGAGCGAAGTGGCGTTGTACATGGAGATTAGCCCGCACACCGGGATGCGGGCGAACGGATTGAGCAGTGGGAACACGGCTTCGAATACCGCGCCGCCGACATTCTCGAAATAGACGTCGATACCTTTTGGGCACGCTGCCGCAAGTCGGGCGGTGAAATCGGGCGCTCGGTGATCGATGCAGGCAGCGAAGTCCAGTTCCTCGGTCACGTACTTGCATTTGTCTGGTCCGCCCGCGATGCCAACGGCGCGAGTACCCTTGATCCGGGCGATCTGGCCGACAACCGAGCCGACGGCACCCGAAGCTGCCGCGACGACCACGGTCTCGCCAGCGGCGGGTTTGCCGATCTCAATTAGCCCCATATAGGCGGTCATACCCGGCATCCCGAGGACGCCGAGTGCAGTCTGAGTCGGTGCACGCGTGGGCTCGACCTTTTGCAAACTGGAGCCGTCGGATAGCGCGTGGGTCTGCCAGCCAGTACGGCCTACGACGATATCGCCCTTGGCGAAGCGGGAGACGTTCGAGGCAACCACTTCGCTAACCGTGCCGCCCTCCATCACCTCGCCAATGCCAACAGGCTTGGCGTAGGATGGCGCATCACTCATTCGGCCGCGCATATAAGGGTCGAGTGACAGCCACAGTGTGCGTAGCTGCATCTGGCCCGGTCCGGGCTGTGGGATCGGAAATTCCTCCAAGCGAAAATTACCTAACGTCGGTTCCCCAACCGGCCGCGAAGCAAGAACAATCCGTTCAGCGGTTTCGATCATCGCGATTTCCTTCGTCTCCCGTTACCCATCAACGCGAGCACCAGTTACAGGCTCCACACTCTCATCGCTCGAGGCTTATCACGTGGATGCGCGTCAGCTTGTCAGGGTCTAACACTAACTCTTGTTCGGCCCGGCTGGTCATCACAGCGAAAATGTCACGCCTTGAGATCGTTGCCTCCGCGATAACTGGGTTGGGCACAACAATGCCGCGATGGCCATCCGCAGTGTTTCGATATTGCCTCAGCTGCTTGGTCGGCATCAGCGGTGACAACAACTTGCCGCGTGGCAGCTTTGCTCCGCCGCAAAGTCTTGGTCCACTCGCGCTTTGCGGACGCCATTTCATCATTGGTCATCGCGAAAACATGCGCTGGTCGCGTACCCGTAAATTGTAAACCGTTGTAAACGGCCCTTAATCGCAGAAATATGCTGATTCAAAAGTCATTGATTCATAAGGGAAAATGGCGCGCCCGAACGGATTTCGAACCGCTGACCCCCAGATTCGTAGTCTGGTGCTCTATCCAGCTGAGCTACGGGCGCTGATACCGCCGCCGGAAAATCGGGCCACGGAACCGGCCGCAGTGCTATCGCCTCGCCGTTTCATTGGCAAGGGTTGGCGCGAGGGCCGCGGCGCCGCCGGCGGCCCAGGCCAGCGCCCGATTTTCGACCTGGATGCGGTAAGCCAGCAACGCCGAATTGGCGAGCGAAAAGACGAGCGCGAACAGCGGTAGACCGAGCGCCAGCGGCACCACCGCGATCTCTAAAATGACGATCAAATAGTTCGGATGTTTGAGCCAGCGGTAAGGCCCGCGCGCAACCGGCGCGGCGCCCGGCAGCACGATGACGCGCGTGGTCCAGCGCCGGCCGAGACTGGCGATCACCCAAACGCGGCCCACTTGCAGCAGAACAAATACGAAAAGCCAGAACGGCGCGACCGGCCGGTCATGGCCGAGCATCCACAGGCCGAGCAGCCAGAACGCATGCAGCGCCACGACGAGGTGATAATGCGCGGCGCCGAATTCGATGGCGCCGGCCTGGCGCAGTCGATGCGTGTTCCATTGGGCAAGGCCGAGCTCGGCCAGCCGCTGCGCGACGAGAAATGCGATGAGCCAGGCGCCTTCACCCATGACCCGCTCCTGCTGCGGATTCGAGCGCAAGGAAGCTCGCGGTAAATCCGGGACCGAGCGCGGACAACACGGTTTGTCCGCGCAGGCCGCGTTTGCGGGCGCGCTCGAGCACGAACAGCACGCTCGGCGCCGACATGTTGCCGTGGCCGCGCAAGACTTCGCGCTCGTCGCGCAGCGTCCCCTTTTGCAGTTCCAGCGCGGTCTCCACCGCCTCCAGCACCTTGGCGCCGCCGGGATGGAAAATAAGCTGTGGCGCATCGAGGCGCGCGCCTTTGATGAAGCGGCGAACCGGCGCCGCCAGCCGCTGCTCGACGAAACGCGGCAGCGAGCGCGACAACACCACGCCAAAGCCGACCGGATCGACCGACCAGCCCATGATGTCGAGCGTGCCGGGCCAGATGTGTTCCGCCGCCGCGCCGACGGCGAGCGCGGCCGGCTCGCGCTCGGCGCGCAGCACCACCGCCGCCGCGCCGTCGCCGAACAGCGCCGAGGAGATGACGTCGGCCTTGGCCCCGCGGTCGCCGCGAAACGCCAGCGTGCACAACTCGACCACGACGACCAGCACTACCTCGCCCGGCTCGGCGCGGGCGAGCCGTGCGCCGATCGACAGCCCCGACACGCCGCCAGCGCAGCCAAGGCCGAACACCGGTACGCGCGCAGCCCTCGCGCGGAAACCCAATTCGCCGCCGGCGCGGGCTTCGAGACTCGGCGTGGCGACGCCGGTCGACGACACCGTGACGATGACATCAACGTCCTGCGCACCAATGCCGGCTTGCGCCAGCGCCCGTCTAGCCGCGCGCACGAACAGGTCGCCGGCGCCATCGAGATAGGCTTGCGTGCGCTCGCTCCAGTCATGCGGGGCGTCAAACCAGTCGAGCGGCCGCACCGAATAGCGGCGCTCGATGCCGGCATTGATGAAAACGTCGGCGAGCTTGGGATAGCGCGCAAGGCTTTTCGCATAGATCCGGCGCGCGAGATCCGCGACCGCGGATTGCTCAAGCACGTGATCCGGAACCGCCGTCGCGAGTCCCAGCACCGAAACCGGCGCCGTTGCCATGCTCACATCCTTTGCGTGAAAACTTCGCCCTTGCCCCTAACAACCCCGTACCGCGCGCGGGTAGTCCGCGGCTCAGGCGCTGGCGCGTTCACCGCGTCGTGAACTGAGCTCGACCGCACGGTCGGGAATGCTGATGCGGAAGGTGGCGCCAATGGTGCCGTCCACCAGGCGCATCTCGCCGCCATGCGCGCGCACGAGTTCGGCGGCGATCGCCAGACCCAATCCGGAGCCACCCGGGCGCGTGGAGCCCTGAAACGCCTCGAAGAGATGCGCGCGCGCCTTGTCGGAAATGCCCGGCCCGGTGTCGGATGCCTCGATCACCGCCACGCTGCCCTCGCGCCGGCCGGTGATGCGGATCTGGTCGCGCGCGGGATCGCGATTGCCCCGCGCCTCCAGCGCCTGCATCGCGTTGCGCGCGATGTTGACGAGGACCCTGAACAACTGATCGTGATCGGCATCGACGGTCAGCCCCTTTTCGACAGCGACGATCCAGCGGATCGGCACATCGAGCCCGAGCCCGAGCGTCTCGTGCACCTCCTCGATCAGCGGTTCGACTTCGATGATCTTGCGATCGGGCGGCGGCTCCAGCGCGGCGCCATAGGACAAGGTCGATTGGCAGAAGGCGATGGCCCGCTCCAGCGCGCGCATCAGCTTGGGCGCGAAGCGCTGCACTTTGGGATCCGGAAGGTTCGACAACTGGTCGGAAAACAATTGCGCCGAGGCGAGCAAGTTGCGCAGGTCGTGATTGATCTTCGAAACCGCGAGACCGAGCGCAGCCAGCCGGTTCTTCTGATGCAGCATCGAGGCGATATCGCGCTGCATCGCCGCCAGCTCCCGTTCGGTGGTGCCGACCTCGTCTTGGCGGCCCGAGTCGCCGATGACGCGCGCCGGATTTTCCGGATCGGCGCGGAACGCGATCATGTTCTCGGTGATGCGCCGCATCGGCCGCACCAGCAGGTAATTGAGCGAGAAGAAAACCAGCATCGCGGTGATACCGGAAATCAAAAGCGACACCAAAAGGATGATGACGGAAAAGCGCAGCATGGCGTCGCGCAGCGGCTCTTCGTCGAGCACGATTTCGAGAAAGTCGCCGCCCATCGGCGCCGGCCCGACCAGCCGCATCACGTCGCCGGGCACGCAGACGAACATGGTGTCAAAGGCGTCGATGGTGGCGCGCCACCACGTCACCGTGCGCATGTCGACATCCTGCTCGATATTCGTCGGGACGTTGGCGGTCGAAGCGAGCAAGCGGCGCTGGGTTCCCATTTTCATCGCCACCGCGCGGGCGCCGATGCTGCTCAAGATCTGCTTGGCGAGTTTTTCCGGCACCATGCCGCTCGGCGCGGCATCGAGCACCAGCGCCGCGGTATGCGCGGCGGCGAGCCGGTCGTTGAGCCAGTTCAGCCGGAAATTGGCGATCGAGGGGACGTAGATCAGCACTTCCGCCAGCATCACGAAGAGGACGGTGAGCACCAGCAGCTTGCCGGACAGACCGACGCGCGGCCCGCGCGTTACCGGCGCCGCACTCGGCGCGACAGAGGTCTTGCTGTCATCGATTGCTGAATTCAATTCCGCCTCAACCGAAGATTCGCAACCAGGCAATGATGCGCCGCACCCAAAGGCTCGTCAAACGCGGCGTAAAAAAGTCGATCGCCGCACTTTTGCCGATTTCCGACAGCGTCGGATAAGGCAGCATTAGCTCAGCGAACGCAGAGATATTCAATCCTTGCGCGACGGCAAGCGCCCAGGCCGCAATCAATTCGCCGGCATTTGCGCCGACAATCGACGTGCCTATTATTTTGCCATTCCGCGTGGTGACAACTTTGATGTGCCCACGCGTCTCGCGCTCGATCTGCGCGCGGTCATTATCATTATAGGGCCAGCGAGAAATTTTGATCGCGATCCCCCGATTGCGCGCTTCCGCTTCGGTCAGACCGGCCTGCGCGAGCTCAGGCTCGGTGCAGGTCACGGCGGGAACAATATCGCCATTTACCCGCACACGTTTGCGGAACAGCGCGTTTCGGATCACCAGACCGGCATGATAGGTCGCGGCCTGGGCGGACCGCGATTGCCCCGCCGCGCCACCGATTGCATAAACGCGCCTGTTCGACGTCTTGAGCGATTTATTCACCGTGATGCCGGAATCGGTAAAGGCAATTCCGGCCGCTTCGAGAGCGAGCCCGCCGAGCGACGGCTTGTTGCCGGCGGCGACGAGCAGATGCGTGCCTTCGACGCTCTCCTCGCCTTCAATGCCTTGCAGAATGGCCTGCGCCTTGCCGCGCGCGCGTTCGATGCGGATGACTTTCACGCCGCTGCGGATGACGACGCGCTCGCGCTGGAGCCGGTCGAGCACGATGGCAGCGCATTCCCGGTCATTCTTGGCCAGAGGTTGCGCGGCTTCAAGGACCGTCACCTGGCTGCCCATGCGGCGAAAGGCTTGCGCCAATTCCAGTCCGGTCGAGCCGGCGCCAATGACAATGAGATGCTCCGGCAATTCGGTGAGCGCGAACACCGTCTCGCTGGTCAAAGTGACGCCTTGATCGAGCCCTGGGATCGGCGGCAGCGCCGGCACCGATCCGCTGGCGATCACGAAACGGCGCGCGACAATTTCGTAAGCCTCGCCGACCGCAACCGTTCTCCGATCCTTGAACTGGGCGTCGCCTTGAATGACCCGCACTCCGAGTCCAGTCAGCCGTGCCGCCGAACTATTCGGGGCGATGGCGGCGGCGGCGCGACGCACGTGATCGCGCACTTTGGCAAAATCAACGCCGACGTCGGTCGCCGTCACACCGAAAGAACCGCCGTCGCGCATTGATTGCGCACGCTTTGCCGCAGCCAGCAGCGCCTTTGACACCACGCCGCCGCTGAGCCGTTCACCGTCCAGACGGCGCCGGTCGATCAACACCACCGCCACGCCGAATGCCGCCGCGGCAATGGCGACCGATACGCCGGCGGCGCCACCGCCGATAATGCAAATGTCGGGTGTGAGTTTCTCAGCCATGCGGATCAGGCACCGGCCACATCATGCCCCCGGGAACGGTGCCGGGCAAAGCCGCCGTGCCGCGCTGCCGGCGGGTCTTGAAGGCCCCTATGGCCGGCCTGTGGTCGCATTGACGGGCCAAGCCCCCTCCCTTATAAGCCGCGCAAATCGCGTGCCGATCCGGTCTTTTTGCGGGTTTTCATGGCGGATTCGGGAGCGGCCTGTCCGATCCCGGTGCCACGGCGCTCCAGCGGAGAATTTATTCGTGAAGCGGACCTATCAACCGAGCAAACTGGTGCGCAAGCGCCGCCACGGTTTTCGTACACGCATGGCGACCAAGGGCGGCCGCAAGGTCCTCTCGGCGCGGCGCGGACGCGGACGCAAGCGGCTCAGCGCTTAAACCGTGGCGATAAGGGCCGCAACGTTTGCTTCCATGGAACGATTGAGGCAGCGAGCGGACTTCCTGGCCGCGGCGAGCGCGAGCAAGATTCCGGCAAAGGGTTTCGTGCTCCAGGCGCGCAAGCGCAGCGACGACGGCCCGGTACGCGTCGGCTTCACCGTGTCGAAAAAGGTCGGCAAATCCGTCGAGCGCAACCGGGTGCGCCGCCGCCTGCGGGAAATCGTGCGGCTGGCGAAGCCGGCTTGGATGCGGGCCGGGCATGATTATGTGTTGGTCGGCCGCCGCGCGGCGCTCGGACTGCCGTTTGCGCGGATGACGGACGACTTCGAGGGGGCATTGCAGCGGGTGCATCAGGGGCGCGCGACGACACGGACCGGCAATGACCGATAAGAACACCATCCTCGCCATTGTGCTCTCGGCAATCGTATTGATTGGCTGGCAATATTTTGTCGGCATGCCGCAGCTGGAGAAGCAGAAGCAGGAGCAGGCGCAACAGCAGGCGGCGAAAAACGGCCCCGCGCAGCCCGGGCAAGCGGCGAACCCGCCGGTGGCCACACCAGGTGCCACGCCCGCGCCGGCACAGGTGCCGGGAGCCGCGCCCACCGCCGAGCAGCGCGTGACCCGCGCCGCGGCAATCGCCGCCTCCCCGCGCGTCGCCATCGACACCGGCAGCATTCAGGGCTCGATCGACCTCAAGGGCGCGCGCATCGACGACGTCGCGCTGGTCAAATTCCGCGAGACCGTCGACCCGAAATCGCCGCCGATCGTGCTGCTGTCGCCCTCGGGCAGCCCCGAGCCGTTCTACGCCGAGTTCGGCTGGACCGGCAGCGCCGGCACCAATGTCAAACTGCCGACATCCGATACGCTGTGGAAGCAGGACGGCTCAGGCGCGCTCAGCGCCGGCCATCCGGTAACGCTGACGTGGAACAACGGCGAAGGCCTCGAATTCCGCCGCACCATTTCGATCGACGACAAGTACCTGTTCACGATCAAGCAGGAGGTGGCGAACAAGAGCGCCAACCCGGTGACGCTGTTTCCCTACGCGCTCATCTCGCGCCACGGCACGCCGCCGACGCTCGGCTACTACATCCTGCACGAGGGCCTGATCGGCGTGCTCGGCGACGACGGCTTGCAGGAAATCACCTACAAGAAGATCGAAGAAAAAAAGCTCCTCAATTTCGACGTCAAGAACGCCTGGCTCGGCATCACCGACAAATACTGGGCGGCGACGCTGGTGCCGGATACCAACGCGCATCTCAAGGCGCATTTCTCCGCCGGCAAGCTCGGCACCCTCGACACCTACCAGACCGATTACCTGCTCGACGCGCAGACCATCGCGCCGGGCGCAACCGGCGCGGCCGACGCGCGGCTGTTCGCCGGCGCCAAGGAAGTCGCCGTCATCAATGCCTACGAGAAGCAGCTCAATCTCAACCGCTTCGACCTGCTGATCGACTGGGGCTGGTTCTACTTCATCACCAAGCCGCTGTTCATGGTGATCGACTGGCTCTACCACCTGGTCGGCAATTTCGGCCTCGCCATCCTCATCGTCACCGTGCTGATCAAAGCGTGCTTCTTCCCGCTCGCCAACAAGTCCTACGCCTCGATGGCGAAGATGAAGGCGGTGCAGCCGCAGATGGCCGCGCTGCGCGAGCGCTATCCCGACGACAAGGCCAAGCAGCAGCAGGAATTGATGGCGCTGTACAAGAAGGAGAAGATCAACCCGATCGCCGGCTGCCTGCCGGTGGTGATCCAGATTCCGGTGTTCTTCTCGCTCTACAAGGTGCTCTTCGTCACCATCGAGATGCGGCACGCGCCGTTCTTCGGCTGGATCCACGACCTGTCGGCGCCGGACCCCACCAACATCTTCACGCTATTTGGCCTCATCCCATTCGACCCGACGACGGTGCCGGTGGTCGGGCACTTCCTGCATCTCGGCGCCTGGGCGGTGATCATGGGCATCACCATGTGGGCGCAGATGAAGCTTAATCCGACGCCGCCTGATCCTACGCAGGCGATGATCTTCAACTGGATGCCGCTGATCTTCACCTTCATGCTGGCGAGCTTCCCCGCAGGCCTCGTGATCTACTGGGCGTGGAACAACTCGCTGTCGGTGGCGCAGCAGAGCATCATCATGCGCAAGCACGGGGCGAAGATCGAGTTGTTCGATAATATCAAAGCGCTGTTTGGGAAGAAGAAGACGCAGGGGTAGCGTGCGCGTCCCTGCCATCCACGGTTTTAGTTGCGGCGCGCATTCATAAATCCGGTTCGGTAAACGCGGCTGAGCCGATGACCGCTTCGCTCGGAAGGCGACCAAAAATGTGCGCCACGGCGAATTCAGCGATGTGCCCAGTCCGAAGATTTCAGGCTTGATTGAAATGAAAGAGGCCGCCAACTGAGGCGGCCTCTGGAATTTATCTAGCGTTGCTCAGTTTCGCGTTCAGGCTGCCGAAGCGCGCTTGAACGTTTCCCAAGCCTTTTGGCTCGCCTGGTCAAAGGTCTTGCGCGATTCCGTCAAGGCCCCGCTCAACACCGCCCAGGATTCACCACCCGCCTGCTTCAGCTTCAGAAGCCGTGTTTCGGCTTCCGTTGCGTCCGCCTTCATTTGCTTGACGGCGGCATCGATGTCGGCCCGCTTCGCGGCCGTGACCTTGGTAGCCTCGGCCTGAAGTTTGTCGGCCGCTTCCCGCCAAGCCTTCGCTTGGGCGGCGGCAACGTCGCGGAACGTGGCCTGTTGCTGCTCGATCTGCTTGCCGACCGTGTCGAAATAGGCCTTCACCTGCGTTTCGAATCCTTTCCACTGCGATTCCAATTGCGCCTTGGAAGCGTGCAAAGCGGCTTCGCCTGCTTGCGCCTGCGCCTTGGCGTTTGCTCTGAACTCGTCACGCCGTTTCTTCAGATCGGCGATCAGCTGGTCGGCTTTCACTTTCGAGTCCGCTTTCACCTGTGTCGCCTTGGCTTCGAGGGATGCCAGTGTGGCATCCATCTCGTCAATGCGCTCCTTCGTCCAGTTCAAGTAAACGTGCATGCTGCTTTCTTGTGACATTGTCACCTCCATTTGTTTAAACGTATTCACGGTATTTCACTCTTTCCGGTTCAGGCTCTTTTGAAGTTTTTGACCTTGAAGGCGAACCCGACCATCAAGATTCCGAAGGTGATCGCGAAGACAGCGATCAGCCATATCAAGGCCACGGCGCCTGCTCCTGGCATGATGAAGAGAAGAATGCCGAACAGCACCGACAACGCGCCGTCGAGGATCAGCCACCATTCGTTTTCGATGGCCTTGCGAAGCTCAATGGCGCCGATGATCTGCAACAGGCCTGTCGCGACGACCCAGCCGGCGATGAAATAAAGCAGCGTCAGCGCGGTAACGCCGGGCCACATGAATGTCGTTATGCCGATGCCGACGCCAAGCAGGCCGACAAGCACGAGCCACCATCTGAAATCGGCGTTGCCCCTGCCGACGACAGCCGCCGCCAGCGCGAAGACGCCGTCGACAAGGGCATAAGCCCCGAAGAACATAACGAGTGTCAGCAGGCTGATGCCGGGCCATGCCAGCGACAGAACTCCGAAGGTAATGGCCGCGAGCCCGCGCAGAAGAAAAAGCCACCAATTGCGCGCGAGCAATTGCGGAAACCCGATAACGGTTACTGAGGACAATGCCTGGCTAGTCATGACTGATACTCCCACCCGCTCGCTTCGCATGTTGACATGCGCAACTTTTAGGCTTAAATGTTGTCATTGTCAACATTAGCCCAGCCTACAAAGCGGAATGGCTGCCATGCGTTATGTTGACGTCGACAACTTCGTAAGGTCACCGCGTGGCAACAAAGGTGAATTTTATCGATGGCCAAAACCAAATCCCAAGAGCGTCCTTATCACCATGGCGATCTGCGCCGTGCGATCGTCAAAGCGGCGCTGGATATCCTGCGTGAAACGCAGAGTCTTGAGTTTTCCCTACGCGATCTCGCCCGGCGCGCCGGCGTCAGCCACAACGCCCCTTACAAACACTTTGCCGACAAGCGCGAGCTATTGGCGGCCGTCTCGGCAGCGGGGTTTGAGATGCTGACGAAACGCATGGCCCACAAAACGGCAGGGCTCAGCAATTCCCGCGAGCGGTTGTTCGCGATGTTGCGTGCTTACATCGACCATGGCGTTGAGAATCCGCCGCTCTACAATTTGATGTTCGGAGGCTATCTGGGCGGTCCGGATCGCAGCCGCCCCGCTATCGAAATGGCCGAAGCCGAGAAGACCAAAGCGCTGCTAGCGGGCGCAATCGTGGCCGGCGGTTTGGGACACGCAATTCCGAATACCTCCCGCAACGAACGCAAGATTGCCGGTGCCATTCTGGCGTGCTGGTCCCTCGTGCATGGACTCACTCTGTTGCTGGCTGATGGGCTCGTCGGCCCGAAGAAAAAATCTGGCGCGTTGGGCGACAGCCTGGTGCAGGGCATGCTCGACGGATTGGCGACCGAATTGCCAACTCTGCCGCCCGGTACATGGGTTGGCCCTCAAGTGCCCAATCAATAGTCTGCCAGACCAAGAATCCGCAGGGGGGCACGGCGCCGCCGCCGAGGACGCTCAGCGGCTTGACGCGACGGCGGTCGAACCCTGATGGTCTTGGCCAATGAATGTTCCCTTCACCCGCCACGACATCGAAACCGGCCGACGCCTGTTCGCCGCCGACTGGCAGTTCGTCGCCGCCGCAGGCTCCGAGGCCTCGCTGCCCGTCATGCGCGGCACCGAGATCGCCTTTGCCGGCCGCTCCAATGTCGGCAAGTCGAGCCTGATCAACGCGCTCACGGGCCGCAAGGCGCTGGCGCGTACCTCGCGCACGCCCGGCCGCACGCAGGAGCTGATCTTCTTTGCCGGCGGCGGCGCGCTCAACCTCGTGGACATGCCGGGCTACGGCTATGCCGCCGCGTCCAAGACCAAGAATCGCCGCCTGGACCGAACTGATCCACGCCTACTTGCGCGGCCGCGCCAATCTCGCCCGCGTCTATGTGCTGGTCGATGCCCGGCACGGGCTTAAAGACACCGACGACCAGGTGTTCGCGGCGCTGGGACAGGCCGCGGTCAGCCATCAAGTGGTGCTCACCAAGTCCGACGAAGTGACCGAGGCCGAGCTTGCCCGGCGCATCGGCGAGGTCGAGGCGGCGCTGGAGAAGCGCCCGGCCGCTTTCCCCACGGTGCTGGCCACCTCGGCGCGCGAGGGCTCGGGCATCGAGGACCTGCGCGCGGCTGTTGCAAGGCTGCTCGACGAGCGGCAGGCTTGAATTTAGCAGCTCGTCCCGCGAAAGCGGGGACCCAGTCCGTGGCCCTGGATTCCCGCTTGCGCGGGAATGAGCGGGGTGTTTCCCCTTATTGGCATCATGCGCTAAAACGACGCGCCAACCGAGGCCCCGCAATGGCGAAAGCCCCCAAAATCGACCCGCAGACGCAGGCGCGCATCCTTGTCGAGGCGCTGCCGCACATGCAGCGCTATGACGAGGAAGTCGTCGTGGTCAAATACGGCGGCCACGCCATGGGCCATGAGCAGACGGCGCGCGATTTTGCCCGCGACGTGGTGCTCTTGGAGCAGACCGCGATCAATCCGGTGGTGGTGCACGGCGGCGGCCCGCAGATCGCCGCCATGCTCAAGCAACTCGGCATCAAGTCGGAATTCGTCGACGGCCTGCGCGTCACCGACAAGAAGACCGTCGAGATCGTCGAGATGGTGCTGGCCGGTTCGATCAACAAGCAGATCGTCGGCTACATCAACGCCGCCGGCGGCAAGGCGATCGGGCTGTGCGGCAAGGACGGCAACATGGTGCAGGCGCGCAAAGTGACGCGCACCGTGGTCGATCCGGATTCCAACATCGAGAAGATCGTCGATCTCGGCTTTGTCGGCGAGCCGGAGAAAGTGGACACCACCATCCTCAACGAGGTCATCGGGCGCGACCTGATTCCGGTGCTGGCGCCGGTAGCGACCGCGGCCGGCGGCGGCACCTTCAACGTCAACGCCGACACCTTCGCCGGGGCGATTGCCGGCGCGCTCAAGGCCAAACGCCTGTTGCTGTTGACCGACGTGCCCGGCGTGCTCGACAAGTCGAAGACGCTGATCGAGGATCTGTCGGTCGCCGACGCACGGCGGCTGATCGCCGACGGCACCATTTCCGGCGGCATGATCCCCAAGGTCGAGACCTGCATCTATGCGCTCGACCAGGGCGTCGAGGGCGTCGTCATCATGGACGGCAAGGTGCCGCACGCGGTGCTGCTTGAACTCTTGACCGACCACGGCGTCGGCACGCTGATGCACCGCTGAAGCGGCCCACTGCCCACACGCGAGTGGCCCGCGGCGGCTATCTTTCCCCGTTTCCCGACACCGTGTACGCTTCGCGGCAAGATATAAAAACGTCAGGGAGGGCCGAATGTTCACATCACGCTCGGGCGTTGTCGCCACCGCTGCCATCGCCGCGGCGGTCGCCTTTGCCGCACCCGCTTCGGCGCAGATCTACGGCATGGGCACCGGCAAGCAGGGCTTCTTCACCTATTCGGCCGGCGCGGCCATCGCCAAGGTCGCCGCCGACAACGGCCTGAATCTCCGGCTGCAGCCCTATGGTGGCAGCAGCGCCTATGTGCCCGGCGTCGCGGCGAACGAAATCGAGTTCGGCCTCGCCAACGAGCTGGAGGCGCATTACGCCGTCACCGGCACGGTGATCTACAAGGACAAGCCGCAGAAGGACCTGCGCATCGTCGCCATCCTCACGCCGCTCTATTCGCAGTTCTTCGTGCGCAAGGATTCCGACATCAAGTCGATCGCCGACCTCAAGGGCAAGCGCGTGCCGAGCGATTATGTCAGCCAGAAAGTGCTCGACGTGCTGTCGCAGGGATCGCTGGCCAATGCCGGCCTGAGCTACGCCGACGTGCAGAAGGTGCCGGTGCCGAACGTGGTCGGCGGCGCCGACGAATTCGCCAAGGGCAAGGCCGACGTCTTCATGTTCGCGCTCGGCTCGGGCAAGGTCTCGGAGACCGACGCCCAGGTCGGCGGCGTGCGCGTGTTGCCGGTCGACCCGTCGCCCGAGGCGATGGCGCGCATGAAGAAATTCATTCCGGTCGCCTACGCCACCAAGCTCGAACCCGGCAAGGGCCACCTCGGCATCGTCGGGCCGACCTGGGTCTATGCCTACGATTATCTGGTGCTGACCAACGACAAGGTGGCGGACGACGTCGCCTACAAGCTCGCCAAGATCATGCACGACAACAGGGCGGCGCTGGCCGCCGGTTTCGCCGGCTTGAGCGGATTCGATCCGGCGCGCATGGCAAAGGACACCGGGGTCGTGCAGTTTCATCCGGGCGCGATCAAGTACTACAAGGAAATCGGCGAATGGCCGCCGAAGGCCGGCGGTTGAGCGCATGAGCTTCGGCCGCTGAAGCCCGTGTCCGATGCAACGCACGACACGCCGGCGGGCCCCGCCTCAACGGCCAACCGCCGGCTGATCGCGGCCGCGGCCGGCCTGCTGACGCTCGCGTCCATCGGCTTTGCCGTCCAGTTCTACCGCAATGTTCTGGGCGTGCTGCTGTTCAACGAGCAGTATCTCGCCGGCATGCTCGGCCTGGGGATGGCGCTGGTCTATCTCACGCAGCCGGCGCACCGCGGCTGGTCGCGGCCAAGCGTGCCCTGGTACGACTGGCTGCTGGCAGCGGCGAGCCTCGTCGCCGGCGCTTGTCTGTTCTGGAAATTTCCGGTCTATTCCGCCGACATGACCAGCCGGCCGCTCGACGGCCTGTTGATAACCTTCATCGCCATTCCGCTGGTGGTCGAGGCGCTGCGCCGCAGCGTCGGCCCGCCGCTGGCGATCGTCGTCATCGTATTTCTCGGCTACGCGCTGGTCGGCCATCTGGTGCCCGGCGCGCTCGCCGGCCGCCACATCAAGATCACGCAGCTCGCCTTCTATCTGGTGTGGGACCCCGGCAGCATGCTCGGCCTGCCGCTGATGGTGGCGACCACCATCGTCATCGCCTTCGTTTTCTTCGGGCAGTTACTGTTTGCCTCCGGCGGCTCGGCCTTCTTCACCGACATCGCGCTCGCCTCGATGGGCCGCTACCGCGGCGGCTCGGCCAAGATCGCGGTGACCGCCTCCTGCCTCTTCGGTATGATCTCGGGCAGCGCGGTGAGCAACGTCGCTTCCGTCGGCGTTATCACCATTCCGCTGATGCGGCGCGGCGGCTATCCCGGCCACGTCGCCGCGGCGATCGAAGCGGTGGCCTCGACTGGCGGCCAGCTGATGCCGCCGGTGATGGGCGCCGCCGCCTTTCTCATGGCGGAATTCCTGCAGGTGCCCTATCGCGACGTGGCGATTGCCGCGACGCTGCCGGCGCTGCTTTACTATTATGCGCTGTTCATCCAGGCCGATCTGACGGCCGCGCGCAGCGGCTTTACCCATGTCGACGGCACGATCCCGCCGATTGGCAAGGTGCTTAAGCAGGGCTGGCATTTCCTCATTCCGTTCGGCGTGCTGATCTACGGGCTGTTCTGGCTCAACTGGTCGCCGGAATTGTCGGCGCTCGGCGGCGCCGCGGTGCTGGTGGTGACCGGTATGACGCTCGGCTATGGCGACACGCGCCTGAAGCCGGCGGACATCCTGCATGCGCTGCGCGGCACCGGCATGGCCTCGCTCGATCTCATCATGATCACGGCGGCGGCCGGCTTCATCATCGGCGTTCTCAACATCACGGGTTTAAGCTTTTCGCTCACGCTGCTGCTGGTGCAGGTCGGCTCGAGCAATCTGTGGCTGCTGCTTGTGCTCGCGGCCATCGTCTCCATCATCCTCGGCATGGGCATGCCGACGGTCGGCGTCTACGTGCTGCTCGCGGCGCTGGTTGCGCCGGCGATGGTGAAGATCGGGCTGTCGCCGATGGCCTCGCACATGTTCGTCATGTATTTCGGCATGATGTCGATGATCACGCCGCCGGTCGCGCTCGCCGCCTACGCCGCGGCCTCGCTCGCCCACACCGATCCGATGAAGACCGGCTGGACCGCGGTGCGCTTCGGCTGGATCGCCTTCGTCATCCCGTTTTTGTTCGTGCGCGCGCCAGCGCTGCTGCTCGAAGGCTCGCTGCCGCAGGTCGCGATGGCAGTCGTCACGGCGCTTGCCGGCGTATGGCTGATCTGCGCGGCCTTTGCCGGCTATGCCGTGCGCGCGCTGTCGACGCCGATGCGGGCGGGCTTTGCGCTCGCCGGCTTGCTGCTGTTCATCCCGGCTGAAACCATGCCGCACGGCGAATGGGCCGACATCGCCGGCCTCGCGTTGGGCACGATCCTACTGGCGCGCGAGGTGATGGCCACAAGGTTTATGCGGCGCACAGCGTAGGGGCGTCGCATCCCCACTTCGGGATGAATCGATCCGGCATTACCATGCCGCATGATTCGCGGAACGGCGCAGATCCGGCATTGGGCGGCTCTTTTGTTGCTGCTGGCGGCAGCGCCGGCGCATGCCGAGCTGAGCATCTGCAACCGCACCAGCTATCTCCTGGACATCGCCTTCGGCCTGGAAAAGAGCGCCAATATCTCGACGCGCGGCTGGTTCCGTGTCGATCCCGGCCAGTGCCGGCAGGTCGTGGACGGCCCGCTCGATGCCGACATGGTCTATGTGCACGCGCGCACGCGGCCGCTCTACGGCAGCGCGCCCTTGCCGCAAACCGGCGAGGCCGAGCTTTGCATCCGTGCCGGCGACTTTTCGCTAGCCGACGCGCGTTCCTGCCCGCTGAGCCAGCAGGTGCGCTTTTCCGCCGCGCGACCGTCCGATAGCCCGAACGGGCCGACCGTCAATCTCGCTGAGGAAGCCGATTACGACGGCGCGCAGGCCCGCCTCGCCGGCATCCAGCGACTGCTGACGATTTCCGGCTACGACGCCTATCCGATCGACGGCGTCGAGGGTGCAAAGACGCAAACTGCGCTCGCCCGCTTTCTCAAGGACCGCAACCTCGGCGCCGACGCGACGACTTCCCCGGAGTTCTTCAACACTCTCCTCAAGGCGGCGCAGGACCCGCAAGGTCCGGGCTTTTCCTGGTGCAACGACACGTCCCACACGGTGATGGCGTCGCTCGGCCTCGTCGAAATGGGCGCCATCGTCACTCGCGGCTGGTATCGCGTCGCCGCCGGACGATGCCTGCGGCCTTTGGTGCATGACGGCCCGCTCAAGCTCTACAGCTACGGCGAGGCGGTGGACGGCGACGGGCGCGCCATCAAGCGCGGGGACGCGCCGCTCGCCTGGGGCGGCAAGGTCGCGCTGTGCACGCGCGACGGCAAGTTCGAGCTCAGCGACCACAAGGATTGCGCGGCGCGCGGCTTGAACACGACCGGATTTGCTGCCATCGACGTCGGCGCGCAACCCTCGACCACCGTGCGCTTCAAGGACCAGTAACCTGAGTAAAGAGCCCCTCACCCGGCCTCCGCGGAGTTCATCATCGGGCGGCGCTTCGCGCCGACCCGTTGGCTCCGGCCACCCTCTCCCCGCAAGCGGGGAGAGGGAGAAGAAAGAGCCGCGCGGTTTCGGCAAGGTCGATACATGGGTGTTCGACCTCGACAACACGCTCTATCCGCATCACCTCAATCTCTGGCAGCAGGTGGACGAGCGCATCCGCGCCTACGTCTCGGACTTTCTTAAAGTGTCGAAGGACGAGGCGTTTCGCGTGCAGAAGGATTATTACAAGCGCTACGGCACCACCATGCGTGGGCTAATGACGGAGCACGGGCTGCAGCCGGACGACTTTCTCGACTTCGTGCACCAGATCGATCACTCGCCGCTGACGCCCGATCCTGCGCTTGGCGCGGCGCTGGAAAAGCTGCCGGGGCGCAAGCTCATCCTCACCAACGGCACGCGCAAGCACGCCGACGCGGTGATGGCCCGGCTGCAGATCGACCGACATTTCGAAGCCGTGTTCGACATTGCCGCCGCCGATCTCGACCCCAAGCCGCAGCCTCAGGTCTATGAGCGCTTCCTCGCCCGCCACGCCGTCGATCCGCAAAAGGCGGCGATGTTCGAGGATCTCGCGCGCAATCTGGCAACGCCGCACGCGCTCGGCATGACCACGGTGCTGGTGGTGCCGGAAGGCCAGCGCGAAGTGTTCCGCGAGGATTGGGAGCTGGAGGGCCGCGACGCGCCCCATGTCGATCACGTTACCGACGATCTCGCCGGATTTCTGCGCGGGCTCTCGGCCGCGGCTTGACATCGCCCGCCCCGACCCCGACAAACCGCTGCCGAAACGTGCCGGAAGCAGCAATGTCCACGGGAAAACTCGCCAAAATCATCGACGACGCCTTCGCGGGGCGCGACCGCATTACACCCAAGACCAAGGGCGCCGTGCGCAAGGCGGTTCGATCCGCGCTCGACCTGCTCGATGCCGGCAAGGCTCGCGTCGCCGAGCGGCAGGCCGGCGGCGTCTGGACGGTCAACGAGTGGCTGAAAAAGGCCGTGCTGCTCTCGTTCCGGCTCAACGACATGAGCGTGATCCCCGGCGGCCCCGGCAAGGCCGTGTGGTGGGACAAGGTCGATTCCAAATTCAAGGGCTGGAGTGCCGCGCGCTTCCGTAAAAGCGGCTTCCGCGCCGTACCAGGCAGCGTCGTGCGCCACTCGGCCTTTATCGCGCCGGGCGTGATCTTGATGCCGAGCTTCGTCAATCTCGGGGCTTACGTGGACGAAGGCACCATGGTGGATACCTGGGCGACGGTCGGCAGTTGCGCGCAGATCGGCAAACACGTGCATTTGTCGGGCGGCGTCGGCATCGGCGGCGTGCTCGAGCCGCTGCAGGCCGGGCCCGTGGTGATCGAGGACAATTGCTTCATCGGCGCCCGTTCGGAAGTCGTCGAAGGCGTGATCGTGCGCGAGGGCGCGGTGCTCGGCATGGGTGTCTATCTCGGCATGTCCACCAAGATCGTCGACCGCGACAGCGGCAAGATTTATCAGGGTGAGGTGCCGCCCTATTCGGTCGTCGTCTCCGGCACGCTGCCGGGCAAGCCGTATCCGAACAACGTGCCGGGACCGAACCTTTACTGCGCCGTCATCGTCAAACACGTGGACGAGCGCACGCGCGCGAAGACCAGCATCAACGACCTGCTGCGGGATTAAGACGGACATGAGCGCCGACCCCGTCGCCATCACCCGCGATCTCTTGCGCTGCCGCTCGGTGACGCCGGCGGAAGGCGGCGCGCTGAAATTTCTCGAAACGACGCTGAAGGCCGCCGGTTTTACCGTGCACCGCATGACGTTTGACGAGCCGGGCACCGACGACGTGGAAAATCTCTACGCCCGCATCGGCACGGCGCCGCCGAACCTCGTTTTCGCCGGCCACACCGATGTGGTGCCGCCGGGCGAGGAAAGCGCCTGGACGCATCCGCCATTTTCCGGCGAGGTTGCCAACGGTCAGCTTTACGGCCGCGGCGCCGTGGACATGAAAGGCGGCATCGCCTGCGCGGTTGCCGCCACGCTCGATCACCTCGCCGCACACGGTGACAAGCCGAAAGGCTCGATCTCGTTTCTCATCACCGGCGATGAAGAAGGCATCGCCGTCAACGGCACGCCCAAGCTCTTGAAATGGGCGGCCGAGCAGGGCGAAAAATTCGATCACTGCGTGCTCGGCGAGCCGAGCAATGTCGAGGAGCTCGGCGACACCATCAAGGTCGGCCGCCGCGGCTCGCTCAACGGCCATTTGATCGTGACCGGCCGCCAAGGCCACGTCGCCTATCCCGACCGCGCCGACAACCCGATCCGCGGGCTGATGAAGCTGATCGAGGCGATCCAGGCCGAGCCGCTCGATGCCGGCACCGCGCAGTTTTCGCCGTCGCATCTTGAATTCGTCTCCATCGACGTCGGCAACAAGACCGTCAACCTCATTCCCGGCGAGGCGCAGGCGAGTTTCAACATCCGCTTCAACGACGCGCACACGTTGGATTCACTGAAAAAGCTGATCGAGGGCCGCGCGGCGAAGGCTGCCGGCGGCAAGATCAAATTCGCCTTCAAGTGGGAGCCGTCGAACGCCGCCGTGTTCGTCACCAAGCCGGGGTCGTTCACCGACCTCGTCACCGGCGCGATTGCGAAAGTCACCGGCCGCAAGCCGACGCTGTCTACCAACGGCGGCACCTCCGACGCGCGCTTCATCACGCAGCATTGCCCTGTGGTGGAATTCGGCCTGGTCGGGCAGACGATGCACCAGGTGGACGAGCGCGTGGCGATCGCCGACCTGCGCGTGCTGACGGTGATTTACCGCAACATTCTCGACAAGTATTTCGCCTAATTCCTTCTGTCATGCCCGCGAAGGCGGGGATGACGGCCAAGACTCAATAATCGACTCGCATCAGATAAAGCCCATACGGCGGCGCCAGCGGGCCGCAGGCGGTGCGGTCGCGCGCTGCCAGCACAGCGGCAAGATCCTGGGCGCTCCAGCGCCCCTCGCCGGCCATCACCAGCGAGCCGACCATGGAACGGACTTGCGTATGCAGGAACGAGCGCGCCGAGGCTGTCACAGCGACCTCGTCGCCCGCGCGCTCGACGTCGAGGCGGTCGACCGTCTTTACCGGCGACGCCGCCTGGCATTCGGTGGAGCGGAAAGTGGTGAAATCATGCTTGCCGATGAGCCGCTGCGCGGCGGCGTGCATGGCCGCGGCGTCGAGCGGGCGCGGCACGCGCCAGGCGTGGCCGGCATCGACCGTCAGATCGGCGCGGCGGTTGACGATGCGGTAGAGATAATGCCGCTTCACCGCCGAGGTGCGGGCGTTGAAATCGCCTGCCACGCGCGCGGCCGACAGCACCGCCACCGGATGCGGGCGCAGATGCGCGTTGAGCGCGTCGCGCACGGTGTCGGTATCCCAGTCCTTGGCGAGATCGACATGCGCCACCTGCCCGCGCGCGTGCACGCCGGCATCGGTGCGGCCGGCGCCCTGGACCAATGTTTTTTCCCCCGACAGGGCTTCGATCGCCGCCGTCAATACGCCCTGCACGGTGACGCTGTCGGCCTGGATCTGCCAGCCGGCAAAGGGCGCGCCGTCGTATTCGATGGTGAGCTTGTAGCGGGGCACTTTTGATTCACCTCAAAATGGCCGGACCGGCCTGCTCTAGCATCGAGCCGCTACGCAGAAAGTCACATCATGAAGCATCAGTTCAAGGCCCAAATTATCGAGCTGCTTAACGCTCACCGCATCATGACCATCGCCACCAACCGCCCCGACGGCTGGCCGCAGGCGACGACAGTCGGCTACGCGAATGATGGGCTGGTGATCTATTGCCTCATCGCCCGCGACAGCCAGAAATTCGCCAACATCAAGCGCGACCCGCGCGTGGCGCTGGCGATCGCCCACGACTATCCGCAGCCGCTGCAGATCAGAGGCCTGTCGATCGCGGCGCAGGCCGTGGAGGTCACCGACAAGGGCGAAAACGAGCATGTCGCCGAGATCCTGCTGCGCCGCTATCCGGAATACAAAATCATGCCGCGCCCCGATCCGGCCGCGGTGCCGACCATGCGGCTGACTCCAGAGATCGTCTCGGTGCTCGACTATTCCAAGGGCTTCGGCCACACCGACTTGGTCAAGGTCACCGACGCCGATCTCGCCGAATTCATCGAGGCGCGCCGGCACCATTGGGCGAGTTTCCACGCGACTTAACTGAGACGCCCACCCGCTTTCACCGGCGAACCGCGCAAAAATTCCTCCGCGCTCATCGGTTGCTTGCCGGCGCGCTGGACTTGCGTGAGGCGCACGGCACCGTCGCCGCAGGCGATGGTCAATTTGTCGTCGAGCACTGCGCCCGGCACACCCGAGCCCTCGCCTTTCGTTGAGCGCAGCGCCCTGACGCGCACATCATCGAGCTCAAACCAAGCGCCGGGAAACGGCGACAGACCGCGGATGTGGTTGTGCACCTCGTTCCACGGCTTGGCCCAATCGATGCGCGTCTCGTCCTTGGAAATCTTGGCGGCATAGGTGACGCCCGCATCGGGCTGCGGCTTGAGCGCAAGCGAGCGGCGTTCGGCGGCGGCCAGCGCGCGCAGCATGACGTCGGCGCCGAGCCGCGCCAGCGCATCGTGCAGATCGCCGGCGGTCATGTCGGACGTAATCGCCACCCGCTCGGCCATCGCCATCGCTCCGGTATCGAGCCCCTCGTCCATCCGCATAATGGTGACGCCGCTTTCCTTGTCGCCGGCCATGATGGCGCGGTGGATCGGGGCCGCGCCGCGCCAGCGCGGCAGGAGCGAGGCATGCACGTTGAAGCAGCCGAGCCTTGGCGCCTCAAGAACAGGCTTGGGCAGGATCAGCCCGTAGGCGACGACCACGGCGGCATCGGCGTTATGGGCGCGGAACGCGGCTTGCGCCGCCTCGTTCTTCAGCGTCTTCGGCGTCAGCACCGGAAGCCCGAGCCGCCGCCCTTCGCGCTCGACCGGCGTTGGCTGCAACTCCATGCCGCGCCCCGCGGGCTTGGCCGCGCGGGTATAGACCGCGGCGATCTCGTGCCCACGCGCGGCCAGCTCGACCAGCGTCGGCACCGCGAAATCGGGCGTGCCCATGAAGATCAGGCGGAGAGTCATATTGCCGACCTCAATCCGTTATCCTGAGGTGCGAGCGCGATTTCGCGCGAGCCTCGAAGGATGCACGGCCACAGAGTCACGGACCGTCGCCCTTCGAGGGCCGCGCTTCGCGCGACCACCTCAGGGTGACGGAGTGACGCTAGCATTATCCGATGTGATGCGAAGGCTCTTTGTCCTCGGCCAAGGCTTTGTTTCCGCCGCCCTGCTTTGCCGCCTTTTTGAATTTCTTCAGCACCATGTCGCGCTTGAGCTTGGAAATATAATCGATGAACAGGACGCCATTGGTGTGGTCGATCTCGTGCTGCAGGCAGGTGGCGAGCAAGCCTTCGGCCTCGATCTCGCGCGGCTTGCCGTCGCGATCGAGATATTTGACACGTACGGACGAAGGCCGCTCGACCTCCTCGTAATATTCCGGGATCGACAGGCAGCCTTCCTCGTTCGTCGCCTTGGTCTCAGCCGCCCAGATGACTTCCGGGTTGATGAACACCTGCGGCTCTTTCGGTTCGTCCTTCTTGGCGAGATCCATGGAGACCAGGCGCAGCGGTTCGCCGATCTGGATGGCGGCGAGACCAATGCCTGGCGCGGCGTACATCGTCTCAAACATGTCGTCGATGAGCGCGCGCAGCGGTTTATCGATGCCCTTCACCGGCGCCGACTTCAGGCGCAAGCGCTTGTCGGGGAGGATAAGGATGTCGCGGACGGCCATGGCGGCGATGTAAGGGCCAATGGTGGCGCGGTCAATGCGAGGTTTATCCTTGAGCCACAGGCTTAATCGCCCTACCGTTCGCCCTTCGTTCGCGAAGCGCTCCGAATCGGGGTAGAAGCGGCGCAACCTTGGAACGCCCATGTCGGAAACGATCCTCATCGCGCTGGCGGCAGTCATCGCCATCGGCGTCGTTGTCATTCTCGTGCTGCTGTTGCGACCGCGGCCCCCGGTCGCAGACCCGGCCGCCGAACAACGCTTGGCCGATCTTAATACGCGCGTGCAGAGCATGGGCGAAATGCTTGCGCGAGCGCAGGCGCAGTTGCAGCAGACCGTGCATGAGAGGCTCGACGCGGTGACGCAAAACCTCGGCCAGTCGATGCAGACCTCGACCAAAAACACCTCTGATCACCTTAAACAATTACACGAGCGGCTGGCGGTGATCGATTCGGCGCAGAAAAACATCACCGATCTGGCGACGCAAGTGAACTCCCTGCACAGCGTGCTCGCCAACAAGCAATCGCGCGGCGCCTTCGGACAGGGGCAACTGGAAGCGATCATTACCGACGCGCTGCCGAAAGGCGCGTTCGAGTTCCAGCTCACGCTGTCGAACAAGACGCGGCCCGATTGCGCGATTTTCATGCCGGAATCCGGCCCGCTCGTCATTGACGCGAAATTTCCGCTCGAAGCGATGACCGCATGGCGCAACGCCGCAACCGATGAGGAGCGCAAAATTGCGGTGGCGCGCGTTAAGCAGGACATTGCCAAGCACGTCGCCGACATTGCGGACAAATATCTCATCCCCGGAGAGACGCAGGACATCGCGTTGATGTTCATTCCGTCCGAATCGGTCTACGCGGATTTGCACGAGCGCTTCGACGACGTGGTGCAGCGCGCGCACCGCGCCCGCGTCATGATCGTCTCGCCGACGCTGATGGTGATGGCAATCCAGGTCATAAAACAGGTGCGCAAGGACGCCGCCATGCGGGTAGCCGCCGACCAGATCCGCGACGAGGTTGGCCACATGATGAAGGACGTCGGGCTGCTTTCGGATCGCGTGCGCAAGCTGCAAACGCATTTCGGACAGGCCAACACCGATATCGAGGCGATCCTGACCTCCACCGGCAAGATCGAGAAGCGTGGCGCCAAGATCGAAAGCCTCGACTTCGACGAGTTCGAGGACGTCCGACATTCTCCCGGGCCCCGGCGTGCGCAAGCTGGAAGCCGGCGAATAGCGCATGAGCGCCTCCCCCGACGCCGCGCGGCGGCGCCCGTCCTTCCTCGACGCGGCGGCGGTGTATTTCAAGCCGGGCGTATTGATCGTATTATTCCTCGGCTTTTCCTCCGGACTTCCCTTGGCTTTGTCGGGCACGACGCTGCTCGTGTGGATGACCGAATCCGGCGTCGATCTCGGCACCATCGGGCTGTTTGCCCTCGTCGGCACGCCCTACACGGTGAAATTCCTCTGGGCGCCGCTCACCGACGCGCTCGACGTGCCGCTGCTGTCGCACTGGCTGGGCCGGCGGCGCGGCTGGCTGGTGTTCACGCAACTGCTGCTCATAGCGGCAATCGTCTTTCTCGGCTCGACCGATCCGGCCGCGGCGCCGGGCCTTGTCGCGCTCGGCGCGCTGCTGGTCGCCACGGCGTCGGCGACGCAGGACATCGTGGTCGATGCCTTTCGCGTCGAAAGCCTGCCGGAGAACGAGCAGGCCGCCGGCATGGCCTCCTACGTCGCCGCCTACCGCATCGGCATGCTGGCTTCGACCGCCGGCGCGCTGTTCCTGGTGAGCGGCTTCCAGGCGCACGGCTTTGCCAAAAGCGCCGCCTGGCACTGGGGCTATGTGGCGATGGCGGCAATGGTGCTGATCGGCACCGTAACCGCGCTAATCGCCACCGAGCCGGAGCGTTCGCGCGCGGCGGAAGCGACGCATGCCGGGCAAAAGGCGTTCGCGCGCGTCGCGGAAGCCGCCGTCGGCGCCTTCAAGGATTTCCTCGGCCATGAGCTTGCCTTCGCCATGCTCGCCTTCGTGGTGCTGTTCAAATTCACCGACGCGCTCTCCGGCGCGATGACCGCGCCTTTCGTCATCGATCTTGGATTCACGCGCAACGAATACGCGGCGATCGTCAAGGGCGTGGGGCTCGCGGCGCTGCTCGCCGGTGGCTTTGCCGGCGGGTTTGTCGCCCGCGCGCTGCCGCTCGCCACCAGCCTGTGGGTCGGCGCGCTGCTGCAATCGGCGGCGAATCTCGGCTTCTGCTGGGTCGCGCTTGTTGGCCACAATCTCGCGGTGCTGACTTTCGCCATCACGCTGGAAAATTTCACCAGTGCCATCGGCACCGTCATGTTCGTCGCCTACTTGTCGGCGCTGTGCCAGAACCCGTTGCACACGGCGACGCAATATGCGCTGCTCACCGCGCTCGCCGCGGTCGGGCGCACCTACCTCTCCTCCGGCGCCGGCTTCATCGCCGAGGGAACCGGCTGGGTGTGGTTCTTCGTCATCTGCACGCTCGCCGGCATTCCGAGCCTCATCCTGCTCGCCTGGCTACAGGGCAAGGGGCATTTCAAGCGGCTGGCACCGCGGATGGCGTAAGAGCGGCGCACTCCTCACCTCGCCCTGAAAGGGGAAGGTCGGATCGCGAAAGCGATCCGGGCCGGGGTCATCTTACGCAGTGCCGAGAAGCGACCCCCACCCCAACCCTCCCCCTTACAGGGGGAGGGAGTGAGAGGCCGTGCATCAACAACACGAGTCTAGAACAACGTCCGCTGCTTGATCGCCGCCGACAGCGTGCCCTCATCGAGATAATCGAGCTCGCCGCCGACGGGAACGCCATGCGCGAGCCGCGTCACCTTGACGTTCGCATCTTGCAGAAGCTCGGTGATGTAATGCGCCGTGGTCTGCCCGTCGACGGTGGCGTTGAGCGCGAGAATGATCTCCTTCACCTGCGGCTCGTGCGCGCGCGAAATCAGCGCGTCGATCGACAGGTCCTGCGGTCCGACGCCGTCGAGCGGCGACAGCGTGCCGCCGAGCACGTGATAGCGGGCGTTGACCGCATGCGCGCGCTCCAGCGCCCACAGATCGGCGACATCGGCGACGACGATGATGATCGATGGGTCGCGCCTCATATCGGTGCAGACGGTGCAGGGATTCTGCGTGTCGATATTGCCGCAAATCCTGCAGATGACGATCTTCTCCATCGCCGTCTGCAGCGCGGCGCCGAGCGGCGCCATCAGCAATTCGCGCTTCTTGATGAGATGCAGCGCCGCGCGCCGCGCCGAGCGCGGGCCAAGACCTGGCAGCCGCGCCAGGAGCTGGATCAGGCGCTCGATTTCGGGTCCGGCAACGGCTGAAGGCATCGCTATTTGTCATTCTGGGGCGCCGCGAAGCGGCGAACCCGGAATCCATATTTACAGACCGGGGCTATGGATTCCAGGTCCGCGCCTTCGGCGCGTCCCGGAATGACCGAATAAAAAATGCCAGCGCGCATTACGTCAGTGACAACCCCGGCGGCAGCGGCAGCCCGCCGGTCAGGCCCTTCATTTTTTCCTGCATGATGCTTTCCGCCTTGCGCCGCGCATCGGCATGGGCGGCCACCAGCAGGTCCTCGAGGATTTCCTTTTCCGAGACCTTGAGCAGCGAGTCGTCGATTTTCGTTCCCTTGAGGTCGCCCTTGGCGGTGAGCTTGACCGTCACCATGCCGCCGCCGGCCGTCCCCTCGACCTCGATGCGGTCGAGCTCGGCCTGCAGCTCCTGCATTTTCGTCTGCAGTTGCGCGGCCTGTTTCATCATGCCCATGAAGTCGACCATCAGTCCGTCTCTCTCTTGGCGTCGCCCGCCGGCAATTCATCGGGCGTCTCCGAAGCCGCCGTCGAGCGCACATCGGCGATCTTGGCGCCGGGGAAGCGCTGCAGCACCGCCTGCACCAGCGGATCGGTCTCGACGCTGCGCTCGAGCGCGGCCTGCCGTTCGTCGGCCTGCGCGCGCATGGTCGGCGCGCCCTCCTCCTTGGACACAACCACGATCCAGCGCTTGCCGGTCCAGCCGCTGATCTTGCGTTGCAGATCGTGCACCAGCGTCTTTTGCGCCCGCGCTTCGAGCGCGATTTCGAGCTGGCCGTCTTCGCAGCGCACCAGCCGCACGTCGTTTTGCAGTGCGAGCTTGGCCTGCACGTCGCGCTTCTCGGCAGCGAGCGCGATCAGTTCGGCAAACGAATTGATCGACAGCGTCGGCGCGGCTTGTGCCTGCTCGATCTGTGGTTGCTCGGCCATGCGCGGCGATGCCGCAGCCGACGAACGCGGGCTGCCGCGCGGCGCATCATAACGCGGGGTGAAACTCTGCGCCGGCGCGGCGGTGGCACCGCCATTGCCCTGCGGGCGGGAAACCGCCTCGCCTCCCTCGCCGAGCGAGCGGATGACTTCATCAGGCGTCGGCAGGTCGGCGGCATAGGCAATGCGCACCAGCACCATCTCGGCGGCGTCGAGCGGGCGGCCCGCTGCCTGCACCTCGTTCAGGCCCTTGAGCAGCATCTGCCAGGCGCGCGCGAGAACGCGCATCGACAGCTGCCCGGCGAAGGCGCGGCCGCGCACGCGCTCGGCCTCCGACAGCGAAATATCATCGGCGACCGCGGGCACCACCTTCACGCGGGTGACGAAATGGGTGAATTCGGCGAGATCAGACAGCACCACCGCGGGATCGGCGCCGATATCGTATTGCTCGCGCAATTCCTTCAGCGCCGCGGCGGCGTCGCCCTTCATCAAGGCCTCGAACAGATCGACGATGCGCACACGGTCGGCAAGACCGAGCATCTGCCGCACGTTTTCGGCTTTGACCTCGCCGGCAGCGTGGGAAATCGCCTGGTCGAGCAGCGACAGAGCGTCGCGCACCGAGCCTTCCGCCGCGCGCGCGATCAGCGCCAGCGCCGCGGGCTCCGCCTCGATCTTTTCCTTCGCCGCAATGTCCTCGAGGTGCTTCACCAGCAGCGCCGCATCGACGCGGCGCAGATCGAAGCGCTGGCAGCGCGACAGCACCGTCACCGGCACCTTGCCGATTTCGGTGGTGGCGAAGATGAACTTGGCGTGCGGCGGCGGCTCCTCCAGCGTCTTCAGCAATGCGTTGAACGCCGCGCCGGAGAGCATGTGCACTTCGTCGAGGATGTAGACCTTGTAGCGCGCCGAGACCGGCGCGTAGCGGATGGCGTCGTTGATCTGGCGCACGTCGTCGACCGAATTGTGCGAGGCGGCGTCCATTTCCAGCACGTCGATGTGCCGGCTTTCCATGATCGCCTGGTCGTGCACGCCTATCACCGGCATGTTGATGGTCGGCCCGGTCACCGAGCCGTCGGGTAATTCATAATTGAGGGCGCGGGCGAGGATGCGCGCCGTCGTGGTCTTGCCGACGCCGCGCACGCCGGTGAGGATCCAAGCCTGCGGAATGCGGCCGGCCTCGAAGGCATTGGAGATGGTGCGCACCATCGCGTCCTGGCCGATCAGGTCGGCAAAGCTCGCCGGACGGTATTTGCGCGCCAGCACGCGATAGCCGGCGCCTTGGCTTTGCGGATTTGCGGATTGTGCGGCGTCGTTCATCGTGCCATCCGATTCGCGACGCTAAATCGCGCACTCGCCATCGTTTCGTGAATGGGTGGGAGGCTGACGAGCGACCCGATCCGTGCTCGTTAGGGCTGCTTCCTTCCGGACCTGACCCGGTTGGCGAGTGGCTCGTCCACCGCCAACCTCCCGCCGACTTATATCGGGCCAATAAGGGCGGAAAGCAAGCACGCCGCACCGTCATTCCGGGGCGCGAGCCATGAGCGCGTTTAGGCGCATCTTCGACGCGCTATGGCTCGCGAACCCGGAATCCGTAATCACAGACCGGGGTTATGGATTCCGGGTTCGCGGCCTTTCGGTCGCGCCCCGGAATGACGTGGAAAAGTTTTGCCCGTAGGGTAACGCCATGGAATCGACCTGGTCCCTCGACCCCAAGCTCGCCGCCGACACGGTTCCCGTCGGCGACCTCGCGCTGTCGCGCGTGCTGCTGTCGAGCGACGCCAATTATCCCTGGCTGATCCTGGTGCCGCGGCGGGCAGGCCTCACCGAGCTCATCGACCTGGGGGAAAACGAACAGGTGCAATTGCTCGGCGAAATCGCCGCCGCGGCGGCGGCGCTCAAGCGCATTACCGAATGCGACAAACTTAACATCGCAGCGCTCGGCAATGTCGTCCCGCAACTGCACGTCCACGTCATCGCCCGCCGCCATAGCGACGCCGCCTGGCCAAAGCCGGTATGGGGCGCCGCGCCAGCTCGCGCGTATGAGAGGGCGGCGCGCGACGGTTTCATCGCCGCCCTCAAGCGCGGGCTAAAAATCGCGTAGTTTTCCACGTGTTTCCGGCGGCCAGCCTGCATTGCGCTTGCCGACTCGCCGTGCGAATTTGCCGCCGATGTCCCCGTGCCCCGATTTTGGTCCCAAACCCCGCCTTGGCTATGCGGAAAGCCGCATCGAACGCGCCGCCGAGCTGCGCACCGACGCCGCCAGGCTCGACGCGCTTGCCAAGGACCCGCGCGCCGGCGCCTATCTGATCGGCGGCGAACTGATCGTCGCCAAGAAGGGCGCGCCGCTCAACCTGCCGCTGTTCTCGATGGCGGACGCGGCCGCATTCACCGCGACCGAAAAAGTCTTCCTCGGCCTTGCCGATGGCGCTCCCCGTTTCGGCATCGGCATTGCGACAGCGACAGTTGAGAAGCTGAAGACACACGAAGAATTCATGGTCAGCGACCTGCGCTCGATCGCGGTGCAGGGCCTGGTCGATGCCGAGCACCTGCCGCCGATTGCCGAGGCGAAAGCCGTGCTTCACTGGCACGCTCGCCACCGCTTCTGCTCCAATTGCGGCGCGGCCACGCAGCTCGCTGACGGCGGCTGGAAGCGCAACTGCCCGGCCTGCAAGACCGAGCATTTTCCCCGCACCGATCCCGTCGTCATCATGCTGGCGGTCGATGGCGACCGCTGCCTGCTCGGCCGCAGCCCACGTTTCGTGCCCGGCATGTGGTCGTGCCTCGCCGGCTTCATCGAGCCGGGCGAATCGTTCGAGGATGCCGTACACCGCGAGACGCGCGAGGAAGCCGGCATCACCTGCGGCCGCGTCGCTTACTTTCGCTCGCAGCCATGGCCGTTCCCCACTTCGCTGATGATCGGCTGCCATGCCGAGGCTTTGACGAAAGACATTACTATCGACCGCACCGAACTCGAAGGCGCGCGATGGTTCGACCGCGTGGAGACCGCTACGATGCTGCTGCGCAAACATCCCGAGGGTTTGACCACGCCGCCGCCAGTCGCCATCGCGCATCACATCATCCGCGCCTGGATGGAGGACGAGATCAGCTTTGATTGAGCGCGCAAGACGAACGAAAGGCCCCTCGATCCTCTGCGCCGGCATATCGGTGCAGGATATCGTCATGCGCGTGAAGGCTTTTCCGGCGCCCGGCACCAAGGTCGATGCGTCCGATTTCATCATCACCGGCGGCGGCTGCGCCGCCAACGCCGCGGTCACCGCCGCGCGGCTCGGCGCTCGCGTGCAATTCTCCGGCCCGCTCGGCGATGCCGCCGACGCGACCAGCAACCGCATTATCGCCGATCTCACCGCCGAGGGCATCGATTGCGCCGGCGCCGTGCGCGTTGCCGGCGGCACCGCCTCGGTGTCGCTGATCCTGCTTGACGCGCTCGGCGAAAAGACCATCGCCACGAGGCGCGGCAGCAAGCTCAACGGCGCGCTGCCGGCCGACCCGGCGAAACTGGTGGAAAGCGTCGACGCCGTCCTGGTCGACAACCGATTTTCCGAATTCGTCACGGCGATCTGCCGCGCGGCGACAAAGCGGCGCATCCCGATCGTCATCGACCTCGATGCGCCGACCAAGGTGAGAGATCCGCTGCTCGCGCTTGGCACGCATGTGATCGCCTCGGCGGAAGCCCTGCGCGCGACCACCAGGCTCGAAGATCATGCGGCGGCCCTGCAAATGCTCGGCAAGCAGCTTTCCGGGTTCGTCGCCGTCACCGACGGCCCGCAGGGCGTCTATTGGCTGGAGGGCGGCGGGATGCAGCAGATACCGGCCTTTCCCGTCGAGGCGATCGACACGCTTGGCGCCGGTGACGCTTTCCACGGCGCCTTCGCCGTGGCGCTGGCCGAAGGCCGCGATCTCACCGATTGCCTGCGCTTCGCCTCCGCCACCGCCGCCCTCAAATGCACGCGCTTCGGCGGCGCCTCCGGCTCCCCCAAACGTGCCAGAGTCGAGGATTTTCTCGAGCAACAGCCGCTGGCAGCCCCCTCGACCTGATCAGCCGTGCCGGCGAAAATTTGAGCTTGAATTAGAATATTTTTCCCTATAAAGACGTCAGTTCCTTAAAATAGAGAAGTTTATTCCAAAATGGACGCCATCGATCGGAAAATCCTCGCCGTTGTGCAGCAGGACGCCTCGCTGTCGGTCGCTGAAATCGGCCAGCGCGTCGGCCTGTCTTCGACACCCTGCTGGAAACGCCTGCAACGGCTCGAGGCCGACGGGGTGATCACGCGCCGCGTGGCGCTAATCGATCCGGAAAAGGTCGGACTCGGCATCACCGTGTTCGTCTCGATCGAAACCGGCGACCATTCGCAGGACTGGCTCAAGCGCTTTGCCGAGGTGGCCGGCGCCATGCCGGAGGTGATGGAGTTTTACCGCATGGCCGGCGACGTCGACTACATGCTGCGCGTGGTGGTGCACGACATGGCGAGCTACGACACGTTCTACAAAAAGCTGATCGCGACGGTGCCGCTGAAGAATGTCACCTCGCGTTTCGCCATGGAGCGGATCAAGTCGACGACGGCGCTGCCGATCACCGCGTAGATCCGATCAGACGTCCGAGTGCGCGTCAGGTGCAGGCAGTGCCGTTGAAGGTCGGCGGCGAGATGCGCGGCGTCATGTACATGTGGTCCGACAACGTCAGTGTGCCGGCGATGGTGTAGCCGACGGTCGGCGTGTAAGGATAACTCACCTCGCTGAAGACGAGCTGCGAGCTGGGCACCGCCAGTGCGCTGGGGATGGTCACCGTCGATCCGGCCGAGCGCGCCGTGCCACCCATCGTGGTGCTCCACTTCACCTTCGTGGTTCCGGTGGAGTCGACGTTCAGGCACGACACCGTGATCTTGAGGCCGCTGGCCGAATATGGCGCGAGGATCGCGGTCGACGCGTTCATGATATTGGTCAGGTCGGACGTGACCAATGTCGTCGATTGCGCGGTCAAGTTGGCGACGGTTCCGGCAGTCAAGGTGACCTTGCGCTGCATCGAGACGCCGGTCGAGATTTCAACGCTGCCGAGATAGAGCGCGATCATGACCGGCAGCAGCAAGGCAAATTCGACGGCGGAGACGCCGCGCCGGTCCTTGGCAAACCGGCCGGTCAAGCGCCGCGTGAACGTCGTGGCTGTCAGGAACATGCTCATTGGTAAGGCTCGTTGCGGAAAACGTTGGTCGCCGCCAGCAGCCGATAGTTGCCGGTCAAATTCTGCAGATTGTCGCTGAGCAGCGAAACGTAGATCGGCCACTTGTAGTAGAGCGACACCACGACGATGCTACCCGGCCCGCCGGGCGAATAGGTGAAGTTCGAGGTATCGAGCTGGCCGTTGACGACCGGCTGCGTGGTGCTGATCGCGGCGAAGCTCGTATAACTCTTGACGTCGACATAGACGCCGTTGGTGCAATCGAACAGACCGAAGATCTGGTTGCAGACGGCCTGCTTGAAGGTCGCCGCCGTATAGCCGGCGGTCTGCGCCTGGCCGGTCATGATCAGCCGCGCCGAGGCCGCAGCGGCGGCCTCCAGCGTCTGCCCGGAGAAGAATATCAGCGCCGTTTCCATGATGGCGAAGGTCAGCGCCAGAAACGGCACCGCGACCAGCCCGAATTCGATCGCCGCGGCACCATCTTGCGCGCGCGCAAAACGGCGCGCGGCGCCGCGCGGCAACAACCGAAGCAGGCGGGCGATAATCTGGGTTTGGATATTCTGGCGCATGGCGGCGGTTTCGCTTGCAAACGGTGCTGAGGCACCGTGACCAGTGATAGCAAATTCATGTTGTTGAATTCTTGCGCGCACAGGCAAGAACGAGCGAGATCACGTTAAGCGCGTGCTAACCATCTTCTCGAAGCGATGGCGAATTGAACCTGGCGCGGGCATCAAACTCAGTGCGGAGCCGGGGCGCCCGAGCCGCCGGACTGCCCGCCGCCGGTGCGGGCAGCACTCTGCGCCATCGTATCGGTGAAAAAGGTCTTGTCGTCGCCGAGCGTGATGCGGGCGGCGCATTCGGGCGCGCAGCTATAGGATTCGCGAGCGACGCCCTTGTAGACAGTGACCAGGTTGGCGCCGTCAGGGGCGGTGACCTGCACCGTCTTGTCCATGATCACCTTGCCACCGCGGTCGAGCGCCAGCATGTTGGTGGAGCCGTAGCCCTTGCCGGTAATCACGAGGATTCCGCCGGCTTGCAGCGCGGCGTCGGCGATCAGCGGATTGCCAATGACAATAGTGGCGACCTTGTCAGGCAGCTTCATGATGCGCGCCTGATCGACCTGGATTTCGAAGGTGTCGGCTTGCGCCGGCGCGGCGGCCATGGCGGCGGCGATCATGATGCCCGCAAAAAAGCCCGACAGCCGCTGCTTGCGACGCATAAACACGCCCGACATCGGATACTCCAACACTGCTCACGCAACGCAGCCGGCCGCGAGCTGGCCAGGCGGATTTACACGATTCAATTTGACGGCAAATAGGTGAACGAAGTGCAAAGGCGCTATTGCAGGAACGGGTAGATCAGCTGGCGGCCGAAGCCTTCGGGAAAGTGCTTGTCGGCGATACCATAGGCGTCCGGCAGCTCGTTCTCAGGCATGTAGAAGGTGCCGAACAGGATGTCCCAGATCGGGAACGTGCCGGCGAAATTGCTCGATCCGCCACGATCGGCCGCGGTGTGATGCCAGCGATGGAAAATCGGGCCGGCGATCACGTATTTGAACGGCCCCAGCGTCCAGTTCAAATTCGCATGGACGAAAGCGGACGATAGGGTGGTGAACGGGCCGACCCACAGCATGACATTGGGCGAGACCCCGGCGAGCAGCAGCGCCACATCGACGATCACCGTGCCGAACAAAATATTGACCGGGTGAAACCGCGCCGCCGAGATCCAATCCACCTCTTCCGAGGAATGGTGGACCGCATGGTACTTCCATAAATGCGCGCCGTGATAGAGGCGGTGGAACCAGTAGAGCAGAAAATCCGACGCCACCAGGAATGTCAGCCCCTGCACCCACAGCGGCAATTCGCCGATCGGCCCGAATCCGTTATCGTAGAATTTGATCAGCGCGTCGGCGCCGTGGATGTCGAACAGCATGGCGGCGCCCATCACCATCAGCCCGATGCGCACGAAGCGCGCCATCAGCGGGATCAGGAACCAGTAGCAGACGTCGGTGACGATCTGGCGCTTCTGCCACCACGGCCGCCCCGGATTGCAGGCCGACCAGTGGGTGAGGACGGCGAAAACGACGCCCATGCCGATCGTAATCGGGACGATCTTGAGCATGGTCTGGCCGGCGACTTGCAGCACCGACAGGAATTCGAGGAGCATGGTGTCAACCTAGCGCCCGGCCTCGATTGGGCCCTGGGCTTCCGGTAACGGGTTGATCCGGTATCGGCCGGCGCAGTTAAAATGGCGTGAATTTTCGGGGGCCCTTCGCGCATGGCAGCGTCGCGGATATAGCGGCGCCGGCGATGCGACGGCCGGGCTCGAGCCTGTCGCCCGCGACGGCGGCCGGCACCGCATAGTTACCTTTATACCGCGGAAATTTCCGATTCTAAGCTACTTCTCCTGTATTCGATCGAATATAAAATTTTTCATGTTGTATAGTTCCGGTCAATGAAATTTTAACCATGATTATCCTGCCGACATAACTTGTTAACTACGATCCTGAGACACGCGAATACTCAATGTTTCTGCGAATGAATTAACCGGCATGCAAGACCTGATTGCTAGGTTCGCGGCATGGTTCAGGCGAGCCGGAGCGTAATCCGGACTTCTGGATCAGCTCAGACAGCTACGTGTGGACCAAGGAGTTACCCCATGAAGAACATCCTCGTGCGTTTTGCGAAGGACGACTCAGGCGCAACCGCCATTGAGTACGGCCTTATCGCCGCCGGCATTTCCGTCGCGATCATCGCGGTCGTGAACGGCCTCGGCACCAAGTTGAACACCACGTTCTCCAGCATTTCGACCCAGCTCAAGTAAGCGAGCGCGTCGCAATCGCTACAAGGGCTCCGGCTAGTCGCCGGAGCCTTTTTGTTGCGTGGGCGCTATCCGCTCTGGCCAAAAGTTCCGTAAAACTCGAAATGCTCCGCAAACCGGTCGTTTATTTCTCAGCTGTAAGGTTTTACCTGTCGTGGAACTGGAACCCGCTTGAGGAGACTGAGGAATGACCAAACTGTTGAGCTTCCTTCGAGACGAGAATGGTGCGACGGCGATCGAATACGGCTTGATCGCGGCCGGCATCTCCGTGGCCATCATTGCCGCCGTCAATACGGTTGGCACCAACCTCAACACCACGTTTTCGAGCATTTCGACCCAGCTCAAGTAGGCGTCGTCGTGGCATTCGCGAAAACGGCTCCGGCGGCCACCGGGGCCGTTTTCTTGCGTGCTGCGTTCACCGATCCGCAAGCATGGCAGACGTAGTTTGGAGCCGTCGTGGCCGGGGTGGGTCCGGCCTGCTGCCTGATTGACGAAAAGGGTGCGGGACATGCTGACGGATGCGATCAGATTGCTGCTGTTCCCTGCCCTGATGGCATTCGCCGCCTCCAGCGACCTGCTGACCATGACCATTTCCAACCGTATTTCGCTGGCGCTGGCCGGCGGCTTCCTCCTACTCGCGCTGGTGACCGGCATGAGTCCCTATTCCGTCGGCATGCATTTTGCCGCCGCCGCAGCCGTCCTTACGGTCGCCTTCACCTGCTTTGCCTTCGGCTGGATCGGCGGCGGCGACGCCAAGCTCGCGGCGGCGACGGCGTTATGGTTCGGCTTCGATTATTTGCTCGATTATCTCGTCTACGCCTCGCTGTTCGGCGGCGCGCTCACATTGCTGTTGATCCAGTTCCGGTTGCTGCCGCTACCGGCGCTGCTGGCGCGGCAAAAATGGATTCTGCGCCTGCATGAGAAGGGCGGCGGCGTGCCCTATGGCATCGCGCTCGCCGCCGCCGCGCTGGTCGTCTATCCGCACACCGGTTGGATGGCCTATCTCGGCGCTCTGATCGAGTGCCGCGCGCGCGAACGCGCGGCAACCCAATATTAACTCGATTTAGATACCGCTCCTTAACCATACCTTGACCTTTAGCTGGTGAAATCCGGTGCAAGCGGTCGCACAGGCCGCCATGTGGTTTAGGCGGCCGCTCCGGCCGTCTTGTGACGTAGAGAGTGAAGAGTATGAAAGCCGCGCGTGTCGTCGTGCTCACCGTCGCCCTGGCCGCTGGCGGAGTTGCTGCCTTGCTGGCCGGGCGTTCGGAGAAGCCCAAGGAAGTCAAGCCGGCAGCGCCGCAGATGGCGACGGTCGATATTCTGGTGGCGAAATCCGACATCGCCATGGGCCAGGCTCTGTCGGCCGGCGATATGCAATGGCAGGCCTGGCCGGCCACGACCTCGAGCGGAAATTTCATTCGCAAGACCGATCAGCCCGGCGCCATAGAAACCCTGTCCGGCAATATCGCGCGCGTTCCTTTCGTCTCCGGCGAGCCGATCCGCGAAGCCAAGCTCGTCAACGCCAAAGGCTCCGGCTTCATGGCGGCAATCCTGCCGAGCGGCAAGCGCGCCATCGCCACACAGATCTCGGTGGAGTCCGGCGCCGGCGGCTTCATCCTGCCCAACGATCACGTCGATGTGATTCTGACGCGCCGCGACAAGGAAGCGGAAAAGGCAAGCGGCACCGAAGTCCAGGTCAGCGACACCATTCTACGCAATGTGCGCGTTCTGGCGATCGACCAGACCATCGACGAGAAGGGCCCGCAGAAATCCGTTGTCGGCAAGACCGCGACGCTCGAACTGACCGAACACCAGGCGGAAATCCTGGCGTTGGCGCAGAAGATCGGAACGGTGTCGCTTGCTTTGCGCAGCATCACCGACGCTTCGAAGGATGCTCCGGCAGCCGACGATGGCGATACGACCGGCAAGGCCGGGGTGAACGTCATTCGCTTTGGCGTGGGCACGATGGTGACGCCGAAATGATGCATCGAGGGGAACCAGGGACATGCCGATGAGGACGTTGATCCGAGCCGCCTCGCTGGCGGCGATCATGGCAGGCGCGGGCCTTGCACCGGCGGTGCCGGTGGGCGCGGCCGACACGCGCGCGCCGGTGATCCAGGTTGCGGCAAGCGAGGCCACCTCGCGCTTTATTCCGCTCGGCATCGGCAAATCGGTGGTGATCGAGCTGCCGGAGGACATCAAGGACGTGCTGGTCTCTGACCCGAAGATCGCCAATGCGGTGATCCGCACCTCGCGCCGCGCCTACATGATCGGCGTCGCCGTCGGGCAGACCAACATTTTCTTCTTTGACGCTGCCGGCAAGCAGATCGCCGGTTTCGACATCGCGGTGACCCGCGACCTCAACGGCGTGCGTGCCGCGCTCAAGCAGACCATGCCCGATGCCGACATCCGCATCGAAGGTGTCGGCGACGGTGTCATGCTGTCTGGCAGCGTTGCCAGCGCCGCCGAATCGCAACAGGCCTACGATCTGGCGTCGCGACTCGTCGGCGACGGCAGCAAGGTGGTCAATGGCATCACCGTGCGCCAGCGCGACCAGGTCATGCTGCGGGTGACGGTCGCCGAAGTGCGCCGTGACGTCATCAAGCAGCTCGGCATCAACCTGAGCGCCAGTCTGGGTTACGGCTCCGCCGTACTGAGCGCGAACAACCCCTTCACCGCGACCGGGCAGGTACCCCCCAACAACATCTTCGCCGGATACACCAATCCGCTCACCGGAAACAATATCGGCGCGACTTTGAACGCGATGGACCAGGCTGGCGTTGTCCGCACGCTGGCCGAACCGAATTTGACGGCGATTTCCGGCGAGACCGCGACATTCGTGGCCGGCGGCGAATTTCCGATCCCCAACGGGCTGTCCTGCGACACCACCAAGTCGCCACCGGTCTGCCAGGCGCAGGTCGACTTCAAGAAGTTCGGCGTCAGCCTGGTGTTCACCCCGGTAGTGCTGTCGGAAGGCCGCATCAGCCTCAAGGTGCTGACCGAAGTATCCGATCTTTCGACGCAGAATTCGATGACCTTGTCGGTGCCCGGCTCCACCTCGCCGCTCACCATTCCCTCGATTTCGACCCGCCGCGCCGAGACCACCGTCGAGATTCCCTCGGGTGGATCGCTGGCGCTCGCCGGCATGATCCAGCAACAGACCAAGCAGGCGATCAACGGCATCCCCGGCTTGATGCAGCTGCCGATCCTCGGGCCGCTGTTCAAGAGTCGCGACTACGTCAACAACCAGACCGAACTGGTCGTGGTGGTCACGCCCTACATCGTGCACGCGGTGGCGCAGAAGCAGTTGTCGCGGCCTGACGATGGCTTCGCCGATCCGAGCGATCCGGCGACACTGTTGCTGGGCCGGCTGAACCGCATCTACGGCTCGACCGGAAAGACCGAGCCGGCGAGCGACTATCACGGCAATTACGGATTCATTCTCGATTGAGCGGGACCGGGAGACGATCGATGACAATTTCGCAAACGGCGACTGCCAGGCGCCGCGGCTCAGCCGCGCTGCGTCTGTTGGCGGCCATGGGCGTCGCCGCCGCGCTCGCCGGCTGTCAGACCTCGACGGCCGACAACGATCTTTACCCGACCGATTATCGCGAGCGTCATCCGATCACGTTGAAGGAAGGCACGCGCACCGTCGAAATCTTCCTCGGCCGCAATCGCGGCGGCTTGACGCCGAGCCAGCGCGCCGACGTGCTCGCCTTCGCCCAATCGTGGCGGCGCGAAGCGACCGGCGGTATCATTGTCGACGTACCGCGTGGCGGACCGACCGACCGCGCGGCCGCCGATTCGATGCGCGAGGTGCATTCGATTTTCGCCGCCTCCGGCGTGCCGGGACGCGCTGTCTTCATGCGCAGCTACCACCCGTCCGGCGATTCGCTCGCCAGCATCAAGATCAACTATTCGAAGCTGGTCGCCGAGGCCGGCCCTTGCGGGCTGTGGCCGCACGATCTCGGCCCGTCCACCGATCCCGCCTTTGGCGAAAACCGTCCGTTCTGGAATCTCGGCTGCGCCAACCAGCGCAATCTCGCCGCCATGGTCGACAATCCGGCCGATCTGGTGCAGCCGCGCGGCGAAACGCCAGCCTACACCGCCCGCCGCTCGGTCGCCATGGATAAATACCGCAAGGGCGAAAGCCCGAGCGGCACCTATCCGAACGACGGCAGCAACGGCTATGACGGCGGCAAAATCAGCGACGTTGGCAAATGATCAAACACGCCCAGCAAGTAGCAGTCGCCGAACATGAGGCCACGCCGTTGCCGCCGGCCGACGCCGCGCCGGCCGACGAACATATCGCGCCGGCGCCGCGTGTCTCGATCCAGGCGTTTTGCGAGACGGTGGAGACCGCCGCCGCGGTGCAGGCTGCCAGCGAAGATCGCCGCATGGTCAAGGCGCACGTCAAAGTTCAGATGGGGGGAGTGACCGCCGCCGTCGAGGCCTACCGCAGTTCGCCGACGCCGAACGTCATCATCCTTGAATCGGACGACCGTTCCGAAGAAATCCTGACCGGTCTCGATCAACTGGCCGAGGTTTGCGATGCCGGCACGCGGGTGATCGTCGTCGGCCGCATCAATGACGTCACGCTCTACCGCGAGCTGACGCGGCGCGGCGTGAGCGACTACATGATCGCACCGGTCGGAACGATCGACGTCGTGCGCGCGATCTGCGGCCTATATTCGCAACCCGATTCCAAGCCGGTCGGCCGCATCATCGCCGTGGTCGGCGCCAAGGGCGGCGTCGGCGCCTCGACCGTCGCGCACAACATCGCCTGGGCGATCGCGCGCGATCTCGCGCTCGACTCGGTGGTCGCCGATCTCGATCTAGCCTTCGGCACCGCCGGTCTCGACTACAACCAGGACCCGCCGCAGGGCATCGCCGACGCGGTGTTCTCACCCGACCGAATCGACACCGCGTTCGTCGACCGATTGCTGTCGAAATGCACCGAACACCTGAGTTTGCTGGCGGCGCCGGCTACCCTCGATCGAGTTTACGATTTCGGCGCCGACGCCTTCGATTCCACCCTCGATTCGTTGCGCGGCACGATTCCCTGCGTCGTCCTCGACGTGCCGCACCAATGGACAGGCTGGACCAAGCGCCTCCTGATCGGCGCCGATCATATCCTCGTCGTAGCCGGACCCGATCTTGCCAACCTACGTAACGCCAAAAACATGGTCGATCTGCTGCGCGGCGCGCGGCCGAACGACCATCGCCCGTTCTATTGCCTCAACCAGGTCGGCGTGCCCAAGCGCCCGGAAATCACGCCCGCGGATTTCGCCAAGGCGTTGGAGGACCAGCCGCTGGCGGTCATCCCATTCGATCCGCAAATGTTCGGAACCGCCGCCAACAACGGCCAGATGATCGCCGAGGTCGCCGCTAGCCACAAGATCGCGGAAATGTTCCGCGAACTCGCGCAGGTGCTGACCGGGCGCGCCGAGGTCAAGCGCCCGCGCGGCGGGCTGCTCACGCCGCTACTGTCCAAGCTGATGAAGCGGCAGGGCTAACAATTGTCCGGAGTAAGACCTCGTGTTCGGTAAGCGTCCCTCCTCAGCCGCCGAAGCCCGCGTTGCGCCGCCGGCAGCGCCCGCGCCCGGCGTCGCGCCGGCTTTACAGCCAGGTTCGGCGGCAAAGCCGGCGCCTGCGGCGACGGAAACCGGGCGCACGCCGTTTCCCTCGGAAGGACTTGGCGCGCCGCTGGTATCGGCGCCTAGTCCGGCGCGCGCCCAAGCGGCCGTCAACATGCCGGCGGTCGATTCGCGGCGCTCGGAGAGCTACTACGAGACCAAGAGCACAATTTTCGGCGCGCTGATCGAGGCGATCGATCTTGCGCAACTGGCGCGCCTCGACGCGGACAGCGCGCGCGAGGAAATCCGCGACATCGTCAACGAGATCATCTCGATCAAGAACATCGTGATGTCGATCTCCGAGCAAGAAGAGCTGCTCGACGACATCTGCAATGACGTGCTCGGCTTCGGACCGCTCGAACCGCTGCTTGCGCGCGACGACATCGCCGACATCATGGTGAACGGCTCGGGCACGGTTTACATCGAAGTCAAGGGCAAGATCCAGAAGACCGGCATCCGCTTCCGCGACAACCAGCAACTGCTCAATATCTGCCAGCGCATCGTCAGCCAGATCGGCCGGCGCGTCGACGAATCCTCGCCGATCTGCGACGCGCGCTTGCCCGACGGCTCCCGCGTCAACGCCATCGTACCGCCGCTGGCGATCGACGGGCCGGCGCTCACCATCCGCAAATTCAAGAAGGACAAGCTGACCCTCGACCAGCTGGTCAAGTACGGCACCATCACGCAGCAGGGCGCCGAAATCCTGCAAATCATCGGTCACAGCCGGGTGAATACGCTGGTATCCGGCGGCACCGGCTCCGGCAAAACCACGCTGCTCAACTGTCTCACCCAGTACATCGCCAACGACGAGCGCATCATCACCTGCGAAGACGCCGCCGAATTGCAGCTGCAGCAGCCGCACGTGGTGCGCCTGGAAACGCGGCCGCCGAATCTGGAAGGCGAAGGCGCGGTGAGCATGCGCGATCTGGTGCGCAACTGCCTGCGCATGCGGCCGGAACGCATCATCGTCGGCGAAGTGCGCGGACCCGAAGCTTTCGATTTGTTGCAGGCGATGAACACCGGCCACGACGGCTCGATGGGCACGCTGCACGCCAACAATCCGCGTGAAGCGCTCTCACGTCTGGAATCGATGATCACCATGGGCGGCTTCTCGCTGCCCTCGCGCACCATCCGCGAAATGATCACCGCCTCGGTGGACGTGGTGATCCAGGCCGCCCGCCTGCGCGACGGCTCGCGCAAGATCACCCACATCACCGAGGTGATGGGGATGGAAGGCGACGTCATCATCACCCAGGACCTGTTCGTCTACGACATGACCGGCGAGGACGCGCAAGGCAACATTCTCGGCCGCCACAAATCGACCGGCATCGGCCGGCCGCGCTTCTGGGATCGGGCCCGCTATTACGGCGAGGAAAAGCGCCTGGCCGCGGCGCTCGACGCCGCGGAGGCGGTCAACAACGAAGCCAAGGCCTGAGCGCGAGGAGCCCATGGAAACGATCGCCGTATTCTTCCTGGCCTCCGCCGCCATGGGTGGCGTGGTCTACGTTTTCCTCTATCCGATTCTTTCCGGCGAACGCCAAGCCGAACAGCGCATGGCCAGCGTCGCCAAGGCGGAACCGGTTGCGCGCGCCACGCGCGGGCAGCAGAAATCGCGCCGCGACGTTCTGGAAACCACGCTCAAGGAGATCGACGAGCGTCACAAGCAACAAAAACGCGTTTCGCTCAACATCCGGATTGCGCAGTCGGGCCTGTCCTGGTCCAAGCGGCAATTCTTTCTCGTCTCCGGCGGTCTCGGCGCATTCCTCTTTCTGCTGGGGTTGTTGACCGGCGCCGGCCCGCTCGTGGCACTGGCGATGGCCTTTGCCGGAGCGTTCGGGCTGCCGCGCTGGCTTCTCTCGTTCCTGAAAAAGCGCCGCGAGTCGAAGTTTCTGGATGCCTTTCCCGACGCGGTCGACATCATCGTGCGCGGCGTCAAGTCCGGCCTGCCGTTGCTCGATTGCCTGAAGATGATCACGGTGGACTCGCCGGAGCCGCTGAAAACCGAATTTCGCGCCATCGTCGATACCCAAGCCATCGGCATGCCGTTGGGCGAGGCCTGCGGCAAGCTTTACGAGCAGATGCCGGTCGCGGAGGCCAATTTCTTCGGCATCGTCATTTCGATCCAGCAGCGGGCCGGCGGCAATCTTGCCGAGACGCTGGCCAACCTGTCGCGCGTGCTGCGCGACCGCAAGAAGATGAAAGCAAAAATCCAGGCCATGTCGCAGGAAGCCAAGGCCTCGGCCGGCATCATCGGCGCCTTGCCGCCCGCGGTAATGATTCTCGTCTACATCAGCAGCCCGCAATACATCTCGCTGCTGTGGACCGAACCGATGGGCCGGCTGATGCTGGCGGCCTCCCTGTTCTGGATGTTCTGCGGCGTCATGGTGATGAAGAAGATGATCAACTTCGACTTTTGAGTGCGTGATCCATGCTTGAACTGCTGATCGATGCGATCAATGCCCAAACCCTGACGATGGTATTCGCCGCCATCGCGGCGGTGGCGACGGTATTGACGCTGGCCATGCCGCTGTTGTCCGGCGACGCGCTCGGCTCGCGGATGAAGGCGGTCGCGCTGGAGCGGGAAAAGATCCGCCAGCGCGAGCGCGAGCGCATGGCGCAGACGCAGCAGAAGGTCAGCCTGCGGCAGTCACCTAAGCAGTACATCCAGAAGATCGTCGACCGCTTCAACCTGACCAAATGGGTCGGTCAGGAAGAGGCCCGGCTGAAACTCATCCAGGCCGGTTATCGCGGCCACGCGCCATACGTCACCTATCTGTTTTTTCGCATGGTGACGCCGATTGCGAGCCTTCTGGCTGCCGCCTTCTACATTTTCGTCGTGCTCGATCTTGCGCAACCGACCATGGTCAAGATCGGCATGTGCATCGCCGCGACCTTTGTCGGCATGCAATTGCCGCTGATGTTCCTCAAGAACCGCATTGCCAAGCGCCAGCTTTCGATCAAGCGCGCCTTTCCCGACACCCTCGACCTGCTGCTGATTTGCGTTGAATCCGGCATGTCGATCGAGGCCGCGTTCAAGAAAGTGAGCGAGGAAATCGGCACGCAATCGGTGGCGCTGGCCGAGGAACTCACGCTCACCACCGCCGAATTGTCTTACCTGCCGGACCGCCGCACGGCCTACGAAAATCTGGCCAAGCGCACCGATCTCGGCGGCGTGAAATCCGTCTGCATGGCGTTGCAGCAGGCCGAACGCTACGGCACGCCGCTGGGGACAGCCTTGCGCGTGATGGCGCAGGAAAACCGCGACATGCGCATGTCGGAAGCCGAGAAAAAGGCCGCCGGCCTGCCGCCCAAATTGACGGTGCCGATGATTCTGTTCTTCCTGCCGGTGCTGTTCATCGTCATTCTCGGCCCAGCCGCGATCAAGGTCATGCACCTGCAATAGCCGGCGCGGCCTGCTCGCCTTCAGATCAAAGCGTTGGATTTTCGATTAGCTGCCGGCGTCGAGCGCGGGCAGGTTGCGGCCGCCGGGCTTCTTCCAGGCGCTTTGCTGCGCCAGCATGCTGCGCAGATAGTCGACATTGGCGGCGGCTTCACCGGGCGGCAGATCGGCGGAAGCGATCTTCTCGGCTTCGGCGAAGCGGCCCTGCAAGCCGACCACCAGCGCGAGATTCTGCCGCACCTTCGGCGCAGCGTTCGGATTTGCCATCGCCCGGCGCAAGATCATCTCGGCCTGCTTGAGATTCTTGGTGAGGGCATAGGAGAGCCCGAGATTGGACAAGATCGAAGGCTCCCCCGGAACGATCTTGAGCGCGGCGGAATAATGCTGCCTTGCCTCGGCGTGGCGCCCGAGCTGATCGAGCACCGCGCCCTGGGCATTGAGGATCCGCCAGTCGGGGTTATCCGGTGTGTGCGCGCGGCCGAGCACGTCGAGCGCATGATTGTAGTCGCCGGCATCCGCCAAGGCGCGGCCATAGGCGCCGAGCAAAGGCATGTCGTGCGGATTGCGCATCGAAGCCTGTTCCAGCACCGCGACCGCCTGCGCGCGCTGCTCGGTGGCGCGCAACGCCTTGGCGTAGTTGATGGCAGCGTTGGCATCGCCCGGATTTTCCTTGTAGCGCTGGCCCCAGACGGCGAGCGACTGCCGCCAATCGGCATCGGTGCGCGGCGCGGCGGGCGCGCCGATCGAGCCGGTGGTGTCATCACCCATCGTTTGGCAGCCGGCGAGCGACAGGCCGAGCAACGCTGCCAAAGCAACCGAACCGAGAAGGCGGGTGATGCGGGCGGACTTCAAGACAGGGGCATCCGGTGGCCGACTTTTGGACAGCGTTCACCCCGAGCAATAAAACGTTAACCCTAACGGCTGGTTAACTGGCGAAACCGGTATAGGATCGCCGCATGGATTTGGGCCTCGGCAAGGACGAAATCGCGCTGCAGGCGCGCGCACGCGCCTTTTCGGAGCGAATCGTCCGTCCACGCGCGGCCGCGATCGACCGCAACGAGCAATACCCCTGGGACATCGTCAAGGCGCTGGGCGAAGCTGGGTTCCTCGGCATGACCATGCCGAAGGCTTATGGTGGAAAGGATGCAAGCTTCCTCGACGCCGCGCTGGTGATCGAGGAGATGGCCAAATCCTGCACGGTGACCGCGCGCATCGTGGTCGAAACCAATATGGGCGCCATTTCCACGGTGATGGCCTATGGCAGCGACGAACAGAAACGGCTCGCCGCCTCGCTAGTGCTCGACGGCGACAAGCCCGCCATCTGCATCACCGAGCCCGACGCTGGGTCCGACGCCACCGCCATGACCACGCGCGCCGACAAGCGCAACAATGTTTACGTGATCAACGGCAAGAAGCACTGGATCAGCGGCGCCGGTGTCTCCAAGCTGCACCTGATCTTCGCGCGCGTGTTCGATGGGCGCAGGCAAGAACAGGGCATCGGCGGCTTCCTTGCCGTGCGTGATGAAGCGAAGGGACTCCGCGTCGGCATGCGCGAGCAGACCATGGGGCTTCGCGGCATGCCGGAAGGCGAGCTGACCTTCGAGAACCTCGAAGTGCCGGCGAGTATGGCGGTGATCCCGCCGTCCGGTTTCCGCCGCGGTTTTGCCGATCTGATGACCGCCTACAACAGCCAGCGCGTCGGCGCCGGCACGGTGGCGATAGGCATTGCCGGCGGCGCGCTCGACCTCGCGCTCGACTGGGCGAAAACGCGCCAGCAATTCGGCCGCCCCATCGGCGAGTTTCAGGGATTGCAATGGATGCTCGCCGACATGCAGACGCAGCTCACCGCATCGCGGCTGATGCTTTATGCCGCAGCGCGTTCGCGCGGGGACGGCAACGCCTTCCCCGATCCCATGCTAGCGGCGCAGGCGAAGATTTTCGCGTCTGAGTCCGCGATCAAAATCGTCAACGACGCGCTGCAATTGCTCGGCGCGCGCGGCTATTCGCGCGAACTCCCCCTGGAAAGAATGGCGCGCGACGTGCGCATGTTCACCATCGGCGGCGGCACCGCGCAGGTGCTGCGCACGCTGGTCGCCGGAAAAATGCTCGGCTGGAAGCTGCCGCAGACACGCGACGGCTATGCCGCCAAACCAACAATGCGGGACGCCGCGGAGTAGCCATGCACCCGATTTTTGCAGGCGCCGGCGAGGCGCAAGCCGTTCCGATCCTGTTCGCCAGTCCCGACACGATCGCTACGGCGACCAAGAGCCTCGACGCGCGTGCGCAGGCCTTCGTGCGCGTCGCCGGCTATGAGGCGAAGCCAGGGCGACATCTCCTTGTACCGGCGGCGGACGGCAAGCTCGCTGCGGTGCTGTTCGGCATCGAAGCGGCGGACGAGCCGGTCAAGGACCCGTTCCGCCCCGGGCAGCTGGCCACTCTGCTGCCGCCCGGCATCTACCGCTTCGCCAACGCGCCGCACGATGCGCGGCTGGCCGCGCTCGCCTTCGCGCTGGGGGCCTATCAATTCACCCGCTACCGTAAAGGCGAGCCACGCAATGTGCAGCTCGTGCTGCCGGAAGGCGTGGATGGCGACGACCTTTCGCGTATCGCCGATGCGGTGACGCTCGCCCGCGATCTCATCAATACGCCGTCAAACGATCTGGGGCCGGACGAACTGGAACAGGCCGCGCGCAAGCTGGCGGAGCAGCACGGCGCCGACATGGACGTCACCCGCGACAATGCGCTGGCCAAGCAGTTTCCGCTGGTCGCCGCGGTCGGCGGCGGCTCGGCGCGCGCGCCGCGCCTGATCGACATTCACTGGGGCAAGGACGGCGACCCGAACATCACGCTCGTCGGCAAGGGCGTCTGCTTCGACACCGGCGGCCTCGACATCAAGTCCGACACCAGCATGCTCAACATGAAGAAGGACATGGGCGGCGCGGCGACCGCCCTGGCGCTGGCGCACATGATCATGTCGCGCAAGCTGAAGGTGAAACTGCGCGTCATCGTCCCGGCGGTGGAAAATTCCATTTCCGGCACCAGCTTCCGCCCGCGCGACATCTTCACGTCGCGCAAAGGTCTTTCCGTCGAGATCGGCAACACCGACGCCGAGGGCCGGTTGATCCTCGCCGATGCGCTGACGCTCGCCGACGAGGACAATCCAGCGCTGATCGTCGATTTTGCCACTCTCACCGGCGCCGCGCGCGTCGCGCTCGGGCCCGATCTGCCGGCGGCTTTCACCACCGACGATGCGCTGGCGGCGGAGCTTGCGCGCTTTGCCGTAGCCGAGAACGATCCGCTCTGGCGCATGCCGCTGTGGCGGCCCTACGAGGCGATGCTTGATTCGAAAGTCGCCGATCTCAACAATGTCGGCAGCGGCGGTCAGGGCGGGGCGATCACCGCCGCGCTGTTCCTGCGCCGCTTCGTGACCACCAAATCCTGGCTGCATCTCGACATCTTCGCCTGGACCGCCGCGGCCAAGCCCGGCCGCCCGGAAGGCGCCGAATGCCAGACCGCGCGCGCGCTCTACGCCATGCTTTCCGCGCGCTATTCATAATCCATGGTCGCGCTCGATCCCCGCATCAATGCGTTCCGCCCCGAAATCGCGGCGAAACATCTGCAAGGCCAGGTCGAGGCCAAGCGCTTCGTCGAGGGCGAACGCCGCGCCGTGATCGAGCCGGTTGCGAGCATGCGTCAGGCGCCGTCGCATGAGGTTGCGTTGGTGACCGAAGCGCTGCTCGGCGAACGCGTCGCCGTCTATGAGACGACCGACGAGGGCTGGGCCTGGGCGCAGCTTGAGAGCGACAGCTATGTCGGCTGGTTGTCCGCCAATGCGCTGGCAACGCCGGGCCCGGCGCCGACGCACAAGGTCGCCGCCCTGCGCACATTCGGCTTTCCCGGGCCGGACATCAAATTGCCGCCGGTCACGGCGCTGCCGATGGGCGCGGCAATCGCGGTCACGCGACAGGACGAGCGCTTTGCCGTCACCGCTTCGGGCCTGCATGTGCCCGCCATGCACCTCATGCCGATGAAATCCCGACAGACCGATTTCGTTGCCGTCGCCGAACGCTTCCTTGGCACGCCCTATTTGTGGGGCGGCAAGACCTCGCTCGGCATCGATTGCTCGGGGCTGGTGCAAGTCTCGTTGCAAGCGGCGGGCATCGCCTGCCCGCGCGACAGCGACATGCAGGAACCGGCGCTCGGAAAATTGTCTTTGCTCGCCGAGCTGCGCCGTGGCGATCTCGTTTTCTGGAAAGGCCACGTCGCCATCGCCCGCGACGGAAATTCATTCCTGCACGCCAATGCGCACGCCATGGCGGTGACGATCGAACCGGCGGCAGACGCCATCGCGCGCATCAAGGCGGCGGGCGGCGACGTCACCAGCGTAAAACGCTTCTGATCCTAGAGACGGTTTGCCGACACGCCGTCACTGCGAATTGGCGCGCTCCTCGGCGTGCGCCGTCTTGCCCTCGATGGCCGCGATTTGCGCAATCACCTTGGAGTGCAACCGGGCGCTCTTCTCGATGTTGAAATGATTGATGTCCGAGTCCGAGTCGAGGTTGATGTTGGAGATGGTGCCGGTAAAGCCCTTTCCTTTGCCGACGGCGACGCCGCTTTGATAATAGTTGATCACCCGCGCAACGTTCGACGGCGCCTTCATATCTTCGGTGGGCCCGAACAAGACAACCAGAGCGACCGGAGCATTCAGCGCCTTCATCTCCTCCGCCATCGTAATTGCGTCGTTTGCGCCGAGCGAATGGCCGACAATAATGATGGGCCCTTTGCCCTGTTTTTCCAGATACGCCGCTTCCTTGGCGAGACTGTCATGCTCGAGATAGTTGTGAACGGTCGCAGTGAATCCCCGCCGCGCCAGTTTTTCCTGCAGCGTATCCAGCCCCGTGGAAAAAATATTGGCGAAGCCCTTGAGCAGATAGACGTGGCCGGCCTGAGCCGGGGCGGAAAGTGTGGTCAGGCCAATGCAGATTGCAGCCAGGAACAAGCGTAAGCGCACGGTGACACTCCATTGTGCAGCGACAGACGTAGCGACCCGGCAACCTATTGCAACGGGTCCGCGCTAATCAATACCGAAGAGCGCTTCGATTCTCATCTTTTGGTGGAACCGGCGTGGCGGTTGGCATCGCCGGGGATGTAATATATCCACAGGACACGCCGAAAGCCGGTCAAACGCCCTCTCGTTGATCCGGCGTGGCGACCGGCGCCAAGGGGTTATCCGCTCGCGCGGGGCTGATCGTGGGCATCCGATGACGCTCTTTGCCGCAAAAATCATCTGGGGGCTCGGGTGCGTGGCCTATTTCATCATCCGCTACCCGTATCAGCGCCGCTCCCGCAAGACGCCGGTCGCGCACCGGCATGACCGCACGCGCGAATGGGCGCTGATAACGATCTCCTTTGCCGGCCTGTTCCTGCTTCCGCTGGTCTACGCGACCGCGGACCAGCCCAAATTCGCGACTTACGAGTTCCACCCCGTCCAGGCCTGGCTGGGGACCGCCGTGCTGATCGCGGCCATGGCCCTGCTCTACCGCACGCATCGGGATCTCGGCCGCGCCTGGTCGGTCACGCTCGAGGTTCGCGAAGGACACGCTCTGATCACCCGCGGAATCTATCAACGCCTGCGCCACCCCATGTATTCCTCGTTTTGGCTCTGGGCGATCTCGCAGGCTTTGCTGCTGCCCAACTGGGTCGCCGGACTGGCGGGCATCGTCGGCTTCGGCACGCTGTTCTTCGCGCGCGTCGGGCATGAAGAGCGTATGATGCTGGAGGCGTTCGGCGACGACTATCGCGCCTATATGGCGCGGACCCATCGGCTCATTCCGGGACTCTATTGAGGCGTCATGGAAATCGTGCTGCTGCAATTTGACGCTTCTGCCGCAGCCGCGGGGCACGCGACACCTGGCGAGGCTGCAGCGGCACCGGCAACCGCGAACAATCTGGCCGCGGCTTTCGTCAATGTCGCTCGCGCCCGCGCCGACCATCCAGCAGTCGCCGGCAGAAACGGCGTCGCCACCTACGGCGCGATACTGCGCGCGGCGGAGGACGTGCGGCGCCATTTGTGCGCGCGGCCCGGCCATGCCGCAGGCGCTCGCGTGGCATTGCAGTTGTCGAATTCGCCCGAATATCTGGCGGCGTTTTACGGCACGCTCATGGCCGACGGCGTCGTCGTGCCGCTGCCGGTACCGCTGGAAGGCCTGCGCCGCAAAACAATCCTCGATCTCTGCCGGCCCGATGTGCTGATCAGCCGGCGCGAGGACATGAGCGCCGAGGCGTCCGGCGCCGCGGCTCAGACGCTTCGCTTGCCGGGTACGGGGAGCAGCGACGTCCCGGCGCCCCGCCGCGCCGGCAGCGACCTCGCCATGCTGTTGTTCACGTCCGGCTCAACCGGCGCGCCGAAAGGCGTCATGCTCAGCCACCGCAACCTGCTGGCCAATGCCGATTCGATCTTGCACGAACTTCCCATTGGCGCCGACGATCGGGCATTGGTAGTGCTTCCGTTCTGCCATGCTTTCGGAAATTCTATCCTGCAAACGCACATTTTGACCGGCGCGACGCTGCTGTTAAATGCGGCGCCGACATTTCCCTCAGCTATCGTCGAGGCGCTGCGCCAATCGGCGGCGACGTCTTTCTCCGCCGTGCCGGACGTCTACATCATGCTCTTGAAATACGGGAAGCTCGGCAAAACGCCGCTGCCCGCGTTGCGTTATATGTCGGTCGCCGGCGGCGCGCTGCGTTACGAACTGGCGGCGCAGGTTGCAACACGCATCGCGCCGGCACCGCTCTTTCTCATGTACGGGCAGGCGGAGGCGACGGCGCGGCTCGCCGCGATGCCGCCCGCGCAATTGGATGCGCACCGCGACTCGATCGGCAAGCCGATACGGGGCGTCGAGCTTTCCGTCAGGGACGACGCCGGCCGCGAATTGCCGGCAGGCGCGACCGGCATGCTCTGCGCCCGCGGCGACAATGTCATGCTCGGCTATTGGCAGGACGCAGCGGCGAGCGCCGATGCGTTCACCGGCGACGGCTGGCTGCGCACAGGCGATCTGGCGCACCGCGACGACGAGGGCTACTTTTACCTGCATGGCCGCGCCAACCTGCTGATCAAGATCCAGGGCCACCGCGTCCATCCCGCGGAAATCGAGGCCGTGGTCGAAGCGGAATATCCGCAGGCGAGCGCGGTTGCGATCCCGGTCGCCCGCGGCGAAGAGATGCGATTTGTCCTGTTCCTCGCCCCGCGCGACGGCCAACCGGTCGACGTGGCGAAAATTCGGGCGGCCTGCCAGCGCGAATTGCCGCCCTACAAGCTGCCGCTGCATTTTCAGGTGCTGGATCGACTTCCGCTCAATTCGGCCTTAAAGGTTGACCGCGCGGCGCTCGGCCGCCTTGCCCAGCGGCCGGCCAATGCCGAGGAAAAATCGCAAGTCTGAATTGACGACAGGCCTTTCGACCATCGCCGCAATTACAAGGAATCCTCCCGCAATTTCTCGCCACTGTTGTGAACCCGGCCCACATCCCGATGACGCCAGATCGCAAGCAAATCGAAGCGGACCTAGTGAACTTCGTGCGCGCGCGTGGCGCGCGGTATGCGCTAGCCGCGCCGGACTTGGACCTGCTCGAAAGCGGCTTGCTGGATTCGCTGCTGCTGATGGATCTGATTTTTCGCCTGGAAGAAAAATACGGCATTCGCTTCGACGGCGACGACGTGAACCCCTCGAATTTCCGCTCTATCTCGGCCATTATCGACCTGGTCATCGATCAGGTTGCGGCGCGGCAGCCGGGCTGACCCGGGTTCGGCGCCCGCGAGGTCAAAAAGGCCGCAGGATAAGTCATGAAGTGGCCCTTGCACGATCGCGCAATTCCCGACCGCAAGCTGCCGCTCTACAACCGCTTCTATCTGCACGCGTCGGCGGCGACCCAGTCCGACCCGACGCTTGTGTGGGGGACGGACATCGACGCCGACGCCTTGCGGACATTCATGCGCGAGCGCAATCGCGACGGGCGCGTCGTCATTACGCCGATTCACATGCTGATCCGCGCGGCGGCGTTGACGCTGGCGCAGTTTCCAGAAATGAACGCCCGCATCGTCGGACGCCGCGTCTATGCCTTTCGCGACGTGAATATCCGCATGGCGTTTTTCCACCGCCGCAATCTCGATATCGATCTGTTGAGAATCGCCAATGCCGATCGCAAGAGCCTGGAACAGATCGGCACGGAAGTCTGGCAAGGCCTGTTGAACGCAGGGCGCAACGAGCGCGGCCGCGATCGCGATCTGGCGCGGATCAGGCGGCTGCCCGGATTTGTCTTCCGGCAACTGATGCGGTTTTATAATTTCCTCGATCGGCATATGCGCCTGCCGACACTGGGACGGCTGGAGCAGACGCGCGAGGGCTGCGTCACGGTGAACAACCTATCATTCTCCGGCGCGCCGCCGATGCGGAGCTACAAGCCGTCGCGATTCCCCGACCTCGCCGACTCGCTCAATCTGACAATAGGGCCGACGGAAAATAAAGTTGTCGAACGGGACGGCCATTTCGTCTCGGTCGCCGTCATGCCGCTGTTCATGCGCGCCGATCACCGAATCGTCGACGCCTATCAGGCCGGCCGCTTTCTTGGCATCGTGCGCGACCTGCTCAACGATCCGCAACGGCTCGACGCGGCGGCGGCAGACCGGCCGGCACCCTAGCGTTATTGCGCCACCACGTCCTCGGGTCCGGTTTCCAGCTTGAAGGCGGCGGCCAAAAGCGCGCGCGTGTAGTCGCTCTTGGGTGACTTGAAGAGGTCCAGCGCCGCGCCCTCCTCAACCACCTTGCCGTGGCGCAGCACCAGAAGCCGGCTCGACAGCGCCGCCACCACGCGCAGATCGTGCGAAATGAACATGTAGGTGAGATCGCGCCGCTTCTGCAGGTCGCGCAGCAGATCAACCATCTGCGCCTGGATCAGCATGTCGAGCGCGCTGGTCGGCTCGTCGAGCATGATGAAGGTCGGCTCCAGCACCAGCGCGCGGGCGAGCGCGATGCGCTGGCGCTGGCCGCCGGAAAATTCATGCGGGTAGCGGAAGCGCGTCTCCGGATCGAGGCCGACATCGTTGAGCGCGGCGACCACGCGGCGCTCGCCCTCGTTTCGCGACAAATGCGGATGATGCACCCACAGCCCCTCCTCGATGATGTCGGACACCGACATGCGGGGCGACAGCGAGCCGTAAGGGTCCTGGAACACGATCTGCATGTTGCGGCGATAGGGCCGCATCTGCTTGAACTTGAGGCCCTGGATGGTGTCGCCCATGAAAACGATCGGCCCATCCGACGAGATCAGCCTGAGAATAGCGAGCCCGAGCGTCGTCTTGCCCGAGCCGCTCTCGCCGACCACGCCGAGCGTCTCGCCCTTGCGCACCTCGACGCTGACGCCGTCCACCGCCTTGATATGGCCGACCACCTTGCGCATGACGCCGCGCTTGATGGGAAACCAGACTTTCAGGTCCTTGGTCGAAATCACCACCGGCGCATTCGGCCGCGGCGGCGCCGGATCGGGCTTCGGCTCGGCGGCGAGCAGTTCGCGCGTGTAAGGATGTTCCGGCGCGGTGAACACGCGCTCGACCGGACCGCGCTCGACGATCTTGCCCTGGTTCATTACGCAGACCGTGTCGGCGAGCTTGCGCACGATGCCGAGGTCGTGGGTGATGAACAGCACCGACATGCCGAGCCGGGTTTGCGTGTCCTTGAGCAGCTTGAGGATCTGCGCCTGCACGGTCACGTCGAGCGCGGTAGTCGGCTCGTCGGCGATCAAGAGGTCCGGCTCGTTGGCCAGCGCCATGGCAATCATCACGCGCTGGCGCTGCCCGCCGGAGAGCTGGTGCGGGTAGCTGCCCAGGCGTCCGGCCGGGTCGCGAATGCCGACCTGCCCGAGCAGGTCGATGATTTTTGCCCGCGCCTGCGTCCCGGTGAGACCCTGGTGCAAAAGCAGGATTTCCCTGATCTGCTTTTCGATCGTGTGCAGCGGGTTCAGCGACGTCATCGGCTCCTGGAAGATGATGGTGATGTCGTTGCCACGCACCTGACGGATTTCATTTTCCGGCATGCTCAGAAGCTCGCGGCCATTGAAGCGGACCGAACCGGAAGGATGATGCGCCGCCGGATAGGGCAATAGCTTCATCACCGACAGCGCCGTCACCGACTTGCCCGAGCCGCTCTCGCCGACCAGCGCCACGATCTCGCCCTTGCCGATGTCGAAGGAGATGCGGTCGACGGCGAGAACCTCGCGGGCGCCGTGGCCAAAGGCGACCGAAAGGTCGCGCACCGAGAGCAGCTTGTCGCCGGCCGCGTTCACTTCGCTCTCCCGTAGGTCTTGCGCGGGTCGAAGGCGTCACGCACCGCCTCGCCGATGAAGATCAACAGCGACAGCATGATCGCCAGCGAGAAGAAGCCGGTGAGGCCCAGCCACGGCGCCTGCACGTTGGACTTGCCCTGCGACAGAAGTTCGCCGAGCGAGGGCGAGCCGGGCGGCAGGCCGAAGCCGAGGAAGTCGAGCGCGGTCAGCGTCATCACCGAGGACGACAGAATGAACGGCAGGAACGTCATGGTCGCCACCATGGCGTTCGGCAGCAGATGGCGGAAAATGATGACCGCGTTGGACACTCCGAGCGCGCGCGCCGCCTGGATGTATTCGAAATTGCGCCCGCGCAGGAACTCCGCGCGCACCAGGCCGACCAGCGACACCCAGGAGAACAACAGCAGGATGCCGAGCAGCACGAAAAAGCCCGGCACCAGCACCGAGGAGATGATCAGCAGCAGATAAAGCGACGGGATCGAGGTCCAGATTTCGATGAAGCGCTGGAACAGAAGGTCGGTCCAGCCGCCGAAATAGCCCTGCACCGCTCCGGCGGCGACGCCGATGACCGAGGAGACGATGGTCAGGCAGAGGCCGAACAGCACCGAGATGCGGAAGCCGTAGATCAGCCGCGCCAGCACGTCGCGGCCGCCGTCGTCGGTGCCGAGCCAGTTGTATTCAAGCGTGCCGCATTTGGCGAAATTGTGCGTGGCGGCGAATTCGCAATCCTGCGCGTTGAGCATCCAGGTCGGCTTCGACGGGAACGGCGACGGCGGATGGCTCACCTGCGTGTTGTAGGAAAACCGCACCGGTGGCCAGATCACCGTGCCGCCTTCCTTGTTGATCAAACCCATCAGATAGTCGTCGCGATAGTCGGCCGCGGTGCCGAACAGCATCGGATCGGGCTTTTTGACGAAGGCGGTGTCGGCATAGGTGATGACTGCCGGAAAGTACCATTTGCCGTTGACGCCGATGAAGATCGGCTTGTCGTTGGCGATGAAGTTGGCGAACAGCGAGAGAATGAACAGCAGCAGAAATACCCACAGCGACCAATAGCCGCGCCGGTTGGCCTTGAAGCTTTCCCAGCGCCGCTTGTTGATCGGCGAAATCGTAATCCAGCGGCGCTCCAGCGGGACATCGAGCCCGGTAACGCCGCCAGCCGTTGTGCCCGGGGAGCGGACGTCCACCTCTAGACCTCCCGCGTCTCGAAATCGATGCGCGGATCGATCCAGGTGTAGGTGAGATCGGACAGCAGGTTCACCACCAGGCCGATGAGCGAGAAAATATAGAGCGTGGCGAACACCACCGGATAATCGCGGTTGAGCACGCTCTCGAAGCTGAGCAGGCCGAGGCCATCGAGCGAGAAGATGGTCTCGATCAGCAGCGAGCCGGTGAAGAAGGCGTGCACGAAAGCGCCGGGAAAGCCGGCGATCACAATCAGCATGGCGTTTCGGAACACGTGGCCGTAAAGCACCTGGGTGCGCGTGCAGCCCTTGGCGCGGGCGGTGAGCACGTATTGCTTGCGGATTTCATCGAGAAACGAATTCTTCGTCAGCAGCGTCATGGTGGCGAAGGCCGACAGCGCCATGGAGATGATCGGCAGCGTCAGGTGCCAGAAATAATCGCCGATCTTGGCGTACCACGGCAGCTGCGACCAGTTCTCGGAAAACAGCCCGCGCAACGGAAACCAGTCGAAGAACGATCCGCCGGCAAACAGCACGATCAGCAGGATGGCGAACAGGAAGCCGGGGATGGCGTAGCCGACGATGATGACGCCCGACGTCCACACGTCGAACTGCGAGCCGTCGTCGATCGCCTTCTTGATGCCGAGCGGAATGGAGATGAGGTAGGTCAGCAGCGTCATCCAGATGCCGAGCGACATCGACACCGGCAGCTTTTCCTTGATCAGTTGCAGCACGGTGACGTCGCGGAAATAACTCTTGCCGAAATCGAAGCGGACGTAATTCCACAGCATCAGCCCGAAGCGTTCATAGGCCGGCTTGTCGAAGCCGAACTGCTTTTCCAGGCTCTTGATGAAGGCCGGGTCGAGGCCTTGTGCGCCGCGGTATTTCGAGGTGCCCGAATCGACCTGCGAACCGCCTTGCACGCCGCGCGCGCCGAAATCACCGCCGGGCGAGCCGGAAATGCGCGAGGTTGCGCCGGTGTCGCTGCCGGTGAGCTTGGCGATCACCTGCTCGACAGGCCCGCCGGGCGCGAATTGCACCACGACGAAGGCAACCAGCATGATGCCGAGCAGGGTCGGCAACATGAACAGCAGGCGGCGGGTGAGGTAGGCGGCCATGATGTTTTGTTAGCGTGTTATTCCCGATCCGTCACGCTGCGTTGCGCGAACAAAATGTGACGGCCATCACACTGCTATTTGACTCTGCGCTCGCAGCGTAGAATGGCCGATATATGTCATTCGCGAGCACTAGCGCTTTTGGTCCACCTTCGCCGCCTTGGCGGCGTCATGCCACCAGGTCTCGGGAATGCCGCGGAAGTGGCGCGGGCGCGTTGCAGGCCAGCCGAACACGTCCCAATAGGCGATCCGGATAGGCGGCAAGGTACCAGTGCGGAATCCAGTAGCGTCCGGCGCGGATGACGCGGTCAAGCGCGCGGCAGGCGGTGGTGAGTTCCTCGCGCGATTTCGCCGCGATGATGACGTCAACCAACCGGTCGACCGCCGGCTCGGCGATGCCGGCGAGATTCTGCGAGCCCTTGGTCGCCGCGGCCCGCGAGGTGAAATAGCCGCGCAGCGAATCGCCGGGGGTCGAGGAGAAACTGAAGCGCTCCACCGTGATGTCGAAATCGAAGTCATCGACGCGGGCGCGGTATTGCACCGGATCGACCACGCGCAGCGTCGCCGGGATGCCGAGGATGCCGAGGTTGCGGATATAGGGCAGCGTGTGCGGGTTCAGGCCCGGCTCGTCGAGCAGAAATTCGATTGCGATCGGAGTGCCGTCCGGCAGGACCCGCTTGCCGTTCTTGAGAACGATGCCGGCGTCGTTGAGCAGCTTGGCGCCGTGATGCAGCCAGCGACGGTCTGTCCCCGAGCCGTCAGTCACCGGCGGCACATAAGGCTCGCCGAACACTTCGTCCGGCACCTGGCCGCGATAACGGCTCGAGCAGCGCAAGTTCGGCGGCATCCGGCTTGCCTTGCGCCATCATCGGCGAATTCTGAAATACCGATACCGTGCGCTGATAGGCGCCGTACATGATGTTCTTGTTGGTCCATTCGAAGTCGAACGCGTCGATCAGCGCCTCGCGCAAGGCGCGGCTCTTGAACTGTTTGCGCCGCAGATTGATGAACCAGCCTTGCGCGCCGGAGGGCGTATCGTCCGGCAGCACGGCTGCGCTTGACGCGGCCGTCCTTGAAGGCGGGAAAATTGTAGCGCGTCGCCCAGGTGCGCGAGGTGAACTCCTCGCGGAACAGATAGCTCTTGGCGGTGAAGCCTTCGAAGCCGACGTCGCGGTCGCGGTAATATTCGAAGCGCACCGTGTCGAAATTGTTCTGCCCGCGCGCGACCGGCAGCCCGGCGCCCCACCAGTCCTTCACCCGCGTCGAATTCGATGAAATGGCCCGCCTCGAAGCGGCCGACCTTGTAGGCGCCGCTGCCCAGCGGCACGTTGAGCGTCGATTGGTCGAAGGGCTGCGCCGCGTAATAGGCGCGCGAGAAGATCGGCAGCGCGGCGACGAACAGCGGCACGTCGCGGCCGCGCTTGGCGGCAAAGCGCACCACCACGGTATGATCGTCGGCCGCCTCCGCGCCTGAGAAATCGCGCAGAAGCTGGGTGATGATCGGATGGCCTTTCTCCTTGAGCGTGGTCAGCGTCCAGACCACGTCATGCGCGGTGAGCGGCGTGCCGTCGTGAAATTTTGCCTGCGGCCGCAGCGTGAAGCGGTAGGTGAGCCCGTCGGCGGAAATGGCAACGCCGCGCGCGGCAAGCCCATACATGGCGTCGGGCTCGTCGCCCGAGCGCACCATCAAGCGTGGCGAAGGTCAATTCCATGCCCTGCGCGCCGTCGCCTTTGAGGATGTAGCTGTTGAGCGAATTGAAGGTCTGGAACGACTGGTTGTATTGCCGGTTCGGCCCGATCTGCGAGAACACGCCGCCCTTGGGCGCGTCCGGGTTGACGTATTTGAAATGCGGGAAATCCGCTTGATAGGCGAGATCGCCGAAGGCCGACATGCCGTGGCGCTCGATGTCCTGCGCGCTGGCGGCCGGCGCAAATTTGGCGGCGGCGAGCGCGCCCGCCGACATGACCAGGATATTGCGGCGGCTGATCACGACTTCTGCGGCAGCCTGGCCGCCTTCTCCGCATCCCACCACCAGATAGTCGGGAACGCGGACGTTCCATATTTCGGCATGGTCTGCGGCCGGCTGAAGCGGTCCCAGCGCGCGGTGCGCACCTTGCCGTAGGTCCATTGCGGCACGACGTAGAAATTCCACGACAGCACGCGGTCGAGCGCGTGCGTAGCGGCCACCAGCTCGTCGCGATCCTTGGCGAAGATGACGCGGTCGATCAGCGCGTCCACCGCCGGGTTCTTGATGCCGATGAGGTTACGCGAGCCGGGTATGTCGGCAGCTTGCGAGCCCCAGAAGCCGCGCTGCTCGTTGCCGGGCGACAGCGACTCGCCCCACGAATTGATGACGATGTCGAAATCCCATTGCCGCAGCCGGTTCTCGTATTGCGAAGGGTCGATGGTGCGCACCGTGACGGTCATGCCAAGCCGCTCGAGCGACGGCTTGTAGAACAGCATGACGCGTTCGAAGGCCGGCTGCTCGGCCAGCAGTTCGACGGCAAAGTTTTCGTTGGTCTTGGTGTTGACGAGCTTGGTGTTCTGCACCTCGTAGCCGGCCTCGTGCAGCAGCTTCAGGCCTTCGCGCAAATTATCGCGCACCTTCTGTGGATCGCCGCCCACCGGATTGGTGTAAGGCTTGGCGAACAGCTCGCCCGGCACCTTGTCCTTCACGGTCTGCAGGATTTCCAGTTCCTTGCCTTGCGGCACGCCGGAGCAAGCAAGCTCGGTGCCCTCGAAGTAGCTGGCGATGCGCGTGTACTGGCCGTAGAAGATCTGCTTGTTCATCTCCTCGAAATCGAAGGCGAAGTTGAAGGCGCGGCGCACGCGCGGGTCCTTGAACTTGTCGCGGCGGATATTGAAGGCGAAGGCCTGCATCACTCCGACACTGCGGATCGGGAATTCCTCCAGCAGCACCTTTTTCTCGCGCACGGCGGGAAAATCGTAAGCGGTAGCCCAGTTCTTGGCGCTGTTTTCCGACCGCCAGTCCACCTGGTCGGCCTTGAACGCTTCCAGAGCGACGGTCGAATCGCGGAAGTACTCGTAGCGAATCTGCGCGAAATTATTGGTGCCGACGGTCAGATTGAGATCCTTGCCCCAGTAATCGGCTGCTTTCTCGTACACAATCGAACGGCCCGGCTGGAATTCCTTGATGCGGTAGGGCCCTGAGCCGAGCGGCGGCTCCAGCGTCGTGGCGGTGACGTCGCGCTTTTTCCCCGACTTGTCGGCGCCTTCCCACCAATGCTTCGGCAACACCGGCAACTGGCCGACGATCTGCGGCAGTTCGCGGTTGCCGGGGAGGTCGAAGGTAAACGTGATCTCGCGCTCGCCGGTCTTTTCCGCCTTGGTCACGTGCCGGTAATAGGCGCCAAGCTGCGGACTGTTCTTCTTGAACGTGTCGAAGGAATAAACCACGTCCTCTGGCGTCACCGGCTGGCCATCGTGCCAACGCGCGTTGGCACGCAGCCGGTAGGTGACGGAGGAGCGATCGTCCGGATAGCTGATCGCTTCGGCGAGCAGCCCGTATTCGGTCGACACCTCATCGAGCGCCGACGAGGTCAGCGACTCGGTGAACAATTCGGTGCCCATCGCCAGGTTGCCCTTCACGCCGGAAATCACCTGATTGAAATTGTCGAAGGTACCGAAGGCAATCTCGCGCACCACGCCGCCCTGCGGCGCCTGCGGATTGACGTAATCGAAATGTTTGAAGCCGGCCGGATAATGCGGCTCGCCGAACAGCGACAACCCGTGCTTCCATTGCTTTTCCTGCGCGGCGGCGGCGCCAACGAATGTACCGAACGCCGGCAGCGCAAATGTGGCAGCAGCGCTGCGCAATAGGGAACGGCGCGAAAGCTTCATCCGCATGCTCCTCGCCGGTGATTATGTCGGTTTTCCGGTCCGCCACCAGCGGCGCGCCGCCATTCAAACGAAAACGGCCGGGGACAACCCGGCCGTAGGTCAGCACATTGGCCGCTGCGGGCTATTTTTTCGGCGCCTCGGCCGGTGCCGCCGGCTTGGCGGCAGGCGCGGATCCAGCCGGCGCCGCGGCCGCGGGAGCCGGGGCAGCCGCCGCCGCTTTCGGCAGCGGCAGCGGCTTGTCCGACAAGGTGTTGAGGAAATCGATCACGTCGGCGCGTTGCTGGCTGCGCGAAATGCCGGCGAAGGTCATGGCCGTGCCGGGAATATAGCCGCGCGGATTGGCAAGGAAGGCGTAGAGCTCGCCGAAGGTCCAGGTGCCGCCTTTGGCCTTCATGGCGGCGGAGAAATTAAAGCCGCCTCGGTCCTTGCCGCGCTCATCGCCGACGATGCCCCAGAGATTGGGCCCGATCTTGTTGGGGCCGCCCTTCTCGAACGTGTGGCAAGCCGTGCACTGCTTGGCGATCTGCTGGCCTTTTTCCACCGAGGCCGAGGCCATCACCGCCTCCATCGGCTCCTCTTGCGTTTTGTCGCCGCCCTTCTCCTCGCCGCCCTTTTTGACGGCGATCTCGTAGCCGGGCTTGGCCGGCTTCTCCGGCGCGAAAATGGCGTTGGCGCCGATATTGAGCGCCAGCGTGATCAGGCAGGTGCCGAGAATAGCGCCGAGGATCTTGTTGAGTTCGAAGGAATTCATTGGGAATTGGCTCCCGGGGGCGGACAAAGAGGGTGCCGGCAGGTTGGCCCGACTGATACCGGCTTGCCTCGCGCAAGGCAACCCGTCTAAGCCCCCAAAACGATGACTGAACACGATCGTTCTTATCCCGGCCCGTATGGCCTCCACCCGCCTGCCCGGCAAGCCTTTGGCCGACATCGGCGGCCAGCCGATGATCGTGCGCGTGCTTGAGCGCGCGCAAGCCGCCGGCATCGGCGAAGCGGTGGTGGCGACCGACAGCGAGGCGATCGCCACGGCTGTGGAAAAGGCCGGCGGCCGCGCGGTGATGACGCGGGCCGATCACCTGTCCGGCTCCGACCGCATCTTCGAGGCGCTGGAGGCGATCGACCCCGAGCAGCGCATCGGCATGATCGTCAACCTGCAGGGCGACTTGCCGGCCATCGAGCCGGGCCACATCCGCGCGGCGCTTCTCCCCCTCGATGATCCCGACGTCGATATCGCGACGCTCGCCGCGGTCATCACCGATCCGGCCGAGCGCACGAATCCAAATGTCGTCAAGGTGTCGGGCGAACCAATCGCGCCGCACCACTTTCGCGCCATGACATTCACCCGCGCCGGGGCCACGGGGCTCGGCCCGCACTATCATCACATCGGGCTCTACGCTTATCGCCGCGCGGCGCTCGAACGTTTCGTCAAGTTGTCGCCATCGGCCGGCGAGAAGCGCGAGAAGCTCGAACAGTTGCGCGCGCTGGACGCCGGCATGCGCATCGACGTGGCCGTGGTGGCGAGCGTCCCGCTAGGCGTCGACACGCCGGACGAGTTGGAGAAAGTGCGCAAGATGTTTGCCGGTTGACTTGAGGTGCGGGGTCTGCGACCCAAGCGGCGGCAAAAGCTGGGTACTGCGTATGGCGCCAAAAAAGATCATTTTCCAGGGCGAGCCGGGCGCGAATTCGCACATCGCCTGCAAGGAAGCCTATCCGGACCACGAGCCGGTGCCCTGCCCCACCTTCGAGGATTGTTTCGCTGCGCTGACCAACGGCGAGGTCGATCTCGGCATGATCCCGGTCGAGAACTCGGTCGCCGGCCGCGTCGCCGACATCCATCATTTGATGCCGACGGCGAAGCTGCACATCATCGCCGAATGGTTCCTGCCGATCCGCAATCAGCTGATGGCGCCGAAGGGTGCGACGCTGAAGACGATCAAATCGGTGGAGAGCCACGTGATGGCGCTCGGCCAGTGCCGCAAGATCATCCGCGAACTCAAGCTCAAGCCTCTCGTCGCCGCCGACACCGCCGGCTCCGCGCGCGAGGTGGCCGAAAGCAAGGACACAACGCGCGCCGCGATTGCCTCGCGGCTTGCGGCGGACATTTACGGCCTCGACATCCTCAAGGAGAACGTCGAGGACGAGGCCAATTCCACGACGCGCTTCATCGTGCTCTCGCGCGAGAAGAAATGGGCGCCGCGCGAAAGCGGCAAGACCATCACCACCTTCGTGTTCCGCGTGCGCAACGTCCCGGCGGCGCTGTACAAGGCGATGGGCGGCTTCGCCACCAACGGGATCAACATGACCAAGCTGGAAAGCTACATGGTCGGCGGCAATTTTTTCGCCACGCAATTCTACGCCGACGTCGAAGGACACCCGGACGACCGCGCGCTGGTGTTCGCGCTGGAGGAGCTGCGCTTCTTCTCCAAGGAGCTGACTATCCTCGGCGTCTATCCGGCGCACCCGTTCCGCGACACGTTCAAGGAAGAGAAGGATTGAACGCGTGAACGGGGCGGCGCAAAAAGCAGCCCTCGTCACCGGCGCCGCGCGCGGCATCGGGCTGGCCACCGCCAGGCGCTTTCTCGCCGAGGGCTGGCGCGTGGCGCTGCTCGACATCGACGGCGACAATCTGAAAAAGACGATGGCCGCTGTGGCCAGGCCGGATGTGACGCTCGCCATCACTTGCGATGTCGCCGACCCGCAGGGCGTCGCGGCCGCCATCGACACGGTGGCCAAGCACTTCGGCCGGCTCGACGCCCTCGTCAACAATGCCGGCATCGCCATTTTCAAGCCGATCCTCGACGTGACTTACGAGGACTGGCAGCGCGTGCTGGCGGTCAATCTCACCGGGCCGTTTCTCTGCACGCAGACCGCGGTGCCGCTGATGCGCGACAGCGGCGGCGGCGCGATCGTCAACATCACATCGATTTCGGGGCTTCGCGCCTCGACGCTGCGCACCGCCTACGGCACCAGCAAGGCCGGCCTCGCGCATCTCACCAAGCAGCAGGCGGCCGAACTTGCCTCCCTCGGCATCCGCGTCAACGCGGTTGCGCCCGGCCCGGTCGATACGGCGATGGCGAAAGCCGTGCATACGCCGGAAATCCGCAAGGATTATCACGACCACATGCCGCTCAACCGCTACGGGCTGGAAGAGGAACTGGCGGAAGTCATTTTTTTCCTGTGCAGCGACCGCGCCAGCTACGTCACCGGCCAGGTGATCGCGGTCGACGGGGGCTTCGACTCGACCGGCATCGGCCTACCGACGCTGCGCGCGGAGAAGCGGAATAGCTAGACGCTGCTCCTCACCCGTTCGCCCCCGCGGAAGCGGGCACCCAGCTAAGAACTGGATTCCCGCCTGCGCGGGAATGAATGAAGATTATCGCTTCTCCTTCTCGTATCTCGCGACAAACTTCGGCGACAGCTTGCGCAGGCGCTCGAGATCGACGCGGCCGGAGCGGCGGATATAGCTCATGGCGAAATCGACCGGCGGCAACTGCATGTGCTTGGCGAAGTTCTCGTACCATTGCGCGCTGCCGTTGGCGCCGGCGACGAGCTTTTCCAGGACCGGCCGCCGCGCGGCCTCGTAAGATGCAAGCGCGCCGGCAACGTCGCGCGGGCGCTGACCAAGCGCCTTGTCGACGGCGATTGCGTCTTCCATCGCCAGCCGCGTGCCCGAGCCGATGGAAAAATGCGCAGTGTGCAGCTGCGTCGCCGATCAGCACGTATTTGCCGCGCGACCAGCGCCGGTTCGCCACGATGGGGAACTGCCGCCAGATCGAGTTGTTGGATATCAGCGGATGACCCTCGAGCGCATCGGCAAAAATCTTTTCGCAGACGCCGCGTGATTCCGCGTCGGCCACTCTTTCGAATCCCGCGCGGACGAAGGTCGGCTCATCCATCTCGACGATGAACGTGCTGCGCCCCGGCGCGTAGCGATAGTGGTGCGCGTTGAAATCGCCGATCGGCGTGTGGCGGAAGGTCTGCGTCAGCGTGTCGTAAGTCTTGCTGGTGCCGAACCAGGCAAAGCGGTTGGAAAGATGCGTGACGGCGGCATCGAATTGATCCGCGAAGCTGCGCCGCACCAGTGAATTGACGCCGTCGGCGCCGACCACCAGATCGGCCTTGCCAAGCTCGTCGAGCGAGGCAACCGCGCGGCCGAATTGCAGATCGACGCCGACTGAACGCGCCCGCGCCTGCAACATTTGCAACAGCTTCAAGCGACCGATGGCGGCAAAGCCGACGCCGTCGATGACGACACGCGCGTTGCGGTGGACCAGCGTGAGATCGTTCCACGTCTCCATCTGCGGCGCGATCGCCACATAGGTCTCGGCGTCGTCCTCGCGCATGAATTCCAGCGCGCGGTCGGAGAACACCACGCCGAAGCCGAAGGTGGCGTTGGCCGAATTCTGCTCGATGACGGCAACATCGGCGCCCGGCTGACGGCGCTTGATCAGGTAGGCGAGATAGAGCCCGGCCGGCCCGGCGCCGAGAATGACGATGCGCATGCGACGTATTGTTAGCGGATGCGCCCTCCACCGTCATGCTCGGCTGTATGCCAGGCATCCACGTCGTTGGGTGTCCCCAGAAAGCACGACGTGGATGGCCGGGACAAGCCCGGCCGTGACGGCTACTCTGATCGGCGCGCTCGCAACGACCCCGGAAAGGGAGCATCCACATGCTCGAAACCGCCTTCGCCCTCACCTTTCACGTCCTCGGCGCCGTGGTCTGGGTCGGCGGCATGTTCGCCGCCTACATGTCTCTGCGCCCCGCCACCGGCCCGCTGCAGCCGCCGGAGAAATTCGGCGTGTGGCGGCGGTTTTTCTCCACCTTCTTCATTTGGGTCTGGGTGTCGATCCTGCTGCTGCTCACAAGCGGCTACTGGATGGTGCTGGCCACATTCGGCGGTTTCGCCGGAATGCCGCTTTACATCCACATCATGCAGGGGATCGGCTGGCTGATGATCGTGCTGTTTGCCTGGCTGTTCCACGGGCCGTGGCTGAAATTCAAGCGCGCGGTGGACGCGCAGGAGTGGCCCGCCGCCGCAGGCGAACTCAACCGCATCCGCCAGATCATCATGATCAATTTGCCGCTCGGCCTCATCGTGGTCGTGGTCGGCCGGACGGGGCGGTATTGGGGGTTTTGAAGGAACCCGCTCGTCCCCGCGAAAGCGGGGACCCAGGGGCGACAAATGATGGGTTCTCGGCAGTGGCCCTGGATTCCCGCCTGCGCGGGAATGAGCGGACTGAGGGCGCAGGTTAAATCGTCTGGTTGTACTCGCCGACTGCCGGGAACGTGCGTAGCACCGTGTCGATGCCCTTGAACATCTCGCGCATGCGCGCCTCCGATACCGGGCTCTCGATCACGACGGCCAACTCCGGCTTGTTCGAGGAGGCGCGCACCAGGCCCCAAGTGCCATCCTCGACGGTGACGCGCACGCCATTCACGGTGTTGAGATCGCGGATCGGTTGCCCGGTGAAGCGGCGCCCGTCCGCCTTCATCGCCTCGAAGTGCTTCACCACCGCGTCCACCACGCCGTATTTCTTCTCGTCGTCGCAATGCGGCGACATGGTCGGCGAGCCCCAGGTCTTCGGCAGCGACTTGCGCAGATCGGCCATGCTCTTTCCCGGATTGCGGTCGAGCACGTCACACACAGCAAGAGCGAAGATCATGCCGTCGTCGTAACCGCGGCCGTAGGGCGAGTTGAAAAAGAAGTGGCCGGATTTCTCGAAGCCGGCGAGCGCGCCCAGTTCGTTCACCCGCCGCTTGATGTAGGAGTGGCCGGTTTTCCAGTAGTCGGCCTTGACGCCGTTCGCCTTCAGCACTGGATCGGTGAGGAACAGCCCGGTGGATTTCACGTCAACCACGAAGGTCGCGTTCTTGTGCAGCGACGACATGTCGCGCGCCAGCATGACGCCGACCTTGTCGGCGAAGATTTCCTCGCCTTCGTTGTCCACCACGCCGCAACGGTCGCCGTCGCCGTCGAAGCCGAGCCCCACGTCGGCGCGGTTGACCAGCACGGCGTCGCGCATGGCGTGCAGCATCTTCATGTCTTCGGTGTTGGGATTGTAGCGCGGGAACGTGTAGTCGAGCTCGCAGTCGAGCGGCACCACCTCGCAGCCGACCGCCGATAAAATCCTGGGTGCAAAGGCGCCGGCGGTGCCGTTACCGCAGGCGGCGACCACCTTCAGCTTGCGCCGGAGCTTCGAGCGCTTGGTGAGGTCGGCGATGTAGCGCTCGGGGAAATTCTCCACGAAGGCGTAGCCGCCGCCGCTTTTGAGCTCGAATTTCGCCCCCAGCACGATGTCCTTCAGCCGCTTCATCTCGTTGGGCCCGAAGGTGAGCGGCCGGTTGGCGCCCATCTTCACCCCGGTCCAGCCGTTGTCGTTGTGGGAAGCGGTGACCATGGCGACGCAGGGCACGTTCAAATCGAACTGGGCGAAATAGGCCATCGGCGTCATGGCGAGGCCGATGTCGTGCACCTTGCAACCGGCGGCCATCAGCCCGGAGATCAACGCCATCTTCACCGCGGCGGAATAGGAACGGTAATCGTGTCCGGTGACGATCTCCTGCTTGACGCCCATTTCCCAGATCAGCGTGCCGAGCCCCATGCCGAGCGCCTGCGCGCCCATCAGGTTGATCTCTTTTTCCAGCAGCCAGCGCGCGTCGTATTCGCGGAAGCCGGTGGGCTTCACCAGCGGCGAGGATTCGTAAGCGTAGGTATTGGGCGTGAGCGAGGGTTTCGGCGTCGGATACATCAAGGCCTCGAAGCGCGGCGGGACGAGATTCATGTGCATACCTCAATGCCAGGAACCGGCAAAGCGATCCATTCAATCGGTGATTTAGAGCCGTCCGAAGGCGGAAACTATTGCTCGAGCACCATGCGCCCGTCGGCGTATTCGTAGCGCTTGAGCCGCGACAGGAAGGAGACGCCGAGCAGGTTCTGCCCCAGCACATCGTCCGGCAGCACCAGCGCCGGCACGTCGAAGACGGTGATGTCGCCGACCTCGACCCGGTCGAGCTTGGCTGGCGCGGCCTTGATCTTGCCGTTGGCGGTGGAGACGGTAGCGGTGTAGTCGGAGGCCTTGGGGAAAATCTGCACTCTATTGGCGTCGGACTCGCGCATGATCACCAGCGAGGCGCCGGTATCGACCATGAAGCCGATCGAGCGGCCGTTGACCCGCGCGTCGACTTCGAAATGGCCGGCGCGGTCGCCCGTCACCACCATCGTGTGCTGGCCCGCGGGCGACTGACGCATGTCCTCGACCTGCCGCGCCGGAGCCGCGCGCGGGCGCTCGACGACCGCCTGGTCGGCGTACCGGGCTGCAACGCCGCCGACGATGAGCACGGCAACAGCGAAGATGAGAATCTGGCGCATGAACGGCCCCGCAAATTTCCCTCAGCCTGCCATGCCTCCGCCCAATGCCGTCTTAACGGTGGTATCGCCGGTTTGCGGATGGTGAGCGGCGGGTTAACCGCGGCCGGCAAATTGAAGCTATTCGCCGCGGCGCTTGGCGCGACGCGTCGCCGGAGCGGTCAACGGATCGTCCGGCCAGGGATGGCGCGGATAGCGGCCGCGCATCTCGGATTTGACCTGCGCGTAGCTGCCGCGCCAGAAGCCGGGCAGATCGCGCGTCATCTGCACCGACCGGTGTGCCGGCGACAACAGCTCGATCACCAGCGGCACGCGGCCGCCGGCGACGGACGGATGCTGCGCCAAGCCGAACAGTTCCTGCACGCGGATCGAGACCGTCGGGCCCTGCTCGGCCTCGTAATCGATCGGCACGGCAGAACCGGTGGGCGCGGTGAAATGCGTCGGTGCTTCGGCGTCGAGACGCTTGCGCAGATTCCACGGCAAAAGATTCATGACAGCGTCGGATAGTTCATCGGCGCCGATGTCGCTGCGCGCAGTTTTATCAGCGAGCAGTGGCTCAAGCCATTCAGCGGCGTTGCTTGCGAGCCCTTCGCTTGAGAGATCGGGCCATTCGTCACCTTCGGATCGGCGCAGGAAGCCAACGCGGTTGCTGAATTGCAGCGCCGCCTTTGTCCACGGCAGCTTGTAGAGGCCGAGTTCGACAATGCCCTGCGCCAGGCTATGCGCGGTCTCGGCATCGGGCTTAACCTGCTTGATCTGCTCGCCCAGCACAATCGCGCCGAGGCGGCGCGTGCGCCGGGCGCGCAGCGACGCGGAGGCGGCGTCAAACATCACCGTGTCGCGGTCTTCGATCTTGTCGGCAAAGCGCACCTCGATTTCGGCGAGCGTGATCGGAGCCGCCAGCATGATGCGGCCCGAGGCGGCGCTGCCGGTCAATTCAGCGACAACGAGAAACGGCTCGCGCGCCAGCGCCGAGGCCGCGTCGACGGCGCCACCGCGGCCGATGGCGAGCAGGAAGGCGCCACCGCTGCCGCGATTTTTCGCAACGCGGTCGGGATAGGCGAGGGAAAGAAGCGATCCGACACTTGTTATCCCTCCCCCTGCAAGGGGGAGGGTGGCACGCGAAGCGTGCCGGGTGGGGGTCGCCGCGCCAGTGACCCCACCCCGGCCGGCTTCGCCGACCGACCCTCCCCTTTCACGGGAGGGATAAGAAAGAGCAACCCACCGCTTCACCATCGCCTTCGCCTCTTCGGCGCGGCGCGAGCGGTCGCGGCGGAACTGGTCGAGGCGGTGCGTCAAATCCACGTCGTCACCGCCAAGGCCGCGCTCTGCGAGGATCGCGGCCATCGCCGCAGCGGTTTCGCCCGCGTCGTCGGCGCCAGCATCGACCACCATGCGGGCAAGCCGCGGCGGCAGCGGCAGCGCGCGCAAACGCCGCCCTTCGTCGGTGATGCGGCTGTTGGCGTCGATGGCGCCCAGCTCCGCAAGCAGCGCCTTGGCTTCGGTCAGAGCCGCCTGTGGCGGTGGATCGAGAAACGCGAGATTGCCCGGATCGCTGGCGCCCCATTGCGCCAGATCGAGCGCAAAGGATGACAGATCGGCGGAAAGAATTTCGGGCCGCGTATAGGGCTCGAACGATCCCGTCTGCGGCTCGTCCCAAAGCCGGTAGCAGACGCCGGGCTCGGTACGCCCGGCGCGGCCGCGGCGCTGGTCGGCGGCGGCGCGCGAGACGCGCACGGTTTCCAGCCGCGTGAGACCCACATCCGGCTCGTAGCGCGGCACGCGCGACAAGCCGCTGTCGATGACCACGCGCACGCCCTCGATAGTGAGCGAGGTTTCCGCGATCGAGGTCGCCAGCACGATCTTGCGCCGACCCGGCGGCGACGGTTCGATGGCGCGGTCCTGCTCGCGTGCGTCGAGCGCGCCGAACAATGCGACGATGTCCACGTTTTTGTCGGTGATGCGCTTCTTCAGCAGCGCTTCGGTGCGGCGGATTTCCGCCGCGCCCGGCAGAAATACCAGAGCCGAGCCGGGGTCGGCGCGCAGCGCCCGTTGCACAGCGTCTGCGACCTGGTTCTCGATGCGCGCGCGGACGTCGCGGCCGAGATAGCGCGTCTCCACCGCAAAGGCGCGGCCCTGGCTTTCGACCACGGGGGCATCGCCGAGCAGCGCCGCGACGCGGGCGCCGTCGAGTGTCGCCGACATGACCAAGATTTTCAGATCCTCGCGCAGGCCTTGCTGCGCGTCGCGCGCCAGCGCCAATCCGAGATCGGCATCCAAAGACCGTTCATGGAATTCGTCGAACAGCACGGCGGCAACGCCGTCGAGGGACGGATCGTCGAGGACGAGCCGCGTGAACACGCCTTCGGTGATGACCTCGATGCGCGTGCGTCTGGAAACCTTCGAGCCGAAGCGCACCCGCAAGCCGATCGTGTCGCCGACCTGTTCGCCCAGCGTCGAGGCCATGCGGGAGGCGGCGGCGCGGGCGGCGAGCCGCCGCGGCTCCAGCACCAGGATTTTTTTATCATTAGCCCACGGCTCCTCGAGCAACACCAGCGGCACGCGCGTGGTCTTGCCGGCGCCCGGTGGCGCCACCAGCACGGCGGCGTTCTTTGCGCCAAGCGCCGCGGTGAGGCGCGGCAGCGCCTCGTCGATGGGGAGCGATTCGGAGAATTGGTGCATCAAGACTCGTCATTCCGGGACGGCACGAAGCGCCGGGCCCGGAATCCATACACCGCAGTGCCGAGATTATGGATTCCGGGTTCGCGACCTTCGGTCGCGCCCCGGAATGACAGTAAAATTAGGCTTTCGCCGCCCGCCCCACGCTCTCGTAAGCAAAGCCGTGCCGCGCGACTTCCGCCGCGCTGTACACATTGCGCAGGTCGACCAGCACAGGCCGCGCCATGACTTTCTTCAGCCGGGCGAAGTCGAGCGCGCGGAATTCCTCCCACTCGGTGACGATCACCAACGCCGAGGCGCCCTCGGCACAGGAATAGGCGCTGTCGCAGAACGTGACATTGGCCAGCAGCGGTTTGGCCTGCTCGATGCCGACCGGATCGTAGGCGCGCACCTTGGCGCCCATGTCCTGCAGCGCGGTGATCAGCGGGATCGATGGCGCCTCGCGCATGTCGTCGGTCTTCGGCTTGAAGGTGAGCCCCAGCACCGCAATGGTCTTGCCGCGCATGTCACCACCGAGCGCGGCCTGCACCTTGCGCGCCATCGCCCGCTTGCGCGCGTCATTGACCGCGGCCACTGCCTCGACGATACGCAGCGGCGCGCCGTGGTCGAGCCCGGTCTTGATCAGCGCCACCGTGTCCTTGGGAAAGCAAGAGCCGCCATAGCCGGGACCTGCATGTAGGAATTTCGCGCCGATGCGGTTGTCGAGGCCGATGCCACGCGCAATCTCCTGCACGTCGGCACCGACTTTTTCCGCCAGATCCGCGATTTCGTTGATGAACGTAATCTTGGTGGCAAGGAAGGCGTTGGCCGCGTATTTGATGAGCTCGGCGGTGCGCCGCCCGGTGAACAAAATTGGCGCCCGATTCAAATAAAGCGGCCGGTAAAGCTCCGACATCACCTCGCGCGCCTTGGCCTCCTCGGTGCCGACGACGATACGGTCGGGATGCTTGAAGTCCTGGATCGCCGCACCCTCGCGCAAGAATTCGGGATTCGACACCACGGCAAATTCGGCGTCGGGGCGCGTCTCGCGGATGATGCGCTCGACCTCGTCGCCGGTGCCGACCGGCACAGTCGACTTGGTAACCACCACGGTGAAGCCCTTGAGCGCGGCGGCGATCTCGCGCGCGGCATCGTAAACGAATGTCAGATCGGCGTGGCCGTCGCCGCGCCGCGACGGCGTGCCGACGGCGATGAACACAGCGTCGGCGGCGCTGACGGCGTCAGCAAGCGAGGTGGTGAATTTCAGGCGCCCGGCACGCGCATTGCCGGCAACCAGATCGGTGAGCCCCGGCTCATAGATCGGCACCTCACCCTTGTTGAGCGCGGCGATCTTGACCTTGTCCTTGTCGACGCAGGTCACGTCGTGGCCGAAATCGGCAAAACAGGTGCCGGAAACGAGGCCGACATAGCCGGTGCCGATCATCGCGACGCGCATCTTCGTCCTTAAAGCAAATGGTTAATGAGTTGCGACCGAAGTCGCCGGTCTCTTAGCAGAGCCCTAACTGCGAGGCGAGGGCTGCGACTTTCCGCGATCACGTAAAGGCTAATGGAACCGCTTTCTGTCACATCGGCGCCATGAGCCGGATGAAAACGCACGACGGGCGGGTCGACTGGGTCGATTACGCCAAGGGCTTCTGCATCGTCTTTGTGGTGATGATGCATTCGACGCTCGGCGTCGAAGCCGCCTTCAGCCAGAACGGCTGGATGCATGCCGTGGTCGCCTTCGCGCTGCCGTTCCGCATGCCCGATTTCTTCCTGATCTCCGGCCTGTTCCTCTCCAACGTCATCGACCGCGACTGGCGCACTTATCTCGACCGCAAGGTCGTGCACTTCTTCTATTTCTATCTGCTGTGGATGACGATCCAGTTTGCCGTCAAGGCGCCGGAAATGGCGGCCGACCGCGGCACCGGAGGTCGCGCGGCTTTACCTGTTGTCCGATCGTCATCTATCTCGCCTTCTTCCTGCCGATGGCGGCGACGCGCGCGCTGCTACTCAAGACGCATTTGCTCACCGATATCGGCTCGATGTCGGTCGTCATTACCGCCGCCGGCGTCATTGGCGCGTTCGCCTTGTTCTGGGTCACGCGCGGCACCTGGGCGAAGTTCCTGTTCGAGCGTCCGGCGATCTTCTGGCTGACGCCCATACCCGAGCCAAAGCCAAAGCTGGTCCTGCAGCCGGCGGAATAAGTCCACAGCCGCGCGCACGGACATTGATTAAGCGCGGCTGACGGCCCACATTCGGGCCATGCCGCCAAGCGCCAAAGCCAAAAACAAAACCGGCAAGCCCGCGGCCAAACCAGCCGCAGTCGCCGCGAATCCTGCGGCGCGGTCGCTGAAAAAGGGCGATCACCTCTTTCTGGTGGACGGCTCTGGCTACATCTTCCGCGCCTACCACGCGCTGCCGCCGCTCACCCGCAAGTCGGACGGCCTGCAGGTCAATGCCGTGCTCGGCTTCTGCAACATGTTGTGGAAGCTGTTGGCCGAAATGAAGGACGACAAGCCCACACATCTCGCCGTGGTGTTCGACAAATCCGAGAAAACCTTCCGCAACGCGCTCTATGCCGACTACAAGGCAACCCGCTCGGAAACGCCGGAAGACCTGATCCCGCAATTTCCGCTGATCCGCGAGGCGGTTCACGCCTTCGAAATCCCCTGCCTGGAGCAGGCCGGCTACGAGGCCGACGATCTGATCGCCACCTACGCGCGGCTCGCCGGCGAAGCCAAGGCGACCACTACCATCGTTTCCTCGGACAAGGACCTGATGCAGCTCGTCGGCAACGGCGTCACCATGTACGACACCATGAAGGACCGGCGCATCGGGCCGGCGGAGGTGATGGAGAAATTCGGCGTCGGGCCGGACAAAGTGATCGAGGTGCAGGCGCTGATCGGCGATTCATCCGACAACGTGCCGGGCGTGCCCGGCATCGGCGTAAAAACCGCGGCGCAATTGATCGGCGAATACGGCGATCTGGAAACGCTGCTCAAGCGCGCAGGCGAGATCAAGCAGGACAAACGCCGGCAGTCGCTCATCGACAATGCCGAGATCGCGCGCATATCGAAACGCCTGGTCACGCTCGACCAGAAAGTACCGCTCGAGGTACCGGTGGATGAGCTCGCCGTGCACGAGCCGGATTACAAGCGCCTGATCGCCTTCCTCAAGGCGATGGAGTTCAACACCATCACCCGCCGCATCGCCGAAAAGACCGGCATCGATGCGAGTGCGGTTGAGGCAGATGCGAAGCTCTCTTCTTCATCTCCCCCGCCTGCGGGGGAGAGCCTGCCCTCGGGCTCCGACCCGGGCGGGGGAACCGGCGAACTCTTTGCGCTCCCTCCCCAACCCTCCCCCGCAAGCGGGGAATGGAGAGCAGGCGCAGTGCAGGGCGCGCTAACTCCAATTTCATTCGACCGCCGCCCGCGCCGAGAAAGCCCGCGCCGCTAAAATCGACCGCTCCAAATACGAATGCGTGCGCACGCTGGCCCGCCTGAAGGAATGGATCACGCGCGCGCGTGAGGAAGGCGCGGTCGCGGTCGATACCGAGACCACCAGTCTCGACGCCATGCAGGCGGGCCTCTGCGGCTTTTCCCTCGCGCTATCGCCGAACGAGGCCTGCTACGTGCCGCTCAGCCACCGCGACGGCGCGCAGAGCGGCAGCGATCTGTTTGCGCCGGAGGCAAAGCTCCTGCCCGATCAGATCGCCGAAGCCGACGCGCTTGCCGCGCTCAAGCCGCTGTTGCAGGACGCAAGCGTGCTCAAGGTCGGGCAGAACATCAAATACGACTGGCTCGTTTTCGCCCAGCGCGGCATCGCCATCGAGCCTTACGACGACACCATGCTGATCTCCTACGTGCTCGACGCCGGCAAGGGCTCGCACGGCATGGACGATCTGGCCAAACGCTGGCTCAATCACGACACCATCCATTTCCATCACGTCGCAGGTCAGGGCAAGGCGCAGGTGACGTTCGACTGCGTCGCCATCGACAAGGCGACCGAATACGCGGCCGAAGACGCCGACGTGACGTTGCGGCTGTGGAACGTGCTGAAAGCGCGCCTTGCTGCCGAGCACGTCACCACCGTCTACGAGACGCTGGAGCGCGGCATGCCCGCCGTGCTGGCGCGCATGGAGCGCCGCGGCATTTCCATCGACCGGCAGGTGCTGTCGCGGCTGTCCGGCGAATTCGCGCAGAGGCAGGGTGCGCTCGAGGAGGAGATCAAGCAGCTCGCCGGCGCGCCGCTCAATCCCGGCTCGCCCAAGCAGCTCGGCGACATCCTGTTCGGCAAGATGAACCTGCCGGGCGGCACGAAAACGAAAACCGGGCAATGGTCGACCGGCGCGCGCGAACTGGAAGAGCTGGCCGAGCAAGGTCACGCGCTGCCGCGCAAGATTCTCGACTGGCGGCAGGTGTCGAAACTGCGCTCGACCTACACGGAGGCGCTGCCGACTTACGTCAACCCGGTGACCCACCGCGTGCATACGAGCTACGCGCTCGCCGCAACCTCGACCGGCCGGCTCTCCTCGTCCGATCCGAATTTGCAGAACATTCCGATCCGCACCGAGGAAGGCCGCAAGATCAGGCGCGCCTTTATCGCCGCGTCCGGCATGAAGCTCGTCTCTGCCGACTACTCGCAGATCGAGCTGCGCCTGCTGTCGGAAGTGGCCGAGGTGCCGACGCTGCGCCAGGCCTTCAAGGACGGCGTCGACATCCACGCCATGACCGCCTCGGAAATGTTCGGCGTGCCGATCAAGGACATGCCACCGGAAGTGCGCCGCCGCGCCAAGGCGATCAATTTCGGCATCATCTACGGCATCTCCGCCTTCGGCCTCGCCGCCCAGCTCGGCATCGAGCGCGATGAAGCCGGCGCCTATATCAAGAAATATTTCGAGCGCTTCCCCGGCATCCGCGCCTACATGGACGAGACGCGCGAGTTCTGCCGCACGCACGGCTATGTGGAGACGCTGTTCGGGCGCAAGTGCCACTACCCGGACATCAAGGCGTCGAACCCGTCGATCCGCGCCTTCAACGAGCGCGCGGCGATCAACGCCCGCCTGCAAGGCAGCGCCGCCGACATCATCCGCCGCGCCATGCTGCGCATGGAAGCCGCGCTCGCCAAGGACAAGCTCAAGGCGCAGATGCTGTTGCAGGTGCACGACGAGCTGATCTTCGAGGTGCCGGACAAGGAAGTCGCCGGCACCATCGCCATCGTCAAAAGCGTGATGGAGGACGCGCCGCATCCGGCCGTGTCGCTGCACGTGCCGCTGCAGGTCGACGCCCGCGCCGCCGACAACTGGGACGAGGCGCATTGACTTTTTCTTACCTCTCCCTGAAAGGGGGAGGTCGCCCGCCGAAGCCGCAGGCGAAGGCGGGCGGGTGGAGCTATCGCCAGCGTCTCGTCGGCGGTTGCACCTGCAACGGCCACGATCCTTTTGGCCTTGCGCATATCGACGCCGCCACCGATCCGACGCTGAAGCCGGGCGACGTCGTCGTGACCAAAAACGGCCTGACGGCCTTTGCCGGCATGAAGGATGGGGCCCCGCAATTTACCCCGGCGGTAAGCTATGCCGGCTTTTCCCGGAGCTATCGTACCAGCCTCGCGGACATGCGCGTCGCGCCGCCTGCGCTGGAGCCGCCTGGCGAGACGATCTCACTGCCGGCCGCCGCGCGCGGCGACGGTCGCCGCAATGCGGCAAACTAGGCCCTACGAACGAACTTTCGCCGCAGAGCCGCCTTAACGCTTCCCGGCATTGGTCCTTGACGGTTGCGCCGTCTTGGGCAGATTTGCGCCCGAATCATCAAACAGGCGGTCCAGCGATGCGGAAATCAATGAAACTGGCGCGCGCCGCCGTGATGGGCGCTGTTCTTGGCGCTGTTCTTGGCATCGCCGTCGCCACCCCGGCACTGGCCGCGACCTGCCACAACACCGGCTCTTACGAGCGCTGGCTGGAGGACTTCAAGAAAGAAGCAGCCAGCCAAGGCATCTCGCAGCGGGTGATCGCGGAGGCCTCGCCCTCCATGACCTTCGATCCGGCCATCGTGCGCCGCGACCACGGCCAGGCCGTCTTCAACCAAACCTTCCTGCAGTTCTCCGACCGCATGGTCGGCGGCGCCCGCATCCCCAATGGCCTCAAGAAGATCCACGACCACGCCAAGCTGTTCGCCGACGTGGAAAAGAAATACGGCGTGCCGGCGGCGGTGCTCACCGCCTTCTGGGGCCTGGAGAGCGACTTCGGCGCCAATTTCGGCAATTACAAAATCCTCAGCGCCCTGGCGACGCTCGCCTATGACTGCCGCCGCCCCGACTTCTTCCGCAAGCAGCTACTCGACGCGCTGCGCATCATCGAGCGCGGCGACCAGACCGTGTCCAGCATGATCGGCGACTGGGCCGGCGAATTCGGCGGCATGCAGTTTACCGCTTCCGACTATCTCAAGAACGCCGTGGATTTCGACGGCGACGGCCGCCGCGATCTGATCCACAGCATTCCCGACACCGTCGCCTCCGCCGCCAATTTTCTCGTCAGCCTCGGCTGGAAACGCGGCGAGCCATGGCTGCAGGAGGTGCACGTGCCGCAAAACCTGCCGTGGCAGGAGGCCGACCTCACCATTACGCATCCGCGCTCGCAGTGGGTGGCCTGGGGCGTGAAGCCCGCCCACGGCTCGTTGCCGGCCGACAACCTGCCGGCGTCGCTGATCCTGCCCATGGGCCGCTTCGGACCCGCGTTTCTCGCCTACCCGAACTTCCAGGCCTTCCTCGGCTGGAACTCGGCTTACGTCTATTCGACCACCGTGGCCTATTTCGCCACCCGGCTTGCCGGCGCGCCCAACGTCGACCACGAGGGCGCCAAGAACGTGCAGGTGTTGACTACGCAGCTGGTCATGGATCTGCAGCGCATCCTCAACAAGCTGGGCTACGACGTCGGCGAGGTCGACGGCAAGGTCGGCTCCGGCACCCGCGCCGCGGTGAAGAAGGCGCAGCTCAAGGTCGGCCTGCCGGCGGATTCCTATCCGACCGCCGAGTTGATCGAGCGCCTGCGCGGCACCAAGCAGTAGTTCCACTCCGCATCTTTCGCTATACCGCTGCCGCATTGTTGCAGCGCATCCGCGCGTTCACGACATCGCGATGAACGCAGGACGCGCGCACGCTGCACGTTGAATCAACTGACACACCATGAACCGTCGGCCGCCGCGCGAGTTGACGCAGGCGGGGACTGGCACGGTTGAGGAGAAATGCGATGACACAGTCGCGATGGATGGCGGCCACTGCGCTGGCCGCCGCATTGGGACGCTTGCCACGGGCGCGCAAGAGAATAAGAATCAACCGGCAGCGGCTCGGCCAAGACCTGCCGTTGCTGCCCCGCATGTTGCCGCGCCGCGCGTTGCCGTGCCGCACGTCGCGGCGCCACGCCATGCCGCGGTTCCACATTTCACTACGCATCGCGAGGTGCACCACATCTCGCCGCACAATACCGCTGTCTCGCACCGTCGAACGATTGCCACCCCTAATCGCGTCGTGCACGCGAAGCAGCCCAATGCGGCAGCGGCACAATCGGCGGCGGCAGCCAGGCAAACGACCGCGGCGGCGCAAACCCGCGCCGAACGCCTGCATGAACGGCGTGTCCTGCGGTCGCTTCCGGCTGATCAGCGCGCCGCCAAGCGCGAGGAATTCCGCCGGCAACGCCTGAACGCGCAAAGCAATACCCAGGCCCAACCGAACGCCGCACTGCAATCGAATGCGGCCGCGCAGTCGAACGCATTGGGGCGCATCGGCGCAACGCGCGCCGCGACCACGGCACCACCACCACGGCGCAGGCGGCCCGGCAAGGCCGCTTCGCCTCGCGCTTTGCCGCCCGGCGGGCAAGCGCAAATGCCGCCGCGAGCGCCAACGTCTCGCGCATCGCCGCGCGCCGCGCTTGGCATCATCACCACCGCGCAGGCTTCGTCGCCTGGTACGGCCCGGTGTTCTGGCCTTACGCCTATTCCGACATCTTCGACTATGCGTTCTGGCCGGACGGCTACGATGAAGGCTACTGGGATTACGCCTATGACGATTTCTTCGACAGCCTTTTCTGGGGCGAGGAAGGCGCGCCCGTGGCCTACGGCTATTCCGCGCCGGCCGCCGCGAACGCCCGCGTGAGCTACGCCGGCGTGCAAAAGCTGTGCAAGCAGCCCGGCACCGGCATCACCGCTTGGCCCTTCGCCGAGATCGAACGCAAGGTCGGTCTCAACGCCGAGCAGAAGGACCTGCTCGGCGACGTGCGCGCCGCGGCGAAGAAGGCAACCGCGACGTTCAAGGATTCATGCCCGTCGGAGGCCTCCTTCCCGCTGACGCCTCCCGGCCGGCTGCTGGCAATGTCGGCCCGGCTCGGCGCCACGCTCGAAGCCGTGCGCATCGTCAAGCCGGCGCTCGATGCCTTCTACAATTCGCTGAGCGACGAGCAGAAGGAGCGCTTCAACGAACTTGGCCCCTCGACGCAGGTCGCCAAGGCGGGAAGCGAAACCACCGGCTCGACCGCGCCGGCGGCGGACAACTGCAAACAGCCCAAACCCGGCCTCGCCAATCTGCCGATCGACAAGATCGAGGACGTGGTTCAGCCGACCGACGCGCAGGAAGCCGATCTCAACAAGCTGCAGGACGCAACCGAGAAGGCGGTATCGATCATGCAAACCGCTTGCCCCGACGTAACGCCGCTGACGCCCACCGGCCGTCTTGAGGCGACGGAATTGCGGCTGCAGGCGATGATCGAGGCGGCCAACACGGTGAAGCCCGCGCTCGATACGTTCTACGGCTCGCTCAGCAACGAGCAGAAGGCGCGCTTCAACCGCATCGGCGCCGAGCTCGCACAGGCAAAGGGTTGACTAGGCTCTCCAAAGATGAAGAAAAGGCGGCTCTTGAAAGCCGCCTTTTTCTTTCCCGCCACCGCGTACGGCGTGTAATCTCCGGCGCGGTCGTCTTTTCCGGAGACATTCATGGCCCGCCACACCTTCTTCTGCGTCGATGCGCATACCTGCGGCAATCCGGTGCGCGTGGTGGCCGGCGGCGCGCCCTTGCTGCCCAACGTGCCGATGATCGAGAAGCGCGAGATCTTCATCCGCGACCATGACTGGGTGCGGCGCGCGCTGATGTTCGAGCCGCGCGGCCATGACGTGATGTCGGGCTCGATCCTCTACCCGTCGGCGCGCGAGGATTGCGAGGTCGGCGTCTTGTATATCGAGGTCACCGGCTGCCTGCCGATGTGCGGCCACGGCACCATCGGCACCGTCACCGTGGCGATCGAGGAGGGCCTCGTCACGCCGCGCGAGCCGGGTCGGCTGGCGATCGACGCACCCGCCGGCCGCATCGCCATCGAGTACAAGCAGAACGGCCGTTTCGTCGATCAGGTACGCCTGTTCAACGTGCCGAGCTATCTGCACGCCGCCGACGTCGAACTCGACGTGCCGGGCCTTGGGCCGCTGAAGATGGACGTGGCTTATGGCGGCAACTACTACACCATCATCGAGCCGCAGAAGAACTGGAGCGGGCTCGATAACATGCCGGTCAGCGAAATCCAGCGGCTGAGCCTGATCGTGCGCGATCTGGCCGACGAAAAATTCGCCCCCGTGCATCCCGAAGACGCCCGCATCCGCGGTATCCACCACGTCATGTGGTGCGACAAGCCGCGCAACGCGCGCGCGCATGCGCGCAATGCCGTGTTCTACGGCGACAAGGCGATCGACCGCTCGCCCTGCGGCACCGGCTCCTCGGCGCGAGTCGCGCAACTTGCGGCGAAAGGCAAGCTCAAGGTGGGCGACGATTTCGTGCACGAAAGCATCATCGGCACCATGTTCGATTGCCGCGTCGAGGCCGAAGCCAACGTGGGAAATTATCGCGCCATTCGCCCGAGCATCGCCGGCTGGGCGCAGGTCACCGGCCACAATACGATCATTGTCGACGACCGCGATCCGCTGGCGCACGGCTTCCAGGTCGTCTGACCCGTTAGAAGCAAAGATTCGTGAGCACGTCGCCCTTCTTATCCTTAAGTGCGTAGGGACAATTGATCTGCTTGAGCCGGGCTTTGGCTTCCTCGTTGCCGAGCGCCGCGGCTTTCTCGAAATAGGACTTCGCCGCGGCTTTATCCTCCGGCCCGCCGCGGCCCAGCTGCGCGAAGGCACCCGCCCAGACCATGGCATCGGCGTGGCCTTGCGCGGCTGCCTTTTCAAACAGCGCCCGCGCCGCGGCATCGTCCCGCGCTCCGCCGCTGCCGTTCGCCTCCATCAATCCGAGCTGGAATTCCGCGGCCGCCGAATTGGCCTCCACCGCCTTCTTCAGCACGGCGCGGGCCTCGGCCGGATCGGGCGGCGTGCCGCCATTGACCGCCGCCAGATTGGCGATGGCGCGCGCATTGCCGGCTTGCGCCGCGCGCTCGAACAGCTTGCGCGCCGCTGCCTGATCCTTCGGCACGCCGCCGCCGGTTCCATAAAGCACGCCAAGCTCGACCATGGCCGAGGTGTTGCCCTTGTCGACCGCCTTGCGCCAGGCGGCAACGGCTTCCGGCAATTGCCGGTTGGCGGCGTAGGCGCGGCCGAGCTCATAGAGCGCGCGGGGCGATTTTGCCGACGCGACTTTGCAATATTTGATGGCGATGGCGAGGTCGGACGCGGCAATGGCCGCGACGCCCTTGACGTCGGCCGGCTTGTCCGGATCGGCGGGATCGGCGGCGACGCGGTCGCAAAGCACGAGGTCGGCCGATTGCGCGCGCGCTTGCGACGCGACGGTCAGCGCCGCAAGTGCGATGCCGAAGCTGCAGGCAATCGAAACGGCGGCGCTCTGTCGCATCGTGATCCCTGTCGGCTTGCTGAAAACCATCAATTGCGGCCGAACGATTTTACGGCGGTGGACGCTGCGCCGCAACGTGCGAAGCAAGAGGGGCGGCGGCAAGTGACGCACGGCGTTTGCGCATGGTATGAACACGTCATGGCGCTGACCACGGCCAAAGCCCCGCAACAATCCCCCCTCGACGGCATGGACGCCGACTCGATCGCCTTCATGGCGATGCAGCCGCCGCCGCCAGCCGTGCCACCGACGCCAGAGCAGGCGCGCGAAAACTTGCGCCGCATGCGGCTCGTCAACCAGCCCGATTTGCCGCAGGTAGCGCAAATCAAGGAATATCAGGCGGCGGGATCGGCCGGGCCTGTCCCGCTACGTGCCTATCGCGGCGCCGGCACGTCAGCGACCGATGTCCTCCCCGTGCAGGTCTATTACCACGGCGGCGGCTGGGTGATCGGCGATCTCGACAGCCACGACTGGACCTGCCGCATGGTCGCCAACGCGGCCCAATGCGCGGTCGTCAGCGTCGACTATCGCCTCGCGCCCGAGCACCGCTTTCCGGCAGCTTTCGACGACTCGCTTGCCGCCGCCGAATGGATCGCAGCCAACGCCGGCCTCCTGCGTATCGATCCTGAACGCATGTCGGTCGGCGGCGACAGCGCCGGCGGCAACCTCGCCGTGGCGGTGGCGCTCGGCTTGCGCGACCGCGGCAAAATCAAGCTGCGCGCGCAGATCCTCACTTATCCGATTACCGATCTCACCGCGGCTTACGATGCGCGCTTTGCCGCCGGCGTCGCCCTCACCAATGGCGGCATGCGCGCTTACATCGACGCCTATGTGCCGGACGTCGTGCAGCGCAAGGACTGGCGCTGCTCGCCATTGTTTGCGTCGAGCCTGAAGGGCTTGCCGCCCGCTCTCGTCATTCTCGCCGGCTTCGATCCGCTTTGCGCCGAGGGCGAGGCTTACGCGGCGCGCCTCAAGGCGGACGGGGTTCCCGTCACTGTCAGCAATTTCCCGGGGCAGATGCACGGCTTCGTCTCGCGCGCGAAGCTGTTGCCGAAAGCCTACGACGCGATCGCGGCGATGGCGGCGTTGCTCGAATCAGCCCAGTGACCGCGCGCCGTCCGGTTTTCGAAAATTTACGGTTGCGCTACCGGATTTAACGGCCTCGGCCTGCCACTGACGCCTACGCTTCCCCCGCAAACGGAGGCGGACGATGGAATTCGGCTGGGGATGGAAGGCGTTCTGGATCATTTCGGTCGCGATCCTGATCGCGTCTGGTATTCCAAACGGCACCGAGAGCCGCCCTCGCCGGGTTAGCGGTGGTGTGGCCGCACCGTAAGCGCCAGCCGGCCACGGGCGCCAGCGACGCCGGAGCAAACGCAACGCCTGAACGTCATTGCGCCTGATTCCCAGTAATGGGTCAGCAACACTGCCGAAGTATCTTTGCCTTATTGTCGGCCGGCACATTGTAATCGCGGCCGGACCTCCCATCTACAATATGTACTGCATCCGTATTTCAGTTTTTTCAAAAGGAAATTCTATGACCATTTCTCAGAACGAAACTGCGAAGCCCGCCACCGCACCGGCCACTCCGGCAGTCAATCCGCAGGCAACCCCGCAGCAGAACCAGGGCGACGCCAAGCCCGCTTCTTCGCCGCAGCAAAAGTAAGCCATCCCAAATCGCAACGCGAAAGCCCGGCTCCGCGCCGGGCTTTTTGCTAAGACTTTTTGCATGTCCGCGCCAGGGAAAGACATCTCGGAGACTTGAATTCGATGGTCACGCGAACCAACCGCAAGTCGATTGTATTCAGCAATCCGTTCGCGCTAGCGGGCGTCGACCGGACTTTGCCGGCCGGCAGTTATGACGTCGTCACCGACGAAGAGATGATCGAGGGATTATCGTTCCCGGTTTATCGCCGCGTCGCCACCATGATGTTGGTGCCGACGAAGACGGCTGCGGTCGAAATGCTAAACATTGATCCGCTCGACCTCGCGGACGCCAAAAATCGCGATTTGCAGGCCGTGGCTCAAACCGACGTGCTTCCGTCGAAGGCTCAATGATGCGATTCCCGTGGCAACCCCAAAAAAAGCAGGGTCACGAACATGCCGATCAATTTTCCCAACGACAGCCGCAGTTACGATGCGACGCGTCGCGCGGTCCGCTTCTGGGGATATGACCGCTCCATGGAAAGCTCGTTTTACATGACCGCGGATGCCCTCAAACAGATTCAGCCAAATCTGCAACTCGATGCAGACGAGCTGCTGCGGGTGTTCGACAACAACCGCGACCGCATTTACGCGACCGCCGCAAGGGTATATGCCCGGGGCCGAAGGGGTTCTTACGACATTTACGCTGCGGACCTCTAATCAACACGCCGCGCCGGCGTCGATTCCGGTTCGACCCGTCAACGCCTCACGAATGGACGCGCAGCCATGGCACAGAAATTTTCGATCGGTCAGCAGGTCTATTTTACGCCGGGTTTTTCCGGCGGCAGCTCAAGCGCGACGTTCAAGATCATCAGCGTGCTGCCGGTCGAGAACGATGACCGACGCCGCTACCGCATCAAAAGCGCCGGCGAGCCGCATGAACGGATCGCCGATGAAAACCAGTTGAGCAAGGATTGACGGACGCGCCGATCACTCCGCTGCCTCTTCTCCCTCCCCCTTTCAGGAGGAGGTGAAGAAAGCGGATCACTCCGCCGCGAGCTTGACCTGCGGCGCCGCCGCCTTGATGTCGGGCGTGACGTGGCTCTCGAAGCGGGCGAAGTTCTTCTGGAACATGGACACGAGATCGCGCGCGGTCTTGTCAAACTCGGCCTTGTCCTTCCAGGTCTTGAACGGGTTGAGCAGATGCGGCTCGACGCCGGGCACTGACGTGGGCACCGAAAAGCCGAAATAGGGATCGGTCCGGAAGTCGGCATCCTTCAATGAGCCGTTGAGCGCGGCGGTGAGCAGCGTGCGCGTCGCCTTGATCGGCATGCGGCGGCCGACGCCGTATTTGCCGCCAGTCCAGCCGGAATTGACCAGCCAGCAATCAACTTTGTGACGCGCGATGTAGTCGCGCAGCAGGTCGGCATAGACCGATGGGTGCCGCGGCAAAAACGGCGCGCCGAAGCAGGTCGAAAACTCAGGCTGCACCCCGACGAGGCCCTTCTCGGTGCCGGCGACCTTGGCCGTGTAACCGGAGAGAAAATGATACATCGCCTGGTTGGCGCCGAGCTTGGCGATCGGCGGCATCACGCCGAAGGCGTCGGCGGTGAGGAAGATGACGTTCTTCGGGTGCCCGGCACGGCCGCTGCGCGAGGCGTTGGGGATGAATTCCATCGGATAGGCCGAGCGCGTGTTCTCGGTCTTGGAGCCGTCGTCGTAGTCGGGGACACGCGTCTCCTTGTCGAACACCACGTTCTCCAGCACGGCGCCGAAGCGGTTGGTGGCGTCCCAGATAATCGGCTCGGCTTCCTGGCTGAGCTTGATGCACTTGGCGTAGCAGCCGCCCTCGAAATTGAAGATGCCATCCGGCCCCCAGCCGTGCTCGTCGTCGCCGATCAGCGTGCGGTTCGGATCGGCCGACAGCGTGGTCTTGCCGGTGCCGGAAAGGCCGAAGAACAGGGCGCTATCGCCGTCCGGCCCGACATTGGCCGAGCAGTGCATGGGCACGACGTTTTCAGCCGGCAAATAGAAGTTGAGCGTGGTGAACACCGACTTCTTCATCTCGCCGGCGTAGGACGAACCGCAGATCAGCACGATCTTGCGCGTGAAATCGATCGCCACCATCGTATCCGAGCCTTCGCGGCCGCCGTGGCGCTTCGCGTCAGGCTTGAACGAGGGGAAATCGACGACGGTGAGTTCGGGGGTAAAGCTCGCAAGCTCCTCGCGCGCGGGGCGAATCAAGAGCTGGCGGATGAACAGCGAGTGCCAGGCAAGCTCGGTGAAGACGCGGGTCTTGATGCGGTATTTTTCATTGGCGCCGCCATAGAGGTCCTGGGCGAACACCTTCTTGCCCTTGGCGTGCGCCTGGAAATCGGCGAGCAGATTGTCGAAATTCTCCTTCGACATTTTGCGGTTGTTGTCCCACCACACCGAATCCTTGGTGAGATCGTCGACAACGGTGTGCTTGTCCTTGGGGCTGCGGCCAGTGTGATGGCCGGTTTCGGCGCAGAGCGCGCCGCCCGCGACCAGCGCGGCTTCGCCGGCGGCGATGGCGTATTCGTAGAGCGCCGGCTCGGTCAGGTTCCATCGCACTTCGGCGAGACCCTTGAAACCGAACTTGTCGGCGCCACAGGCGCCGTTGCGCAGACCCGTCTCTTGCACGCGACTTCCTCCCAACGCGCCGGCCCGAAACCCGACTATAGCGCCACCGCGAAAAGCGCGCGACCATAGTTTCCAACAGCCTTAAAGCCAAGAGCAGGCGCCATGCATTCGCGCCGACTTGCTATTGCACTGCGTCAACGCGCCGGATGACGCGGCCCTGATGTTTAACCAATCAAGGCGCGCGCGGTTTCAGCCGGCGGCGCGATTAACCAGTCCGCTCGATTGCCGCCGACGCGCAAGAAGTTCGTCAGCGGCCCTGCCAGTCCGGCTTGCGCTTGGCGACGAAGGCGGCAACGCCTTCGCGGAAATCCTCGCTGCCGTAGGCCGCGCGGATCAAGTCCTCGTCCGCAACCGGCAGCGCGGTCAAGATGCGGCGGATCGCGTCTTTGCTGACGCGCATGGTGATCGGCGCGTGGTTGGCCAGGCGGCCGAGCAACTCGTCGACATGGCCGGCGAGCGCGGCGGGTTCCACAATGGCGCTGACAAAGCCCGCCTCGCGCGCCTCCTCGGCGCTGAGCATGTCGGCGAGCAGCAGCATGCGCTTGGCTCGCCCGACGCCGAATTCGGCGATGAGCCGGGCATAGACGCCGGCCGCCAGGCAATTGCCGAGCGTGCGCGCGATCGGCGCGCCGAAGCGCGCCGCGGGCGTTGCCACGCGCAGGTCGCAGCCGGTGGCGATGGCGAGGCCGCCGCCGACGCACCAGCCTTCGATCACGGCCAGCGTCGGCACCGGCAAAGTATCCACGGCTTCGATGAACGTCTCGATCTTGTGCTCGTAGGCAACGCCGTCGTCGGCCGATTTGAAGGCGCTGAACTGTGCAATGTCGGTGCCGGCGATGAAGGCCTTGCCGCCGGCGCCGGAGAAGGCGACGGCGCGGATCGCCTTGTCGGCGCGGATCCTGTCGCAGCTCGCCTTGAGCTGCTCGTACATCGTCCAGGTCATGGCGTTGTGCGCCTGCGGGCGGTCGAAGACGACCCGCGCGATCGAGCCCTCGACCGTCAAGTGAACGGCGCCCTCGCCCGCTGCCTCTTTCGCGCTCATGCCGTTGGTCCTCGTGTTCAAAGCCGATACAGGCGCACAGCATTATCATGAAACAGCTGGCGCTGCTCCACCTCCGGCCGCCCGGCGACCGCGGCGAAGAAGCCGCTATAGATTTGGTCGAACGTGCCGGCGAGGCTGTCGACGGGAAAGTTGCTGGCGAACATGCAGCGATCGACGCCGAAGATGGAAATCGTGTCGCGGATGATTCCGCTGTTGGCTTCCACAGTCCAAGGCAATCCGGCGCGGCCGAGGCCGGAGATCTTGATGGCGACATTCGGCTTTTGCGCAACCGCCTCCAGCGCACGGCGCCAGCCGGCCAGTCCCTCGGCGCTACGGTCGGACGGCAGCCCGGTGTGATTGACGATGATCGTCGTCGCCAGAAAATCGGCGGCAAGCTCAGCCGCCGCGTCGAGATGCCACCACGGCGTCTGCAAATCGTAGGACATTCCGAACCGCTCAAGCAGCGCGTAACCCTTGCGCCATCGGGGATCGTCCATCGAGCCCGGCGCGCCGCGTTTGACATCGCGCAGGCTCACTGCCGCCGCCGGCTTGTGGCGGATGCCGCGCATCAGCGGGCTCTTGGCGTGCCCGGCCAGCACCTCCGCGATATCGGCACGACCCGGCTCGGCATGACCGATGCAGGCGCTCGGCAAGCCATAGTCGCGGGCCACCGTCTCGATCCAGCGCGTTTCCGCCACCGGATCGGCGCGATCCCATTCGGCTTCCATGTGCACGGTCTTGGCGATGCGGAAGCGGGCGCTGTCGCTACGGTAATCGTCCGGCAGGTAGTTGCGCTTGAGCGCCGAATAATCGCCGTAGCGAAATGGGATCGGGACCGGATCGCAGAGCCAGGGATAATAATTGCGGTCGAGGTCCCAGAAGTGCTGGTGGGCATCGACAACGGGAATGGCGGTCTCGTCCGGCAATTTCGCCTCTGGCTTCGGCTGGGACGGCAGCGATTGACGCCCAGCAGACATCGCTACCCAACTGCGCTACAATGACGGCCTGTCACGCCTTGGTCGGAACATCGCCCGGACCTTCGCCGCCGGCAACAATAAATCCGATCGAAAATGCCGAGGGAGGATATCCATGCAGTTGAGATTTTCACCGACGCTGCTCCAGGAATGCAGCGCCGAGGAGCGTGAGGCGCGCATCGAGCTTGCGGCCGCGCACCGGATCGCCTACCGGCACGGTTTCAGCGAGGGCATCTACAACCACCTGACGCTCGTCGTGCCGGGCCGCAGCGACCGCTATTACCAGATCCCGTTCGGCATGCACTGGTCCGAGGTCAAGGCGTCCTCGTTCATGGAGGTCGGAGTCAAAGACGGCAAGGTCAAGCGCGGCGAGGGCGAAGTCGAGCGCTCCTGCTACTGCATCCACGCGCCGATCCACGACGCGCTGCCGCACGCCAAGGCGGTGTTCCACACGCACATGCCCTATGCGAGCGCGCTCACGCGCCTGGAGGATCCGCGCATCAAGGAGATCGGCCAGACCGAGGTCGGCATGATGGGGCAGATCGCCTATGACGACCAATATACCGGCCCCGCCCTCGAGCCCGAGGAAGGCAAGCGTCTCGCCAAGGTGATCGGCGACAAGTCGGTGCTGTTCATGGCCAACCACGGCATCACCACGATGGGCGAGACCGTGGCCGGAGCCTACGACCGGCTCTATTACGTCGAGCGCGCCGCGCAGGTTCAGATCTACGCCATGTGGACCGGCGAGCCATTGAAGCAGATGCCGGCCGCCGTGGTCGAGAAGACCAAGCGCGACATCGCCGCGAACCTGTACGAAGGCCCGTCTCCGGCGCAGCGCCACTTCGATGCCTTGAAGCGCATCCTCGATCGCGAGGAGCCCGATTACGCGTCGTAACGGGCGCCCGTCCCTGGCATTTTGCCGGCGCCCATTCGATCATCGCCGCGCGGTTTTTATCGGGAGAACGCAACGTGGCCACGATTGGAATTGTCGGACTTGGCCTCATGGGGCAAGGCTTCACGCACAGGCTTGTCGAGAAGGGCCACAAGGTCATCGGCTTCGATATCGACGCCGGGAAGACCACGGCCGCGGCGGCCTGGGGCGTCACGCCGGTAAAGAGCGCTGCGGAAGCCGCCAACGCCGCTGACATCATTCTTGTGTCGGTGATCAACACTGCCGCCGTCGAGGACGTGGCGCTGGGGCCGAAAGGGCTCATAACGGCGGCAAAGCCTGCGGGCAAGATCATGGTCGACCTGTCGACCACGGAACTGGAAACCACCAAGCGCATCGCCGCTACGCTGGAAAAATCCGGGATGATGTTCGTCGACGCGCCGGTCTCCGGCGGACCGGGCGCGGCCAAGGCCGGCGCGCTCGCCATCATGGCGGGCGGCACGGACGCCGCGATCAAGGCCATCGCGCCGGTGATGGCCGATCTCGGCGCCATGACGCATATGGGTCCGGCCGGCACCGGGCAGGCGACCAAGCTGGTTAACCAGTCCATTGTGCTGACCAATTACTGCGTGCTCGCGGAAGCGCTGCGGCTGGCGCAAAGCTACGGCGTCGATGCCGCGAAAATCCCGCAGGCGCTGAAAGCCGGCTTTGCCGGCTCCAACATGCTGGCGCCGGTGTTTCCGCAGATGCTGGCTGAGGACTTCGCGCCGCGCGGCTTCGCCCGTCAGGTGCTCAAGGACCTGGAGCTGTTGCAGGCGGCGGCTGCCGCGCGCCATCTGGCGATGCCGATGGCCTCGCAGGCGCTCACCTTGTATCGGCTGCTGGTGGCGTCAGGAAAAAGCGAGCTGGATGCGGCGTCGGTGGTGACGCTTTATCCGCAGGGCGACGACGTGTGAGTTGTCCGGTCGGCCGCCGCGGCGGCCTCAGTCGTTTTTTCCGTCCTTCGCTGCAGACGCGGGACGACCGATAAATACGACAGCGGCGCAGTTGTTGCAGATAAACATGTCATACCCGCGCGACGGATCGTCGGGCTCCGACATTTGCATCGCCACTTTGCAGACCGGGCACGGCCGTGGCGACGGCGTTTGAGGCGTGCTCATGCGCGCAACCTGAGCCAACCGCGCGAATTCGCAAATTAAGGAATTCTACCTAAGGGCCGTCCGCGTGCCGATGTCATGCCGCGCGGTCGGGCCGTTCCAGCTCACATGGCCCGCGCCTTTTCGGCGAGAGCTTTGAGCATGGCCCGCAGCGGCCCCGGCCCGGTGACACGCTGCGGGAAGGTGAGCCGCAGCGCCGTGCGTCCCTGTTGCAACTCGATGCCTTCCGGATCGACCCCGACGCAGAGCCAGTCGCCGTCCGTCGCGCCGAGCAGTTTGGTCGCATAGAGGCGCAGCGATTCCTTGTGATCGGCGTTCATGTGCGCGATCGCTTCGGCCTCGGCGTCGATCAGCGCGCCCGCGTCGGAAATATCGGTGAGGATTTCCTGTGGGGCCAAATCGACAATGCGGCCGAAGCCGGCGACCAGATGCGCTTTGGCGATCGCGATCCGGTAGACGGCGAAATCGGCAAAGCTCGCGAACGTTTCCGCCTCTGGCTGGCGCCTGAGATAGGCTGCTCGGGCCGAGGAATCGCTATTCTCCGAGCATGAACCCATCAGCATCACGCGCGCGCCTTCCAGCGGATCGCCCGCTTTTCTCTCCTCGAGCATCAGCGAAACGCGACTGTCCGCCAGGATATTTTTGGTGTGAATCGCCAGCGTCGACAGCAACATCAGCGGCGCGCCATTGATCGCCGTGGCGACGTTGACCAGCGAACAATAGGGATCGCCCTTGGGCGGTATCAGGCTGGCCAGGGCGCCTGAACGGCCTTCGCGCAGCAGCTTTTTCGCCGCCAGTGCCGCATTGAAAGGCTTATCGGGATTCATTGCCTGCCGATTGTCCGCCAAATGCCCTTGTAATCACAGCCGAATCACATAGTTGATGCAAAGAGGTCACATTTCAGCCCCCTATTGTGGGCTTCAACGACCCGGAACCGTCCGCAAGCAGCGCGCAAAGAGGGGCTTATGCCAACCATCGCTCTCGTCGACGACGACCGCAACATCCTCACCTCGGTTTCGATGGCCCTCGAATCCGAGGGCTACCGGATCATGACCTATACGGACGGCGCCTCGGCGCTCGACGGCTTCAAGACCTCGCCGCCCGACCTCGCCATCCTCGACATCAAGATGCCGCGCATGGACGGCATGGAGACGCTGCGCCGGCTGCGGCAGAAGAGCGACATCCCTGTGATCTTCTTGACCTCGAAGGACGAGGAGATCGACGAGATGTTCGGCCTGAAAATGGGTGCCGACGATTTCATCCGCAAGCCGTTCTCGCAGCGCTTGCTTGTCGAGCGCGTCAAGGCGGTGTTGCGGCGCGCCTCGCCGAAGGACGCCGCCGCGCCGAAGGACACCGACGCCAAGGCGCTCGAGCGCGGGCAACTGCGCATGGACCCGGAGCGGCACACCTGCACCTGGAAGAACGAGCCGGTCACTCTGACCGTCACCGAGTTCCTCATCCTGCAGGCGCTCGCCACCCGCCCCGGCGTGGTGAAAAGCCGCAACGCGCTGATGGATGCCGCTTACGACGACCAGGTCTATGTCGACGACCGCACCATCGACAGCCACATCAAGCGCCTACGCAAGAAGTTCAAGGTCGTCGACGACGATTTCGAGATGATCGAGACGCTCTACGGCGTCGGCTATCGCTTCAAGGAATCCTGAGGGCGACCGCGGATCAGCTATCCCCGCTCGTCCCCGCGAAAGCGGGGACCCAGTGCGACAAGACGCTGAATCCGCCGTAATCAAATCTGGATTCCCGCTTCCGCCTTCGCGCAATGCGCTTCGGCGGACTCCGCAAGACCCGTCGAAGCCTTAGCGAAGACGGGTGCGCGGGAATGAGCGGAACCTGCAATTTTGCGGTAAACTCTCGGGGGCAACACCCGGCTGGATTGGACGACGTGCTCGACCGGACCGCAGAGATCGCCGCGCAGCAAACCGCCGCCGAACCGACGGCCGAGGACGCGCCGCGCGTTGTGCGCAGCCGTTTCGGTGCCGTTCGCGGCATCGTGCGCTCGATCTGGCAGTTTTTCGTCTCGCAGAGCTTCTCCAGCCTCACCCGCCGCATCGTCTTTCTCAATCTTGCCGGCCTGGTCGCGCTGGTGGTCGGCGTTCTCTACCTCACGCAGTTCCGCGCCGGGCTGATCGACGCGCGCGCGCAGAGCCTGCAGGTGCAAGGCGAGATCATCGCCGGCGCCATCGCCGCCTCGGCGACCGTGGAGAGCGACGCCGTCACCATCGATCCTGAGCGGCTGCTCGAGCTGCAAGCCGGCGAAAGTTACGGGCCGCCCGACGAAGGCCAATCCGGCATCGAGTTTCCCATCAACCCGGAGCGCGTGGCACCGGTGCTGCGCCGCCTCGTCTCGCCGACCAAGACGCGGGCGCGCATCTACGATCGCGATGGCGTGCTCATTCTCGACAGCCGGAATCTCTATGGCCGCGGCGACGTGCTGCGCTTCGATCTGCCGCCGCCGACGGCGGAAAAGCCCGGCCTCATGGAGCGCGCCTTCATCGCCATCCGCCGCTGGTTCGGCCGCGGCGATCTGCCGCTGTACAAGGAGCTGGGGCCGGAAAACGGCAAGGGCTATCCGGAAGTCCAGCAGGCGCTCAATGGCGTGCCCACGCGCATGGTGCGCATCAACGATCGCGGCGAGGTGATCGTCTCGGTCGCCGTGCCGGTGCAGCGCTTCCGTGCCGTGCGCGGCGCGCTGATGCTGTCGACGCAAGGCGCCGACATCGACGACATGGTGGAGGCTGAACGGCTCGCCATCGTCAAGGTATTCCTGATCGCGGCAAGCGTCATGGTCGTACTCTCCATGCTGCTTGCCGGCACGATCGCCGGACCCGTGCGCCGGCTGGCCGACGGCGCCGAGCGTGTGCGCCGCCGCATTCGCACCCGCGTGGAAATCCCCGACTTCACCCGCCGCCGCGACGAGATCGGCGACCTGTCGGGCGCGCTGCGCGACATGACCAACGCGCTCTACTCCCGAATCGAGGCGATCGAGAGCTTCGCCGCCGACGTGGCGCATGAGCTGCGCAATCCGCTGACTTCGCTGCGCTCGGCGGTGGAGACGCTGCCGATGGCCAAGACCGACGCCAACCGCAAGCGGCTGCTCGACGTCATCGAGCACGACGTGAAGCGGCTCGACCGGCTTATCTCGGATATTTCCGATGCCAGCCGGCTCGACGCCGAATTGCAGCGCCAGGAGGTCGGCGCCGTCGACATGCCCAATCTGCTGGCCGCGCTGGTGGCTGCCGCCAACGAGATCAAGCCCGACGCCGTGAAGGTGACGCTCTGTTTCGAAGGCGGCCCGCCCGCGGTCTTCAAGATTCCCGGCCACGACTCGCGGCTCGGTCAGGTGGTGAGCAACTTGATTGACAATGCCCGTTCGTTCTCGCCGCCCGGCGGCAACGTCCGCGTCACTTGCCGGCGGCTGAAAAACGAAATCGAAATCATCGTCGACGACGACGGCCCCGGCATCGGCCCCGACGCACTGGAGAAAATCTTCGAGCGTTTCTATACCGACCGGCCCGACCAGGGCTTCGGCCAGAATTCCGGCCTTGGCCTGTCGATCTCCAAGCAGATCGTCGAAGCGCATGGCGGAAGGCTGTGGGCCGAAAACCGCACCAGCCCCGGCCAGCCGCCGAAGGTATTGGGCGCCCGCTTCGTGGTGCGGTTGCCGGCAAAATAATGGCGGCTGACGCTTCGACCATCCACGCCTCCGTGGTCCTCATCGGCGCCAAAGCCGTGCTGATCCGCGGGCCGTCCGGCGCGGGAAAGTCACGGCTCGCGTGGCAACTCTTGCAGAGTGCCCTGCCCTTCACGCGCCTCGTCGGCGACGACCGCGTGCATGTCGAGGCGCGCAGCGGGCGGCTGCTGGTCTCGCCGAGCACGGCGCTCGCCGGGCTGATCGAAATCCGTGGTCTGGGAATTCGCCGGCTGGTCCACGAAAGTCTGGCCGTGGTCGGACTGGTCGTCGACTTGTCGGCGCCGGACGCAGGCCGGCTGCCGCCCGCGGCTGCCGGCACGGCCGAACTGGCCGGGGTCACATTGCCGCGATTGGCCGTTGCACCGGGGGGCGAGGCTCTCCAGATGGTATTTGCTTTTCTAGGGACATCGGCCGACGGCGGTTGACCGGGCGCAGGACCTGGGTTTACCCGGACTGTCCCCACCGTTTCGGAAAATTAACGATAACAGGCCTAGAATCGCCTTTGCCGACATTAACCGGTCTTAACCTTTTTTTGGCCATGTCTTTTCGCACTGCAGCAGAAGCCCTATATAGCGAGGGAAGCCCTTGCAATGGGCCTTCGAATGGGCCTCAATGCGCCCCCATTCGTGCGGCGCAGCGTAAAGGCGCCCGCGAGGAGTTCGGGATGATCGGCCTCGTACTTGTGACCCACGGGCGGCTCGCCGTCGAGTTTCGCTCGGCGTTGGAGCACGTCGTAGGTCCGCAGCGGCAAATCGAGGCGGTGACCATCGGCCCCGACGACGATGTCGAGCAGTGCCGCAAGAACATCGTCGATGCGGTCAAGCGCGTGGACTCTGGCGAAGGCGTCGCCATCCTCACCGACATGTTCGGCGGAACCCCATCAAATCTGGCGATTTCCGTAATGAGCCAGCCCAAGGTCGAAGTACTGGCCGGCATCAACCTGCCCATGCTGATCAAGCTCGCGAAGGTGCGCGAGACCTGCCCGCTGGAACAGGCGGTGGCCGCCGCCCAGGAAGCGGGCCGCAAATACTGCACCATCGCCAGCCGGGTGCTTAACGGGAAATGAATTCGCCCGCTGAAGCGGACGGCACGCCCTCTCAGCCTTCTCCCGCAGCGGACGGCGCCGTTACGCGTGAAGTCCTCATCGTCAACAAAAAGGGCCTGCACGCCCGTGCCTCGGCGAAATTCGTGCAAGCCGCCGAGCAATTCGACGCCGCCATTACCGTCATCCGCGGACATGAAAGCGTGGGTGGAACATCCATCATGGGTCTGATGATGCTGGCCGCCGGCCCCGGCATTACCATCACCATCCAGGCCACCGGCAATGACGCACAAGCGGCCGTGGACGCGCTGTGCGCGCTGGTTTCCTCGCGATTCGGCGAAGAAGACTAGCGAACAGCGCCGAACAATTCCGACCAGGTGCGGTCAAGAACGACCAAAACAGATCAAGCCTGGACAGCCATGTCTGCCGGATTCACTACATAAAGAAATCTTTATATATGCGTTGCGAGGGCGACCCGGCCCTGTTATAGGCACGGCGAGCCAAGCCACCCTTTTTTGCCAGTTGCACAGGACCGTCATGACCGCCTCCGCCAAACCCAAGGCCGCCTCCGCCGCCGACTACATCGTCAAGGACATCTCGCTCGCCGAATTCGGCCGCAAGGAAATCTCGCTCGCCGAGACGGAAATGCCCGGCCTGATGGCGACGCGCGAGGAATACGGGCCGAAGCAGCCGCTGAAGGGCGCGCGCATCGCCGGCTCCCTGCACATGACCATCCAGACCGCAGTGCTGATCGAGACGCTCACCGCGCTCGGCGCCGACGTGCGCTGGGTGTCATGCAACATCTATTCGACGCAGGACCATGCCGCCGCCGCGATTGCGGCTGCCGGCATTCCGGTGTTCGCGGTCAAGGGCGAGAGCCTGAAGGATTACTGGGACTACACCGCCAAGCTGTTCGACTGGCACGGCGGCGGCACGCCGAACATGATCCTCGACGACGGCGGCGACGCCACTATGTTCGTGCATCAGGGCTACCGCGCCGAACACCATGACCCGGTGTTCCTCGACCAGCACAATTCGGAAGAAGAGGAAATCTTCTTCGCGCTGATCAAGAAGACGCTGAAGGAAAAGCCGAAGGGCTACTTCGCCGGGCTCGCCAAGGCCATCAAAGGCGTTTCGGAAGAGACCACAACCGGCGTGCACCGGCTCTACGACATGGAGAAGGCCGGCACGCTGCTGTTCCCGGCGATCAACGTCAACGACAGCGTCACCAAGTCGAAGTTCGACAATCTCTACGGCTGCCGCGAATCGCTGGTGGACGGCATCCGCCGCGGCACCGACGTGATGATGTCGGGCAAGGTGGCGATGGTTGCGGGCTTCGGCGACGTCGGCAAAGGCTCGGCCGCCAGCTTACGCCAGGCCGGCTGCCGCGTGATGGTCTCGGAAGTCGATCCGATCTGCGCGCTGCAGGCGGCGATGGAAGGCTATCAGGTGGTGACCATGGAGGACGCGGCGCCAATCGCCGACATCTTCGTCACCGCCACCGGCAACAAGGACATCATCACCATCGAGCACATGCGCAAGATGAAGGACCGCGCCATCGTCTGCAACATCGGTCACTTCGACAACGAGATCCAGATTGCGCATCTCAAGAACCTGAAGTGGACCAACATCAAGCCGCAGGTCGACGAGATCGAGTTCCCGCGACAAGCACCGCATCGTCCTGCTGTCGGAAGGGCGCCTGGTCAACCTCGGCAACGCCATGGGGCATCCGAGCTTCGTGATGTCGGCCTCGTTCACCAACCAGACGCTGGCGCAGATCGAGCTTTACGCCAACAACAGCAACGGCAAATACGGCAAGAAGGTCTATGTGCTGCCGAAGACGCTGGACGAGAAGGTGGCGCGGCTGCATCTCGCCAAGATTGGCGTCAAACTGACCGAGCTGCGCAAGGATCAGGCCGATTATATCGGCGTGCCGCAAGCTGGGCCCTTCAAGGCCGATCACTACCGGTACTGAGACGACCGTCAGTGCGCGTGCCGTTCGATCCACCACAGGATCAGCGGCGAGGCGGCGACCATCACGAACGGCAGCGCTGCCGCGAAGGCGAGGAGCCGGCGCGTGTCGGCGGCTGAAATCGTCATTTCCTTCGGCGACAGCAGCACGACCGGCAACAGTGTCCAGGCCGACATCGACCACAGCGAGGTGATATCGGTGCCGCTGGCGAGCGCGGCCGCGACCGGCAGCAACAGCGGCGCCCAAAACGCCGCCGCGACGAGTCGTCGGTCCGCGTCCGTGGGCCAGGTCATGTCGGCAAGCGCCGCGCGATTAGGGCGTCCCGCGATCAGCGCGATGACCACCGGCACCGCCACATAGCCGGCGGAGCCGGCCAGATAACCGAGCGCGGCCCGCATAGTTTCGGCGAACGGCTTTTCACCGTGAACGCCCACGGCGTAGGCAAACGGCGCGAAGTCGTTCTGCTTGAGCCAGATCAGATGCGGCGCCAGCACAATCAGGCCGACGGCAATCGTGATCCATGGCGCCGCCGAGCGGAAATAGGCGCCGCGGCGGCGGTCGATCAGCGCGGCAACGACGAGACCGGCGATCAGAAAGACCGACCAGTATTTGCCCAACATGGCGCAAGCGGCGGCAAGTCCGGCGAGCGCGGCGTAAGTCGCGCTGCGCGTCGCATAAGAGCGCAGGAACCACCATGTGGTCGCAGCCCACAGCGGCATCAGCACGGTGTTCACGTTGAATTTCAGCGCATGGAAACTGAAGAACGGCACCAGCGTCAGCAGCGCCAGGCCGAAGATACGCTTCTCGGTGTCGAGATAATCGGCCGACAGCCGCCAGACGATCCACAGCGCAATCGCCGGCATCAGCATGGCGAGGAGATAATAGGACCAGCCGGCGACCGGAAACACGGTGAACCACAGCCGCACCACCCAGGCGGCGAACGGCGGGTGCTTGTAGCCCAGCGCCAGGTGCTGCGACCAATCGAGGAGCTCGATCATGTCGTCGTGCAGGCCTTGGCTCGATTTGGCGATGGTGCCGTAAAGCGTCCACACCGCGACGTAGACCGCGAGCGCCAGCACGACGCTGCGCTCGCGCCGCGCCGGATCGCTGAGCGCGCCGTGCAGGCGTCCGATGGCGGCGGGCGGGTTAAACGTCATCCAGACACCAATCCCCGTTCGTCCCCGCGGAAGCGGGGACCCAGCTAAGCCAAGGTGCGAAACACAGCAAGTTTAGACTGGATTCCCGCTTTCGCGGGAATGAACGGAGTTTTTGCCGCAGGGCCGTTGGTTGACTTGTAGGAGGCGAATCCGAGTGTTATCTCGCCGCCATGACGGCGGTCCCGATCCAGAATATCCGCAATTTCTCCATCGTCGCGCATATCGACCACGGCAAATCGACGCTCGCCGACCGGCTGATCCAGCTCACCGGCGGGCTCGAGCAGCGCGAAATGAAGGAGCAGGTGCTCGATTCGATGGATATCGAGCGCGAGCGCGGCATCACCATCAAGGCGCAGACCGTGCGGCTCAAATACAAGGCGCGCGACGGCAAGGACTACATCCTCAACCTGATCGACACCCCCGGTCATGTCGACTTCGCCTATGAGGTCAACCGCTCGCTGGCCGCCGTTGAAGGCTCGCTCCTGGTGGTGGACGCGAGCCAGGGCGTCGAGGCGCAGACGCTCGCCAACGTCTATCACGCCATCGACGCCGGCCACGAAATCGTGCCGGTGCTCAACAAGGTCGACCTGCCGGCGGCCGAGCCCGAGCAGGTGAAGAAACAGATCGAGGACGTGATCGGGCTCGACGCGTCGAACGCGCTGATGATATCCGCCAAGACCGGCGAAGGCGTGCCGGAAGTACTCGAAGCGATTGTCACGCGGCTGCCACCGCCGAAGGGCGACCATGACGCGCCGCTCAAGGCGTTGCTGGTCGACAGCTGGTACGACGCCTATCTCGGCGTCGTCGTGCTGGTGCGAGTCGTTGACGGCGTGCTGAAGAAGGGCCAGCGCATCCGCATGATCGGCATCGACGCCGGCTATGAGATCGACCGCGTCGGCGTGTTCACGCCAAAACTGACCCTCGTTGACGAGCTCGGCCCTGGCGAGATCGGCATGCTCACCGCTTCGATCAAGGAAGTGGCCGACACTCGCGTCGGCGACACCATCACCGACGAGCGCAATCCGGTGGACGAGCCGCTGCCCGGCTTTCGCCCGGCGATTCCGGTGGTGTTCTGCGGGCTGTTTCCGGTCGATGCCGCGCAGTTCGAGGATCTGCGCGCGGCCATGGGCAAGCTGCGCCTCAACGACGCGAGCTTCACCTACGAGATGGAAACCTCCGCCGCGCTCGGCTTCGGCTTCCGCTGCGGCTTCCTCGGCCTGTTGCATCTGGAAATCATCCAGGAGCGGCTGTCGCGCGAATTCAATCTCGACTTGATCGCCACCGCGCCCTCGGTCATCTACAAGATGAAGCTGCGCGACGGCCGCGAGATCGAAATCCACAATCCGGTGGACATGCCGGACGTGATGCAGATCGCGGAGATGCAGGAGCCGTGGATCGAGGCGACCATCCTCACGCCCGACGAATATCTCGGCTCCGTGCTCAAGCTCTGCCAGGAGCGGCGCGGCGCGCAGAAGGAACTCACCTACGTCGGCAGCCGCGCCATGGTGCGCTACGACCTGCCGCTCAACGAAGTAGTGTTCGATTTCTACGACCGGCTCAAATCCGTGTCGCGCGGCTATGCCTCATTCGACTATCACCTCACCGACTACAAGGAAGCCGACCTGGTCAAGCTGCAGATGCTGGTGAACGGCGAGGCGGTCGACGCGCTCTCCATGCTGGTGCATCGCACCCGCGCCGAAGTCACGCGGGCGGGCGATGGCCGAGAAGCTGAAGGAGCTGATCCCGCCGCACATGTTCCAGGTGCCGATCCAGGCGGCGATCGGCGGCAAGATCATCGCGCGCGAGACCGTGCGCGCCTTCCGCAAGGACGTCACCGCCAAGTGCTACGGCGGCGACGCCACACGCAAACGCAAGCTGCTCGACAAGCAGAAGGAAGGCAAAAAGCGCATGCGGCAGTTCGGCAAGGTCGATATTCCGCAGGAGGCGTTCATCGCCGCGCTGAAGGTGGATGTGTAGGTCAGCGGCACGGAACTATGCGGCAATTTCGCGCGTTCATGCCTCGGTGTAATCACGGAGGAGACATCCATGCCGCGCGGCAGCAAGGCCAGCTACAGCAACAAGCAGAAACGCAAGGTGCGTCACATCGAAAAAGGCTACGAGCGGCGCGGCATCTCGCGCCGCGAAGCCGAGCGACGCGCCTGGGCGACGGTGAACAAGGAAACCGGTGGCGGCAAGAAAAGCGGTTCCGGCCGCGGCCACAAAGTAAGCCACGCTTCATCGCGCAAAGGCGGACGGCTGGGCGGGCGCGCTTCGGCGCGGCGCTCGGCGGCGGCACGTTCCCGCTCGGCCCGCAAGGCCGCGCGCACGCGCAAGCGGCGCGGGCACTAGCACCTTAAAGTTCGCACTACCAGTTTTTGAAACCGTATTTGTGCGCCAGGCCGTTGAGCCAGGCTTGCCGCGAGCGCAGCACCGCGGCCTCGTCGCCGCGCGCCATTTGCAGCGACGACGCGCGTTCGCGCGCGCCGCGGCAATTCCGCATGTGCGTGCGCGGCGAGGGTAACCTCGACATCGTTGCCGCGCAGCGCCGCGAGATCGCGATGCGCCTTGGCGTTGACGGCGACATCGACGGCGCCAGCGTCGTCAGGCGCGCCGGCACGTTGTTCCGCGACAGCGTCCGCCGCTTTCGCCCGCTTTGCATCGGGGCTGGCCTCGGCCATCGGCACCGCGCCCGGCATCGGCGGCAGCGGGCCGTCGCGCACCACGATCCTGGTCTCCGACAGCTTGCGCTTGTGCACCAGCGGAGAACAGCGTCGCGGCATGGTCCGGGCGCAGGCGCACGCAACCATGCGAGGCGACGTGGCCGAGATTGTAGGCTTCCATGGTGCCGTGCACCGCGTAGCCGCGGAAGAAGAACATCGCCCACGGCATCGGCGTCAGTTCGTACTGGCGCGAATACCAATGTCGCTCGAGCCTTATCGGATGGAAGGTTCCGCTCGGCGTTACATGGCCGCGCCGCCCGGTGGACACCGGCCAGCGATAGAGCTCCGTGCCGTCGATGGAGCACGGCGAGGCGCTGCTGGGATTTGCTGATATTGACGACAATCTCGGCCTTGGCCGGCGCCGAAAGCCACAGCAGCGCGCACAAAGCGGTGATGCCGATATAACGCATGACCCAACCCCACCTCGCACGTGCCACGCGCCTAGCATCGCCCGCCCGCGGCCCGTTTGTAAAGGGTGGATTAACCATAAAAGTAGTTGGCCGGATTGACGTTTTCGGCGACTACCGGCGCCCGGCCGAGCTCGCCGCGAGCCGTGCCGCCTAAACCATCCCGCGCATTTAACCTGACAGGCGCGGCCGGAATCGTTAGATCGGCAGGCCATGATGAGCAGAATCATCGCTGCATCCGCCCTCAGTTTCGTGCTGATCGCCGGCGGCTTTGCCGTCGCCGACCGGATTGCGGTCGCGCAAGCGCCGGCTGCGCGCGCCACCGCCGACCAGCCGCGCCGCGGTCGCCGCGCCGGTTCCCGATTCGCCGGCGCCTGCGCCGGTGACATCGGCGCCGTTGCCGCCGCCCGTGGCACGTGCCCGCCTGCCGCCGCACCGCAGCCCTCGGCCGTGGTCGTCGCTCCACCACCGGCTCCCGCACCGGCGCCAGTTGTCGCCGCCCCTGCGCCGGCCGGCGCCGGTCACGCTCACCAACATCCCGATGCCGCCGGCAAAGCCCGAAATGGCCGAGGAACAAGCAGGCCGGCGAAACAACTGTTTTCCGCATGCCGAGCTGCCGAGCCTCGGCAAGGCCATGGCGATCGGCTACTACCCGCGCGGCTGCCTGCAAGGCGGCGTCGAACTGCCGGTCACCGGGCCGAACTGGCAGGTGATGCGCGTGTCGCGCAACCGCAACTGGGGCCATCCTGAATTGATCAGGTTCCTCGAGCGCTTCGCCCCGCTCGCCGCCAAGGCCACCGGCTGGCACGGCATCCTGATCGGCGATATGGCGCAGCCGCGCGGCGGCCCGCTGCCGTTCGGACACATGAGCCACCAGATCGGCCTCGACGTGGACATCTGGTTCATGCCGGAGCCCGACCATACGCTGAGCAAGGAGGAGCGCGACACGATCTCCGCCAGCAATCTCGTCGCCGCCGACGGCTTGCATATCAATCCGAAGACCTGGACGCCGGCCGGACGTCTCTTTCATCAAGACGGCGGCGGAGCAGCCGGAAGTCGAGCGCGTGCTGGTCAATGCCGCGATCAAGAAGGAACTGTGCCGCGTCAAGGACAAGAAGGCCGATAGCTGGATGGACAAGGTGCGTCCCTGGTACGGCCACGCCGATCACATCCATGTGCGGCTGAAATGTCCGGCCGACTCGCCCAATTGCCGCAAGCAGCCGCCGGTGCCGGGCGGGGACGGCTGCGGCAAGGAGCTCGACTACTGGTTCTCCGACAAGGTGCTGCATCCCAAGCCGCACCCCGAGCCGGCCAAGCCGCCCAAGGCGCTCGACGCTCGCCGACCTGCCGGCAGCCTGCAAAAACGTGCTCGACGCGCCGGCCAACGCCAAGGCGGCGGCGCGCTGACCTGCGGCACGTGTTTGGTGTATAAGCACCGATCATGCCTGACGATCTCGGCGTCCTTCGCCAACTGGAAAAGAAGGTGCTGTGGCTGGCGAGCTGGACCATCCACAACGCCAATCATTTGCGCGCAAACGACGACGGGCTGAAGGTCGGCGGCCATCAGGCCTCCTCCGCCTCGCTCGCCACCATCATGACCGCGCTCTATTTCGCCGTGCTGCGGCCGCAGGACCGCGTGGCGGTGAAGCCGCATGCTTCGCCGATCTTCCACGCCATCCAGTATCTGCTCGGCAAACAGACGCAAAGAGAGATTGGAAGCCTTCCGCGGCTACAAGGGCGCGCAGAGCTACCCGTCGCGCACCAAGGACGCCGACGACGTCGATTTCTCCACCGGCTCGGTGGGCTCTGGGCGTGGCGCAGACTTTGTTTTCCTCGCTGGTGCAGGACTATGTGCGCGCGCACGGCTGGGGCTTGAACCGCCCCGAAGGACGCATGATCGCGCTCATCGGCGACGCCGAGCTCGACGAAGGCAACATCTTCGAGGCGCTGCTCGAAGGCTGGAAGCAGGGCATGCGCAATTGCTGGTGGGTCATCGACTACAACCGGCAGAGCCTCGATGCCGTGGTGCGCGAGGGCCTGTGGGAACGCTACGAGCAGCTGTTCAAGAATTTCGGCTGGAACGTCGTCATTTTGAAATATGGCTCGCTGCAGCAGGCCGCGTTCAAGGAGCCGGGCGGCGAGCGCTTGCGCGAATGGATCAGCAACTGTCCGAACCAGCTTTATTCGGCGCTGGTGTTTGCCGGGGGCGCCGCCTGGCGCAAGCGGCTCAACGACGAGATCGGCGACCAAGGCGATGTGTCACGGCTGATCGAGAAGCGCTCGGATACGGAACTTGCCGCGTTGATGAACAATCTCGGCGGACACGACTTGCCTTCGCTGCTCGAAGCCTTCCGCGCCGCCGACAGCGACACGCCGACCTGCTTCATCGCCTACACGGTCAAGGGCTTCGGCCTGCCCATGGCCGGCCACAAGGACAACCACGCCGGCCTGATGACGCCGGCGCAGATGGAAACGTTCCGCCAGGCAATGAACGTGCGACCCGGGCATGAGTGGGATGCGTTCGAGGGCCTGACGCTACCGGCGGAGCGGCTGAATGATTTTCTCGGCCGTGTGCCCTTTGCCGCGCCGGGCGAACGGCGGCTGAAGGCACCGCGGATCGAAGTGCCGGCGGAGCTGAAGGTTGCGCCGCAGGCCGTAACCTCGACGCAGACCGGATTCGGCGCGCTGCTCAACGAGATCGGCCGCGGCGACAACGACTTCGCCAGGCGCATCGTCACCACCTCGCCAGACGTGACCGTCTCCACCAATCTCGGACCGTGGGTCAACCGGCGCGGATTGTTCGCGCGCGAGACGATGGCCGACACCTTCAAGAGCGAGCACATTCCCTCGACCTTCACCTGGGAATTCTCGCCGCAAGGGCCAGCACATCGAACTCGGCATCGCCGAGAACAACCTGTTCATCGTGCTGTCGGCGCTCGGCCTGTCGCACTCGATCAATGGCGAGCGGCTGCTGCCAATCGGCACGGTCTACGATCCGTTCATCGCGCGCGGCCTCGATGCGCTCAACTACGCCTGCTACCAGGACGCCCGCTTCATGCTGGTGGCGACGCCGTCAGGCATCACGCTCGCCGGCGAAGGCGGCGCGCACCAGTCGATCGCCGAACCGCTGATCGGCATCGCGCAGGACGGCCTCGCCAGCTTCGAGCCGGCCTATGTCGATGAACTTGCCGCGATCATGGCCTGGGCCTTCGCATATATGCAGAAGGGCGGCGGCGAAGTCTCCGAGAGAAACTGGCTGCGCGACGAGACCGGCGGCTCGGTTTACCTGCGGCTGTCGACGCGGCCGATCGAGCAGATCCAGCGCGAGATGACGGACGACCTACGCCAGCAAGTCGTCGACGGCGCCTATTGGATGCGCAAGCCGGGGCCGAACTGCCAGGTCGTCGTGGCTTACACCGGCGCCATTGCGCCGGAAGCAATCGAAGCCATCGGCCTCATGGCGGAAGACCGCCGCGACGTCGGCTTGCTCGCGGTGACCTCCGCCGACCGGCTCAACGCCGGCTGGACTGCTGCGCAGCGCGCGCGCGAGCGCGGCCTAGTGCATGCGCGCTCGCACATCGAGCGGCTTTTGGCCGATGTGCCGGCGCATTGCGGCATCGTCACGGTCATCGACGGACACCCGGCGACACTCGCCTGGCTCGGCGCGGTCAACGGCCACCGCGCGCGTTCGTTAGGGGTCGAGCATTTCGGCCAGACCGGTTCGCTCGCCGAGCTCTACGAGCATTACGGCATCGATGCCAACGCCATTGTCGCCGCCGCGCAGGCCATCGCGCCGGGCCGGCCGATCCGGCATTTGAAGGCCTTGCCCTAAGTCGCCGGCAAGCGCTAGCGTCGCCGGGCTTTCGCAACGGAGCTGTCCGATGCCGGCGACGGACAAGCAATTCACCGGGTCGATTCCGGAAATCTACGACCGTTTTTTCGTTCCCCTCATCTTCGAACCTTACGCAGCCGACATCGCACGCCGGCTTGCGACACTCCGTCCGCGACGCATTCTGGAAGTCGCCGCCGGCACCGGCGTGGTGACGCGCGCGGTTGCGGCGGCGTTGCCCGAGGCGGAGATCGTCGCCACCGACTTGAATCAACCGATGATCGACCATGCAAAAACCCGGCAAAGCGGCGGACGCGTCGAGTGGCGCACGGCAGACGCCCTGGCCTTGCCCTTCCCCGACGCCGGTTTCGATGCCGTCGTCTGCCAGTTCGGTATGATGTTTTTTCCCGACAAGGTCAAAGGCTATGGCGAGGCGCGCCGAGTGCTGAAGGATGGCGGCAGCTATATTTTCAACGTGTGGGACAAGATCGAAGCCAACGAGTTTGTCGACGTGATCATGCGGGCGCTTGCCGACGCGTTTCCGCGCAATCCGCCGCAATTCATGCAGCGCACCCCGCACGGCTTCCACGACAACAACTTGATCCGCGCCGATCTGAAGAAGGCCGGATTTAGGAACGCAACGATCGAGCCGATGGAGGCGGTGAGCCGCGCAGAGTCGGCGGAAACTGCTGCCATGGCCTACTGCCAGGGCTCGCCGCTCAAGCTGGAAATCGAGGAACGCGGCGCTCCCGGCCTCGACGCCGCAACAGCCAAGGCGGCCGAAGCAGTCGCCAAGCGCTTCGGGCCGGGCCCGATCGAAGGCAAAATCCGCGCTTATATCGTTACGGCGCGAAAATGATCAGCGCCTGGCATCCTGCAGGACCATCTCCGCGCCCTTTTCCGCGATCATCATGGTCGGCGAATTGGTATTGCCCGAGGTGATCGACGGCATCACCGAGGCGTCGACGACGCGCAGGCCATCGAGGCCGATGACGCGCAATCGCGCGTCGACCACGGCGTTGGGATCTTCGGGCCGACCCATGCGCGCGGTGCCGACCGGATGGAAGATCGTGGTGCCGATGTCGCCGGCGGCTTTTTCCAGCGCCCTCTCGTCGCTGTCGCGTACCTGCATCCCCGGCAGATATTCGTGCGGCGAATAGGGTTTCAGCGCCGGCTGCGCCGAAATCTTTCGGGTAATGCGGATCGATTCGGCGGCCACGCGCCGGTCATCCACCGTCGCCAGGTAATTCGGATTGATCGACGGCGCATCCTCAGGATTTGCCGATTTCAGCTTCAGCCAGCCGCGGCTGGTCGGCCGCACATTGGCGACGCTCGCCGTGAAAGCCGGGAACGGATGCAGCGGATCGCCGAACTTGTCGAGCGACAGCGGCTGGATGTGATACTGCAGATTGGCGCGATCGAGCAGCGGATCGGACTTGGTGAAGGCGCCGAGCTGCGACGGCGCCATGGTCAGCGGCCCGCGGCGGAACAGCGCGTAATTGAGCCCCATGCCGGCGCGCTGCGCGAGCGAGGAATACATCTCGTTGAGCGTGCGGATGCCGCTCACCTTGTAGATCATGCGCAGTTGCAGATGGTCGTGCAGGTTGGCGCCGACGCCCGGCCGGTCGGCGACCGAGGTGATACCGAGCTGCGCCAGATCGCCCGCAGGCCCGATGCCCGACAGCATCATGATCTGCGGCGATCCGATCGAGCCCGCGGCCATGATGACCTCGCCACGGCATGACGCGGTGCGCGCGACGCCATTCTGGCGGAAGCGCACGCCGCTCACGCGCTTGCCGTTGAACGTAAGACCTTCGACCAGGCAGCCGGTTTCCAGCCGCAGATTCTGCCGCCCGAGCACCGGCTTCAGGAAGCCGCGCGCCGCCGACCAGCGCCGCCCGCGCTTCTGGTTGACGTGGAAATAGCAGGAGCCTTCGTTGTCGCCGGTGTTGAAGTCGGCGACCTTGGGAATGCCGTATTGCGCGGCGGCCTCGCGCCAGGCGTCGATGATGTCCCAGCGCAGGCGGGGAAATTCCACGCGCCACTCGCCGCCAGCGCTGTGATGTTCATTCGGCCCAAGAAAGTGGTCCGTCATCTTGCGGAAATACGGCTTCACGTCGTCCCACGACCAGCCGGGCAGCCCCAACTGGCGCCAGTGGTCGTAGTCGCCGGCCTGGCCGCGCATATAGACCATGGCGTTGATCGCCGAGGAACCGCCGATCACCTTGCCGCGCGGATAATTCAGACTGCGGCCGTTGAGCCCTGACTGCGGGTCCGTCTTGAACATCCAGTCCGAGCGCGGATTGCCGATGGCGAACAGATAGCCGACCGGAATGTGGTACCAGATCCAGTTGTCGCGGCCGCCGGCCTCGAGCAGCAGGACGCGGTTGCGCGCATCGGCCGAGAGACGGTTCGCCAGCACGCAGCCGGCACTGCCCGCACCGCCGATGATGTAATCGAATTCACCTTCGATGGGCGCGGCTGTCGCCATTCGTGTTTCCTTCCCCGATGCGGACTTTACCTCGGTGCGGGAGACTTGCTAGGCTGGCGCAGACGCACGGCCCACCGTGACGTGGGCCGCGACGACGGAACGACGGTTCCAGTCAATCCCAACCCTGTTTTGACGCCGGCCCGGCGCCTTTTCGGCCCGAGGAGAACCGCCATGTTTGCACGGCTATTCACCATTCTCAGCCTGATCGCGGCGGTCGCCGCCACGCCGCAGCCGGCCACGGCGCAAGACGCCCTCACCGTCTTTGCCGCCGCCTCGATGAAGAACGCACTCGACGACGCCGACGCCGCTTTCACCAAGGCGACCGGCGTCAAGGTGGTGGCGAGCTATGCCGCAAGCTCAGCGCTCGCCAAGCAGATCGAGCAGGGCGCGCCCGCCGATGTGTTTGTGTCTGCCGATCTAAAATGGATGGACTATCTGGCCGAGCACAAGCTGATCAAGACCGACACGCGCGTGAACCTCTTGGGCAACCGGCTGGTGCTGATCGCGCCGAAGGATTCCAAACTCGGCGATATCAAGATCGACAAAGGCTTTGACATCGCCAAGCTCGCAGGCAGCGGCCGCATCGCGGTTGCCGATACCAAAGCCGTGCCGGCCGGGCTTTACGCCAAGGCGGCGCTTGAATGGCTCGGCGCCTGGGCGGCGGCGGAGCCGAAGCTGGCGCAAGGCGAAAACGTACGAGCAACGCTTGCATTCGTCGCGCGCGGCGAAACCCCTCTCGGCATCGTCTACGAGACCGACGCCAAGATCGAACCGAAGGTGAAGATCGTTGGCGCTTTCCCGGAGGCTTCGCACAAGCCGGTGACCTATCCGGTGGCGGAAATTGCGGCGAGCAAGAACGCCGATGTCGGACGCTATTTCAAATTCCTGCGCACGCAAGGGGCGAAGGCCATCTTCGAAAAATACGGCTTCAGCTTCCTGGTGCCGCCGCAGGCGTCATAGCGCGTGCTGCATCTAACCCTGGAGGATTGGACGGCGATCGCGTTGTCCTTACGCATCGCCGTCGTGGCGACGCTGGTGGCGCTGCCGTTCGGCATCGCCATCGCCATGCTGCTCGCGCGCACGCATTTCTGGGGCAAGGCGCTGCTCGAGGCGGTCGTCTGCCTGCCGCTGGTGCTGCCGCCGGTCGTCACCGGCTATCTGCTGCTCATCACGCTCGGCCGCAAGGCACCGCTCGGCGCCTTTCTTGACCGGAATTTCGGCATCGTATTCTCGTTCCGCTGGACCGGCGCTGCGCTGGCCTGCGGGGTCATGGCGTTTCCGCTGATGGTGCGGGCGATCTGCCTGTCGATCGAGGCGATCGACGCGCGGTTGGAGGAGGCCGCCTCAACGCTCGGCGCCAACTGGATGTGGGTATTCATCACCATCACGCTGCCTCTGATGCTGCCCGGCATCATCGCCGGCGCCATGCTTGCATTCGCGCGCGCGCTGGGCGAATTCGGCGCCACCATCACCTTCGTCTCCAATATCCCAGGCGAGACGCAAACCATTTCGGCGGCGATCTACACGCTGACGCAGGTGCCAGGCGGCGACATCGCCGCGCTGCATCTCGTCCTCGTCGCCGTCATCATCTCGCTCGGCGCGCTGATCGCGTCGGAGTGGTTTACGCGCCGCGCCTCGGCGCGCATTCACGGGGTGTAAGATGCTTGTCGTCGAGGTCGAAAAGCAACTCGGCGAATTCAGGCTCAGCATTCTGTTTGCCGGCGAGTCCGGCGTCACCGCGCTGTTTGGTCCGTCCGGCGCCGGCAAGACCAGCCTGGTCAACATGATCGCCGGATTGGTTAAACCCGATAGCGGCCGCATCGTGCTCGACGATGATGTGCTGTTCGACGACGCCGCGCGCATCGACGTGCCGGCCTGGCGGCGGCGCATCGGCTATGTGTTCCAGGAAGGGCGGCTGTTTCCGCATCTGTCGGTGCAGCACAACCTCACTTATGGCCGCTGGATGGGCGGACATCCCGGCGACGAGAAAGCCTTCGCGCATGTGGTCGAATTGCTCGATATCGGCCCATTTCTCGATCGCCGTCCCGGCAAGCTCTCCGGCGGCGAACGCCAGCGCGTCGCCGTCGGCCGCGCGCTGCTGATGCGGCCGCGCCTGCTGCTGCTCGATGAGCCGCTGGCTTCGCTCGACGAGCGCCGCAAGCAGGACATCCTGCCCTATCTGCAACGCCTGCGCGACGAGGCGAAAGTGCCCATGGTCTATGTCAGCCACGACGCCGGCGAGGTGCGCCAGATCGCCAGCCGCGTGGTGCGACTCGACAACGGGCGCGTGGTCGGAACCGGCGGGGTTGAGATGTTGAACGCATAACCATCGGCCGCGTTTGGGCTACACTTAATTTATGTTCCCTCCCCAACGAATCGTCTGCCTCACCGAAGAGACCGTGGAAACGCTCTACCTCCTCGGTGAAGAGCGGCGCATCATCGGTGTCTCCGGCTATGCGGTACGCCCGCCGCAAGTGAGAAAGGAAAAGCCGCGCGTCTCCGCCTTCATAACCGCCGACGTGCCGAAGATATTGGCGTTGAAGCCCGACCTGGTTCTGGCTTTTTCCGACCTGCAGGCCGACATCGTCGCCGAATTGATCCGCGCCAATGTCGCGGTGCATGCTTTCAACCAGCGCGACATCGCCGGCATTCTCGACATGATCCGCACGGTCGGCGCACTGGTCGACGCGAACGAGAAACCCGAGACGCTGGCGGCAAAGCTCGCCGCGCGCGTCAACGAAGTCCATGACCGCAGCGCGCGGCTGCCTCACCACCCGCGAGTCTATTTCGAGGAATGGGACGAGCCGATGATTTCCGGCATCCATTGGGTGTCGGAACTGATCGGCGCCGCCGGCGGCGTCGAGGTGTTTCCCGAGCTTGCCGCGCGCAAGAACGCCAAGGACCGCATCGTCTCGGCCGGCGACGTGATCGCCGCGCGGCCCGATATCGTCATCGGCTCCTGGTGCGGCAAGAAATTCGTCCCCGCCAAGGTCGCCGCCCGCCCCGGTTTCGCCCAGATTCCCGCGGTCGCCAACGGTTTCCTGCGCGAGGTCAAATCGGCGCTGATCCTGCAACCCGGCCCTGCGGCGCTCACCGACGGGCTCGACGCGCTCGCGGCAATCGTCGCCGAATGGGTGGAAAGCAAGGTTGCCGCCGTGATAGAGTGATATTCGCCACGACAGCCAAGGACACCGCCCGATGCTCGCCAAGACGCCGACACACCGTCGCACGCCCAACGTCTTCTGGACGGACCTGTTGCTGGTCGCTTTCCTGATCGGCTTCGACGTGGTGGCGCGGCTGTTGCCGCACGCCCCGGGCTTCATGCCGGTGGCGGCGAGCGCGCTGTTTGCCGGGCGCATGCTGCGCAGTGCGGCCCTTTCGCCGATCGTGCCACTCGCCGCCATGGCGCTCTCGGGCATGACCATGGGCCCCGACGACTGGCGCGTGGCGCTGATCGTTTACGCAGCCATCACGCTGCCGGCCTTTGCCGGCATGGCCTCGCGGCGCTGGCGCGGCGCGCCAGTTGCGTTCGCGGTGATGCTGCCCTGCTCGCTCATTTTCTTCGCGGCGTCGAACTTCGCCGTCTGGGCCTTCAGCGGCATGTACAGCCTCGATTGGCAAGGCCTGACAGAGTGCTACGTCGCCGCGCTGCCGTTCCTGCAGACGACGGTTGCCGGCGACATGTTCTGGACCGCGGTGTTGTTCGGCGGCGCCCGGGCGGTGCAGAGCCTGCCGGCGCTGGCGCGGCGCTAGCCCAAGTATTTCTGAATTCGAAGCCACATCGCCTTAAGACGTCCGGGCAAAGTCGTGTCCGTTTCCGGCTCGGCGAGGCGCAGGCCGACGGTCGTGACCTTGCCCCACTCCACTTTGTGCGCCAGCAACGCAATCGCGCCGAGCTTGACGATGTCGCCCTGACGCGGCATGTGGCCAAGTTCACGGGCGAAATGATCGGCGAGCGCGATCTCGGTGTGTTCGGCTGCGATCTGCAACCCGTAGATCTCCGCCAGCGCGCCGAGCGTGGCCTCGCCCGGCACGAAGAAATCGCCGAGCAAACGCGGATCGGGCGCGGCCGGTGGCGGCATGTTGACGAAGAAGCGGTCGAGCGCCTGCGCCTTTTCCGGCGGCGCCAAGAGGTAGACGTAATCGCCTTCGCGCACCGGATGGGCTTCAGCCGGCGTGAGAATCTGTTCCTTGCGCACGATGAGCGTCGGCCGCGCCCAGTTCGGGATCAGACCGCGGCGCAGGAACGGGCTGTTGGCCGGCACCGGATAGCCGACGATTTCCCGTTCCAACTGGCCGGGCAGATCGAGTTCGATGCGGCGCGGCAGCGGATCGTTGCGGGCGAACGACATATCGAGCTTGCGGGCGGCAAGCGCCACCGTCCAGCCCTGCACCAGCAGCGAGGACAGCACCACCACGAAGGCAACGTCGAAATAAAGGTAGGCCGCCGGCAGCCCGACCAGCAGCGGGATGGAAGCGAGGAAAATGCCGACGGCACCGCGCAAGCCGACCCAGGAGATGAACAGCTTTTCCTTGGGTTGAAACCCAAACGGCGCAAGGCAGAGAAACACCGCCGCCGGCCGCCCGATCAGCATCAGCACCATCGCCACCAGAATGGCGCCGACCACGGTGTCGGCGAGGCGATGCGGCCAAACCAGCAGGCCGAGCAGCACGAACATGACGATCTGCGCCAGCCAGGTGATGGCGTCGAGAAACACGACGATTGAATTGTGCGCGCGCGTCTGCCGGTTGCCAACGACAAGGCCGGCAAGATAGACCGCGAGGAAACCCGAGGCGTGCAGCGCGTTGGCAAAGGCGAAGAGGACCACGGCGCCCACTGCCACGAACGGCGCGTGCAGGCCTTGGGCAAGCGCGACCCGGTTGAGCACCAGGATGATGATGCGCCCGCCGGCATAGCCGATGACACAACCGAGCACGGTATCTTGCAGAAAGGTCACCAGCGCGTGCGACCAGCTTTGATCGCCGACCAGCAGCATTTCCACTAGCAGCAGCGACAGGAACACGGCGAAGGGATCGTTGGTCCCGGATTCGACTTCCAGCGTCGCGCGCACGCGCGGGCGCAGGCGCAAGCCGCCGGCATTGATCAGCAGGAACACTGCCGCCGCGTCGGTGGACGCCACCACCGCGCCGACCAGTAGTGCCTGGATCCAGCCGAGACCGAGCGCCAGCTTGGCAATGGGCGCGGTGATGAGCGTGGTGACCAGCACGCCGGCGGTCGCCAGCGTCACCGCCGGCGCCAGCACGTTGCGGAAGGTGGCAAGCTTGGTTCGCAGGCCGCCGTCGAACAGGATGAGCGCCAGCGCGATCGAGCCGACGGTATAGGCGGTGCGCACGTCGCTGAATTTGAGGCCGCCCGGCCCGCCCTCGCCGGCCAGAATGCCGACCAGCAAAAACACCAGCAGCAGCGGCGCGCCGAAGCGCAGCGCGATCAGGCTCGACAGGATACCGGCCAGCATCAGCAGGCTGCCGAGCAGGATGGCGAGACTGATGGTGTCGAGGGAGCCCATGGCCGCGCGAATCCTCCCGACTTATAGGAGGGTCTCGCAAGCCGAAGAGCAACGAATTTTCCGTTTGTCCCCGCGGAAGCGGGGACCCAGCCCTTGGCCAAAGAACTGGGCTCCCGCTTTCGCGGGAACGAACGGTGATGTTACGACGCCCGAATATTGCTTAGAACGCCACCTTGTCCCCGCCCTTGAGCGAGAGGATTTCGCGCGCTTCGTCCGGGTTGGCGATTTCGAGGCCCATGCCTTCGAGGATGCCGCGCACCTTGGTGACTTGCTGGGCGTTGGATTCGGCGAGCTTGCCGGCGCCGATCCACAGTGAATCCTCCATGCCGACGCGCACATTGCCGCCCATCGCCGCAGCCGTCGCCGCCACCCGCATCTGATTGGCGCCGGCGCCGAGCACCGACCAGTGGTAATGGTCGCCGAACAGGCGGTCGGCGGTGCGCTTCATGTGGATGATGTCTTCCGGATGCGGCCCGATGCCGCCGAGAATGCCGAACACCGACTGCACGAACAGCGGCGGCTTGACCACGCCGCGATCGAGGAAATGCTTGAGCGTATAGAGATGGCCGATGTCATAGCACTCGATCTCGAAGCGCGTGTTGTTCTGCGCGCAGGTGGTGAGAATGTATTCGATGTCGGCGAAGGTGTTCTTGAACATGCCGGCCTTCGACCGCTCGAGATATGGCTCCTCCCAGTCGTATTTGAATTTGCCCTTGTAGCGCGGGATCATCGGATAAAGCCCGAAATTCATCGTACCCATGTTCAGCGAAGCAACCTCCGGCTTGAAGGTCGCCGCCGGCTTGACGCGCTCCTCGATCGACATGGTCGGGGCGCCGCCGGTGGTGATGTTCACCACCACGCCGGAGCGCTGCTTGATGACCTTGAGGAACGGCGAGAAGGCTTCCGGCGTCTGGTCGGGACGGCCATCCTTCGGATCGCGCGCGTGCAGATGCACGATGGCCGCGCCGGCTTCCGCAGCGCCGATTGCCGCATCGGCGATCTCCTGCGCCGTCACCGGCAGGTGCGGCGACATCGAGGGCGTGTGGATCGAGCCGGTTACGGCACAGGTAATGATGACTTTGCGCGGCTTGGCCATGAGCGTTCCATCCCAGTGAGTTAAGGCTTTTGTTTTGACGATTGGACTTGCCGCCCGATCCTAGAGTATCAGCCGGGCTCTAGTCACCTGCTTGGCGGGAGCCGTTTCGCCGTGGACGCAAAGAAAGAGCCTGCGGCGGCGCGCGCGAACAGCCTGCTTATCGGCATTTTGTGCGGCATCGGCGCGGCTTTCGGCTGGGCCGTCGGCTTTGTCGTCGCCAAGCACGGCATCAGCATCGGCTTTACGCCCCCCGATCTCGCCTTTCACCGCTTCTTCTGGACCGGGCTGCTGATGATGCCGGTGGCGCTGCGCCACGGCATCCGCACCCTCGGAGGTTTTGGCTGGGGCCGCGGCCTGATCGTGTCGGTGCTCGCCGGACCGCCGCAGGCGCTGCTCGCCTATTCCGGATTCATGCTGGTGCCCCTCGGCCACGGCACCACCATCCAGCCGGCTTGCGCCGCGCTGTTCGGCATTATCCTCGCGTCCGTCGTGCTGGGTGAGCGGCTGACGATCGAGCGCATCGTCGGTGGAGTGCTGGTCATCGCCGGGTTAGTCGTCTATGGCATCGAATTGCTCACCACCATCGGCGGCCATGGCGTCGCCGGCGATCTGCTGTTCGTCGCCGCCGGCCTGTTCTGGGCGACCTTCGGTACGCTGCTGCGTAAATGGCAACTTGCCGGCATTCGCGCGGTGGCGGTCGTCGGCGCGCTGTCGGTGCTGATCTACGCGCCGCTGCACGGCGTGCTCGTCGGCTATTCCGGCTTGCTGCGCATGAGCTGGCAGGAAAACCTGCTGCAGGCCGCCGTGCAAGGCCTGCTCGCCGGCATGCTGCCGATCTATCTGTTCGCGCGCGCCGTGATCCTGCTCGGCGCCGGCCGCGCCGCGACCTTTCCGGCGCTGGTGCCGCTCTTCGGCCTGATCATCGGCTATCTGGCGCTGGGCGTCATCCCGAGCATCCCGCAGGTGGTCGGCCTGGTGATCGTGGTAATCGGCTTCCGCTTCGCGCTGCGTTAGGCCTCGGGCCCGGCATATTTGCCCGCTGTGTCGGGGAACATGTTCTTGACGATCTTGAATTTCGAGATGTCCGCCGTCGCGTCCATGTGCAGAAAGATGACCGCGTCGCGCAAAACCTTCTCGATGCCGAAGTCGAGCATGATGCCGTTGCCGCCATGCAATTCGACCGCGTGCTGCGCGACTTTCATGATCTCCTCCGAGGCGAACATCTTGGCCATGTTGACCAGCGTCTCGGCCTCCGGCGCATTCTCGTCGACGGCCAGCGCGGCGTGGTCAAGCAGCGCGCGCACCGCCTCGATCTTGGTCGCCATGTCCGCGAGCCGCAGCGCCACCGCCTGATGCTTGATCAAAATGCGGCCGCCCTGCACGTAATTCTGCACATAATCCGCCGTGGCTTCGAAGGCGCGCACGCCGACACCCAGATTCTTCGCCGCTTGGATGATCTTGCCGGGCCGGAAATAAACGCCGGCCGACCCCATGGCGCTGTCCTGAACCAGCAAATGGTCGTCGGGCACGAACATGTCTTCGAAGACCATCTCGCCGTTGTTCATGAAGCGGCAACCAAGCGTCTCGTTGCAGCAGGCGACGGTAAAGCCCTTGGTCTCGCGCGGCACCAGGAACGACGACGTTCCCTGCAGCATGCCGACTTTCGGATTGGTATTGGCGTAGACGATGTAGAGCGTGGCGTCGTAACCGTTGGAGATGAACTGCTTGCGGCCGTTGATCACCCAGCCGCCATTGGTCTTTACCGCCTTGGTCTGCATCGCCGCTTCCGGCACGTTGTAGGGCAGCCAGCGGTCGGAGGCGCCGCGCGGCTCGGTGAGGCAATGCGCCATGAGAAATTGCGGCTCGGCGACGAGGCGCTTGAACCATTTTTCCTGCAGATGCCTGGGCGCAAACTGGCGCAACAGCACGGACACTTTCCAATTCTGCACCATCTTGTCGGCAAGGCCTGAATCGCCGCGCGCGATTTCTTCGGCAACGACGGCGAAGGTCTTGACCTCGGTTCCCTTTTCCAGCTCGACGCCGCCGAATTCCTCCGGCACGCCGAGCGTGCGGATACCGATCTTTTCGGCTTCCTCGAGAATATGCGGCGGCAACCGGTCCTCCGGCACCATCGACCATTCGCGCTGCCAGTTCTGCTTGATGAAGGGAAGGACGACTTCATCGACAAAATCGCGGCAGCTCTGGCGCATCATGCGCAATTCGTCCGACAGACCACGGTCTCTCGACATCCGCTCAAGCATGGGCAGTTTCCTTCCCTAATTTCGCGGGACGTCCGCCGCGAGGGATAGCCTAACCGATCGCGCCCAGTTTTGCGCGATCTCACGCCGCCTTGCGGCTGGCCAGAAATTCGCCCATGCGCTGCAACGCTTTGAGAATGTTCTCGGTCGAATTGGCGTAGGAGACGCGGATGTAGCCCTCGCCGAGTATGCCGAAATCCGGTCCACCGATGACGGCGACGCCAGCGTCTTCGAGCAGCGATGAGGCGAGCGCCTTGGCTTTCCAGCCGGTGCGCGAGACATTGGGGAACGCATAGAACGCGCCCTTCGGCGTCGCGCAGGAAACGCCGGGCAATTTGTTGAGACCCGCGACCACGACTTTGCGCCGCTTGTCGAACTCGGCGACCATTTTTATCACCTCATCCTGCGGACCTTTCAAGGCGGCGAGCCCCGCATATTGCGTCGGCGCATTCACGCAGGAGTAAAGGTTCACGGCAAGCTTGCGCGCAAAATTGTAAAGTTTCTCTGGCCACACCGCGTAGCCGAGCCGCCAGCCGGTCATCGCGTATGTCTTCGACCAGCCGTTGAGCAGGATCAGCCGGTCGCGAATCGAGGGATAACTGAGCAGGCAGACATGCGTCTCGCCGTCGTAGAGCATGTGATCGTAGATCTCGTCCGACATGATCGCCACATCCGGCCACTTGGCGAGGCCGGCAACAAGCTTGTCGACCTCCGCCTTGCCGGTGACTCCGCCGGTCGGGTTGGCCGGCGAGTTGACGATCAGCAGCCGTGTCTTCGGCGTGATCAGCTTCAGCGTCTCTTCCGCGGAAAAGGCAAAGCCGTTCTCCTCGCGGATCGGCACCGGGATGGGCTTTGCCCCGGTGAACTCGATCATCGAGCGGTAGATGGGAAAGCCCGGATCGGGATACATGATCTCGACGCCCGGCTCGCCGAACATCAGGATCGACATGTACATGGTCGGCTTGCCGCCGGGCATGATCATCACCGAGTCGGGCGAGACCTCGACCTTGAAGCGCTTGTGCAAATTGGCGGCGACCGCCTCGCGCAGCGGCGGAATGCCGTTCGCCGGCGTGTAGCCGTGGTGACCGTCGCGCAGCGCCTTGATCGCCGCCTCGACGATGAACTCGGGCGTGCGGAAATCCGGTTGCCCGATGCCGAGATTGATGATGTCGCGGCCTTGCGCCGCCAGCGCATTGGCGCGGGCGAGCACGGCGAAGGCATTTTCCTCGCCGATGCGGTCGAAAGCCGCGATGGTTTTCAGCATGACAATTGTCTCCCGGGTGGTCTGTTTTGCGGGCAGTTCACCCGATTAATGCAAGAAAATCAATTCGCTGCCGGCAAGCCAGCCATCAGCGAATTCGATTAGCCCTCTGCCCTGCTTCGTGGCAGGCTCGCCGCCCGGAAACGCCATGCCTGCCCCCTCGACCGCCGAGAAACGCAAGACCTTCCGCGCCCTGCACCGGAGCGGCTGTTTCGTCATTCCCAACCCGTGGAATGTCGGCAGCGCCCGTTACCTGCAAGGCCTTGGACTTCAAGGCGCTGGCGACCACCAGCTCCGGCTTTGCGCACGCGCAAGGGTTTGCCGACGGCGCGCTTAGCCGCGACGCAGCGCTGGCGCATTACCGCGAGATGGCGGCGGAGACCGACGTGCCGCTCAACGCGGATTTCGAGAACGGTTTCGCGCATGCTCCCGACGATATTGCGAAAAATGTAACTTTGTGCGTCGAAACCGGCGTCGCCGGCTTGTCGATCGAAGATTTCAGTGGCGAAAGCTTCAAACCGATCTACGACACCCACCAAGCGATTAGCCGCATAAAGGCGGCACGCGCTGCAATTGACAAAACCGGGAGCGACGTTCTGCTAACGGGACGCTGCGAGAATTTTCTGCATGGCAAGCCCGACTTGGACGACACTATCAATCGGCTCAAAGCTTATTCCGACGCCGGCGCCGATTGCCTCTACGCGCCCGGCATCAAGACGCGCGAGCAGATCGAAGCAGTGGTGAAGGCGGTCGCGCCCAAGCCGGTCAACTTTCTCAACAGCGGCGCATTTGGCTTTACCGTCGAGGTTCTCGGCGCCATGGGCGTGCGCCGCATCAGCGTCGGCGGCACGCTGGCGCGGGTGGCCATGCATGCCTTCATCGCGTCGGCGCGCGAGATCGCGCAAGAGGGCAAATTCGACAGCTTCGCCGGCATCATGCCGAATGCCGAGCTCAACAAATTTTTCTCCGACGATCGCAAAGGCCGCGCATGACCGCGCAACCGACCGGCGCGCCGGTCGATCCGAAACCGGCGCCGCGGCCCGGTCCGGTGACGCTTGCCGGCCGCTACGGCCGGCTGGAGCGGCTCAACGCCGCAGAAGCATGGGCCCGGCTTCTGGGAGGCGGTGCGCGGGCACGACGACATCTGGACCTATCTCTCGGACGGCCCGTTTGCCGATTTCGCCTCCTTTGCCGCCTGGCTGAAAACGGTCGAACAGAACGAGGTGCGCTACCACTACGCCGTGATCGACAAAAGTGAGCGCGTCACCGGCACCATGTCGCTGATGGAAATCCGCCCGGCAATGCGCGTCATCGAGGTCGGCTACATCGTCTATGCTCCGGCGATGCAGCGCACACCGCTGGCGACCGAGGCGCAGTATCTGCTCGCCCGCTACGCCTTCGAGGAACTCGGCTACCGGCGCTACGAATGGAAATGCGATTCGCTCAACGCGCCGTCACGACGCGCGGCGCTGCGGTTCGGCTTCGTCTACGAGGGTCTTTTCCGCCAGCACATGATCTACAAGGCGCGCAACCGCGACACCGCCTGGTATTCGATCATCGACGGCGAATGGCCGGCGCGCAAAGCGCGCCTTCGAGCGCTGGCTCGCGCCCGAAAATTTCACCGCCGACGGCCGGCAGAAACAGAGCCTCGCGGCGATGAACGACACGACGGCATGAGCGTTTCGTCGGAGCCTCGCGCCAGCCTGGAGCCTCTGCCCGGTTTGCTGCAGCATCGGCCATTTCTGCTGCTCTGCGTCGCGCGAATGGCCTCCACCGTCGGCTACCAGATGCTGGCAGTCGCCATCGGCTGGGAAATCTACGCCATCACCGACAGCGCCTTCGATCTCGGCCTGGTCGGGCTTGATCCAGTTCGTTCCCGCAGTGGTGCTCACATTGCTGGTCGGACACACCGCCGACCGTTACGACCGCCGCCTCATCGTGCGTATGGCGCAAACCGTCTACGCCTGCGCGGCGCTGATGCTGACCGTGGCGCTGATCTGTTGGTGTCCTCAGCCGCGACCTGTTGTTTGCCGCCGTGCTCATGATCGGCTGCGCCCGCGCCTTTGAGTTGCCGACGACACATTCGCTGATGCCGATGCTGGTGCCGGAGCGGCTGCTGCCGCGCGCGGTTGCGGCATGGACCTCGGCCAATCAGTTCGCCATCATCAGCGGACCGGCGGCGCGGCGGCCTCATCTATGCGCTGAGCCCGACGCTGGTCACCGGCGTCTGCTTTCGTGTTCTTCACCATCGCCATCACGCTGGTGTCCGTGGTCAAGACCGCGCGCCCTGTGCCGCCACGCGAATCGCCGACCTTTACCTCGGTGCTCGCGGGTTTCGACTATATCCGCAGCCGCAGGACGCTGCTCGGCGTCATCACGCTCGATCTGTTCGTGGTCATCCTCGGCGGCGCCACCGCGCTGCTGCCGATCTATGCGCGCGATATTCTGAACACCGGACCGACCGGGCTCGGCCTGCTGCGCTCGGCGCCGGCGGTCGGCGCCTTTCTCACCACCCTGGTGCTGTCGCGCCTGCCGATCGAGCGGGGTGTCGGCTTCAAGCTGTTCGCGGTCGTCGCGATCTACGGCCTCGCCACCATCGTCTTCTCGCTGTCGACCTATTTTCCGCTGTCGCTGTTGGCGCTCGCCTTGCTCGGCGCCTCCGATTCGGTCAGCGTCGTCGTCCGTTTCTCGCTGGTGCAACTGGAGACGCCTGACGCCATGCGCGGCCGCGTCAACGCCATCAATTATCTGTTCGTCGGCTCTTCGAATACGCTCGGCGAATTCGAATCGGGCGCCGTCGCCGCCTTGATCGGCGCGGTGCCGTCGGCGCTGATCGGCGGCATCGGCTCGCTACTGGTCGCCGCCCTGTGGATGGTGCTATTTCCAGAGCTGCGCCACGTCGACCGCTTCGGAACCAAAAAATAAGGGGAGCGATACCGATGCATATCCTGATCACCGGCGCCGCCGGAATGATCGGCCGCAAGCTGACCGCGCGGCTGGTCAAGGACGGCAAGCTCAACGGGCAGCCAATCGACCACCTGACGCTGACCGACGTGGTGGCGCCGGACAAGCCGGCGGGCTTCACGGGCAAGGTCGAAATCGTCACCGGCGATCTCGCGGCGCCGGGCGCCGCCGACAAGTTAATCGCCGGCCGGCCGGAGATGATTTTCCATCTCGCCGGCGTCGTGTCGGGCGAGGCCGAGACGAATTTCGAGAAAGGCTATCACGTCAATCTCGACGGCACCCGCGCGCTGCTGGAAGCGATCCGCGCCGCGAACTACAAGCCTAAGGTGGTGTTCACCTCTTCGATCGCGGTCTATGGCGCGCCGTTTCCGCCCGCCGGCATTCCCGACGACTTCCATCTCACCCCGCTCACCTCCTACGGCACGCAAAAGGCGATCAGCGAATTGCTGCTCGCCGACTACAACCGGCGCGGCATTCTCGACGGCGTCGGCATCCGCCTGCCGACCATCTGCGTGCGCCCGGGCAAGCCGAACAAGGCGGCGTCGGGCTTCTTCTCGAGCATCATCCGCGAGCCGCTGGCCGGCCTCGAGGCGGTGCTGCCGGTCGCCGATACCGTGCGCCACACCCATGCCAGCCCGCGCTCGGCAGTCGGCTTCCTCATTCACGCCGCGGGGCTGACCCGTGAACAGCTCGGACCGCGCATCAGCCTCGCCATGCCGGGCGTGTGCTGCACCGTCGCCGAGCAGATCGAGTCGCTCAAGCGCATCGCCGGGCCCAAAGTCGCCGCGCGCATACAGCGCGAACCGGACGAACTGGTCATGCGCATCGTTGCCGGCTGGTCGGAGCGGATCGTCGCCAAGCGCGCGGCGGAGCTCGGCTTCAAGGCGGAGATCTCATTCGACGACATCGTGCGTGCGCATATCGAAGACGAGCTGGGCGGCAAAATCGCGAATTGATGTGGGTCAACCGCCCTCCGGATGAGCAGAGACACCCCGCTTGCGCGCGGCGGCTCAAGGCTTAAATTGGCGTCATGACCTATGTCGACGCCGCGGTCGCCCCTCTCCGCAAGACCGGCCAGATCAAGATCCACGGCCCCGCCGCCTTCGAAGGCATGCGCAAGGCGGGCCAACTGGTCGCGCGCTGCCTCGACATGCTGACCGATCACGTCAAGGCGGGCGTGCCGACCGAGACCATCGACAAACTGGTGCTGGACTACGCGCTCGACCACGGCGCGCTGCCGGCGACGCTGATGTATCGCGGCTACAAGAAGGCCACCTGCACCTCGCTCAATCACGTGGTCTGTCACGGCATCCCCGGCGACAAGCCGCTGAAAGAGGGCGACATCATCAACATCGACGTGACGCTGATCCTCGACGGCTGGCATGGCGATTCAAGCCGCATGTATCCGATCGGCCAGATCCCGCGCCGCGCCGAACGGCTGATCGAGGTGACGCACGAGGCGATGATGCGCGGCATCTCCACCATCCGCCCCGGCTCGACCACCGGCGACATCGGCGCCGCCATCCAGAGCTTCGTCGAGGCCCAGCACATGAGCGTGGTGCGCGATTTCTGCGGCCACGGCCTCGGCAAGCTGTTTCACGACGAGCCCAACATCGTCCACATCGGCCGCCCCGGCGAAGGCATCGTGCTCAAGCCGGGCATGTTTTTCACCGTCGAGCCGATGATCAATCTCGGCCGGCCGCACGTGAAAGTGCTGTCAGATGGCTGGACCGCGGTGACCCGCGACCGCTCGCTGTCGGCCCAGTTCGAGCACAGCGTCGGTGTCACTGACAAGGGAGTCGAGATTTTTACGCTCTCCCCCGCGGGATTGGACAAGCCGCCTTATCGGCGCTGACGCCCTCGAAGATTTCCAGCGCCTGCACTAAGCTTGCGCGCAAGGCGGGCGTTCCATGGTGGCAAAGCGTAGCGGCAGCGGACGAAAAGCCGGTCTCTCCGAGGCTCCGCCGCATTATCACGGGCACCTCGAGCGGCTGCACGGCCGTTTCCGCGAGGCCGGCAGCGACGCGCTTAGCGATTTCGAGCTACTGGAATTGGTGCTGTTCCGCGCTATCCCGCAACGCGACGTCAAGCCGCTAGCCAAGGCACTTATTGCAAATTTGGCTCCTTTGCCGAAGTCGTCGCAGCGCCGCCGACGCGGCTTGCGGAAATCAAGGGCCTCGGCGACGCGGCGATCACCGAGCTCAAGGTGGTGCACGCGGCGGGCCGGCTCGCCCGCGAGCAGGTGCAAAACCGGCCGGTGCTGTCGTCATGGTCAAGCGTCATCGACTACTGCCGCACCACCATGGCCTATGAGGACAAGGAGCAGTTTCGCCGCTGTTCCTCGACAAGCGCAACCAACTCATCGCCGACGAATTGCAGCAGACCGGCACCGTGGATCACACGCCGGTCTATCCGCGCGAGGTGGTCAAGCGCGCGCTCGAATTATCCGCCACCGCGCTGATCTTGGTGCATAACCATCCGTCGGGCGATCCGACGCCGTCACGCGCGGACATCCAGATGACGCAGGCGATCATCGAGGTGGCGCGCCCGCTCGGCATTTCCGTGCACGACCACATCATCGTCGGCAAGGAAGGACACGCAAGCTTCAAGGGGTTGCGATTGATCTGATTACTGCCGCACCAGCATGATCTGGTCGCCGCTTTCCGGCAGCCGGCGCCAGCTGGCATTGTCGACTTGCTCGAAGCGCCAGGGATTGCCGCGCGCCGGCACCAGCATCAATTCGTCGCGGTCGATGCGCCAGGCGCTGAAATTGAGCCGCGCGATCGAAGCGTCGCAGCCGGGCCGCACGGTCAGCGCCAGCGCATCACCGGCCGGCGCAGTGGCGAGCGTGAGCCGGCACAGCGGCGCGCCATTTCCGCGCACAATCGCCCAGTCGCCGGCGACTTCACCCGGCGGCTTCGGCGGCGGGCCGGCGGCGGCAGCGCTCTGCAGGAACAGTACGCCCAGACCCGGCGTCGGCGCCTCGTAAATTCCGTCCTCCACCTCGCTGAACTCGATCAGCGTCTTACGTTGCGCATCGATGAAACGCAGCAGATCGTTGTCGGGAAAAATCCACCCCGCCACGTCGGCGATGATAGGAAACAGATTGACGCAGTTCTTGTCGAACTCGACCTTGAACCCGACCGACGCCGGGTCGCTCTTGAAGGTCGCGGTGCAGATCTTGTCGCGATCGGCGTTGGAGAATTCCCAGGTGCCGATCACCGCTTTGGCCGAATTGCCCAATGTCGGCGGGCTCTGCGCGAACGCCGCGCCACCCACGACGAGCGCAAGGCCTGCCAGGATCAGGCGAACCGTCATGCGCGTTTCGGCGGATACGGTGTTTCCGCGACCGGCGTGAGCGGCGGCTTGCCGGCGGCCCAGGCCAGGATGTTGTCGACCACCAGCCGGTCCATTGCCTCGCGCGTCGCCACGCTGGCGGAACCCAGATGCGGGAACAGCACCACGTGGTCCATGTCGAGCAGTTCCTTCGGCACATTCGGTTCCTTCGCGTAGACATCGAGGCCGGCGGAGTAGATCGTCTTGCACTTCAGCGCCTCGATCAATGCCGGTTCGTCAACCACCGAACCGCGCGCCATATTGATAAGCACGCCGTTCGGCCCCAGCGCCTTGAGCACGTCGGCGTTGATCATGTTCGCCGTCGCGGGGCCGCCCGGCACGATCACGATCAGCGTGTCGACGTCGCGCGCCATGTCGAGGAGCTTGGGATAATGCTTGTATTTCACGCCGCTCTGCGGGTTGCGGCTGTGATAGACGACAGACACGCCGAAGGCTCCGAGCCGCCGCGCGATTGCGCGGCCGATGCGGCCCATGCCGACCATGCCGACGGTGCGCCCCGCAACGTCGCCTTGGTCAGAGGATAATGTCCGCCCGTCCACTTGCCGGCGCGCAAATAGCGTTCGGCCTGGGGAAATTCGCGCAACGTGCATAGCAGCAGGCCAAGCGTGGTGTCGGCCACTTCCTCGTTGAGCACGTCGGGCGTATTGGTGACGATGATGCCGTGCTGGCCCGCCCATTTGGCGTCGATATGGTCGTAGCCGACGCCGAAGCTCGAAATCTGCTCGAGCTTGGGGAATTTCTGCATGAAGGCGGCGTCGAGCTTGTTGTGGGTCATGGCGATGGCGATGGCACCAATCTCGCCGCCGACGTCCTTGATGAAGGCGTCCGGATCCTTGGCGTCGGCGAGGTAATGCAGCGCCACCTTCGGTTCGAGGCCCTTGACCATGACCGGCTTCTTGGCTCCGATCAGCAGCACATCCGGCTTTTCGCCTGCCATGTCTCAAATCTCCCTTTTTAGACCAATGCCGTGACCGGCTTTTCGATGAAGCCCTTGAAGGCGGCGAGCAGTTCGGCGCCGAGCGCGCCATCCACGACGCGATGATCGCAGGATAGCGTGACCGCCATCTGGCTGACAAATTTTACGCCGCCATCCGCCGTTTCAACCGGCGCGCGCCGCGCCGCGCCGATTGCCAGGATGGTCGCGTGCGGCGGGTTGATGATTGCGGAAAATTCGCGCACCCCGTACATGCCGAGATTGGAAATCGCGCTTGAGCCGCCCTGATATTCGTTCGGCGTGAGCTTTTTGTTGCGCGCGCGCGCAGCCAGATCCTGCATCGCGGCCGAGATGGCGGTGAGCGATTTTGCCTCCGCGTTGCGAACAACAGGCGTTATCAGCCCACCGTCGAGCGCTACCGCCACGCCGATGTCGGAATGTTTGAAACGCAGGATGCGGTCGCCGGCCCACACCGCGTTGGCGGCGGGAATGCGCTGCAGCGCCGCCGCCCAGGCCTTGATGATGAAGTCGTTGAGCGAAAGCTTGAACGCGGGCTCACCGTCTTTGCCCTTGGGCGCGGCGGCGTTCGCCTCCTCGCGCATGGCGACGAGGCGGCCGATATCGACATCGGCGGCGAGATAGAAATGCGGGATGGTCTGCTTAGCTTCGACCAGCCGCCGCGAGATGGTCGCGCGCATCGAGTCGAGCGGCACTTCCTCGTAGGGCGAGTCGGCATAGAGCGCCTTGACCTGCGCGGCGCTGGCGCCGGTTGACGGCGTTGAGGGCGCCGCGCCTTCCACATCGCGTGCGACGACGCGGCCATGCGGACCGGAGCCGGATATGCGCGCAAGATCGATGCCCGCGCTCGGAGGCCAAGCGCCGCGCCAGCGGCGTCACCACCGCGCCGCCCGGCAGTTTGGCCGGGCCGTAGTTGCGCTCGGGGGTCATCACGACTCTGAACGGATCGCGCTGATCAAATGGCGTTGCGGTATGCGGCGCTGCCAATGCCACCCGTTCGTCCCCGCGCCCGCGAGGACCCAGGTCTTCCTTTGGCACCGGGCTCTTTTGCCCCTGGACCCCCGCTTTCGCGGGGGTGAGCGGAGTTTGTGGAGCGCCCCGCGAAACTGCAAAAGGTTTAGGTTTAGCTGTCTCGCCCGCCTCCCCGATCACCGCCACCACTGCGCCGACCTTGGCCACCTCGCCGACGTGAAAGCGAATGTCGGTGAGCGTTCCGGCGAAAGTCGCCGGCACTTCCATCGAGGTCTTGTCGGTTTCGATCTCGAACAGGTTGTCGCCCGGCTTGACGGCGTCGCCGGCCGACTTGAACCATTTGACGATCTTGCCTTCGGCGACGGTCTCGCCGAGCTGCGGCATCAGGACGTCCACGTAAAATTCCTACCAGCTCACCGACACGTATTGCGTCTCGAGAAATTCCTTCATGCCTTCCTGCGCGCCCTCGCGGCCGAGGCCGGACTGCTTGACGCCGCCGAAGGGCGCCGCCGGATCGGAGACGAGACCGCGATTGAGGCCGATCATGCCGAAGTCGAGCTTCTCGGAGACGCGCATACCGCGCGTCAGGTCCTTGGTGTAGAGATAGGCGACGAGGCCGTATTCGGTGTCGTTGGCGCGCTTGATCGCCTCGTCCTCGGTCTTGAAGGTCTGGATCGAGGCGACGGGCCCGAAGATTTCCTCGTTCAGCATCTTCGAATCGTCGGCGACATTGGTGAGCACGGTCGCCGGATAGAAGAACCCCGGACCGTCCGGCAGCTTGCCGCCGGTCAGCACCTTGGCGCCCTTCTTCACCGCGTCGGCCACCAGCTCGATCACCTTGTCGCGGCCGTCCTTGTTGACCAGCGGCCCGAGATTGACGCCGTCGTCGAGGCCGTTACCCATCTTCAGCCCACCCATCTTGGCGGTGAGCTTTTTCGCAAATTCGTCGTGCACCTTCTCATGCACATAGAAGCGGTTGGCCGCGGTGCAAGCCTCGCCCATGTTGCGCATCTTGGCGACCATGGCGCCGTCGATCGCGGCATCGATATCGGCGTCGTCGAACACGATGAACGGCGCGTTGCCGCCGAGCTCCATCGACGGCTTGAGCACCTGATCGGCGGCCTCATGCAGCAGCTTGCGGCCGACTTCGGTCGAGCCGGTGAAAGAGACAACACGCACTCGCGGTCGTGCAGCATCGCGCTCACCACCGGGCCGGAGCGGCGCGACGGCAGCACGTTGACGACGCCCGCCGGAACGCCCGCCTCTTCCAGCACCGGCATCAGCGCCAGCATGGTGAGCGGCGTATCGGAGGCTGGCTTCAGCACGACCGGACAGCCGGCGGCGAGCGCCGGGCCGATCTTGCGCGTCGCCATGGCGGCGGGAAAATTCCACGGCGTCACCAGCACGGCAACGCCCGCGGGCTTGTGCTGAGCGACGATACGGGCACCGGAGGCCGGCCCCATGGTGATGGTGCCAAGATTGCGCACGGCTTCCTCCGCGTACCAGCGGAAGAACTCGGCGGCATAGGCTACTTCACCGCGCGAGTCGGGCAGCGCCTTGCCGTTTTCCAGCGTGATGAGTTTGGCGAAGCGCTCGGCGTCGCGCATGATCAATTCGTAGCATTTGCGCAGGATTTCAGCGCGCTCGCGCGGCTTGCGCCTGGCCCAGCCTTCGAAGGCGTCCTGCGCGGCGTCGACCGCGGTCTTGGCGTCCTCGACCGTGGCGCTCGCCACCGAGGCGATCTTGCGCTCGGTCGCCGGGTCGATCACGTCGAAGCGGCCGCCGTCGGATGATTTGCGCCATTGGCCGCCGATCCACAGGTCGGTCGGAACATTGGCGAGAAGATTGTCGTACATGACTCAACCTCTCAACTTGCTCCGCCCGTTCGCGCAAAAGAGCGGAAAACTAACTGTTCAGCGACTTGTTCACCGTCTCGGCGATGCGGTCGGGCGTCGGCAACACCATATCTTCCAGGATGTCCGCGGCGGGCAATGGAATGTGCGGCGTTGTGATGCGGATTGGCGGACCGTCATGGTCGTAGAAGCCTTCATCTACGGCGATCGACACGATTTCCGCGCCCCATCCACAGAGCCGAGGATTCTCCTCCACGGTGAACAGCCGGTGGGTCTTGGCCAGCGAACCGAGAATGGTCTGCGTGTCGAGCGGCACCAGCGAGCGCACATCGATAACTTCGGCGTTGATGCCGTGTTCCGCCTTGAGTTTCTCCGCCGCCTCCAGCGCCCGCGGCACCATCAGCGCCAGTGCGAGGATTGTCGCGTCCTTGCCCGGGCGCACGATCTTGGCGATGCCGAGCTTGTCGACGATCTCGCCGTCGGGCACTTCGCCCTTGGTCGGATAAAGCGACTTGTGTTCGAGGAAGATCACCGGGTCGGGATCGCGCACCGCCGCGGCGAGCAGGCCGATCACGTCGACCGGCGACGACGGCGCCACAACCTTGAGGCCCGGAATCATCATGCACCAGTTCTCGACGCTCTGTGAGTGCTGGGCGCCGAAACGGGAGCCTGCGCCGTTGCCGGTGCGCACCACCAGCGGGCACTTGGTCTGCCCGTCCGACATGTAGCGGCTCTTGGGAAATTCGTTGGCGATGTAGTCGAAACAGACGGCGAAAAAATCGGAAAACATGATCTCGGCAATCGGCTTCAGCCCCGTCATCGCCGCGCCCATGGCGGCGCCGAGGATCGCCTGCTCGGAGATCGGCGTGTCGCGCACGCGCAGCGGGCCAAATTGTTCATAAAGCCCGACGGTCGCCTTGAACACGCCGCCGGCCTTGGCCACGTCCTCGCCGAGGAAGACGACATCCGGGTCGCGCGCCATTTCCTGGGCGATGCCGCGGATCACCGCGTCACGATAGGTCAGTTCAGCCATTTCAATTTCTCCATGCCCAGCCGCCGTCGGCATAGACATCGGTGAAGAGAATATCGGTGGGCGGCGGCGGCGCGGCCTTGCAGGCGTCCGTCGCGTCGTCGACTTCCTTGCGCACGCTGGCGTCGATCGCCTCGATCGCGGAATCGCTGACGCCGAACTGCTTCAGCCGCTCGCGATAGATCTTGATCGGGTCGCGCTGCTTCCATTTTTCCAACTCGCCTTCGGGGCGATACTTGCCCGGATCGGCGCGCGAATGGCCGCTGTGCCGATAAGTCACGCATTCGATCAGCGACGGGCCGCCGCCGGCGCGCGCCTTGGCGAAAGCCTTCTGCGCGGTGCGGTAGACGGTGTCGGCGTCGTTGCCGTCGATGAGGATGCTTTCGAGGCCATAGGCCGACGCGCGGTCGGCGGCCGGATGCGGCACCGCGGTAACGTCGCCGATCGGCGTGTATTCCATGTAGAGATTGTTCTCGCAGACGAAGATGACTGGCAGCTTCCACACCGCGGCGAAATTGAGCGCCTCATGGAACGCGCCGATGTTCGTCGTGCCGTCGCCGAAGAAGCAGACCGAAACGTCCTTGGCGCCCTTGTACTGGGCACGCCAGGCGGCGCCGCAGGCAATCGGCAGATGCGCGCCGATGATGGCGTAGGAGCCCATGACGCCGTGATCTTCCGAGGTCAGATGCATGGAGCCGCCCTTGCCGCGCATCAGCCCGTTGTTGCGCTGCATGAGCTCGCCCAGCACTTTCTCGACGGGCACGCCGCGCGCCAGCGTGTGGGCGTGGCCGCGATAGGTGCAGAAAGAGAGGTCGCCCTTCACCATGGCTTCGCCAAATCCGGCGGCGATCGCCTCCTGCCCGAGCGACAGGTGGCTGGTGCCCTTCACCAGATTCTGCAGGAACAGGTCGTAGGCGCGCTGTTCCGCCTCGCGCAGGCGCACCTGCGAGCGGTACAAAGCAAGCCGTTTTTGCTCGCCGATATCGTCGTTCAGGCCGGCGCCGCTCGCTGCAGGCTGCTCATCGAGTTTGGCCATGGTATTCCCTGGGCGTTCTTGCGGGGCGGACCTTAGCGCCGCGCGCAAGCCTTAGGCAACGGGCGCGGAAGGCTCCGGCTTGCCCCTCACCGTTTCGCGGTGGAGCAGGTACAGGCCGGACAAAATCACGATGGAGCCGCCGACAATCGTCCAGCGGTGCGGCACATCGCCAAACACCAGGAAGCCAAGCGCCGACGTCCATACCATCTGCGTGTAAATGAACGGCGCCAGCGTCGACGCCGGCGCCAGGCGGTGCGCGCGGATCAGCAAATAGTGTCCGGCGCCGCCGACCGCCCCGATGAGAACCATCAGCCCGGCGATGAACCAGCTTTCCGGTTTCGTCCAAAAAAACGGCACCACCAGGCTCATCGCCACGGCGCCGACCAGATTGGTATAGAACTGGGTGGTGTCACTCGAGTCGGTGCGCGACAGGATGCGCGTTGAGATCACGTAGAATGCATAACAGACGGTGGAGCCCATCGTCAGCAGCGCGGCGGGATGCAGCCCACCGAGGCCGGGGCGCGCCACCACGAGCACGCCGCAAAAGCCGACGATGATCGCCGTCCAGCGCCGCCAGCCCACCCATTCGCCGAGCAGCGGCACGCAAAGCGCAGCGACCAGGAACGGCGTGGCGAACAGAATCGACAGCGCCTCATCGAGCTGCAGCCAGTGCAACGCGATCAGATTGAGGACGGTGGACAACAGCAGCAGCGCCGAACGGCCGATCTGGAAAAACGGCCGGCTCGTCCGCATCAGCCCGGGGCGATTGACAGGATTGGCGACGACCAATGTCAGCACGAAGGCGAAGAAGTAGCGCGCCCACACCACCTGCATCGTATCCATGTGGCCTATGAGGTATTTGCCCGTCGCGTCGATGCACGAAAACGTCGCCACCGCGCAGCACATCAGCGCGATGCCGGTCAAACGGGCGCGGCGGGCAGCCTGTGCGTCGGTCATGGTTTTAATCGCTGTCATTCCGGGGCGCGAGCCAACGGGTCCGCGCAAAGCGCGGTCCGATGATAAACTCCGCTCGCGAACCCGGAATCCAGAACCACTAGATTCCTGATCGCCGCTTCGCGGCGTCCGGAATGACAAAAAGAAACATCAATAGGTCGCCCGTCCGCCGGAAATGTCGAAGGCAGCGCCTGTGGTGAAGGAGCAGTCGGCCGAGGCGCAGAACGCGGCGAGCGCCGCGATCTCGTCGACTCGAACAAAACGGCCGCGCGGGATCTTCGACAGCATGAACTCGATGAATTCCGGCTTCATCTGATCGAAGATCGCGGTCTTCGCCGCCGCCGGCGTGATGCAGTTGATCGAGATGTCCTTGCCGGCGGTTTCCTTGGCCACCGACTTGGTCAGCGCGATGACGCCGGCCTTCGACGCCGAATAGGCGACTGCGTTCGGGTTGCCTTCCTTGCCGGCGATCGAGGCGATGTTGACGATGCGCCCGTAATTCTGCGCGATCATTCCCGGCACGATCGCCTTGCAGCAGTAAAACTGACTGTCGAGGTTGATCGACAGCACCCGGCGCCACTCCTCGACCGGATAGTCCCAGGTCGTCGTGTTCTGCCCCGCGATGCCGGCATTGTTGACCAGGATGTCGATGCGACCGAGCGCCTTCAGCGTCTCGTCGCGCGCGCGCTCGACGTCGTCGAATTTGGTGACGTCCACGGCGACGGTCACGACCTTGCCGCGCTTGCCGAGATCGGCGGCGGTCTTTTTCGCCAGCGCGATATCGCAATCCCAGATCGCGACGATTGCACCGGAATCGAGAAAGCGTTCGACGATGGCGCGGCCGATACCCTGGGCGCCGCCGGTGACGACCGCGTTGCGGCCGCCGAGATCGATTTTATTGGCCATTTTCCGTTTCCCCCGCCTACCTGATTTGCCGCGTTTCGATGGGTATAGATGTTCTGCGCCAGAAATAGCAGCCTTCCCCGGGGATACCAGCTATCCATCCCGGCGCGGCCATGCCGTGATAGGAGCGGCCCATGGATGGCACTGTTCTGGCGCTTTTTCTGGCGGCGACGTTCGTCGGCGGCGTAGCCACCGGCCTCGCCGGCTTCGCCTTTGGGCTGGTGGCCTCGGGCGTCTGGCTGCACATCATTACGCCCTTACAGACCGCGAGCCTGATCGTCGGCTATGGCGTGTTTGTGCAGGCCTACGGCATCTGGGCGCTGCGCCGCACCTTCAATTGGCGCCACGTCATTCCGCTGGTGATGGGCGTGGTGGTCGGCGCGCCGATCGGTGCCTGGCTGCTGCATTACACCAACCCCGCCGACCTGCGCTTCGGCGTCGGGCTTCTGCTCATTGCCTATGCCATGCTACGGCCTGTTGCGGCCGAGGGTGAAAGGCGTGCCGGCAAACGTGCCGGTCGAACTGGGCGTCGGCCTGCTCAACGGCCTGCTCGGCGGCATGACCGGGCTGGCCGGCGTGTTCGTGACCATCTGGTGCGGCATGCGAGGCTGGTCGAAGGATACGCAACGCAGCGTCTATCAGCCGGTGATCCTGGCATCGTTCGTCGCCACCGCGCTCTCATTGATCGCCGGCGGCGCGCTGACCGTGGAATTCGCCAGGCTCTATTTGCTCGGCGCCCCGGCGCTGCTCGCCGGCATGTTGCTCGGATTCAAGCTTTATGGGCATCTCAACGATGAGGCCTTTCGCAAGGTGATCCTGGTGCTGCTGCTGCTGTCCGGGTTGGCGCTGGCGGTGCCGCAAATGCTCGCAATGGTTTGAGGGAGCGATGTCCACGACCGGCACGAGCCCCGCGCCGACCTTCGCCGAAGCCTTCAAGGTCTGGGCGAAGATCGGCTGCCTGTCGTTCGGCGGGCCGGCCGGCCAGATCGCGCTGATGCACCGCATCGTCGTCGACGAGAAGAAATGGCTGCCGGAGGCGCAATTCCTGCACGCGCTGAATTTCTGCATGCTGCTGCCCGGCCCGGAAGCAACCGAACTTGCCACTTACGCCGGCTGGCTGCTGCACGGCGTGCGCGGCGGGTTCGCTGCCGGCATCTTGTTCGTGCTACCCGGCGCCTTCGTTATGCTCGGCCTGAGCCTCCTCTATGCCTATGGGCGCGGCGTTGGCCCAATCGACGGCGCGCTGTTCGGCATCAAGGCGGCGGTGCTGGTGATCGTGGTCGAAGCGCTGATCCGCATCGGCAGGCGCTCGCTGAAAAGCCGCCTGCTAGTCGCGCTGGCCGCGCTCGGCTTCATTGGCATTTATTTTTTCGCGCTGCCGTTTCCGCTCATCGTTGTGGCGGCAGCGCTGATCGGATTTTTTGTCGCGCAGCGCGCGCCGGGCCAACTCGCGCTGGCGACAACCGAGGTGACCGAAACCGCGCCGCGCACAGGGGGCGGACGGCAATTCGCGACCGCGCTGGCGATCGGACTTCCATTGTGGTGGGCGCCGGTGGCGCTCGCCGCCGTACTGCTGGGTGGCGATCACGCGCTGGTAGCAATCGGCTTGTTTTTCTCCAAGCTCGCGGTGGTCACTTTCGGCGGCGCCTACGCGGTCCTCGCCTACATGGCGCAGCAGGCGGTGGAAACGCACGGCTGGCTCTCGGCGCGGGAAATGGTGGACGGCCTCGGCCTTGCCGAGACGACGCCGGGCCCGCTTATTCTGGTCACGCAATTCGTCGGCTTCCTCGCCGCCTTCCGCAACGCCGCGCCGTTTTCCCCGCTCGTCGCTGGCTTGCTCGGCGCGGCGCTGACGACCTGGGTCACCTTCGTGCCGTCGATGCTGTGGATTTTCGCCGGCGCGCCGTACATCGAGGACCTGCGCGGCAACAGGCGTCTCGCCGGCGCGCTCGCCGCCATCACCGCCGCCGTGGTCGGCGTCATTTTGAATCTGTCAGTGTGGTTCGCGCTGCACGTGCTGTTCGGCAGTGTCACGGAAATGCACGCAGGACCCTTACGCTGGTTCGCCTTCGATCCCGCCGCGCTCGACACGCATGCCGCCATTCTCGCCGCGACCGCCGCCGTGCTGGCCTTCCGTTTCCACCGCAGCCTGATCGAGGTCGTAGTCGTGATGGCGCTGCTGGGGATCGCGACGCAGTATTAGAGATCGCGGCGCACGGCACTTTCGTGCCAGCGGCGGAGGCAGAGGTAGTTCAACAGCGACAGCGCAAAGAAGATGGCCACACCCGCAGCCGAGAGCAGCAGCAGCGCCGCGAACATGCGCGGGATGTTGAGGCGGTAGCCGCTCTCGGCGATGCGATAGGCAAGGCCGGAGCCGGCGCCGGCCGAGCCCGCGGCAATTTCGGCGACCACCGCGCCGATCAACGACAGCCCGCCGGCGATGCGCAAGCCGGCCAGCATCTGCGGCAGGGCCGCGGGGAGCTTGAGCCGCCACAACATCTGCCAGCGCGTCGCCTTGTAGAGCTCAAACAGCGCGATGAGATTGTGGTCGACGGAAGCGAGCCCCAGCGTGGTGTTGGCGAGCACCGGGAAGAAGGCGACAATCCAGGCGCAGGCGAGCACGGCCAGCGGCTGCGGCAGATAGATGAGCAACAGCGGCGCGACGGCGACCACCGGCGTCACCTGCAGGATCACCGCGTAGGGGTAGAGCGAATATTCGATCAGCCGCGACTGGCTGAACAGGATGGCGAGGCCGACGCCGCCGACGGCCGCTAGCACGAAGCCCTCGAAGGTGGTGGCCAGCGTGACCAGCAGCGAATGCCACAGCAGACCGCCGTCTGAAACGAGCGTCGTCGCCACGAGGCCCGGCCCCGGCAGCACATAGGGCGGAATGGCGAACAGATGCACCACGACATGCCAAAGCAGGACGACCAGCGCCAGCACGCCTAACGGAAGCCCGATGCGCAGCGCGCGTTCGCTCATGCCGCGCCTCCCATCGCCTTGGCCAGCGCTTCCGCGACGACGCGGCAATAGCCGGCATAGTCGGAGGAAGTGCGGAAGCGCTCGTCGCGCGGAAAGGCTGCGTCGATCTTGAGGTCGGCGAAGACGCGGCCGGGGCGCGGCGTCATCACCACGATGCGCTGCGACAAATAAACCGACTCGAATACCGAATGGGTGACGAAGATCACCGTGCGGCGCAGCTCGTGCCACAGCGCGGCGAGCTCGTTGTTGAGCTTGAAACGGGTGATCTCGTCGAGGGCGGCGAACGGCTCGTCCATCAGCAGCAAACGCGGCTCGGTGACCAGCGCGCGGGCGATGGAGGCGCGCATCTTCATGCCGCCAGACAATTCGCGCGGATAGCTTTGCGCGAAGTCGGCAAGCCCGACGCGATCGATCCAGCGCGTCACCGCTTCGCCTGAGCCGGCACCGGCATGCGCAAGCGTGAGCGGCAGGCGCACGTTTGCCGTCACGTTCGCCCAAGGCAGCAGCGTCGGCTCCTGGAACACGAAGCCGATCTTGCTCTCGCCGCCAATTTCGGGATCCTGCCATTCGACCGTGCCGGCGGTGGGCGCGCTCAGGCCGGCGATGAGGCGCAGCGCCGTCGATTTGCCGCAGCCAGAGGGGCCGAGCAGCGAGACGAATTCGCCGTCCGCTACGGCGAGATCGAGACCGTCGAGCGCAATGGTGCCGCGTTCAAACGTCTTGCCGACGCCGCGCAGGGAGACGATCACATCGGGATTCTGTTGTGCTGACGGCATTGCCTTCCCCGTTCATTCCCGCGAAAGCGGGAATCCAGTCTTTGCCAAAAAGCACTGGGTCCCCGCTTTCGCGGGGACGAACGGAATAATGCGAGGCACACGTCGCATCATTTCGGCTGCAGGTCGATGCCGACGCCCTTGTCGACGAATTGCAGCGTGTAGGCGCGCCTGTAGTCGATTGACGCCTTGACCACGCCGGCGGCGACCATCTTGTCGAAGAAGCTCTTCATGCGCTCGTCGGTCATGGCGCCGATGCCGAGTTTGAGCGTGTCGCCGGAATCGACGATCCCGTACTGCTTCATCCTGGCGATGGAATAGGCGAGCAGCGCGTCGGTCATTTCCGGGTTCTGCTTCTTGATCAGCGCGTTGCCCGGCCGCGGATCGCCGTAGAGATAATGATACCAGCCGATGGCCGAGGCATCGACGAAGCGCTGCACAAGATCGGGCCGCTTCTGGACCAGGTCGCGCCGCGTCTCGATCAAGGTCGAATAGCCGTTGAACCCATGATCGGCGAGCAAAAATACTTTCGGCGTGAAATGGCCTTGCGTCTCGATGGCATAGGGCTCGGAGGTGACGTAACCCTGCATCGCAGAATTCTTGTCGGCGAGGAACGGTTGCGGGTTGAAGGTGTAAGGCTTCACCTTCGCTTCATCGAAACCGTGGTCCTTCTTCAGCCACTGGAAGTAACCGGCCATGCCCTCCTTGGAGACGAACAGCGTGAGCTTCTTCAGCTCCGCGAATTTGTCGACGCCGGGATGCGCGATCAGCACCTGCGGGTCCTTCTGGAAGCTCGCCGCCACCACCACCGTGGGAATGTCGTGCTCGACCGCATCGAAAGACTGCAGCGTGTTGGCGCTCATGAAAAAGTCGAGCTTGCCGACGAGAAGCGGGATGCGATTATTCACATTCGGACCGCCCGGCACGATGGTGACGTCGAGGTCGAACCGGTCGTAGGTGCCGTCGGCGAGCGCCTGATAGAAGCCGCCGTGCTCGGCTTCCGCCACCCAATTGGTGCCGAAGCGAACCGGATCGTGCGCCCGCGCCGGAGGCAGGCCCAAGCCTGCGTTTAAGCTCAAAGCCAGCAAAATTGCGGAAAATCTCGTCATTTGCGCACATTGTCATTCTCAGCAGGGTTCCGGCAAGGCGGTGCGGCGGCCTTTGAACCTTTTTATCGAGCCCCGCGACCCATGCGCACTCGGCCAAATTGGGCCGCCCAAATCCAAGGCATGGAGACCGCCATGACCAAATTGAAGACGTTTGCCGCGGCGCTTGCCGCCCTCACCGTTGCCGCCAGCCTGATGACCCTCGCCAGCGGCGAGGCGCAGGCCCATCACACGCATTGGGGCCCCGGAATTGGAATGGGTTTCGCCGCCGGCGCGCTCGTCGGCGCCGCATGCCGCCGAAGGCGCGGCTGATCGCAACCATTTTTGCCGAGGGCATGGTGTTTCTGTTTTTCGAGCTCTGCGCCATCGCCAAATCGGATATCTGGGAAACGACCAAGGTCAACCTGCCATTCATCGCGGCGCTTTTGGTCGTGCTGCGGATCTGCACCTACGTGCCGTGGTTCTCGCTGGTGCTGGTGAATTTGTTTTACGGCACCTGATCGGGCGGGCGCGGCCCTGCCGCTTGAACGCTCATCGCCAGCACGCGGGCGACATGCAGCGCCTCGCGATCCGAGCCGTCGTGGATCTGATGCCGGCATGAGGTGCCGTCGGCGACGATCAGCGTATCGGGCGCGCTCTTTCGCACTGCCGGCAACAGCGACAGTTCACCCATCTTCAGCGAAACATCGATGGTGTCGGCGTCGTAGCCGAACGAGCCGGCCATGCCGCAGCAGCTCAATTCGATCGTCTCAACGGCGAGCTCGGGCACCAATTTGAGCACGCTCTCCACCGCGCCCATGACGTCGAAGGCCTTCTGGTGGCAGTGGCCGTGCAGAAGCGCTTTTTTCGGCAGAGGCCCAAGCGGCAGGTCGAGCCGGCCCTCGAAGTATTCACGCGCGATGAACTCCTCGAACAGCAGCGCATTATCCGCCAGCGCCTTGGCAACGTCGCTCTTGATCAGTGACGGCATCTCGTCGCGGAAGCCGAGCAGGCAACTCGGCTCCAGGCCGATCACCGGCATACCGCGCGCGACATAAGGCGACAGCGCCGCAATCGTGCGCTCCATCTCGCGCCTTGCCTCGTCGATCTGGCCGATGGCGAGGAAGGTGCGACCGCAACACAACGGCCGCTCGTCGTTGTCTGCCGCCTTGACCGCATGCACGCGAAAGCCGCCGGCCACCAGCACGCTCGCCGCCGCTTCGAGATTTTCCCGCTCGAAATAGCGGTTGAAGGTGTCGGCGAACAGCACCACATCGCGCGTCACATCCCCCTTTGCCGCGCGGTACGACCAGTCGGAGCGGTCGCGGTAGATGTCTTCGCGCCATTGCGGCAGGCTGCGCTTGGGCGAAAAACCGGCGAACCGCCCGGAGAGCTTGCGCAGCATCGGCGAGCGGTCGCGCAGATTGGCCAGCCACGCCCGCTTTGCCGCCGCGGGCGCGTAACGCGGCAGCCAGCCGACCAGCCGGTCGTGCAGCGAATAGCCGCGCTTGGCGCCGCGCGCCGCCAGCGCCTCGATCTTCATGCGCGCCATATCGACGCCGGTTGGACATTCGCGCCGGCAGGCCTTGCAGGAGACGCAGAGCTTCAGCGTCTCCGCCATCTCCTTCGAGGCCAGCGCGTCCTTGCCGAGCTGGCCGGTGACGGCAAGCCGCAGCGTGTTGGCGCGGCCGCGGGTCACGTCGCGCTCGTCGCGGGTGACGCGGTAGGACGGGCACATCACGCCGCCTGAGAGTTTGCGGCAGGCGCCGTTGTTGTTGCACATCTCGACAGCGCCCTGGAAACCGCCGCCAGCCCCGGGAAACGCCGACCAGTCGAGTCGCGTCTTGATCTCCTCGCCGCGATAGCCGGGCGCATAGCGGAACAACGAGCGGTCGTCGAATTTCGGCGGGCGCACGACCTTTCCGGGATTGTAAAGGCCCTTCGGGTCGAAGCGGTCCTTCACCTCCTCGAAGGCGCGGGCAAGCCGCGAGCCAAACATCGGCTCGTTGAACTCCGAGCGCACGAGGCCGTCGCCATGCTCGCCGGAATGCGAGCCCTTGTATTCGCGCACCATGGCGAAAGCCTCTTCGGCGATTTCGCGCATGGCGCGAACGTCTTTGTCCTGCCGCAGGTTGAGGATCGGCCGCACGTGCAGGCAGCCGGAGCCGGCATGTGCGTACCAGGTGCCGCGCGTGCCGTGCTTCTCGAAGATCGCAGTGAGCCGCGACGTGTAATCGGCGAGGTGTTCGAGCGGCACCGCGCAATCCTCGACGAATGAGACCGGTTTATCCTGCTCCTTCATCGACATCATGATGTTCAAGCCGGACGTGCGCAGATCGGCGATCGCGGCCTGCAGCTCGGGGCTGAGCACTTCGGCGACGCCGCCCCATTGGTCACCTTGCTTGTCCCAGCTGAACCCGAGATCGCCGATCATGTGCTTGAGCTTCTGCAGCCGGCGCAGGTTTTCCTCGTGGTCCGGCTCTCCGAACTCGACCAGCAGGATCGCCGCCGGCGTCTCGCGCACGAACTTGTCCAGCGTCGGCCGGAAAATTGGAATGTCGCGCGCGAGCTCGATCAATGTGCGGTCAAGCAGCTCGACGCCAATGGGCAAGAGATGCACGATGCTGCGGGTTGCCTCCATCGCCGCACGGAAGCTACCGAAGTGCACGGCGCCGACCGCGCGGCGGCCGAGCAATGGCGCAAGCTTGAGTTCGATGCGGGTAGAAAAGCCGAGCGTGCCTTCCGAGCCGACCAGCACATGCGCGAGGTTGATGTCGTTTTTACCCGGTACAAGCGCGTCGAGATTGTAGCCGCCGACGCGGCGCTGGACCTTGGGGAACCGCGCGGCGATTTCGTCTTTCTCGCTTTCGCCGATCGCCAGCAGGTCTTTCGCCAGCGGCCTTAAGATCGGCGCCACGTCGTTCACGTTGCCGCCGAGCGGTCCGAAATGCGCGAGCGTGCCGTCGGCCAGAATCGCCTCGATGGAGACAACGTTGTCGCGCGTGGTGCCGTAACGCAAACTACGGCCGCCACAGGAATTATTGCCGGCCATTCCCCCAATCGTTGCGCGCGACGAGGTCGAGATATCGACCGGGAACCACAAGCCGTGCGGCTTTAGCTGTCTATTGAGATCGTCGAGCACGATACCCGGCTCGACCGTGCAGCTTCCGCGCTTGACGTCGAGATCGAGAATGCGGGTCAGATATTTGGAGCAGTCGATCACCAGCGAGGAGCCGACCGTCTGTCCCGCCTGCGAGGTGCCGCCGCCGCGCGCCAACACGGTCGCGCCTTCCGCACGGGCCATGCCTATCGCCCGTTCGGCTTCTTCTATCGTGCGCGGGGCGACGACGCCGATCGGCTCGATCTGGTAATGCGAGGCGTCGGTCGCGTAAAGGCCGCGCGTAAAGCGGTCGAACCAGACGTCGCCGCTCAAATCTGCTTTGAGCCGCCGTTCCAGGCCGGGCATGACTACCGCCACGGCATTGTTCCTGTCTGTGGCAAATCGGGCCTATGCGAGAAGCGCTTGTTTGCTGTGCGGGAATCCGCTTGACCGCAATGTTGCATTCATAGTTCAACCCCACAAGCGCCGCACCCAAAGCCGGGCCGGACCGTGACATTGTCGCGACATTTCCTTGAACGAGCGGTTTAGGAGCGAATACCAATGGCTCAGAATTCCTCGCGTCCGGTCGGGCGCCACTTTCTGCATATTCCGGGACCGACCCCGCTGCCGGACCGCGTGCTGCGGGCGATGGACACGCCGATCATCGACCACCGCGGGCCGGAATTCGCCAAACTCGCGAAGAAATGCCTCGAGGGCATCAAGACCATCTTCAAGACCACCAACCCGGTGATCATCTACACCGCGACCGGCACCGGCGCCTGGGAAGGCGCGCTGGTCAACACGCTGTCGCCCGGCGACAAGGTGCTGATGGTGGAGACCGGCCAGTTCGGCATGCTGTGGAAGAAGATGGCGGAGAGCATCGGCCTCAAGCCGGAAATCATCGCCACCGACTGGCGCAGCGGCGTCGATGCCGCGAAAGTCGAGGCGCGGCTGCGCGAGGACAAGAAGCACGAGATCAAGGCGGTCTGCTTCCTGCACAACGAGACCTCGACCGGCTGTCTGTCGCCGGTTGCCGAAGTGCGCAAGGCGATCGACGACGCCGGCCATCCGGCGCTGATGATGGTCGACACGATTTCCTCGCTCGCCTCGACCGATTACCGGCACGACGAATGGGGCGTCGATGTCACCGTCGGCGGCGCGCAGAAGGGCCTGATGCTGCCGCCGGGCATGTCGTTCAACGCCATCAGCGACAAGGCGCTGGCGGCGAGCAAAAAGTCGAAGCTGCCGAAATCGTTCTGGTCGTGGGAGGACATGCTGACCATGAACAAGGTCGGCTTCTTCCCCTACACGCCGGCGACGCAGATGCTGCAGGGCCTCGCCGTGTCGATCGAGATGCTGCACGAGGAAGGCCTCGACAACGTGTTCGCCCGTCACGCCCGGCTTGCCGAAGCCACGCGCCGCGCGGTCAAAGCCTGGGGCCTCGATATCGTCTGCCGCGATCCGAAATATTATTCGCCGACGCTGACCGCGGCGATCCTCCCTGAAGGCCACAACGCGGATGCTTTCCGCGCGCTGGCGCTCGACACCTTCAACATCTCCTTCGGCTCGAGCTTCGGCGCGCTGGCGGGCAAATATTTCCGCATCGGCCATCTCGGCGACATCAACGACACCATGCTGATGGGCGCGTTGTCGGCCACCGAGATGACGCTGGAGCTGGCCGGCGTGCCGCACAAGAAAGGCGGCGCGCAGGCGGCGATGGATTATCTCGTCTCCGCGCATGGCCGCTCGGCGAAGCAGGCGGCGGAGTAACTACGCCGCCTTCACCCACTTGTTCGCGGCCAGCACGCGGGCGACGAAATCGGAGATGGTTTTCAGCGTGACCTCTGGCGCCTCGCGCTGCGGCGAATGCTTGGCGCCGGGCAACAGCGCGACCTCGACCGGGCAATAGCATTCCTGCTCGGCCATCTCGATCTGCTTCACCGTGCCGTATTGGTCGTCCGTCGCCCTGCACGATCAGCATCGGCACGCGGATATAGGCGAGGTATTCGGTGATGTCCCAATTGCGGAATTCGGGATCGAGCCAGGCGCCGTTCCAGCCCTTGAAGGCATTGTCGACGTCGGCATGCCAGCGCGCAAGCTCCCGCGCAGGTCGCCGCTCTCGTAGGCCTGCTTCGCCTCGGCAATGGAAGCGATGCCGGAATCCTCGGTGAAAAAATGCGGCGCGATCAGCACCAGGCCGCCGATACGGTGATCCTGATGCGTGCCGGCATAGATCGCGGCGATCGACGCGCCGTCGCTGTGGCCGATCAGCAGGCCGCGCTGGAAGCCGATGGAATCGAGCAATTTCGGCAGCGTCTCGCGCGCCTCGTCGTGCATGTAGGAAAGCGGCCGCGGCAGCGGCACGGGCGAGGATTGCCCGTAGCCGGCGCGCGAATAGACGAAAACGCCGCAGCCGGTCGCCGCCGCCAACTTGTCGGGAAAATCGCCCCAGAGACCGACGCAGCCGAGGCCTTCATGCAGCAACAGCAAGCGTCGGCACGACATCCGGCCGCGGCCCGATCATGCGGTATTCGAGACGCTGATCGCCGATAATGCGGAAGCCAGAGTTCGCGAGGGCCATTACTTTTGCGCTTCGGCTCTCAACTTGAAGCGCTGGATTTTCCCCGTCGCCGTTTTCGGCAATTCCTTGCGGAACTCGATCCAGCGCGGATATTTGTACGGCGCGAGCTTGGCCTTGCAGTGCTCCTGCAGCGCGCGGGCGAGCGCGTCGTTTGCCTTGTCCGGAGCTTTGAGCACGACAAAGGCGCGCGGCTTTGTGAGCTTCTGCTCGTCGTTCCAGCCGACGACGGCCGCTTCCAGCACGTCCGGATGCGAGGCGAGCGCCGCCTCCACCTCGAAGGGCGAGACATACATGCCCGATACTTTCAGCATATCGTCGGCGCGGCCGCAGCAGACGTAATAGCCGTCCTCGTCCTCGATATATTTGTCGCCGGAACGCGTCCACTCGCCCTGGAAGGTCGACCGCGACTTCTCGCGGTTTGCCCAATACATGATGGCGCTGGTCGGCCCGCGCGCATACATCTCGCCCATCTCGCCACGCTTGACCGGATTGCCGTCCTCGCCGATCAGCTTGATCTCGTAGCCCGGCACTGGCTTGCCGGTCGTGCCGTACTTGGTCGCGCCCGGCGCATTGGTCAGATAAATGTGCAGCATCTCGGTGGTGCCGAGGCCGTCGGAGATTTCCACGCCGTAGCGTTCCTGCCACTTGCGCGCGATCTCTTCCGGCAGCGCTTCGCCGGCGGAAATGCAGCGGCGGATTTTCACCTCGCTCTTTTGCGGCGCGGTCGGGCTGTTGAGGAACGCCGCGTAGAAGGTCGGCACCGCGAAGAACACGGTGATCGGGTGCTTCTTGAGCAGCGCGGCGACACCGTCCGGCGTCGGCCGGTCGGCGTTGAGCAAAACGGTCGTCGCGCCGACCGACATGGGAAAGGTCATGGCATTGCCAAGACCGTAGGCGAAGAACAGTTTCGCCACCGAATAGCAGACGTCGCTTTCCTTGATGCCGGCGACCGGCGTGCCGTAAAGATCGGCGGTGAGTTTGAGGCTGGCGTGCACATGCACCGCGCCTTTCGGCTTGCCGGTCGAGCCCGAGGTATAGAGCCAGAAGGCAATGTCGTCGGCTGGTGGTCGGCGCGGTGTAATCTTCCGGCTCGTCGGCGCCGATCACGTCCTCGAACAGCCGGTAGCCGTGCGGATTGTTGCCCGGAGACGATGACGTGTTCGAGATCCGGGCTTTCCTTGATGAGCTTTTCGAATTTCGGAAACAGCCCCTCCGACACCACTAGGCATCTGGCGCGGCTGTCGGCGAGCATGAAGCGGTAGTCGTCCTCGGTGAGCAGCGTGTTCAACGGCACGGCGACGATGCCGGCCTTGAGGCAGCCGAGAAACGCGGTCGGCCAGTCGATGGTGTCGGTGAGCGCCATCAGCACGCGCTCTTCGCGCCTGATGCCGAGGCCGCGCAGCGCGGCGCAGAAGCGCGCGACGCGGTTCGCCAGCTGCCCATAGGTGAGCGTGCCGCGCGCATCGATATAGGCCGGCTTGTTCGCGCGGCCGGCGTCGAGATTTCGACTGCAGCACGTCGGCGGCGAAGTTGTAATCGCGCGGGACTTTTATGGGCTTTGGCCCACGGAGCTATGCGCACCCGGCGCGGCGGCGCGCGCTTCGGCGATGGCCATTGTTTTTCCTCCCAGAACGATGCGTATTATGCCCCGCAAAGCCAGAGCCTGCAAAGCGAAGCATAGTTCGCCGCAAGGCCGCAATCAGAAGCCGCGATTAGGGAGCCAATCGCAATGATCTTCAGCCGGGACCGCATTCTGACCACGCATGTCGGCAGCCTGCCGCGCAACGAGAAACTGTCCGACCTGCTGGTGCGCCAGGAAGCCGGCGAGAACGTTCGACGCCAAGGAGATGGCGGCGGAAATGGACAAGGCGGTCGCCCATGTCGTCGAGAAGCAGGCTTCCGCCGGCATCGACATCGGCAATGACGGCGAGCAGCAGCGCGTCGGCTTCCAGACCTATGTGCCGCAGCGCATGAGCGGCTTTGCCGGCGTGTCGAAGCGGCGGCGCGGCCGCGAATTCGAGGAATTTCCCGAGCTGGTGGAAAGCCTCAAGCGGCGCTTCCCGCATGTGAGCAAGCAGCAGAACGCGCCGGAATGCCAGGCGGAACTTAAATATCTCGACTTGAAGCCGATCGAAAGCGAGATCGCGCGCTTCAAGAAAATCTCCGCCGGCAAGTTCGCCGAGCAGTTCATGACCGCGCCCTCGCCCGGCATTATTTCGAGTACGATGCTCGATGCGTTCTACGGCTCCCACGACAAATATCTCGCGCGCTATCTCGCGCGAGATGAAGAACGAGTATCAGGCGATCCACAAGGCCGGGCTGCTGTTGCAGATCGACGCGCCCGATCTCGCCATGGACCGCACCATGATGTTCCGCGATCTCGACGACGCCGGCTTCGTCAAGACGGTCGAGCGCGGCGTGCAGGCGATCAACGACGGCATCGCCGGCATTCCGCGCGACCGCGTGCGGCTGCATGTCTGCTACGGCAACTGGGAAGGCCCACATATCCACGACGTGCCGCTGGCGACGATTTTGCCGGCGCTCTATCAGGCGAAAGTCGGCGCGCTGTCGATCGAGTTCTCCAATCCGCGCCACGCGCACGAATACGCGGCGCTGAAGCAGCATCCGCTGCCGAAGGACATGCTGCTCATTCCCGGCGTGGTCGAGACCACCAGCAATTTCGTCGAGCATCCGGAAGTCGTCGCCCGCCGCATCGAGGAAGCCGTCGCGCGCGGTCGGCGAGCGCGAGCGCGTGATCGCCGGCACCGATTGCGGCTTCGGCACATTCACCAACCGCGAATGGGTGATCGAGCCGGCCGTGTGGCTCAAACTGCGCTCGATCCGCGAGGGCGCCGACATCGCGTCGCGGCGGCTGTGGGGGAAGAAGGTGGCGTAGCCTATCCGCAGTGCACTCAGCCTATAATGCCGCCATCCCGCCGGCCTAAAGACCGGCCTGCCGACGCGAAATCCACGGAGGACGCCATGGACGAGAGAACGCGCGAGCCGGTGAAGATCACCGCCGAGGACATCAACCCGCGCTACAACTGGGGCCGCCATCTGCCGGTGCTCGGCACCATGGGCGTCGATTTCGAGGAGCGCGTCGATTACCGGCGCCTGCACCGCTACCGCCTCGCCCGCGCGCAGGCGGCGCTCGAAGCGAGCGACCTCGGCGCGCTGCTGCTGTTCGACGACAACAACGTCCGCTACGTCACCTCGACCAAGATCGGCGAATGGGCGCGCGACAAGCTGTCGCGCTTCGTGCTGCTCGCGCGCGGCCAGGAGCCGATCCTGTGGGACTTCGGCTCCGCCGCCGTCCACCACAAGCTCTATTCGCCCTGGCTCAAGCCGGAAAACTGCAAGGCCGGTCTGGTCGGCATGCGCGGCACCGTCGATCCGGCCTTCGGCCTGATGAAGCGCCACGCCGAGGAAATGGCCTCGATCCTCAAAAGCCGCCGGCGTCGCCAAGATGCCGATCGGCGTCGACATCATCGAGCCGCCGATGATGTTCGAATTGGAGAAGGCCGGCCTGAAGATCAAGGACGGCCAGCAGGTGATGCTCTCCGCGCGCGAGATCAAATCGGCCGACGAGATCGCGCTGCTCAACCGCGCCGCCGCCATGGTCGACGGCGCCTATGACCTGGTCAACGAAATGCTGCGGCCGGGCATCCGCGAAAACGACATCGTCGCCGAGGTCAACAAGTTCCTCTACACGCACGGCTCCGACGACGTGGAGGCGGTGAACGCCATCTCCGGCGAGCGCTGCAGCCCGCATCCGCACAATTTCACCGACCGCATGATCCGCCCCGGCGACCAGGCCTTCTTCGACATCCTGCAAGCCTTCATGGGGTATCGGACCTGCTACTACCGCACCTTCAACGTGGTGCGGGCGACGCCGGCGCAGCACGACGCCTACCGGATGGCGCGCGAGTGGCTGGACAACGCCATCGACCGCATCAAGCCCGGCGCCTCGACCGCGCATATCTGCGAGGTGTTCCCGAAGGCGAACGAGTTCGGCTTCCCCGACGAAATGGCGGCCTTCGGCCTGCAATTCGCGCACGGCCTCGGGCTCAATCTGCACGAACGGCCGATCATCTCGCGCGTGGTGTCGATGGATCACCCGACCGAGATCAAGGAAGGCATGGTGTTCGCCATCGAGACCTATTGCCCGGCGACCGACGGCTATTCCGCCGCACGCATCGAGGAAGAGGTCGTGGTCACCGACAAAGGCTGCCGCGTGATCTCACTGTTCCCGGCGGAGGAATTGCCGATCAGCGCGAAGTATTAAGAGGCGCTGGTCCCCCTACTGCCGATTGAGGGAACTTTTCGCCCCGCCCACGGCTTGCCTCCTGGAACAACTCAAGGAGGCGGCGGTATGGCTGAAGGTAACAGCGGCGGTATTGGCGTGCTGGTGGGCGCGCTGATCGTGATCGTCGTGGGTGGAGGAATCCTCTACGCCACAGGCAATCTGGGGGGCGGCAAGTCCACGACGCTAAAGGTCGAATTGCCGAAGATCTCCACCCACAAGTGACCGGTCGCTAGCCTTTTCCCGGCAACGCATTGGTACCCTGCGCCGCATTCATCGCCGCCGGCAACGCCACGCTCATTGAATTGACCATCGAGGTCGGGATGAGGATGGTGGCGCCGCGCTCCTTGGTGGTCTCGTAGATGATGTTCATGGCGCGCAGATGCAGCGCGGCGGGTTCGCCGGCATAGGTGCGCGCAGCGTCGACGAATTTCTGCGCGATCGCTGCTTCCGCCGAGCCGAGAATGACGCGCGCTTCTTTCTCGCGCTCGGCTTGCGCCTGGCGCGACATGGCGTCCTGCAAAGCAACGGGAATGGCAACGTCGCGGATTTCCACCGCGTTGACCGAAATGCCCCAATCGGCAGTCTTGCGCGCGATCTCGGCGCGCAGCACCTCATCGGCCGCCTTGCGCTCGGACAGCAGCGCCGACAGATGCGAGGCGCCGATCATCTCGCGCAAACTGGTCTGCGCCACGCGGTCGATGGCCGAACGGTAATCCGTGATGTTGAGGGCTGCGCGTTGAGCGTCATGCACGTGCCAGAAGATAACGGCATCGACGTTGACCGGCACGGTGTCGCGGGTGAGCGCCTGCTCGGCATTGAACTGCGTGGTCTGGATGCGCTCGTCGATGATGGCGGTGATGCTGTCGATGACCGGGATGATGAGGAACAGGCCGGGACCCTTGACGCTCGACAGCTTGCCGGCGCGCAGGATGACGAAGCGTTCCCAGTTGTTGGCCATCTTCAGCGCCAAAGCGGTGAGCACCGCAAGGATGCCGAAGCCGATGCCAACCGCCGGCAAATGGGCGAGCCAGGCAAGCGCAGCGATCACGGCGAAAACGACGACGACCAGCAAAGTGATGGGATTCATAGCGTGGCCTCCCGTATCTATAAAATTTATGTGGCGTAGCCGGCAGCACGTCCCGGCGCCTGAATGATAGATAGGAACGCGAACAGCCGGGCGCGAGCCCGCCTCGTGCGACCGCTCAGGCCGGCTGCTTCTCGCGCAAATGCGGGAAGCGCTCGGAAAGCAATGAGCCGGGATAAAAGGTCGGCTTGAACGCCGGCTGCGCGCGGATATTGTCGAACCAGGCAACGACGCGCGGCAGGTCTTGCCACTGCACGAGCCCCAAATCGTGCATGCGCACCAGCGCCGGCATCACCGCGACGTCGGCAAGCGAAATGTCCATTCCCAGCAGCCAGGGCCCGCCGCACTTCTCGATCTCGGCGTCCATGCGCAGCCAAGTGCGGCGCAGCCGGTCGAGCGCGGCATCCATCTCCTTTTGCGGAAAGCCGGTCTGGCCCATGGCCAGCATGAATTCCTTGCGCAAGGGCTTGCTCTCGGCGAATTCGACGAAGGCGCGATGGCTCATCTTCTGGAACCCCGGCAGGAAGGCGAGATTAAACGTCGGCACGCGCACGGCGGCGGCCGGCATCTCGTCGATGAAATGCATCAGCGCGCGCATGTGGGCGCGCTCGACGGCGGATTCAGGCGTGAAGCTTTTGTCGGGCGAGACCTCGTCGAGATATTCGGTGATGACGGTCGAATCGATGACGATTGTGCCGTCGTGATCGAGCGTGGGCACCACGCCATTCGGGTTGAGCTTCAAATAGTCGGGCTTGAGCTGGTCGCCTTCGAGCAGATTGAGTTTCACCTCGTCGAAGGCAAGCGCCTTGGCGTTGAGGACAAAGCGCACGCGCTGGCTGCACGTCGATTGCGGCGCGTTATAGAGCTTGAAGGCCATGGACTCTCCGTTGGGCGCGTCAGCGAGCCCGATGATGCGTTATTTATGCGTGCGAAATCCAGCCGCATATTTACGGTCAATTTACTTGTGATGTCGGGGCCCGGCCGGTTCACTGCACTTGTGCGCAGCCGCCGTCTTCTTCCTTTTGGCCGAAGCGGTGGCGTGAATCCTCCACCTTTGCACGCAGGGCCCCACATGGGGCCCTTTTTTGACTCTACTCCAATCCCGTGCCGACGTTCTTGTTCTCCGGCTCGAGCTTCATGCCGGCGGCGAGCGCCATGGTTTCGGCGAGCGCGGCAAAATCCTTCTGCAAATATTCTTTCGGGTTTTCCTGCAGTTGCGCCGCGCCGAAATGCGTCTGCAGCACTTCGCGCGTCGCCGCCGTCACCGGCATTGGCACGTCCCACTCGCGGCCGAGTTCGAGGCCGAGGTCGAGGTCCTTGCGCAGCAATTCCGGCGTGAAAGTCGTGGTCCAGTCCAGATTGACCAGCGCCGGCGTCTTGTAGCGGGTGAACATCGAGCCCATGACGCCATTGTTCATGAAGGCGAGGAAGGCGTGGCGCGGCACGCCCATCTTGTTGGCGAGCAGCATGATCTCGATCAGGTTTTCCGTGACGACGCCAAGCATGACGTTGTGCGCGATCTTGCAGATGCGCGCGAGCTCGCCGTCGCCGACGTAGGAAACGCCCTGCGGCGCGAACACCTCGATCAGAGGCATGGCGATCTTGGCGTCGGCCTCGGGGCCGGACACCACGGAGGAGAGCCTGCCCGCCTTGATCACCTTGGCGTTGCCGGACACCGGCGCGGCAATGAGGCTGACGCCTTTCTCGTTCAGCGCCTTGCGGATGTCGGCGCTTTCCTGCACCGAGATCGAGGAGCAGTCGACCACCATTTTCGGCTTCGCCGCGCCGGTGACGAGACCGTCTTTGCCGAACAAGACGTGCTCGACATCCTTGCCGGTGGAGACGATGGCGAAAACGATGTCACAGGCGGCGAGATCGGACGGCTTGTCGACGATTCTGCCGCCGAGGGCCGCGAGCGGCTCGGCCTTGGCGCGGGTGCGGTTCCAGATCGACACGTCATGGCCGGCCTTGAGCAGGCGTTCCGCCATGGGCGTGCCCATGCGGCCGACGCCGATCCAGCCGAGCTTCAGCGCGTTCTTTGCCATCACGAAAACTCCAAATAGGTCCTTGCGTCAGGCGGGCCTTTAGCCGGTCTGGCGCCGATCCGCCAGCCTCAAGCCGGATACTCGTAAAGCCGCGCCGGATTGTCTTCCATGATCGCGCGCGCCAGCGCCCTATTGTCGAGCGCGGCGAGAAAATGATCGACCAGCGCGGTGTAGGAAATCTTGCGGTAGGGCGTTTCGATGTCGCCGCCCTTCTGTTCCTCATGCGGCGGCGTATGCGGCCAATCGCTGCCCCAGACGCAGCGGTCCTTGGCGCGGGAGAGGATTGCCTTGAGCCATTTTGGATCCGGCTTCGTCTGCAGCGGATTGTCGCCGACGCGATAGGGCGCCGAAAGCTTCATCCAGACATGCGGCAATTCCAGCAGCCCGAGCAATTGCCGCCCCTCGCCGCTGTCCGGCGTGGCAGTGCCGAAAACACCGTAGTGATCGATGACCACCGGCACCTGGGCGCCGGCAATGAGCTGCGCCTGATCGATGAGCAGGCGGATCGGCGCGATCACCTCGACATGCCAGTTCATGCCGCGCGCGATGCGCACCATCGCAGAAAACTCGCTGTCGAACGGCTTCGGCGTGCCCAGCGCGCTGTAGAGATTGACGCGCAATCCGCGCACGCCGCGCCGCGCCCAGTTAGCGAGCACGGCTTCGTCCGAATGATCGGCATCGACGACCGCGACGCCACGGCCGAGATCGCCCAGCGCGTCGAGGCTTTCCAGCAGCAACGTATTGTCGCTGCCGTAGAAGCTCGGCTGCACGATGACGAAACGGGAAATGTCGCGGGCCTGGCCGAGCCGGCGCAGCGTGCCGAGTTCGGCGACGCCGGCGAGATAGGCGCGCGCCTTGTGCTGCGTATAGCGCGCCAAGGGGCCGATGATATGAACGTGGCTGTCGCAGCGCATGGACTATCCCTTCAGCCGTTTGGCCAGCGCGCTGCCTGCCTCGCGCGTGCCGAGCTTGCCGCCGATGTCCGCGGTCGTCTCCTGCGCGGCAACCGCCTGCTCCACCGCCTGTTCGATTGCCGCCGCCGCCATTTCAAACGCCTTCAGCTTTTTGCGGCGGCCATGCCAGGCGAGCAGCAGCGCAATCGACAGCACCAGCGAAAACGGATTGGCGATGTTCTTGCCGGCGATGTCCGGCGCGGTGCCGTGCGTTGCCTGCGCCATGGCGTGATCGGCGCCGGCGTTGAGCGAGGAGGCCAAGCCGAGGCTGCCGGCAAGCTCGGCGGTGAGATCGGAAAGAATATCGCCGAACATATTGGTGGTGAGGATGACATCGAAGCGCTGCGGCGAGCGCACCGCGTGCGCCATCATGGCGTCGACGATAATTTCGTCCACCGTCACGCCGGGAAAGCCTTTGGCGACGTTGCGGCACTCTTCGAGAAACAATCCATCGCCGAGCTTCAAGACGTTTGCCTTGTGCACCAGCGTGACGTGCTTGCGGCGCCCGAGCGCCAACTCAAATCCGGCACGGGCGATGCGCTCGCAGCAAACCCTTGTAATGCGCCGCAGCGAGATCACCATGTCCTTGGTTACCAGCATCTCGCTGCCGCCCGATTCCATATTGCGATCCGCGTAGAAGCCTTCCGTGTTCTCGCGCACAACAATCAGGTCGAAGGCGCCGACGCGCTGCGCCACGCCGGGGTAAGTGCGCGAGGGCCGGATATTAGCGAACAGGTCGAAGCTCTTGCGGAAGAACATCGAGGGATTGATGGCGTCTTTGTATTCGAAAGCCGCCGTGGGGCCGAGGATCAGGCCGTCGGCCTTGCGCGCGGCTTCCGCCACCTCCTCCCGCACGCTGGTGCCGTGCCGGCGCAGGCTGTCGTGGCCGACAACATCCTCGTCGATATGCAAGCCGAGCTGGAAACGATCGGACGCCGCGCGCAAGACCGGCAGCGCGGCGGCGGTGATTTCGGGGCCAATGCCGTCGCCCGGGAGGACCAACACACGCATTTGACAAAACTCGGGCTGAACAACGGGCGAAGCTGGTGTATCTTTGAGGAGCCGCCGGCGATAGGCAATGGTCCTTTGGGCCCGCTGGAAAATGTTGCAGGACAGCAATGATCCCGACCGCCGAGCCGATGGAATGGAATTTCAAGCTGCTTGCCCAGCACGATCTGGGCGGCTTCGGCGCCATGGGCGAAGGCATGTCGGTGCAGATCGCCAAGGACGGCCGCCGCATCATCTGGCTGGCGCATGAGAGCGCGCCGAAGAATTTCACCGCGCGTCGATGTGTCCGACCCGCGCAAGCCGAAGGTGGTGGTGCAGACCGACCTGCCGCAGTCCTACATGCGCTCGAATTCGCTGGAGCTGACCGGCGACATCATGGCGGTCGCCTACCAGTGCAAGCAGGTCGGGCAAAAGCCGGCCGGCATGGAATTGTTCGACGTCTCGGTGCCGGAAACGCCGCGCTCGATCTCGTTCTTCGACGCTTCCGGCGAGCATTCGCGCGGCGTGCATCAATTGTGGTTCTGCGACGGCGAATACGTGCACATGGCTTCGGGCGCCGCCGACTTCAAAGCCTCAAACCCGATGGACGACCAGTTCTATCGCTGCATCGACGTGCGCAATCCGTCCAAGCCAACTGAGGTCGGCCGCTGGTGGATGCCTGGCACGCGCGCCGGCGACAACGTCGCGCCGCCGCCGCGCCACGCGCTCGACAAGGGCTATCGTGCGCACAACACCAATGTCTATCCGCAAAAGCCCGACCGCCTCTATCTCGGCTACATCGATGGCGGCATGTTTGTGCTCGACATTGCCGACAAGTCAAAGCCGGTGCCGATCTGCCATTGGACCAACTCGCCGCCTTATACCGGCTTCATGCACACGGTGATGCCGCTGCTGTCACGCAACCTGCTGGTGGTGACCGACGAGTTGACCGAGAACGCCGGCAAGGACTGGCCGAAGCTGATCTGGATTCTCGACAACCGCGACGAAGCGCATCCGATTTCGATTGCCACCTGCCCGATGCCGCCGCTCGACGAATTCTCCCACCGCGGCGGCCGTTTCGGCGCGCACAATATCCACGAGAACGTGCCGCTGCCGACGGCGTGGCGGTCGGAGGAGATCATTCTCGGCACTTTCTTCAACGGCGGCCTGCGCGCCTACGACATCACCAATGCGTATGCGCCGCACGAGATCGGCGTGTTCGTGCCGCCGGCGCCGAAAGGCTCGCCAGTTGGCGCGGTGCAGCTCAACGACGTGTTCGTGGACGAGCGCGGAATTGTCTACACCGTCGATCGTTTCACCGGCGGCCTGTATATTTTGGAGATGGATTTTTGACGTTGTTGTCATGCCCGGCCTTGTGGCGGCCATAACGCGGAATTTTTAAACCGTCATTAGCCGCGAGACGCTGTCGCGGGCGGCAGCGATGATGCCGGGCACCACGGCGTCATTGCCCGGCGCCATGATATGAACGCCGGAAACGTGCGGAATGTCCGACAACTGCTGCACCATCTCGAGACAGATGCGGCGGCCTTCGGCGGCAGGATCGGTCGCGCGCTCGAGCCGGGCGACGACAGCGTCGGGGATGATGGCGCCGAACAACTTGTCGCGGATCCAATTGGCCGATTTCACCGAGCGCAGCGGCACAATTCCAACGATCAGCGACATCTTTTCGGTGAGGCCGATTTCGGCAAGCCGCGCCACGTAGCGGCGCACGAGGCCTGCGTCCATGCAGAACTGCGTCTGCACGAATTGAGCTCCGGCGGCGAGTTTGGCGGAAAGCCCGTTCGGCTGCCAGCCGGGCGGCGGATCGATCGGGTTGTCAGCAGCGCCGAGGAAAAAATCGGCGCTGCCCGTGACGTCGCGGCCGGATGGCAATGTCCCGGCGTCGCGCAGCTTGCGCGCGGTGTCGAGCAGCTGGCGCGGATCGATGTCGAAAACGGCCTTCGCCTCCGGCTGGTCGCCGGCCCTGGGATCGTCGCCGCGGATCATCAGCAGGTTGCGAATGCCGGACGCGGCGGCGCCGAGAAGATCGCTTTGCAGCGCGATGCGGTTGCGGTCGCGGCAAGTGATTTGCAGGATCGGCTCCAGCCCGGCCTCGACCAGCAGCGTCGCTGCCGTCAGCGCCGCCAGATGCGGCCGGGCGCCGGCGCCATCGGTAATGTTGACGGCGTCGGCCAGGCCCTTGAGCGGGGCAGCCTTGGCCAGCAACTCGTCGCGGTCGGCGGAAACCGGCGGCGTCACCTCGGCGGTGATGACAAAACGCCTCTGGCGCAGCTTTTCTTGCAGGTTCATGGCGGCCACCGAGCAGAATCCAGTGGACCTTGCAAGCGGAACTATTCATCGTCATTCGGGGACGGCGCGTGGCGCCGGACCCGGAATCAGACGTGGCGGAATGCATCTCTGGATTCCGGGTTCGCTCGCTTCGCGAGCGCCCCGGAATGACTAGGACGAGCTTATGCCGCAATTGGCGAAATCGCTGGACGAGGCGCTTGCAGCCATCGCCGACGGCTGCTTGCTGGTGGTGCCGCGCGAGGTCTCCGGCGTGCCGATGGCGGCGACGCGCGCGCTCATCCGCCGTGCCGTGAAGAAGCTGCATCTGCTGGCGCTGCCGACCTCGAGCCTGCAAGCCGATCTTCTGATCGGCGCCGGCTGCGTCGCGACACTGGAGACGAGCGCGGTGAGCCTTGGCGAGTTCGGGCCGGCGCCGCGCTTTACCGCCGCCATCACCGGCGGCACGATCACGATGAAAGACGCCACCTGCCCGGCGCTGCACGCCGCTTTGCAGGCGACGGAGAAAGGCGTGCCGTTCATGCCGCTGCGCGGACTGATCGGCTCCGATGTGCTCAAGCACCGCGCCGACTGGATCACCATCGACAATCCGCTCGGCAATCATGATCCCATCGTGCTGCTGCCGGCCATCAAGCCGGACGTGGCGCTGCTGCACGCAGCCATGGCCGACAAGCAGGGCAATGTCTGGATCGGCCGCCAGCGCGAACTTGCCACCATGGCGCACGCGGCGGAGAAGACGATTGCCACCGTGGAGAAAATCGTCGACGGCAATCTGCTTGACGATCCGGTGCTCGCCGCCGGCACGCTGCCAGGTTTTTACGTCGAGGCGGTGGCGGTGGCCGAGCGCGGCGCCTGGCCGCTCGGCTTGCCCGATCACTACGCGGCCGACGCCGAGCATTTGGCGCTTTACGCGTGCATGGCGGCGACGGCGGAGGGATTTGCCGAGTATCTGGACAAGTATGTCTATGAACGCCGTGCCGCGTAACTTCCGCGACGAGGAACTTCTCGCCGACGTCATCGCGGGCCTGATCGGCGACGTGCGCCATGTCGCGGTCGGCAACGCCTCGCCGATCCCGGCGACCGCAGCGCTTCTTGCGCGCGAGCGCAACGGCAACGGGCGGCCTTACGTTTCGCTGCTGCAAAGCCGCAAGCATAATTTCTTCACCGACGGCGCGCGCGAATTGTTTGACTGCGCCGGGCAAGGCCGCATTGACGTGTTCTTCCTCTCCGGCGGGCAGATCGACGGGCACGGCAATGTCAATTTGGTGAGCACGGGCGACTACGAGCACCCGCAGGCGCGTTTTCCCGGCTCGTTCGGTTCGGCCTATCTCTATTACGTGGTGCCGAAGGTGATCCTGTTCCGCACCGAACATTCGCGGCGCACGCTGGTGCCCAAGGTCGATTTCATCAGCGCGCCGGGCACCAATGATCCGAACGTTTACCGGACCGGCGGGCCTATCGCGCTGGTCACCAATCGCTGCCTGTTCTCATTCGCCGACGGCCGCTTTACGCTTCGTAGCGTGCATCCCGGCCACACGGTCGAAGAGATCATCGAGAACACGGGCTTCGATTTCGACCGACCGGCGACCGTGCCGGAGACGCCGGAGCCCTCGCCCGAAACGCTCAAGATGATGCGTGAGGTGGTGGCGCCGCAACTTGCGGAGGTCTATCCGCAGTTCGCCGAGCAGGTGTTCGGCGCTTCAGTTCCCTCCCCCTGAAAGCGGGAGGGTCAGGGAGGGGGTCAATTTCATCATCGCAAATGACCCCCACCCGCCCGACTTCGCTGCGCTTCGTCAGGCGACCTCCCCCTTTCAGGGGGAGGTAAACTGCGGCTAGTCTCGCACAACAAAAGCAAGCGCGAGGAAACGTCACGTGAAAACGGTGGAAGCGGCGGTGATCGGCGTCGGCTGGGTCGGCGGCACGCGGGCGGAAACGCTGTCGCGCACGGCGCTGGTGGACAAGCTCCATCTCTGCGAAATCCGGCCCGACCGCCTCGCCGAGGTCAAGAAGCTCTACAAGCCGGCGACGGCAACGCTCGACTACAACGACATTATCAACAACGAGAAAATATCGGTCGTCTACATCTCGACCACGCCGGAATCGAACCATTATCCGATCTGCCGCGACTGCCTCAAATCCGGCAAGAACGTGATGCTGGAAAAGCCGATCGCGCTGGAATTGTGGGAGGCCGACGAGCTGATCATGCTCGCCAAGCGCAACGGGCTCAAATTCACCATCGGCTACTCGCAGCGCTTCAACACCAAGATCGCCTACGCCAAGAAGAAGATCGTCGACGGCACGTTGGGCAAGGTCGTTTCCGTGCTGGTGAGCCGGCACCTGTCGCGCAGCCTCGGCAAGAAGATCGCCAGCCGCGTGCGGCTGTCGCCCGTCGTCATGGAATCGACGCACGATCTCGATTTCGTCTTCTGGCTGCTGGAGCCGGCCAAGCCCGCGCGCGTCTATTCGCAGGGAGCCTACGGCTACATGCAGCCGGTCAACGGCTCGCACGACATCATGTTCACCACCGTCACCATGGACAACGGCGTGGCGGTGATGATCGGCGGCGGCTGGAACCTGCCGCCGAGCTATCCGAATTACTGCGCCACCTGGATCGAGATCACCGGCACCGAAGGCTCGCTGTTTCTCGACGATACCCAACGCGACAACTGGCTCAACACCGTCAGCCGCGGCCAGGAATTCCCCATGTCCACGATGCCGGGTGAACAGGTGGGCGAAGTGTTTGCCGGCGGCATGGGGCCGGAAACCATCCATTTCCTCGAAGCCTGCATCCGCGACACGCCCGTCATGGTGACGCCGGAGAGCGCGCGGCGGGTCATGGAAACCTACAGTGCCGCTGATTTATCCGCCGACCGTAACGAGCCGGTCGATCTGCCGCTCACCAACGAGACGATTTCCGGCATCGCGGAGCTGAAAGCACGCAACCGGGCCGGGGTGAATTCGTGAAGAAGGTCTCGTGTCCCGGGCGCAGCGCAGCACGAAGTGCGACAGCGCGGAGTGGTGCGCTGCAGAACCGGGACCCCGGTTCAAATCCAACGTGCTGGGTCCCGGATCAGCGGTGCACCGTTCGCAAGCGATCACGATGCACCGCGTCCGGGACACGGAGGCCGGTATGAAACCCAGCGCCAAAGGCGTTGGCCTCGCCATCATCGGCGGTGGGCGCGTCGGCCTGTTCCGCGGCGAAGTGGCGGCGCGGCATCCGGCGGTCGAGTGGATCGGCCTCGCCGAGAAAAATCCAAACCGCGCCGGCGAAGTGGCGCCGAAGATCGACGCCGATTTCGTCACGCAAAGCCACGTTGAGCTGCTCAAGCGCCCGGAAGTCACCGCCGCGCTAATTTGCACCGATGAGCATTTGCACGTCGATCCGATCCTGGCCGCGGTCGAACGCGGCGTGCCGATGCTGATCGAGAAGCCGCTGGCGACGAATTTGGCCGAGTCGGCGCGCGTGCTCAAGGCGATCAAGGACGCGAAACTCGATGCCGTCGTCGGCTATACGCAGCGCTTCCGCCGCCGCTGGTTGGCGGCGAAGGAAAAATGCCGCACAGGGGCCGTGGGAGACGTGACGCTGGTGACCTCGCGCGCCTTCATGAACCGCCTCGTCGCCATCGACAATTACAAGCGCACCGACGACCCGGCGACGATCTCGCCGATGGTGATTTCCGGCACGCACGCGCTCGACATCTGCATGTGGTGCCTCGACGGCAAGACGCCGGTCGAGTGTTACGCGCGCTCGATCGACAAGGTGCTGGGTCCGCTGTACCACGGCATTGACGCCACCGCCGGCATGATCATGTTCTCCGACGGCACCGTCTATCACCTCAACATTTCCTGGGCGCTGCCGGTGACCTGGCCGGGCGCCGTCTACTCGCTCGAGGTCGGCATCGTCGGCACCACCGGCGTGCTCACCATCGACGACACCCATCGCGACATCGTGCTGGCGGTGTCGAAGCCGCAGAGCGAAGGCTACAATCCCGACGCCACACGGCTCGTGGATTTCATGGGCAGCTATCCGCCCGGCGACATGGCGCTGGGCGAGCTACGCGGGCCGATGGCGGAGGAGACGGTGAGCTTCATCAACCGCGTCGCGCTCGGCCTGCCGACCGCGGCGGCGACGGTCGAAGAAGCGCACCGCAATTTGATGCTGACCAAGGCTTTTGACTTGTCAGCCAAGCGCAAGCAGCCGGTGAAGCTGCCGCTCGATCCTGAAGCGGTGCAGGCGGCGGCGTAGTTTTTCATGATGCGACAGCGCGCGGCAGATTTCTGCGCCAGCCCCTATTGCCCGTGGTTCTTTCCGATATAAAGGCAACACCAACAAAAGCCCCGGATCCGTCCCATGACCGCAACCAGCGCCTCACCCACTAGGCACGACCTCCGCATCGAAGACGACGCGCTGGTGCGCGGCGCCGGGAACTTCATGGACGACCCGCGGCTGGAGAATCTAGCCCATGCCGTGTTCGTGCGCTCGCCGCACGCGCATGCGCGCATCGTTTCGCTGAAGGCTGACGACGCACGCAAGGCGAAAGGCGTGCTCGCCGTGCTCACCGCCGAGGACATGAAGGCGGCCGGCGTGAAAACCGCCGGGCGCAGCCCGCCGATGAGCGGCCGTGGCGGCAAGGAGATGGTCCAGCCGTTCCGCCCGGCGCTGGCCGGCGAACGCGTCTGTTACGTCGGCGAAGCGGTCGCTGCGGTCGTCGCGGAGACGCGCGCCCTGGCGCAGGACGCGGCCGATCTGGTCGCGGTCGAATACGAGGAACTGCCCGCCGTGGTCGATGTCCGCGCCGCGCTGAAAAAGGACGCGCCGCAAATTCATCCCGAGGCGCCGGGCAATCTGGCGCTCGACTGGCCCGGCCCGGTGCCGAGCGAGGAGAACGAGCGCGAGGTGGCGAAAATCATCGCCGGCGCGGCGCATGTGGCGAAGGTCATCGTCGTCCACCAGCGCCTGATGGTCGCGTCGATGGAAACGCGCGGCGCCACCGGCATCTACGATAAGCAAAACGACAGCTACACGCTGCATGCCTGCTCGCAGAGCGCCGGCGGCTTGCGCAACAACACCGCCAACGCCATGGGCTTGCCTCCCGAAAAGCTGCGGGTGCTGACCGGCGACGTCGGCGGCGCCTTCGGCATGAAATCGCCGGTCTATCCGGAATATCCGGTGCTGCTGGTGGCGGCGAAAAAACTCGGCCGTCCGGTGCGCTGGCAATCGACGCGCTCGGAAGCCTTCATGACCGACACGCAGGGGCGTGACGCGGTGACCGAGACCGAACTCGCGCTCGACGAGAGCGGAAAATTCCTCGCCCTGCGCATGCGCCACATCTGCGGCGAAGGCGCCTACATCACGCCGGCCGGCGGCAACATCAACACCAGCAACGTGGCGCGCTGCCTGCCCGGCATGTACCGCATCCCCAAGATCGATTTTACCAGCCTGCTCGTCTTCACCAACACGGCGCCGATCGGCCCCTATCGCGGCGCCGGACGCCCCGAAGCGAATTACGCGCTCGATCGCGTGGTCGAGGAAGCCGCGCGCATCACCGGCATCGACAGCGCGCGCCTGCGCAGGAAGAACCTGATCCCGCCCTCGGCCATGCCGTTACAAGACCGCGGTCGGCACCACCTACGACAGCGGCGATTTCCCGGCGTTGTTTGCGCAGGCCATGGAGATGAGCGATTTCAAGAATTTCAGCAAGCGCCGGCGCGAGGCGGCGCGGCGCAAGAAGCTGCGCGGCATCGGCATTTCCTGCATGCTCGAGCACGCCGGCGCAACGCCCACCGAAAGCGCCGCCATCAGCTTTCCCGGCGACGGCAAGCTGGTCGCTGAGCCTCAACGTGCAGTCGACCGGGCAGGCGCACGCCACCGTGTTCGGGCGCCTGCTGGCGGACAAGCTCGGCATCGATCCGAAGCTGATCGTGCACCGGCATGGCGATTCGTCATTTGACCTGGTCGGCAACGCTTCGGTCGGCTCGCGCTCGGCGATGACCGCCGGCAACGCCATCGTGCATACCGCCGACGTGATGCTGGCGAAGGGAAAGAAAGTGGCCTCGGCGCTGCTGGAAGCGTCTGTGGCCGACATTCAATATCGCAACGGCAATTTCGAGGTCGTCGGCACCGACCGCAAGATTTCGCTGTTCGAGACGGCGCGCCGCGCCAAGGAAACGGGCGGCGAAAGTCTCGACACCAAGGACAAGGCCGACACGCCGCTCACCTTCCCCAACGGCGTGCACATCGCCGAAGTCGAAATCGACCCCGATACAGGGCATCTCGACCTCGCCATCTACACCGCGGTCGACGACTGCGGCAACGTGCTCAATTCCATGATCGTCGAGGGCCAGGTGCACGGCTCGCTCGCGCAAGGATTCGGCCAGGCGCTGCTCGAAGAGGTCGTCTACGACACCGGCGGCCAACTGGTGACCGGTTCGTTCATGGACTACGCGATGCCGCACGCCCACGACATGCCGATCGAATTCCGCGAGGCGGTGCATTCGGTGCCGGCGAAAAGCAACCCGCTCGGCGTCAAAGGCACCGGCGAGGCCGGAACCACGGCCTCAATCGCTGCGGTGATGAACGCGGTCGCCGACGCGATCCCCAACGGCGCCGCTGCGCACATGGACATGCCCGCGACGCCGGCGAAGCTGTGGGAAGCCTGCCGGAAGGGGATGACGAAGTAGAGACTCGTGTCCCGGACGCGGTGCAGCGCGTAAGCGGTGCACCGCAGATCCGGGACCTTAGCAAACTCGGAACCTGTAACGGTCCCGGGTCTGCAGCGCATCACTTCGTGCTGCGCTGCGCCCGGGACACGAGTTGGCGCTTCACCCCTGCGAGATGAACTTCGTGTTCATGTAGGCCTGCAGGCCTTCGATGCCGCCTTCGGAGCCGTAGCCCGACTCCTTGACGCCGCCGAACGGCGTCTCCGGCGTCGACACGGCGACGCTGTTGACGCCGACCATGCCCGACTGGATGGCATCGCCGATCGCGGCCGCCGTCTTTTCCGAGGAGGTGAAGGCGTAAGCGGCAAGACCGAACTCCAGCGAATTGGCGCGCTCGACCACCTCGTCGAAAGTCTTGAAACTCACGATCGGCGCCACCGGGCCGAACGGCTCCTCGGTCATGATCTTTGAATCGTCGGGCACGTCGGTGACCACCGTCGGCTGGAAGAAATAGCCTTGGTTGCCCTGACGCTCGCCGCCGGTGACGACCTTGCCGCCGCGGTCCTTGGCGTCCTTGACGAAGCTATCCATGGCGTCGAGCCGGCGCGGATTGGCGAGCGGGCCCAAGCGTAATGCCCTTCTCCAACCCGTCACCCATCTTCAGGCCCTTGGCGTATTCGGTGAAACGCGCGAGAAACTTGTTATAGCCCTTTTCCTGCACATAGAAGCGCGTCGGCGAAATGCAGACCTGCCCAGCGTTGCGGTACTTGAAAGCGGCGATAGTGTCGGCGGCCTTTTCCGGATCGGCGTCGTCGAACACGACGACCGGCGAATGGCCGCCGAGTTCCATGGTCGCGCGCTTCATGCCTTTGGCGGCGAGCTGGGCCAGATGCTTGCCGACGGGGATCGAGCCGGTAAAGGAAATCTTCTTCACCGATTTCTTCGGGATCAGGTGCTCGGAGACTTCCGCCGGCACGCCGAAGACGAGATTGAGCACACCCGCCGGCAATCCAGCATCGGCAAAGCATTTGACCAGCTCGATGGCGCCGCCCGGCGTTTCTTCCGAGGCCTTGAGGATGATCGAGCAGCCGGCCGCTAGCGCGCCGGCGATCTTGCGTACCGGCGTCAACGTCGGGAAATTCCACGGCGTGAACGCCGCGACAACGCCGACCGGCTCCTGCAACACGAGCTGGCGCACGCCTTTGGCGCGGCCCGGCACGACGCGGCCATAGGTGCGGCGGCCTTCCTCGGCGTACCAGTCGATGATGTCGGCGGAGGTCATCACCTCGGCGCGCGACTCGATATAAACCTTGCCCTGCTCCTGCGTCTGCACCTTAGCGACATGGTCGTTTCGCTCGCGCAAGAGATCGGCGGCTTTGCGCATGATCTTCGAGCGGTCATAGGCGGAGGTTGCCTTCCACAACGCAAAGCCCTTTTCGGCGGCGGCAAGGGCTGCGTCGAGATCGGCTTTGCTCGCGTGCGGCAGGCGCGCCAGCGCCTTGCCGGTCGCCGGATTGATCACGTCCTCGCCCTTGCGGCCTGCGCCGTTGAGCCATTGCCCGTCGATGAAAAGCGCTAGATCGGTGTACATGACAACCTCGCTGTTACCCGGATAAATTTCAGCGCTGCATTAGCACTTTCGCGGGGCTGCGGCCACCCGCCCGGCTTACGAGCCGGTGAAGACCGGCTTGCGTTTCTCCATGAAAGCCTTGCGCCCCTCGACGTAGTCCTTACTCGCAAAGCAGGCCTGCACCATGGCATCGGCTTTTTTCAGATCGCGCTCGCTCTCGTCCATGAGCACCTGGCCGACGACATATTTCACGGCGTCGATGGTGAGCGGCGCATTGGCGGCGATGGTGTCGGCGTAATCCTTGACGTAGGTTTCCAGGTCCTCTTCCGGCAGCACGCGATTGACCAGCCCCATCGTCTGCGCCTCGGCGGCGGTGAATTGGCGCGCGGTGTAGAAGATTTCCTTGGCGAAGGAGGGCCCCACCAGATCGACCAGCTTCTTCAGCCCATCGTAGCGATAGCCGATGCTGAGCTTGGCTGCCGGCACGCCGAATTTCGAGCTTTCCGAGCAGATGCGCATGTCGCAGCAGAGCGCGAGACCCACGCCGCCGCCGATGCAATAGCCGCGGATCATGGCGATGGTCGGCTTGGGAAAATTGTAAAAGGCGTTGTTGGCGCGATCGACGGCGGCGTTGTAGCGGTCGTAGCCTTCCTGGGTCGAACGTTCCTTCTCGAATTTGGAAATGTCGGCGCCGGAGATGAAGGCCTTGCCGCCGGCGCCGGTGACGACGACGACGCGGATAGCCTTGTCGTTCCTGAATTCGTCGAGAATGCCCTCGGCCGCTTCCCACATCTCCAGCGAGACGGCGTTGTGCCGCTCCGGATTGTTGAAGGTTACGTAGCCGACCTTCCCCTCCTTGCGCGCCAGCATTTTGTCGGTCATTGCCAAACTCCTCAAACTGCCTTGGCGTCACGTAGCGCCTTGATCTCGCTGTTGGCGAAACCGAATTCCCTGAGCACCTCATCGGTGTGCTGGCCTTGCGCCGGCGGCGTCACGGCGATCTTGCTCGGCGTGCGCGACAGCGACACCGGCTGGCCGACGAAAGTTTGCGGCTTGCCGTCCGGTTTGATGCCATCCTGGGCGATGCCGAGGTGTTTGACCTGCAGATCGGCGAACACCTGATCAATCGAGTTGATCGGTCCGCAGGGCACGCCGATTTTATTGAAAATTATCGATCCATTCGGCGCTCGTCTTGCCCACGGTCTTCTTCTCGATTTCAGCGTTGACCGCGTCGCGGTTTTTCGAGCGTAGGTCGTTGCTCTTGAAGTCGGGTCGCTCGGCCAGTTCCGGCGCGCCGATCGCCTCGCACACGCGCTCCCACATCACCTGACCTGCCGCGGCGATGTTGATATGGCCGTCCTCGGTCTTGAACACGCCGGTCGGGATCGACGTCGGGTGATTGTTGCCGGCTTGCCTGGCCACCTCGTGCATTTGCAGCCAGCGCGCGGCCTGGAAGTCGAGCATGAAGATCTGCGCCTGCAACAGCGAGCTCGCGACCCATTGCCCTTCGCCCGAGACTTCGCGCTCGAGCAGCGCGACCAGCGTGCCGAGGGCGGCGAACAATCCGGCCGACAAATCGGCGACCGGAATGCCGACGCGCATCGGTCCTTTGCCGGGCGCGCCGGTGATCGACATCAACCCGCCCATGCCCTGCGCGATCTGGTCGAAGCCCGGCCGCTCGCGATAGGGGCCGTCCTGGCCGAAGCCGGAGATGCTGGTATAGACGATGCGCTTGTTGATCTTGCGCAGGTCCTCGTAATTGATGCCGAGGCGATCCTTCACGTCGGGGCGATAGTTCTCGACCACCACGTCGGCCTTCTCGGCCATGCGGAGGAACGCGGCGCGGCCCTCTTTCGATTTGAGGTCGAGGGTGATGCTGCGCTTGTTGCGGTGCAGGTTCTGGAAGTCGGCATTGTCGCGCGGGCCGCCCGCCGCCTCGCCTTTTTCCAGATGCGGCGGCGTCTCGATCTTGATGACGTTTGCCCCCCAATCGGCGAGCTGGCGCACGCAGGTGGGTCCAGCGCGCACGCGGGTCAAATCGAGTACAGTGAAGCGGGAAAGGGCCTTGGAGGCCTGGGGAAACGGCATTATGACGGCTCCGATTTGCGCCTTTTGCAGGCCATAACGGGCTTTAGCGGCAAACCTTCCCCGATCTATCGCGCCTTGTCCATCGCGCCAAATGCGTCACAGACGAGCACTTTATTCATCAATCGCGCCGATATTCGCCTTTGCCGCCTTGAAATGAACACAGGCAACGTGCATATCAGCGGCACGGATGAATGAACCCGGTCTCGGGTTTGCGGGCTGCGTGCACGAATTTCAATCAAACGATTTTCGCCCCGCCTCCTCCGTTTCCAAACTGAACGACAACCCTGGCCACGCGGGATGTCTTGAAACCCGCGATAACGCCGATTCGCAACTGCGAACCGGCCGTGTCGCCATATAAGAAAGAGACTCTTTGACTTCATTCAACGATTTCGGCCTCGCAGAGCCGATCCTCCGCGCGCTTGCGGAAGAAAAATACGAAACCCCCACTCCGATCCAGGCCCAGACCATTCCCCTCGCCATGCAGGCGCGCGACGTCATTGGCATCGCGCAAACCGGCACCGGCAAGACCGCGGCCTTCGCGCTGCCGATCATCAACCATCTCAGCACCAAGCGATTGCGCCCCGCGCAGAAATCCTGCCGCGTGCTGGTCCTGTCGCCGACGCGCGAATTGTCAGGACAGATTGCCGACAGCTTCCGCGCCTATGGCCGCCACAGCCGCCCGCTTGAGATCGCACTCGCCATCGGCGGCGTGTCGATCGTGCCGCAGAAGCGCTCGCTCGCGCGCGGCGTCGAAGTGCTGGTGGCAACACCGGGCCGCCTTCTCGACCTGGTAAACCAGCGCGCGTTGCGCCTCGACCAAGTCGAAGTGCTGGTGCTCGACGAAGCCGACCGCATGCTCGACATGGGCTTTATCCCCGACATCCGCCGCATCGTTGCCATGCTGCCGACGGAACGGCAGACGCTGTTCTTTTCGGCGACCATGCCGCAGGAAATCACCAAGCTCTCCGCGCAAATGCTGCGCGATCCGGCGCGCGTCGCGGTGACGCCGCAGGCGACGACCGCTGAAAAGGTCGAGCAGCGCGTCATTCTCACCGAAAAAGCGTCGAAGCCAGCGTTGCTGGCCGAGCTCTTGAAAACCGAGCCGGTCGATCGCGTACTGGTCTTCACCCGCACCAAACACGGCGCCGACAAGGTCGTGCGCTCGCTGCAAAAAGCCGGCCTGTCGGCCGACGCCATTCATGGCAACAAGTCGCAAGGCCAGCGCGAACGGGCACTCGCGGCCTTTCGCACCGGCCGCGTGCGCACTTTGATTGCCACCGACATTGCCGCGCGCGGCATCGACGTCGATGGCGTCAGTCACGTGGTCAACTACGACCTGCCCAATATCCCGGAATCCTATGTCCACCGCATCGGCCGCACCGCGCGCGCCGGCGCCACAGGCATCGCAATCTCGTTCTGCGATTACGACGAGGCGCCGTTCCTGCGCGACATCGAGCGGCTGATCCGCATGTCGATCCCGGCGACCGACCGGCGCACCGGCACCCGCCCCGCGCATCGCCCCGCAGCGCAACATGCGGCGGGCCGGCATAACGGACGGCCAAACAACCGTGGAAATCACCAACACCGCGGCAACGGCGGGAATGGCGGCAATGGCCGCCACGGCAAAAACGGCCACAGACCGCATGGCGGGCACCAAGGCGGCCACCCCCAGGCGCCGCAAGCGACCCAGGCAAACGCCGCTCAAGGGCAGCCAGGCAGCATCGAAAATGTTACATTCATGCAGCGTCCGAAGCAGCCGCAGCGCAATGCCGGCTACCGCGGACAGAGATAAATAGCCGGAGGCGACTGGATGGCGAAAGAAGAACTGTTGGAGTTCGACGGGACGGTCACGGAAGTATTGCCGGACGGCAATTTCCGCGTGAAGCTCGATAACGAGCACGAGGTGCTCGCCTATACCGCCGGGAAGATGCGCAAATTCCGCATCCGTACCGGCGTCGGCGACCGGGTGATCGTGGAAATGTCGCCCTACGACTTGAAGCGCGGACGCATCAGCTTCCGCCACAAGGGCGACGCTCCGATGCCGGCCCCGATGCAGCGGCGGCCCAATTTCCGCCGCCGTTAAATAGCCAGGTAGGACCGGGGGCACGGGGTTCGATCCAAGGGCGTGCCATGACGACAAGTTCGGTATTGCGTCTTGCGCTGGCGATCGTTGTCGCCGGCGCCGTCGCGTCGGCCGCCGCGCAAGAGTCCAGACGTGACGCCGGGCAAATCCCGCAAAGCCGGGCCGAGCGGCAAAACGCCGCCAACCGTGAGACCGCCACTCGAGAGACCGGCGGAAGCGTGTTGCGCCTGCTGCCGGCCAATTCCGTTACCGAACATTCCATCGACACCGGGCACGGCCGGCTCGCCTATACGGCAACCGCCGGCACGCTGCCCTTCTACGATCAGTCCGGCGAGAAAAGCGCGGCGGTGTTCTACACCGCCTACGTGGCGAAGGATGCCGGACCGAACCGGCCGCTGACCTTCGTGTTCAACGGCGGGCCGGGCGCGGCGTCCGCGTTCCTGCATCTCGGCCTTGCCGGTCCGCGCCTGCTCGATCTCGGCCCAGGCGGCCGCGACGCGGCGCAAGCCGAGCTGCGCGACAACCCCGATACCTGGCTGACGTTCACCGACCTTGTCTTTGTCGATCCGATCGGCACCGGCTGGAGCCGCACGGTCAAAGCGGACGACACCAAGCATTTCTGGGGCGTGCGCGGCGACGCCGACTCCTTGGCGAAATTCGTCGCGCTCTACGTCGATCACAACAACCGTGCCGCGTCGGCGAAATATCTGTTCGGCGAGAGTTACGGCGGCTTCCGCGCCGTCGAGGTCGCGCGCGCGCTGCAACGCGACCAGGGCTTGTCCATCGCCGGCATTGTCATGCTGTCGCCGCTGCTCAAAGGATGGCTGACCTTCGGCGATGACGACGACGCGCTGCGCGCGGCGCTGCAACTGCCTTCGCTCGCCGCCGCGGAGCTCGAACGCAAGAATGCGTTCAGCCAGGAGAGGCTCGCGGCCGCGGAAAAATTCGCCATGACCGATTACCTCACCACACTGGCAGGCACGCCGCCGCAAGGCGAGGCGGCGCACGCGTTTTACCGGCGCGTGGCGCAGACGAGCGGCATGCCGTTCGACGTGGTGACGCAGACGCACGGCTTCATCTCCGACACGTTCGTGAAGAATCTTCGCGCACCCGACGGCAAGATCGTCAGCAGCTACGACGCGACCTTTGCGGTCGACGATCCGTTTCCCGAACTGCGCTCGTCGCGTCACATTGATCCCATTCTCGACGGCATCTCGCGCGCCTATGGCGGCGGCATGGCCGCTTATGCGCGCAACGAACTCGGCTTCAAGACCGAGATGACTTACATCCTGCTCGCGGGCGACGCCGCGCGCCAATGGGATTGGCAGGGTGGCCGTGCGCAGAGCGATGCGGAGGCCGACCTGCGCGTATTGCTCTCATTCGATCCCGCGTTCCATGTGCTGATCGCGCACGGATATTCCGACATGGTCACGCCATACGCGATGACGCGCTACATGCTCGACCACATGCCGCAGAGCAGCGCATCTACCCGCGTCACACTCAAGCTCTACCGCGGCGGGCATATGCTTTATCTCGATCCGCAGTCGCGCAAAGCCTTCAGCGACGACACCGCGGCCTTTTATGGCGCGGCGAGCAAGACGACGCGCTAGGCCCACGGCTCGAGGCCTTAATTGCCGCTTTGGTCCTGCTCGATGTCGTCGTCGGACAGCACCCGTAAAGCGGCGCCATCGACGTCACTATATTGGCCGCTGCGCAAAGCCCAGAGGAAGGCGAACAGGCCCATGAGGCCGAGGCCGAGCGCCGCCGGAACTAGATAGACCAACACGTTCATGACGGCCGGCCCCGGCTGGCGCGTAGCGCGTTGAGCGTGACCAGGATCGATGAGCCGGACATGGCGAGCGCGGCGATCAGCGGCGTGGCCGCGCCGAGAATTGCGACCGGCACGGCGACGGCGTTGTAGATCGCCGCGAAAGCGAGGTTTTGCGACATCAGGCGGCGCGCCCAGCGGGCGATGACGACGGCGTCGCGCACGGGCGCAAGCCGGTCGCCGAGGAACACCGCGTCGGCCTGCGCCTGCGTGAGGTCGGCGGCGGCAATCGGCGACAGCGACACATGCGCGGCGGCCAGCGACGGCGCGTCGTTCAAGCCATCGCCGACCATCAGCACGCGGCGGCCGTCCGCCTTGAGCGCATCGACAAAAGCGATCTTTTCCGCGGGCGTCAGCTCGCCCATCCACTTGGCGACGCCAAGCGCATGCGCGACCGGGCGCACCGCGCCGTTGCGGTCGCCCGAGAGAATGTGCACGTCGAGGCCGAGACGGACGAGCGCCTGCACCGTCGCCGCCGCATCGGGCCGCAGTTTCTGACTGACGGCGATGACCGCGGATTTCCCGGCATGGGCGAAACAAATGCTAGACGTGCCTGGCGGCGGCGCCGGCGTGTCGGCGAGCCCGCAAAATTCGGCGCTGCCGAGCCGCGCCTCGATGCCGCCGATCGTCGTACGCACGCCCTGCCCCGGCTCTTCGACAGCGCCGTCGAACGGCGCGCGGATGATGGCTTCGCGCGACAGCGCCACCGCCAGCGGATGCCGGCTCGAGATTGAAAGACGCGCGGCCTTTTGCAGCAGATCGGCATCGATATCGGCGGCGTTGACGACGCGCGGCTCCGGCAGCGTCAGCGTCCCGGTCTTGTCGAAGACGACGGTGTCGGCTTCCGCCAGCCGCTCGACGGCATCGCCGGCATTGAGGATTATGCCGGCGCGGAACATCGCGCCCGAAGCCACCACCTGCACGGCGGGGATAGCCAACGCCAGCGCGCAGGGGCAGGTGATGATCAGCACGGTAATCGCCGCGACGACCGCATCGTGGACGCTTGCGCCGGCGATGAGCCAGCCGGCAAACGTCAGCGCCGCCGTGACATGCACCAGCGGCGCATAGATGCGCGAGGCGCGGTCGGCGAGCCGCATGGCGCGTGACTTCGCGCTCGCGGCTTTCTCCAGCAGCTTTTCGATTTCGTCGATCAGCGCAGTGGCGCCGCCTTCGGCCACTTTGAGCGTCAGTGTCCCGGCATAATTGATGCTGCCGGCATAGACGGTCGCGCCCGCCGCAACGATGCGCCGCGCCGTTTCGCCGGTGATGACGCTCTCGTCGATTTCGGAATGGCCGGACAGCACGACGCCGTCGGCGGGAACGCGCTCGCCTGCGCGCAGCAGCACGCGGTCGCCCGCCGCGAGCGCCGCCACCGGCACGCTGACCAATTCGTCGCCGGCAAAGCGATGCGCGGTCTCGCCCTTCAACGCCGCGAGATTGCCGGCGACCGCGCGCGTCTTGCGGCGCATGGCGTGTTCGAGCGCGCGCCCGAGCAGCAGGAAGAACAGCAGCATGATGGCGGAGTCGTAATAGGCGTCGCGCGCGTGGTTTGCCGTCTCGACCACCGACAGGCCGAGCGCGAGGATGACGCCGAGCGAGATCGGCACGTTCATGTTGAGCGAGCGAGCACGCAGCGCGCGCCAGGCGCTGCCGAAGAACGGCCGCCCGGCATAGGCCGCCGCCGGCAACGCGATCAGCGCCGAGGCCCAATGGAAGAAATCGCGCGTCTCCGGCGTGATGTCGCTGACATTGCCGGACCACACCGCGACCGACAGCAGCATGATGTTCATGGCGGCAAAGCCCGCCACCGCGAGACAGCGCGTGAGGCGGCGCGCTTCGGCCGCTTCTTCCTGCTCGGCGCGCAGCGGCACGAACGGATAGCCGTGATAGCCGATGGTCTCCAGCGTCGAGAGGATTTGCGCCGGCTGGATCAGCCTGTCGTCCCAGGCGACGTGCAGCCGGCGATTGGTGAAATTGAGCCGCGCCTCGGTCACGCCAGGCAGGCGTTTGACCGCGCTTTCGATCTTGGCGATGCAGGCGCCGCAGGTCACGCCCTCGACCGCCAAATCCATGCCGAGCCTGCCGTTGGCGGCCGGCTTGGCGTAGTGCGAAAGATCGAGCGTTGCGGCCATGGGCCTATTTGAGTGTCACGCGGCTGCGCGAGCGGAACAGCCGCGTGTCGCCGCGATAAAGATCGACGATCAATTCCCACTGCCCCGGCGGCGCCGACCGCCTGCCCGTGAAAGCGGCCGGCGCCGGCCGGTTGGACCGGAATGATATGATCGAGACGCTCATTGGCGGGGTGGGCAAGCCGCGCATCCGCAGTCAGGCCCGTCAGCGGCGCGCCATTTGCGTCGCGCGCTTCGACATCAAGCGCCGCCTGACCGGCAGCGTCGCGGGCGAGCTTGCCGCTGACCTGCCAGTGCAACGCATCCTGGCGCTGCGCCGTGGCGACATCCTGCTCGAATTGCAGTCCGGCCTTGTAGGAGCTCGTCGTCTCGACGCCGCCGAAGGTCGAGATCGCGGCGCGAACCAGCACGGCATTGACCGCAAAGACGACGCCAAAAAACACGACCAGCCAGAGCAGGACCATGCGGCCGGTCAGTTCACGGGCTCGAGGTCGAGAATCGCTCATCGCCGCCCTCCCTTCACGGGCCGAAAAAAGTGGTCGCGCATTTCAGCGACGTCGCCGGACACGAGGTCGACCAGCCTGAACAGGACGGAGGTCGATGGCGGCGGCGGCGTCGGGCTGTCGTCGGTCACCAGCACGCGCACTTCGCGCGTCTGGTCGGGACCGACAGCGACGAGCTGGCTGCCGTCGGCGCGCGGGGCAAGGCCGACGAATTCGACCCGCGAAGACGGCAGGCCCACGACGCCGACCATGAATTCGCGCGACCTGAGCTGCTTGTTGACGATGCGGATGGTGTAGCCGTTGCGCAAGCTCCCGTCCGACAGGCGGACATACATCGGATTGCGGTCGTGGATGACGTTGATGCCTTCGCTGTCGCGCGTCGCCAGCGTGTAGATCATGATGCCGCCGGCGATGGCGATGATGGCGGCATAGAGTATCGTGCGCATGCGCACGATCTTGAAGAAGGCCGGCTTGCCCTCCATGCGCTGCTTGATGTTGATGTCGGTGTCGTAGGCGATGAGCCCGGTGGCGCGGCCGAGCTTCGCCATGACGGTGTCGCAGGCGTCGATGCACAGCCCGCACTGGATGCAGCCGAGATCGGCGCCGCCGCGGATATCGACGCCGGTCGGGCAGACATGCACGCATTGCAGGCAATCGACGCAATCGCCGGCCGGCTCGCCGTGCGACGCGCAGTTGCTCGGCTTTCTTCGCCGAGCAGCGCGGCTCGCCGCGGTCGTAGCGATAGGTGACGTTGAGCGCGTATTCGTCGGTCAGCGCCGCCTGGATGCGCGGCCACGGGCACATATAGAGGCAGACCTGCTCGCGCATGTGGCCGGCGAGCGAATAGGTGGTGAAGGTGAGAATGCCGATGAAGGCGTAGGCAAGGAACGGCGCCTGCCCGGTGGCGAGATCGTGCACCAGCGTCGGCGCGTCGGCGAAATAGAGCACCCAGGCGCCGCCGGTCCACCACGCCACCATCAGCCAGAGCGAAATGCTTGGCGCCCTTGCGCGCCCAGGTCTCGAGCGTCCACCTGCGGGCGTCGCGCTGCATGTGCTCGCGGCGGTCGCCTTCGAAGAAGCGCTCGATGGCGAAGAACAGATCGGTCCACACCGTCTGCGGGCAGAGATAGCCGCACCAGATGCGGCCGGCGATCGCATTCATCAGGAACAGCGCAATCGCGGCGAGGATCAGCAGCCCGGTGAGGTAGTAGATTTCCTGCGGCCAGATCTCGATGAAGAAGAAATAGAAGCGCCGGCTGGGAAAATCGATCAGCACCGCCTGGCTCGGCGCATTGATGCCGCGGTCCCAGCGGATGAACGGCGTGATGTAATAGATGCCGAGCGTGACGACCAGCACCGCCCATTTGATGCGGCGGAAGGTGCCGTGCACGCTCTGCGGATAAATCTTGCGCCGCGGCGCATAGAGCGGAATGTCGTCGTCCGGCGGCTCGCTCGCCGACCTCGGCCGCAGTGACCAGTCGCGTTAAATCCGGCGCCGCGGGCGCCCGATCAAACGTGATGGCGGGAGCGGCCGGTCCACTCATTTTTCTCCGCCGCCGAAGCTGTAGACGTAGACGGCGAGCGCCTTGATGGTCGATTCGCTCAGCCGCCCCTGCCAGGCCGGCATCACGCCGCCGTGTCCGTTCTCGATCCCCTGCACGATCGTTTCCTTGTCCGACCCATAGAGCCAGATCTTGTCGGTCAGGTTGGCCGAGCCCAATTCGTGATTGCCCTTGCCTTCGGGCCCGTGACAGACCGCGCAATTGTCGGCGAACACTTTCTTGCCGAGCGCGAGATCGGCGCCCTTGTCGGTCGCGAGCCCGGACAGCGAGCGAACGAAGTCGGCCACCGCCGAAATCTCGTTCGCTTTCAGGACGCCGGCAAAAGGCGGCATGTTGCCCTGGTGGCCTTTGTCGTCGCCGGAGCGGGCGCCGTGGCGGATGGTGTTCTCGATGTCGGTGAGCTTGCCGCCCCACAGCCAGTCGTCGTCGTTGAGGTTGGGATAGCCCTTGCCGCCGCCGCCGCCGGCGCCGTGGCAGGGCGCGCAATTGTCGGCGAAGGCGACGCGGCCGTGCGCGCGGGCGAAATCGGAAAGTTGCGGATCGGCGGCGATTTGCGCGACCGACGCGCCGGCGAGCTTGTCCATCATCGGCCCGCGCAGTTGCTTGAGCTCGTTGAGATCGGTGACCACGGCGCTGCGCGCGTGCCAGCCGAAGGCACCTTGCGTCGAATTCGTCAGCAGCGGCCAGGCCGGATAGACCACCCAATAGCCGACCGCCCAGACGATGGTGATGTAGAACAGCCACAGCCACCAGCGCGGCAGCGGCGTGTTGAGTTCGTGGATGCCGTCCCACTCGTGGCCGGTGGTCGCGGTGCCGGTGAGCGCGTCGATTTCTTTGTGTCTCGTTCTTAGCCACCGGTCAGTCCTCCCGCAGCGGAATGCGCGCGTCTTCATCGAATTGCTTCTGGCGCGAGGGCCACAGCGCGTAGGCGAGCACCACCACGAAGATGACGGCGAAATAGACGAGGCCCCAGGTCTGGGCGAATTCGGCAACGGCTTTGTAGGTTGGGTCCATCGCGGTCACCGGATGTTGGCTTTGTCGTCGTAGAGCTTGAAGTCGACCTGCGTGCCGAGCATCTGCAGATAGGCGATCAGCGCGTCGGCTTCGGTGACGCGGCCGGAACGCCGTCGAAATCGCGCACCTTCACCTTCGGATAGCGCTTGGCGAGATCGGCGGCGTCGGGACTGTCGTTTGTGTCCTGCGTCACCACGTCCTGCTGCGCATGCGCGATCATGTCCGGCGTATAAGGCACGCCGAGCAGCGCCTGCGCCTTCAGGTTCTCGGCGATGTGCGCGTAATCGAGATCGGTCTGCACCAGGAACGAATAGTCCGGCATGATCGAGCCGGGCACCACCGAGCGCGGATCGCGCAGGTGGTCGCGGTGCCAGTCGTCGGAATATTTGCCGCCGATGCGGGCGAGGTCGGGGCCCTGGCGCTCCGACCCCCACTGGAACGGGTGGTCGTACATGCTCTCGGCGGCGAGCGAATAATGGCCGTAGCGCTCGACCTCGTCGCGCAAGGGGCGGATCATCTGCGAATGGCAGAGATAGCAGCCCTCGCGCACATAGATGTCGCGGCCGGCGAGCTCGAGCGGCGTATAGGGACGCACGCCGTCGACCTTTTCGATCGTGTTCTTGAGATAAAACAGCGGCACGATCTCGACCAGGCCGCCGATGGCGATGACGATCAGAATTCCGATCACCAGAACGATCGAGTTCTTCTCGAAGATCGCGTGTTTCTGCCAAAGCGACATGACTGGCCCCGCCTATTCCGCCGGCGCCAGCGCGAGGTCGGCCGATTCGGCCGCCTCCGCCGAGTTCACGGTTTTCCAGAGGTTCCACACCATGATCAGCGCGCCGACGAGGAACAGGGCGCCGCCGAGCGCGCGGATGACGTAGAAGGGATGCATCGCCTCGACCGTCTCGACGAAGGAATATTCGAGGAAGCCGAGATTGGTATAGGCGCGCCACATCAGGCCTTGCAGGATGCCCGCCACCCACATCGAGGTGATGTAGAGCACGATGCCGATGGTCGAGATCCAGAAGTGCCAGTTGACCAGCTTGAGCGAGTAGAGCTTGCGGTTCCACAGCCACGGCACCAGGCAATAGATGGCGCCGAAGGAAATATAGGCGACCCAGCCGAGCGCGCCGGAATGCACGTGGCCGATGGTCCAGTCGGTGTAATGCGACAGCGAATTGACGATCTTCACCGACATCATCGGCCCTTCGAAGGTCGACATGCCGTAGAAGGCGACCGACACCACCATCATGCGCAGCACCGGATCGGTGCGCAGCTTGTCCCAGGCGCCCGACAGCGTCATGATTCCGTTGATCATGCCGCCCCATGACGGCATCCACAGCATGATGGAGAAGGTCATGCCCAGCGTCTGCGCCCAATCGGGCAGCGCGGTGTAGTGCAGATGATGCGGGCCGGCCCAGATGTAGAGGAAGATCAGCGCCCAGAAGTGGATGATCGACAGCCGGTAGGAATAGATCGGCCGGTTCGCCCGCTTGGGGATGAAGTAATACATGATGGCGAGGAAGCCGGCGGTGAGGAAGAAGCCGACCGCGTTGTGGCCGTACCACCACTGCACCATGGCGTCCTGCACGCCCGACCAGACGATGTAGGACTTCGACGAGAACAGCGACACCGGCACCGCCGGGTTGTTGCCGAGATGCAGCACGGCGATGGTCAGGATGAAGGCGAGATAGAACCAGTTGGCGACGTAGATGTGCGGCTCCTTGCGCCGCATGATGGTGCCGAGGAAGACCAGGAAATAGGTGACCCACACGATGGTCAGCCAGAGATCGGCGTACCATTCGGGCTCGGCATATTCCTTCGATTGCGTGATGCCGAGCAGATAGCCGGTGCCGGCGATGAGGATGAAGAAATTGTAGCCGAGCACGACGAACCACGGCGCGAGATCGCCGGCGAGCCGCGCGCGGCAGGTGCGCTGCACGACATAGAACGAGGTGGCGATCAGCACGTTGCCGCCGAAGGCGAAGATCACCGCCGAGGTGTGCAGCGGCCGCAAGCGGCCGAAGGTGATCCATGGCAGATCGAGATTGAGAAACGGAAACGCCAGCTCGCAGGCGATGTAGAGCCCGACGGTGAAGCCGGCGATGCCCCAGAACACCGCGGCGACGGTCGCGAACTTCACCGGGCCCATGTTGTAGTTGGGCTTGCCGTCGATCGTCAGCGGCGCGGGCTCGGCCGGGCGCTCGTAATAGCGGTTGATGATGGCGAACACCGCGGCGACGCTGGCCGCGGTGAACAGATAGGCGTGGAAGGCGATATTCCGGCGTATAGGCGTTGGCCGCCACAAGCAGCGAAGCGAGCGCCAAAGCAACGCAGGATCAGCGCCAAGCCGCCTTCGCCGAGCGTCATGGATTTCCGAGGAACGGCGGTGTTCGCCATTCTGCAATCCCGTTGTTTGCGCTGCGCTGAAAAGACAGTAGCCCTAGCGTAAATTTCATCACGGGCCGCGGCATCGTCCTTGATGCACGTCAAATAAGCGAGCGTTTTAGAGGCCCGCGGCCGTGTTTCGCGCATCAGCTTGCAAGCTCCTCGTCCGGCGGATTTATCGCGACGCCGGACATGGGCTCGACCAAAGCAAGGTGATCTTTCACCGCCTTTACGCCGGCAATATTTTCGGCCGCGACCTTGAGCGCCTCGCGCTGGCGTTCGTCGGTGATCACGCCCCAGAGCTCGACCACGCCGCCATGCACCACCACGTTGGTCGTCGCTGCCGGCGCCCAGCGCTCTTTCTTCATCTCGTCCAGCAATTGCGTGCGGATGGACGTATCGTCCTTGGCGACCGGCTGCGCTGCGTTCACCAGGCTGACCATGCCGTGCATGATATTGGAGCGGGTGACGATCCCGACGACATGTCCGCCGCACAAGACCGGAACGCGTTTGATGCGCCGCCGCTCCATGACTTCGACGATCTCTTCAAGCGGTGTGTATTCCTCGACGGTCTGCACGTCGGTGGTCATCACTTCGGAAACTTTGCTGCCGTGCGAGTGGCTGTAGTCGGCGGCGATGCGCCCCGGGCCCATGAGGAATTCGAGCCAGCGCGAACGCCGGCGCTCGGTATTGGTTTCGCGGCGGCGGAGAAAGTCGCCTTCCGATATGACGCCGACCAGATTGCCGGCTTTGTCGATCACCGGCAGGCCGCTGATGTGGTGCTGGAGCATGATCCGCGCGGCCTGCAATACCGTCGCATCGGGCTCGATCGAGATCACGGTACGGGTCATCACATCTTCGGCTTTCATTGCTCCCTCCATCGATTGAATAATGAGAGCACGCGGGCTCACGGATGGCGTTGACGCAGGTCAATCGATTGTCCGGCCTGTGACGCGCAAAAGAAAAGTTGCCCCGGCATGGCCGGGGCAAAGTCGCCAAACAAGATCGGGGAAATGAGATGCTGTTTGGCGTTAGTCTCGGCGCCCGCGACTAGGCATTCATCCGGCTGAGCGCACCGCGATTGCGCAGCACAATGCGCCGCGCGCTCGGTACCGCGATGGCCGCCGAATTCTCAAGCTGCGTCAGCGTGCGGGAAACGGTCTCGATGGTCAGGCCAAGATAGTCGGCAATGTCCTGGCGCGACATCGGCAGATCGATCTCGTTCGTTGCGCGGGCGCGGGCGGACATTTCCAGCAGGAAGCCGGCCACCCGCTCCTGCGCGGTCTTGACCAGCAGCATGATATGATCCTGCACCCTCTCCAATTCGCTGGCGGTCGTCGTCCACAGCTCGCGGGCAACGTCGCTGTCGCGCTGGGCCAGAGCCATCACGCTGTTGCGTTTGATCACCAGCACCTTGGAGTCGACGATCGCTTCGGCGGAAAATGTGTGTTCGTCGCCGACCTCGAGGCCGAAAATGTCGCCGGGCAGGTAGAAGGCGCCGATCTGGCGGCGGCCGTCGTTGAGCACTTTGTAGGTCCGCACGGTCCCGCTGATGACCTTGTAAAGATACTCGGCCGGTTCGTTCTGGCCATAGATTTCGGTGTTGCGGGTAAACGGCATCGGCGCGCCCATCATCTCGATTGAGTTGCCAGTGATGCGAGAACCCGCCTGCGGAGCCGGCCATGCGGCACGAACCGTCTGCTGCGAGGATTGGCGGTTCATCCTGGTTTGCGCGAGCATGGCGTGTCTCCCTTGAATTGATCCCATGTTCATGGATAGCGCTGGAGCCGGGGGGCGGAAATTCAGATAATCTCCATAAGGGCTACACCGGAGGCGTTCAGAAGCGCGCCGCGGTGATGATGGGTTTGTTCAGGCCGGGCGGATATGCCGGAAGCTATTGAAACAACTGATGTTTCTCCACAAAACGAGCGCGGCGCCATCCTGCGCTATGGCGTGGCGCCGACCGCCGTCGTGCTGTCGCTGGCGGCGCGGGCATTGCTGCAGCCATATCTGCACGACGACATCGCCTATCTCTATTTCGTGCCGGCCGTATTGCTTTCAGCCGGCATCGGCGGGCTGGGGCCGGGGCTGCTGGCGACCGGACTGAGCGTGCTCAGCGGGTTTTTCATTCTCAGTCACGCCGCGGCATCCTCGATTTCGGCCGTCGCCAGCGGGATCGCCTTTGTCATTATCGGCGGCGGCGTGTCCTGGGGCGGCGAGTTGCTGCACCGCAGCCGCCGGCGCGCCAACTTGATGACGCGCGACGCGCGCGCGCGCGAAGCGCACCTGCAATCGATCCTCGACACCGTGCCGGAGGCGATGATCGTGATCGACGAGCACGGCATCATGCAGTCGTTCAGCTCCGCGGCTGAGAGGCTCTTCGGCCTTCAGGCCGCCGCGGCGATCGGACGCAATGTCAAGGTCCTGATGCCCGAACCCTACCGCGGCGAGCATGACAGCTACATCGGCCGCTACATGACCACCGGCGAGCGCCGCATCATCGGCGTCGGCCGCGTCGTCGTCGGCCAGCGCAGCGACGGGTCGACCTTCCCCATGGAACTTGCCGTCGGCGAAATGAAATCCGGCGACCAGCGCTTCTTCACCGGCTTCATCCGCGACTTGACCGAGCGGCAGATGACGGAGGCGCGGCTGCAGGAATTGCAATCCGAACTCGTCCATATCTCGCGGCTGACGGCCATGGGCGAGATGGCCTCGACGCTGGCGCACGAACTCAACCAGCCGCTGTCTGCTATCTCCAACTATCTCAAAGGCTCGATGCGGATGCTGGACGGCACCGATAACGAATGGTCGACGACGATGCGCGAGGCCCTGGGCAAAGCCGCCGACCAGGCGATGCGTGCCGGCCAAATCATCCGACGCCTGCGTGATTTTGTCGCGCGCGGCGAAAGCGAGCGGCGGGCGGAAAGCGTGACCAAGTTGATCGAAGAAGCGAGCGCGCTGTCGCTGGTCGGCGTTAAGGACCGCGGCATACGCGTGCATTACAAGTTCGATCCATCGGTCGACCTCGTGCTTGCCGACCGCGTGCAGGTCCAGCAGGTGCTGCTCAACCTGATCCGCAACGCGATGGACGCCATGGAGGACTTCAGCCGCGCGCGATCTTACTGTTGCGGTGGAATCGGTCGATGCAAGCAGCGTCAAAATCAGCGTGGCCGACAGTGGATCGGGCATCGCCCCCGAAATCGCCGATCAATTGTTCCAGCCGTTCGTCACCACCAAGCGCCAGGGCATGGGTGTGGGGCTGTCGATTTCACGGGCTATCGTCGAGGCGCATGGCGGGCGGATCTGGGTGGAAGCAAATCCTGCCGGCGGGACGATCTTTAATTTTACGCTTGCCGCCGTCAACGAAGGAGGGATCGACGATGCCGCATGAGCCGATCATCTACGTGATCGACGATGATGACGCCGTACGGCAATCGCTTGAGTTCCTGCTGAAGACGGCTGGCCACGCGGTGCGCGGCTTCGAATCGGCCAAGGCATTCATGGACGTCCTGCCGCGGATCCGGTCCGGCTGCATCATCACCGACGTGCGCATGCCGGACGTCACCGGCATCGACCTGCTGCACCGGGTCAAGGAGCTCAAACTCGATGTTCCGGTGATCGTGATTACCGGTCACGGCGACATTTCGCTCGCGGTGGAAGCGATGAAGATCGGCGCTGCCGATTTTCTGGAAAAACCCTTCGACGACGACCTGTTGTTGGCCGCGATCCGCTCGGCGCTGAACCCTACGGATGGCGCCGACAAGCACAGGGCCGCACGGGCTGAAATACATGACAAACTGGGCGTGCTTTCGAACCGCGAACGGCAGGTGCTTGAAGGCCTGGTCGCCGGCAAGGCCAATAAGACCATCGCCTTCGACCTCGGCATCAGCCCGCGAACGGTCGAGATTTATCGCGCCAACGTGATGACCAAGATGGCGGCCAACAGCCTGTCCGAGTTGGTGCGGATGGCGATGATGGCCGGCATCCTGGAAGGATAGCCGCGCGACGCCGGTGCAACCCTTCCATAATCGCATGCTAGCTCACGAGGGATTGATCCATGATCATCGATTGCCACGGGCATTACACGACGGCGCCCAAGCAGCTTCTCGACTTCCGCGACCAGCAGATCGCCGGCATCAAGGACAAGTCGAAGCGCCCGAAGTCGCTCGAGCTCGGCATCACCGACGACGAGATCCGCCAAAGCCTTGAGGGCGCCCAGCTCAAATTGCAGCGCGAGCGCGGCACCGACGTGACTATTTTTTCACCGCGGGCGGCCGGCATGGCGCACCATATCGGTGACGAGGAGATTGGCGCGCAGTGGGCGCGCGTCTGCAACGATCTCATCGCGCGCGTTTGCGGGCTTTATCCGCAGAATTTCGTCGGCGTCTGCCAGTTGCCGCAAGTGCCGGGCGTGTCGCCGAAGAACTGCGTCCCCGAGCTCGAGCGCTGCGTCACGCAGCTCGGCTTCATCGGCTGCAATCTCAATCCCGATCCATCCGGCGGCTACTGGAAGGACCCGCCGCTGACCGACAGATACTGGTACCCGATCTACGAGAAGATGGTCGAGCTCGACGTGCCAGCCATGGTGCACGTCTCCTCGTCCTGCAATCCAGCGGTCCACTTCACCGGCGCGCATTACATCAATGGCGACACCACCGCCTTCATGCAGTTCATCGCCGCCGATTTGTTCAAGGATTTCCCGACGCTGAAGTTCATCATCCCGCACGGCGGCGGCGCGGTGCCCTATCATTGGGGCCGCTATCGTGGGCTCGCGCAGGACATGAAGCGGCCGCCGCTGTCCGAACACCTGATGAAGAACGTGTTCTTCGACACCTGCGTCTACCACTATCCGGGCATCGAGCTGCTCGCCAAGGTGATCTCGGTCGACAACATCCTGTTTGCCTCGGAGATGGTCGGCGCGGTCAAGGGCATCGATCCGGAAACGGGCCAATATTTCGACGACACCAAACGCTATATCGACCAGCTCGCGGCGCTGAGCGCCGAGAACCGCAGGAAAATCTTCGAAGACAATGCGCGCAAGGTCTATGGGCGGCTCAACGCCGTGCTCAACCAGCGTGGCCTGAATTGAGGGTTACAGGATTGGCAACGTGCGCAAACTTCCACCTCCCCTTGAAAAGGGGAGGTCGCCCGCCGAAGGCGGGCGGGTGGGGATCATTTGCCCCCCACCCTGACCCTCCCCTTTTCAGGGGGAGGGAGCAGCAGCGACATCGCGTCCATAACGGGGTTCCACATGGCTGAGCTACCGCGCCTCAACGGCATCATCCGCGCGCTCGAACAGGGCCGGCCGGCCTTCACCTGCTTTTCGCCGCCGGATATCGAATCGGCGATCGCGCTGGCGACCAGCAAATACGACGGCGTCGCTTTCGAGATGGAGCACTACGCTTACGACATCCGGGCTTTGCGCGACTCGCTGCAATATCTGCTCAACCGCGGGCAGATCGCCACGTCGGGCTCGGTGGCGCCGGCGGTGACGCCGATCGTGCGCATCCCGCCGAACGGGACGGAAAAAGCGCAGTGGCACGCCAAGCAGGCCTTCGATCTCGGCGCTTACGGCATCATCTGGCCGCACATCTCCGGCGTCGATGAGGCCTATAACGCCGTCTCCGCGTGCCGCTTTCCGCGACTAAAGAGCGCGCCGCGTTACGAGCCGGCCGGCATGCGCGGCGACGGGCCGACGCAGGCGATCCGCTACTGGGGCGTCACGCAGCAGGACTACTATTCGCGCGCCGACGTGTGGCCCTACGACCCGCAAGGCGAAATCTTCGTCATCCTGATGATGGAGGACACCAAGGGCATCGAGGCGCTGCCCGACATTCTGAAGAAGGTGCCGGGCATCGGCGCCATCCTCATCGGCGAGGGCGACCTCTCCCAGGAGCTCGGCTTTCCGCGGCAATACGAGCATCCCGAAGTGCTCAAGTGGATGGCCCGCGTCGTCGATGCCTGCAAGGGGGCGAACGTCGTCGTCGGCCATCCGCACGTCGAGGCCGGCAACTGCGAGCGCATCGTCAAGGAAGGCTACCGCTTCCTGATGTGCGCGCCGGTGCGTTCTTACGACCATCTCGACAAGGCGCGCGCGGCGGCGGGCGTGAAGTGATTGGCGGAGGACGCAGTCGCACTCGAACCCGTCTCGAACTCAAATTTTCGACTTCTCTAACGGCGCTTACGGGCGCTAAAGGCATTTTTCTGGACTGTCAAACCGGAGAAGTTACAGCGCCACGCTGATGATTATGCCGTCCCGTCAATGCCCATCTTTTGACCCTAGAGGGCCTTCGCTACAAGAGCTGCGCACTGGGCCCCCGGATGTCTTTAAGTGCGGTAGCTATAGCGCCTCGACAAACAACACCATCTTTCGGCGCTGATCGGGGTCGGGCAAAAGGCCGTGCATTGCGCCGAGATTGTCTGTCATGTGCGCCGCATCAGAGGTGCCTGGAATGACCGCGGTCACGCGCGGATCACCCAGCAAGTATTTGAGGAAGAACTGTGCCCAGCTATTGGCGAACTCCTGGGCCCAGTTCGGAATTTCCTTGCCACGCACCGCGCGGAACAATCGTGCACGGCCGAATGGCAGCGCGGTCAGCACGCCGGTTTTGATCTCGGCGGCCAGCGGCAAGATGCGGTTTTCAGCCACGCGGTCGTCAAGCGAATAGTCGATCTGCACGAAATCCGGCTTCTCACGCTTGAGCACTGCTTCGACGGCGGTAAAGTCGTCATGGAAAGTCGACGTGATCCCAAAATAACGACATAGGCCTTGCGATTTCCATTCCTTGAACTGGGCAAGCGATTGCTGCGCGTCACTCACGTTGTGGAGCTGCAGCAAATCGACATTCGTGGTTTTTAACCGCGCCAACGAGCGTTTGAGCTCCGCATTGTCGGGCGTCTCGATTTTTGTCGCGATGAAGAGCTTATTGCGCAGGCTGGCGGTCGCAATCACGTCGCCTAGCACGACCTCGGCATCACCGTACGTTGATGCCGTGTCGATCATTCGTCCGCCATCCGCGACCAGCGCCTGCACCACCGCGGCGGCTTTCTGGCGGGTCACATCGTCGGCAGTATTGAAGACCTGGGCGGTGCCAAGGCCGACCGCCGGCAAGAGTTCGCCGCTACTCGGGATGGCGCGCGTAACCAACTGCGCGCCGGATTGCGCGAACGCGGGCCGCGTCACCGCCGCCGCACCCGCCATCACCGTGAAGTCACGTCGTGTCAACTGCATGGCAACCTCACTCTGCTTGTGCCACCGCCGCCAGCAGTGCGGCGCGCCGTTCCTGTGCCCGCCCGAGGGCCGCCGACAACAGCAGCCAGCCCATTGTGATCGGGAGTACACATAGCGCGATCGCGCCGAGCTTTAGTCCCAGCGCCTGCATACTGTCGAACACCCAACCGGACAACGCGTCGGAGCCGCGGTAGATCACCACGTCAATCAGGTTCTTGGCCTTGTACTTCTCTTCGCGAGAGATGACGGTGAAGAACACCTGGCGCGCCGGATTGGCGATGGCGAAATTCATCCAACGCTGCAGGACTTGCACAACGATTACGACGGCGAGCGTCGGCGACAAAAACAGCGCGACGAAGCCCCCGACGTAAATCGCCGGCAGCGCGCCGGCGGCGATGCCAGTACCGAAACGCTTGATCAAGTGGCCGGTGGCAAAAACCTGCGTCGCCAGTGTCAGCAAGCCCACCGCCAAATCGATGGTGGCGAAGACGCGCGTCTGCGCACCGGCGCCGTGCACCGCGGCCGATACGATATGCGCCTGCTCGAAATAGAGAATGGTCGCCGCAAACGATAGTAGGCTGACCCAAGCGCCGATGCCGAGTAGATAAGGCGAGCGGATTAGCTCGGGCAGCGCGGCAAGCGCGCTGCCGCCGATGCGTTCTTGTTGAACTTGCGCGCCCGCTTGCGCCGTCGCCACGCGCTCCAGCCGCCAGACGCAAAACACCGCCACTTCGAGAAATGCCGCCGCCGCGATCAGCAGGTTAGTCGGGCCGAGAGGCACCGACAGCAAGATCGTGATGACCGGGCCGAGCAAGGCGCCGGCCGTGCCGCCGGCTCCAATAAACCCGAACAGCCGCTTGCCCTGCTCGGCGTCGTACAAATCGGCCATAAACGACCAGAAGACGGCGACCGCGAATAAATTGAACACGCTGACCCAGACGAAAAAGACACGCGCGACGATCGCCGTCTCGACGCCAAGCGTCAGCAGCACCCAGAAAACGGCAAGGTTGGCGACAAAGAAATGATAGACGATGGGAATGAAACACGCGCGAGGCAATCTTGCCACAAGCGCACCGTAAAGCGGCTGCGCTATTAGTAGGGATAGAAAGGTGGCAGTAAACAGCCAAGGCAGGTTCTTGACACCGCCGGCGATGCCCATCTGGTCGCGCAGCGGCCGCAGCACGTAATAGCCGGCGAGCAGCGTGAAAAAATAAGCGAACGACCATAGCGCCGCCGCGCGTTCCCGAGGCGTCGCCGGCATCGTCCAGCCCAGCCAACGCTGGATGACGCTCATGGTGCGAGGTTAAGTTTTTGTTTGAGCTCGGCGGCGCTCACCGGCTGGCCGTATCCGAGATTGCCGCGCTGAAAACGGCGCGCATCCGCCAGTTTCCCGACCATGACCGGATCAAAGCCTGCATCGCGCACCAAACCGGCCGCGACCTTGACCGCCTCGACATCGTCGCCGGCAATCGGGATCGCCAATTTTGGATCGGGGCGGTTCGCCTCGCGCGCAAAGATCATATAGGACATCGTGTTGAAACTGCGCACCAGCCGCGTGCCGACGAGATATTTCTGCGACGTGACGCCGACGCCGTCGCGCTCGACTTCCTCGGCGATGGCGCCGTCGCGCGTGGCGACCGCGTTGCAGGAGTCAAGTGCGATTTTGTTCTTGAGTGCCGCGGCGTAGTCTTTGCCGATCTGCGGCAGCGCACCATACGGCACAGCGACGAAGATCACATCCCCGAACGCGATTGCCTGCTCGACCGTGCCGGCTTGAGCCAGCGCGCCAAGGCCGATGATTAGGTCCTTCAGCCCTTCGGGATGGCGCGAAGAAAACAGCACCGAATGGCCGGCCTTGACCCATAGCCCGCCGATCGTGCCGCCGATTTTGCCAGAGCCGATGACGCCGATACGCAATTTGCCGTCAGTACCTTGCGCCAGTGAGTGCATCGGCCACAGCGCCGCTCCGAAGATCAGCGCGCTGCCAGCAGCGAGCACGACCCGGCGGTCGCAATCGACGGAGTATTCCTTGGGCATTGTAAACCTCTCCCGGTGGCACGCTTTCATAAGCAGCTGGAGGTTATCGCGGCTTTGGGGCGGTGGAAGGTCCTATCGGATGTCTCTTAACTCGCGATCGGGAGCGCCCCCTTTGCCGCGCCAACATCGTTCAAGAGAAACGCGTAGAGCCACATGGACGGCAGGAAGAATATCATTTGCTCCACCGTGTTCATTTGCACACGGTAAGCACGCTCAAAGTTATCGTTGCCCGTAACAGCGGGTGCTTTCACTCCATACTTTCCTCGCGCTTTACCAACGTTCCACGTCAGAACGAGATAAAGCAGCAGTGCGAGAAGAGTGACGGCTGCAGTGTAAGTGTGACTCATGTCCCAATCCCTTCCTAAACCATCCCAACCAAATGCGGCTTCGTATCCGCCCGCGCCTTGCCACTCTCTGCGCGGTTGGCGATCTATCGTTATTGTTTCGATTGCTCACGATACAGGAGAACGGGATCCATTGGCATGCGACTACTATTTTCACTCGCAATTATTATTTCTTCCCATCGCCCGCCAGCGCCTTCTTAACATCCGATTGAGAAATCCCGAACTCGCGGGCAATCCGCGATGGTCTGACACAGCTTTGAAGGCAGCGCGAACCGCGTTCAGTTTTCCCTGGGCCAAAGGTGGCGGAACCTCCTTCGCTCGCTTCTTCCGTGAAGGCGCATCCGATACGGGAGGTTTCTTGCCGCGTCGCTGTTGCTCGACGATCACCGCCGAAAGCAATCGGTCTAGCTGATCATCATCCAAATGATTGAGCGCGCTCAGTAGGTTGGTCGGGAGTGCGTAGGATGGCGATGGAGCATCGTTGGTTTGGCGCGGTGGGTTTGGTTCGCTTGCCAAAGGCGCTGAGGTGTCTAGCGGCGGTTGAGCCGTCGAAAACAGATCAGGTTTTATAGTTGGATTGCCACCGCTGCCCATAAAGCGATGATGCAGCCCCTGGCCCTTGGCGGCAATAAAAATTGACCCCAGCTGGGGAACAGCGCTGGGGTCAATCTTGGCTGGATACAGGAGCGGGGGGCCTATGTGTCCAGCGTTAAAACCAAAATAGCTCGGATCGGCTGCGCTACAAGTTACTAATCATCCATGTTTAATGGTCCCACGCCAATATTAAAATATTGGTCAACAATACTGCCCGATCTAGATCAAAGACTTTCCCGCAATTTTCGGGTTTTATTTAAAAGCATCGTCGAAGTGCGTTCCGTGAGGAGCTTCAGCTTCGCGATGGGTAATGAGCGGACGCCCTCGGGCAGTGTGTGAGGCATCACCCTCTAAAAATGAGCAGCCTCTGACCTTTGTCCCGAGAGCGTCCCTCTTTTAGCGCGGGCTCACTAAACAAGTGCGAAAACCAGATCATATTTCTTTTCTTGAAAGGCGTCAGCAAGCGCTTGAAGAAGAAATTGCGAATGCTTTGGTCTATTGTTCGGCTGCCGATCCGATGGTCGCCGATCTAAAGAGCCGAATGCTGCATCTCAAAGAAGAACTCGAACGGTTTCGTCATGCGGTGACTGGAAGCAGACGCTTGCACTAAACCCCGAGGACATTCGGATGGTGTAATTTATGTCGCGCGTTCGTACGTTATCCGCAGAATGGTTGCCCATCTCAACTGTGCCATCCGACGCTGATCTCGAAGTTTGCGTTATGGACTATGACGGGATCGTTCACTCGCTGGTGAACCTATGCCGAAAAAGCGGGACGGGGTGGATAGATACTTCGACGAAGAAGCGCATCGACATTCAGCCGACGCATTGGCGTAAATGGGGTGATGGTTAAGGTTTGCGCCGTGCTTTTTTTCTTGGTTTTCTTTCTTTTTTGCAACAAAGCTGGAAACTTCTAGTCCAAAGCGATCCGGGTGGCCGGCACGATCATCTTGCCGATCGGCCAGAGCGCGATTCCCGCGAGCTTCAAGTGCGCCCAGGCGAACGGGATGCCGATGATCGTGACGGCGAGAAGCAACGCCGTGACGAGATGCCCGAGCGCGAGCCACCAGCCGGCGAGCACCAGCCACACGAGGTTGCCCATGAAGCCGAGCAGCCCCGTGCCGACGTCTTCTCGGCCAGTGTACTCGGCGCGCGAGACCGCCCTCTGACCAAACGGCAGCAGCGTGTAAGCGGCGATGTTGAGAGCGGCCCGCGCCCAGGGCAGCCCGACGATCGTAATCGCCATGACGGCAGCGGCGATCAACCAGCCGGCCGCCATCCAGGCGCCGCCGAATACGATCCACAACACGTTCAGCAAGAGAGACATCGCGCGCATACGCGCCTATCGTAACGCCCGGCTCGGCTATCGTCGAATCGGACAGTGACATGCGCTACTCAGGCCCGCCCATGACGCTCGGCAACATGCGCGCGGACGGAGTGCGAGAGCTCGATGTCTACTGCTCGGCGCATGGTTGCAACCATCATCGGGTGATCGACGTCGAGGACTACGGCGACGACGCGCCCGTGCCGTGGTTCGGCCCGCGGCTACGCTGCGAGCGCTGTGGCCACCTCGGCGCGGACGCGAGGCCGAACTGGAGCGAGCGGGCTACGTCGGGCCGGGTGGGTGACGCTAGCCCGTTTGTCTCTGTCTCAATTTGGTTGGCATTGAATAAGAAAGTTTGACGGCTCACGCGCTTCAATTGCGCAGCATTATGTAATCGACGCGAGCGCGTCGTGTCCGCTAGCCGGCGTTGAGATCACGAATTGTAACCACTGGTCCTGGCCATATTGCGCTGGAGTATTTGCTAACTATGTGCGAATTAGCAAGCGATCGCATTGGTGCTCCAAAAGGGGCGCTGCCGATTGCGAGTTAAGAGACATCCGACCAGCGGCAAGGGCGTCGCGTCCGGAACACCTCAGCAAGAAATGCCCTAAAGGATAAGTTCCATGTTGGACTCAACAACAAAAACCACGACTGCGAAGCCCGCCAGTTCCGCCAAGCTCGATGCTACGCAGGCATTCCGCGCGACGGCCGAAAAAGGCACCGCCCATGCTAAGGAAGCATTTGAGAAGGTAAGCGCCGCGGCGGCTGAAGCAACTGATCTGATCAAGAACAGCTTTTCAACGGCTGTTAAAGGCGCGCAGGACTACCACAACAAGGTCGTCGAATTCGCTCAAACCAATACCAATGTAGCCTTCGAATTCGTCCAAAAGCTGTCGGCCGTGAAATCTCCTTCGGATGTCATCGAATTGTCGACTAAGCATTCACGCAATCAGTTCGAAACCCTGAGCGAGCAAACTAAGGAACTTGCTGCGCTGGCCCAAAAGGTCACGCTCGCGACCGCGGAGCCTCTCAAGGCTGGCGTCACCAAGGCATTCAGCCAGTCCACATGAGCTGACCCGCTCCTAACTTCAACATTCTTCGAAGCCCGGGTTGTCGCCCGGGCTTCTTGCGGAAGGTCGACAGGAAGGGGCGTCCACCGTTCGACTTTAAGCTAGATCAATGCGAAGATGCGTAATTTAGAGAAAGCATTTTCAATGGAAAACGCTGTCTCCAATTCCACTTGGAACCCAATTGCTACGGCGCCAGACGGCGTTGAACTGGAACTGTGCGTTTCCGATGGTGGAGAATATCACGTGCTAGCGATTCCCTGCCGGCGCAATGGCGTGGGCTGGTCTGATGTGCGCCTGAATAGAATGATGCCAATTCGACCGACCCACTGGCGGCTGTGGCCGCGCGAACGCAAGTGACTAGGGCCGCCAACTGAGGCGGCCTTTTTCGTCAATTCAAGCAGTATGTCGCCTATTGGCAGGTCGCATCATTCGCTGCGTTGTAGCGGTTTATCGGCTATTGGAGCAAGAGCCGACAAAGGCCAGCCCGAAGGCTCAATGGCTACGCAGCAAATGACGCAAAGCGGGCATCAGAGTCTGATCGTGGCAAATTGGTTGGATTATGCCAGCTCTGGCTCATCCATTTCGCGTGCGGCTCGATCTATCTCTGCAATTACCCGGGTGGCCTCGGCTACGGCTCGCCGCAAAAAGTCCGGGATGGTCAGATCATCCGGGACTTCATATTTTTCCTTTGCGTCTTTTGGTCCAAAATTGCTCATATTTTCCTCTGTCATTGAGATGACCGACGCTGCGCTGATTTGGTAAATCGGTACTTAATGAAGGTTAACAATTACCTAATGAACTGCCATTTCAGCTTACCGTGTCAGCCAATAAATCGATCCCCACCGTCAAGGGTTGAATGTCCCCTATTGATGCTGCGGACGGCGCCTCCACGGGCACGTGAGTGCCATGAAAGTGGGTGCCGTTACGTTTTGCGAGTAAGCAATTGCTGTGGTGCGTCGGCCGCTAATAGCACGTCGGTACATCCGCCGCGGCGCAAAATTTCGGTCGCTGGCGAACAAGAGCGGACAAACAACCGACAATCAGAAGGTGGTCTCGAATAAAGCGGAGCGCTCGCGGAAATGGTGGTCATACCAATACTGAAATCGGCCTTGTGAGGTTTGGCCGCTACCCGCGCAGTATCCACAATCGAACCAAATGATCGACGTTTTAGGCCCACGGATCACTCGCTTGCCGTCACAGGCCGGGCACGTGACCGCAACACGATCAAGATCGTTTTTGGGCTCGTCCATCGTAAAGCATCCGATTAGGAAGCCAAACTCAGGGCCGCCAGGGCCAAAGCGAAGATCCGTCGAAGCCGCACGATAGCTGCCGGCTAGGCGTGCGTCCACATGATGCGGCCTATGGTGTGACGATTTTCGTCGAGCACCTAAAGGTCGTCCGGTTGGCCTAAGTCAGCCGATTTGGGAATGAGCGCAGCGGTAGCTATACGGCCTGACTACCAACGACCTCCACCGCGCACGAGGCGGATAATCACTAACAGCAATACGGCGCCGATGGTGGCATCAATAATCTCCCGGAACAGTCCAACGCCTAGGCCAATGCCGAGCTGTGGTAATAGCCAACTTGCGATGAACGCGCCCGCGACACCGATTGCGATATCGCCGATCAGCCCGAGGCCTGTTCCCTGTACGATTTTTCCAGCTAGCCAACCGGCGATGAGGCCGACCAGCAGAATGACGAGAATGCTTTCACCCGAAAGGTACATGACCCAGCTCCCCGGTTGCTCGATGCCGGAATGATCGCGCGTTGGCGTGAGTAACGCAATACGATGCATGAATTAAGCGACGTGCCTAAGTCTTAGGGGGCTTCAACAGGAGCGCATTACGAGCCACAGATTCGACGGCAGCTGTTGACACGAGTCAAAGAGCGCGAGGAACCGCAACGACCTTCGCGCGTTCACTCCAATGGTTTGCACAATTAAACAATAAGAGGAATGAGTTCATGCGCCTATTACTTGGTGTTATTCTTGGAGCGTTTCTGACGGTTGGATTTGCCTACGTTTATGACGCGTCAACAACTCACCGTTCCGAACAGACCGCTCAAAGCAGCGTTGAGCAGCGACCGATGGTTAACTGGGATGTTGTCAGCGGCAATTGGCGTGGATGGTCCTTAAGCGTCCGTAACACCTGGAATAAGTTGGCAGCTAGATAGGCTCCCAATTAGCGAATCCGGCCCGCAATTTCATTCAGATCGTCGCGGTCGTTGATGGTGGTGCGAGGCTGAAACGGCAGACCTTGCGACGCCAGTGCCCGAAGTATTCGTATTTTCCACGACAAAAGTGCATAGCGGCTCAGCCGGCGTGACCGAGTTCGATGCTATCGGCAAGGTAGCGTCGGTGCATCCTCCGACCGTCGCACCTTACGCATATTGCCTGGCGCGCGTTGAATAGACGGCGCGGAACCCGGCCAAAGTCTCCTCGACCGCAGCATCGTCGATATGGCGATGGGTGACCAGGCGCAACGAGGTCCTCGTCCAGGCCCCGACTCGAATGCCTTTGCCGGCCAACGCGTCGGCCCATGCCTTCGCGTCCATGCCCGAGCCGGCCGTGTCGATCCTGACGATATTGGTTTCAACGAGACCTGGATCCGTCAAAGCCGGGTTGATCGCATGCAGACCACCTGCGAGAGCACGCGCCCGCCTGTGGTCGTCGGCCAATCGTTCCACCATTTCCTCCAGCGCGACAATGCCGGCGGCGGCGATGACACCGGCCTGCCGCATCGCGCCGCCGACCATTCGCCGGTAGGCGCGAGCGCGCTCAATGAATGCCGCGCTGCCGCAAAGCAATGAGCCGACCGGCGCACTCAATCCCTTGCTCACGCAGAAGGCCACGCTGTCGCCGTCGCGCGCCGCCTCGGCTGCGCTAACGCCGAGCGCGATGGCCGCGTTAAAAAGCCTTGCGCCGTCAATATGAACAGGGATGCCGTGGTCGTCCGCTACCGCGCGCATCCGCGACAGGGCAGCAAGCGGAACCACGGCGCCGCCGGCGTCGTTATGCGTCGTCTCCACGCAAACAAGTGCCGTAGCGATGCGACCGGGTGTCGTTTTGCGATGGACGAGCTCGCGCACGACCGCTGTGTCCGGCGTGCCGCGCTCGGCCGGATAAACGACCGGAAACAGCCCGGCTAGCTGCGCCACTCCGCCGAGTTCGCTGCGCATGATGTGCGAGCGCGCATCCAGCAGCACTTCGCCGCCACGGCTGGCATGGGCCAGCAGCGCGACCAGATTGGCCATAGTTCCACTGGCAACAAACAGCGCCGCTTCCTTGCCGGTGATTTTGGCTGACACCTCTTCCAGCCGGCGAACCGTCGGATCGCCATCGCGCGAATCGTCGCCGAGGGCGGCTCGCCGCATCGCCTCCCGCATCGCGTCCGTCGGCAGCGTGATTGTGTCGCTACGCAGGTCAATCATGATCGGTGAATTCTTGCACACTCAGGACAGCAGGGAAAGCTCGAAGCGCCGCAACAGCCGGTAGACCAGGGCGACCGGCAGGACGGTGAACAAAATCAGGATGGTGGCCGCGGCGGTCGCTTCACCGGCGCTCGATCCCTCGAGCGCCTGAAACATGGTGACCGTCATGGTCATCCAGGGCCCGCTGTAAAGGACGACCGTCGAACTCAGTTCGGAGGCGATGGTGACAAAGCTTAGCACCGCGCCGCCAACAATGCCGCCGAGGATGAGCGGAACCGTGATGCGCAGAAAAGTTGCGAATGGCGGCACGCCGAGATTGACTGAAGCCTCCTCGAGACTAGCGTCAATCTGCTGCAGGATGGCGCTCGACGACCGCGCCGAAAACGGCAGCTTGCGCACCGCATAGGCGATCACCATGATGAGCGACGTCCCGGTGAGGATAACAGGCCCGTTGTTGTAGGTGAGCACAAGACCAATGCCCAGCACGGTTCCGGCGACCGCAAACGGCGATGTGGCGACGATCTCCAGCAGCGCTGACATGCGGGAACGCCGCCTTACGAGAAGATAGCCGATCGGCACACCGATCAATGTCGCGGCAAACGCCGCGCTGATCGAGAGGAAAAGCGTATTGATCAACGGCCGGTACGACCGCTGCAGGAGCTGCGCGAAATTGTCCAGTGAAAACCCGTAGTGCAGCACCGGGCCACTAAACCGCATGAACGATATGACGATGACGGCAATAAACGGCACCAAAGCCGCGGCAATGACCGTCCAGCAGAAGACTGACCCCAGGATCCGCAAGGGGCGGCTCACGACGAGCAAAGGCGGCGCGCGCCTCGCCCCGGTCGCGTAGTAACGCCGTGCCAACACGTTGCGCTGGATCAGCAACGCGACAATCGTGCAGAAAACCAGCAGCATCCCCAGCACGCCCGCCGACGAGGGGTTGGCGGCGGTTTCACCGACAAACAGCTTGAAGGTTTCCACCGCTAGGATCGGCTTGTCTTCGGCCAAAACAAAAGGCACGCCAAAATTTTCCATCGCCTCGATGAAGACGAGAAGACCGCCCGCCAGAATCGAGGGCAGCACGATCGGCAGCGTGACGGTACGCAGCGTCCGCGACCGGGAGGAACCGAGATTCTGCGCGGCTTCTTCGATGGAAACGTCAACGGACCGCAATGCCGCTACCGTCGGCAACACGACATACGGATAGAGCGTGAGGGTGTAGGTGGAGATGATGCCCTTCATCCCGTAGATCGAACTCGAAGGGAATTCCGATGCTGTGCATCGCGCCAGTCACTATCCCTCCGCGCCCGAACATCAGCACAAGCGCGTAGGCGCTGACGAATGAAGGCAGTACCAGCGGCAGCGCGGAGAGGGCGAGCAACGCCGTTTTACCGCCGATGGGTAACCGCGCAACGCAAAACGCGAAGGGAACGCCGATCATGATCGTCAACGCGAACGCCGCCGACGCGACCATGAGACTGTTGCCCAGCGCGTTGAGGAAAAATCGGTTCGATAAAACGTGAGGATAGTTCGACAGCGTCAGCGTTTTGCCGGTCGCATCGTAGAGACTTGCGCTGAAAACCTTCAGCACCGGAACAAGGAAAAACAGGACCAGAAAAGCGACCGCGATAGCTGCGATAGTCAGCGGAAACGCATACAGGCGGAAGAACTGCTTCATGAACCTTTGGTCCAGACGACCGCCCTGGCAGGATCGTAGGCGACCTGCAAAGATCGCCGCCAGCGGCAGGTGACGCCGCGATAGTCAATTGGAGTTCGGCGCCCCCAGCGAGCCGCAGGTGGAGGCGCGTGCTGGCGCCGAGATATTCGATCGAGCTCAACGCTCCGCTGAGCAGGCCCCAACCCGCCGGGCGCGGGTTGCCGGTCGGCACCAGCGAGAGCACCTCCGGGCGCAGGGATATCTCTACCCGGCCGCCGGGTTGCCCAACCGCACTGCGAACGCGCAGCGAGCCGCCGTCGATCGCCACCTCGATCATCTCGCCGTCGCGGCTCGATACGGTACCGGCAAGAAGATTTGTCGCCCCGACAAAGGTCGCGACAAAGGGAGTCGCCGGTTGCTCATAGATTGTCCGTGGCTCGCCCATTTGCTCGATACGCCCCGATCGCATCACCGCAATGCGATCGGACATCGACAGCGCCTCTTCCTGGTCGTGGGTTACGTAGATGACAGTTATGCCGAGGGTCTTGTGCAGCCGGCGAATTTCCGCGCGCATTTCGACACGTAGTTTAGCGTCCAGATTTGACAGCGGCTCGTCTAGCAACAGGACGTGTGGCTCGAACACCACGGCGCGTGCGATCGCCACGCGCTGCAACTGGCCGCCCGAGAGCTGATGCGGCCAACGCGTCTCGAATCCGTCGAGCTGGATAAGATTCAGCGCGCGCGCAACACGCTCGCCAGTTTCTTTCTCCGGAGTTTTGCGTGCCCGCAGGCCGTAGGCGACGTTATCGCCGACCCGCAGATGCGGGAATACGGCATAGTTCTGGAAGACCATCCCGGTGTTGCGCCGGTGCGGCGGCAAAGTATCGACCCGCTCGTCACCGAACAGGATGCGCCCACGATCGAGCTCGCAAAATCCGGCCACCATGCGCAGCAGCGTCGTCTTGCCGCAGCCCGATGGTCCAAGCAGCGTGAAGAATTCGGCATCGCGGATCGCGATGGAGACATTGTCGACCGCGCGTAAGCTACTGAAACTGCGCGCGACTCCATCGATCGTGATTGAAGTCACTCACCACGCCTTTCTGTCAGCCGGTCAGCGTCTCAGCGTGTATTGCGCACGATATCTTGGATCTTCTGCAGGGACTCGGCTCGCTTCGCCGTCCAACCTGGCTCATCATACTTCATGAGCTTGATGTTCTTGAGCGCGGGCATTCCTCCGGGCAGCTTGGTAAGATCGAGGTCGTCGCGCGCCGGTCGCCGGAAGAATTTGCGAACGATTTCCTCGCGAACATCCTTGCGTGTGATGTAATCAACGAATTTCTTCGCCGCTTCGGCATCGGGACCGCCATGGATGATGCCGACGCCCTCCATCTGCGCGACGGTGCCGTCTTGCGGATAGATGACTTTGACCGGTGCACCACCGGCAGCCCATTGCAACCCGGCGTATTCAAGCGACATGCCGAGCGGGAATTCGCCGTTACCGACGCCCTGAAACACCAGCGTCGAGCGGTTGAGCACCTTGGTGTTGGCCAGCAGATGCAACACTTTTTCCCAGCCCGGATCTCCAGGACCCCAAAGCTGCACGAGCATGGTCGTGTTGGTAAAGGCGGAGCCGGAATTGGCCGGGTCGGTGAACGCGATCTTGCCCTTCCATTTCGGGTCGAGAAGATCCGTCCAGGATTTCGGGCCTTCGGCGGCTGGGAGAATCTTGGTGTTCTGCAGAATGACTAGCAGGTGTACATTCGTGCCGATCCAGAGGTCATCGGGATCGCGGAAATCGGCGGGCGTCGCAGCCTTGTTCTTGGATGCATACGGGGCGAGCAGCCCTTTGTTTGACTGCAGCAAGGCGCGGCTCACACCCCAGATAATATCGCCTAGCGGCTTCTCGCGCTCGGAAGCAATACGGCGAAACAGCACGCCTGAACCGGCCTCGACGCCTTCCACGGCGATGCCGGTTTCCTTGGTGAAGCCATCAAAAACAAAGCGGTCGAGATTGCCATCGTTGGCTGAATAAACGACGACCTTGTTTTGTGCCATTACGGTTCCACCCATCGCCACAGTGACGAGCGTGATCAGTAGCGCCGCAAATCGACGAAATGACATGACTGGTTTCCCCCGGGCGAGAGCGGCGGTCTTAGCCGCCATGCAGTCCACTATACTCAACTGCCCGCAAGCTCTCAACGCGCAAAGGCGTCTCAGGCGCCCATCAAAGCGGATGCGGCGAGGACTCCGGCGCCGATCGGCACAGCCTGACCAAGGTCGCGCAAGGTTTCTTCGAGCTGCTGCAGGTCGGTGAGGATGTCATCCGGCCCGATGCAGCCCATGGTTCCAAAGCGAATCACCCGATTTTGCAGTTTGGTCCTTTGACTGACGATGACCGTGCGGTAGCGGGAATACATGTGTCGCACGATCGCCGAACCTTCGAGCCCGTCAGGGACGCGGGCAACCGTCACAGTCGCCGACCGCACGCCATCGGGCGGCAGCATCGGCAACCCGAGCGCCGCGCAGCCCGCCTGAAGCGCCTGCGACATGTGACGATGGCGCAGCAAAACAGCGGCCAGCCCTTCTTCATGTATCATTGTCAAAGCCTCGTGCAACGCCACGACAAGCGAAACCGGCGGCGTGAATGCCGTCTCGTTGTTTTTTGCCGACGCTTTGGCTCTTCGTAAATCGAAATAAAATCGCGGGATGGCACTGGCACTTTCAATGCTGGCCATAGCCTTGCGGCTGACCGCCATCGCGGCAAGGCCTGGAGGGCACATCAAGGCTTTTTGTGAAGCGCCAATGAGAATATCAATGCCCCACTCATCCATGCGCACTTCAATTCCACCAAGGCCGCTGACCGAGTCGACGATAAGCAGCGTGTCCGTTCCAGACAGCAGCTTGCCGATAGCGGCAATGTCGGTGACGACGCCGGTCGAACTTTCATTGTGTACGCAGACAACGGCGCGATATTTGCGGGTCTTGAGGCGCTCGGCGACAAAAGTGGCATCCGGAGCTTCCCCCCAAGACACTACGGCTTGATCCACCGTAACGCCCATGCCTTGCGCGATGCTGACGAACCGTTCGCCGAATTGCCCACACACGACGACTAGGACTGCGTCTCCGGGCGACAGAACATTCGCCAGCGCAGCCTCCATCCCTCCTGTGCCGGAGGCGCCCAGGAAAAAAATATCGTCCTGCGTACCGATGACGGCTCGCAGCATCTGCTTCGCATCACCAAGGATCCGGCGAAACTCGGGTCCGCGGTGGGAAATTACAGGCAGCGCCATGGCCTGGCGCACGCGCTCGGGCACTGTTGTAGGACCCGGCATGCGCAATCGATAATCCGACGGAATCAGTCGAGCCGTGTCTGGAGCGGAGCTGACCGCATCCATTGTGAGCCTTCGTGCAGAGAGTTCGTTCCGGGCAAACTAGCATTGGCCGCGGCGTATTGGAAAGAATGTGCAGATCGCCTATAAAGCCGCTTGCGCCGTCGCAGTCATATTCGGCAAGGGCCTGCAACACTGAGCCGCGCGTGAGATGGGCCCGCGCCGCCATTCCATAAACCTTCAATATGCGAATCCGGACGGCAATTGGATTTGGATTTGCAACGACCTTGAACGGTCGCCGGGCGAGAAGCTGTGTGAGCCAGGGATACTTCTCCGGCTGCTGGCACGCACGCCGCAAGACGGAACAGGCTCCAACGACCAGGATGCGACGCAAGTGACCATCGCCCTGTTTCGAGATTGGCCCGAGCTTCTGCTTGCCGCCGGTTGAATCTTCTCGCGGCACGAGCCCGATCCAGGCCGCAAAATCACGCCCCGATCGAAAAATCTTCGGATCGGGGACAGTTGCTGCGATCGCGGTGGCCCCGATAATTGACCTGACCGGGCTTTTTTAGACCAGGCTTTGTGAGAAAATGGTCTTGGAAAGGAGCTTGGGTCATGCCGAAGAAGAGGTTCAGCGCGGAGCAGATTGTGACGCTGCTTCGCCAGATTGAAGTATCGATGGCGCAGGGAGCCGCGACGCCGGTGGCCTGCCGGGATGCGGGCATATCGCTGCAGAGTTTTTATCGCTGGCGCAAGGAATATGGTGGACTTGAGATCGATCAGGCGAAGCGGATGAAGGACCTTGAACGCGAGAATGTCCGCCTGAAGCGTCTCGTTGCCGATCTGTCGCTTGAGAAGCAGGTGCTCAAGGAGGTTGTCTATTGCCGGGATGCTCGGAGTCGGCCCGGTTAATCGGGCCTTGCTGCGGGCCGGAACGCCTGACGATCCCTGCCGATCGGCATGCTGACAAGGTAAAACCGATAAACGCGCCCTTGCGCGAACGCTCCATCCCGCCACCTTCACATAGAAAGGAACGTCCACCGAAAACCTGATATAATGCAGTTGAGCTTCGGTGCGACGCATGGATATACCGCTTTCCCGACTGGCCACACGCGTGGCTTATGGTGCTCGCCAGCTGCCGCGCGTCGCTTGGTATGTTGGCCATAGTGCGATCTTACGGCAGCTCTCCAAGAACATGCGACGCCAAGAGGGTGAGACTGCGCGTCATCGCCCACGCACGGATTCTCCGGTCCCAGATCGCAGTAAGATCTACGCGGATATGGCTGCGCTATTTATGCAGGATCTCGCCAATGTTGAGGCCGGAGTTTACCCGCTTCCAGTCGATCATGACGGATCACTAGCTATGCTCCTTCGCCGGTCGCGGCTTTTCTTCGATGACCTTCCAGCCATCCATGAAAGGCGAAAGCGCCGTACCAAGACGGAAGTTCTGACTGAGGAAACACGCGGAAAGCGCCCGCGCTATTACCTGCAGAATTTCCACTTCCAGTCGGGCGGTTGGATGACGGAGGATTCAGCTGAGCGGTATGACACCCAGGTCGAAGTGCTCTTTAACGGCACCGCCAACGCCATCCGGCGACAGGCGCTGCCGCACTTGCGCGAGGCCTTTGCTGGCCAGGATCAACGCAAATTGCGCCTTCTTGATATCGGCTGTGGCACCGGGCGATTTCTTGATTCCGTTAAGCAGGTTTGGCCGCGGCTTCCAACGATCGGGTTGGACATGTCAGAGGCTTACATTCGACACGCGAAGCGCGACTTGAGACGCTGGTCGCGGATCCGTTTCATCGTCGGTAAAGCGGAAGCAATTCCCGTCCCCGACAACAGCCAGGACGCGGTCACTAGTGCCTTCCTGTTTCACGAATTGCCGCCAAAAATTAGACAGATGGCGTTTAGCGAATTCGCACGTGTTCTCAAGCCAGGCGGACGGCTCGTGTTCATTGACTCCCTACAGCGTGGGGATCGTCCGGATTATGAAGGGCTTTTGGACCTATTTCCGCAGAATTATCACGAGCCATATTATGAGAGCTACATTAGAGAAGACTTTAGTGCGCTCGCTGCAGACTGCGGCCTGACGCAGATCCGAACCGTCAATGCATTTATTTCGAAGGTCATGGTGTTTGACAAAGCACTGGCGTGAGTGGCTGCTGGCGAAGTGAAATTAGCGTGACGTAACACGGCAAGGTAAAACGGTTGGAGCATCGCGTTCTGCGTCAAAGATCATCGGCCATTCGATGTGGTGACGCGCCAACAACGCTAATATTTTCGACGCGCCGAACCGTAGCATGTGTCGGGAGCACCGCTCGGTCTCAACGCGCCGTTGGGCGTGTACGAGCCGTAAATTAAGCGCCCGGTATAGGCAGGACTGGCATGATCTCCACGGATTCGCCTGGAAAGATTACGAAGTGCGGATGGTTTTCAAAGAGCTTTGCAGCGGCTTCATGCGATTCCGCGCGAACGACCGTGAAGGCTCCCATCTCGTTGCGTACATCTTCGATACCGCGCTGAGTGATCTTCTTGGTCTTGCCGAGCGGTCCACCCATGGCGACGATTACACTTTGGTGCCTTTCGATCCATGCCTTCCACGCAGCCATTCCGTCGCGTTCCTTTGCCCGCCGTTCGGCTTCGGGAAGGGCGTTCCATGCAGTCATTTTTGGGCTGATTTTGCTGCCGAGGAAAACAGCGAGATAAGTGTTGTTTGCGCTCATCAACTTTCCTTTCCATTGCGTTTTGCGGACTGCCGAAGTCGGCCGCAAAACGATTGCGACAATTCCTGCCAGTTGACACCGTCAAGGCATAACGCTCTCTCGCGTCGTCCGCTATCACCTTCCTCTCAACCCGCAACTGGCGCTGGCAATGCTAGGGGATTGGGAGAAACCCCGATAGTCTCGGGTATACAATTTCGTTGTAGGGAGGTCCGCATGCCCCGGCTCACCATTTATCTCGCGCGGCTTATCGGCCTTTTCTCCGTCTTTATTGTTGTCGCTCTACTGTTGCGCGGCGGCGCAATAGTGCAAGGCGCGATTGCCGACAAGCCACTCATGTTTACCTATGCCCTCATCAGCGTCGCATTGGGTCTCGCAATGGTACTTGGGCACAATGAATGGTCGGGCGGTGCGTTACCGGTTGTCGTAACTTTGGTTGGATGGCTGATCCTCGTGAAGGGGTTGCTGCTCTTGTTTCTACCGCCAGAAGCCCTGGCCCAAATATTTGAGCGGATGCATTATGCCGAGCACTTCTATGTGTATGTCGCGCCTTCCCTCGTTATCGGCCTTTATCTGACTTGGGCTGGCTTCACCACGCCGACGAAATAATAACTGCAGGCGCGTGCGGACTGAAAGGCACGACGCACTAAAACGCTTCTGAGCGCATTTGCTGTCACCTTGCCGCCTCGACTGCTGAGACGGTGCCGGACGACGGATGCCGACTTACGGTGACGCTAACTCCGTTTCGCCCTTAAACCCGTCACGCTGCACCCGATCAATGACCGCTCTTGGGGATATAGCGGACATGGGCTAGTGCACTGCGGCAATGGTCTTAATGCCAATTTCAGCCCCTATCAAAGTACTCGCCTGAGCCGATAGGATGTCATCTTCTGAGCTTGAGAGTGGACATGCGACGGCGCGAGTTCATCACACTTCTCAGCGGCGCGACGGCGGCGTGGCCGCTGGCGGCGCGTGCGCAGCAGGAAACGAAGATACCCCGAATAGGCATTCTATCACCGGGCCGCTCTGAGGGGCCCGACGCAAGTCGCGTAACTTTCAACTCTCTGGTGACAGGGTTACGCGAGCTTGGTTACACCGAAGGGCCGCCACATACGCTCTGAAAAACAAAAAAAACCCCGGAACGCCGCGTGAACAAGGTAGCGGTCTTCGAACGGCGAAACTCCTTTACAAATACAACATTTGCCGCGAGTTAGGTCGTCATAAGGGTCATAAGGGGCATAAGGGAATTGTGATCGGCGGGCCTTTCGTCAAGCCCATTTTTCTCGGAATACTTGGTGTAAAAATGCCAAGTCAGGTCGCTATTGCGACATCTGCTTCATTAGCTCAATTATCGTTTCTTCTTCCCGTAAATCGCGTTCCAGTTATCCTTGTAGGCCTTAGAAACCGGCTTCTGGCCTTCACCCCTGCTATAGCCTGAGGTTGGCTCGGCTGCTTTCTCGCCGCGCTCGATCTTGGGCAGGTCTCCACCGGAATTGTCTTTGTTCTTCGGCGCCGCTTCATCTTGCTTCTTCGGTGGGGCCTCGTTTATTTGTGTTTGATTAGCTTTGGTTTTTTTATCGTCGCTGGCCATTTTTGCTCCCAACGCTAATTTGTCCGAAGTCGTGCGCAATCGATTGTTGCGTCAGCACAAGAACGAAGGCCCGGAAGAAATCCGGGCCTTCTTCATTTCGATTGAGGGTCGGCTCAGTAGTCCATACCGCCCATACCACCGCCAGGCATAGCTGGGGGCCCATTATCCTTCTTAGGCCTTTCAGCGACCATCGCTTCCGTGGTGATCAGAAGCCCCGCAATCGATGCGGCATTCTGCAATGCGGCTCGAACAACCTTGGTCGGATCAATGATCCCCTTGGTAACGAGGTTCCCGTATTCGCCATTTTGGGCGTCGAACCCGAAGCCGTATTGATCCTTTTCCAAGATCTTGCCGACGATAACCGACCCATCCTCGCCCGCATTGATGGCAATCTGGCGACACGGCCAGGAGAGAGCTTTACGCACGATATCGATGCCGTGCTTCTGGTCTTCATTGTCGGTCTTGACGCGCTTGAGTGCGTCGACCGCGCGCAGCAGAGCCACGCCGCCACCGGGCAGGATACCTTCCTCGACCGCAGCGCGAGTAGCATGCATCGCATCATCGACGCGATCCTTACGCTCCTTCACCTCGGTCTCAGTCGCGCCGCCAACTCTGATCACTGCCACGCCACCAGCAAGCTTCGCCAATCGTTCTTGCAGTTTTTCGGTGTCATAGTCAGATGTGGTTTCCTCGATCTGCGCTTTGATCTGAGAAATGCGCGCTTCGATGTCCGCCTTCTTGCCGGCGCCGCTGACAATCGTAGTATTTTCCTTCTCGATCACCACCTTCTTGGCGCGCCCAAGCATGTTCAGGGTAACCTTGTCGAGTTTAATGCCGAGGTCTTCGCTTATCGCCTGCGCGCCGGTGAGGATCGCGATGTCTTCGAGCATAGCTTTGCGGCGATCGCCAAAGCCGGGTGCCTTCACCGCAGCAACCTTCAGGCCGCCGCGTAGTTTGTTGACAACGAGCGTTGCCAAGGCCTCACCCTCAACATCCTCAGCAATGATAACGAGCGGCTTTGAAGCCTGCACAACCGCCTCAAGCAGCGGCAAAAATTCCTGTAGGCCCGAAAGCTTCTTCTCGTAAATAAAAATGTAGGGGTCTTCCATCTCAACGCGCATCTTGTCGGCGTTGGTGATGAAGTACGGAGAGATGTAACCCCGATCGAATTGCATGCCTTCAACAACTTCGAGTTCTGTCTCTAAGGATTTTGCTTCTTCGACCGTAATCACGCCCTCATTGCCAACTTTCTTCATCGCGTCGGCAAGGAACTTGCCAATCTCGGAATCGCCATTGGCAGAGATCGTACCGACCTGGGCGATTTCTTCGTTCGAGGTGACCTTCTTCGAATTCTTCTTCAGATCCTCGACCACAGCTTCAACCGCAAGATCTATGCCACGCTTGAGGTCCATCGGGTTCATACCGGCGGCCACCGACTTGGCACCTTCCCGTACGATTGCGTGCGCAAGAACTGTGGCGGTCGTCGTGCCATCCCCGGCGAAATCGGATGACTTCGAAGCAACTTCGCGCACCATCTGCGCACCCATATTCTCAAATTTGTCTTCAAGTTCGATTTCTTTAGCAACCGTGACGCCGTCCTTGGTGATGCGCGGCGCGCCGTATGATTTGTCGAGCACAACGTTGCGCCCCTTAGGGCCGAGCGTTACACGAACTGCACTTGCGAGAATATCGACACCGCGCAACATCCTGTCGCGCGCATCAACCGAAAATCTTACGTCTTTGGCAGTCATTTTTGTTCTCCGTTATGTTTGACGCGAAAACCCTTACGCAGCCTTTTTGCGGGCGAGTGTCTGTTCAATCACACCCATGATGTCGCTCTCTTTCATGATCAGATACTCGACACCGTCGAGCTTGACCTCCGTGCCCGACCATTTGCCGAACAGCACGCGGTCTCCCGGCTTTAAATCGATCGGGATGAGTTTGCCGGCCTCGTCGCGGCCACCTGGGCCGACGGCGATCACCTCGCCCTCGGAAGGCTTCTCTTTGGCCGTATCCGGAATGATGATTCCGCCTGCAGTTTTGCCCTCAGCGTCAATGCGCGTAACTACGACGCGGTCGTGCAGTGGTCGGAATTTCATATCAGTCCTCCTAAGTGCTTGTTTCTGTTAATTTTTCTGCGGTGAAAACCGAGGCGGGCTACCGATCGCTGAGCGAAAGCAGCCTCCGCCTATTTAACTGGTATGTTTTTGGCACTCTTCAAGTGCGAGTGCTAAATTATTTCTGAGTTGCGATTTTTCCGCGGTTAAAGTGCGGAGCGCCAATCCGAGCGTTTCTGTCGCACAATCTGTCGCCTGCCAGCCTCGTCGAAGAATATTTTTGATTTAAGTCGTTGATGTTGTTGGTCGGAGTGGCAGGATTTGAATCTGCGACCCCCTCGTCCCGAACGTGGTGAGCTGGCCGAAGGCTCAGCCCCAGGCACGATCCGCTCTTCGAGAAAAATAAGCGAAGCGGTACGCATGCTGGTGCTGCAATTCGCTGCGCGAACTATTGCCAATATCTGGTGATCTTGGCGAGTAATCGACAGCGAGATCGATAAGTTTGCATGTTGGTACCGCCGTTGGTATCAACCTCGTTGACCTGGAAAATTCTATCGCTAGATCAAGTATCTATCGAAACAATGCGATGGCGCCAGGGCACCACGTCCCGTGCTTTGATGGGAGACTGCGATGAATGAAGATGTCCTCAACACGTCATTGCGCAAATTCCTCAAGACCGTCGGCGTCACCTCGCAGCGCGAGATCGAGAGCGCCATCCGCAAGGCGGTAGCCGACGGCAAGATCAAGGGCAACGAGGCGCTGGCGGCGAATATGACGCTGACCATTAGCCAGGTTGGTCTCAATTACAAAATCGACGGCACCATTGAGCTGGAATAGGCCGTCGGGCGCCTTAGCCGTTTGTGCACATCTGACGCAATGCCGCCGTCCTTGTGGTAGCTAGTTGGTAGCTATTCATCCCATGTTTCACAACGAAAATAGGATAAACACCTTATTTTATTGGCGCGCCCGAAGGGATTCGAACCCCTGACCCCCAGATTCGAAGGCTGGTGCTGACCTGACGGCTTTTTTGTACCAGTGGGATAGAGACTACTGCATCGGCATGATCTCATCTAGATGGTTAGCCGAGGGCGCGAATGTTTGTGGTGCCGGCGGTCTATATCCGAGAGCTGTGTGCGGTCTGATCGTGTTGTAGTGTTTCCGCCATTGCTCGATGACAATCTTGGCTTCCTTCAGACTGTAGAAGATTTCACCGTTGAGCAGCTCATCGCGTAGTTCTGCAGCGATATGCCCGCATCCCGGCAGGCCACCGGCGTCGCGGCTCCCTGCGCCATCGATACTTCAATCTGGCGAAGCAGCGTCACAATCTGCTCCGCGCTGAACCTCTTCTTCGGCATGACCCAAGCTCCTTTCCAGGACCATTTTCTCACAAAGCCTGGTCTAAAAAAGCCCGGTCAGGTCAGTCGCACATCGTCGGCCGCTTTACGGTATACGGTCTGGTACAACTACGTGAAGCAGCACAGAGCCTAAAGGGGCTTTCACCTGCAATGGCAGCGGGATTGAGCGACACGCCCTGGTCAATGATGAACCTTGCGGAAATGGTCGATGCGGCAGCAGCACCGAAACCAATTCCACGAGGTCCTTATAAGAGGCGAACTTCCGGGTGATCGAAATCGGCCGTTACATCCTCGCTGCCATCGTCGCGCAAACTCATTTATGGCCCCATGGAGAAGATTGGATGGGGCAAATCGCGGTCTTCGCGTTCTACACTTTAAGCGGCTACCTGATAACGCGCGTCTTGAACACGCGCTACGGGTTCACTTGGCGGGGAACGGGAGCATTCGCACTCAATCGCGTCCTAAGGCTGTGGCCTGCCTACGTCACGCTTATGGCGCTTGCATTGATCGCGGTGCGGTTTCTCCCTTTGCAAAATTTCTTTTTCCTGATCCGGACGCCGAAAAGCACAGCTGAAATCGTCACCAACGCAATAGTTATCGGCCAAGTGACGTTCGATTTTCGGCAATGGTTGCCGCTGGCCAAGCCATTGGTTACGTCGTGGTCGCTATCGATCGAAGTCTGTTGCTATCTGTTACTTGCGCTCTACTTCGCCCGATCATCGGCACGGCTCCTATTATTCGCCGCACTGGGCGTACTTGCGATGGCGGTTTCAACGGGCTGGTGCGCCGCGAGCGCCGATCCGAGTGTTTACGGTGCCTATTGCTTCCAGAACCGCTACGGAGTGATACAGGCTGGTTTCGTGCCATTCGCGCTCGGTGGAATCTACTATTTTTGTCAAGAGCCGATCACGGCTTGGATTGACAAGCGCAGCCGCGTTCTAGTGATCGCGCTTTGCTGCGCGATTGGAGCGATGTTTGCCGGGCCTTGGCTCTCGGCTACGGTTGGACCGTTTCTGGGTATCCCGCTAACGTTTTTCCTATTGACCGTCGCAGGAGACTATCGGCCAACGCGCCGTCAAGATTTCTTCGGCCGTGCGTCTTATCACCTCTTCATCGCCCATATGCCGGCCGCCGCCATCTTATCGACTGGGTTGCATGTGCGGACGAACAGCGTCTCGATCTATGTGGCGACCATTCTTATGGCACTTAGTTTGAGTGCCGTTTTGGTCCCAATGGAATGGTGCCTTAACGGGATGAGGCGTCGAGTTGTCTCCATGGCGGCAGATTCAAACTGAGACACTACTGATCGCATGACGAAATACGAGCGTGCGGCGTTTCCCCAATAGTTAGCGCATGCCGGCCATCGCCCATGAATGTCTGCTTTTGATGCTGTGGACGGCTCCTCCAACAGGGAAAAGAACAGGGAATTTCGTCAAATCCGCCCACCTTGGGAGATTTCGAGCGCTAACACGCGAGCAATTCCAAGGACTTTTAGTCAAATTCCCTACGCAACATAACAGGGAATAATTTCGGCCTAACAGGGAATTCTGGACTGCACCTGGGGGGTGAACAGGGAATTTTACCGAAAGTGACGGTGCTGCCGGGGTCGCAGTTTGCCGGTATGATGACGCCGGTATGCGCCATGAAATTTTGCGCCCGGAGGCGACATGAATCAATCGCGGTCCGTCACGCCTGATGCAGCCGCCCCGGAAACATCAGACCTGGCCGTCACTCCGCTTGGCGAACTCCTGCAATTGCTGAATTCCTCCGACACCGGTCTGAGCGCGTCCAATGCCGCCGCCATCCTTAAGGCGGTTGGGCCGAACCGGATTGCATCGACCAAACAAAAAAGGCTGCTGGCTGCCTTTATCGGACGGTTCGGAAATCCGTTGGTCTTGATTCTGCTCTTCGCAGCGGCCGTATCGGCGTTCACGGGCGACGTTTCAAGCTTCGCCATCATCACCGCCATTGTGCTTATGTCGGTGACCCTAGACGTTGTGCAGGAGCACCAGGCTCAAAATGCTGCTGAGCGTCTGCGCGAGCAGGTCTCCGTTTCCGCCAAGGCGCTTCGCGACGGAATTGCGATCGACATCCCTGCTGTGGAGATCGTACCGGGCGATGTCATCTTTCTCGCGGCCGGCGATCTCGTGCCCGCCAATTCCCGGCTGATCGAAGCCCGCGATCTTTATGTTGATGAAGCGCTTCTCACCGGCGAACCTTACCCAGCCGAAAAGGACGCGGCGCCAGCAGCCGGCGGCGGCGGCGCGCGTGAAACAGCGTTCCCACGTAATTTGGCATTCATGGGAAGTTCGGTCGTAAGCGGGACCGCCAAGGCTCTGGTTCTGGCGACCGGGCGTAAAACCCAGCTCGGCTCGATCGCCGGCACGCTGCAGAAGTCGCCGCCGCCGACGGCCTTTGCTGTCGGTATCCAAAATTTCGGCATGATGATCGTACGGGCCACGATCTTCCTGGTCCTGTTCGTGGTCCTCATCAACTTCCTATTGCATCGACCGCTGCTTGAATCGTTTCTGTTCGCGCTGGCGCTCGCCGTCGGGCTGACGCCTGAACTGCTGCCGATGATCGTTTCGGTCACGCTAGCGCATGGGGCGATTCGGCTCTCGCACAAGCAGGTGATCGTCAAGCGCCTGTCCGCCATCGATGATCTCGGCTGCATGGATGTATTTTGCAGTGACAAGACTGGAACGCTGACCGAAGCTCACATCAAGCTGGTCCGGCAAGTGGATCTCGGCGGGCAGGATAGCGGTACCGTGACGCAGATGGCATTGCTCAACGCAACATTCGAGACTGGACTCAAGAGTCCCCTGGATGACGCAATCCTCGCTACCGGCAAGATCGACCTAGCGGCCTGGCGCAAGATTGACGAAGTGCCATTCGATTTCCAGCGGCGCCGAGTTTCGATCCTCATCGAAGGCGACGGCCGGCGTCTCATCGTCGTGAAGGGCGCGCCGGAAGACGTCCTCAGCCTGGCCTCCCGTTATGAGCAGCAAGGATCGGCGCCGCTTCCGCTCGATGCCGCGGCGCGCGAGACCGCGGAGGCGACGTTCAACGGCCTCGGCAAGGACGGCTACCGCGTCCTGGGGGTCGCGTGGCGCGAGGTCGAACCGGACCGCCAGCATGCGAATGTCGCCGACGAGACAGACCTGACGTTCTGCGGTTTCTTGGCATTCCTCGATCCGCCGAAAGCGGGGGCCCGCGAGGCGCTGACCGCCCTCACCAACCTAGGCATCGCCTTGAAAGTGGTGACCGGTGACAACGAGCAGGTCACCCGGCATGTCTGCGGCGAACTTGGCCTGAAGGTTGCCGGAACGCTGACCGGCCCAGAGGTCACGGATCTGACCGACGAGGCGTTGTTAGCGAGGGTCGACGACACGACACTGTTCTGCCGGGTCACGCCGCCCCAGAAGTCTCGGATCATCATGGCCCTGCGGCGCAAGGGTCATGTCGTCGGCTATCTTGGCGATGGCATCAACGACGCGCCATCACTGCATGCTGCGGATGTCGGTTTTTCGGTGGATACCGCCGTCGACGTCGCCAAGGAAGCGGCCGCCATGATCCTTCTGCGCAAGGATTTAGGCGTACTCGCGGAGGGTGTGCACGAAGGGCGCAAGACCTTTGTCAACATCGTCAAATATATGATGATGGGAACGAGCTCCAATTTCGGCAACATGTTCTCCATGGCGGGCGGCGTTCTATTTCTGCCCTTCCTGCCGATGTTGCCGACCCAAATTCTCCTCAACAACCTACTCTATGATCTGTCGGAGACGGCAATCCCAATGGATCGGGTAAGCGACGCGACGGCAGCGCAGCCTCGTCGTTGGAACCTCGACATCGTGCGCAAGTTCATGTTCGTGTTCGGACCGCTGAGCTCGATCTTCGACTTCATTACTTTCGGCCTACTGTTCTGGGTCTTCGATGCAGATGAAAAGCTTTTTCACACCGGTTGGTTCGTCGAATCTCTCGCGACCCAAGTTCTGGTAATCTTCATTATCCGCACTGCCCATCCTTTGCGGGATCCGCCGCATCCGGCACTTGTAGTCAGCACGCTTTTGGCTTTCGCCGTAGCCGTGGCGCTGCCCTATTCACCGCTGGCACCCTGGCTGGGCTTCGCTCCCGTGCCCGTCCCACTCATGGGTGCACTTGCGCTCGTAACCATCGGCTATCTTGTCCTCATCTATGTCGTAAAACGCCGGTTCTTCGAACACTATCAGCTGGACTAGGCCGAAGGTCACGCTTAAGGTTTTCGGTACACATAAAGCTCATTTTCTCACAAAGCTTGGTCTAAAAAAGCCCAGTCAGGTCACAATTGGTCAGCAGCTCTGTCTGATCCACATCAAAGATATTTCTGCAATTTTCGGTTTCAGTATTCAGGCATTGTAGAAGTTCGTTGCGTGATGAGCTTCAGCTTTGCAATGCGTAATGAGTGGACGCCCTCGGGCAGTGTGTGAGGCATCACCCTCTAAAAATGAGCAGCCTCTGACCTTTGTCCCGAGAGCGCCCCTCTTTCAGCGCGGGCTCATTAAACAAGTGCGAAAACCAGATGACATTTCTTTTCTTGAACGGCGTCAGAAAACGCTTGAAGAAGAAATTGCGAATGCTTTGGTCTATTGTTCGGCTGGTGATCCGATGGTCGCCGATCTCAAGAGCCGAATGCTGCATCTCAAAGAAGAACTCGAACGGTTTCGTCATGCAGCGACTAGGCGCAGAAGCTTGCACTAATACCTAACTGGACACTCTCGGGAGTGTAATTATGTCGCGAGTTCATTCGGTATCTGCAGAATGGTTACCCATCTCAACCGCGCCATCCGACGCTGATCTCGAAGTTTGCGTTATGGACTATGACGGGATCGTTCATTCGCTAGTAAACCTATGCCGAAAAAGCGGAACGGGGTGGATAGATACCTCGACGAAGAAGCGCATCGACATTCAGCCGACGCATTGGCGTAAATGGGGTGATGGTTAAGGTTTGCGCCGTGCTTTTCGGAGAATGCGGCAGCTTGCTTTTCTCGCACAATTCGCTTGACGACAAAGTTAGACCAATTCAACTTCTGGCCAGCCTTCATTGAGTGACCCGGATGGACTGTTGGCTCCTAATGATTGACGTACGTCAACGACGGTGGCTTTAATTAGTGAAATGAAATACGCGTATTGAGGCAGTTCGATAACTCAATTTGCGAGAGGAGTTTTTAAAGCAATGCCCGCCGATCAGGACAAATCAACACAAGCCAATCAAATGAACAGCGTGAGCACGCTTTTCCCCGCCTTCGATTACATGGTCGATGCAGCGCAGCGAACCATCCTTTTCTGGGATGTGATGCGTCAGCGCGGTAATGCCTATCGTGAGCATTTGACCCGAACGGCTCCTCACGTGCTCGATTATCAGGTCGAACTCGTATTAGACGGCCGGCAGTTTGATCGAGCAGTGAACTACGCTCTCGTGCGCATCATTCCCCCAAAAGGGATCAATGTGGATCCAAAGAGTAGACCGTTCGTTGTGATTGATCCGCGTGCGGGGCACGGCCCGGGTATCGGCGGCTTCAAGGCCGACAGCGAGATCGGTGTTGCGCTCAGGGCCGGACACCCGTGCTATTTCGTCGGCTTCCTGCCTGACCCGATGCCGGGGCAGACCATTGAGGACATTGCGCACGCCGAGGCAATCTTTCTTGAAAAGGTTATTGCCCTCCATCCCGAGGCCGATGAAAAACCGTGCGTGATCGGCAACTGCCAGGCGGGATGGGCGGTCATGATGCTGGCAGCACTTCGACCCGAACTGTTCGGTCCGATCATTATCGCTGGTTCACCCCTTTCTTATTGGGCGGGCGTGCGCGGCAAGAATCCCATGCGCTATTCAGGGGGATTGCTCGGTGGAAGCTGGCTCGCGGCGCTTTCAGGCGATCTCGGTCGCGGTAAGTTCGATGGGGCGTGGCTGGTACAGAATTTCGAAAATCAGAATCCCGCCAACACCTTGTGGAGCAAACAGTACAATTTATTCGCCAACATCGACACCGAAGCCCCACGGTATCTTGGTTTTGAAAAGTGGTGGGGAGGGCATGTCAATCTGAACGCCGAAGAAATACAGTTCATCGTCGATGAACTCTTCATCGGCAACAATCTTGCGGCTGGTAGAATCCAGAGTTCAGACGGGGCGGCGATCGATCTTCGGAATATTCGCTCGCCTATTGTGGTGTTTTGCTCGAAGGGCGACAACATCACTCCTCCACAGCAGGCGCTCGGATCGATTCTCGATCTCTATAATGATGTCGACGAAATCCGTTCATATGGGCAGACGATCGTCTACACGATTCACGAAACTATTGGCCATCTGGGGATTTTTGTCTCTGCCGGCGTTGCGCGAAAGGAACATGGGGAATTCTCGAGTAATATCGACCTGATCGACGTGCTGCCTCCCGGCCTGTACGAAGCAGTGTTCGAACCAAAGAAGGGGGAGGTCGCAAACCCGGACCTGGCGTCCGGCGATTGGGTGATGCGATGCGAGGCGCGCGCACTCGACGACATTCGGGCGCTCGGCGGCAATGATCCTCAGGATGAGCGCCGGTTTGCGACCGCGGCCCGCGTGTCGGAGATCAACCTTGCGCTCTATCGCGCATTTGTTCGGCCCATGGTGAGCGCCGCTGTCAGCGAACCCCTGGCTCAATGGATGAAGCAGATGCATCCATTGCGGATGCAATACGAGTTATTCTCCGACCAAAATCCCTTGATGGCCCCGGTTCGGGCTCTGGCAGAGAAGGTGCGCGACGACCGCAAGGCAGTACCTGCGGATAATCCGTTTGTCGCATTTCAGGAGCAGATATCGAAGCAGGTCGTTGCATCGCTCGATGCGGTGCGGGAAATCAGCGAAAGCGTTTCGGAGCGGCTATTCCTGTCTATCTACGGCTCGCCGATGCTGCAGGCTGCCGTTGGCGTCGACCCTGAGGCAAAGCATCCGCTGCGAAAGGCGCCGCACAGCGCGCTACATCGCCAGTTGGTGCAGGCACGAATTTCCGAACTGAAGTCACAGATCGCCAAAGGCGGAGTGCGCGAAGGCACGATACGCGCCTTGCTCTATGTCGGCATGAACAGAGCTGCGGTCGATGAACGCGGGTTCGAAGCTGTGCGTCGCATAAGGCGTGATCAGAAAGACATGCCCGATCTGGCTCTATCCGCGTTCAAGTCGCTGATACGCGAGCAATTCTACATGCTGCTGATCGACCGGGAGGCTTGTCTCGCGGCGCTGCCAGCCATTGTGCCGTCCGAATCAGATACGCGGCGCAAAATACTTGCTCTTATCCGTGAGGTATTGAGCGCGCGCGGCCCACTCAGCAGTGAAGAAGAAGACAGGATGCGCCGAGTTGCCCAATTGTTTGGTCTCGACGATTTGACTGAAGAGGAATCGAAAGTATCCACCTTGCCTTTGTCTCCGTCGAGAGAAAGGCGCAAGGCATTATAAGCGGAATCCGTGAAGTCCCGAGGCCAATCGTGGGAGCTCTATTATGATGCCGAGCTCAGCTGTGAAACCAAGCTCAAACGGTTACCGCAGGGCTTATGCCAAGTATGAACGGCCTATTGCGCTGGCAAAGAAGGGGCCGGTGGCGGCCACGATCGCTGTGAGATTTGAGGCCGCACATAGTGAAGTGGCCAACACCAGAAGCGCCGAGCGCGTCCAAAAAAACGAAGAATGAAAATTTAAGCCAATTCGATTGGCTCACGCGCATTATTCTCGATAATGAGGTCGTCATGTACGATAATAAAAGCTCTCAAGCGCCGATTCATGCGATCAGCCCGGGCGCACACCCGCCTGAATCGAAATACGATCGGCTGGTTGCCAAAGCCAAGGAAGTTGCGGCTGCGACCACGATGGTCGTGCACCCATGCAACGAGAGCTCGCTGCGCGGCGCCGTCGAGGCGGCCGAAGCCGGCATGATCATTCCAATCCTGGTCGGACCGGCTGCCAAGATTGCAGCGGTGGCTCGGGAGCACAAGCTTGACGTCAGTCGTTTTGAGGTCGTCGACGTCGTTCACAGCGAGGCGGCAGCGGCAAAAGCCGTCGAGCTGATTCGTGAAGGCAAGGGCGAGCTGCTGATGAAGGGCAGCCTGCACACCGATGAGCTCATGCGCAGCGTTACCTCGGGAGCTACTGGATTGCGGACGGCGCGGCGGATCAGCCATGTCTTTGTGATGGACGTACCTACTTATTCCGAGACGTTGTTCATCACCGATGCCGCGATCAATATTTTTCCCGATCTCGACACTAAGCGCGATATCGTCCAGAACGCGATCGACCTCTTCACCCAGGTTGGCCTTGGCACGCCGCGGGTGGCGATACTTTCCGCGGTCGAGTCGGTGACGTCCAAGATTCCATCGACGATCGAGGCGGCCGCGCTGTGCAAGATGGCTGATCGCGGACAGATTACGGGTGGCCTGCTCGACGGTCCGCTCGCTTTCGATAATGCAATTGATCCGGCGGCTGCTAAAATCAAGGGTATTCGCTCCGAGGTTGCCGGACGAGCACAGATCCTTGTCGTGCCGGATCTCGAAGCCGGGAATATGCTAGCCAAGAATCTTACCTTTCTGGCCAGAGCGGACGCAGCCGGGATTGTGCTCGGCGCGCGCGTTCCCATCATCCTGACCTCCCGGGCGGATTCCGTACGCGCGCGTATGGCATCGTGCGCGGTCGCCGTCCTTTATGCCGATTCGCTTCGCCGCATTGCTGCGGTTACGGCAGTGTGATCCACGATGGACGCAATCCTGGTCGTCAATGCCGGGTCCTCGAGTCTGAAATTTCAGGTCTTCGGAGTTGAGACGAAAACCGATCTAAAACGTTTGATCAAGGGTCAGGTGGACGGGATCGGGACCCGGCCACGCTTGCGGGCGACGGGGGCCAACGGAATTCTGACGATCGATAAATCATTCCCTCCCGAGCTAGTCTGCGATCTCCCGGCCGCCATTCAGGAAACAGCAGCCTGGCTGCGCAGTACGCAGAATTTGGAACTGATGGCGGTCGGGCATCGCGTCGTGCATGGAGGCCCCGAGTACAACAGCCCCGTGTTGATCGACGCCGAAGTGGTGACGCGCCTCGAGCGGTATATTTCTCTGGCGCCACTCCACCAACCCAACAATTTGGCTCCGATCCGCACGCTTCTCACGCGGCGCCCGGAATTGCTGCAGGTGGCCTGCTTCGACACAGCTTTTCATCGCGGCCATAGTGCTGTGGCGGATCATTACGCGATTCCAGAACGCTTCTACGCCGAAGGCGTCCGCCGGTACGGATTCCACGGCTTGTCATACGAATACATTGCGCATCGTTTGCGCGACGTGGCGCCGACGATCGCAGACAAGCGCGTTATTGTCGCTCATCTCGGAAGCGGGGCTTCGATGTGCGCGCTGTCTAGTGGGCGAAGCATTGAGAGCACTATGGGTTTCACCGCACTTGATGGGTTGCCTATGGGCACACGGCCAGGACAACTCGACCCGGGTGTCGTGCTCTATCTCATTACCGAAAAAGGCATGGACCCAGCCGCGGTTCAGACCCTCTTCTATCGCGATTGTGGATTGAAAGGCTTGTCGGGCGTCAGCAATGACATGCGTGACCTTGAGACCAGCGCGGATCCGAGTGCGGCCTTCGCAGTTGATTACTTCGTTTATCGGGTCGGGCTTTTCGCTGGCATGCTGGCTGCAGCGCTCGGCGGATTGGACGCCTTTGTCTTTACCGCGGGGATCGGTGAAAACTCAGCGACGATCCGCGCACGCATTGCAGAAAAGCTTACTTGGCTGGGTGCAGCAATGGACCCGGCTTTAAATACCGCGCGCGAACTATTGATTTCGCACCCGCACAGCTCGGTTGCGCTTTACGTGGTGCCGACCGACGAAGAACTGATGATCGCTCGCCACACTTTGGTGCTGCTAGTCGAACATAACGAACAACGCTAAGGGGAACTTAATGACCATTCCCGTCGCGAAGGCGCCGCTGCTTGAAGGCAAACGAGGCCTCATCGTTGGCATCGCCAATGACCAATCCATCGCCTGGGGTTGCGCCAAGGCCTTCCGCGCGCTCGGGGCCGAACTGGCGGTCACCTATCTCAACGACAAGGCTAAGCCGTATGTCGAGCCCCTGGCGCGCGAACTTAACGCATCGATTGTGATGCCGCTGGATGTCCAGGTGCTTGGACAAATGGAGGCGGTATTCGAGCGTATCGCAAATGAATGGGGGCAGATGGATTTCCTCATCCATTCGATCGCCTTCTCTCCCAAGGACACGCTACAGGGACGGGTCGTGGACGCGCCGCGGGACGGGTTTCTCGCCACCATGGACGTGTCGTGCTGGACGTTTCTCCGTATGGCGCATCTTGCCGAACCGCTGATGAAAAATGGCGGTACGCTTTTCACGATGACCTATTACGGCAGCCAGATGGTTGTTGAGAATTACAATATCATGGGAGTGGCTAAGGCGGCGCTCGAGAGCGCGGTCCGCTATATCGCGGCGGAACTCGGCCCCAAGGGTATCCGAGTCCATGCCATCTCACCGGGGCCGCTCTTGACGCGCGCCGCTTCCGGAATTCCCGAATTCGATGAGCTGCTTGAGAAGGCGAAGTCAAAGGCTCCCGCCCGCAGCCTTGTCAGCATCGATGACGTCGGTCGTCGCTACCGCTTTCCTGGCGCATGATGCGGCGCGGTTGATCACCGGCGAAGTTTTGTACATCGATGGCGGCTACCACATCATCGATTAGCAATCGGAACATCCATTATGCGCTCTAGAATAGTATTCGCACAGACAGCGAAAGGAACGGCGATGCGAGGCGCGCGGGCTAAGCGTCCAGTGTATTCTGGTTAATAAAAGCTACGCCATTTTTAGAATCGCTTTGGGATACTGCATAAAAAAACGCGATGCGGGAGGCGCAAGCTCAGCATGCTAAAGGCAAAGACGGCAGTCATCACCGGCTCGACCGGCGGAATTGGATTGGGAATAGCCAATGCGTTTGCCGGTCATGGTGCCGATGTTCTTCTAAATGGCTTTGGGGATACGGCGCAGATCGAAACACTACGTGCATCGCTGGCTTCCACGTATGGTGTGCGCGTCGCGTACAGTGCAGCGGATATGAGCAAGCCGGACGAAATCGCTGGCATGATTGAGCAGGCGACACGTGATCTTGGCCGGGTCGATATCCTAGTGAATAATGCCGGCATTCAATTCACTGCCCCAGTGCACGAATTTCCGGTTGATCGGTGGGATGCGATTATAGCACTCAATCTTTCTGCGGCGTTTCATGCAATCCGTGCGGCTCTGCCGCAAATGCTGGCCCGCAATTGGGGACGCATCATCAACATAGCCTCTACCCATGGGCTGGTCGCTTCAATGCACAAGGTCGCTTACATGGCAGCGAAGCACGGCGTGCTTGGCATCACTAAAGTCGTGGCGCTCGAGACCGCAACAACCGGGGTTACTTGCAATGCAATTTGTCCCGGCTGGGTTCTTACCCCGCTCGTACAGAATCAGATCGATGATTTAGCGAAGAACGAGTGTCTTTCACCCGATGCAGCAAAAATGAAGTTGCTTGCTGAGAAGCAACCTTCCCTTGAGTTTGCCACCCCCGAGCAGATCGGCGCCGTCGCCGCATTCTTATGTTCCGACGCTGGATGTCAAATCCGCGGCGTCGGCCTGCCAGTCGACGGCGGCTGGACCGCACAATAGCAGAATAGGCCTCACATCATGAAAGTCACTTCCGTTGAGAACGCTGTCGCGATGATCCCAAACGGGACGCGCCTCATGGTCGGTGGGTTCATGAGTGTCGGTACGCCGGAACGGCTGATCGACGAACTCGTGCGACAAGGCAAGCGCAACCTCACCGTCATAGCCAATGACACGGCGATGCCCGGAAGAGGGATCGGCAAGTTAGTTACCGCGGGGCTACTCGAACGGGTCGTGGTGAGCCATATCGGCCTCAATCCTGAGACGCAGCAGCAGATGATCGCCGGAAAGCTAGCAGTTGATCTTGTGCCGCAGGGCACGCTGATCGAGTGGATTCGTGCCGGAGGATTGGGCTCGGCGGCATACTGAACGCCGACTGGTGTCGGCACGGTTGTCGAGGAGGGAAAGCGCAAGGTTGAGATCGACGGAAAGGACTACCTGATCGAGACCGCGATCCGTGCCGATTTTGCGCTTGTGCAGGCGTTCCTCGCCGACTATACCGGCAATCTCGCGTATGCTTTGACCGCCCGCAATTTCAATCCGGTGATCGCGATGGCCGCCGACACAGTCATCGTCGCTGCGCGAGCACATCGTGCCTGTGGGCGTCATCGCTCCCGATCAAGTGGTGACTCCCGCTCCGCTCGTCGACTACCTCGTCGCAAACAATGAGTGATCCGATGGAGCGCAAACCATCATTGCTACGCGCATTGCCCAAGAGCTGCGCTCGGGGATGCTGGTCAATCTCGGCATCGGCATTCCGACACTTGTGGCCAATTATCTCCCGCCGGGAATTCACGTGCTGTTCCAGTCGGAAAACGGCCTGATCGGCACCGGAGCGATTCCCGAGGACGGGATGGCGCATCCGGTTGCTGACCGATGCCGGAGGGCGGCCAGTCAGCGCGTTGCCGGGCGCGAGCACGTTCGACAGTGCCATGTCCTTCGGACTGATTCGCGGTGGTCACGTCGACATGACGGTGCTCGGCGGTCTTCAGGTCGATGAACAGGGACATCTCGCCAATTGGATGATCCCCGGCAAGATGGTGCCCGGCATGGGCGGCGCGATGGATCTCGTGACGGGGGCGAAGCGGGTTATCGTGGCAATGCAGCATTCCGCCAAGGGCAAACCGAAAGTCGTCAAGCAGTGTTCCCTGCCGCTCACCTCGGCGCGCCCCGTGACCTTGGTGGTGAGTGAGCTAGCCGTCATCGACTTCTTCGATGGAAACGCGAGGCTTCTTGAGACGGCGCCGGGTGTGACCGTGGAGCAAGTATTGGCCAACACAGAGGCGACTCTAAAAATTCCAGATCGCGTTGCGATAATGGCGCTCTAGCAGTTTGCTGAAAAACTTAGGAATTTCACCTTTTCTCTTCCAAGGGGTCAGGAAATTTCGCGGAACGCCGCTACTCTCACGGCAGCCCGAAAAAACTCCTGATCGAACTTCGGAGAGATTGCCGCGAGGCGGATTTTTTGTCTCAAAAATGAGACTTTTACTTTTAGAGCCGGAGGGTGGTCAGGCATGATCGATGCAGCCAGGTGTGTGTACCGAAAACCTCACATGGGGATTTCCGAGTCTAAGGGGCAAAAAATCATTAGTGCATGAGTTAAGACTCCGGTGCCTATTTCGGTATCCAAGGTCCAAGCCCGTTCCGTGATCTGGTTGGTCCTCGCCAGATCAACCTCACATCCGGTCGTCGCGCAAAGCGACTGCACCAATATCCCGCTTGCGGCGGGCGGGGCTCAGGAGGACGAGACCATTCTAAACTGCGGCTTTTCAGGCCATGGTTTTCGGCGGTTCGTCCACCTGGATCCGCCAGGACTAACGGTCCTGGAAGATTAGAAAATTTGGTTAGCGTTCACATCAGGCGGCTTTCATCACGGCTCCCTCGATGACGACGCCTGCGGTCACGTATTTCCAGAGCGCTACCAGCAGCTTTCGCGCCAGCGCCACGATTGCCGTCTTCTTAAGACGGTCGCCATTACGCCTGACCCGTTCTTCAAACCACAGGGCCAGCGCCGATTGCGGCTGATGGCGCAGCCATAGCCAGGCGAGCTGGATGAGCGTTGTTCTCAATCGCGGATTGCCTGATTTAGACACGCCCTGTTCGCGATCGACCGATCCGCTCTGCCAGGGTGTTGGCGCCAGGCCCGCATAAGAAGCGACCTGGCGTCGATTGTCGAAGTGTCGGAAGAACCCTTCCGACCAGAGGATGGCGGCGAACTCTGGCCCGATGCCCTTGATGTCGAGTAACATCGCCGCCGGCGCTTGTTGCGCGGCAAGCAGCACGTCCCGCTCGGCCTCCACCGCCTTGATTTGCTCGAGCAGCAGTTCCAGCCGATCGAGTTCACGGCAAACCTGCGCCTTCAGGTGATCCGGCAGCAGACGACCATCGCCGGTCTGGAGCGTAACCAGCCGCTCCCGCCGGTCGCGGCGCAGCGGCTCGTAGCCAGATATCCCCTGTGAGAACAGCAGCCCCTTCACGCGATTGACGTGCCGGACCCGCTCGGCGATTAGTACCTTGCGCTCGCGGCAAAGGCGGCGGCGGTCCTCTTCCTCGGGAGTCGGTGCCTTGACCATCGCGCACACCCGAGGTTCGCCCCGCTTGTACGCCAGCAGCGCGCGAACCAACGCCTCACCGTCGATCCTGTCAGTCTTCGCCCGCCGACGCCGACGCGATGTCGCAATCGAGGCCGGATCGACGACATGGCTTTCGATCCCTTCATTCTGCAGCACGCGATCGATCCAGAATCCGTCGAGGCCAGCCTCCTGAATGACGACGAACGAGAAGACCTTCCCCGTCCTCGCCCGCGTTTTCTCCCGAAGTTGCGCAAAGCGCTCCAATAGCCCGGCGACATCGCCACCACGCACCACGTGCTTCGACATCTTCTCTCCGCCGCCTGGCGACAGCGACGTGATCAGCCATGTCGATCGACTGAGTTCCAATGAGACGAAAATCGCGCCAAGATCAGTATGGATAGCAGTCGGTGCTTCGGGTCGGTCAGATACGGTTTGCATGGTCGCCTCCAGAGTGGGTGGTAGCAACCTCACTCTGCCAGAGTGCCGGTCGCTATCCACTTCCCCATGGGATCTAAACCCGCACGTAATGGTGATGAAGCCCGCCAAGGATCGCGCGTGAGTTTATAGATCCGATCCGCTGGATAGACCGAGAAACCGGCGCATCTTTGTCCAATGACCAATGCGTTCTGATGTTATTGTAATAGCGAGCGTAGGCTCGCAGAATTCGGCGCAGATGCACTTCACCCAGGACAATGAAATGGTCCACGCACTCGCGCCGGATCGACCCGATCAGGCGTTCGGCAAAGCCATTCTGCCAAGGAGAGGCCGGCGCGGTCGGCTTATCCCGAATGCCCATGGCGCGAATTCGGCCCATGACTAGTGCGCCATAAATGCGATCTCGGTCGCGGATGAGGTAGCGCGGAGCCTCATTCCACGGAAATGCCTCGGTCAGCTGGCGTGCGATCCATTCTGCCGTCGGATTGCTTGTGACATTGATCCAGACCAACTCTCTGCGGCCCAGATGGACGATAATGAAGGCATAGAGCAGGTCGAAGCCAATGGTCGGAACGACGAACAGGTCCATGGCAGCAATGTCCGGCACGTGGTTCCGCAGAAAGGTGCGCCATCCCTGACTTGGCGGGCCACGTCGTTTGGCCATGTATTTGGCGACGCTCGATTGCGCGACATAAAACCCGAGCTTGAGCAGTTCGCCGTGGATGCGCGGTGCTCCCCAAAGCGGATTCTCGACGCTCATTTGCCGAATTAGCGTACGGAGGTCATTCTCGATCTGCGGCCGCCCTCCCCGCTGACGGGACTTCCAACGCCAGTAACAGCGAAAGCCGGCACGATGCCAACGCACGAGCGTCTCGGGCTTGATGATCGTGAGAACCTTCAGGATTGAAGGAAACCACCGATACAGCTGGATAAAGAACCAGCGGTCGTGGTCCGTCAGCCGGACTCGCCCCTGCATCTTGCGCCGCAAGATGATCAACTGATGTCGAAGAACCGCATTTTCCGCCTCGAGCCGGCTCTTCGACTTGAACGGCGAGGCCAGGACGGCCAATACGAAGCCTAGCAGCGCAATCATGGTGCGCCGACGTTAGGCGATTCCTTCGGGTAATCAATACGGATAAGGTTTTCGGTACACACAGCACTTTTAAGTGCTTTCGACTACCCGCGCCGACGAGGTCATCGAATAAAGCTGGCTGACGGCAGCTTTTCGTACGAAGTGGACGTGACGCCGCCGGAAATATGACTGGACACGCCGTTCTTAAACGCGCAGCTTCATAATCACCGAGACGCCAACGCAAAGCGTTCGGGCTTTCAATCCAACCTTTCAACTGGGACCCTTTTGAGTGTTCCACTCCCTCGTTCCGAAGCATGTCGGACGAAAGGAAATCCCATGCGCACCCTTGTCGAGCCGCCGCCCTCGTCGCGCTGCGACGTCTGTGGTGGCGAGTTGCGACTCAAGCAGATTGAGTCAGCCAATCGTACCCTTGATTTGGACAACGAGATATTCGTCTGCGTAATGTGCGGCCGCGAGCAGGCGTGTACCGTGAGCCATAACCACAACGTGCGCCATATGCCGGACCCCAAGGCAGCCTAGTGGCGCCCCAGCCGTCTGCTAGCAACGCTCCAGGTGTGACGTGCCGCAGGCTGATCATCCGAGTATTACTCGGACATGATGGGTTTTGCCGTCATCCACCAGACGTGAGGTAGGTCGAACCGTGAGGGAGCACTTGGTCATCCAGTTCCAAGCGGGCAACGCCACGGCTAACCCCGGTATGATTTTCAACGGACACCTCGTACCGGCTCGTGTGGTGGCGAAATACGATTTCGAAATCTCGCCACGCTCGGGGCACGCAGGGGTCGAGCCGCAAGGTGGCGCCGTCCACGGTGAACCCTAAAATCGACTCTAGACCTGCCCGATACATCCAGCCGGCCGAGCCCGTGTACCATGTCCAGCCGCCCCGCCCCACGTGTGGCGGAACGGAGTAGACATCCGCACACACCACATACGGTTCCACCTTGTAGCGTTGAGCGGCGGCCCAAGTGCGAGCGTGGTTGATCGGATTGAGCAGCGATAGCAGCTCGGCTGCCTTGTCCCCATCGCCAAGCTTGGCAAAAGCTTGAACCGACCAGATGGCAGCATGCGTATATTGGCCGCCATTCTCGCGGATTCCCGGCGGATAGCCCTTGATGTAACCGGGGTCCAGCGTGGTTTGATCGAAGGGCGGCGTGAACAGCAGAGCCAGTCCATCATCACGCAAGATGAGCTTTTCGTCGACCGCCGCCATGGCGCGCGCGGCGCGCGCCGGATCTGCCGCGCCGGAGATCACTCCCCAGGATTGAGCAATGGAGTCGATGCGGCACTCGCTGCTCGATGCAGAGCCAAGCGGCGTTCCATCATCAAAATAGCCGCGGCGATACCAGTCGCCATCCCAACCTTCTCGCTCAAGGGCCTCGCGCAGCGAAGTCGCGTGCTGCCGCCAAGTTGCAGCGCGATCGTGTTGACCCCGTTGCTCGGCGAACGCAACGAAATTCGCAATGGTGGCGTAAAGAAACCAACCCAGCCATATGCTTTCGCCCTGCCCGCCCGCGCCGACCCGGTTCAACCCGTCGTTCCAGTCTCCCCCGCCGATCAGCGGCAGACCATGCCGTCCGACCGCAAGGCTCCGATCGAGACTCGCGAGCGCAGTGTTCGAAAAGAGTAGCTCTTTCATCCGATGGCATGGGCTGAAAAAAGGCATCCTGCTCGTTCGGCGCCAGAGTCATTCCATCGAGAAACGCTATTTGCTTCGTCGAGGACAGCAAGATCGCCGGTCGCCGTTACATATTGTGCCGCGGCATAGGGCAACCAGAGCAGGTCATCGGAAACGCGCGTGCGAATGCCCTTGCCTGATGACGGCAACCACCAGTGCTGAACGTCGCCCTCGGTAAACTGTCGTGCCGCCGCGCGCAGCAGATGCTCCCGTGTCAGCCCCGGCTGCGACAGGCAAAGCGCCATGCCATCTTGCAGCTGATCGCGGAAGCCATAAGCACCGCTGGCCTGATAGAAGCCCGAGCGAGCCCATAATCGACAAACGATCGTTTGATACAGAAGCCAGCCGTTCAGCAGAATATCCATTGCGCGATCGGGCGTCCGCACCTGGACCGCGCCCAGCGTATTGATCCCAATACTCGGTCACTTCGCGGAAAACCTCGTCGAGATTGGCCGCACGATATCGCTCGACCAGAGACAAGGCTTCCGCTCCCGTCGCCGCTTCGCCCAACAAGAATGTAATTTCAGCTTCGCCGTTTGCCGGAATCTCAATTGCGGTTTGCAGAGCGCCGCACGGATCGAGGCCCGCGCCGACCCGGTTGGACAGCGGCGTTGCGATTTGCGAGCGCTGCCGGCAAAGCCAAGGTGCCGTTGCGGCCGATGAACTCCGTGCGATCGCCGGAGCATGAACGTTGCCGGCCAGCCAAATCGGCAAAGGCCACACGAGAGCCGAACTCCATGCGCCACGGATTTCGCGCCAGCAACGCACCGGTTTCGGGATCGATCTCCGTGACGACATAGGGGGCGCAAGTGGTGCGTGAAGGTCCCAGCACCCACTCCACATAGGCGGTTACCGATAGCCGCCGCCGGCGGCCTGAGACATTCTTGATCTTCAGTCTGGAAATCTTGATGGGATCGCCGAGCGACACGAATTGCAGGAGATCGAGCGCAATCCCATGCGACACATTCTCGAACCGACTGTACCCCTGGCCATGTCTGGCAATGTATCGGGAGGCGTCGTTGCGGATGGGAAGTGCGGTCGCCGTCCAGACATCGCCACTATCCTGGTCGCGCACATAGATGGCTTCGCCGGGACTGTCGCTGATCGGGTCGTTCGACCGAGGAGTGAGTTGGTTTTCGCGGCTATTGACCGACCATGTGTAACCGCTGCCCTCAGCGGAGACCTGGAAGCCGAACGAGGGATTGGCGATGACATTCACCCAAGGCGCGGGCGTCACTTGATCCCCGTCGAGGATGGTGACGTATTCCCGTCCATCCTTATCGAATCCGCCGATGCCGTTGAAGAATTCAAGCTGCGGCGGCGCGGCGAACTCGGGAGGGCTCGCGCTCCGCGGCGTTAGATGCGGCGGTTCAGCGGCCGGCGCAATTTCTTGCAGACGTTTGACTTGCTCGGCGAGCCCGCCGCGGCGGCTTACGATCACCACGCGCGCTACCGTCTGCAGAAGGTTTCGCACCTCGACCGACAACAAGTCGGCGCGCAGCAGAAACACGGCACCGGGGGCACCATCTTTCTCAGAGGCGATCGCGCCAGGCTCACGCGGACGACCGACTCCAGAGCGGTTTGCAGATCCTGCACATACGAGGTGCTTCTCTCGTTGACGATCACCAGGTCGACAGCGAGCTGCTTCATTCGCCAGTAGTGATGCGCGCGGATCAGTTGGCGTACGGTCTCCAGGTGTTCGGCCTCATCGATCCGGCACAGCACAATCGGCAGGTCGCCGGAGATACCGTGCGCCCAAAGAGCCGATGGTCCGAGATCATTCCGCTTTAGGATTTCAGGCGACGGCCGCAGCGTCGGGTCCGAGTACATGATGCGATTGGCGAGACGCTGGAACAGGTGCGCCTCGTCCGGTGTTATTCCGAGATGATGGAGTTGAACCTGAGCCTGGGTCCAGGCCAAGGTGGCTGCACGTTCGAACGCCGCAACATCGTGGTGCTTATCGGCCAAGCCGATAATCTCATCGCGCGAACGGGCGAGAAGGGTCCAAAAGGAGAGCCGAACCGTCGCGCCGGGCGGGATGCGGACGCGTCGGCGAATGCTGAAGATCGGATCGAGTACCGTCCCGACCGTGTTTGAAAGCGGCCGGCCGCTGCTCGATGGAAATCGGCGAGCCGACGCCGTTGCCGCGTCCAAGGAAGCGCGCCCGGTCGGTCTCGAATTGCAGTCTCATCGGCGGCCTCCCCCTCCAATACGGCCAGATGGGCGGCCCACACCTCCGGTTCATCCGGCGCCCGCCTTCGCCGGGTCGCCAAAAGCGCGCCTAGTTCAGGCACGAATTCAGTTTGTACAAAAAGCTTTGAAAATGCCGGATGCGCCGCATCATCGCTCGCAGGCGCCAAGACGATCTCAGAATAAGAGGTCATCTCGATCTCGCGCGTGCGCGCCCCAAGATTTGAGACCGACACGCGTCTGACGTCCCCGTCATCCTCCGGCGACACGACGACATCGAGAGTTGTCGTCAGGGTTCCATCGCGTCGTCGCAATTTCGGCGCGATCCTCCGAAAACGTCACATCGTAATTGTCCGGTCTGGCGCCGCTCGGCTGATAACCCGCGGACCACACAGAGCCGTTTTCGACATCGCGCAAATAAACATACGACCCCCAAGGATCGCAGGTGACGTCTTCGCGCCAACGCGACACGGCGAGATTTCTCCAGCGGCTGAACCCCGATCCGGCGGCGGTGATCATGACGGCGTAGCGGCCGTTCGAAAGAAGGTGGCTGCGCGGGATGCGATCGTGCGGCGAGCGGAACCGGCGCAACATGGGCGGCACGAGTTCGCGCACCTGCGTCGTCTGGCTCACTTCCTCGGCGCGCACCCATTTGACCGCGACATCGCGCGGCGGCCTTTCCTGCAGCAAAAGTTCGGTCGCCTGCACGATCGGATTGGCATGAAAGCGCGTCCGCATCGTCCCGCCGCGAAGCGTGTTCGCGATAGCGACCAAACTCATCCCTTGATGGTGCGCCATATAGGCGCGCACGATGGCAACATTTTTGCCCTCCGGGATACGCCCCGGCGTGTAGTCCAGGGCCTCATACCAGCCGTACCGGCCACACCCGCCCACTTCGGCCAGACGGGAGAAATTCCGCACCGCAGCGGCCGGGTCGATCATGGATGCAAGCGCCGTCGCATAAGGCGCGACGACAATGTTCTCGCTGAGCCCACGCTTTAGTCCGAGTCCGGGGACACCAAAATTGGAATATTGATAGGTGAGTTCGAGATCGCGGAAGTTGTACGCGGACTCGGAAATCCCCCACGGAACGCCAAGCTGAGCGCCATACTCGATCTGTCGACTCACGATCAACCGGGCCGTCTGATGCAACAGGCTCCCTGCGGGCTCGCGCATCACCAGTTCCGGCATCAAGTACTCGAACATCGATCCCGACCATGAGATCAGAGCCGAGCCGCGGTCGATCGGGGTCACCGCACGCCCCAATTTGAACCAATGTTTCGGTGCGATGTCGCCTTTGGCGATCGCGATGAAGCTCGCCAGGCGCGCCTCGGATGCAAGCAGGTCGTAACAGCTCGGATCCAGCACGCCCTCGGCAGACTGATAGCCGATGGAGAGCAACTGCCTGGCAGGATCCAAAAGGAAGCCGAATTGCATCTCGTCGAACATTTTTCCGGCAAGCTCGTCGAGACTTTCAATTCGTCGCATGAGAGCTTGGGCATTTGCCGCCGATTGCTCCAACGCCGCAACGAGGCGGTCAAATTTGGCGACGTCATCGTCAGCGCCGTTGGACGTGAGATCGGCTCTTTGTTGAACCAGCTTTTCAATCAATGTCTGACAGTGATCCGGTAGGTCAGCTAAAGTCAGCGCAGACGATAATATCGTGGCGTCAGCGGTGAGCTGAATCCACGGGAGCAAACCATCGATATCACGCTGATGGTACCGGACAGATGAAGCAACGGCCTCGGTCCAAGTCAGCACATCCGCTTTGCCGGCAACCTCACTATCCCCTTCCTCGAAAAGCGCTCGGGCGAGCTCAGGAAGCCTATCGGACTGTCGTTTCAGGTTCGACAATCGAACGACAAAATCCGCGAGTGAATTCAGCAGGCAGATTTCAGTGATGCCGCGAGTGAATCCAGCGCGGTTTGAAGCTGTTTGCGAGCGATCTCCGAAGCTTGGTGATCGCTGCTTACGGCATCCAGAGAGGATCGAGCGAGCTTCACTGCGTCCGCGATCCCGGCAAGCGGTTCCGCACCGATCACAGGTGCCGCAATCATCTCCCGGCAAGCACTCCGCAGGACGATCAGATGCCCGGCAAGATTTCCGCTGTCGACCGACGATATGTATTTTGGCTCAAGCGGATGAAGATCATGCGTGTCATACCAATTGAAGAAATGACCGCGGAATCGCTCCAGCCGATCCATGGTCCGAAGCGTTTCTTCCAATCGGTCGACGGTCGACGTGATGCCGAGCCAGCCGAAATCTCGCGCGGCAAGGACCGAGAGAAGATAGAGGCCCAGATTTGTCGGCGAGGTTCGGTGGGCCAGGACTGGCCGGGGATCCTCCTGAAAATTGTCCGGAGGAAGCATATGATCCTCCGCCGTGACGAATGTTTCAAAGAAGTGCCAGGTACGCCGCGCAGTGAGGCGCAGACTTTCCGATTCCGCGTCCGACAGCGAGCTCTGGTCGGGGCGTGGCGCCCGGCTCACCCACCATGCGATCGCTGGTGACAGTGCCCAAGCACCGACCAGCGGAGCGGCGATCAACCAAAGTCCATGATCGGCGTAAGCGACGGCGACTGCCCCGCATACAGCCAAAACGACAGCGCCGGCCATTCGCCGATAGAAGCCGACAAGTTTGAGTTCCCGAACGGCACCTGCCGCCGCGGCGGTCACCCACTCCAGCAATTCTCGACGCCGATACAGTCTGAACAACGTCCGAACGATTGCGTCGCCCATCAGCCAGGCCTGATGCGCGAGCAACGCCACTTGCAGGCCGAACTGCATCAAGGCGAGTCTGAGATCAAGACGAAATGCGCGGAAGTGGCTGCCGGTCGTGATTCCGGAGCGACGCGGAATCACGCGTGCGACGAGAGGCAGGAATGCGGTCAACAGGAAAGGCAACAGAACGAACCCGCTCCAGAGCAAGGCGGCGACTGGGGGCAGCAAGACCCACCCGGCCACGAGGGCGAGGAAACTTGCCGGCGCCAACAAAGTGCGGCGAAGGTTGTCTACGAGTTTCCAGCGGCCAAGTGGTGGAATGCCCGTCCAGCCGAGGCCACCGCCGGTCGCCGACCCGCTGCCAATGATCCAAGGCAGCAACTGCCAGTCGCCGCGGGCCCATCGGTGCTGACGGGATGCGGCAACGTCGTAACGCGACGGAAAATCTTCAAAGACTTCGACGTCGGAAACCAGCCCTGCGCGGGCAAAAATACCCTCCAGCAGGTCGTGGCTGAGAACCGAGCTTTCCGCGATACGACCTGCGAGCGCGGCCTCGAAGGCATCCACATCGTAAATGCCCTTGCCGCTGTAGGAGCCTTCCTCGAACAGGTCCTGATAAACGTCGGACACGGCCGCTGCGTATGGGTCGATGCCGGTCGGGCTCGAGAACACGCGCTGATACAGCGAGCCATCGCGCGCGGTCGGGAGCGATGGCGTCACGCGCGGCTGCAGCACGCCATATCCCTCGACGACGCGGCGACACACGAGATCAAGTTTTGGCCGATTGAGCGGGTGCGCCATTTTCCCGATCAGGCGCTTGGCAGCTCCAATGGGAAGCCGCGTGTCGGTATCCAAGGTGATGACGTAACGAACGCCCGGCGGCACGAGCGGTGGCCGGCCGCCCACCGCCAAGAAGGTAGTGTCGGTAGCGCCGCGCAGGAGCCGGTTGAGCTCATGCAGTTTTCCGCGCTTGCGTTCCCACCCGATCCACTTGCCCTGGCCTTCGTTCCAGACCCGCCGGCGATGAAACAAGAAAAAGCGAGTCCCATGCGGCGCCGGTCCGTATTGCCTGTTGAGACGAGCAATTCCTTCGATCGCCGCGCCCAAGAGCTCCTCGTCGTCTGCTGCGTTTTCGGTGGCTGAGTCCGTCCAGTCCGAAAGCAGAGCAAACTGGATATCGCCATCCGGGCTGGCGAGATAATGGATTTCCAACCGCTCGATGAGTTCGTCGATTGCCGCGCTACTCGTGAGCAGTGTGGGCACAACGACGATGGTGCGGAACTCACTCGAAACACCATCGCGAAGCTCGAGCCCGGGGAGCACGGCTGGGCCGAACCGATCTGTGACTACGCGGTTCACCAGCGTGATTGCGGCATCAACGGAAATAAAGAGTCCTAGGAACGCCAGCGGTAAGAAAATGCCACCAATCGGGACCGGCCGCAGCTGACCGCAAGCAATGCCAGTGTGAGAAGTAGCCCGGCAGCGAACGCGACAGTCGCCAGATAGCCCGAAATTCCCACTACCGCGTTCGCGCGTACCAGCCAATCCTTCATCGGAGCGCGAAAGCCAAGTTCCTTTTCGAACGCCCGACGTCCTTGCCCGATCAAGTAATAGCCGGGATCCCGCGAGCGCGGATCCGGCTCCGCCGTTCCGGCTTGCTGGTCAGCCTCAGCGCGTTTTGCAATGAGGATGACTTCCCGGGCGACATCGATTTCCGAGTGAGCCGAACCGCGCGCAAGTTCTTCGATAGCGCGGCGATACCTGATCGCGCGTCGGGAAATCCATGTCGGCGAAGTCACTGCCCGCCCGCAGCGCCTCGTCGACCAGACTGACGCTTTCGAAGAACTCCGCCCAATCAAGCTCGGATATGAGCCGCATGCTGGTGACGATATTGCGGACAGTGACGTTCGCCGCGCCTTGCCTGCGGTGCTCTTCGCGCACGATGTCATCGGCGTTTGTGCCCTGCGAACTCAGGCGCTCGTCCAGCCACAGAAGCGCCGGCGTCGTGGCCGGATCTTCATCGCGCAATCGTTGGACAAGCTGAACCGCAAAAGATCTCGTGAGCGATGAATGTGTAAACTCTCGCAGGGCCGCGGCGGCTGCTTCGGGCGACCTGATCCCTGTGCCAACAGACGCTCGGCTAATGCGTCGGCGGCGTCACGCGATGCCTGGCTGCCTACGATGAGATCGGCCAATCGCCGCAAATTCTCCACGAGCACGACACGAATTGTAATTGCGAGAGCCCATAGCTCGCCGATCGTCAGCGGCTGAACTCGCTGATAGGCCAACACGAAGCGTCGAAGCATCTCCGCTTCAAAACGACTGTCCGTGTGCGCAACGAAAGCCCAAGCTACTTCGAAAATCCGCGGATATCCCTTGAACGGGCCTTCCGCCAGTTTTGGAAGTTGACGGTAATAACTTGGCGGAAGATCGGTTCGGATTTCACGGATCTGATCTTCCGCAAGATGAAAATTATCGATCAGCCATTCGGCCGCAGGCGTTATCGGGCGCTTATCCTTGATTGCGGCTGCGATGACACGATAGGCTTCAAGCAGGGCTTCATCGTTGTCGCGAACCCGATTGGCAAGAGGTCGCCCTCGCTCCGGCTGCGAGCTGACCGACTGCGCCGCGGCTAAGCTCTCGGCATGCTGCTCAAGGCGCTCGACGCTGAAAAGTTCTTCGCGGATTGCCTCCTCGTCGGCCCAAGACGGAGCCGATGACATCCTTGGTATGAATTTTGAAAACCGGCGACGCAAGTGTACCTCGTTCTCGATGGCAATCGGCGTTGCGCCGGAGCTGCCCGCCTCTTGTAAACGTGCTGCCTAGACGGTTGCCGCCGTACCCGGGGCTAACCGCGCAATGTCCGCGGTGGCTCCGTTGTCTCGCGTCGCAGATCGTCTTCTGATTTCGGAGATGTCGCGACGGTAACCGGGAAGCGGGACGATAAAGCTCGCTTTGTGATCTGTGGGTTCCCATATAAGCACGATCGCCGCGAATACATCATCGGAATCGGTACCTAAGTGACGGTAATTGCTCTCGCCTTTCAGCATGCGGGTTCTTTACATGCCTATTTCAGCCGATTTGCAGAATTCTTCGTTTTGAGGCAGCCGAAGCGCAATTATCGGTGCGGAGAATACCGTTATGAAACCTTTGACGGACAGCGAGATTCGCGCCGACCGGCTGCGAGCTGAGATCGCGCAGCTTGAAGCACGCTATGATGGATTGTTCCCGCCTGGGGTCTATTCGGTTCTCGAAAGCCTCAGACATGAACTCGTTGCCCTCAATAAGACCGTTTAGCCGGGTCAATGTACCGATATTAATGCAAGCACTCTTCATCGGGCAGACGTATATCGATGTAACATTTTTGACCGATCGGATGCCGACCGGAGACGAGAAGCATGTCGCATCGGCCTACGCCATCTCGTTCGGTGGCAACGCGGTCACGGCTGCATTCTGCTGCGCAAAGTTGGGACTTGTGCCCGAACTGCTCGCGACGGTCGCTGACGACTGGCTCGGTCGCATGTTCCTGGATATGGCCGCGAAGTACGGGATTGCGATCCATCCGCGGAAGGTTAGAACGTCATCGCTGTCATTCGTCATGCCGAACGATGGCATGCGGGCCATCGTCCGTTGTCGTGATGACGATTTCCTCGACCCATTCCCGCGCCTAAACCTTTCAGGCTGTCGTGCGCTTCATATGGACGGCCACCAGCCGGATGCAGCGATGTATTATGTCAAAGTTGCCCGGGAAGCAGGGATACTCACCTCGCTCGACGGCGGCGGACTGCGATCAAACACGCATGAGCTCCTTGCCTTCATCGACATCGCGATCGTAGCCGAGCGCCTTTGCGAGCAGATGGAGATTGAGCCGGCAAGAATGCTCGACTATCTCAAGAGTCGGGGCTGCAAAATTGGCGGCGTGACGCTCGGCGAGCGTGGTCTGCTCTGGTACGATGAGGCGGGTACTGTTCGAACGCTTCCAGCTCTTGCTGTGCCGCCGGATCGTGTTCTTGATACGAGCGGAGCCGGCGATGTCTTCCACGGCGCTTATCTCTATTCCTACCTTACCGACGCAGCGAAGAGTTGGGAGGAGCATTTTCACTTTGGCCGCGTTGCTTCCGCCTACAAAATCCAACACCTCGGCAACGAAGCAGGGTTGCCAACTCTTGCCGACATCGCCACAGTTCAGCGGGATTTCAGGAACATAGGTTAGACGCAATATTTCGTTCGTCTTTGCGGCGAAATGGACCACAACGATTTAGAAAGACGAAGGCCCCAAGACCGCTAACGCAGTTGGAGGTGCATTGCGATTGCGGACACAGTGCGGACATGACGATTTAACCCAAAGCGCCAGATACCTATAAGCTATTGATTTTGTTGGTGGTGGACGCAGTCGTCATCGAACCAGTCTCCACTGGCAAATTCCCTGCTAACAGGGAAAAGAACAGGGAATTTTACAAAATCGCGCCTTCAGAAAGGTGAGAGGCTGCAAATAATGGCGTCATAACAGTGCTTCCGATGCGAATTCCCTACTCAACGGAACAGGGAATTATTTTTGCGGAACAGGGAAGTCTGACGCGGGAACAGGGAATTTTACGAGCCAAATTCGATAGCGTCATCGGATGAGGTTTTCGGTACACACAGGGCGAGAAACCGGCGCATCTTTGTCGAATGACCAATGCGTCCTGATGTCATTGTAATAGCCAGCATAGGCTCGAAGGATCCGGCGCAAATGCGCCTCACCCAAGACAATTACATGGTCCACGCACTCGCGCCGGATCGACCCGATTAGCCGTTCGGCAAAGCCATTCTGCCAAGGCGAGGCCGGCGCGGTGGGCTTGTCGCGGATCCCCATGGCGCGCAATCGGCATTTGACGATAGCGCTATATATCCGATCCCGGTCGCGAATGAGATAGCGTGGCGCCTCGTTCCAAGGGAAAGCCTCGGTTAACTGGCGTGCGACCCATTCAGCTGTCGGGTTTGTTGTGACGTTGATCCAGACGAGCTCTCTGCGATCCAAGCAGACGATAACGAACGCATAGAGCAGGTTGAAGCCAATGGTCGGGACAACGAATAGATCCATGGCGGCAATGTCCGACGCATGGTTCCGCAGAAAGGTCCGCCATCCCTGACTTGGAGGTCCGCTTCGCTTGACCATGTATTTGGCGACGCTTGATTGCGCGACATCAAACCCAAGCTTGAGCAGTTCGCCATGGATACGCGGCGCGCCCCAAAGCGGGTTTTCCATGCTCATCTGCCGGATCAGCGCGCGTAGACTCCCTCTCGATCTGCGGCCGCCCTCCCCGCGAGCGCGACTTCCAACGCCAATAGCAGCGAAAGCCGGCACGATGCCAACGCACGAGCGTCTCAGGCTGGATGATCGTGAGAACCTTCAAAATAGATGGAAACCAGCGATACAGCTGGATCAAGAACCAGCGATCGTTGTTCGTCAGCCGGACCCGGCCCTGCACCTTACGCCGCAAAACGATCAACTGATGTCGGAGAACCGCATTCTCGGCCTCAAGTCGGATCTTCGACTTGAATGGCGAGGCCAAGAGGCCAGAAGAAACAGAGCAGCCCAATCATTGCGCCAACTTAGGCGATTCTGTCACCTCATCAACCCGGATAAGGTTTTCGGTACACACAGGAGCTGGGCCGTACTTATTCAGCCGCAATAGCTTCTACCCGTTGCAGCAAGGACCGTAGCCACCACGCCCCGATGTGGCGCATCAGTAGACATTGAAAATAATTCATTGCGCGTGAATGACTTCTCATCTGCGCAGGTATTTGCCGCGAGCCGGCCCGACAACGTTCCCATTGTCATAAACAAGAGCGCCGCGCAAAAACGTGCTCTTCACACGGCCCCTGAGTTCGACGCCTTCGAACGGCGAATAGCCTTGCACAGACTCAGAGTCGGCGGCGCGCACCACGAAACTTTCATACGGATCGACGATCACGATATCCGCGTCATAGCCCGGAGCGATATCCCCCTTGCTTGGCAGCCCGAAACGCTGCGCCGGCTTCCAGCTTAAAAGCTCGGCCATGTGATTGTACGACATGCCGCGCTTGCTGCCCTCACTCACGACGCCGGAAAGGAGATATTCGGTGCCGCCAAATCCGGATTTGGCAAGCCAGATATTGGCCGGGTCATCTTTTGACCACTTCTGTTCCGCCGAACAGCAAGCATGGTCGCTGACGATCCAGTCGATCTTGCGGTCAAGCACAGCCTGCCACAGTGCTTCGACGTCTTCGCGCGGACGGATTGGCGGATTGACTTTGGCGTGCACCGCGCACTCGCAATCGGTATCTAGCAGAAGGTGGCCAACCGTCACTTCGCGGCGGAAAGCGATGTGTGGAAAAACCTGCTGCATGGTCCACGCGGCATCCACGGCTTTGCGTGAACTCAGATGCAACAGATTGATATTCAGGCAGTTGGTTTCGTTGGCGAGATAAGATGCAATCCAGATCGCAAGGCCCTCGGAATGCGGCGGGCGCGCGGCGCTGTAAGCATGTAGACCTGTCAGCTTGCCCTCACGCTCCACGATTTTCGTATATGCCGTGAGAATTTCCGCGAGTTCGCAATGCAGACTGACGCTGATGTGGGCGGCTTGATCGGGGAATTTGTCCATCAGTCGCTGCGCCGACCGCATGATGAACTCGAAATGAGCGATGTCATAACGCTCGTCGGGGCCGATCATCAAAAAATCATTCTGCTGCGACGAGGCGCCGTGCAGCCCATAACCTCCGTAAAACATGAAGATCTTGAACGAGGTCACGCCATGTTCGGTGACGAGATGTTCCATTTCATCGATGTGACCCGCCTCAATCGGCGCAATATGAAAGCCATAGTCGACCCAAAATCGTCCGTCTGCCTGCTTGAAAACTTCGGGCATAAACTCGCGGTAAGGGCCGCCCCGATTGAGGTAGTACTGCCCGGTGCGGATGTAGTTCAGGCTTGAGGTAACGCCCCCCATGGCCGCGGCCTTGCTCTCCGAAACCGCGTCCTGCGCGAGCGGCGCATATATGCCGACATGCATATGAGCATCGACGCACCCCGGGAACGCCGAGACGATTCTTGGCATCGAAGACCTGGCCGGCGAGGTCGGCCTGAATATCGGGGCCGAACCGGGCGATCTTTCCATCCTTGATCGCAATATCCAGACAATCGACCGACGTCTTGTTCGGTCGAACCACTCGCGCATTCTTGATAATGGTATCGAACCTCTTGTCCATGCGAGACATTCCTTGGCTTACTGGCGTTTCTTACTATCCGGCACTGATGTTGTTTCATATCGCTTGCCGCGTTCGATCATCTCGGGTGTGCCGAGCAAGCCGTTGAGCGCGTCAAAATCGAACATGCGGTCACGGAACGGCTGCGTCGTGCCGTGGGCTGCGAGCGAGGCGTAGTAATCCACCGCGGTCTTGGCCAACGTGCGCACAACGCCGCCGGGGAAAATGACGAGCGAAAAACCGAGCGCTTCGAGCTCGGATGCCGACATCATTGGCGTCTTGCCGCCTTCGACCATATTGGCCATCAACGGCAGTGAACGGCCGACCTGTTTGACGATCTTTGCGAGTTCCTCGCGCGCCTTCGGCGCCTCAATGAACAATATGTCCGCGCCGGCTTCCTTGTAGATGAGCGCGCGCTCGATCGCATGGTCGAAGCCCTCGACCGCCACTGCGTCGGTGCGCGCGATGATCAGCATGTCTTTCGAGTGTCGGGCATCGGTCGCAGCCTTGATCTTGCCAGCCATTTCTGCGGAGGGAATCAATGACTTATCGTTGAGGTGGCCGCAGCGTTTGGGAAAATCTTGATCCTCGAGCTGGATTGCCTGCGCCCCGGCTTTTTCGAGCAGCCGAATGGTGCGTTCGACGTTGAGCGCATTGCCGTAGCCGGTATCGGCATCGACAATGAGATTGATGCCGACCCGATCGCGGATCAGCGAAACCGTTTCGACCACTTCACTCAGGCTAACGAGCCCGATGTCGGGACGGCCTAGCCGGGTATAGGCGATGGCTGCACCCGAGACGTAAAGTGCCTCGAAGCCGGCCTGCTCGGCGATAAGAGCGGTGAGCGGATCGTAGACGCCCGGCGCGATCAGAATAGGTGGCTGCACCAGCCGAGTACGTAATGTCTCTTCAGTCATGCATTACATTCCAAAGTAAGCGCGTTTTCAGCACGGTATCGGCGCCTCTCTCTCGTTTATCGTGGCGGCGCGTGACGCACCGGTTTCAAATTGAGCCTTAAATTGTTTGACCGCGACACTATTTTGCTCCCCGGGCCACCGGGACGAAGCACCGGCGACCAAGCCTTGCTGGGCGCCTCACCGGATCGCACAAGGTCTATCTCGAACGAATAGCGATCGGGGCGGTAGAGCGCATGCAAATGCTCGACGCCGCGGCCGGCTTCGTCGCGTACGATGCGGACGAGTTCGATCAAAGGCGAGCCGGTATGGACGTCCAGCCCCGCGGCGACATCGGACGTCGCAAGTCCGGCACTTATGCGCTGGTGCGCATTTTCGACCTTGACGCCTGCGCGCTCGAGCAATTCGAGCAGTGGCCGCGTGCCCAGATCCCGCTTGGTGAAAGTGATCGAAATACTTTCAGGAACATGCGTGGTCAGGTAAGAAAATGGCACGCCATCGACCGAACGCACACGCACCGAACGCTGCAAAAACTGGTCCGGTCCAACGCCGAGCGCCTGCGCGACCGCTCCTTCCGCAGGCACATAGTCGAAGGACAAGAGCTTGACCGCTGTACGGCGACCCATATCGGCAAGATTGGCCAAGACTCCGGAAATGTCAGCGCTAATTGGCCCCGACGCCGGCCGGTAAATGACGCGGGTACCGGCGCTGCGGCGCCGCTCGATCAAACGTTCGCGTGCCAATTCGCCGAGCGCCCGCCGCACGGTGACGCGCGACACGCCGTGGACTTCCGCCAATTCATTCTCGGTGGGCAGCCGGTCGCCGAAATAAACGGCGCCGCCAAGAATTCGGTCACGCAGGACAAGATAGACCTGCTTCGCCTTCGCTTCGCCGAGCCAATCGCGCAATGCCCTACCCCCCCAAAACTGCGCGCCCGCCTGGGCCAACGCTTTACTTGGTATTCTTTAGCATACAATATTGGCTGCCCCCAGCAAAGCTCGTTTCTTGGCAATCGTGCCGAGATATGATGCGGAGAATGATCGACCCTATGAGCGAAACCCTAACCCTGATCGACAAACTGTGGTCGGCGCACGAAATCGCGCGCCGCGAGGACGGTGCCGCGCTGCTCTGGGTCGACCGGCACTATGTCCATGAAGGCTCGTTCCACGCTTTCAGCCAGATGAAAGCGCGCGGCCTGCCGGTTGCGGAACCTAGCCTCACCTTTGGCGTGTCCGATCACTATGTACCGACGCGCGGGCGCAACCACGCCATCGCCAATCCTGAGATCGCGGCTATGGTGCGCAATTTCGAGAACAACGCAACGCAAAACCATATCGGCCTGTTCGGCATGCGTGACCCGCGCCAAGGCATTGTCCATGTTGTCGGCCCGGAGCAAGGGTTGACGCTGCCGGGACTGCTGATCGTCTGTGGCGATAGCCATACATCCACGCACGGTGCCTTCGGCGCCTATGCCTTCGGCATCGGCGCATCGGAAGTGGCACATGTACTGATGACGCAGACGTTGTGGCAGAAGAAGCCGAAACGCATGCGCATCACTGTTGATGGCCATGCGACCGCCGGCATCGCTGCAAAAGATATCGCCCTCGCCATCATCGCCCGTGTCGGCGCCGATGGCGCGCAAGGCCATGCGATCGAATTCGCCGGGAGCGCCATCGCCGCGCTTTCGATGGAGGGCCGCATGACACTGTGCAACATGTCGATTGAGGCAGGCGGGCGTTGCGGCATGGTTGCTCCCGACGCGACCACATTCACCTATCTTAAGGGGCGCCCCTATGCGCCGAAAGGCTCCACCTTCGACCAAGCCGTCGAAGCCTGGTCGATGCTTGCTTCTGACGAGGATGCCGCCTTCGATCGCGAAGTGACGCTCGACGCCTCTGGGATTGCGCCGATCGTGACTTGGGGCACGACGCCGGACGACGCGTTACCGATCAATGCGAATATCCCCGACCCGGCGCGCGAGAGCGATGCGGTGCGGGCGACTTATGTACGCGAAGCGCTTGACTATATGGGCCTCGCGCCCGGAAAAAAACTGACCGACATCGCCATCGACCGCGTCTTCATCGGCTCCTGTACCAATTCTCGAATCGAAGATCTGCGCGCGGCCGCCGCCGTTCTGGCCGGCCGAACCAGCAAGGTTCCTGGACTAATCTCGCCCGGCTCATCGACGGTGAAACGTCAGGCCGAGCAAGAAGGCCTCGACCGCATCTTCCTCGCCGCCGGACTTGAATGGGCCAACTCCGGCTGCTCGATGTGCGTCGGGATCAACGGCGATCTCGTCCCTCCGGGCGAGCGCTGCGCCTCTAGTACCAACCGCAATTTTCGCGGCCGGCAAGGCCCCGGCGCGCGTACGCATTTGATGTCGCCGGCGATGGTTGCGGCCGCCGCGGTCAGCGGCCATCTCGCCGATGTCCGCCCGCTACTCGCCGGTTACAAGCGCTAAGGATATACCGGATGGAAAAATTCATTCGCCTGACCGCCAAGGCCTGCTTACTTGCGCAATCCAATGTCAATACCGACCAGATTTTGCCGGCACGCTATCTCAAATGGCCGCGGTCGAAGGGGCTCGGCCAAGTTTTATTCCAGGATCTCCGTTTCGATAGCGATGGCCGCGAACAACCGGACTTTCCCCTTAACCAATCGGCATGGCGCGACGCCAATATCATCGTCGCCGGACGTAACTTTGGCGGCGGATCATCACGCGAGGCTGCTGTCTACGCGCTCTGTGATTACGGCATAAAGTGTGTCATCGCGCCATCGTTCGGAGATATTTTCGCGCAAAACGCCATCAAGAATGGGCTTCTCACGGCGGTACTTCCGGAGCTGGACCAAGCCAACCTCGCGGCCGCAATCGCCGAAGATCCTTGGCAACTAGTTACTGTTGATCTCGATCAGCAGACAATTTCCTGCGGAAATTGCACCTATGGCTTTGCAATCGATCCGATAAGCCGCAACCAGTTGCTCAATGGTTGGGACGATATCGATCTTACGGAAAGTCACCGCGACCAGATCGAAGCCTTCAAATCCAAGGACCGCATAAGTAGACCATGGGCTACGCCAAAGACAGCATGAGTGGCGTATTAGGGTCAGAACTCATTAATTCTTTCAGTCTGACAATACGATTCTGATTCTCTTTGGGAAGGGGGGATTTGAATCGTGCGCAAGAACCTATTTTGGCTGAGCGATGAGCAGTGGAAACAGATCGAGCCTTACCTGCCGACAGATGTTCGGGGCGTCGAGCGGGCGGACGATCGTCGCGTCATCAGCGGTATCGTGCACGTATTGAAAAGCGGCTGCCGCTGGTCTGATTGCCCGCCCGAGTATGGCCCGCCGACGACGATCTATAACCGCTTCGTGCGCTGGGCGCGGCGCGGCATATGGGAAAACTTGTTTCGTGAACTTGCAGGGAATGGCCGATCCGCGGATATGCAAATGATCGAACTCGACGCATGTAAAAGCACACCGTTCGGCGGCTGGCGGAAAAGGGGGGAGCAGAAGCAGGCTGTTGGCCGTTCGCGCGGAGGGCGCAACACGAAGATTCATGCGCTCGCAGATGCTAAAGGCCGCCTCATCGCCATCCTATTGACTGGAGGTGAAGCGCACGATTGCCCGGTTGCAGAGCGACTGATCCGCAGAGTGAAGCCGTCGAAACGCATGCTCGGCGACAAGGCTTATGATAGCGCCGAATTGCGTGAGGAACTGGATGAGCGTGGAACCAAACCGGTCATTCCCAATCGCAGCAACAGGAAGCAACCGTTCAGCTTCAGCAAGCATCTCTACAAACTTCGCTGGCGGATCGAGAATGCCTTCAACAGGCTGAAGGACTTCAGGCGCATCGCAACGCGATATGATAGGTTGGCGCGTAACTACCTCGCCTCTGTCTGCCTTGCAGCCGCCCTTGTATGGTGGATTTAATGAGTCTCGACCTAGTCTCTCACCCGCTGATTCAAAAGGTCCGTCAGGTCACGCGCGCCGGTCCGGCGTGGCGCTCAGCATGGCTGTCGTAGCACTCGCCGCCGCGGAGCCGAGAAGGCGCGGCATATAGCGGCCCTTGCCCACGGCCTCGTCGATCAACTGCCTATCCCTCATGACGAAGCTGCCTCGCAGGATTGTATGAACGACACGCCCCTTGAATGCCATGCCATCGTAGAGCGAATAGCCGGCGCTGGAGCGCAGATAGGATTTATCGAGAACCCACGCCGCGTTGAGATCGACCACGGCGAAATCGGCTTCGCGGCCGACAGCAATGGCGCCCTTGGCATGCGAAAGCCCCATCGCACTCGCAGCATTCGTCGCCGTCAGCGCGGCGATCCGCCTGAGCGAAATGCCGCGTTTGTGATGCCCTTAGTCAGCATCACCGGCAACATGGTCTCAAGGCCGGGACATCCCGGCGAAGCGTCCCAGACTGACCCTGTCTTGCTTGTGATATCGCGGTGAATGTGGTCGGTGCCGATGATATCGACATGTCCGTCGGTAATTCCCTGCCAGAGCGCATCGCAATCGTTCCGGCTGCGCAGCGGCGGGTTGATCTTGCCGATATTGCCGTTTCCCCATCCCTCATCGTGCGTTAGGTAATGCGGACAAGTTTCGATGGTGATAGCGGCACCTGCGCCACGCTGCATCAGTCCGGCCTGCAGCGCTGCAGCGGACGAGGTGTGCACAATATGGATGCGCGAACCGGTGACGCGAGCGATATAGGCCGAACGCTGGACCGCGTCGGCTTCAACGAAGTCCGGTCGCGACGCGTTCCAGGTCTTGAGCCCGCCTTTGCCGTCAGGATCGCGAGCCTTCTCGCGCTTGCGCAAAACCCAGGCTATCTCGATCGTTTCCGGGTGCGGGCAGACGACGCCGTTCGAAGCGGCAGCGGCCTCGCAGAGCCTGAACAGGAAGCCATCATCGATGTCCGGCAGCCCGAGACGGGCGCCCTCGCCGCCACGATTGTTCATGAAAATCTTGAACGAGGGCACGCCGTAGCGCGTGGCGTAGGCCGGCACACCGGCGAGTTGCGACTCGGTCGAAATAACAAAGTGATAGCCAAAATCGATGCGGCTTCCGGCCTCGGTAACTGAGCGGACCTGATCAAAGACGACGTCGAAAGGCTCGGTGCTCATGAGATAGGGCACGAAGCAGGTGACGCCGCCGACAGCCGCCGCCGCGGTTTCTTGCGCTGCATCCTCCGGTACGCGCGGGTAGGAAATATCCTTGCCGTGCCCGAGGTGCAGATGGGGATCGATGAGACCGGGCAACACGACAAGTTCGGAAACATCGATCCGGTCGACCTGCTCCTTGCCAGCATCAAAAGCACCGAGCGCAATGATCTTACCGGCGCGCGTGATGATATCGCACACGGCAGGTTCGCGGTCGGGGAGAACCACCAGGCCCCCGGTGAAGACTGTGATCGGTTCGCTCATCGTCGACATTCCTTACTGCGTTGGCATCCTACTGCGTACGTACGGCCAAGGCCGCGGCAAAATCGCAAAAGTCCGCCGCGCCCGGCTTGAGAAAAAAGGCTTCCAGGGCCCGGATTGAATCGTTCGGCAAGCATCGCGCGGCATTGGTCCGAAATTTTGTCAGCACATCTACTTCTCCAGCGGGGCGACTGGCATTGCCGAAGACATCTTCGATGCGCGTGGAACGGCTCCGTCCGTCGGCAAGGTGGCACTCTATCTCGGCTTCAAAGGCGTTGGGAAAGCGGTTCCGCGCCAACGGCTCCCAGCGGCTACGGGCGGCTAGCGCCAGCACGGCGGGCGATGCCTTTTCAGTGAATGTGTCAAGATCGACCCTGCCATCAATGAGACGCATCGCGGTCACGACCGGCAGGCTCCAGCGTGCGGCATGACCATCAGGTGGGTTCGTCTTGAGCGACCAAGGCTCGCAGACAATCGGCGCGGCGCCGGGCGCAATGCGCAAGATCAATCCGGAAATTTGTGCGGAATCTCCGATCTCCTCACCGAGCTGACCGGCCGCCTCCACAAACGGATGAATATAATGGCAGCAGGGCATGAATTTGAACGCGACATCCGGCATATGCCAGCGTGAGCCAATGTCGCTGAGCAGTGCCTTGAAGCGCGCCGGCGCTGCATCATCCCGGGCAAAGGCCGCGAATAATCCGCACTCGCCCTCAATGGCCGTTTGCGGCCCGGTGAGTCCGCACATCGCGAGCCGCGCCGCCATGATGCCGGCATGTGCCGCCCATCCCGGATGCAAGGATTTCACGACGGAGCCGTTGGTCAGGAATTCGAACACGCCGGACGGCCTGGCTCAGCGCGATGCCGATGCGTTGACGCCTATCATCCTCGTTTACGCCGATACAGATCTGCGCCGATGAGGGCTGAAACCAATGCGCCGGCGACCGAGGTGATCTGAAAGCCGTTGCGCTGGAATCCGCCCTGCGCGGCCAAGCCGATGCGGACCAGGACTTCATAGCCCAGAAGATACCGTGGACAGCCGCTTCCGTGCTGCCTTGCGGCTTTGCCAGTTGCCAGCAGCCGCGGCGCCAGCACTGCGCTGCCATGCACGATCGAGCCGGTATGGGTGTCGTCGAATTCCAGCGAATGGATCAGCCCGCCATTGACCATCGCGGCGTCCGAAGCCGGACTGGCCGGCGTCACAGCCGTAACAGGCTGGCTTCCCGCCCTGGCCACGGTCTGCCGGCAAAACGCCGAGTAGGGTCCCCCGCGGCAGAGGACTTGACGCCAGGCCCACACCCATCGCATCAAGCAAATGAGTCCCGTGCCGTCGCCAGAACGGCGGCCGGGACCGGCGCGGCTTTCAGCCGCCGCCAGTGCCGCACGAGCTGCGGGAAAGGGTCATGCGCGAGGCCTGTGCGGATCTCGCGTGCGGCGGTCAGCCCGGCAAGCGTCCCAGTGCGATGGCTGAGAGCAGACCGTTGCCCGAGGCATAACCCAACGCGCCGGCGCTTCCCGGAAATGCCGGACGCCGCGCCGCCGCCGGCGAAAGGTCCGGGATCGCCGTCCCGTCCGGCCTAAGCACGCGGGCATTGCCATCGACGCGCAGACCTCCCTGCGTATGGAACAATCCGGGCACGACACGACCGCCATAGAACGGCCCCTGAAGCGGCGCCGAGGCCGAAATTGCGCGCCCGAGAGCGTCTTTGCCGCCACGCCGCGCGCGGCGATCGGTTGAAGGCCTCGATCTGCGGACAAGCTCCGCCGGATCCGAAATCGAGGGCGTCGCGGCGAGCCGGCGAATCATCGGCCTTCTTCACGCCGCCATAGGGCCGAGTTCCACGAACTCTTCTTCCTGTGAGGCGATGTCGAAAATCTGCTGGTCGAACAGCGCCAAGGCCTTGCGCCCTGCTCCAGCACGATGCGGGCAAGCCGGAATAGCCGAGGCTCTCGTCGCCGAAACGGCTTCGCTTCGGGCCGACAAGCAGGCCGCCTTTCTCGATCGTGGTCCAGGACAGCAGGCTGCCTTGCGGATAGGCGACCGCTGCATAGCCCTGATAGGCAGCCATGTTGGCCAAGGCGGCGCCGAGCTTCTCGCCCCAAAGGCATCGCCTCGCCTGTCGAGCCGAGAGCGCCAAAATACTGCGCCCCGGCGATTTCCGGGCAGAAGCGGCTACACCAGAGTCGGGGTTTCCGGCAAAGCCATTGACCGAAAGAATGGTCTTGCGGGCACGGATCCTTCGCGTCCATCATCGCCGTCGATTACCGCTCCGCCGAGCCACGCCATCATCTCGACAATCAGCATGCTCGATCGCGGTTGCCTACCGCGAGCGGGATCTCCCGCTCGCGCATCGGCCGCCAGCAGGTCATCGACAAGATCCTGCCCCCGCCGGGACACCGGTGCATGCAGCCGTGGACGGAGTGGCCGATGTGCTTGTAGGCCGTGATCAGCACGATCTGCGCGCCAACCGTATCGACCAGCCATTCCACCGTCTCCGCCGAAACCTCGGCCATACGACTGAACAAGCGCGAGATCGTCGGTCTCCTCGCGATGGCCAGAAGGTCTGCGGACCATTTTTTCCGGGCATTCGATAAGGCCCGCCCCGCGCTGGAAACGAGAATTTGCCGCGCGGCACCGAGCCGGTGGAGAGCGACGAATTCCCGCCGGGGCGCTCCCGCTTCTCGACAATCGCCACCGACACGCCGCAATCATGCGCCGCAATCGCCGCTGTAAGTCCGCAGGCGCCGGCCCCGATCACCAAGACGTCGACGTCAAAGTTCACGCGACCTCTCCTTTCATGCGCGCGACGACTTCCCGCCACGGCCGCTGGTCATCGGGCCGAGGATGTCAGCAACCGACCAACGGCGCGACGATGCCGGGCAGAACCGAGCCGGCATTTTCCGAAAGTTTGCCGATCAGGGTTGCCTCGTCGAAAGGCTGGTCCGCCCCGCCGCGCGCGTTGAGGCAGACCCCGGTATGGCGTTCGCCGTTTTTCATCACCCAGTTCACGCGCGCGGCCGGTCGTTGGGCCAGGGCTCCAGCTTTTCGAGCGGTTTCAGCGTCACGCTGTGGCGCAGCGCGGCGATTTCGGGATCGACGCGGGCAACGCTCGAAAAAGCGGCCTGCCCTCCGCTCCGAGCCGTGCGACGGCTGCGGCGGCGTGAGGCATGGAGAATTTCGCGGCCAGAACGGTCGATGGCTCGACGGCGGTAAGCGTCAGGCCGCGCGGATGGGTCTCGACCTCGATAGCGGCAATCTCATGCCGCGCCTGTGGGCCGCAGACGGGCATGCATGGCGAGCGATGCCTCGATCATCGAATGGGCGTATTGGCAGCAGGCGAATATTTTGTGATAGCCGTCCTGGATGGCCCAGTGCGTGCCGAGATCGCCGTCGAGTTCATCCGGGTAACAAGCCGTGCCGAAGCACACCGAAAAGACATCGTAGCCCGTCTCGGGAATGCCGGCGATCCCGGCCAGCGCCCAATCGACGGCCCGAAACGCGATCCAGCCATTCGCGGAGTCCAGGCATTGCGGATCAGCGCGCCATCGATGGCATGGCCATAAGGCCCCGCGAAGGTCATGCTGGCCGCGCCGGAGATCGCATCGAGAAGCTGCCGGGCGGTGAGCTTGCGCAGAATGCCGATCCCCGCCGTCGCGCCAATGGTGGCAAAGGCGGCATGAGGATGGACACTCATTGTCGAAAACGGAAAAGCCTCGGCGAACCGTGCCGTGATGTCATAGGCGATGGCCAGCGCTCGCAAAGTTTCAGCGGTCGTGGCGCCACTTGCTTCAGCCTCGGCGATGAGCGCCGGCCAGATGCAGGCCCCAGCGTGGCAGGGCGCGAGGCGATAGCCCTCATCGAGTTCGCACCAGGTCGCAGCCATGCCGTTGGCGACCGCCGCTCCAATGCGGCTCAGCCGCGGCGAGTCCGGTTGCGAAAACACTCGCTTCCGTCCCGCCGGAGGAACGCATTTCGATCTGGCGTGGCGGCTGCGACTTCCGGCTCGGTCGATGCGGCTACGGCCGCGCCGAGATCGTCCATCAGCACCAGCACGGCGCGATAGCGGATGGCGTCCGGCAGGGATTGTGCATAGGCGGAAACCGCCCAGTCGATGAGGTTTACCAGCGCTTTTGCCGAGCGAGCGCGCTCGCCCGCATCGATCACCGGTTTGACGCTCAGAACCATTTCCAAAGATCCGTATTGGCCGAGAGCTCGGCTGCCGGACCGTCAAACACGAGCGCGCCTGACTTGATGATGACCGCCCGATCGACGAGCTTCAGCGTCGCGGGAACGTTCTGTTCGACGATGATCAGGCCCGATGCCAAAACGGGCATTCACGTCGCGCAACCGGCGCATGACGTTGCGCACGATGACCGGGGCGAGCCCGGTCGAGGGTTCGTCGAGCAGCAGCCATTTCGGCTGGGTCATCAGCGCCATGCCAAGCGCGAGCATCTGCTGCTCGCCGCCGGACATCGAGCCTGCGCGCTGCGTGCGCCGCTCGTCGAGCACCGGAAAGAGATTGAAGACCTCGGACAGAAAGTCCGATCCAAACGGCAGCCCGGCGATCCGTAAGATTCTGCTCGACGCTCAAAGTCGGGAAACACATTGTGCCCCTGCGGCACGAAGGCGATGCCGCGCTGACACGTCTCCGGAACATGTCCGTCCGGCAGCGCCTCGCCGTTCCAGCTAATCGTCCCGCCGCTCTTGAGCATGGGCGCCGATGATGCAGCGCAGCAGCGTCGTCTTGCCGGCGCCGTTGTGCCCGAAAATGCCGAGCTGTTCGCGCCATCGGGCAGCGACAGCGAAACGTCGCTCAGCACCGTCAGCTTGCCATAGCGGGCGGTGAGATTTCTGATGTCCAGCATCGGCTCAAGTCCCGAAATAGAGTTCGGTCAGTTGCGGATCGGCGATCAGCGACTCGACAGCTGCCGCGCGCCAGGACCTTGCCGGAAAACATGAAGACGCCCTCGTCGCAAAGGTCACGGATAAAGGCGACGTTATGCTCAACGACGCAAACCGCGACGCCGCTGTCGGCGGCATCGCGCACAACGCGCTGGATCGCCGCGTAGGCTTGGCCCTTCGACCCCGGCCATCGGCTCGTCGAGCAGCAGGCATTGCGCTTCGTTCATCAGAGCGCGCGCCACGCCGATCAGCTTTTGCTGTCCGAAGGCAGGTCCCGATGGGCGAATCGTTCGCGATGCCTGGCAAGCGCCAGTCCGTCGAGAATGTCAAGCGCTTTGTCGCGGCCGCCCTGTCGCGCGTCTTGCGACGGCGGCGGCCGAACAGGACGTCGACGAGACTGCTCGCCCGGATAGTCGCGGGCGCCGATCAGAAGATTGTCGAGCACCGACAGCGACTGGAACAGCCGGAGGTTCTGCCAGGTCCGCGCGAGCCCCGGACGCGCGCGTGTGGAACTTCAGTCGATCGATCTCTTGCCGTCGAGCAGCAGTTGCCGGTCATCTGGCTTCACTACGCCGCGAGACCAGATTAAACAACGAGGTTTTGCCGGCGCCGTTGGGGCCGATCAGCCCGAGGACGCGGCCCTTGGCAAGGCCCAGGTCGATATCGTCGGCAACAACGATGCCGCCGAAACGTTTGTTGAGATCACGAACTTCGAGGACTTCAACCATCGGCAAGCCCCTTCGCTGGCTTGCTTCGGCTCGCGGCCGGCCCAGATGTCCCGGGGCGGGACCAGCAGCCCTTGCGGGCGAACGAACATGAAGAACAGCACCAGGCCGGTGAACAACAGACCCTGGAGCGGCCCGAGCATGCTCGGCGGCAGGTGCAAGAAGCGTGATCGCCTGCGGCAACGCCTCCAGCAGGATCGCGCCAACCACCGGCCCCATCGTCGTCCGCATGCCGCCGACCACCACCATGGTGAGAATCGCGGAGGATTGCAGGATCCCGAACTGGTCCGGCGCTATGAAGCGGAAGTAATGCGCGTAAAGCCCGCCGGCGATGCCGGCGATGCCGGAACCGAGCGCGAAGATCACGATCTTCATCCAGCATCGCGTCGCGGCCGAGCGCGGCAGAAGGCGAGTTCATCGTCGCGCATCGCGCTGATGGCGCGACCGTAAGGCGCCGCGCGTGATCCAGCGGACTAACAGCACCACGGCCGGCCACCGCCAGCACGAGCGCACATAACTTCGCGGCCGTAGTCGCGGATCAGAAACGGCGGAATGTTCGGTGAACCCGCCCGCGACCGCCGGTGCAATGAATATTTTGATCAGCTTCAAGGAGCCCAAGCTGAAAGCCGATACTGGCGATCAGCAGATAATCGCCCGAAACCCGCAAGCGATGGCAATGCCACCAGCACCGAGGCGATCACAGCGCGACCGCGACCGGCCGCAGAGATGGCGAGGGGAACCGGCACACCGAAATCGCTGCGCCAGCATCGCCGAAACATAGGCGCCGAGCGCATAGAAGACCGGATGAGCGATCGAGATCAGCCCGCCATACCCGATGACAAGATCGAAGCTCGACGCGAGAATGACGAAAAGGCCGATCAAGATGAGAATAGTCGTAGACGTAATCCATCGGCGCTCAGCCGCCCTTCCCGTCGGCGCGTCTGGACAGGCGGCGCCATCACGGTGCGCTTGACGCGGGACTTGAATTGGCTGTCCGGCAGGCGGAAACCGCTTGGGAAAGGACAGATGGCGAAGAACAGGAAGACGTAGAGCAGGAAGCCCTGCCACTCCGAAGGGATGAACAGGATCGAGCTGTTCTGGACAATGCCGAGGATCACCGCCGCAAAAGCCGCGCCCCAGAGGTTGCCGATGCCGCCCAGAACTGTCGCGGCAACCGCATAGAGCATCAGTTCGGTCGCGGCAGACGGCTGGACCTGGGCGCGGGTGCCGTAGAGAAACATGCCGATGCCGACGATGACGCCCGCGACCAGTATCGAGACCATCAGCACGCGGTCCTTGCGGATGCCATAGAGCTCCGCAAGATCGGCGATTATCGGCGACGGCGATCATGAACTGACCGTATCGGGTGTAGCGCAGGAAGGCCCAGAGACCGCCGAGAACGACGACGGTCGCAGCGATCGCCGGTACATCCCAGGCACTGACAGCAACACCGTCGACCAGCGTCACCGACCAGAACATCGAGGCAAAGATCGTCGTCGGCCAGTTGCCGAAGACCATCGCCACGCATAAGCAATGAATTGCGACGCCACGATCGTGAAGATGAAGACAAACATGGACGAGGCCTTGCGATGCCGGAGCACCGAGAAGCCGAAGCGTTCGAGGCAGAAACGCCATCGCCATTGCACCCGCAATGGCAGCGGCAAAGCCGACCGGGCCGGGCAAATCGAGAACGCGCACCGCGACATAGGCCGCATAAAAACCGCTGGTCATCATGCCCGCCTGGGCGAAATTGAAGACCTTGGCGACCTTCATAACCAGCGCGAACGCCAGCGCGAAAAGCACGAAGTAGCTGGATGTTGCGATCGACGTCCAAAGAATTTGGCTGATAACCGTGGCATTCATCATGGTGGGGAGCCTCGATCAGCCGATGACCGGAGGGCGTTTTGGCGCCCTCCGGTCATGCCGCGTTACTTGTTAACGACAGCCAAGCTCGTCCATTTGCCGCCCTTCACCTCGACGAGATAGACCGGCTTGTTGACGGTATGATCGTCGGAGAAGCTCACCTTGCCCGTCAACGGCAGATCAAAAGTCTTGATCGCGAGCATTTCCTTGCGGAAATTCTCGCCGGTGATCGGCGTGCCCTTCTTGTCGAGCGCGGTGAAGACAGCCGCGACAAGATAAGGTGTGTCATAGAGGTACTGCGTGTAAGGTAAACCGTTCGGCGGGCGCCCTACTTCTTTCACCCAGCGCGCCACATAGGTCTTCACAGCCGGAGAATCGTTCACGCCCGGGGCGAGCGAGGTTGCGATCACGCCTTCAGCGGCCGCGCCAAGCTGCTGGATCAGCTTCGGGTTATAGATACCGGAATAGGAGGTGATCGGTATGGTTATGCCGAGTTGGCGGGCCTGCGCGATCACCTGTGGGGATTCCGACACGAGACCCTGAAGATGCATGATGTCCGGGTTTGAGGCGCGAATCTTTAGCAGCGGGCCGGTGAAGTCCGTCGCCTTTTGGTCGTAGGCTTCATAGGCGACGACCTGCCCGCCCGCCTTGGTGAAGGCGTCGCGGTAAACTTGGGCGGAGCCGATACCGGTCTCGTTGTTGATGAAGAGGACTGCGGCTCTTTTTTTGCCCATTTCCTTGGCGGAATATTGGGCCACAGCACGGATATCAACATCCGCCAGCGGGAAGGTTGTGTAGACGTAGTCGCCGAGCTTGCTGATATCCGGCGCATTCGCTCCGACCGACAGCTCAACAATCTTGTTATCGTTGGCGATCGGCGCGACCGCCTTCACAACACGCCGACCATGCGGTGACAAAAGCCGGGACTTTATCGACACTGATCAGACGGTTGACCGCCTGGATGCCGACCTGCGGATCGGCCTGTGTGTCGAGAACGACCATTTCGAGTTTCTTGCCGTTGATACCGCCCGCCTTGTTGATTTCGGCGACCGCCCATTCAGCGGCCTTGACTTGATCGTTGCCGTAGAGCGCCTGACCGCCGGTGAGCGGCATCGCGAGACCGAATTTCAGTGTCGCCTGCTGGGCAAGAGCAAACCCCGAGGTTGCAGAAAGTAGGACGAGGGCAAGGGCTGCCCTGCGTCCGATGGACATAGGCCTCAATGGCATTTTGGTCATTGTGTCACTCCCGTTGCTGGATCAGGTTACTTTCTGGATGGAACGCAGCGCAGTCAGGATGTCTTCGGTAGGCATGACATCCGCATATTTTTCCGACATGTCGAAGAGATTAACCGCATGCGAGACCTCGCTCCGATCGAACACCGCATCCTGCGGCACCATGACGCGGAAATTATAGGCAAAGCCGTCGACGACGGTGCCGCGCACGCAGCCGCTGGTAGAGCACCCGGTGACGACCAGCGTGTCGGCGCCGGTATTGATTAGATAGCTTGCGAGCGGCGTGCCGAAAAAGGCGCTGGGGTGCTTTTTCGGAACGAGAATGTCCTTCTCGGTCGGCGCGATCTCGGCGACGAACTCGTAGCCCTTCGCTGCGATGCCCATGATCGCCGGCACCTTGTCCGAGAGCCGCCCGGCATCAAAGCCTTGCTTGGGCGAAACATAGGGGTACAGCACCGGCCAACCGTTCGCGCGGAAGACCGCGAGCAAGACGCGGCAATATTGCCAACCGCGTCCCAGGCGATCTCGCCGCAGGAGGTCGGGAATTCCTTGATGGCCTCCCAAAATGGCCGACGCTCCGTGCCAACCGTGCGATACTGCACATCGATGATCAGCAGCGCCGGCCTCTTGCCAAAGCCGGTCGGGCGGCCGAATCCAGCAGCGCGATAGGCTTTTTGTTCGTTTTCCGAGATCAGACGATCCCAAGGTCGGCGGAGTTTGGATGCTTCCGTCATAACGCCTCTTCACACCCTGTATTTGGCTTCAAGAGAATCCCAACGCGGCTTGGCGACCGCGTTCTGCCGCTCGTCGAAAGACGCCAGCCGATCCGCAACACGATCGAGCGAGCCGTGCTCCTTGAGCGAAGCCAGAACCTCGAAGGATGCCCGCAAAGCCGCCTGCAGCGCCGCATTCGCAAAGAGAACGCCGGCAAATCCCATTTTGTGCAACTGAGAGCGCCCTGGATCCGGCGTCTTGCCGCCAAAGACGATATTGGCGAACTGCGGCGCCGGCAATTCGCGCGCAATCCGCTCCATTTCGGCGAAGGAGGTTGGCGCTTCGACGAAGGTCGCGCTGGCGCCAGCCTCGATGAAGGCATGGGCGCGATCGATCGCCGCATCGAGCCCTTCGATCGCCCGGGCATCGGTGCGGGCGACGATCTGGAAATCGGCATCGTCTCGGGCATCCACCGCCGCTTTGATCTTGGCGATCATCTCGGGCAGCGGGATGACTTCCTTGCCGTTGAAATGCCCGCATTTCTTCGGGAAGACCTGATCCTCGATCTGGACACCCGCAGCCCCTGCTCGCTCCAGCACCGTCACCGTACGGATCATGTTCACCGCATTGCCAAAACCGGTATCGGCATCGACAAGCAGCGGCAAATCGACAGCATCGCTTGTCGCCGCCGTCACGTTCGCAATTTCGGTGAGCGTCGTGAGCCCGATATCCGGCGCACCCAGATGCATATTGGCGATCCCGGCACCGGTGAGATAGCAGACCTCGAACCCAAGCTCCTCGATCACGCGGGCAAACATTGCGTTGGCCGCGCCGGGGATCGTGATGCCGCGCCGGGCATCCAAGAGCACCTTCAAACGAGTTGTCTTCCGCATCAGCGGCGCTCCGCTGTCTGAAACGTACTTTGCGTATTGAGCCACGACGAGCGGATATGCGCGCGCATCGCGGCTTCGGCCTTTGCCGGATCACGGCTCCTGAGTGCCTCGACGACGGCCCGATGTTCCTTGAGCGCCTCAATAGCGCGCCCCGGCGTCTGGCTAGAGCGGAAGCGGTAAGGCCGCATCACGTCGTAGATGTGGTCGGACAGCGTGCGAAAGAGCCGCGGGTTGTGACTTGCCTGCGCGATCCCAAAGTGGAAATCCTGATCGCCGCCCGGCTGATAGTAGGACTGTCCGGCGGCAACTTCCGGCTGCTCGGAATGGCCACGAAGCCGATCTTCGAGCGCGACCAGCTCGGCATCCGAAATCCGCTCGGCCGCAAGCCGGCACGCCATGCATTCGAGCCCCTCGCGCAGTTCGAAGAGGCTGCGAAGATCATCCAGCGACAGATCGACCACGCGAGCGCCCAAATGCGCAGTGCGGGTCGCTAAGCCCTTTGCTTCGAGCCGAAAGATCGCCTCGCGGGCCGGACCACGGCTGACATTAAATCGCAGGGCGATTTCGTTTTCGCTGATCGGGCTCCCAGCCTTGATATCGCCAACGACGATGGCCTCGACGATCCGAGCGAAAACCTGATCAGCGAGCGTCAGGCGTGTGACGGCATAGTTCCTCATATGGTATACTGTTTACAAGTTGCGATCCGGGTCAAGCAAACGCGACTGTAAGACAGCCTGAAGTCTAGGTGACCCGACCTGACTTTTTTTGAACCAAGCGATGTGACGTTGGATGTCGTCACATCCACCTGACCTGTCCTTTCCGAAAATCATATCCGGACGTATTGGTGATGTAGCCCAGCCAAGATCGGAATGGCGACAATGGCGCCGGACCGTTGGACGGCTCGATGTAACGGCGCATCTTTCTGCAATGCCAAGTGCGTGCGCGCTTGATTGTAATACGCTGCATAGGCGGAAAGAATTCGCCGTAGGTGCGCCTCGCCGCAGATGACCATTTGGTCCAGGCACTCGCGACGCAGTGTGCCGATCAGACGTTCCGCAATGCCATTTTGCCACGGCGATCCAGGAGAGATCGGCCGATCGCGGATACCCATCGCCCTCACCCGAGACGTGAAGACATGTCCGTAGGCACGGTCATTGTCGCGCACCAGATAGGCCGGCGCCGATGCCCAGGGAAACGCCTCGGTGATCTGCCGGGCCAGCCACTCGGCGGTCGGATGCCGCGTCACCTCGAACCACAGCAACTGTCGCCGGCCATGGCCCAGGACCAGAAACGCAAACAAGACGATCAAAGGTCAGCGTCGGAACAACGCACATATCGATTGCGGCAATCGCCTCAGCGTGATTTCGAAGAAATGTCTTCCAGGTTTGCGACGGCGGCTTCCGACCTCGCACCATGTATTTCGAGACCGTCGACTGGGCGACTTCAAAGCCAAGCATCAGAAGCTCGCCATGGATCCGGGATGCGCCCCACAGCGGGTTTTCCTTGCTCATCCGCCGGATCAGATCACGCAGGCCACGATCGATCTTCGGCCGCCCTGCCCTATTTCGGGATTTCCAGCGCCAGAAGACTTTGAACCCAGCGCGATGCCACCGCAGGATGGTCTCCGGCTGAACCACCTGGGCCATACCGAGCAGGCTCGGCCAGAGCCGGGTCATCCATACGAGCAAGCGCGCGATCACTGCCACGCAGTCGAAGACGAGGCGGTGCCCGCCGCAAAGCGATGTTGAGCTGATGACGGAGAAACAGATTCTCGGCTTCAAGCCGGCGCCGCGACTTGAACAGGTCGGCGACGAACATTCCGAGCGCGTGCAGGATCGCAAACATCGATCTCAATGATGCGATGATTCTGCCTTACGATGCGAATCTAGGCCGGATGGAATTTTCGGAAAGGACACGAAGGATCGCTTCGCGGACGGGCGTGCGCGAAATCCCCAGTTTCTCCGCTATGCTCTTGTCGGCAACGATGTCACCCGGTTTCAGTTTCAGGGTGACGATTTGTTCTTCGAGGAAGCGGTAGGCGCGTTCCGCCAGGAAGACGGGATTACTGGTCGATTGCTCATCCAACACGGTTTCCCCTCCCTTTAATTTTCGATGTGACCGGGTGCGACATCTTCGTCAGCCGGACCCATCTCGCCGCCAGAGCTTGCTGAGGCGCGCCAAAATATCCGTGGCCGTCTGTTCCGGTGCCGGCGACCGCGGGGCAGAGATAATTCGGCCGCAACCGCACATGTCCCGTCGGGTGAATTCCCGCCACTTTGCTGGACGCTTCCGGAGAATAAAGTGTTGACCAAAGTCCGATATGACGAGAAAACGGACCAGGTGCAGGGTCACACAGCAGCCAAAAGATCAGCAAGGAGAAAACATGCGAGACCGAAGCGCGCCAGTGCCGGTCACGATCCTCACCGGTTTTCTCGGCGCCGGCAAGACAACGCTTCTCAAGCGCATCCTCGCCGACCCACAGGGCGTGCGTTTCGGCGTCCTGATAAACGACTTCGGAACGGTCAACATCGATGCGGAATTGGTGGCGAACAGCACGGCCGATCAGGTTTCGCTTCAAAACGGCTGCGTGTGCTGCTCGATCCGCGACGACCTTGTCGAAGCAATCGCACGGATCCTCGACCGCGAGCCGCGGCCGGACCGTTTGATCATCGAGGCAAGCGGGGTGTCGCGTCCCCTGCCGGTCGCCGACACATTGCAGGTTGATCGCCTGGCGGAGCGCGCCGTCCTCGACGGAGTGTTCTGCATGATCGATGGCGCCGGCTTCGCCGATCTCGACTATGCGGCAACCGAACTTGCGCTCGATCAGGCTGCCGGCTCGGATATCGTCATTGTGAACAAGATCGACGTGGCCACGCCGGACGAAATCGGCGCCATCGAGACGACGCTTCGTGGACCCATGCCGTTCCTGCGCATGCTGCGGACCCGCTACGCCGATGTTCCGCGCGAGCTGCTCTTCGGCATCCGCCCGCAAATAGAAGAGCCGGAGGCTTTCCGCCTTTCCGCCGGTCAACGCCGTTTGCATGCGCATGAAGCGGCTCACAACCACGAACACCATGACAATGACATGATCATCACGGCCATGACCATGGCGACGAATTCGAGGCGTGGAATTGGCGCAGCGAGCGCGCGGTGGACGAGACGCTGCTGCGCGCGGCGATCCGGGATCTCCCTGCAGGGCTGATGCGTGCCAAAGGCGTTCTCCGTTCGGTCGACCCCAATCAGGGTCGGCTCATATTCCATTTGGTCGGCAAGCGGTCCGAACTCGCGCCCGACCACGAACGGGCCCCTGCCGTCAGCAGTGTCGTTGCCGTCGGACGGCGCGGCAGCTTCGACACTGTCGCGCTTACCCGGCTTTTCAACGCATGCACCGCGGGATGAGGGCCACGATCGTCGGTACCTGTCCCGCAAGTCAGTTACGGAAGCGCTGACGCGTTGCCCGACTTGCAACGACAGTCAGAGCGAGCGTCGTGACCATCAAGATGAAGGCGACCGCGGCCGCGAACGGCCAATTGTTCAATTCGAACTGTCCATAGACCAGCGGCGCCATCATCATGAACTTCGGCCCGCCCAGCAGCACCGGGGTCGCATAGGCGTTCATCGCGAGAATGAAAGTGAGGATCACGCCAGCGGCGATTCCGGGGAGCACCAGCGGCCAGAGAATGCGCCGGAACATGGTCAGCGGGCCGGCTCCGAGGCTGAAGGCCGCCTCCTCGAGGTTGCGGTCGATTCCTTCGAGCACGCTCTGCAGGGTCAGCACCATATAGGGCAAGTTCACCGCAATGATGCCCAGAATGACGGCCGTCTCGGTGAACATGATTTCGGTCGGCTTGCTGGTGATGTGTAAATCCATCAGCATGACGCTGAGAAAGCCGCGGCTGCCGAGCAGCGTCATCCAGCCGGCGGCACGAACGGCGTTGCCGACGAAAAGCGGAATCACGACGCCGATGATGAGAAGGTTCTTGAAGCGGGTCTGCGTGCGCGCAATGACATAGGCGAGCGGAAAGCCCACGACCAGGCACACCAGCGTACAAATGAAGGCAACCCGCACCGTCGTGAAGAAAACGTTGAGATAGTAAGGGTCGGAAAAGAACGTGACGTAGTTGGCGGGCGAGAAGGCGTCGACCAGGAAGAGCCGCGGATCGTAGCGGTCGAAGCTGTAGCGGAAGAGGATGAGCAGCGGTCCGATAACGCCGAGACCGACGATGAAAGTCGCCGGCCCTATCAGCGACGCGGCACTGATGAGGATCGAGGGCCCGCGCGAAGGGATTTTGGTCGCGGCAACGGTCATGGCAGTGCTCTTGGTGACGGCCGCGCAACGCGCGCCGGAAATCGCCGGCGCGGGTCGCGTGCGTTGTGCATCCCTGGGCGGTCAGCCCTTGAAGTCCTTGTCCCACCAGTTCTTTAGTTCGACGTCGTGGTCGGTCATGTAGGCGAAATCGAGACTCTTGAGGTTTTCGATCTCGGCCTTCGTGAAACCGATCCGCTGGTTCAGCTCGGGCGATATCACCGCGTTGTTGACGGTGGGGTTGTAGCCCATGTCCTTGGCGAAGGCTTCCTGCGCGGAAGGGTCCAACATGGCGTTGAGATAGGCATAGGCGCCGTCGACATCCGGCGCATTCTTCGGGATCACGAAGCCGGACACGTAGGACAGTGCGCCTTCGGCCGGAGCAGCCGACTGGACCTTGATGCCGGCGTTCTGCCACTGAACCGTGCGCGCCTTCCACATGATGCCGATGTCGATTTCCTGGGTCTTCAGCCCCTGAGCGAATGCCTCGTTGGTCGGATAGATGCGCACCCCTGCCTTGCGCAGTCCGAGCAGAAGCTTCTTGCCGGGCTCGAGATTGGTCGGCGAGCCGCCGGCGGCAAGGGCGGCGGCAACGATGGTGTACTGATATTGGATGTCGATGATGCCGAGCTTTTCGCCGAACTTGGGATTGAAGACTTCCTTGTAGCTGGTCGGTTTCGACGAGAGCTCGGGATTGTAGACCGGCACCATGCCCGAATAGATCTGGCCGACGCCGTAGTCGTATTTCATCGACGGCAGCAGATGCGGCGAATTCGGGATGCGGCTGTAGTCGATCTTCTCTGTCACCCCGAGCTGGTAGACTTGGAACATGTTTGGTCCGTTGAGGCCCTGAACGTCGCTGGAGCCGCGCGGCAACCGGCGCTCGGCCAGCATCTTGGCGCGGCGTTCCGGATCTCCGGCCTGTGCCTGCATGACGTCCCAGCCCTGCGGAATGAGGAGCGGTTTTTCGATATTCTTGTTCAACAGCCGGGCGTAGTCGCCACCCCAAGTGCCGACGACGATTTTGCCTTTCGAGGCGGCTCGCGCGACATTCGGCATGCCGATCGTTGCTGCGCCCGCGGCGGCGGCCATTCCTTTCAGAACGTTGCGCCGGCCGATTTTACGCGTGATCAACTTATTGCTCATCGCTGTCTCCGATCCTGCAGTTGCGGCATGCGGCGGCACGCCAACTGACATTCCAGCCCGCTCCGACCGTCGGAGTGGGCTAGGCTTCCCCCGCCGGGAAAATCGCAGCCTGTCGCCGACCAGCCCACATACACCCGGTCGCCGACCTGCGGCAGCATGCTGCCGGCATGGTTCGGCACTCTGGGCGATGACCCGGTCGACGTCGGAAAGCTTCACATGGATGTCGATCAGTCCTCCCATATACGAGACGAATTCGACCTCGCCCGGGAAATTGTTGTCGGCGGTCTCGATGGGCTGCTGCGCTATGATGACCCGCTCGGGGCGCAGCGCGACGATCGCGTTACCGACAATCCGCTTGCTGCAGCGGATCTCCAGCCCCCCGCCGGTTATCAACCGGTCACCGTTCATTTGACCCTCGATGAAGCTGCTTCGACCAACGAAGTCGGCGACGAAACGATCCGTCGGCCGTTCGTAGAGGTCGCGCTGCGAGCCCACCTGCCGGACGGCGCCGTCTCGCATAACGACAAGCCGGTCGGCCATCGTCAGCGCTTCCTCTTGGTCGTGGGTGACCATGATGGTGGTGATGCCGAGCCGCCGCTGGAGGCTTCGGATCTCGACACGCACTTCGTGGCGCAGCTTCGCGTCGAGGTTGGACAAGGGCTCGTCGAGAAGGAGCACGTCGGGGTTGAAGATCAATGCGCGCGCCAGCGCCACGCGCTGCTGCTGCCCGCCAGAGAGCTTGCTCGGCAGGCGTTCGCCGAGATGATCGAGACGCACCAGACGCAGAGCTTCTTCCACTTTCGCCGGGATCTCCGCCTTGGGCGTGCGTCGCATTTCCAGCCCGAAAGCGACGTTTTGCGCAACGGTGAGATGGGGGAATAGCGCATAGTTCTGAAAGACGAGGCCGGTATTGCGCGTCCATGCGGGCATATAAGTGACGTCGCGATCACCGATCCGGACCGAACCGCTCGTCGGGTCGACGAAGCCGGCGATCATGCGCAGGGTCGTGGTCTTGCCGCAGCCGGAAGGACCGAGAAGGACAACGAATTCGCCGTCCTTGACGGTCAGATTGATATCGTGCGCGGCATAGAAATCGCCGTAACGCTTGGAGATGCCGCTGAGTTGAAGTTGCGCCATGGCGTTTAAACCACACGGCTCAGTCTTACGAAGCGATCGGTGACGAGCATCGCAATTGCGATGATGACGATTTGGAGGACCGAGATCGAAGCGATCGTCGGATCTATCTTCCATTGCAGATATTGAAGGATCGCAACCGGCAGCGTGAGCCGTCCCGGCCCCACGAGAAACAGGCTCAGCTCGAGATTGCCGAAAGAGGCGACGAACCCGAACATGCCGCCGGCCACGATGCCTGGAAGCACTGCCGGAAGGGTCACCCGCCGGAAGGCCGTGAACCGGTTTGCACCGAGGTTCTGCGCAGCGTCCTCCAGCGTCCGGTCGAATCCGGCGAGGCTCGCCGTGATCAGCCTAAAGGCCCACGGAATCACCAGGAGGACGTGCCCCCACACGAGGCCTGCCAGCGATCCCAGAAGCGGAATCCGCGTGGCGATTTCGATTTCGGTCTGGAACACGTAAAGCGCGATGCCGAGCACGATGCCGGGCACGATCAGCGGCATCAGCAACAGGTTGTTGGCGAAGCCGCGGCCACGGAAGTGCAGCCGCGAAAAACCCACCGCCGCCGGGACGGCGAGAACCAGACCAATTGCCGTCGCGATGACACCCAATTCGGCACTGAGGAAAAAGGCGTCGATGAAGCGTTCGTTCTGAATGGCCTGGGCGTACCAGCGCAGCGAATATCCCTCGGGCGGGAACGAGGGGATCTCCTGGCGGTAGAACGAGAGCCACGTAATGAAGAGCAGCGGAAGAAGGATGTAGAGAAAAGCAATCGCGGCGCTGCCCTTGAGCAGCCATCGGCCGATCCGCCGCCGATTGCCCAACGGCGCGCGTGAGACGGTGCCCGCGGTTTGGACGGCGGTCGTCAAGCTGTCGCTCCCAGCCGGTTCTTGTGGAAGTGGCCGCCTTTTACGATCGCGGCGAGATGTTTGCCCTGGCCTTCGAGCAGCGTGACGTCGCGGGTCGGGTCGCCGTCGACGACGATGATGTCGGCCCAGGCGCCCGGCGCTATCGTGCCCAGCCGGCCCGCGCGGCGCACGACTTCAGCGGCGATCGTCGTTGCCGAGCGGATAACCTCGATGGGCTTCTGCACCTCGGCGCGGATGCGGAATTCGCGACTCTGGTCGCTGACCAGCGCCCCGAGGAGATCGGAGCCGTAAGCGATTTTCACGCCCGCCGCCTTGCAGATTTCGAGCGACTTGTATCCGCCCTTGAGCACAATTTCGTTCTTTTCAAGCATCGTCGCCGGCATCCCGTAATCGGCCGCCCGTTCCTTCATTGCGACATAGGCGACGAGGTTGGCGACGAGATAGGCGCCGCGCTCGGCCATCAGCTTGGCCGCCGGCTCGTCGATCAGGTTTCCATGCTCGATTGTCCGCACGCCGTGCGTGACGGCGCGGGTGATCGCCTCGGCCGTATAGGCATGTGCGAGAGTGTAGCGGCCGAACGCTTCGGCCTCCTCGACCGCCGCCGAGATCTCGGCAGCAGAGAACTGCTGCGAGTCCAGCGGATCGTAGGGCGAAGCGACGCCTCCCGAAACCATGATCTTCACATGGTCGCAGCCCTGCCGCATCTGCTCGCGCACAGCCTTGCGCACGGCGGCTTCGCCGTCGGCCACCATGCGCAGATAGGCCATGCCGTTGCAGCAGGAGCAGGCATAGCCTGGGTTCGTCCGCGAACGGCCGTCGCTGTGGCCTCCGGTGGGGCCGATCGAGCGGCCTGCGATAAACAAGCGCGGGCCGGGGATCAGGCCCTTGATCGACGGCCGTCTTCATGCCCCAGTCGGTGCCGCCGGTGTCGCGTACGGTCGTGAAGCCGCGATCAAGCATTTCTTTGAGGCGTTTTGCGCCTCGCGCGGTGGCGAGCGTCAGCGGCACATCCTCCATGCGCCGCATGTAGACCTCGCTGTGCATGCAGTGGACGTGGCAGTCGATCAGACCCGGCATGACGACACGGCCGCCGCAATCGATCACGTCGGCTGCGGCACTAGCGATCCGACGATCGGAGACTTCCTTTATGCGCTCGCCTTCGATCAGGATTTCATAGCCGTCGCGCGGCTCGTCGAATGCCGGATCGAGCAGCCGCAGGTTTTTCAGCAGCAGGAGATTTCGCGCCGTCATGTTCGCAGTCCATCTTCGAAATGCCGAGGGCAGAGCCGTCCGTGGATCAATTCAGCGTGTTCTTGTGTAGCGCGCCGTCCTTCATGATGAGCGGGATGCGCTCGCCTTGCCCGCCGAGCAGGTCGATGTTGCGCAGGGGATCGCCATCGACCACGATCAGGTCGGCAAAAGCGCCGGGCGCAAGGCAGCCGAGCTTTCCTTCCTGCCGTAAGACCTGGGCTGCGATGGTCGTTGCCGAGCGAATGATCTCCAATGGCGACACGACCTCGCTGCGGATGCGGAATTCGCGGCTCTGATCGACTTGGAGATTGCCGAGAAGATCGCTGCCATAGGCGACCGGCACGCCGGCGCGCTTGCAGATCTCCAATGAGCGCAGCGCGCCTTCGATGACGAGGTCGTTTTTCTCGAGCATTTCCGCATTCATGCCGAATTCGGCTGCGCGCTCCTTCATCGCGTAGTAGGCGACGAGATTGGCGACGAGGAACATGTTTTTCTCCGCCATCAGCCTTGCCGTCGGCTCATCAATGAGATTGCCGTGCTCGATCGTGCGCACGCCGGCATGCGCGGCACGCGTGATGGCTTCGGGCGTATAGGCATGGGCGCAGACATAGCGTCCGAACGCCTTCGCCTCTTCGACCGCGGCCGCCACTTCGCCCTCTGAGAACTGCATGGAATCGAGCGGATCGTAGGGAGAGGCGACGCCGCCCGACATCATGATCTTCACGTGGTCGCAGCCCTGGCGCATCTCCTCGCGCACAGCCTTGCTGACCTCAACGTCTCGCCGTCGGCTACGCCCATGCTGAAGGCGAGCGCGCTACAGCACGGGCAGCGGATGCCCGTGTCGGTGCGGCGCCTGCTGTCGCTGTGGCCGCCCGTCGGGCCGATGGCGCGACCTGCAATGAAAAGACGCGGCCCGGCGATCAGTCCTTCGTCGACGGCGGCCTTCAAACCCCAATCGGCCCCGCCTGTGTCGCGCACGGACGTAAACCCGCGATCGAGCATGGAGCGCATGGCCTGCATTGCACGCGCAGTCATCAGGGTCAGCGGGAATATTCTCGAGCTGGCGGATGAAGACTTCGCTCAGCACGACATGCACGTGACAGTCGATCAGTCCGGGCATCAATGTTCGTCCGCCACAGTCGATCACCGCCGCATCCGACGCCTTGATGGGACGATCGGCGATTTCGCGGATCGATTGATCCTCGACCAGGAGTCTCGTGACCACTGCGAACCTCATCGTGCCGGGGATCGAGCATGCCGAAGTTCTTGAAGAGATATTGGCTCATGCTGCGGTTTCCGTCATTTTCACGCCTGGTGGCTGCCGCCGCGAGCGCGTGATCATGCAGACTGAACAGTGGCCCATCAGGCGTCATAGCCGAAAGGGTCATCGACGTTCAGACAGGGCTCGGTGAACCAGCGCGGACCGTCCTCCATCATATAGACGCAGTCCTCTAGCCGAATGCCGAATTCGCCATAAATGCAGATGGTCGGTTCGATCGAGAAGCACATGCCCGCCTCGAGCGGCCTCATATTGCCCTTGACCATGTAGGTTTCCTCGTGGACTTCTAGCCCGATGCCGTGTCCGGTTCGGTGAGGGAGGCCAGGAAGTGCATATCCGGGCCGAAGCCTGCAGCCTCGATCGTGCCTCGTGCGGCCTTATCCACGCTTTCGCAGGCAGCGCCGTTGACGGCAGCGGCAAAACCCGCAGCCTGCGCCTTCTTCTCAAGATCCCAGATTTCGCGTTGACGCGCATCCGGCTCGCCGAACACGTAGGTCCGAGTCATGTCAGAACGGTAGCTGCCGACGAACCCGCCGATATCGAGCAGCACCATGTCACCCTGCGCGAGCGTCTGCGGGTAGCCGACGCCGTGAGGATAGGCCGTCGCTTCGCCGAACAGGACGAGCGGCGTGCCGGGCGGCGGGGTTGCGCCCAGGCGCCGGTGAGCTTCCAAGACGAAAGCCTGGACCTCGGTCGTCGTGATCCCTTCGTGCAAGATGCGCGCGGCGGCCTTGTGAACCTCCAGCGAAACCTCGTTGGCGCATTGCATGAGGGCGATCTCGGCGGGCGATTTCACGATCCTGCAGGCGGCGGTGATCGATGCGCCGTTCATGAAATCGAACCGATTGCCGGCGCGGCGCATGCCCATCGAAGGTGAAGAACGGCGTTGCCGGATCGACGGCGATGGTCGTTCCCGAACCGCCGAGGCCTGCGGCCGTCTCGACGACGAGCGCAGTCGGATCCTCGTGTTCCTCCCACACCCTTATGTCGTCGCCGAAGTTGAGCAGCGAGCGCGTCTTCGGCTCCTCAAATGCGGGGCTGAGATACACAACCGGGCCATCGGCCGGGATCAGCGCTCCGTGAAGCCGTTCAGTGGCCTTGAGGTTGAGCCCGGTAAAATAGGAGAGATTGACCGAAGTATCGAGGTAAAGCGCCGCGATGCCCTGTTCGCGCATGAGGGCTTGCGCACGCGATATCCGCGCCAAGCGCTCCTCGTTTCCGATCGGCACGATATTGACAGTCATGCTCTCCATACGTGCGAGCTCCTGCTGGGGAGCAGAACCACCAACGCCTTTGGTCATGCAAGGCCAATCCTTTCAGGCTGAATGATGCCATAGAGCCGTATAATTGCGGAGCCAGATCACATCTCCGGTAATGTACATTCGTTTCTGGTAATCGGTTGAAATATCAACGACGTATAAACTCTATTTTCCGTGTACCGTCGCAGCAGAAAACTGACCAGTATAATGGAGCAAAAAGCAGGCCAAAACCCCATCACGTCGTATCCGCCCGAGTTTGCGGCCCATTGCGAAGATCATTGCTGACCGGCGGCAGATCTGTCTTTGCGAAAGCGGTAAGTGGGAATGACCTGACCGGGTTTTTTTGGACCAAGCGTTTTGAGACAATACCGTCTCCCTGATGCTCCGTAATCATTCATTCTGCGAATCGAATCCAAATCAGAGATATCCCAGATAATTTGTTGTATGCGCATTTGAATCGCGAAACAAACTGACTTTTCGACGCTGCATCGTTCGCGCAAAGCTGGGCAAGCGGTGCAAGCACATCGGCGCATTTAAGCGTTAACCTCTGCTAGCAAGCATCCATTGTTCCTCTCCACTACGCTTATCCAGGCCGGATAAAATTTTCGGAAGGAACAATCAAAGCCGGCACCATCTACGAATAAGCTCCGAGTACATTTCCGTCGCTTTTTCCACGCGTGATACCAGGCAATATTCATCTGTCTGATGGGCAAGCGCCAATTCGCCGGGGCCGATGATCACAGTTGGCGGCGATCCGAGTGCCGCCATCAACGCGGAAGCGTCCGTAAAGTATGGTGCAGCTCCAATTTTATTATCCCTATCCTCGATGCTCTGTGCGATTTGGAAGACTTCGCGGATCCAAGGGTCATGTGGATCAGTCCACACGCTCTTGGCATCAAGCAGAGTTTTCAAAGTCACGTCCGGTCCAAGATAGCTTAATAACTGGTCGCGGATCTGCGCGTGATTTTGTGCGGGTATGGTGCGAATATCGATGCCGATCAAAGCCCGGTCAGGAACCGAATTAATATTGAGGCCGCCCTGGATCGTGCCGACATTGAGCGTCGGCGCGCCGAGCACATCGTGACGGGCCATGTTGAAATCGAATTCCTGCAGCGCTGCGACGGCTCGCGCGGCTTTGTAAATGGCGTTGATTCCCTTCTCCGGCATCGAGCCGTGCGCGGTTACGCCTTTCGTTTCGGCTTCCAGCCATAGCGCGCCCTTGTGGCCAACAAGCGGATGATTGCCGGTCGGCTCCGCCACGACGAGAGCGCCGATACGGCCGAGCCCGACGTTTGCACGGACTAGAGCCTCGGCGCCGGAACAGCCCGTTTCCTCGCCAGCGGTGATGACCAGCATGACACCGGGCGAGCTTGCCAGTCGGTCGGCGAGCGCAATGCAAGCGGTGACGAAAGCGGCCACACCGCTTTTCATATCCGAAGCACCGCGCCCATAAAGCTTGCCGTCAGCGATTTCGGCTGCAAACGGATCACATGACCAGGGCTGCGCACCAAGCGGTACAGTATCGAGATGGCCGGTAAATCCGAGCGGCAGCTTGTCTGGCATCCCACCGATCCGCGCAAGAAGTTGCGCCCGCCCTTCGCCGAAGGGAATGAGTTCGACCGCAAAGCCCGCACTCTCCAATAACGCGCGCCAAATGTTCCGCGCAAGGCCGTTCGGCGCCAGGCGGATTGACGGTGTTAAAACGAACGAGTTCCTGCGTCAGTTCGACCGAAGAATGCATGATCTAACCGAAATAAGCATCGCGCACCTCTTTGCGGCCCGCAAGCTCGGATGGCGACCGCTGGTCGCCACGCGGCCTTTCGATAGCACAAAGCCGAATTGCGAGATGGCGAGCGTTTGATGCACGTTTTGCTCGACCAGGAGCACGGTAATGCCACGCTCCTTGATCTGCCGAATGATGTTGAAATTCTCCTTCACCAGCCGCGGCGATAGGCCGAGTGACGGCTCGTCAATCAGCAGCAGCTTGGGCGCGCACATCAGGCCGCGGCCAATCGACACCATCGCCTGCTCGCCGCCCGACATCGTACCGGCAAGCTGGGTGCGACGCTCGGCCAACTGCGGGAAAATCTGCAGGATATCGGCCATACGTGCCTGCGTGGCCTTGTCCGACTTCTCCTGATACGCGCCAACGCGCAAATTTTCTTCGACCGTGAGTTTGGGAAATACCTTGCGCCCTTCCGGGATGCAGGCGATGCCGGTCGCGATAATCTTATGGGTCGGCAAGCCGCGTGATATCGGCGCCGTTGAAAACGATGCGCCCGGCGCGCGCGGGCGTCAGCCCGAGGATCGAACGCACCAGCGTGGTCTTGCCGGAGCCGTTGGAGCCGAGCAGGCAGGTGATGCTGCCCGGCTGCACGGCGAGCGAAACGCCTTGCAGCACATCGGCCTTGTCATAAGCCGTGTAGACGCCTTCGATCTCGAGCATCGCCGCCATCATGCCACCCCGAGATAGGCTTCTTGCACTTGCGCGTCGGCGGCAACGTCGCGATACGGGCCCTCGGCGATCTTACGGCCGAAATTGAGCACGACGCAGCGATCGGTGATGCGCTCGATCACGCCCATCTCGTGCTCGACGATGACGATCGTCAGGTCCTTGTTGCGCTCGCGCACGAGCAGAATGTCGTTCATTAGCTCCGCCGTTTCGTCATGAGTCATGCCGGCGGACGGCTCATCGAGCAGCAGCAGCCGCGGCGCGCTGATGAGCGCGCGGCAGATTTCGATTCGCCGGCGATCGATCATTGGCAGCCCAGCGACCGGCTCAAACAGGCGGTCTGCCAGCGCCGGCTCAAACACCTCGACCAGCGCACGCGCGGCGCGGTAGTTCTCCTCGAACTCCCGCTTGAAGTCGGTGCGCCTGATCAGATTGAACCAAAGGCCCTGATTGAGGCGCTTGTGGTTGCCGATCATGATGTTGTCGAAGATCGACAAAGGCAGCGACAGCCGTGAGCGCTGAAACGTACGGGAAATTCCGGCCTGGTAGATCGCGCGCGATGCCGCCTTGGTGATGTCGATACCATCGAATATCACACGTCCCTCATCGGCTCCATAAATGCCTGTGACCACGTTGAAGAACGTGGTCTTGCCGGATCCGTTCGGACCGATCAGGCCGAGGATTTCGTTCGACGCGACGGCGAGATCGAGACCATCGAGCGCGACCACGCCGCCGAAGCGACGCACCAGGCCGTGGGCTTCGAGCAGCGTCGTCATGGCTGCCATCCCGAAAAATAGCGACGCACGGGGCGCGGCAGCAAACCATCCGGCCGAAACAACAGCACGCCGATCACCAGCAGCGCATACAGCAAGAACCGGTATTCTTGGATCGTCTGCAGCTTTTCCGGAACGACCACGACGATAAAGGTCGCGACCACGAGCCCCCAGGGATTGCCGATGCCGCCGAGCAGGAGGATGGACACCAGAATGAGCGAGTCGGCGAAGGTGTAGTTATTCGGCCCGACGAAACCCGCCGACCATTCCGAACAGCGCGCCGGCAATGCCGATGAGGAAGTTGCCAATCAGGAATGCCGTGATCTTCCAGCGTACGACGTCGAGACCGAAGCAACTCGCCGCGGTCTCGTCCAACCGCAGCGCGTCCAGATTGAGCCCGATCCAGGATCGCTCCAGCCGCCGGACCAGCACGAACGCACCGACCAGCAACAGCAGACTGACGGCGAAATAATTCATGTAGAACGAAATCGTCAGTCCGCCGATCTCGATATTGTCGTTGAACGACCAGCCCAGGATGTTCATTCCCTTGACCTGCATACCCTGCGGGCCGCCGAGCACGTCATTGACCTCAAGAAAAGTCTTGAACAACAGCGCAAAGGCGATCGTCACCACTGCGGCGTAATGCCCACGCGTGCGCAGCACCGGAAGCAGCAGCAGCGAGCCGACGAGCGCAGCCAACAGCCCGCCTGTCAGCAGCACGACAAGGTGCGGCACGACCGTATAGGTATTGAGCACGGCCGAGGTATAGGCGCCGATGCCGAAGAACGACGCGCCGGCGAAATTCAGCACTCCGGCATAGCCGAATTGAATGTTCAGGCCGAGTGTCGCCACACTGTAAAGCAGCACGGTGACGACAAGCAGGAGAGTAAAATGATCCTCGTGAAAGAATGCAGCGAGCACGAGCGCCGCGCCAATGGCAAAGATGCCCATGGCGTCCTCGTTATCGGCGAACGAGCGGCTCACACCATCGAATAGACCAAACCAAGCGGCGGCGACCACAACAGCTATGCCAAACGCGAGCAGAAAAATGATGAGCGCTTGCTTCTCGGCGGCAAGCAGCGCGATCACATAAGCGGTCGCGAGCGCCAACGCGATCAAGCCTGGCCACAGACTCGCGCGTATCTTGGTCCCCTCCTCGGTCATCGGCCTAGACCCGCTCGCTGATTTTTTCCCGGATCAGGCCGGTCGGTCGCCAAGCCATGATGGCGATGACCACGGCGAAGGCGAACACGTCCTTGTAGGCGCTGGCGAAAGGCATGAGCACCGTGCCGATCGTCTGCAGGGCGGCAAATAGAAAGCCGCCGAGAATGGCGCCGTAGATACTGCCCAAGCCGCCGATGATCGCGGCGGAAAAGCCGATGACGCCGAGATAAAGCCCGATGCCGAAATTGATTTCGTTGTAATAGAGCCCATTCATCACCCCGGCGAAGGCCGCAAGCGCGGAACCGATGGCGAAGGTGATGAGCACGATCGCGGTGAAATTGATGCCCATGGTACGCGCCGTTTCCTCGTCCTGCGCGACCGCGCGAATAGCAAGCCCGAGCTTGGTGCGGTTGAGCAGGAACTGCAGCCCGACGATCACCAGCACGCCGGCCGCGAGCATGAGCACGTTATCGAGTCGGAGATTGAAGTCGCCGAGGTCGATGGAACTCTTCGGCAGCAGCGCCGGAAACGGCTTCGGATTGGCGCCTTGCGGGTAGAACAGCCGCACGCTTTCGCGCAGAACCGTGCCTAACATCAGCGTGAGGAGCAGCGTGTTGAGCGGCGGCGCTGAACGTAGTGGCATCACCAGATAGCGCGCGATCAGCATACCGATAAGCGCCATCACCAGCATCGCCAGCACGAGCATGACGACAAGATCGAGCCACTGTGAATTGAGCCCGAGCACGTGCAGTCCGGCGAAGGTCGCGAGCGCCGTGAAGGCGCCGACGGTAAGCACGTCGCCATGCGAAAATTGGATGACGTCGAGCACGCCGAAAAATAGCGTGAAGCCGACCGCGACCAAGGCATACATCATGCCGAGCATCAGCCCGTTCATGACATATTGCGCGAATAGGCCTGCGTCCATGCCTTAAATCTTGCGCTCGACTAATGACGGAGATGTAGCGGGGTCGCGCCCGCGCGGCCCCGCTTCCAGTCAGGCTACTTTTGCCCCGGCAGCTTGCGCTTGCCGCTGGCGTATTCGCTTGCGTCCCATTCCACGAACTTGCCGTCCTGGACGACATATGTGGTGATCACCGGGACCGTGTTCTGACCATGATCGTCGAAAGTAATCTTACCGACGATCGAATCGCGGTCCCTCACATTGCCGAGATCGGCGATGACTTTCTTGCGGTCGGGGCCGACCTTCTCGATCGAATCGAGGATCATGTTCATGGCCGCATAGGCGAAGGCGCCATAGGCCTCGGGCGGATTGTCGTATTTTTGCGCGTTGTACTTTTCCATGAAGAACTTGCCACCTGGCAGCTTCTCGGTCGGCGCACCTTCACGGAAGGCGAGCGTGCCTTCGGCCAGGGGCCCGAGGCCCTGGATGAACGCGTCGGAGACGATACCCGAGGTGCCGTCGAACACGGCCTTGATGCCGAGCTTGTCCATCTGCGAGCGGATACGCACGCCGATGGGCGTCAATCCGCCGAAATAGATCACGTCCGGGTTGAGCGCCTTGATCTTGGTGAGCTCGGCGGTGAAATCCTGCTGGTCGGCGGTCACGCCGAAGGTGCCGACGATCTTGGCCTTGCCGATCTTGGCCAGCGCCTTGCTAAAATATTCGTTATGGCCCTTGCCGTAATCGGTGGTGTCGTGGATCACGGCCACGGTCGTGAAGCCAAGCTTGGAAATCAGCTCCGCATTGGCATCGTTCTGGTTGATCATCGTGCCGTTGACGCGATGAACTTCCGGATACTTGTTGCGATAGGTGATGTCGGGCAGCACGGCGCCCCACACGATCACCGGAAAACCGAACTTGTGGTAGACGTCGACTGTTGCGATCGCCGCCGCCGAGCAATAATGCGTGGCGCCGGCAATGATGTCTTTGTCGGCTGCCATCTTGGTGGCGACCTGCACCGCGACGTTCGGCTTGCACTCATCGTCGAGCACGACTAGCTCATATTCGTATTTCGCCTTGGCGTCGGCATTGCGCAGCTTCACGGCCAGATCCGCCGAATTGCGGCCGCCGAGGCCGTTGACCGAGACGCCGCCCGTGAGCGGCCCGATGAAGCCGACTTTCACCTTGTCCTTGGCGTCGGCGGTTGCCGCCGCGAGCGCCAAAATCGCTGTCGCGAGCCCAATGGCTGCAATTTTGCCAATTCTGATCATTAGCCCCTCCGATATTTGAAGCATGGCCGCGCCGCGAACCCAATATGCGGCCTTATGACCATCGTCGCGCAGCTAAGGCACGAGGGCAAGTCGCAAAATGGTGGCCCTTAATTGCCCCCAGGGACGACTGATACGGATCAGCACCCGGGGCGTTGCAGAACGGCGTCATAATTTGTTGTTATGTGCCTTTAGATGAACAGCCGCATTCACCAATCTGAGCTTCCACCATCAGGTTCGCCTGCGGAATTCAACAGCAGCGAATCTCTTTTTGAATAAGAAAAAATCCGATTGCGGCTGGCCGGGGTGAAGCCAAACTCGGAAGCGATATGCAGCATTATTTCGGCTTGGCGATTCACGGTCGAGAGATATGGCGATTGGATTGGAAATCCTTTCGGCGATTTGATCATCGCGCCATGCTTCTGAACCATCTCCACGGCCTCTAACCACAGAGCGTAAGCGGTGCAATAAGCCGCGAGTGGACCGCGATCAAAACTGCTCAATACTCCCATCACGGTCAATTCGCCGACAATTCGGTCCCATTCCTGCCGCGCCACTGGCCCAAGCTTTGGTGGACATTCGAGAATGCGAACGGGTCTTGTTTCCTTATTAGCTTGCTTGGTTACTTGCTGGCCAGGTACCAGCGGCTTCAGGCCTGCGGGATTGTTTTCTCGGTCTTGCATGTGCGCTTCTCTATGGTCCTGTTGGATCATTCCCGACAACGTTTTCGCCCGGTTGTGAGGCAGCCAGGCTGGGGTTTGTGGGGTCAAGGCCAGCTAGACGTTCGGCAGCAACAACTGCGAATGAACGGCCATCGCCGGAAAGGCACGCCGTCTTGCCCGTGAACGCCTGCCAGCGCTGTACCGCCACGTCGACGTAGCGCGGCTCCAACTCCATGCCCAAACAGACTCTGCCGCTCGTCTCAGCTGCGATCAGTGTCGTGCCACTGCCTAAGAATGGGTCGTATACCGCTTGGCCGGGATTGCTGTTGTTCAGCATCGGCCGCCGCATGCATTCGACAGGCTTCTGAGTGCTGTGCGGGGTTTCGGCATTTTGGCCGCCACTGGCAATGTTCCAAAGCGTGGTCTGCTTGCGGTCGCCGGTCCAATGACCTTTCGTCCGCACCGCATACCAGCAAGGCTCGTGTTGCCAATGATAGTCACCGCGGCCCATGACAAGCCGCTCCTTCGCCCAAATGATCTGCGCGCGGATGGCTGAAGCCATGGTCCACAAGGCTGTCGGCGACAGTCGTGGCGTGCAAGGCGCCATGCCAGACGTAAGCGATGTTACCGGGGAATAGGCCCCAAGCGGCTCCCCAGTCTGCCTTGTCGTCGTTACGGACTTTGCCCCGCCGAGCGGAGTGGTTGACGCCCAAGCGATGACGCCAAGCCGGATCGTATTCGACCCCATAGGGCGGATCGGTGACCATGAGCTCGGGCGCTAGGCCGCCCAGCAGCGCGGCAACCGCAGCGGCGTCGGTGCTGTCACCACAGGCAATCCGATGAGAGCCCGCCAGCCAGATATCTCCGACTGTCGACACGGCTTTTCCAGGTGGTTCGGGAACCTCATTCTCATCGGTCAGGCCGGCTGTGCCTGCGGGATTAAGGGCCTTGGCAAGCTCTTCAGCCGTAAAGCCCAAGGCCGCCAGGTCGGCTCCAAGCACGGACAAATCCGTCAACTCGAGGGTCAGCATTTTAAGATCCCAACCGGCATTCAACGCGATGCGATTGTCGGCCAACATCAACTGGCGTCGTTGCAATTCGGTCAGTCCGCTCAAGACAACGACCGGCACATCGCTGAGGCCTAACCGGCGCGCCGCGGCAAGCCGGCCGTGACCGGCGATGACGTCGCCGTCGGCGCCCACGAGAATGGGATTTGAAAATCCAAACGCCCGGATGCTGCCAGCGATCTCGGCGATCTGCGCATCGCTATGCGTGCGCGCATTACGAGCCGACGGGATCAGCCGCTCTACCGGCCAGTTTTCCAGACGTAATCGTTCGACACAGGATACCGGTCAGAAGAATTCATTTCGTTGCTCGCTTCATGTCTCGTGTCGTTGCATTGCATCTCACCAACCCCCCCCCCCCTAAAACAAAAAATGTTTGGCCGAATTCTGCGGATTAACGCGCGTGGCCCATGGCCGGTGGCAGCGCCAAAAGCCCTAGAGATTTGAGCCCCCCACCCCCCCCGCATCGATTGGATGGCAAGTGCTCATAGCCCATTAGGATTGTTCTGCAGCGAGACGCGCTGCGGCTATATCGCGTTCACTCAAAGCGCCTTCGAGGAAGGCCTGGCACAAACGATCGATGATCGCGTCATCGATGGAGGCGAGACGTGCAAGGATCTCAAAGCCATTCGCGCCGAACTTCGCCGCTATCTTGACCTCGATGGCGCCGCGCTCTCGCGGGTTGAACGACGGCCTTTGAGCAGCCGCTCGCTTGCCTTCCTCGACAGCGTCTTCCGTTGAGGAAGATCTAGTATGGATACTTAATAAGGATTCCCCCCCATTCGTGTCCGCGATTTCGGCCCTTCGATGTCCGCTCTTCGCGACAGGCATGTCCAAATCTTCGGGCAAAAACACGGGGGCGTGTCGTAGCCGTGGCTGCCCCTTGATGCGCTTCAGCGTGATCAAGTTGAGCTTCGCGAGGCCACGCGCCGCGCGAACAACCGTCTTGATGGATTTATCGCCGATGTCATCCGCGAGCGTTGGTTGCGCTGCCCAGCAATCCAAAGTCACACAATTAAGGCGGTCCGTAATTGCGTGAGCCAGGCACTTTTGGGTCGATGTGGCAGATGGATGCCGCATAACACGTTTGCGCCAGCGTGCCTTGGCGCGCTTTGCGAGGTCGCTGAGCAATTCGTTTTTCATGATACGCGTCGACTTAGTGCGGCATCGGAACGCGATGTAGGGACCGTGTTTGCATCAATCCACGCATCGAGGTCGCGCCGGCGATAACGGATAGCGCGGCCAGCGCGGATCCAACACGGACCACTGCGCTGCGTTCGCCAGGCCTGCAGAGTTCGGATCGATAATCTCAATGCATCCGCCGCCTGCACCTCTGTCATGAGGGCATCGTGGTCGGTGATGCTAGTGCACTGTGCCTGCGGCGCTGCTGTGTAGCATCAGTCTCAGCGCAAACTCCGCAATGCCCCGCCGTCAACCTGAATGGTCGTTCCCGTGATATAGGACGCTCGCGGGGAGATTAACAACACGGCGAGCGCCGCCAGATCGTCAATTGATCCGATTCGGCGCACCGGAATGGTGGCCTCCACATTGTGCATTGCCTCGCCCGACTGCTGCGTCACCAAATGCAGGCGAGGCGTTTCGATGAGGCCCGGACAAATGGTGTTGATTGTTATGCCATCTGGGCCGAATTCGATCGAGGCGGTTTTCGCAAAGCCCATCACGGCGGCCCAGGTCGAAACCGAAAGCCCGAATTCTGGCATCGGCTGCAACATCGAAAGCGCGGCTATGTTGAGAATGCTGCCGCCGCCGGCCTTCCTGATGTGAGGCACCGCGGCCCGCACCAGGCGAACCACGCTCATCAAATTCTGCTCGATCGCTTTGCGCCAGGCCTCATCGTCGAAATCGAGCAGCCGCCCAAGCGGCGGCGCACCGTCATTGTTGACCAGAATATGCAACGCGCCGAACCGGTCGGTCGCTTCCGCCACTAGACCGCTGGCAATCCTCGGCCTTTCTTATATCGCCTTGGACCGCTTCGACTTGCGCGCCAGTTTCCTCTCGGATGCGCTCTGCGGCGGCGAGCAGTGGGGTTTCCCGCCTCGCCGCTATGGCGACGCGCGCGCCTTCGGCCGCAAGCATGCGCGCAATGCCATAGCCGATGCCTTGACTTCGCGCCGTTCACTAGGGCGACGCGATTCTTCAGGCCGAGGTTCATGCGCGCCCCACTTGCTTGAGGAAGCGTTCAGCGTTGCGAAAGAACACCTTTTCCAGAACGCCCTCCGAATATCCGAGTTCGCGCCAATCCGACACCAAGCGGTCGTACCGCAGGAGCGGATAATCCGCGCCGAACATAACCCGGTCGGCAAGACGCCGCGGAATGTCGTGCTTAAGGTCCTGCGTGAAGTAGCGAGGTGACCAGCCGTGCAGCTCATACCAGATGTTCGCCTTGTGCAGTAGAACGGAAATCGTTTCCGCCTGCCACGGCCAGCCCGGGCGAGCGGCAACGATCGTCAACTCGGGATAGTGTGCGGCGACATTGTCAAGGTGGCGCGGATGGCAGTGGTCGAGAATGATTCCCAATCCGCCCGGCAATCCGGCGCCGAGCCCGGTATGCCCAACGAATATCAACGCCGGCACATTGGCTTCGATGCAGAGGCGGTAGAAGGGATCCCAGGCTGGATCGCTCGCGGGCACGCCGGCCGAGCCCGACACCGCCAAGCCGACAAAGCCGCCCTGGTCGATACAACGCCGGAACTCGTGCAGCGCCGGCTTTCCGAGCTCGGGTTGGAAATGGAACCAGTGGCCGAGGATGACGTCGGGATGCGCGCGCTGGGTGGCGAAGCCGTAATCGTGCACCTGCTTCGCTTCCTCGACGGGCAGGAACTTTGTATAGCCGAAATCGAGGATGACCCGGACATTCGCGGCCCTGAAGTCCGCGGCCATCTCTTCCTCGGTGCGGAAACTGGCCTGCGAATGCCAGGTTCGCTTTTGCTGGGCGAGCTCTGCTTCCGTCTGCAGGGGATAGCCGCGGCGGGTTCCCCAATGGGAATGTGTATCGATCAGGCGTACGGTCATTCGACAACTCCCAGATAGCTGCGTTTGATTCTGTCGCTCGCTGCGAGCTCCGCGCTGGAGCCGGCATGCGCCACGCGGCCGTTTTCGAGCACGTACACGAATCCAGCGGTTTGAAGAACCTTCATGGCGTTCTGCTCGGCGACCAGGATAGTGACGCCGCCGGCATTGATCTGGCGCAGGGCCTGGTAGATGGCGTCGACGATGATCGGAGCAAGGCCAAGCGAAGGCTCGTCAAGCATCAAGAGGCGCGGGCGGCCCATGAGCGCGCGGCCGATCGCGAGCATCTGCTGTTCGCCGCCCGAGAGCAAACCTGCGGCCTGCATCCGCCGCTCATGCAGGATCGGAAAGAAATCCCTCACGCGCTCTCGCGCCTGCCGCGATTCCCGCCGTGCGTCCTTCAAATACGCGCCAAGTTCGAGATTTTCGTCAACTGTGAGATCGGGAAATAGCATGCGGCCTTGCGGCACGTGAATGACGCCGGCCGCCACGATGTCCTCGGCTGCCCAACCGTTGATCGTGACGCCCTCGAACTGGATTTCCCCGCCGCGAATCCGCGTCAGGCCCGAGATGCTGCGGGCAAGCGTCGTCTTGCCGGCCCCATTCGGCCCCATGAGGCCGACGATGCCGCCGCTCGGCACTGTGACCGACACCTCGTGCAGGACGTCTGTCCGACCGTAGCCGGCCGTGAGATCCCTGATCTCAAGCATGTTCGGTGGTCCCGAGATACGCCGTCACGACCAGCGGATCCTTCTGCACTTCCGCCGGAGTTCCTTCTGCGATCTTCTCGCCGTGGTCGAGTACGATGATGCGCTCAGCGAGCCCCATGATAACCCGCATATTGTGTTCGACGATCAACAGCGTGACTCGATGCTCGCGAGCGATGTCGCGGCAGATGCCGACGATATCCTGCGCTTCGGTCTCGTTCATGCCCGAGGTGGGCTCGTCGAGCATGAGAACGCGAGGTTGCGCCATCAAGGCGCGCGCTAGGTCGACGCGCTTCAGGGTGCCGAACGGCAGATCTTCCGCAAGCGTCTCGCCCAAGTCGCACAGACCGAAGGCGCGCAGCATCACCTCTGCCTGTTGGCGCAGGTCCCGTTCGGCCGCGGCCTTGCGCGGGGTGCCGAGACAATCGTCGAACAGCGAAGACCGGCGATGCGCGTAGGCCCCGGCCATTACGTTCTCAAGGACCGTGCCGTCGGGAAAAACCTCCGCGTGCTGAAAGGTGCGGCCGATGCCTGCGGCGGCAATGCGGTGAGGCGGCATCCGCTGCAGCTCGCGCCCTTGCAGCAGGACCCGGCCGGCCGACAAAGGGACGAGACCGGAAATCGCATTGATCAGTGACGTCTTGCCGGCGCCGTTGGGGCCGATGAGGCCGTAGATGCGCGCTTCCTCGAGTCCGAACGAGACCTCCGAGACCGCGCGCAGGCCGCGAAAGGTCACCGCTGCACCCTCGACCGCGAAGAAGCTCACGTCGCGCCGCGCCTCCATCGCAAACGAAGCGGCAGCCGGGGCGCCGATTGCGGCCACAGTTTTACTAGGCCCTTGGGAAATACGATGAGCGTAAGCAACAGCAGGCCGCCAAACACGAACTCGTTGTACTCTTCGAAGCCGCGCAAAGTTCGGGCAGCAGCGTAAGGGCGACCGCACCAAGCACCGAGCCCGCCACCGATCCGAGACCGCCCACCACGATGAACACGACGTAGCGGATCGACGTCGAGATCCCGAATTCGAGCGGGTCGATGAAACCGACGAGGCTCGCGAACAGTCCGCCGCCGATGCCGGCATAGAAGGCGGAGATCACGAAGGCGGCAAGTTTTGTGCGCGCCAGCGGGATCGCCAAGGTCTGCGCTGCAGCCTCGCTGTTGCGAATGGCATTGAAGGCGCGTCCCGTTGGCGAGGCTAGGATCGAGCGCGCGCACCAGACGCCGAGTGCCGCAACGATCAAGATGAGATAATACATCGCGAGATCGCTCGACAGCTTGTAGCCAAACAGCACCGGCCGCGCGGCCGCCATTCCGCGCACGCCGCCGGTGATCGACGACAATTGCTCGATCGCGATCTGGATTACTTCCAAAAATCCGAGTGTAACAACGGCGAGATAGTATCCGCGAAGCCGAAGAGCCGGGAAGCCAAGCACGAAGCCGAACAGCGCCGCGACCGCGCCTCCCATGGGCAATGCGAACCAGAATGCGATCCCTAGTTTCGTGGAGGCGTAGGTGGTGGCATAGGCGCCGATGGCCATGAACGAGGAATGACAGAGCGAGATCTGACCGGCGTTACCGGTCAGCAGATTAAGCCCCAATGCCACCAGGATGTTGACCAGTGCGAGCCCGAACAGGAACCAGTAGTAAGAATCGAGAAAGATCGGCGCGACGATGCTGATGATCGCTAGCACCGCCAATGCCCCCAGTCGGGTGCGGTTAGACACGGCGCGCCTCCTCGCGGCCCATGAGCCCGTGTGGCCGGATGAGCAGGATCAGCATCAACAGCATGAACGCCGTAGTATCCTTGAAGGTGCCGCCGATATAGGCGCCGCCAAATGCCTCCAGCACGCCCAGGATCACCGCGCCGATCACGCAACCGGTTAGACTGTTGAAGCCGCCGAGGATTGCCGCCACGAAGCCCTTGAGGACGATGCCGCCCATTTCCGCCTGGATGCCGATGAGAGGAGCGAGCAGAATACCGGCGAGTGCAGCGACGGCGGTGCTAAGCGCGAAGGTGCCAGTAAAGATCCGGTTCACGCGAATGCCCATGAGGCGGGCAGCCTCCTGGTTCTGCGCCACCGCCCGCATCGCCTTGCCGACGAGGCTGAAACGAAAGAACAAAGCCAGCAGCCCCATAATCAGCAGCGAGCAAACGATGATCCAGAGGTACTGGGGATTGATATTAACGTCGGCGAACCGAATCGTGCTCGAGCCGAAGGGCGAAGAAATCGTGGACACGCTCTCCTGCCAAGTGAGTCGCAACGCGTTCTTGACCATCAGCCCGATCGCCAGTGTCGCCACCACAGTGGTGAACGCCGGCGCACGCATCAGCGGCCGGATGAGCGCCCGCTCCATGACGGCGCCGAACAGCGCCGCTACCAGTAGCGTCAGCGGGAATACCTGCCAATATGGAAGCTTCATCACCGCGGAGAAGAACAGCGCGATATAGGCGCCCAAGGCGACGAGTTCGCCTTGGGCGAAGTTGAGAATGCCGGTCGCCTTGAACGCAATCACCAGCCCCAGTCCGACCAGCGCGTACACGGCACCGCTGCTCAGCCCCGCGATCAGGAGCTGGAGATTGATGGTGCTCGACATACCGCCGCAGACCTAGGACATTCGGCGCACCGCGCGACTACTTCTTGTAGTTCGCAAGGATTTCGCTCGGATGGCTCGGATCCCAGCGCAAGGGTACCCAATGCTGGTTCAGGACCACCATCATCTGCATACGCAGATTACCGATATGATGCCAGTTGGTGAACGTGCGCGGCGTGGCGACTTCACTCACCCGGTAGTCATGAAGGGTTTCGAGCGCGTTGATGAACGTTTCGCGCGTGACGTCCTTGCCAGCACGCCGCAGTCCCTCGGCGACCACGTACATGTCTCCGTAGCCGATCAGGTCGAAGACGTTTGGTCGCCCCTTCGGCGCATTGGGAAACTTCTTCGCGAACGCCTGCTTAAACTTCTGCATGTCGGGGTGCTCGGAGTCGAGGAACAGCGGCGTGAGCCACCCGCCCATGAAGCCCTCCGCAGCATAACCCGCGTTGGCGATCAGCGCATTGTCGACCATCGCAGCGCTGCCGAAGATCGGTTGTCGTAACCCCAATTCACGCGCCTGACGCACGATGATGGAGGCTTCCGTCACGTGCCCGAGCGTCATGATGATCTCGGGATTGGCTTCCTTGATTTTCAGGAGTTGCGGCGTGAAGTCTTTGTCGCCGACCTTGAATTCAACCCGTAGGATCGGTTTTATATTATACCACTGTTGTAAGTAGTGTTCGGTTGCATCGCCCTCGTTTTTCGGGAATTCATCGCTGCCGCTCAGGATCGCGATGCGCTTGGCGAGCAGGAATTGGGTGAGGAATTCCGAATAGAGTTCGCCGTAGCGGGCCGCTTCGGTTGTTCCGCCGCGGAAAAAATAGCGATTGAAAGGATGCGTAACCTGCGGCGCCGACGCGATTGCCACATAGTTCGGCACCTTCAGGTCCTTGAGGTACTCGAGCGTCCCAACGGTCGGATTACTGCCGGAAAGCCCGAAGATCATGAACACCTTGTCATGTTCGATCAGCTTCTTGACCGCAGCCAGCGCCTTAGTCGGGGAGAAGCCGTCGTCTTCGAAGATCATCTTCAGCTTGCGGCCGTTGATGCCGCCGGCAGCGTTGATCTCTTCAAGAGCGATCTCCGCACCGTCCCGTCCGCCCAGCCCCACAAAGGCCGCCGGGCCGGTAATCGGACCATAGGCGCCGATCAAAATGGTGTCGTTGCTGACGCCAACTTCAGCGTACGTGATGGTTGCGAAGAGGGCCGCGAACAGCCCGACAAGCAAGCCAATCGTTAGGTTCCGTCGCATCGTTTCCTCCCATCGCGCCGGTTTACCGGCGCAGTTTCAGTTGTCGAAGCTCAGGCCCGGGCCGCGCGCTTTTCCAGAACGATGTCACGCAGCGGCGTCTTTTGAATCTTTCCCGTCGGGGTGCGCGGAAGATCGTCGAGAATTTCAAGAAACTCTGGAAGCTTGTAGGTGGCGATTTTGGGTTTCAGAAATGCGATCATCTCCTCGAAAGTCATTGTCTCGCCCGGCTTGAGCACTAAGCAGGCGCAAACGCGCTCGCCGAGCCGAGAGTCGGGCACCCCGACAACTGCAGCGTCGCGCACTTTTGGATACTGATACAACACCTCTTCGATCTCGCGCGGGTAGATGTTGGCGCCGCCTCGGATCAACATCTCCTTCTTGCGGCCGACAATTTTCAAATAACCGTTCTCGTCGAATACGCCGAGGTCGCCGGTATGGAACCAGCCGTCGGGCCTGAAACTTTTGGCGTTCGCGTCGGGATTATTGTAGTAGCCGATAGCCACTGACGGCCCGCGCGTCAGGATTTCGCCGGTTACTCCGGCAGGCGCCTCCTTGCCCTGATCGTCGATCACGATCACGCCCATCTGCGGCAGCGGTCTCCCGACCAGCCCACAAACTTTTTCGGGATCTTCATCGAGCCGTGTGTGCGCCTGAGAGCCAACTTCCAGCATGCCGTACATTTCGAGCAGGTGTCCGGGCAGCTTCTGTCGCACCTCGCGAATCACCTCGATCGGGCAGGACGCGCCGCCAGTCATCATCACTTGAAGCGAGCCAAGTTGGTAGTTCTCGACTCCGGGCACGTTCAGCAGGGCCACGAGATGCGCTGGGGCGCAGCAGAAATGGGTCACCTTCTCACGCTGGATGATTTCAAGCGCTTCTTCCGGCCGGAATATGTCTTGCAGCACCATTTTGCAGCCCGCGGCTAGCGCCTGCAGCACGTTGAACAGGCCCCAATTCAGGCCGGCCGGCAGAAACACGAGGAAAACGCTGTCCGGACCGATCCGCTGTCCCTCGTTGAGAAAGTGGACGGCGCTGTTGGTCGTGTTGTGCAGATGCAGAACCGCCTTTGGATCGCCCGTTGTGCCAGACGTGAACGCGGTGCGCATGAACGCGTTCGCGTTGGGGCGGCGGTTTCTCAGCTCCGGTTCACCTAGCTCGGGCCGCTGCGACGATTCGAGATACCGTCGCAGATCGAAGTACTCGGGAGGGACATCATCGCCGACGACGAAGACATGCTTAAGGGCTGGAAGCTTTGGCCGGAGATTTTGCAACATGGCGAGATAGTCGAAGCGACGAAACTCACGCGGCAAGATGAGCGCCGACGCTCCAGTGAAAGAAAGAATGAATTCGACCTCGCGCTCGCGGAAGTCGCTGTGATATTGGCAGAACGGAATGCCGACCAGCATGGCCGCATTGATGGCGACGGCGAATTCATTCCAGTTCGGCAACTGGATGGCTATGACATCGTCCCCACCCAAACCAAGCTTGACGAAATGCGCGGCGAGCCGTTGTGCCCGGTCGAAATACTCCCGATACGTGATCGTCGAGCGCGCGTCGCGGATCGCGATCTTGTCTGCGTTGACGCGGGCCTGGCGCTCGAGGTCGTCATTACTGGTTGTCTCACGCCAGTATCCGGCGCGGGTGAATTCCGCCATTCGCTCCGGCGGAAGCGGCGGATCAGGAATCCGCATCCGGCTCCCCCTCCCAGCGCGGGGCCTGGTCGCCACCGCTCGACACGTCCCGACCAAGTGAGATAAAAGTGACTGAGCGCTCAGTACAGACCAGGAGTGCCGAAGTGTCAAGCGCCGCTCAACGCTCGAAACGCACGCGTCGCGTCGTTTCGAACATCAAGAATGCGCGAAAAATTGAAGACCGGCGGGATCTTCTCGTTGCCGCCGCGATCAAGGTATTTTTGAAGCAAGGATTTCATGCAGCGACCGTTCGCGAAATCGGAGACGCCGCAGGCATGACTTAGGGAACCATCTACAACTATGTCCGATCGAAGGACGACATCCTGTATCTGGTCTGCGATAAGGTTGTGACGGCTTATCAGGCCGCGATCCGAGAGGCGATTGACCGGGTCGACAATTCATCCGTCTTGCTCGAGTCGACGATTCGCGCCATCGTCCAGGCCATGTACGATCATCAGGATTCAATCCTGCTGATCTACCGAGAAGGGCATGCGCTGGATCGGAGGGCGTTGCGCGCGATCCTGGCGCGAGTCGGCGCTTTTCATGATTTCGTTGACGACGTGTTGCGGGACGCCATCAAATCGAACGGCATCAAGGTCGAAAACCGCTGGCTGGCGGTCAACATCATAACCTTTCTGCCTACGATCGTGGCTCTGCGTCAGTGGAATCTGAGACGCAAGGTGTCACACGAAGCCATCTTACAAGGGCTAACGGCGTTTCTGCTGCGCGGGCTTGGAGCTACCAAGGCAACAGTGACCTGACCTGGCTTTTCTGCACCATCCGTTTTGAGAAAATAGCTAGGAATATGATCTCTTGTTCCGGCAGCTCGTTCAAATTATCCGGCGCCAATCAGCAGAATTTCCATAACCATCCATTAGGCGAACCCGCGCCGCAATTTTAGGCAAGCTAGCCTTTGACCAGATCGTAATTAGCCGAGGCGTCGTAGCGGCCGGCAATTTGTGCTGCGCGAGCCAATTACAATTTAGTGCCAATATTCTTGTTTTCCGACGTGAGCTTCATGCCGGCGGCGAGCGCCATGGTCTCAGCCAGCGCGGCGAAATCCTTCTGCAGATTGTGAACTCGGCGTGGGGGGCAATTCGCTGGAGGATCTGGCAGCAATGCTCTGAAGGCAAATAAGAAAAATCGGTCTAGGTGGGGTCACTATCGGCGCCGATTGGGACCCCACCTCAACGCAGATTTTGTTATTCGCCACAAGGAATTACTGTCCTCAGTTCAAGAGGCCTAGTTCGGCGCCGATTTACACACGGTTCAGCCGCGCTGGCTGACAACCCTCTAAGGGCAGCCTGTCGCGTGTAGAAAACGAAAGCCCCGACTTCGGTCGGGGCTTTCGACTCGCGGACAGAGCCGTTCTGGATATCACGTCCATCATGGTCCATCAGTCGCATTTATGTGTGGTCGCTTTCGCGGTCGTGCAAGCCGCCTATCAGGTGTAGTTGCCCAGAGTGACGCTGCTGAGGAATGACGGATGTCGCACAATGTGCCCCCACGTGCCGTGCTGACGAGCCTGTCGGCGCGCCATAAATAATCCTACCAGCAGATCCGAGCATTACGAAAAACACGCGGCTAGTGCGGACCCAAGGGTGGTCGGCAACCCTCGCAAACACGCCATAGCGATGGCGTGCCCCTGCTGCTGATCATGCCTACGGACCGAAGCCGATATGTCCGCAAAATCTAGTCGGCGAGATGGTGGAGATATCGACCACCTATTCTGCCTGGTCGCTTCGGATGGCCGGGGCCGCAGACAACCGCTGCGCCAGGAGCGATCCTGGGCGTACCCGCACAGCGAACGGAGACAGCGTAGCCTCCCGTGCTCGACGAGACGAGCGTGCGATCCGAAGTCATGCGACGGGCCGTCCCAATGAAACAGGGCCTGCCGGCATAGAGCGTTCCCTTCTCAGGGCGCTCTATGCTCGGAGCGAACCCATGAAACAAAAGAGATCGTCGATCGAATTCGAGGAAAAAGCAAAAAATAAAACGACGACGAACAGAACGCGCGCGAGGCCGAAGGCCGAGCGCGCCCTGCCCAGAGGGCAGGCAATTGATCGCTAGATCAATCGATTGGATCGGAGCTCGCTGAGTCAATCAGATCGCTAGATCGCCGGCGCGCGAGATTGGAAGAGCGCTGATTGTAGACGACTAGAAATCAAGCGTCATAGCGCTGACGACTGGGTCATCAAGCAAAACGACAATGCAGTCGAACGCCGTCCGCACAATAGTTGTCGCGATAAGACTGACAATGCCTGTTCGAGTTCCATTGCTATTCCATATCGCTAACGTGCAATCATCATATTGAGGCAGCGTATGAGAGAAGGCTCGTCATGGCTGATCATGAAATCTGGCAAACTCGACGAATTAGCGTCGTCGTAGACTCTTACCTCTTCCGCATTCCAGTCGCGATCATCGATGGCCGCGCGTCACTTGAAAGAATCTCTGGCCAGTGCCTTCCTCACGTCCGACTGGGCGATCCCGAATTCTCGAGCCATTCGCGATGGTGTGACGCCAGCCTTAAACGCAGCGCGAATAGCGTTCAGTTTCCCCTGTGCCAGCAGCGGTGCCGCCTCTCTGGTCCGCGCTTTGCGCGAGGGCTCACTCAACGAGGAGGGCGGCTTCCCGCGTCGCTTCTGCTCGGCGATCACCGCCGCCGACAATCGATCAAGCTGGTCATCATTCAAGCGTCCGAGCGCGCTCGGCAGGTCTTGCGGCAACGCGTAGGACGCTGAAGTAGTCTGAGCGCTGCCGTCGGCGATCGTACTCGCTGGCGAGACTGGCGTTGACGACGAGCGCGCCGGCTCCGTCGCGAACAAGTCGGGCGTTGGTGACCGAGTGCGACTACTGCCCATGAGGCGATCATGCCGTCCTTGACAGACGAGAGCAATACGGGCGCGTCGCTCCTTCACCATTTCAGGGCAGCTCCGAGATAATTCTTCGATATTCCTCTGCCGACCATGCGCGGGCGGTGCGAGTTCGTACATTGCCCAACGAGCCGACCGCCAGCGCGAATTTGGCGACGCTGTCGCCGCTCGGCGCGTCAACGAAAATGACGAGATCGCTGTCGCCGCTAGTGAGATAAAGATGCTTGATCTCGACTTCGACCTTCTTAGCGAGATCACGCGCTGCGTCGGAGCGCTTCGGCGATCCTTTATCGCACGGATTCCCTGGTCGGTCCAATTCAGTGACATCATAAAAGTCGGCATGTGGTCCTCCCTGGATATTTCATGGAGCGGCGCTGCAATCATGAGCCGAGACGTCTAGCTCGACAAGACGAGCTCACGGCTACGGGATTAGTGCGCGATTGCCTCACGCAGATTTGAAGGATCGGTCAGGAGGGTTGTCCGATCGGGCGGCCATCGCGATCGTAGTGACGCGGGGACGCCGATAGCGGCAGCGTTGCTGCCTTACTATCGCGCGAGTACGTATGCCGCGGTTGAAGTATCGGGAAAATGATGCTGAACTTTTGGCTCCCATCGGGGGCGAGTGCGGCAAAGACATGCAACGAGAACTCGCGATTTGGCAGTTTGCGAGGCGTGAGGGCTATCGCCTCAGAAGTCGGACGACGGAAAATATCGCCTCGTCAATTCAAGATTCAACCTCGTGGTTTATCGACTCGACGGCGTCCCACTTGAACGAATCGCGGCGTTCTTAGAGCAGCGCACGAGCCAAGCGAATTCGCCAGACGCTCGTCACCGATAATGACTTACGCGCTTGGTTTTGCTGAGAGGGACGCAGGCTGCGTTTGATCTTTGACATCTCGTGCGGGGCAATTACCCTCCGGACCTCCTCAGATGACGCCGGCGCCAGTCATGGCCTCGGACCACCAGGTCGGCTGACGAATTCCCTCTGCCCTTATCCGGTGAGTTCGGGACGGCGGTCCGGCGGGCGCCTGAGCTACCAGCGCCGCCAAGGGTCCATGAACGGCACGCTATCTGGAAGGCCGACCGGGGCCGCGACGTGGTGCTCCTGCTCCCCACCAGCGTTAGAAGCTGGGACGGGGGCGCCAAAGACAAGGAGCACGGCCGGACCATTCCATTAGCGGACATGCGGAGTTTATGTTGCTAGGATGCACCTTCTGCACATGCAAAATACCACCGTAGAAATCTCGGAAGTATCCCCGTGGTCGCCAAGTCCCGCTTCCAGCTCATTTTGATTAAGCCGTCGCATTATGACGATGAAGGGTATGTGATCCGCTGGTGGCGGGCGATAATTCCGTCAAATTCGCTCGCTGCCGTTTACAGTATCGCGGCCGATTGCGCCGAACGGCAAGTGCTCGGCTCGGACGTCGACATCGACATCACTGTCATCGATGAAACCAACGCGCGCATCAAAGTGCCGGAACTTCTCGCCCGCTTCCGGCGACATGCTGATTTTGGGCTTGTCGCACTTGTCGGCGTTCAGTCGAACCAGTACCCGCGCGCGCTCGATGTTGCGCGACCGTTTCGGAGAACCGAAATCAAGTTGCCATGGGCGAATTCCACGTATCGGGCTGCCTGTCGATGCTGGAGGGGGGCGCCGTCGAGCTCGACGCCTGCCGCGACATGGGCATCGCGATGTTCGCTGGCGAGGCCGAAGGCCGGTTCGACTTGG